>CAVPTS010000007.1:0-13290 GCA_963708695.1 uncultured beta proteobacterium
CTTCGTTTCTTTGTCGCCGTTGGACAAAGAAATGAAGTCCCGCCACGGACAGTGGCTAGGGCGTGTTGACATTAGACGAGCCATATGAAAGCGGCGGCTACCTCGATAAAGGAGGCAAAGCGTTCGGCTAGCTTGTCATAGCGGGTGGCGACACGACGAAACTGTTTGAGACGGGCAAAGTAGCGCTCAACCAGGTTACGCGAACGATAGGCATGTTTGTCCAAAGGGCGTTGTACCCGGCGCTTTTTGCGGCTTGGAATAACGGCGGCGGCACCGATGGCCTCAAGATGCGCGAGGATCTCGCCGCTGTCGTACGCTTTATCAGCGGCCACGCTCGCGGGCTTGAGATCCCCCATGAGGGGCAATGCCTGGGGGCTGTCGCCGGCTTGGCCGCCGCTTAGTCGGAACTTGGCCAGCATGCCCAACCCCTCGACCAGCGCGTGAATCTTGGTGCCCCAACCGCCCCGCGATCGGCCAAGCGCCTGATCACCTTTTTTTTGGCGCACCTGCTGCGTGCTGATGAGCACGCACAATGGTGCTATCAATGAAGACTTCCTCGAAGTCTGCGTCAACCGCCAACGCCTCAAAAACGTCGTGCCATATGCCGTTACGTGACCATCGGGCAAAGCGCATGTACACGCTATTCCAACGCCCGAATTCAGCAGGCAAGTCCCGCCACGGAGCACCCGTTCGTGCCATCCACAGCACGGCCTCAACGAACAGTCGATTGTCTGCCGCCGTTCGCCCCCGGTCTCCGGCTTTGCCCGGTAGCAACAACGCGACGCGCTCGTATTGGTCGTCTCGCAACATCATTCGCGGCATGCCTGTCTCGCCCAAAAGACAGGATGTAAACAGATTTCCCGAAAAGTTTAACAGCGAAATCTGCGTCAGATATGCGTAATGTCAACACGCCCTAATAGTGATAAAAAATATAGCTTACATACAACTCGCACTAACGTAAGCAGCAACAACCCGGCGCCGACCCAGTACCCCGGACATAGAAATGAAGTGCCGCCACGCACAGTGGCTAATAGTGATAAAAAATTTAGCTCACATACAACTCGCACTAACGTAAGCAGCAACAACCCGGCGCCAACCCCGACCACTGACCATCAGCCCCGCGCCCAAAACCCTGACCGAGTGCGAACGCAAATACCCTGCCGCCACGCACAGTGGCCAACAGTGGCCAACAGTGCTAAAAAATCGCGAAAGCATGGACCTCGCGCAGGCCCAAGCAGCACCACTCCAACCCTGCCTCACACCCGCCGCCGGCAAACCCACCCCCCGTCCACCGGCGCGAGCGAAAAATCAAACGACCACAGTCTGAGCTTCCCCGGCAAGCGACTCCCGTACAACACCGATCGCCCAAACCTGCTCACCAGCACCCGACAAAAAGCCCATCGCGGCTTCAGCGTCGCCAGCGGCCACCACAACAACCATCCCGATTCCGCAATTGAAAACCCGATGCATCTCGGCGTCAGCAACGCCGCCTTCCTTCTGCAGCCACGAAAACAACGGCGGCAATGGCCATGCGCGCTGATCGAGCTCAACCGTCAACCCATCGCGCAGAACCCGCGGAATATTCTCTACCAGCCCACCGCCGGTGATATGCGCCATACCCTTGACCGCCATCTGCGACATCAACGACAAAAGCGGCTTCACATAAATATGCGTAGGCGCCATCAATGCGTCAGCAAGCGATCGCCCATCGAAATCGGCATTCAAATCAGGCTGCGCGCGCTCGATAATCTTGCGCACCAACGAATACCCGTTCGAATGAATGCCCGAAGAAGCAAGCCCAAGCACGACATCGCCAGGCTGAATGGTCGAGCCATCAATAATCTTGCTCTTCTCCACCGCGCCCACGGCAAACCCGGCCAGGTCGTACTCACCATCGGGATACATGCCCGGCATTTCAGCAGTCTCACCGCCAATCAAAGCGCAACCAGCCAGCTCGCAACCTTTCGCAATCCCCTGCACAACAGTCGCCGCCGTATCCACGTCGAGCTTGCCGCACGCAAAATAATCGAGGAAAAACAACGGCTCAGCGCCCTGCACCAGGATGTCGTTGACGCTCATTGCCACCAGATCCTGGCCGACAGTGTCGTGCTTGTTCAGCTGAAAGGCGAGGCGCAGCTTCGTGCCGACGCCATCAGTGCCGGATACCAGCACCGGCTCCTTGTATCGTTTAGGCACTTCAAACAGCGCGCCGAATCCGCCGATGCCCCCCAACACGCCGTCACGCATGGTTTTCTTGGCAAAAGGCTTGATCCGGTCGACGAGAGCGTCGCCGGCATCGATGTCCACGCCCGCGTCGCGATAGGACAAACCTTGGGCATCTGAGGCGGATTTCGGTTGATTCATGGGGGATCGGCGAGAAGGTCGGTAAAATGAGATTTTAACCGATGCCAGCCGCCTGGCCGGATTTCTCGCAGTTCGCGGCCCTGGCTCCGAAGCACCGCTCCAAACCCTTTTCGAGACTCGCGCCCTTTCGGCCAAAGTCACGACCCTGCGCTCAACGCCTTTCGCCACGGTGCAAACCGGGCATCGGCCAAGCTGAGCGCGCCGCTTTTCAAGACACGCCCTGACGGAACCGATTGCCCGTGCAACGCCAACTGACGCTCGATCTCGGCACGCCGCCGCTCGCCACCTTCGATAACTTTTTCGCCGCCGGCAACCACGAACTGGTGACGCGTCTGCGCGAACTCGAAGGCGCGCTCGCGGCCGGCCCCGTGGCCGACCGGACTTTCTACATCTGGGGCGAGGCAGGCAGCGGCCGCAGCCATCTGCTGCAGGCGCTGATGCACGAAGCGGACGGCCGCGCACGTTTCCTGAGTCCGCAAGCGCCGCTGGCCGCGTTCAGCTTCGATCCCTCGGCGACCCTTTACGCCGTCGATGACTGCGAGCGGCTGTCGGGCGCGCAGCAAATCGCGCTGTTCAACCTCTTCAACGAGGTTCGCGCGCATCCGGCGAGCGCGCTCGTGGCAACGGGCAATGTGGCGCCGCTGGGGTTATCGGTGAGAGAAGATTTGCGCACGCGCCTGGGCTGGGGACTGGTCTTCCAGCTCACGCCGCTCTCCGACGAAAGCAAGGTCACCGCGCTGAAACACGCGGCGCGCGAACGCGGCATTGTCCTCGCCGACGACGTTCCCGCTTATCTGCTCAGGCATTTTCGCCGCGACATGGCGAGCCTGATGACCTTGCTCGACGAACTCGACCGGTTTTCGCTGGAACAAAAGCGCGCGGTGACGCTGCCGCTGCTGCGCACGATGCTCGCCGCAAAAGATGAAAACCCGCCGCGCCCGCAAACCGAGCTTTTTTAACCAGCGATGCGCCGCGACAAGCCGGGCCGCGAAAGGCCAGCGAACGCTTCCACCCGCTTCAAGTAAAATGCGCTCCCATGAACCTAGCCCTTTTTGATCTCGATCACACTCTTATCCCGACGGATAGCGACCACGAATGGGGTCGCTTCATGGCCAAGCTCGGCATTGTCGATGCCGAAAAGTTCGCGAAGCAAAACGACGCGTTCTACGAAGATTACAAAGCCGGCACGCTCGATATCCACGCCTACCTGAACGCCCAGCTCTCCCCGCTTGCCCAGCATTCGCGGGCCCAGCTGGACGACTGGCACGCGCAATTCATGCGCGAAGTCATCACGCCGGCCATCGCGCCCGCCGCGCTCGAACTCGTGCGCAAGCACCAGGAAGCGGGCGATCTCTGCTGCCTCGTCACGGCCACCAACGCGTTCATCACGGCGCCTATCGGCCGGGCGTTCGGCATTGAAGCATTGATCGCGTGCGAGGTCGAAACGGTCGACAATGTGCCGAACGGCCAGCTGACTGGCCGGCCGACGGGCACGCCGAGCTATCGCGAGGGCAAGATCGTGCGCACCGAAGCGTGGCTCGCATCGCTGGGAAAAAACCTGGGTGACTTCGAACACAGCTACTTTTACAGCGACTCGCACAACGACATTCCTCTCCTCGAGAAAGTCACCGACCCGATAGCGACCAATCCTGACGACACCTTGCGCGCGCATGCGCAAACCCGCGGCTGGCGTATCCTGGAAATCTTCTCCCCACGTGATTAAAAAACTTATCCGCAAGCTGTTCGGCCAGGACGCCAAAGTTGAAGCGCCCGCCACGACCCCGCTCTCCGACGATGTAAAACCCGCCCGCAAGAGCACGCGCAAAAAGGCCGCGCCCGCAGCACCGAAGCGCGATCCGAACGTGCCGGTGATCTTGTCGGCGGATGTGCACGGCATCGACCCGTCGCTGATTTCGAAGAACGCGATCCGCGTCACCGATGGCCTGCAGCAGGGCGGTCATCGGGCGTTTATCGTGGGCGGCGCGGTGCGTGATTTGCTGCTGAACGTGGCGCCGAAGGATTTCGACGTCGCAACAGACGCCACGCCCGACCAGGTGCAGAAGCTGTTCCGCCGTGCGCGGATCATCGGGCGGCGGTTCCAGATCGTGCATGTGCAGTTCGGGCAGGACATCATCGAAACGTCGACGTTCCGCGCGCTCGTCGATACCCCCGCCGATGCGCCGCCCTCGCCTCCTCCGCCACGCCTCAGACGCGGCGAGATGGACACGCGCACGCATGCTGTCGATGCAAGCGGCCGCGTGCTGCGCGACAACGTGTGGGGCGAGCAGCACGAAGACGCCACGCGGCGCGACTTCACCATCAACGCCATGTACTACGATCCGGCCACGCAAACCGTGCTGGATTACCACGACGGCATGGCCGACATTCGCGCGCGTTTGCTGCGCATGATCGGCGATCCGGCTACGCGGTATCGGGAAGATCCCGTGCGGATGCTGCGTGTTGTACGTTTTGCCGCGAAGCTGGGCTTCGAGATCGAGCCTGCCACGCGCGCGCCTATCGCGGAACTCGCCGACCTGATCAGCAACGTCCCGGCCGCCCGTCTCTTCGATGAAATGCTCAAGCTGCTGCTCTCAGGCCACGCGCTCGCGTGCCTGACACGGCTGCGCGCGGAAGGCCTGCATCATGGCGTGTTGCCGCTGCTCGACGTGATTTTCGAATCGCAGCACGGCGAGAAATTCATCACGCTTGCGTTGACCAACACCGACGAACGCGTGCGTGCCGGCAAGGGTGTATCGCCGGGATTCCTGTTCGCCACGCTGCTCTGGAACGACATGCAGACGCGCTGGCAGCAATACACGCTGGCCGGCGAATTCCCCGTGCCCGCGCTGCATCGCGCGATGGACGACGTGCTCGACATGCAGACCGAAAAGCTTGCCATCCATAAGCGGTTTTCATCGGATATGCGGGAGATTTGGGGCCTGCAACATCGGCTCGAAAAACGCTCCGGGCGCAGCGCGATGAAGCTGCTGGAACACCAAAGGTTTAGGGCAGGTTATGATTTCCTCCTGCTCCGATGTGAATCCGGCGAACTGGATGCATCGGTAGGCCAATGGTGGACGGATTTCATCACTGGAGACACCGCCGCGCGCGAGTCACTGCTTTCGCAAGGCGGGAAGGACCGGTTGCCCAAGAAACGACGGCGGCGCAGCAGCAACGCCAGAAGCCGCGGGCCGGGTGACGGAATGGAGGGCGGCGCGAGCAGCGGGGAAGTGTCAGCTCGCGACAATCATGAAGAGCGTGACGTGCGCGATGTACGGTATGGCGACGAAAGCGGTGGCCAGCGCGACGATTGACACGGACAGCGCGCTTTCTGAACAGGGCGCGCAACCGTGTATCGCCAAACGACAGTCGTAGGATTCATGCCATGACGGTAGCTTATCTCGGCCTGGGCGCAAACCTCGGTGACGCGCGCCAGACCCTGAAAGACACAGTCGTGTGTCTTGCTCAGCAACACACGATCACCGTGCTCGCGAAATCGAGCCTCTATCGCACTGCGCCCATCGACGCCGGTGGCGACGACTACTTCAATTGCGTCGTGAAGATCGAGACCTCCGTGTCCGCGCGGCAGTTGCTGCGGCTTTGCCATTCCATAGAAGCACATTTCGGACGCGAGCGGCCGTATCGGAACGCGCCGCGTACGCTCGATCTCGACATCCTGCTGTTCGGCGACTCGTGCATTGAAGAAGCCGATCTGGTCATTCCGCATCCGCGTCTCACCGAACGCGCATTTGCACTCGTGCCGCTCGTCGAACTCGACCGCGATGTCGTCATCGCGCAACGCGGCCGCGCCGATGCGTTTCTCGCATCGGTTCAAGATCAACGTATCGAAAAAGTGGCGACACATCAGTGCCCGCTATTCGCCGCCCGCAGCACTTCGCCTCCCGAAGCCTGAACGATGGACCGCCAATGAGCATCACGCCCCTCACCGTCACCGCGCCGCACTTGCGCCCGCCGCATCGATACATCGCGATTGAAGGGCCCATTGGCGTCGGCAAGACCACGCTGGCGCGGCTGCTCGCGGAACGCTGGTCCATGCGCACACTGTTCGAGCGCCCGCACGAGAATCCGTTTCTGGAGCGGTTTTATCGCGACAACACGCGTTATGCGCTGCCCACGCAATTGCAGTTCGCCTTGCAGCGCGCGCAGCAGTCGCAGGAGGTTGCGGCGGCGCTTCTGGGCGCGCCGGGACACCCCGGGCAAGCGGTGAACGCACCGCTCATTACCGATTTCATCACCGAAAAAACCGCGTTGTTCGCACGCCTGACGCTCCCCGACGACGAATTCGAGTTGTTCCGGGAGGTGGCAAAACGCTTCGATACCCCCGCGCCCGCGCCCGATCTCGTCGTCTATTTGCAGGCGAGTCCGGAGGTGTTGTTCGCCCGCATCCAAAAGCGCGCATTGCCGATGGAACTGCAGATTCCCGACGCGTATCTGCGCGCCCTCTGCGACGCCTACAATGATTTCTTCTATCACTACGACGCCACGCCGCTATTGACCGTGAGCGCCGAGCATCTGAATCCCCTGGAATCGGACGCCGATCTGGCGCTGCTGGTGGAGCGGATTGAAACCATGCGTGGGCGCAAGGAATTCTTTGTCAAGGGCACGTCACTTTAAGTCCGTCCGGCTTGCGCGCCGGCGCGCCGTCTCTTATCTCGTCGATGTGGAAATTGCCATGGCGTATTTGCAGGAAACTAGCCGCTCCGCGATCACCGTCCCGAAGCTTCGGACGATGCGTGAAGCCGGTGAAAAAATCACGATGCTCACGTGTTATGACGCGAGTTTTGCCGCATTGCTGGATAGCGCGGGTGTCGATGTCCTTCTGATTGGCGATTCGCTCGGCAATGTGCTGCAGGGACATGGTACGACGCTGCCCGTAACGCTGGAGGACATTGCGTATCACACGGCAGCCGTTGCACGCGGGAACAAGAACGCGCTGGTTGTTGCGGACATGCCGTTCGGGACGATTGGCTCGCGGGAAGAAACCTACGCGAACGCCGTGCGCTTGATGCGCGCCGGCGCGCAGATGGTCAAGATCGAAGGCGGGGAATGGTCCGCTGACATCGTTCGATTTTTAGTCGATCGCTCTATTCCCGTTTGCGGGCACGTCGGGTTGACGCCGCAATCGGTGCACGCTTTTGGCGGGTTCAAGGTGCAAGGGAAAACCGATGCCGGCGCCGAGCAAATGCGCCGCGATGCATTGGCGTTTCAGGATGCCGGCGCGCAGTTGATCGTAATCGAAGCGGTGCCTACGCTGCTTGCTGGCGATTTGACGCAGCAGTTGACCATTCCTACTATTGGCATTGGAGCTGGGATCGAGTGCTCCGGGCAAGTGCTTGTGCTGCATGACATGCTCGGGATTTTTCCCGGAAGACGGCCGCGCTTCGTCAAGGATTTTATGCAGGGGCAGCCGAGCATTTTTGCTGCGGTCGAGGCTTATGTTCGCGCCGTTCGGGAAAAGAGTTTTCCCGGGCCGGAGCATACGTTTTAAGGGGTTTGCTTTTGTTTTATGCGGTCGCTTTGGCTGACCTTTCGTGAAGGTCAACGCGACTGCGTATGGCCGCGTTTTATCAAGAAAAGCGGCTTATCACCTTTCTGACCGGCCGTTTTTCCTAACGCGAAATTAGTAAGGACATCAACTTACTATTTCAGCCGTGCCGGCATCGCGCCTCGCAACGCGTTGCAAATCATCAACGATTCCGCGTGTTCCAGATCTTCACGCGTCAGCGTCCGTTCTTCCGCATCGAGTTCATCGATCAACACGCCGCGCATCACGCCGGGCAGTAATCCAGCATCGAGCGGCGGGGTGCTCCAGCGACCATCGAGTTTCACGAACGCATTCGATCGCCCGCCTTCCGTCAGCTCTCCCCGCTCGTTGAAAAA
This sequence comes from uncultured beta proteobacterium, assembly GCA_963708695.1. Lineage (GTDB taxonomy): Bacteria > Pseudomonadota > Gammaproteobacteria > Burkholderiales > Burkholderiaceae > Caballeronia. The sequence continues at coordinate 8,266 of CAVPTS010000007.1, forward strand.
CAGCATATCGAACGCGCCTTGCGCTTCGGCCTCGCGCCATGCCCGGTCATATTCTTCACGGGACGTCGTCTTGTGCCTGAGCAGCGCATCGTCCGCCAAGCGCGCGGCGAAGCCATGTTCCGATGCCAGCAAGACCTCGACAGTCGACGCCGCCAAGGGCACGAGCGGCGCGCTCGTCACAGCAATCTCGCCGCTCTTGTTCAACGCAATCCGCAACCGATAACCCGCGTTCGCCTCAAAGCCCGCACAGGTTTCATCGATACGCTGTTGCAGCATCGCCGGATCAAGCGGGAAACCGCACCACTGCGCGCTGGAAACAAGCCGCGCAAGATGCCGGTCCCAGTGGCGAATCCCTTCTTCCCGCGTAGCAAAAGTGGTCTCGAACAACTCGAAACCCGGATCGGAGCCGGTCAGGAATCGCGCCTTCAATTGACACTCCTCGAATTCATCGGCGGCGACGCTATCCAGCACGATCCCCGCACCCACGCCCATCTTGCCTCTGCCGTGCTGTAGTTCCAGCGTCCGGATAGGCACGGACAAGCAAAAATCCTGACGCGCATCCAGCCAGCCAATCGCGCCCGTGTAAATGCCGCGCGGCGTGCTTTCGAGTTCATCGATCAGTTGCATCGTCTTGTGCTTCGGCGCGCCCGTGATCGAACCGCACGGTAACAGCGCCCGGAGGATATCGGCGAATGTGGTGGCGGGTCGCAAGCGCGCCTCCACCGTCGATGTCATCTGCCACACCGACTTGTACGCTTCGACCGAAAACAGCCGCGGCACGTGCACGCTTCCAGTCACGGCGACACGCGACATGTCGTTACGCAACAAATCCACGATCATCACGTTTTCCGCGCGGTTCTTCGGATCGAGCCGCAGCCATTCCGGGTCGGCGCTGCGCGGCGCCGTGCCCTTCATCGGCCGCGCGCGCAGCACATCGCCGTCGCGCTGGATGAACAACTCGGGCGAGCACGACAACACATCGCGGCCATCGGGCATGGCGATCAGCGCGCCATAACGCACCGGCTGCCGTTCCCGCAGCCGCCGATATAAACCGACGGTCGAGCCGAACACATCGAAGAAGAGACGAAACGTGTAGTTGATCTGATACGAGTCACCGGCCTGCAACGCTTCCTGAACGCCCGCGATTGCCTGTTCGAATGCGTCGCGCGTAACGCTCGCTTCGATGTTCGCCACGCCCGCCACCGATGGCCGATCGGCCAGGCCGCTATCGCGCCCGGCAAGCCAGCCATCCGCTTCCTCCCGCGATAACAACCCGCATTCGCGGAACAACAAAAAGCGCAGCGCGGCATTGCCGGGCTGCGCCAGTTGAAGATTGCGGCCAAACTCGTAATCCGCGACCACGACGGCGTGCAATCCGTCGCGCAGGTCTTCTGCGACATTCGCACAAACTTCGTCGAGTTGCGCGCCGTCGCTGCACAAGCGCTCACGCGTGAAGCCGCCATACAGGCGACTCGACCGCCTTTCGGCGGTCGAGTCGCAATCGTCGAGCAGCGCGAAAACGTCGCTGCGTTGCTGCATGATCAGCGCCTCAATCGAAGAAACTCTTCACACGATCAAACCAGCTCTTGCTTTGCGGACTATGACGCGCACCACCCTCCGTCAGCGACCGTTCGAACTGTTTGAGCAGATCGCGTTGCTGGTCGGTGAGCTTGACCGGCGTTTCGACCTGCACGTGTACATAAAGGTCTCCTGCAATGCTTGAGCGCAATCCCTTGATACCCTTACTGCGCAGCCGGAACGTCTTGCCGGACTGCGTGCCTTCCGGCACGGTGAAACTCGCGCGGCCCGCGAGCGTCGGCACTTCGATCTCGCCGCCAAGCGCCGCCGTGGTGAACGGAATCGGCATCTGACAATGGAGGTCGTCGCCGTCACGCTCGAACACCGTATGCTGCTTGATGTGAATCTCGACGTACAAATCGCCGCTCGGTCCGCCGTTGATACCCGGCTCACCGTTGCCCGACGACCGGATACGCATGCCGTCATCGATACCCGCCGGAATCTTCACTTCCAGCGTCTTCGTTTCCTTCACCTTGCCCGCGCCATGACAATGACCGCACGGCTCAGGAATGTGGGTACCGGTGCCGTGACACTTCGGGCAGGTTTGCTGGATGCTGAAAAATCCCTGCGACATCCGCACGGTGCCTTGTCCTTGGCATGTCGGACAGGTTTCCGGCTTGGTGCCGGGCTTTGCGCCCGAGCCCTTGCAAATCTCGCAATTCACCCAGCTTGGCACGCGAATTTGCGTGTCGTAGCCGTGCGCAGCTTGCTCAAGCGAAATTTCCATGCTGTAACGCAAATCAGCGCCGCGATAAACCTGCGGACCGCCACGGCCACGGGCACCGCCCGCGCCACCGCCGGCCGCCTGGCCGAAGATGTCGCCGAAAATATCGCCGAACGCATCGGCAAAACCGCCAAAACCCTGCTGGCCTGCACCAGCCATGTTCGGATCGACGCCTGCGTGCCCGTACTGATCGTACGCCGCGCGCTTTTGCGGATCCGAGAGCATTTCGTAGGCCTCTTTGGCCTCCTTGAAACGCTCTTCCGCATCTTTGCTGTCCGGATTGCGGTCAGGGTGATGCTTCATCGCAAGCTTGCGATACGCCTTCTTGATTTCGTCGTCGCTCGCATTCTTCGCGACGCCCATAACCTCGTAGTAATCCCGTTTCGCCATATCGGTTCAGCGCCACCGCGCCCGATCGAAATGATCAGGACCGGCGGCTCCCTCTTGGATGCCTGGAGTCTCGCGACTCATGTGGTTCGTCGACGCCTGGCCTTCCTGCGTGATTCGCGCGATCAAAAAATGATCAGCACGCCTGGATTAACACGCAAAGGCGCAGCGCCCTCTAAAAAACAACGTGCCCGGGAAGCCATTTGGCTCGCCAGGCGCGTTCTTCGTCCATACGCTCAACCACGCGCAAGACATCTTTCGTCGCGGCCCCGTGCGAAGCCAAAGCTGCACGGGACCGGTTCAACTTTCACCGATGACACGCGTGTGTGTGTGCTTACGCGGTTCAATCGACTCAGTCCTTCTTTACTTCCTTGAAGTCGGCATCGACAACGTCGTCGTGCTGCTCCGGGGCCGCCTGCGCACCCGGGCCGCCTGCTGCGCCCGCTGCACCCGCCGCCGCGCCGGCTGCACCTTGCGCTGCAGCCATCTCGGCGTACATCTTTTCGCCGAGTTTCTGCGACGCCGTTGCCAGCGTTTCGATCTTCGCGTCGATCGCGGCCTTGTCGCTGGCCGTGCTCTTAAGCGCTTCTTCGAGGTCCTTCAACGCTGCTTCGATCTGCTCTTTTTCAGCCGCTTCGACCTTGTCGCCGTATTCAGCCACGGCCTTCTTCGTGCTGTGCACCAGCGCGTCGCCCTGATTGCGCGAGTCGGCCAGTTCACGCAGACGGTGATCTTCTTCCGCGTTCGCTTCGGCGTCCTTCACCATCTTGTCGATCTCGGCGTCCGACAGACCCGAGTTCGCCTTGATGACGATCTTGTTTTCCTTGCCGGTCGCCTTGTCCTTCGCGCCGACGTGCAGAATGCCGTTCGCGTCGATGTCGAAGCTCACTTCAATCTGCGGCGTGCCGCGCGATGCCGGCGGAATGCCCTCAAGGTTGAATTCGCCCAGCAGCTTGTTACCCGCCGCCATTTCGCGCTCACCCTGGAACACCTTGATGGTCACGGCGCTCTGGTTGTCGTCAGCGGTTGAATAAACTTGTGCGTGCTTGGTCGGGATGGTCGTGTTCTTGTTGATCATCTTCGTCATCACGCCGCCAAGGGTTTCAATACCCAACGACAACGGCGTCACGTCCAGCAGCAACACGTCCTTACGATCGCCCGACAGAACCTGGCCTTGAATCGCAGCGCCAACAGCCACGGCTTCGTCCGGATTCACGTCACGACGCGGTTCCTTGCCGAAGAATTCCTTCACCTTCTCCTGCACCTTCGGCATACGCGTCATACCGCCGACCAGGATGATGTCGTCAATTTCGCCGACCTTCACGCCTGCGTCTTTGATAGCTACGCGGCACGGTTCCATCGTGCGCTCGATCAGTTCTTCGACCAGCGACTCCAGCTTCGCACGCGTAATTTTCAGGTTCAAGTGCTTCGGACCCGACGCGTCCGCCGTGATGTACGGCAGGTTGATTTCGGTCTGAGCCGCCGACGACAACTCGATCTTGGCCTTTTCCGCCGCTTCCTTCAGGCGTTGCAGCGCGAGCACGTCTTTCGACAGATCGACGCCTTGTTCCTTCTTGAACTCGCCAATGATGTAGTCAATGATGCGCTGGTCAAAATCTTCGCCGCCGAGGAACGTGTCGCCGTTCGTGGAGAGCACTTCGAACTGCTTCTCACCGTCGACGTCCGCGATTTCGATGATCGACACGTCGAACGTGCCACCGCCCAAGTCATACACGGCAATCTTGCGATCGCCCTTTTCGTTCTTGTCCAGGCCGAATGCCAGTGCGGCTGCGGTCGGTTCGTTGATGATCCGCTTCACTTCCAGACCGGCGATACGGCCCGCGTCTTTCGTAGCCTGACGCTGGCTGTCGTTGAAGTAAGCCGGAACCGTAATCACGGCTTCCGTGACTTCTTCGCCGAGATAGTCTTCAGCGGTCTTTTTCATCTTGCGCAGCACTTCAGCCGAGATTTGCGGCGGTGCCAGCTTTTGATCGCGGGCTTCAACCCAGGCGTCGCCGTTATCGGCGCGCACGATCTTGTAGGGCATCAACGCGATGTCCTTCTGCACTTCTTTTTCGTCGAAACGACGGCCGATCAGCCGTTTGACCGCGTACAGCGTGTTCTTCGGATTCGTAACCGACTGGCGCTTCGCCGGCGCGCCAACGAGAATTTCGTTGTCATCAACATAAGCAATGATCGACGGTGTGGTGCGCGTGCCTTCCGCGTTTTCGATCACTTTGACCGTGTTGCCTTCCATGATCGCGACGCACGAGTTCGTCGTGCCCAGATCGATACCAATAATTCTGCCCATTTTTCTCACTCTCCTGACTTTGATT
>CAVPTS010000008.1:0-122528 GCA_963708695.1 uncultured beta proteobacterium
GTCGGGGTCAGTGCTGGGTTGCTGCTGCTTACGTTAGCGCGGGTTGTATGTTGGCTAATTTTTTATCACTATTAGCCACTGTCCGTGGCGGGACTTCATTTCTTGGTCCTTCGGCGACAAAGAAACGAAGCAAAGAAAACGCCTCCCCACAATCTGTATTAAGTGTCCCCAGCGTGCAGACCACTGCTTTTGGTTCCCGCGTAGAACGGTGCTCGCAAAACCACCGACACTTGAAACCCTCCTTCTCGCGAATCCCTACATCCCCACGCTTCGCCACCAGTGCTCTCGGGCAAGTTCCAGACGTCCAACAGACCGGTACGGCCTCACCCGTCTTTACGGGTTGGTGGTCTGCGTGACTCGCGTGGCCATGCAAGTGCGGGGCGCGCGTAGCGCGCAGTACGCTTGGGCACGGGCACGTCAGAAAGTAAATCCACTGGTACTGGAACCCCTCCTTCTCGCGAATCCCTACATCCCCACGCTTCGCCACCAGTGCTCTCGGGCAAGTTCCAGACGTCCACAGACCGGTACGGCCTCACCCGTCTTTACGGGTTGGTGGTCTGCGTGACTCGCGTGGCCATGCAAGTGCGGGGCGCGCGTAGCGCGCAGTACGCTTGGGCACGGGCACGTCAGAAAGTAAATCCACGGACACTTGAACCCCTCCTTCTCGCGAATCCCTACATCCCCACGCTTCGCCACCAGTGCTCTCGGGCAAGATGGAGACGTCCACAGACCGGTACGGCCTCACCCGTCTTTACGGGTTCGTAGACTGCGTGACTCGCGTGGCCATGCAAGTGCGGGGCGCACGTAGCGCGCAGTACGCTTGGGCACGGGCACATCAGAAAGCAAAACCACGGACACTTGAAACCCTCCTTCTCGCGAATCCCTACATCCCCACGCTTCGCCACCAGTGCTCTCGGGCAAGTTCGATGGTCGGCAGACCAATACGGCCTCACACGTCTTTACAGGTTAGTGGACTGCGTGACTCACGTGACCATGCAAACGCGGGGCGCGCGTAGCGCGCAGTACGCTTGGGCACGGGCACATCAGAAAAATAGTGAAACGTCCCGCGCTACGCGCGAACAACCGCGTCTGAAATCACCACGTACCGATTAATTCCAGTCACCCTCAAACAAGGGTGAAGCCGCACCGGTCTGTGGGCCACCGAACTTGCCCGAGAGCACTGGTGGCGAAGCGTGGGGATGTAAGGATTCGCGAGAAGGAGGGGTTCAAGTGTCCGTGGTTCTTGCGAGCACCGTTCTACGCGGGAACCAAAAGCAGTGGCCTGCACGCTGGGGACACTTAATACAGTTTGTGGAAAGGCGTTTTCTTTGCTTCGTTTCTTTGTCGCCGTTGGACAAAGAAATGAAGTCCCGCCACGGACAGTGGCTAATAGTGATAAAAAATATAGCCAACATTCAACCCGCGCTAACGTACGCAGCAGCAACCCGGCATCAACCCCGACCACCGCCGGAAGCCCGCCCAAAAAACTCCCGAGTGCGAACGCAAAAAACCTGCCGCCACGCACAGTGGCTAATAGTGATAAAAAATTTAGCCAATATCAAACCCGCGCTAACGTACGCAGCAACAACCCAGCACCGACCCCGACCTCCGACCAGCCCTGCGCCTAAAACCCCGCCCGAGTGCGAACGCATACAACCTCGCGCAACGCGCAAAAGTGCTAAAAAAATACCAAAACCATAAACCACCCGATGGCCCACGCAGCACCCGGCCACCCCTCCCCACCCTCCAAGCCCCACCCCGTCCACCGGCGCGAGCACCCCCTCCTGGCAAGATTCCTGCAAAGACCCCTCCGACGCGCTATCCTAATAAACCAGCGAAGCGACCAGCGTGCGACCACCGTGCGACCACCGTACAAAGTAAAGCTTCGCTCCGGAGCCGCCGGCCGGCCGGGCCATCGCGCCCAGTTCGGGCTTTAGCGCTCCAATCAAATCAACAGGAGGTTCAAGTGCCCCGCAAGACTCCCATCGACCGCTATCGGAATATTGGTATCAGCGCTCATATCGATGCCGGCAAGACCACCACCACCGAACGCATTCTTTTCTACACTGGCGTGAACCACAAAATCGGTGAGGTCCACAACGGCGCGGCCACGATGGACTGGATGGAGCAGGAACAGGAGCGCGGCATCACGATCACTTCAGCCGCCACCACGGCCTTCTGGAAAGGCATGGCGGGGAATTATCCGGAACACCGCATCAACATCATCGACACGCCGGGACACGTCGACTTCACCATCGAAGTCGAGCGCTCCATGCGCGTGCTCGACGGCGCCTGCATGGTCTACGACTCGGTCGGCGGCGTGCAGCCGCAATCCGAAACCGTCTGGCGCCAGGCCAACAAGTACAAGGTGCCGCGCATCGCGTTCGTCAACAAGATGGACCGCGTGGGCGCCGATTTCTTCCGCGTGCAGCGGCAGATCGGCGAGCGCCTGAAGGGCGTCGCCGTGCCGATGCAGATTCCCGTCGGCGCGGAAGATCATTTCCAGGGCGTGATCGACCTCGTCAAGATGAAGGCGATCATCTGGGACGAAGCGAGCCAGGGCGTTCTGTTCGAATACCAGGAAATCCCGCGCGAACCTGCTCGCAACCGCCGAAGGAATGGCGCGACAAGATGATCGAGGCGGCAGCGGAAGCGAACGAAGAGCTGCTCGACAAGTACCTCGGCGGCGAAACAATGAGCGAAGACGAGATCAAGGCGGCCATCCGCGCCCGCACGCATCAGCGAACGAAATCGTGCCGATGTTCTGCGGCAGCGCGTTCAAGAACAAGGGCGTGCAGGCCATGCTGGACGCGGTGATCGACTATTTGCCGTCGCCGGTGGACGTGCCCGCGATCATGGGCACGACGAGTACGACAAGAAAGCGAACGTCATCCGACCGACGAAGATCCGTTCTCCGCGCTCGCCTTCAAGATCATGACCGACCCGTTCGTCGGCCAGTTGATCTTCTTCCGCGTGTATTCGGGCGTGGTGAATTCCGGCGATACGGTCTACAACGCGATCAAGGAAAAGAAGGAACGCCTCGGCCGGATCCTGCAGATGCATGCGAACGAGCGTCAGGAAATCAAGGAAGTGCGCGCCGGCGATATCGCCGCGGCCGTCGGCCTGAAAGAAGCGACCACGGGCGACACGCTGTGCGATCCGCGCATCACGTCATCATCCTCGAACGCATGATCTTCCCGGAACCGGTGATCTCGCAGGCCGTCGAGCCGAAGACGAAGGCCGACCAGGAAAAGATGGGCATCGCGCTGAACCGGCTGGCGCAGGAAGATCCGTCGTTCCGCGTGCAAACCGACGAGGAATCCGGCCAGACCATCATCTCGGGCATGGGCGAGCTGCACCTGGAAATTCTCGTCGACCGGATGAGGCGCGAGTTCGGCGTCGAGGCGACGGTCGGCAAGCCGCAAGTGGCGTATCGCGAGACGATCCGCATTCCGGTGGAAGATATTGAAGGCAAGTTCGTCAAGCAGTCAGGCGGACGCGGTCAATACGGTCACGTGGTGCTGAAGCTGGAACCGCAAAAGCCGGGCACGGGCTACGAATTCGTCGATGCCATCAAGGGCGGCGTCGTGCCGCGCGAGTACATTCCGGCGGTCGACAAGGGTATTCAGGAAACGCTGAAAGCCGGCGTGCTGGCGGGTTATCCGGTCGTCGACGTGAAGGTGACGCTGACTTTCGGCTCGTACCACGACGTGGACTCGAACGAAAACGCGTTCCGCATGGCTGGATCGATGGCGTTCAAGGACGGCATGCGCAAAGCCAAGCCGGTGCTGCTCGAACCGATGATGGCCGTCGAAGTGGAAACGCCCGAGGACTTCATGGGCAACGTGATGGGCGATTTGTCGTCACGTCGCGGCCTCGTGCAAGGGATGGAGGACATTGCGGGCGGTGGCGGCAAGCTCGTGCGCGCCGAGGTGCCGCTGGCCGAGATGTTCGGCTACTCGACCACGCTGCGCTCGCTCACCCAGGGCCGCGCCACCTACACGATGGAATTCAAGCATTACGCCGAGACGCCGAACAACGTCGCGGAAGCCATCGTGAATTCGAAGTCGAAGTAGGCGTTTCAAGGTTCGAATCCTGAACCGAAGTCCGTTGTTGCCTGCCGGCGGCAACGGACTTTTGCTTATTAACGGAGCGGCGGACTGGCGGACTGGCGGAGATAAAGAGAATGAGCGACGAACATCAGCACGAGCACGAGCACGAGCACGAACACACCGACTGGCGCGAGAACGGCGTCAAGGTGATCAAGGGCGATCAACTCGATACGAACACCGCGCAGACCCCCGGCATGAACCGCGCGGCCGCGATCAACGCAGCACGCGTCGGCGCACAGAAGATCTGGGCGGGCACGGTCACGATCCATCCGAACGCGAAAACCGGTGCGCATCATCACGGCGCGCTGGAAAGCGTGATCTATGTGGTGCGCGGACAGGCTCGCATGAAATGGGGCAATCACCTGGAGTTCACCGCTACCGCAGGGCCCGGCGATTTCATCTTTGTGCCGCCTTACGTGCCGCATCAGGAAATCAACGCGCTCACCGATGAACCGCTGGAATGCGTACTCGTGCGCAGCGACAACGAAGCGGTGGTGGTGAATCTGAATATCGATGCGGTGGAGGCGCCTGAAGAAGTGTTTTGGGTCGATCCGATCCACAAACATCCGCATCAGCATTGATACGGCCGTGGCGGCAGAAATTGTGCACGGCATTCGCGTGGCATTTCCTACCGCCCATATTGAGGCTCGCACTGCAAGCTTTTCCTGAGCGTCGCGCATGCCCCACATCGTGAACGATTATTAAATCGCGATTGCGCGCGAGGGAATCGGAACCGGTTTTGCTCCGCTAAACTGATCGTGCATCCGAATCTTTCCCGCCCATCGTTTCGTTTCAAGTTGCAGCTTCAAGTTGCGTTGGCCCGCAGCAAGCCGGCGGACATGGCGTCGTCGCGAATCAAAACAACTACCGAATCCTGAACCGGACAGCCCGATGAAAACAACCGCAACTGATCCCTTTGACACCGTGCTCGAACAATCGCGGAGTTCGGCGGGGGAACTGGGCAACCATGCCATCGACGAATTCAAGGCCGGCCGTCTGTCGCGGCGCGCGTTGTTGCGGCACGCGAGTTTGCTCGGGTTGTCGATGGCTACAGGCGGACTGATCGGCATGCCGCACGCCCGCGCGCAAGCAGCGGGAAAACCCGGTGCAACCATTCGCGTCGCGCATCTGACGCCGTCCGGCGCGGTCGATCCGCTCACCGTCACCGACCCGGCCGGCCTCGCGCTGATCAATCAGACGGGCGAATTTCTCATCGACGATGACGGCCAGCAGCTCGTGCTCCGCCCTTCCCTTGCGCTGTCGTGGAAGGCGAATGCCAAGGGCGACGTGTGGACTTTCAAGCTGCGCCCGAACGTCAAGTTCCACGACGGCCAGTCGATGACCGCAAAGGACGTCGCCGCCACGTTTAACCGCCTCTCCGATCCAGCCAGCGGGTCGGCGGCGCTTTCGGTGCTGAAGGGCGTGTTGTCGAAGGGCTCGGTGAAGGTGATCGACGACATGACGGTCGAGTTTCATCTCGACGCGCCGAACGGCAATTTCCCGTATTACGTGTCATCCGATACGTACAACGCCGTGATCCTGCCGGCAAATTTCAGCGGCACGTACGAGAAATCGTTCCCGGGCACGGGACCGTTCAAGTTCGAGTCGTACACGCCGAAAGTGGGCGCATCGTTTGTGCGCAATCCGGATTACTGGGGCGAGAAAGCCTTGCCGGAGCGCATCAAGTTTTCGTTCTACGCCGACGAACAATCGGAATTGCTCGCGCTGCAAGGCCGGCAAGCCGACGTGATGGGCGATTTCACGGTGCAGGGCGGCCTCAGCGTGATGACAAATCCCGAGTTCAAGGTGCTGGGCGTGAAGTCGAGCGCGCATCGGCAAATGCACATGCGCACCGATACCGGTCCGTTCAAGGACAAGCGCGTGCGCCAGGCGCTGGCGCTGGCCGTGAATCGCGAAGTGATCGTGAAGGGGCTGTTCAAGGGCCACGCCGCGCTGGGTAACGACAGCCCGTTCTCGCCGGTGTTTCCATCGAGCGATCTGGCCGTGCCCCAGCGCAAGCTCGATGTCGCGAAGGCGAAGCAATTGCTCGCGGCCGCCGGCGTGCCGAATGGTTTCGACGTGACGCTCACGACCGAGAAGTACATGGAGATTCCCGACCTCGCGGTGGTGATCCAGAACGCGGCGAAGGCTGTCGGCATCAGGATCACGCTGAAGGTGGAAAGCCAGGAGCTGTATTACGGCGCGGGCACCTACGGCAAGTCGGACTGGCTCGATTCGCCGCTCGGCATCACGGATTACGGGCATCGCGGCGTGCCGAACGTGTTCCTCAACGCGCCGTTGACCAGCGAAGGCACGTGGAATGCGGCGCATTTCAAGAATCCGCAATACGACAAACTCGTGGCGCGATTTCGTGGCGGCGCTCGACGTCGGCATCGCAGAAAAAACTCTCGGGCCAAATCCAGACCCTGTTGCTCGATGAAACCCCGGTCGTGATTCCGTATTTCTACGATCAACTCATCGTCACGCGGGCGAACGTGAAAGGCGTGCGCTTCAACGCTATTTCGCAGTTGTATTTCGAACGCGCGACCATCGGTGCGTAGCCGCTTTTCAGTCTCGCGCCCGATCAAGCCCGACCCGAGGACGCTCCGATAAATGAACACGGTCTTTCCTCCCGCCGCGCCGGGCGCGCCTAAAGTGAATAAAGTGAAGCCGCGTGGCGACGCCGGCAGCGCCGCACCTTTCGCACGAATTGCACGGTTCGTCGGTGTCCGGCTGTTCCTGGCGATCATCACGTTGTGGCTCTTGTCAGTGATCGTGTTCGCCGGCGGCCAGTTGCTTCCCGGCGATGTCGGCCGGGCCATTCTCGGTCCGCTCGCCGATGCCCGCGCCGTCGCCGCGCTCAATCATCAACTGGGCGTCGACCGGCCGTTGCTCACGCAATACGCCGGCTGGATCGGACATTTTCTGCGCGGCGACATGGGCGAGTCGTATTCGTATCGTGCGCCGGTGGCGCCTTTTATCGGCAATGCGCTTCTGAATTCGGCCAAGCTCGGGGCGCTGGCGTTTATCGTCGTGGTGCCGCTGGGGATTGCCGGCGGCGTCTATGCCGCGCTGCACGAGGGCCGCTGGATCGACCGGACGATCAGCATTGCGGGGTTATCGGCGACCGTCGTGCCGGAGTTCGTGTCGTCCATCGTGCTGATTCTCGTGTTCGGCATCTGGCTGCAATGGCTGCCGATTGAAGCGACGTTTCCGCCGGGTTCGAACGTGTTCGTCCAGTTGCAGCATCTGATCCTGCCCGTGTTGCCGCTGGTGCTTGTTTTCTTTGGATACATTGCGCGGATGGCGCGCGCCGGGACCGTCGAAGCGCTCGATGCCGACTACACGCGCACCGCGATCCTGAAGGGCTTGCCGCGCCGGCTGGTGATCTGGCGCCACGTGTTGCGCAACGCGCTGCTGCCGACAGTCACCGTCGCCGCGACGCAACTCGGCTACATGATCGGCGGACTGGTGGTGGTGGAGACGCTGTTTCATTACCAAGGCATCGGGTCGCTTATTTATAACGCCGCAAAGGGCAAGGACTTTCCGATGCTCGAAGCGGGCGTTTTGACTATCGGCGTGATTTATACGGTGGCTAATCTGATTGCGGACGCGCTCTATGTCGTGCTGAATCCGCGCTTGCGGGTGGGGAACGCACAATGAGCACTGCCACCGCCGCGCCAGCGCCAGCGCCCTACAAGGCGCCGCGTTTCGAACGCACGAAGGCGCTGTTGCGCTCCCCCACTTTCGTGGTCGGCGTGTTGATCCTGCTGTTCTGGGTCGCGTGCGCGCTGATCGGGCATTGGGTCGTGCCGCAGGACCCGTACGCGTCCGATCCGTTGAACTCCCTCACGCCGCCCGATGCCACGCATTGGTTCGGCACGGATCAGCTTGGCCGCGATGTGTTTGCGCGGGTGATTGTCGGGGCGCGCGATATTCTCACCATCGCGCCGCTGGCGACGTTGCTCGGCACCGTGGCGGGAACGGCGGTTGGTTTGATCGTCGGTTACTTCGATGGCTGGGTGGACAACGTAATCGGCCGGCTGATCGATGCAGTGCTCGCGCTGCCGCTGGTGATCGTCGCGCTGCTGGCGCTCGCCGCGGTGGGCGCGAGCAACACCACCGTGATTCTCGTGATCGGCATCACCTTCACGCCGATCACCGCGCGCACCGTGCGCGCCGCCGTGTTCGCCGAACGCAATCTCGACTACGTGCTCGCGGCGCAATTGCGCGGCGAAAACGCGTTCTACATCATGTTCGCGGAGATCCTGCCGAACGTGCTGCAGCCGATCATCGTGGAAGCCACCGTGCGGCTCGGCTATGCCATTTTCGCGGTCGCGACGCTGTCGTTCCTCGGCTTCGGCATTCAGCCGCCGTCCGCCGACTGGGGCCTCGCGCTTTCCGAGTGCTACACGCTGATGGCCGGCGGCGCGTGGTGGACGGTCGTCTTCGACGCCGCCGCCATCGCCTCGCTGGTGGTCGGCGTGAATCTCGTCGCCGATGGCATTCAGGGAGTGCTCGAACGATGAACGGACCGCCGCCGTCCGCCTTTCCCATCTTCGATGGAGCGAAGAGCGCCGAAACCGACGCGCTGACCATCGTCGGCCTGACGGTCGCGTACCGCGTGCGCGGCCGCGATCGCGACGTGTTGCAGGACATCTCGCTGCGCGTGAAACGCGGCGAGGCGTATGGACTCGTCGGTGAATCCGGTTGCGGGAAATCCACCGCCGCGCTCGCGATACTGCGTTACCTGCCACGCAATGGCCGCGTAAAGTCGGGCAAGATTTCGATAGCCGGCCGCGACATCGCGTCGATGGACGCCGACGCGTTGCGGCATATGCGCGCCAATGCGGTGTCGATGGTGTACCAGGATCCCGGCCGCGCGCTGAATCCATCGCTGACGATTGCGCGGCAAGTGTCCGAGGCATTCGAGCTCGCGGGCGCAACGGTTCACGAAGCGATGGAACGCACCATCGACATCTTGCGGCGCGTGCGCATCTCGGCGCCCGAGCGCGTCATGGATAGTTATCCGCATCAGTTGTCGGGCGGCATGCAGCAGCGCGTGGTGATCGCGATGGCGCTGGCGTGCAACCCGGCGTTGCTGATCCTCGATGAACCGACCACCGGGCTCGATGCGACCGTTGAAGCCGAAGTGCTCGATCTGATCGCGCATTTGCGGGAAGAACTCGGCACGGCGGTGCTGTTCATCAGCCATAACCTCGCGGTGATCGGGCGGATGTGCGACCGCGTCGGCGTGTTGTATGCGGGGAAACTCGTGGAAGAAGGCACGACGCGCGATGTGTTCGCCAAGCCGCGGCATCCGTACACGGTCGGGTTGCTGCGCTGTTTGCCGATGACCGGACGCAGCAAGGACACCGGCCGCCTCGACACCATTCCCGGTTCGCTGCCGCTGCCGGGAACGGTGATCCAGGGGTGTATCTATGCGCAGCGCTGCAAGCTCGCCGATGATCGTTGTCGTCGTGACGCGCCGCCGCCGTATCGCGTATCCGCCGCGCATGGCGATCAAATGTCGCGCTGTCATTATCACGAGCGCGCGTCCGAGTTGCCGCGCGCGACGCCTGAGGTTTTGGGCGCGCCCGTCGACCGGACGAATGCGCCGGTCGCGTTGCGTGCGGAGAATTTATCGAAGACGTTTCATGTCGGCGGGGAATCGCTGCTTGCAGTCCACGATGTTTCGATGGAACTCGCGCTGGGCGAAACGCTTGGGCTCGTTGGCGAGTCGGGCAGCGGCAAGACGACGCTTGCCAAGCTGTTGCTCGGCTTGTTGTCGCCCGATGCCGGGGGCAGCATCGAGCTCGATGGCGCTGCTCTGCCAGCGCGTGTGACCAGCCGAAACGAGGAGCAGGTTAAGTCGCTGCAGATTGTGTTTCAGAATCCGGATTCGGCGCTGAACCGGGCGCATTCGGTGCGTCGCCTGATTGCGCGGTCATTGTCGAAACTTGGCGCGTTGCGCGGGGCGGCGAAGGAAGCGCGGCTGCAATCGCTGACTGCGGCTGTGCGCTTGCCGGAGCGTTATCTGAGTTCGCGCACGCGGCAACTGTCCGGTGGTTTGAAGCAGCGCGTGGCGATTGCGCGTGCTTTCGCCGGCGATCCGCGCGTGGTGGTTTGCGATGAGCCGACGTCCGCTCTCGATGTCTCCGTGCAAGCCGCCATTCTGAATCTGCTCGCCGATTTGCAGCGCGAACGCGGGGTGAGTTATGTGTTCATTTCGCACGATCTGCATGTGGTGCGTTATCTGTCGGATCGTATTGCGGTGCTGTATCTCGGGCGGCTGATGGAGATTGGCCGCGCAGGCGATGTGTTTGACGGGCCGCATCATCCGTATACCGAGGCGCTGTTGTCGTCGGTGCCGGCGCTTGATGGTGAAGCTGGGCCGCGCGAGCGGATTCGTCTTTCGGGGGAATTGCCGAGTGCTGCGAATCCACCTTCGGGGTGCGTGTTTCATACGCGATGTCCGAGGAAGATTGGTCCGATCTGCGAACAGCAGGAACCGCCGTATGTGCATGCCGCCGATGGGCACCGGATTCGGTGTCATATTCCGGTGGAGGAGTTGAGGCGGATGCAGAGGTGATTAGCGTTCGCACTCGAGGGGGGTTGGCGGGGTTTTGGGCGCGAAGCTGGTCGAGGGACAGTGCTGGGTTGGTGCTGCTGACGTTAGCGCGGGTTGTATTTTGGCTAAATTTTTTATCACTATTAGCCAGGTTATTTTCGTTTGCACTCGGGGGTTCTTTGGGGGCGGGCTGCCGGCGGTGGTCGGGGGTTGATGCTGGGTTGCTGCTGCTTACGTTAGCGCGGGTTCAATGTTGGCTAAATTTTTTATCACTATTAGCCACTGTCCGTGGCGGGACTTCATTTCTTTGTCCAACGGCGACAAAGAAACGAAGCAAAGAAAACGCCTCCCCACAATCTGTATTAAGTGTCCCCAGCGTGCAGACCACCGCTTTTGGTTCCCGCGTAGCACGGTGCTCGCTAGAACGACGGACACTTGAAACCCTCCTTCTCGCGAATCCCTACATCCCCACGCTTCGCCACCAGTGCTCTCGGGCAAGTTCGATGGACCCACGGCCTGTACGGCCCCACCCCAATTAGCGGTTTTGCGGTTGGTGGACTGCGTGATCCACGCGACCATTTAGGCGAGGCGCGCTTAGCGCGAAATGTGTTTGGACGCGAGCGCACCGAAATAATCGCGGATCGCAAGACGCGAAAAAACGTGCCTGGAATCACTACGCACCGACCACGGACACTTGAAACCCTCCTTCTCGCGAATCCCTACATCCCCACGCTTCGCCACCAGTGCTCTCGGGCAAGTTCGATGGACCCGCGACTTGTGCGGCCCCACCCAAATTTGCGGTTTTGCGGTTGGTGGACTACGTGATCCACGTGACCATTAGGCGAGGCGCGCATAGCGCGCGATGTGTTTGAGCGCAAGCTCACCGGAAAAATTGCGGATCGCAAGACGCGAAAAACCGTGCCTGGAACTACTACGCAACGAATAGCTTCAGCCAACCTCAAACAAGGAGGAGTGAGGCCGTACCGGTCTGTCAGCATACCGAACTTGCCCGAGAGCACTGGTGGCGAAGCGTGGGGATGTCAGGATTCGCGAGAAGGAGGGTTTCAACGCAGCGTGGTTCTAGCGAGCACCGTGCTACGCGGGAACCAAAAGCAGTGGTCTGCACGCCGGGGACACTTAATACAGATTGTGGGGAGGCGTTTTCTTTGCTTCGTTTCTTTGTCGCCGTTGGACAAAGAAATGAAGTCCCGCCACGGACAGTGGCTAATAGTGATAAAAAATATAGCCAACATTAAACCCGCGCTAACGTAAGCAGCAGCAACCCAGCCTCAACCCCGACCACCGCTGCCCGCCCCCATCACCGCCCCACCCCCCGTCCCCAAGCGCGAGCGGAAAACCCAGGCCTAAAGCATCTCAAGCGGACGCTTCGCCCCTGGCGGTTTGAACCGGGCATCAATGCGCTCCAGCTCCTCCCCGTCCAATGCAATCTCTCTCGCCGCCGCATTTTCCCTGACATGCGCCACCGTCGCCGCTTTCGGAATCGCAATGACTTGCGGCTGTTGCAACACCCAGGCAAGCGCGATTTGCATCGCCGAGACGCCACGGGCCTTGGCAATGTCGTCAAGTACGCTCTGCTTCGGCAAGCGCCCATGATCAACCGGGCTGTATGCCATCACAGGCATGTTTTTGGAGCGCATCCACGGCAAAAGCTCAAACTCGGGGCCGCGCCGCGCTACGTTGTAAAGGATCTGGTTCGTCGCGCACTGGTTACCGTTCTCCAGCGCAAAAAGCTCGATCATGTCATCCGTGTCGAAATTGCTAACGCCCCAATGCCGGATCTTGCCTTCCGCTTTCAAATTCTCGAAGCCGGCAATCACACCCTCCAGATCTTCGCCGCCACGCCAGTGCAATAAATATAAATCGATGCGATCAGTTTGCAGTCGCTTAAGACTTCGCTCGCACGCGGCTTTTACGCCTGATTCGCTGCCGTTGTGAGGGTAGACCTTGCTCACGATAAACAACTCTTCCCTGCGGTCATTCAAGGCTTGCGCGATGAGCTTTTCACTTTCGCCGTCACCGTACATTTCGGCCGTATCGATCAACGTCAGTCCCAAGTCCACGCCCGTTTTCAAGGCCGTCATCTCTTCGCTTCGGGTTCTCGGACTCTCGCCCATTTCCCACGTGCCCTGGCCCAAGGCGGGAATCTTTTCGCCCGTCGGCAGATGAACGGTTTTTTGCAGTGATGTCATCGGAGGTCCCTTTTGATGCTGAATTTGGGTTGGGCCGCAAGCGCCCGCGTCAGTTCAAATTTGTCAGGTCAAATTTCCGAGGTTTCTATTCGCCCTTGCCCTCGTCATACCAAGCCCACAACCAGCGGTCCCAGCAGCGTCAGCAATACATTTGCCAGGGCATACGTGATCGCGAATGGAACCGTCGGGACCGCGCTTTCCGCTTTGTCCAAGATTCCGCCAAACGCCGGGTTCGCACTGCGCGATCCCGACAGCGCGCCCGCCAGAAGCGCCGCGTTTTTATATCCCAGCACATAGCGGCCAAATAACATCGTCAGAACGAGCGGAAATATGGTGACAACAGCACCCAGTAAAAAGATCGTCATGCCGCTCTGCTTCACCGTCACCACAGCCTGCAATCCAGAATTCAAACCCACCGCCGCTACAAAGGCGGCCAGCCCGAAATCCTTCATCAGCTGCGATGCCGCCGCGGGCATCACGCCGTACATCGGGTGCTTGCCGCGCATCCAGCCAAATACCAGCCCGGCCAACAAACACCCGCCACCAGAACCCAAGGTCAAAGGCACGCCGCCTACATCCACCACGATCAACCCGGCCAACAAACCAAGCACGATCCCCACACCCATATAAATGAAATCGGTCTTGTTGGTGAGCGGCAACTCGTAACCCGCTGCATCCACGGCGCGCTTCGTATCCTGCGGCGAACCGTAGAAGGTGATTACATCGCCGTGCTCGATCTGGGTCTCGGGAAGGATCGGCAACGGCTGGTCCGCGCGCGTGATCCCCTGCACGAACACGCCATGACGCAAGTCGCGATCCACCGTCGTACGCACGGCGGCAATCGTCATGTGATTCATGCCCTTGCGCGTAAATACGCCTTGGCGGTTTTGCATCACGACGCTGATGCCATCGGTGTCCGCCACCTCTTCACCAATATTCGATGCCGCCGTCACCATCACCTCGCGCCGGCCAACCACGAGCACGATATCGTCGGCTTGCAACATCACGTCCGGACGCGGCTCCATCGGCTTGCCGGCTCGCCTGATCCGCTCGATGGTGATCATGTCGGACGCGGCGAGCTCGATCGCAGCTACAGTCCTTCCCGCCGCACCACCCGACCCGCCAGGGCCAATGGCGCCCGCCACTGCGCCTCCGGCGCCGCCTGTCACACGATAAGCCCGCCCGACAAGCTCCGGCAACGCCGCGATTTGCCCGGGACCATGTGCGACCGAACTGCCGAGCAAACCCTTCTCCTCTTCGGCGGCAGCCTCCTTCAAGCCCTGCCCCATGAACTTCGGCAGGATGTTCACGCATACGATGATCGCGCCCAGCGACCCGAACACGTAAGTCACGGCGTAAGCAATCGCCACATCGGCCTGTAACGACTTGGTCTCGGCCACAGGCAAACCCAGCCGTGCGATGGCATCGCCTGCCGTGCCGATGATCGCGGACTGCGTCAGCGCCCCGCCGGCCAGTCCCGCCGCAATGCCTTTGTTCAAGCCGAACAGCTTCGCGCACACCAGCACCGTCACCAGCGCCGATACCGCAAGGAACACCGCCATCGCAATCTCACGCAGCGTCTTGCGCGACAGCGAGTTGAAAAACTGCGGCCCGGAGTCGTAGCCGACGGCGTAAATGAATATCGCGAACATCACGGACTTGACGCCGTTATCGATCTGTACGCCGAACTGACTGATGACCACCGCCGCAAGCAACGAACCGCCCACGCCGCCGAGCTGGAATTTGCCGAAATTGATCTGGCCGATAAAGTACCCCGCCGCGAGAGATAGGAACAACGCAATCTCTGGAGACTTCGTAAAGATTTGATGGATCCATTCCATGACGTCCTCGCTAGTTTCGTGTGCCCTGCCCGACCCGCTTGGTACCTGCACGTCTACTCGCTATCCCAGACTCGAAACTATTCACCCCACCTTGCCGGCGAGCCCGACGATCAGCGGCCCCATCAGCGGCAACAGCACATTCGACAACGCATAGGTGATCGTGTAGCCAATAACCGGCGTCGCGTTCCCCGTCACCCCCACCAGCGCGCTGATCGCGGGCGTGCTGCACTGTTGCCCGGCGATCGCGCCGAGCAACATCGGCACTTCGAGCTTGAGCAGCCAGCGCCCGATCACAAGCGACACCACCGCCGGCCCAAGCGTGATGACAACGCCCGCCACCGGCAACGCCATGCCGTATTCGCGGATCAGGCGGATGGCATCCGCGCCGGCGCCGAGGCCGACCGCGGCAATAAACGTGCACAACCCAAAGTCCTTGAGCACTTGCGCGGCGGCGGAAGGCAATGAACCGATCAACGGAAAGCGCGAACGGATCCAGCCGAACAGCAGCCCCGACAACAAACATCCGCCGCCCGTACCCAGTCCGATCTGGATATCGCCGAGCCGGGCGCTCAGATGCCCGACGAGAATCCCCGCGATCACACCAAGCCCGAGAAACACGAAGTCGGTTTTCAAGGTCGCGCGCACCACGTAGCCGAGCTTGGCGGCGCCGCGCTGCACGTCCGCAGCCGAGCCGATCAGCGTCAGCACATCTCCACGATGTAACTCCGTCCCGGGCAATGCCGGAATCGTGCTGTCCAGACGCGTGACTGCGGAGATATAGACGCCGTGGCCATCGGCGGGCGTTGCGCGGGCGCGCACTTGCGCCACCGTCAAACCATGGATTTCGCGCCGCGTGAGCATGACGTCGAGGGTGTCGGCGTAGACGTCGGCGACGTCGCTGCCGGCGACCTCCTCGCCAATAGACGGCAGCGCCGCGACCAGCGCCGCGCGCCTGCCGCCGATGGTGATCCGGTCATCTTTCTTCAACACGAGATTCGGCTGCACTTTCACGACCGCGCGGCCGCGCATGACGCGCGCCACCGTGAGCTCGTTGCCAAAGCGCTTTTCAAGGGCGTCAACGCTCGCCCCGGCCGCACCGGTCACGCGCACTTCACGCGCCACGAGCGATGGCGCCGCGAGACGCTGGCCCTCCGCAAGCGCGCTGTCGCCGCCGAGCGCGCGCCACAGGCGCTCGGCTTCGTCGCGCAGATTTACGCGCAACAGCAACGGTGCAATCTGACTAGTGAACAGGACGATGGTGACGAGCCCGAACAGATAGCTCACGCTGTACGCGGTGACAATATTGGCCTGCAGCCGGGCAATTTCCGCCGCGGGCAGCGCGAGTTTGCCGATTGCCTCGGACGCCGTGCCCACAACCGCTGATTCCGTTGCCGCGCCCGCGAGCAAACCCGCCGCCGTTCCACGATCGAGCTTATATAGCGCAACAGCGCCGAGTACCAGCCCAAGCACGACGATGATTTCGACAATTGAGAGGAGCCCATACCGCCAGCCCCGTCCAATATTCGCGAAAAACTGCGGTCCTCCGGTAAAACCCAGCGCAAAGATAAACAAGGCGAACGCAATGTTTTTCAGATCCGGTGAAAGCCGTGCGCCGCTTTGTCCGAGTATCAACGCGACAATCAAGGTGCCGCATACGCCGCCGAGCTGTATGGGACCTAACTTGAAAGAGCCAATGAAAAAGCCGATTGCCAGGCTGGCGAACAATGCGATCTCAGGTTGACGTGCCAACAAGTTCCAGATCATGAAATTATCGCCTCGACTGAATGTTTAAACGCAACGATCCACCGGCTCGGAACAGCTCAAATTAATAAGTCGATTAATTATTTATGAATGACCTTATCTGATAGTAGCGAACTACCGACCGTAAGTTTCGCTATTGTCAAGTACAGGCAGGATGCACTCAAAGGATTTCGCTTTCACCTCACAAATCAATCAAGGCGGCAATGCGGCGGAGCGTCATTCGAAAAGCGCCTTTTTCTAAAAAACGCCGGGAAGCTTACCGTATGTCCGCATCGTTTCGGCACGGTTTATAGTCGACCCATCCGCCACTTTGAATACAATATGACAAGCCATTTATCGCTGTTTACAAGAGTCGAACCGTATAACACGTCTCGTGAAACACGAACCTGTATAAATCAGACGATCCATTCCAAAATCCGCTGAAATGTAATTTTTCATTGCAATGATTAAGCAAATGTGAAAGTCTTACGTTAATGCGGAATGCAAACAAGAAATAAAGTGAATATTGCAATTCTGCATGGGTGTCAATCGACTTTGGTTGCATCGAATCACAAAACGCTGCATGCGCGAACCGCGCGTAATGCAGTTCCCGTTGTTTTGAGCACTGAGAGGTAAGAGACGATGAATCAAATTCATGCAATGCGTGTGTTCGTGCGGGTGTCGGAAACTGAGAGCTTCCGGCGCGCGGCACAACAACTGGATGTGTCGAACGCGCTTGTTACTCGCGCTATTGCAATGCTCGAAGCACATTTGCGCACCCGGTTAATCAATCGCACCACGCGCAATCTCTCTCTTACAGAAGCCGGCACCCGTTATCTCGAGGGCTGCCGCGCATTACTTGAAGAGCTCGATCATCTTGAATCGATGGTCGCGCATACCGAAGGTGATCCAAGCGGCACATTGCGGGTGGTTGCATCGGGGTCGCTTTCGCTGATGGCGCTGACGCCGTTGATTGACGGCTTCCGACAGGTATATCCCAAGGTGAATGTGCGCCTCACGCTCTCCGAGCGCCATGTCGATCTGGTGGAAGACGGTTTCGATGTCGGCATCGTGACCGCGTTCATGGTGTCGAGCACGGCCCTGGTTGAACGCCCGGTCGCCACCAACACCCTGATTCCCGTCGCCACGCCCGCCTATCTGGAAGAGCACGGCTCCCCCAGCACGCCCGGCGACCTGCTGCACCACGCTTTCGTGGCACTGCCGAGCGAGATGCGCAGCGCCACCTGGCATTTCCGTCACCGCTCCAACGGCAGCGCCGACCAGGTCACGCTCGCGCCGGTCTATACAGTCAACAGCGCGTTGATGGTGCGGCTCGGCACGCTTGCGCACATGGGCATTTCGATCATTCCCGAGGGCATTGTCGCGGCCGATCTCGAGGATGGCTCGCTGGTGCGCGTGCTGGGCGATTACGCAATCGACGACCCGGACGTGAAGGTTTCCATTGTGTATCCGGGACGTCAGTATCTGCCGGCCAAGACGCGCGCGTTTATCGATTACACGCTCGAACATATGGGCCCAGGTGGAGAAGTCGGATTGCCGCAGCCGGAAAGCGTCCTGGCGCGGCTTTCAATGGTGCCGCCGGCCAGCGCGATCGCTAGCTGACACCCTATTCGTCCAGGCTGGCGGGAACACACCTCGATGCCGGTTTCCCTAATCGTCTTCAGCAGCCGGCAATATGACCGCGACGTTTTTACTGAGGCAAACGCGGCTTTTGGCTACGCCCTGCAGTTTCAGGAATCGCAACTCGACGCGCAGACAGCGGTCGTGGCGCACGGTTGCGCGGTGGTATGTCCGTTTGTGAATGACGTCGTCGATGAAACGGTCCTGGAGACGCTTCGCGACGGCGGCACGCAGCTTGTGGCCCTGCGCTCGGCAGGATTCAACCACGTCGATCTGGCCGCTGCCGAGCGGCTCGGGATCGGCGTGGTCCGGGTGCCGGCCTATTCGCCGCACGCGGTCGCCGAGCACGCAGCCGGCTTGATCCTGACGCTGAATCGCAAGCTGCATCGCGCATATGCCCGCACGCGCGACGGAGATTTCTCCCTTAACGGCCTGCTTGGTTTCGACCTGCATGGCAAAACACTCGGGATTATTGGCACGGGAGTAATCGGACGGGTATTCGGCGGCATCATGGCGGGTTTCGGCATGACGCTGCTGGCATACGATCCGGGAACGCCCGCAGCCGATCTCCTGCAAGCCGGTGCTCGCTACGTGTCACTGGATACTCTGCTCGCCGAGTCGGATATCGTCAGCCTGCATTGCCCGCTATTGCCTTCCACGTATCACCTTATCGATGCTGCCGCCCTCAGCCGCATGAAACACGGTGCAATGCTCATTAATACCGGCCGTGGCGGATTGATTGACAGCCGGGCACTCGTCGACGCGTTGAAAAGCGGTCAATTGGGCCATCTCGGGCTCGACGTCTATGAGGAAGAAAGCGGACTGTTTTTCGAAGACCATTCGAATCACATGCTCCAGGACGATGTGCTCGCGCGGCTATTGTCGTTTCCCAATGTTATCGTTACCTCTCATCAGGCATTTTTCACGCGAGAAGCATTGAGCGAGATTGCGATCACCACGCTCGATAACGTGAAAGCGTGGTTCGATGGGTCACCGCGTAATCAAATATTTCGCTGAATGTTTGATTTATATAATTCGAACGAATGTTTTATTAGCGGGATGTTTTTTATACTGCCCACGTATATATCGCTGATTCGAAAATAAGAATTTCATTCTTCATATCAATACGTTACTGTCTTTAACTCCTCATCATTGCCTTCTAACGGCACGACATTTGCTCCATCGAAAGCCACATCGGCCAGTTCAGGCCGTCTTTGGCTTTTCCGAGTGGGGACCGGTTGGACGCATCGCAAGACTTGATTGTCGCCAGGCCGGAAGGCCTTTATTGCCCGCCGGGTGATTTCTACATCGACCCGTGGCGACCGGTCGAGCGGGCAATCATTACTCATGCTCATGCCGATCACGCGCGCTTCGGGCACGCGAGTTATCTCGCCGCTGAAGCGAGCGTAGGCGTGCTGTTGTCGCGGCTACCGGGCATCAATTTGCAAGGCGTGCCGTATGGCGAACGACTCATCGTGAACGGCGTGGCAGTCTCGCTGCATCCGGCCGGCCACGTGCTCGGCTCCGCGCAAGTGCGCGTGGAGCACGCGGGCCGCGTCTGGGTGGCGTCGGGCGACTATAAGGTCGAGTCCGATCCCACCTGCGCGCCGTTCGAACCGGTGCGCTGCGACACCTTCATTACGGAATCCACCTTCGGCCTGCCGATTTATCGATGGGAACCGCCAAGCGTCGTTTTCGGCGACATCGATTCATGGTGGCGGCATAACGCGGCGCACGGCCGCGCGTCGGTGTTGTTCTGCTATTCGTTCGGCAAGGCGCAGCGGATTCTCGCGAGCGTGGACCGGGGCATCGGGCCGATCTTTTGCCATGGCGCGGTGGAACCGCTGAACCGGGCGTACCGGGAAGCCAGCGTGGATCTGCCGCCTACGCGCCCGGTCAGTGAGATCGCCGCCCGCGATAAAACCGCGTTCAAGGGCGCGCTCATCGTGGCGCCTCCGTCGGCGCAAGGCAGCACGTGGATGCGGCGCTTCGGCGATTACAGCGACGCGTTCGCGTCCGGCTGGATGCGCCTGCGCGGCACGCGGCGGCGTCGCGGGCTGGATCGCGGTTTCGTGCTCTCCGATCACGCCGACTGGCCGGGTTTGCAGACGGCTATTGGCGCCACGGGCGCGGAGCGGGTGATCGTCACGCACGGCCAGATCGAACCGATGGTGCGCTGGCTGCGCGAACAGGGTTTGGAAGCCGGCGCGTTCGTGACCGAATACGGCGACGACGCGATAGAAGCCGATGCGGCGGCGGGAGAGCCGGACGCATCTCAGGCCGAACCGCATGCAGAACCGCAAGCCGAATCGCAAGCCGGCGAAGCCCCTCCCTCGCCCGAGGCTACCTCGCAATGAAACGCTTCGCCGCGTTGTACACCGCGCTGGACGGCACCACGTCGACGAACGAAAAACTCGAGGCGCTGATCGCGTATTTCTCGGCGGCCGAACCCGAGGACGCCGCATGGGCGTCGTACTTTCTGAGCGGCGGCAAGCCGCGTCAGTCGGTGCCCACGCGCCTTCTCACCGAATTCGCCCGCGAGCGCGCCGGCCTGCCCGAATGGCTCTTCGAAGAGTCGTACCAAGCCGTCGGCGATCTGGCCGAAACCATCGCGCATATTCTGCCGCCCGCGCTGCGCACGTCCGAACTCGGCCTCGCACAGTGGATAGAAGGCCGCGTACTCACCTTGCGCGGGCTGGATCCGGCTGAACTTCGAACGCGTTTGCTCGGCTACTGGGACGAACTCGACTGGAGCGAGCGCTTCCTGCTGACCAAGCTGATAGGCGGCGGCTTTCGCGTGGGCGTGGCGCGCCAGCTCGTCGTGCGCGCGCTTGCCGAAGTCGCGGGAGTGGATCACAAGCGCATCGCTCAACGCATGGTCGGCTGGACCGACTCGCGGCAAGCACCGGGCGCGGCACGTTATCTGCGGCTGATCGCGCCGGAAAACACGCAAGACGATAACGCCGCCGCACCGCACGAAAGCGACCTCGGCTTGCCGTATCCGTTCTTTCTCGCTCATCCGCTGCAGGCCGATCCGGCGACGCTCGGCGCGCCGTCGGACTGGGTTATCGAATGGAAGTGGGACGGAATTCGCGCCCAACTCGTGAAACGCGATGGCCGTTTGTGGCTGTGGTCGCGCGGCGAAGATCTGATCACCGACCGCTTTCCCGAGATTGCCGCTTTGGGCGCAGCGCTCGCCGACGGCACCGTGATCGACGGCGAGATCCTCGCGTGGGAACCCGGCGCCGATGCGCCGTTGCCGTTCGCGCGGCTGCAGCCACGGATCACGCGCAAGACGTTATCGAAGAAGGTACTTGCCGATTCTCCCGCCACCTTTCTCGCCTACGATCTGCTCGAAGCCGATGGCCGCGATCTGCGCATGACACCGCTCGTCGAACGCCGCGCGCAACTCGATGCACTGGCCGCCGCGCTCAGCGAAACACTGGCCGTGGATTTGCTGCGCGTATCGCCGATGGTAAGTGCCGCCGACTGGAACGCGCTCGCCGTATTGCGCGACGAAAGCCGTGGGCGCGGCGTGGAAGGGCTGATGCTCAAGGGACGCGAGTCGATGTATGGCGTCGGGCGCACGAAGGCATCGGGGACGTGGTGGAAGTGGAAGATCGAACCCTACGCCATCGATGCCGTCCTGCTCTACGCGCAACGCGGCCACGGCCGGCGCGCGAGCCTGTACACCGATTTCACCTTCGCCGTGTGGGACGAAGCCGAGCGGCGTGCGCACGCTCGTACCGTTTGCGAAGGCCTATTCCGGTCTCACCGATGAAGAAATGCGCAAGGTCGATGCAGTCGTGCGCAAGACGACCATCGAAAAATTCGGACCGGTGCGAAGCGTGACGCCGACGCTCGTCTTCG
Source organism: uncultured beta proteobacterium (assembly GCA_963708695.1). Lineage (GTDB taxonomy): Bacteria > Pseudomonadota > Gammaproteobacteria > Burkholderiales > Burkholderiaceae > Caballeronia. The sequence continues at coordinate 21,986 of CAVPTS010000008.1, forward strand.
AGATCGGCTTCGAAGGGATCCAGGCGAGTCCGCGGCATAAATCGGGAATCGCGGTGCGGTTTCCGCGCATGCTGCGATGGCGCACCGATAAACATATCGACGACGCCGACACGCTCGGCATGCTCAAGGGCTTTCTCGACGGAGCGGCACCATGAGCACGCCAGTCGATGAGAAACGCCGCGCACCGCGTGCGCGCCGGGTGCCGAAAACGCGCGCGGCGCAGGCGAAGGCCGATGCCATCGCCGAGCTGTTTCAGCCCGTGCCGATGGTGATCGACCCGGACGCAGCAAGCACGCCCTTCGATACTCGTCTCGACGCCTGGTTCACCCGAAAGGGCTGGCAGCCGTTTCCGTTTCAGCGCGAAGTGTGGAAGGAGATTTTGGGCGGCACGAGCGGCTTGTTGCATGCAACCACTGGCGCCGGCAAGACGTGGGCCGTATGGCTCGGCGCGCTGGCGGCGTATTCGGCTGAGTCAGTCGCGCGCCTTGCCGGCGCCCCTCACCGTGCTGTGGATCACGCCGATGCGCGCCCTCGCCGCCGACACCGCCCGCGCCCTGCAAACCGCCGTGTCGGAACTCGCGGTGCCGTGGAGCATCGGCTTGCGCACCGGCGACACGCAGTCCGCCGAGCGCGCGCGCCAGAACAAGCGCATGCCGTCCGCATTGGTCACCACGCCCGAAAGCCTCACGCTGATGCTTACGCGCGCGAATGCCGAAGAGGAGATGAGACACGTCCGGCTGGTCGTCGTCGATGAATGGCATGAGCTGCTTGGCAACAAGCGCGGCACGCAAACGCAACTCGCCCTCGCGCGCCTTGCGCACTGGCGGCCCGAGTTGCAGGTGTGGGGGTTATCGGCGACGCTCGGCAATCTCGGCCTCGCCAAAGACGCGCTGCTCGCGCCGGTGAAAACGCCGCGCGTGACGGTGCAAGGCGCGCAGCCAAAAACGCTGATCGTCGATACGCTGATTCCGGACACTATCGAACGCTTTCCTTGGGGCGGCCATCTCGGCGTACGTCAGGTCGAGCCGGTTGCAGCGGAGATCGAGCACGCTAACAGTTCGCTCGTGTTCACCAATACGCGCTCGCAAGCAGAAATCTGGTACCGGGCGCTGCTGGAATCGCGTCCTGACTGGGCCGGTTTGATCGCGCTGCATCACGGTTCCCTCGATAAGGAAGTCCGCGAATGGGTCGAACTCGCCCTCAAGAACGGTCAGTTGAAAGCCGTGGTGTGTACATCGAGCCTCGATCTTGGTGTCGATTTCCTGCCCGTCGAACGCGTGTTCCAGATCGGCTCGCCGAAAGGCGTCGCGCGTTTGATGCAGCGTGCCGGACGCTCGGGTCACGCGCCCGGACGCGCGTCGCGCGTGACGATCGTACCGACCCATGCGCTCGAACTCGTGGAAGCCGCCGCCGCGCGCTGGGCCGTCGAGCAACGGCATATAGAAGGCCGCGAGATGCCCGACAAGCCGCTCGATGTGCTTGTCCAGCATCTTGTGACCATCGCGATAGGCGGCGGCTTCAAGGCGCAGGAAATCTTCGATGAAGTGCGCACAACATACGCGTATCGCGACCTGACGCAGCAGGAATTCGACTGGGCGCTGGCGTTCGTCGAACGCGGCGGCACGTCCCTCGCGGCGTATCCCGACTATCACCGCGTGACGCTCGATGCCGGCGGCGTGTATCGCGTGCCGCGTGAAGACCTGATCCGGCGGCATCGGAACAACGTCGGCACGATTGTCGCCAATGCGACCATCAGCGTTGCGTACATGACGGGAGGCAGGATTGGATCGATGGAAGAATCGTTCATCTCGCGCCTCAAGCCCGGCGATATCTTCACCTTCGGCGGCCGAGCGCTCGAACTCATCCGCGTGCGCGATATGACCGCGTACGTGAAACGCGCGACGTCCTCGCGCGGCGCGATGCCGCAATGGAACGGCAGCCGCATGCCGCTTTCATCCGAACTCGCCGATGCAACCCTGATGATGCTGGCGCGCGCCGTGAACGGCGTCTACGACGAACCCGAGATGCAGGCCGTGCGTCCGCTGCTCGAATTGCAGGCGAAATGGTCGGCGTTGCCGGAACCCGGCGTGCTGCTGGTCGAACTGATTCGATCGCGCGAAGGGCATCACCTGTTCTGCTATCCGTTTGCCGGGCGTATGGCGCATATCGGGCTCGGGTCGCTGATCGGATGGCGCGTCGCGCGTGGTCAACCGAGCACCTTCTCCATATCGATGAACGACTATGGTTTCGAGTTGTTATCGGCGAGACCGTTCGATTGGGAAACGCTGATACAAGACGGGCTTTTTTCGCCCGACAATCTCGAACACGACATTCTCGCAAGTCTCAATTCATCGGAACTGGCCGCGCGGCGTTTTCGCGAGATCGCGCGGGTGTCGGGGCTGATTTTCCAGGGCCATCCCGGACAGCAAAAAAGCGCGCGGCAATTGCAGGCATCGAGTGGATTGTTCTATGAAGTTTTCCGCCAGCACGACAGCGGAAATCTGCTGCTCGCGCAGGCCGAGGAAGAAGTCATGTTGCAGGAACTCGAACTTGAGCGAATCCGTGCGGCGCTCTGCAGCATGAGCACGAGCCGGCTTGCACTCACTCGCCCAAAGAAGCCGACGCCCTTCGCATTCCCGCTGATCATCGCGCGGCTTCGTGAGAAGGTGAGCACCGAGAAACTATCGGATCGCGTGGCGCGTATGCTCGCCGATCTGGAAAAGGCGGCGCGCGCATGATGTTCGAGGCTTTGACTGTTGACGTGGGCGGGCATGCGTTGGTGTTGTCGGCGGCGCGTGCGGCGTTCGATCCGGTGCTTGCGACCTTGTTCATCGCCGATGCGCATTTCGGCAAGGACGCCGTGTTTCGCGCTCGCGGAATTCCCGTGCCCGAAGGGTCGACGGCGGAGACGCTCGCAAGGCTCGATGCGCTGGTTTCGATGCATCGGCCGGCGTCGATTGTCTTTCTCGGCGATCTGCTGCACGCGCGGGAATCGCATGCGTCTGCCACGCTCGACGCGCTGGCCGAGTGGCGTGCGCGGCATGCCGGTTTGCGCCTGATCCTGGTGGAAGGCAACCATGATCGGCATGCCGGCGGGCCTCCCGATGTGCTGGAGTTGGAGGTGGTTGAAGAGCCGTATCGGCTGGGGCCCTGGGCGTTGTGTCATTACCCGCAGCGGGTGGCCGGCGCCTATGCGCTCGCGGGGCATGAACATCCGGTGTATCGCGTGGCTACGCGCCTCGATAGCGCGCGGTTGCCGTGCTTTCGTTTTGGTGCCGATGCGGGCGTATTGCCCGCGTTCGGCGGATTTACGGGTGGCTTTGTGGTAAACGAAATCGCCCGCGGCGAACGAATTTTCGTGGTCGCGGGCGAGCGCGTGATGCCGGTGCGGACTCAGTGATAAATCGTCTTCGTCGACATCAGTTTCGTCAGTGTCCCGCGTTGAAACCTGAACCAGCCGTCGGTAGTTTTAAGCACGACTTCGTCGCGTTGCCAATACACGCCGAGCAGCTTCATGCGTCTTTCCATGCGCTCGACTGCAGGCGGCCGCTTGGTGAAATCGTAGAGAAGAAGTTCGGGCGCGCCGCCATCGAATGCTTCGATAAGCATCCGCGCCCCCGACGGTTCTTCGAAATGCGCGATGCGACGGGCGTTGAAGCGGTCGAACGGCTGGCCGTCGATTTGCGCTTCGAAAGTTGTGTTTTGCTGCTTAAACTTGACCATACCACCAATCGTTTTTAGCGGTCCCTCGAAGGTCTCTGCGTTTTGCGCGTGCGCGAAACCTGTGCCCGCAGCTAGGATAGCGAGCCAACAGATGTGGAAAAACTTTGACATTCTTCGCCCTTGCAAAAAGACCAACGCAATCCACCTAAATACGCTTCCCTTCCATGGCATGAACGAGCGGGCTATCGGGCGCCAGACGGATAAAAAACTGCGGTGGCTGAAAACCCGCCGATGCCGCTCGCAGTTCTGTCAGCGATAGCGCACCTGCGAGGCGCTGCGGATCTCGTAGCCCCAAGGCAAACCCTTTAGACCTACCATCAAAATAGTCAAAGAATTCCCTTCTGGAGATGCCGCATACGTCGGCAAATCGGCGCCACAGTGTGGAAGGAGCCAACGAGTGCGCTGCGCTCACGTAAGCGCAGCCAACAACGCGTCCGACCGGCAATTTTACGTAGATCCAGACGATAGTCCCGGCCTTCACATTCATAGCCCGGCGTCTCAGCTCCACATGTTTCGTACCGGCAAATATATTATTGGCATGGCGTTCCTCAAGGGAGATCAGGACATGTTCCTTGTTTTCCATGGGTAAAGCCTTCCTCGAGGATTTCTTGAAGCTGTAAGTCATCAATCGGATGCGTAGTAATGAGATCAGTAGGACTACCGCAGTTAAGCCGCTGAAGTGTCGAAAGCGGAACTGGGTGCTCAAAACAGATCAAGCTATCGAAAGCCGTGACTGTTTTCATCTTGGAGCGACCGATAGCTTCCAACCCTGCAGAATCCAGCACCGAGGGATCGAGATCGGATTCCTCCATAGCATCCTGAGACTTTAGATACGCGTGCTGTACACGAGCAATCGCCACGACGGCACCGAATCCACGATTTTTCGCCGACTCGTAGAACAGGATTAGGTTACCACGCTTAAAGTGCTTAAGAGTCGCCGTGCCACTCAAGTAGTGTTTCTTACGATATAGCGCAGCCCTCGCGTGAGGGAGCAAGCTCTTTTGTGGCAAGTGTGCCAGCAGATGCTCAGCAAAGTCCCGACGTACGGGCGAAATAACCGCTGGACGCCCGGGTAAACAAAAAAGCGCCGGCGCAAGCAACGATTCAAGCGCCATCAACGACATATGCATGACGTTCCCGTCGGGCCTCACGAGGCGAATCTGCTGGTCAACGTCTTTAAATCCCGGAGGGGAATCGGGGATTAAAAGGTTACTTGCCGAAAAAAGTTCGTTTTTGCAATCTTTCCAGTTGGACTGCATGACGACACGTCCCAGTACGACCTTGCTAAGCGACGTCTCATCCTCTAGACCGCCAAAGCCAAGCGCCGATGCAACCTCGCGGATACGGACTTGACGAGGAGGAAATTTTATCCGTATCTGCGTTGCGCCAGTCGAAGATCCTTGCTCCGTAAGGTAGCCGAGCAACACGCGCGCTGCGTTCAGCGCATGTGATTGCGTTTCATCCACGGCAACATGTGCGTTCAGGCCGATGCCATTGACGCCTTTCGTCCACACAACATAGCCCACTAAAACATCATTGAACCACACCCCCTGCCGATGGCAAATCCGATCACTCGTGTCGATGGCAGCCCATTCGGAAACGATTGCTGAGCCCGATAGCCCTAGCGTAGATAGCAGTTGATGTACGACTACCCCATCGTTTGGGGTTACGGGTATTAAAGACAAGATATCTTTCGATGCCGTCTCGAACACTTCCGCGCCAACTCCTGAAGCGTTCAGGTCTTTGAACGCCGTAGGGGACACAACTTGGATGTCATAGTCTTGTTTTAACTGGCCAGCCGCTTCGAGAATGGACACGTCATTGGTAACCAAGCCTGCTAACCGATGATGAATGGCTGTTGCCAAATGACGCAGGTCAGAGATGTCGTTATTAGTGAGCGACTTCGCTCCATGACGATCCGGGAACACTATCGATGCGAGCGCCGGTTTGAGCGCCTCCCATTCTGCGTCGGGCGGCAATGGAAACGCTGCGAAAATACGCGCATATCCTTGCATCGGATCCGTGACGCCAACATGCGCGGTCCGTTTGAGTTCTGCACTGATCTCCGTGCTCAAAGCAAGCTTACAAGAACCGAGCCGCTCAGCACGGAAAAGTTCCAAAACATCTTCGTTTCGCCGTCTGCGCGGCCCTAGGTCGAAGAGTACGTTCAGGTCGAGCAAGAAAAGCGGGACCTCATTCGCGCTCGCGGCATTCAGTCCCAATGGGTCCGCTTTAGACAATCCGCTGGGCGCGAAAAGTTGCGGTGTGTTGAGCTCGTGACTGCGGACCAAAATCGTTCGCTTTCGCTTCTCCCCTCCTACGACAACACGTTGTACATAAAAGCCCTGTTCTTGCCAAAACTTGTTCGCGTCGACGAGATCCTCTGCCACCCGTGCGTACATCGAGATGAATGCGTGATCAGTAAGTTGCTTTTTTAGATGTTCAAGCAAACGTGTCGCGATTCCGAAATTTCTAAACTCCGGCGCGATAAACATCTGAAGGACACTAGCTTTAGGGTGCCTCGCCTCGAACAACAAATGGCCCGCGTATACCCACAACTCGTCATGTCGGCGTATTGCTACGAAGAGTTGCTCCTTGCACGCGAAATCGTTGAAGACGCTTAACGGAAAAAACCCGAGCGCATTCCGATTACCGTCTGCAGCCCGAATTACTGAAGGAAGAAAGGCGACAATTTCTGGATAGTGGTCCAGAATTTTGATAGTTTGCTCTCGGACGCTCATCTTGTTATGGCTCTCTCAGCTTATCCTCGCAGCCGTGCTCATTCCGCGCACATTAAGGCGCTTGTGTTCACTCAGATGCAGGTCGATAGAAGGGTACTTGTTGCGATCGAATCCATTGCAAGAACCCGCAACGAAGCGGCGTTGAAGATCTCACTCTTTGAGAGCGCTGTATTATTGGGATGCGCTTCCTCTATTCGGCAGCCGTCCAAACAGCAACCCAATTTCAATCGATAAATCGCCGATGATTCGCTCGTCTCCACATATGTTCAAATCTACTATGTGGTTATGACCAATCGTCTTATCCCTCTATAATTTTCTCGGGGCAGTGCACTTGACTCGACCTATCCAATTGGTTTTCGAACAACCCGCCTCCCGCTGAAGCAAACCACTAATTTCCAGCTAATAGTAAAAGCAAGAAGGCTGTTCGCGTAGACATCGGGACGCACCAGGCAAGATCCTGTCGCCTGTCGGGATGCATACGTCGTGTTACTGATTGACGAGCCACGAGACAAAAGCGAACGGCCGGCGCAACGTCGCCTAAGGCAGCAAATCGGGTTTTCACCGATCAAACCCAAAAACGTTCGGTACAATTTGATCCCTTCAGCCCGGCCGCGCCAACGTTCTTCACCCCGATAAGCGCGACCGGCAGCCACTCAGTCACCGCTTACCCCATGCCTCTGCCCCTTCTCGCCCTCGCCATTGCCGCGTTCGGCATCGGCACGACAGAATTTGTCATCATGGGTTTGCTGCCCAACGTCGCGCGGGACCTCGGCGTATCGATACCCGCCGCCGGCATGCTCGTGTCCGGTTATGCGCTCGGCGTGACCATCGGGGCGCCGATCCTCGCCATCGCCACCGCAAAAATGCCGCGCAAGAAAGCGCTGATGAGCCTGATGGGGGTGTTTATCGTCGGCAATCTGCTTTGTGCCATTGCACCGGGTTATTGGGTGCTGATGGGCGCGCGCATTGTGACGGCGTTCTGTCATGGCGCTTTCTTCGGCATTGGATCGGTGGTCGCCGCGGATCTGGTTGCGCCTAATCGGCGTGCGCAAGCCATCGCGTTGATGTTCACCGGCCTCACGCTCGCGAACGTGCTTGGCGTGCCGCTTGGCACCGCGCTTGGTCAGGCGGCCGGCTGGCGCGCCACGTTCTGGGTCGTGACGTTGATCGGTCTGGGTGCAGCCGGTGCGCTGGCCGTGTGCTTGCCCAAGCACATCGAGATGCGTGAATCGAGCATATTGCGTGAATTCAACGTGCTTAAGAATCCGCAAGTATTGATGGTGCTGGGGATTAGCGTGCTGGCATCGGCGAGTCTTTTTTCCGTGTTCACCTACATCACGCCGATTCTTGAGGACGTGACCGGTCTCTCTCCGCACGCGGTCACGCTGGTGCTGTTGTTGTTCGGCCTTGGGCTGACTGTGGGGAGCACGCTTGGAGGCAAGCTCGCCGATTGGAAGCTGCTGCGTTCGCTGCTGACGTTTCTTGTATCGATCATCGTTGTCCTGATCATTTTCGCGGCCACGATGCATTCGGCCATTCCCGCGATGATCACGATCTTTGTGTGGGGCGTGCTTGCGTTTGCGATTGTGCCGCCGTTGCAGATGTTGATTGTGAATCGCGCGAGCGATGCGCCGAACCTCGCGTCGACCTTGAATCAGGGCGCGTTTAATCTTGGCAACGCGATAGGCGCGTGGTTTGGCGGAATGGTCATTGGCGCTGGCGCGGCGCTTAGTGTGTTGCCGTGGGTGGGGGTGGGCATGGCCTGCGGCGCGTTTGGGTTGACGTTGTTATCGGCGGTCGTGGATCGCCGGGCGCGGCGAGGGGGGCTTGGGCGGGTGATGTAGGGGCGGTGGGCGGGGTTGGGGCCGGGTTGTTGCTGCTTACGTTAGCGCGGGTTTTATGTCGGCTATATTTTTTATCGCTATTAGCGAGGTTATTTTCGTTCGCACTCGGTCGGGGTTCTTAGGGACGTGCTACCAGCGGTGGTCGGGGTCAATGCTGGGTTGCTGCTGCTCACGTTAGCGCGGGATGTATTTGAGCTATATTTTTTATCACTATTAGCCACTGTCCGTGGCGGGACTTCGTTTCTTTGTCCAACGGCCCCCCATGTCAGGCTAGTTGTCGCGTCACCCGATTTTACTTTTATGCAAAACTGGGGGGCGGCAAGCGAATGGAAGATGAAGCGTTACACCGCGGAATTCAAAGAGTGGGCGATGCGTCAAATGATGCCGCCTTTAAACCGGGCTGTGATAGAAATGTCAGGCGCCACGGGCGTGACGACGGTGACGCTGCACACGTGGCGGCGCCAGGCGCGAAACATACGTAATTCAGGGGAGTACATGCCGGGCAATGGCAAGACGAGCGACCAGTGGTCCAGCGCCGATAAGTTCAGGGTGGTGCTGGAGACCGCGTTGTTAAGCGAAACTGAGATCGCCTATTACGGCCGTGCGAATGGCATTTATCCGGAGCAGATCCGCGAATGGCGCGGCGCCTGCAAGCAGGCCAACGTGCCGCTCGTGCCGAAGCTGAGTGCGGCTGAGCGTGCCCAGGCCAAGCTTGCAGCCAAGCGTATTCGTGAACTGGAACGTCAGCTCAAGCGCAGCGAAGCGGCGCGTGCGGAGGCGGCAGCATTGGTCACGATGTTAAAAAAAGTCGATGCGATCTGGGCCAAAAAAGAGGAAGAGTGATCAGCGCCCCGGATCGCAGTGAAACCATGCAGTTGATCGATGAAGCAGTCCAAGCCGGCGCTCGCCGTGCGACCGCGAGCGCGCATGCGGGGGTGAGTGTGCGCAGCGTGCAGCGCTGGCTGCACCAGCCTGTAGACGCGCGGGCGCTGAGTGTCCGCCCGCCGCCGCCCAACAAGTTCAGCGGCGTTGAACGTCAGGCGCTGCTGGATGCCGCCTGCAGCGCGGAGTTTGCCAGTCTCACGCCGCACCAGATCGTGCCGAAGCTGGCCGATGAGGGAATCTACCTGGGTTCGGAGTCGACGTTCTACCGGGTCTTAAAGGCTGAGAACCTTAGCCGGCGACGTGGGCGCGCCAGCGTGGCGCGACGGCGTATGCCCACCACGCATCGTGCCGATGCGCCCAATCAGCTCTGGTGCTGGGATATCACGTGGATGCCCACCACGATCCGTGGGCGTTATTTTTACTGGTACATGATGAAGGATGTCTACAGCCGCAAGCTGGTGGCCAACGAGGTGTGGGAGGCCGAATCGGGCGAGCACGCGAGCGCGTTGCTGACTAAAGCATGTCTGATTGAAGGCACGGCGGGTCATCCGCTCGTGCTGCATTCGGACAACGGCAGCGTGATGAAGGGCGCGTTGATGCACGCAGCCATGACCACGTTGAAGGTCGATTCGTCGTTCAGCCGGCCGCGGGTGAGCAACGACAACGCGTACGCCGAGGCGCTGTTCCGCACGGCCAAGTACTGTCCGATGTGGCCCGAACGCCCGTTTGACACGGTCGAGGAGGCGCGTGTCTGGGTGGAGACGTTTGTGGCTTGGTACAACGATGAGCATTGTCACAGCGGCTTGAAATACCTGACGCCGAACCAGCGCCACAACGGACACGCCGATGAGTTGCTGGTCAAACGGCGTGCAGTGTACGAGCAAGCCAAGGCGCAAAATCCTGCCCGCTGGAGTCGCAAGACCCGCAACTGGGATCTTGCAGAAGCGGTTTATTTAAACCCTGAAAAAACGGACGACTCGGCGGTGCAATACAAAGAAGCTGCGTAGCGGTGCACGCGACAACTACCTTGACACACGCCGAACGGCGACAAAGAAACGAAGCAAAGAAAACGCCTTTCCACAATCTGTATTAAGTGTCCCCAGCGTGCAGACCACTGCTTTTGGTTCCCGCGTAGCACGGTGCTCGCAAAACCACGGACACTTGAAACCCTCCTTCTCGCGAATCCCTACATCCCCACGCTTCGCCACCAGTGCTCTCGGGCAAGATCAGTGGACCACCGAACTTGTCCGGCCCACCCCAATTTGCGATTGGTGGATTGCGTGATCCGCGCGACCATTTAGGTGAGGCGCGCATAGCGCGCAATGTGTTTGAGCGCAAGCTCACCGGAAAAATCGCGGATCGCAAGCCGCGAAAAACCGTGCCTGGAATTACTACGCACTGGATAGCTTCAATCAACCTCAAACAGGGGTGAGGCCGTACCGGTCTGTGGACGTATCGATCTAGCCCGAGAGCACTGGTGGCGAAGCGTGGGGATGTCAGGATTCGCGAGAAGGAGGGTTTCAAACATCCGTGGTTCTAGCGAGCACCTTTCTACGCGGGAACCAAAAGCAGTGGTCTGCACGCTGGGGACACTTAAAGCAGATTGTGGAAAGGCGTTTTCTTTGCTTCGTTTCTTTGTCGCCGTTGGACAAAGAAATGAAGTGCCGCCACGGACAGTGGCTAATAGTGATAAAAAATTTAGCCAACATTCAACCCGAGCTAACGTAAGCAGTAGCAACCCGGCGCCGACCCAGTCCCCCGGACATAGAAATGAAGTCCCGCCACGGACAGTGGCTAATAGTGATAAAAAATATAGCTCACATACAACCCGCGCTAACGTACGCAGCAACAACCCGGCACTGACTCCGACCACGGCCCCCAGAACCACTCCGACCCGCCCCCCCAAAACCTGCTAAGGCGCTCGCCGCGCAGGCAAAATCACACCTGTACATTCCCCAAATCCCACCCGATACCCCTCCCCCTGACACCATCCGGTAAGCGTCAATTCATCCCCATCCTCGATGAAAGTCCGCTCCCCGCCCCCTTCCAGCGCAATCGGCCGCTGCCCGTTCCAGCTCATCTCCAGCAAGCTGCCGCACGAATCCGGCGTAGGCCCGCTAATCGTCCCCGAGCCCATCAGATCGCCCACGCGCGTATTGCATCCCGCCACCGTGTGATGCGCAAGCTGCTGCGCCATCGACCAGTACATCAGCTTGAAATTAGTCCGCGAAAGCTTCGTCGCCGACTCAGCCAGCGCAGGCCGAAGATGCACTTCAAGTTCAATATCGAATGCATGATCGCCGGCATGGCGCAAATACGGAAGCGGCTCAGGATCCTGCTCCGGCGTGGCCGTGCGGAATGGCTCAAGCGCATCAAGCGTGACAATCCACGGCGAAATGGTGGTCGCGAAACCCTTCGCGTTGAACGGACCAAGCGGCACGTACTCCCACTGCTGAATATCGCGAGCGCTCCAGTCGTTGAGCAACACCATGCCGAAAATATGCGACTCGGCATCCTCGCAATCGATAGGCTCACCCAGCGCATTCCCCGCGCCGACAATAAACCCCATCTCCAGCTCTATATCCAGCTTTCGGCACGCACTGAACACCGGCCGGTCCGCATCCGGCAGCTTGATCTGGCCGCTCGGCCGGCGCACCGGCGTGCCGCTCACGATCACCGATGAAGCGCGCCCGTTGTAACCAATCGGCATCTCGGACCAGTTCGGCAACAACGCATTCTTGGGATCACGGAACATGGATCCGACGTTCGTCGCGTGCTCCTTCGATGAATAGAAATCGGTGTAGCCGGGGATATCGACAGGCAAATGCAGCGTCGCGCTCGCTCGCGGCACGAGCGCACGCGGACGCAGCGCGGTGTCGCTTTTCAGCGTATCGCAACCAGCCGCAAGCAGTGCGCTCAACTGAATGCGCACGTCTCCCCACGTCTCACGCCCCAACGCGATAAACGCGTTCAACGCCGCCTGCGCGAACACGGGTTCGCATTCGATCAACCGCGCGCGATGCACGACGGCGAGATCAAGAATCCAGTCGCCGATCGCCACGCCCACGCGCGGCAGCGGGTCGGCTTCATCGGAGAAAATGCCGAACGGCAGGTTCTGGATCGGGAAATCGCTGGCGGGATTATTGGCGGAGTCAATCCAGCTTTTCAGCGATGGAGCGCGCGTCGCTGCAAGCGCTTCTGACGCTTTAGGGTTCAGGCCGGCTGAAAAACTCATCGTTGCTCCGGGTTGAAATGTTTGGTCAATCCCTGCCAGCACTCGTAGTAATGCGCCTGCAATTGCGCGGTTTCCAGAGCGAAGCGGGTCGGCTTGATCAGCGTGCGCGTCTCGAACATGAACGCCATGGTGTCGCCTACTTTTACGGGCTTCGATGTATCCGCCTTCGATGCCTTCTCGAACGTGCCCGCATCCGGCCCATGTCCCGACATGCAGTTATGCAAGCTCGATCCGCCGGGCATGAACCCTTCGGACTTGGCGTCGTACACGCCATGCACAAGACCCATGAACTCGCTCGCGACATTGCGATGAAACCAGGGCGGCCGGAACGTATCTTCGTTCGCGAGCCAGCGAGGCGGGAAAATCACGAAGTCGATGGCATCGACTCCCGGCGTATCCGTCTGCGATTGCAGCACGAGAAAGATCGACGGATCGGGATGATCGAAGCTGATCGAACCGATGGTGTTGAACAATCGCAAATCGTATTTGTATGGCGCGTAGTTGCCGTGCCACGCGACCACGTCGAGCGGCGAATGGCCGATGTCCGCGCGCCAAAGCACGCCGTTCATCTTCGCGACGAGTTCAAACGCGCCTTCGCAATCCTCATAGGCCGCGTGTGGCGTGAGGAAATCGCGCGGGTTCGCGAGGCCGTTCGACCCGATGGGTCCGAGGTCCGGCAGCCTCAATAAAGCACCGAAGTTTTCGCAGATATAACCACGCGCAGTCTTGTCCGGCAGCGAGACGGAAAAGCGCACGCCGCGCGGAATGACCGCTATTTCAAAGGGTTCTATGTCGAGCCGACCGAGCTCCGTCGCAATCGATAACCGCCCTTCTTGCGGCACGATCAGCAGCTCGCCATCGGCGCTATAGAAGAAGCGATCCTGCATGGAACGGTTCGCGGCGTAGAGATGAATCGCGCAACCTTGCATGGCTTCGGCGGCGCCGTTGCCGGCCATCGTCACCCAGCCGTCGATGAAATCCGTGGGCGTATCGGGCATCGGCAACGGGTCCCAGCGCAATTGGTTGGGCGGCGTGGGCGGCACCTCGGCGAAGTTAGCGACAAGTTTGGCGCGTAACTTGTCGCCTTCAATTTGCGTGAACGGATGATGCACGGCAGCCGGCCGTATCCGATACAACCACGAGCGCCGGTTATGCCCGCGCGGCGCAGTGAACGCGGTGCCCGAAAGCTGTTCTGCGTACAGGCCATAGTTCACGCGCTGCGGCGAGTTACGGCCCAGCGGCAGCGCGCCGGGCAACGCCTCGGTGGCGAAGTCGGCAGCGAAGCCCGATTGATAATGCTGGCTCGTGTCCGTGTGGCTCGTGAATGGTTTCATGGGCTTTTCCTCTTCTACAATTTCATGTGCCGGCAGCCTGGGCCGCGGGGATCTCAACACCGCGACGCGCCATCGACATCGCTTCGCGCAGCACGTCCATATCGCCGATCTGGTTCGACAGCAGCAAGATCAGCTTTGCGTTCACCAGTTGGCTTTCGTCGTTGCTGAGGTCGCGATGCATCTCGATCAGCGCTTCATAGAAGGCATCGGGATCGGCGAGGCGCAAGGTTGTATCGAGCATGGTGTGCCTCGTCATGCTGGCTGGGTTTCGTTCAAATTTAATGCGCACGTCGCGCGTGCGAGCGCGTCGCGGACGGCTTGCGGATCGAGAGAACGAGCGCGCATCGCGATGTGTTGATCCGGGCGCAGAAAATAGAACGTGCCGGGACGTGCATCGAATCGTTCGGATAACAAACCTTTTACGTCTTCCATGACTTCAACGCCTTCGCGCGGTTTGATTTCCGAACCGGCGGGCACGATCAAAAGAAGCTGCATTAGCGGAGATAGATTTTGCAAGCGGCCAAGCGTGTCGATCGATTCGCCAAACAGCACGCCCGCAAACGATGACCCCACGCGCCGCAAGAACCACGCGTCACGGCCATCGATTCGCACGGGCGCATCCGCGGCGACAGCACCCGGCACGAGCGCGCAATCGAAAGCGTCGATATCCGGCGTGCTCAGCGGCGAGTCACGCAACACCGAAGCCGTCGATAACCGCCCGCTGTTCACTATCCGCCGCGCGAACGCGCAGTCCTTCGCAAGCCTCAACGCGGCATCGCGGAACACGCGCGACACGTCGCTCTTCGGCGTGATGAAATCGGTCGAGCGCGTAGAGTGGAGAATGTTTTCATCGGCGGCGGCTTCGCGTTCGCTCGCATACGTGTCGAGCAAGGCATCGGGCGCAAGGCCGTCGATCACCAGCTTCAATTTCCAGGCGAGATTGTCCGCGTCCTGCACGCCGCTATTCGCGCCACGCGCACCGAACGGCGACACGCCATGCGCCGAATCGCCCGCGAACAGCACGCGGCCGTGGCGAAATCGATCCATACGCTGGCATCGGAACGTGTAGACGCTCACCCATTCCAGCTCGAATTCCACGTCCGGTCCGAGCAGAGCGCGCACGCGCGGAATCACTCGCTCCGGCGCCTTTTCCGCGATGGGATCGGCATCCCATCCCAACTGGAAATCGATACGCCACACGTTATCCGGTTGCCGATGCAGTAGCACCGATTGATTCGGATGAAACGGCGGATCGAACCAGAACCAGCGCTCGGTGGGAAAGTCGGCTTTCATGCGGACATCGGCTATCAGGAACCGATCTTTGAAAGTACGGCCGTGAGTATCGAGATGCATCAGCGCGCGTAGCGGACTGCGCGCGCCATCGGCGGCGACTACGTAACGCGCACGCAGCGTGTACGGACCTTCGGGCGTCTCGATCTGCAGCGAAACGCATTCATCGGATTGCGTAATGCCTGTCACTTTGTTGTGCCAGCGGGCATCGAGCAAGGGCAACTCGCGCGCACGCTCAGCCAGATACCCTTCGACGTAATACTGCTGCAAGTTGATGAACGCGGGCCGTGCATGATCCGCTTCGGGCAAGAGGTCGAACGCGTAAAGCAACTCGTTTTGAAGGAACACCTTTCCGACGTTCCAGCTCACACCTTTAGCTACCATCGGGTCGCCGCAGCCGAGCCGGTCGAAGATCTCGAGCGTGCGTTTCGCAAAGCAAATAGCGCGAGACCCCGACGACAACGTGTGGTCATCGTCGAGCAGCACAACCGGCGTGCCCTGTTGCGCCAAATCGATTGCAGTGGCGAGGCCCACCGGCCCCGCGCCGATCACCACGACGGGATGCAGCGGCGCGTCGCCGTTTTGATCGGGCGAGCGGCGATACTCGAACCTGAGCGTCTGAAAGTCGATAGACATGATCGATTCAGCTCTCGAGCGTTTCCCACATTTCCTTATCGCGTTGCGCCGTCCAGATGCGCGGATCGCGATACTGCGTGGCTTCGTCGAAGGCGCGCGTTACGTCGAACGGCATGCAGTGATCGAAGATGACCCAATCGCCGAACTTCGGCTTGAGCGCTGCATACGTGAGTTTGTAGATCTCGTTCAGGTCCTTGCCCGCCGCCGCGCCCAGCTTCACCTGGTTGAACAGTTCGCTCACGAACGCCCGCGTTCCCGCGATACCGTCCGCCACTTGCTGCGGTGTCTTCAGCGCCGCGCCGCGGCCCGGCACGAGCTTCTCGGGATTGAACGCCGCGAGCGCGTCGAGCGTTGCCGGCCAGTCCTGGTAATAGGCATCGCCGCAATAAGGCGTCGCGCCGTATTCGACTAGATCCCCGGACAACATCACCTTGTCTTCGGGCAGCCACAGCACGGTGTCGCCCTTGGTATGGCCCCGGCCGAGCTGCATGATCTTCACTTCCAGCTTACCGAGCCAGAGCGTCATTTCACCCTTGAACGTGAGCGTCGGCCACGTGAGACCGGGCACCGATTCCACCGCGTTGAACAAGCGCGGAAACCGTTCGATCTCGCTCTTCATGTCCTGCTCGCCACGTTCGACGATAAGGTCATAAGTATCCTGACTCGCGATGATCTGCTGCGCGTCATACGCCGACGCGCCGAGCACCCGTACCGCGTGGTAATGCGTGAGCAGGACGTACTTGATGGGTTTGTCCGTGACTTCCCGAATCCGGCGAATCACGTCCTGCGCCATGACGGGCGTGGCTTGGGTGTCGGCGACGAGCACTGCGTCGTCTCCAATCACAATGCCCGTATTCGGATCGCCCTCCGCCGTGTATGCATACGCGTGCTCGGAGAGCCGTTCGAACGTCACCTTCTTTTCCGCCAAGTCAGCCTGCGACGCGAATTTCTTTTCACCCGCCATAAGAGTCTCCTCAAAGATTATCGCTGCAATTACGCATAGTAAAATGAATTACGATAAGTAAAACTATTGTTAACCCTAGGCATACGGCACAAGTTGATATCGATGCATATCAATATGTGGATTTTGTGCAAAGCACCAGACGTGTCGCTGCTACCATCGACGCTAAACCGCTCACACAATCCCTTCATGATCACGCCAACTGTCCAGCAACTCGTCGCACGCGCCGCGGACTTTCCGATTGGCGGCGCGCGCATTGTCATGGGCGAGAATTCGTGCGCGGCCGTCGCGCATTACGAAGGGTTTAGCCTCGCGAGCGCCTACGAGCCCATCTTCGATGTCACCACGCGCGGTTTTCCGCAATCGCTGACGGCATCGGTTGAAAGTGCAGAGCGATTCGGCGATGAACTCGGTTTCCAGGCGATGACGCTAACCGCTGAGGGCGTGTCGTTCGATCCGTTTGCGCAACTCGACGATGACCCGCGTCTGGTCGAGCTCGACCGTCTTTCGCGTGCGTTGCATGCGTTTAATTTTTTCGGTGCGCAGCGGCCGGGTTTGCTGTTTCTACGCGTGCATGAGCGTTTGCTGAAGAGCGTGAAATACGATCACGGCAAGCACTTTTCTTCCGTGTTGATCGAGTTCGGGTTGAATCCGGCGCGGATCGTGATTGAGTTACCGGCGGCTGCGGTTGCGCATCGAACGTTTCTTGGTTATCTGGTGAAGAGTTACCAGCGGTACGGGTTCAAGGTCGCGGGGAATTTGCCCAATGCCGGGCAGATCATGTCGGTGTCGGATATGGCGCGGCTTGACTTCATCAAGATGGATGCCGGCGCGGCATTGCGGGATTCGGTGGTGAAACCGCTGGTGGGTTATGCGCACCGGCTGAAGATTCCGCTGATCTTTGATCATGTGGCGAATGAAGCGCAGTTCGAAGCGCTTCAGCAATTCGATGTGAATTTTGTGCAAGGGCCGGCGTTTGAGGCCCATGCGATTAGATAAGTCGTTCGCACTCGGGCGGGGTTTCGGGGGCGGGCTACCGGCGGTGGTTGGGGTCAGTGCTGGGTTGCTGCTGCGTACGTTGGCGCGGGTTGTATGTGAGCTATATTTTTTATCACTATTAGCCAGGTTATTTTCGTTCGCACTCGGGCGGGGTTTTGGGGGCGGGCTACCAGCGGTGGTTGGGGTCAGTGCTGGGTTGCTGCTGCGTACGTTAGCGCGGGTTGAATGTTGGCTATATTTTTTATCACTATTAGCCACTGTCCGTGGCGGGACTTCATTTCTTTGTCCAACGGCGACAAAGAAACGAAGCAAAGAAAACGCCTCCCAACAATCTGTATTAAGTGTCCCCAGCGTGCAGGCCACTGCTTTTGGTTCCCACGTAGAACGGTGCTCGCAAAACCACGGACACTTGAAACCCTCCTTCTCGCGAATCCTGACATCCCCACGCTTCGCCACCAGTGCTCTCGGGCAAGTTCGATGGACCCACGAACCCCTACGGCCGCACCTACGCTGCGGATAACCTCACTTTTCAGTGCTTACTGACTTCAAGCGCGGCTGTTCCTCGCCGCACGCGTGCTCCGTTCCACTATCTTCTGATGCCCTGCGCCCTACGCCGCTATGTCTTGCCACCTCGGCACCTCGGCACCTCGGCACTTGCTACCTTGCTACCTTGCTACCTTGCTACCTTGCTACCTTGCTACCTTGCTACCTTGCCACCTTGATGGCTTGATGGCTTGACGGCTTGACACCTTCCAACCTTCCAACCTTCCAACCTTCCAGCCTTGCTGCCTTGCTGCCTTCCAGCCTTGCTGCCTTGATGCCTTGATGCCTTGACCCTTGACGCCTTGACGCTTTGACGCCTTGACGCCGAAGCGTTTGGCCGTGGAGGGCTGCGGCGGCGGGGCTCGCCCGAGAGCACTGGTGGCGAAGCGTGGGGATGTAGGGATTCGCGAGAAGGAGGGTTTCAAGTGTCCGTGGTTTTGCGAGCACCGTGCTACGCGGGAACCAAAAGCAGTGGTCTGCACGCTGGGGACACTTAATACAGTTTGTGGAGAGGCGTTTTCTTTGCTTCGTTTCTTTGTCGCCGTTGGACAAAGAAATGAAGTCCCGCCACGGACAGTGGCTAATAGTGATAAAAAATTTAGCTCACATAAAACCCGCGCCAACGTACGCAGCAGCAACCCAGCACCGACCCAGCCCCACGGCCATGAACCGACCTGCCGCCACGCACAGTGGCTAATAGCTGCAAAAAATACAGCCAACATATAACCCGCGCTAGCGTACGCAGCACCAACCCTCGAACACCAAGCGCCAGCGCACCCCCAAAGACCATGCCCCCGGCCTGCCCGGCGCCGCAAAAAACATAAACCCAATTGCTGCGGAGCGCCTTGACATTCATCGAATCCAATACGATCATTCGCTCACACAACGAGCAATTGATCTAAACGAGGCAAACGGGTCCCACCCGCGCCCAAGAGACATAGCACAGTAAAGCGCTCGGCCACTCGGCGCACCCAGCCCCAGCCCCAGCTCAGAGGAAAACCAAATGACTACTGAAAGCCGCGCAGCCGCCGACGTGATCCTGCACATCGGCGCGGGTTCTTTTCATCGTGCGCATCAGGCGTGGTACCTCCACAAGCTGATCGAATCCGGCGATACCCGCTGGTCACTGACCGTCGGTAATATTCGCGGCGACATGAACGCGGTCCTCGAAGCGCTGGCCGCGCAAAACGGCGCCTACACGCTGGAAACCGTCACGCCGCAAGGCGAACGCGCCTATGAAACCATCCGCTCGATCACGAAGGTCGTGCCGTGGGCCGCGGACCTGAACGCGCTGGTCGCGGCGGGCGCGGCGCCGGAGTGCAAAATCGTATCGTTCACGGTGACCGAGGGCGGCTATTACCTCGATGAACACCACAAGCTGGACACGGCAAATCCCGATCTCGCCGCCGACCTGAAAGGCGCGCGCACGACAATCTACGGCGCCCTCGCGGCCATTCTCGATGCCCGCATGAAACAAAACGCCGGCAAAGTAACCCTGCAAAACTGCGACAACCTGCGCAGCAACGGCGATCGCTTCAAAGCCGGGATGCTCGAATTCCTGCAATTACGCGGCGAAACCGCACTGCGCGACTGGATGCTCGCGAACACGTCCTGCCCGAACGCGATGGTCGACCGCATCACGCCGCGTCCCACGCCCGATGTCCGCGAGCGCGTGCTGGCCGCAACCGGCTTCGACGATAAAGCCCCCGTCATGGGCGAAGCGTTTATCCAGTGGGTGATCGAGGACGAGTTCATCGCGGGAAGGCCGGCCTGGGAAAGCGTCGGCGCGGAAATGGTTCATTCAGTTTTGCCCTATGAGGAAGCGAAGATCCGCATTCTCAACGCAACGCATAGCTGTATCGCATGGGCGGGGACGCTCGTGGGCCATCAATATATTCACGAAGGCACCCAAGACGCCGACATCCGCGCACTCGCCGATGCCTACGTGACCGAAGACGTAATCCCGTGCCTCTCGCCAAGTCCTCTTGATCTGGCTAAGTATCGCGATGTTGTGCTCGATCGCTTCGTCAATCCGTATATCCAGGACACGAATCAGCGCGTCGCCGCCGATGGCTTCTCGAAGCTTCCCGGCTTTATCGCGCCGACTTTGCGTGAATGTTTCGCGCGGCAAGTCGATCCGAACGCCACTGCCATGCTGCCCGCGCTGTTCTTCCGCTTCCTCGAACGCTGGCACCTGGGCACGCTGCCGTACGCGTATCAAGACGGCGTGATGGACGCCGCCACGGCGCACGCATTCTTCGAAGCAAGCGACCCGCTGAAGGCTTTCGTCGCCGATAAACTGTTGTGGGGCAGCCTCGCGCAAAGCGCCGATCTCGAACGCGTGCTGCGCGCGGCGCTCGGCCGTGTCGATACATGGCTCGCCAAGCGCGCCTGATCGTCTCGAACGCTTTCACGACCGTCCGGTGTTACGCCAATGGCGCAACACCGGACGCGGCGCTACATTAGCGCCTCCGGTTTCCCTGGCTGCAAGCCTTCAACAAGGGTTCGTCCATGTATTTAGGCATTGATCTCGGCACCTCCGAAGTAAAAGTCCTGCTGCTCGCGAGCGACGGCAATGTCGTCGGGACGGCGGGCACGCCCTTCACCGTGTCGCGTCCGAAACCACGCTGGTCGGAACAAAATCCGCTCGACTGGTGGAACGGCACGCGCGCCGCGCTCTTCGCTTTACGCGATAAATTCCCGCAAGAGTTCGCGCAGATTCGCGGTATCGGTTTGTCGGGACAGATGCATGGCGCCGTGCTGCTCGACTCGGAAGACCGCGTGCTGCGTCCGGCGATCCTCTGGAACGACATGCGTAGCGACAAGGAATGCGACGAACTGACGGAGCGCGCGTCGGAGTTGCATCGAATAGCCGGTAATCTCGCCATGCCCGGTTTCACCGCGCCCAAGTTGCTTTGGGTGCAGCATCACGAGCCGGAAATTTTCAAGCAGACGGCGTGCGTGCTGCTGCCCAAGGATTATCTGCGGCTGCATCTGACGGGTACGAAGGTGTCCGATCCATCGGATGCTGCCGGCACGTTATGGCTCGATGTCGCGCGCCGCGACTGGTCCGACGAACTGCTCGCGGCCTGCGACATGACGCGCGCCCAGATGCCGGCGCTGGCCGAAGGCAGCGAACCGTCGGGCACGTTGTTGCCCGCGCTCGCCCGCGAACTGGGTCTGCCCGATGGCGTGGTCGTCGCGGCCGGTGGCGGCGATAACGCGGCGAGCGCGGTGGGTATCGGCGCGACGGAACCGGGCGATGGATTCCTGTCGCTGGGGACGTCGGGCGTGTTGTGCGTGGTCGGCGACCGCTTCCGGCCGAATCCATCGTCGGCGGTGCATGCGTTTTGCCACGCCATTCCTGATCGCTGGCATCAAATGAGCGTGGTGTTATCGGCGGCGAGTTGTCTGCGCTGGGTCTGCAAACTCACCTCCACCGATGAACCCACTCTGCTCGCCGAAATCGCCGCGCTCGATCCTGCTTCGCTCGACATCGCGCCGCTCTTTCTGCCCTATCTCAGCGGCGAACGCACCCCGCATAACGACCCGTACGCGCAAGGCGTGTTCTTCGGCATGACGCACGCAACCGATCGCGCGCTGCTGGGTTATGCCGTGCTTGAAGGCGTGACGCTCGCGCTCACTGACGGCCTCGACGCGCTGCAAGCCGCCGGTACGGAAGTGCACGCGCTGTCGCTGCTGGGCGGCGGTGCGCGCAGCAAGTACTGGGGCCAGCTATTAGCCGATGCACTCAACACCCGCACGCGCACGCACGGCGGCGGCGAGACCGGCGCGGCGCTTGGCGCGGCGCGGCTTGGATGGCTTGCGGCGGGCGGCGATCCGGCTGTGGTGCTCGCGAAGCCGCCCGTGCAGGACGAGTTCGTGCCAAACGCTGAACGTCACGCGGCGCTGCGGCAGCGGCTAAAAGGTTTTCGCGAGTTGTATCAGCACGTGCGGCCGTTGTTCGATCCGGCGCGGCCTCGGCTCGCGTGATGGTTTAAAAGGCGCCCGGGAGTTTTTGCCCTTAAGCGCCGAGCGTGCACAATGTCGATATTCGCGTGCCTGTGCTCTCAGGCGCGCGATTCTCTTTTGTATTCGACACACGAACGTCCCAGATATCGAGCCACCGTGCCCAAGTCCAACGAAAAACTCGATCTCGCCACCCGCGCCGCGTGGCTGTATTACGTCGCGGGCAACACGCAGAATGAAATCGCAGAAAAGCTGCAAATCTCCCGCCCTGTCGCACAGCGGCTGGTCGCATTCGCCGTGGAAAAGAACCTGATTCGCGTGCGCGTCGATCATCGCGTGGCGGATTGCTTGTCGCTGGCCGCGAAGTTATCGAAGCGATACGGCTTGTCGATGTGCGAAGTCGTGCCCATCGACGGCGACACGCCCGAGCAAGTGGATCGCAAACTCGCGGTCGCGGGCGCGCAAGTGATGGAGCGTTATCTCACCGATGAAAAACCGCTGGTCATCTCGATCAGCACCGGCCGGACCCTGAAGGCCGTGGTCGCGCAAATCGGGCAACTGGAGCGGCCGCAGCACCGCTTGGTATCGATGGTCGGGGCGATCGCCCAGGACGGTTCGTCGAACCGCTATGACGTCGCGCAGCATCTGTCGGAGAAGACCGGCGGGAAGCATTTCATGCTGCCCGCGCCGTTGATGGCCGACAGCCGCGCCGAGCGCGCGCAATGGTGCAATCACCGGCTGTATCGGATTGTCGATGCGCTGTCCGAGAATGCCGATGTCGCGTTTATCGGCATCGGCAATATCGGGATCAATTGTCCGTTGCATGAGGACGGGTTTATCACGACCGCCGAAGTGGAAGAGATGATGCAGGCCGGCGCGGTGGCTGAGTTGCTCGGCTTGCCGATAGACGCAGAAGGCGTGCGGGTGACATCGACAACGGGTGACCGCGTGACGAGCCTGCGGCTGGATACGCCGCCGAAGCGGCCGACTATCGGGTTTGCGGGCGGCTTGAGAAAGCGCGATGCGGTGATCGCGGCGTTGAAGGGGAAGTGGCTGTCGGGGTTGGTGACAGATGAACTGTGCGCGCAGGCGGCGCTCGACGCTTGATCAGACATCGCGAGCACATGAAAACGCCCGGCTGCCGTGAAAGCAACCGGGCGTTTTCGTTTTACAAGCTCAAGCCGCCGACAACACCTCGACAATCTTGCGCTGATACGCAATTCCATCGGCGTTAAACAGATGGCAATGCTCGGGCATGGCACCAAGCTTCAGCACTTCGCCGCGCGAATGGCGCTCCAGCGGCGGAATCCGGGCGATGATCCCCTCCGGCGCCACCGACGACTCCGCGTACAAGATAAGCGGCATCGCCGAGCGACTCGACGGCCATCGTCTTCGCCGATACCCCGTGTTCCACCGTCGCCGCCGTCCCTGCATGCAGATGCTCCGGACGAATCCCGACCGTCACCGAATCGCCGACCTTCGCAGCACCCGGTTCGACGGCCGTGAGTTGAGTCTCGCCCGTTGCATACTTCACCAGCACGCCATCGCTCAAGACCTGCGTGACTTCGGCGTTAAAGAAATTCATCTTCGGCGAACCGATGAAACCCGCCACGAACTTGTTCTGCGGCGCGTGATAAAGCTGGTTCGGCGAGCCGACCTGCTCCACATTCCCCGCCGACAACACCACGATCTTGTCCGCCAGCGTCATGGCTTCCACCTGATCGTGCGTCACGTAGATCATCGTGGTCTTGAGCTCGTCATGCAGGCGCGCAAACTCCAGGCGCATCTTCACGCGCAACGCGGCGTCGAGGTTGGAGAGCGGTTCATCGAAGAGAAACACCTTCGGCTTGCGCGTGATCGCCCGGCCGATCGCCACGCGCTGACGCTGCCCGCCCGACAATTGCTTAGGTTTCCTGTCAAGCAAATGATCGATGTGCAAAATCTTCGCGGCCTGCTTCACCGCTGCATCGATCTCCGGCTTGCTCGTGCCGGCAAGCTTCAGGCCAAAAGCCATGTTGTCGTAGAGCGTCATGTGCGGATACAGCGCGTACGACTGGAACACCATCGCAATGCCGCGCTTGGCCGGCTGCACGTCGTTCACCCGCACGCCGTCGATGGTCAGGTCGCCGCCGGTGATATCTTCCAGCCCGGCGATCATCCGCATCAGCGTGGATTTGCCGCAACCGCTCGGGCCCACGAACACGACGAACTCACCGTCGGCGATATCGAGGTTCACGCTGCGAATCACTTCGGTTTCTTCGTAGCGCTTGTTGATGTTGCGCAGATTCAGGCTTGCCATGATGGAGTCTCCGTCTTTAACTTGGCTTCGTTTTCTGCGAGCAAGAGGCTCACGGCAGTTCGAAGCTTGCGTTTTGCAGCCACTGCCCGACGAGCGCGGGGAGTTGCCCCATCTCGCCGAACACGACACTTGCGCCAGCACGTTTCAGCGCATCGATTTGTCCTTCACTTGCATGAGCGCGGTCCAGGAAACCCAGCACGGTCATGCCCGCCGCCGCCGCCGCGGTGACGCCCGTCACGCTGTCTTCGACCACCACGCAGCGTTCGGGCGCAACCCGCATGGTCCGCGCCGCCGCGAGATACACGTCGGGCGCGGGCTTCGGGTTCGGCACTTTATCGGCGCAAAACAGACGCTCGCCGAAAAACCGCACAAGGCCCGTGCGGTTCAGCACGGCTTCCACATACGACGTAAAGCTGTTGCTCGCGCAGGCCTTGCGCAAGCGGGATCGCGGCCAGCGCCGCTTCGATTCCATCGACCGCCGGCCCTTCCACGGCCGCGGCTTCCACGACCACCCGGATTGCATCGATCTGGGCGGCGTCGAGCGTCCGGCCGAACGCTTCAGCCGTGCGCAGCAGCACCGTTTCGATCCGCAACCCGAGCAGCGGGGTGACGATCGGCTCGGCATTCACGCCGGGCCAGAGCGCCTCCATCTCCTGCACGAGCATGCGGCCCGCAATCGCTTCGCTGTCGATCAGCACGCCGTCGCAGTCGCAGATCAGCAGATGGTCGTGGTGGCCATCGGGTGCACCGAATGCGCCCGGTGCGCCGGCTTCGGACAAGTTCAAGTTCACTGGGTCGGCCTCTGGTTCAAAGCTACTTCACCGCGCCGAAGGTCAGGCCGCGTACGAGTTGTTTCTGCGACAGCCAGCCGACGATCAGGATAGGCGCGACCGCCAGCAACGACGCCGCCGAGAGCTTCGCCCAGAACAAACCTTCCGGACTGGAATACGACGCAATGAACACCGTCAGCGGCGCCGCGTTCGAACTGGACAAGTTGATGCTCCAGAACGCCTCGTTCCACGACAGGATCACCAGCAGCAAGCCCGTGGATGCGAGTCCCGGAAGCGACATCGGCATCAGCAGGTAGACGATTTCCTGCCACGTCGCCGCGCCGTCAATACGCCCTGCTTCCAGAATGTCGCGCGGGATTTCGTTGAAGTACGTGTAGGACATCCACACGGCGATCGGCAAGTTGATCAGCGTATAGACGATGATCAAGCCCCACACCGTATCGAGCATGCCGGTGTTCTTCCACAGCAAGTAGATCGGCACGAGCACGCCCACCGACGGCATCATCTTTGTCGAGAGCATCCACAGCAGCACTTTCTGCGTCTTCTTTGTCGGGAAGAACGCCATGGCGTAGGCGCACGGCACGGCGAGCAGCAAGCAGATCACCGTGACGCCGACCGAGATCAGGATGGAATTCCAGGCGAACGCAAAGTAGTTGCTGCGTGCGAACACCTCGCGGAAGCTGTCGAGCGTCGGCGAGAAAATCAGCGACGACGAATACGCCTGCTGCTCGGTCTTGAACGCCGTGATGGTCATCCAGAAGATCGGGAAGAACAGCAGCAGCGCGAACAGCCACGCGATCACGCCGAGCACGCTGCGCTTGAGCATGTCGAGGGCCGGCACGGACGTTGTTGCAGTGACGGGATGGCTCATGATTCGTACTCCCCTTTCAGGTTCTTCGCGAGCATCCGCACGAGGAAGAACGCCACGATGTTCGCCAGTACCACCGCCAGAATGCCGCCGGCGGAAGCCAGGCCGACGTCGAATTGCTGCAGCCCGAGCGAGTAAATCAGGTACGACAGGTTGGTGGTCGCGGTGCCGGGACCGCCGCCAGTTGTCGTATAGATTTCAGCGAAGATGGACAGCAGGAAAATGGTTTCCATCATCACGACCACGGCAATCGCGCGTTTCAAGTGCGGCAGCGTGATGTAGAAGAACATGGAGAACGCGCCCGCACCGTCGATCCGCGCGGCTTCCTTCTGCTCCTGATCCAGCGACTGAATCGCCGTGAACAGAATCAGGAAAGCAAACGGCAGCCACTGCCACGCGACAATCACGATCACCGCGAAGAGCGGATAGTCGCCGAACCAGTCGATTGGCTGCATGCCTAAGAAACGCATCAACGCCGCGACCAGTCCATACACCGGATGCAGGATCATGTTCTTCCAGATCAGCGCGCTGACCGTCGGCATGACGAAGAACGGTGCAATCACGAGCAAGCGTGCGATGCCCTGGCCGATGAACTTGCGGTCGAACAGCACCGCGAGCAGCACGCCGCCAATCACGGTTATCAGCAGCACCGAGCCGATCAGCACCAGCGTATGAACGATCGATGGACCGAACGCCGGGTCGGTAGCGAGGAACTGGTAATTATCGATACCCGCAAAACCTTTGACGTCCGGATTCAGCAGGTTGTATCGCGAGAACGAATACCAGATGGTCATCGCGAGCGGGATGGCCATCCATAGAAACAGTACTGCGGTAGAAGGCGTAATCAGCCAGCGAACCGACTTCGCGCGTTTCTTGTCGCGCGCCGCCGCGGATTCCGCGTAGCTGTTCGGTATGGGGGGATTAAGTTGACTCATGATCGTGTCACCTCTCGATGAAGCGCAGGCCGCGCGCGAACTCTTGCTGGAAGAGCGGCGCGGCCGGCTGTACTACGTTAGGCGCTAGAAGTTTCCGCCTCGACTGCTTTGAGTACGCTTACTACCCGCTTACTTTTGATAGCCCGCCTGTTTCACCGCACGATCGGCTGCGGCGTTACCGGCTTTCAGTGCTGCATCGACGGTGGTTTGTCCTGCGACCACGCCTGCAATGGACTGGCCGACAACCGTACCGAATGACTGGAACTCAGGAATCCCGACGAACTGAATACCCGAGTACGGCACCTTCTTCAGCGACGAATCGTTCGGATTAGCCGACAAGATCGCGCTCAGCACGAAGTCGCCGAACGGTGCGGCTTTCTTGTACTCAGCGTTCGCGTAGGTCGACTTGCGCGTGCCCGGCGGAACCGATGCCCAGCCTTCGTCCTTCGCGGCCAGTTGGATGTACTCCTTCGACGTCGCCCACGTCGCGAATTTCTTCGCGGCGTCCTGCGACTTCGACGTCTTCGGAATCGCGAGCGACCACGACCACAACCAGTGCGAGCCCTTCGGCGTGACGGCAACCGGCGCGGCAGCAAAGCCGATCTTGTCCGCCACTTGCGACTGCGACTTGTTGTAGAGCATGCCGGCGGCAACCGTCGCGTCGATCCACATCGCGCACTTGCCCGACGACATCAGCGTCAGGTTTTCGTTAAAGCCGTTCGAGCTCGCTCCCGGCGGGCCGTCGTTTCTTCAGCAGGTCCGACGTAGAACGTGACAGCCTTGTGCCACTCGGGGGTATCGAGTTGAGCTTTCCAGTTCTCGTCGAACCAGCGGCCGCCGAAGGTGTTCACCACCGTCGAAACGAACGCCATGTTCTCGCCCCAGCCCGCCTTGCCGCGCAAACAGATGCCGTACTGGCCTTTGGATTTGTCGGTGAGCTTGTCGGCGAATTGCTTGATCTGGTCGTAGGTCGGCTGGTCGGGCATCTTCAGGCCGGCGGCTTCGAACAGGTCCTTGCGGTAATACGTCATCGAGCTTTCAACGTAGAACGGCAGCGCGTACAACTGGCCGTTATACGAGAGGCCGTCGCGAGCCGTCTTGACCACGTCTTCCAGGTCGTAGTCGGCCGGCAGGTTGGTCATCGGCGCGAGCCAGCCGCGCTTGCCCCACTGCGGCGCTTCATACGTGCCGATAGCCATCACGTCGAACTGGCCGCTGTTCGTGGTGATGTCCGTGGTGGCGCGCTGGCGCAGCACGTTTTCTTCGAGGATGACCCACTTCAACTGGATATCCGGATTCGCTTTCTCAAACGCCGGCGACAGCTTCTTCAACTCGATCATGTCCGGGTTGTTGAGTGTCGCGATGGTCACAGTCGTGGCCTTCGCGGCGATAGGCGCAAGTGCGGCCGCGGCGAATGCGGCGAATGCGAGCGAGCGCATCGGCAGGGTCTTCAGGGTGATGTTGGCGCGTTTCATGTTGTTTCGTCTCCTTTATCGTTAGCACGGGCGCGGGTGCTGCGGGCTTGCCTGATGCGTCGATCAACGGGTTGATCGCTGCGTTGCTTGAGTAGTACGGGTGCTACCTTGCTTGCGGTTCGCTGCTATGACTTCATGAAATTGCTGGCTGGGTGCAGCGCTTGATAAGCAGTGCGTGGCGCGTCATAAATGCGCGTCACAGCTGCGCGTCACAAATGTGCGTCACAGCTGCGCGTCACAAATGTGCGTCACATATGCACTATCAGCTCATCCAGTTGCCGCCGTCCACGTTCAGTGTTTGTGCCGTGATGTAATCCGAATCCGCCGACACAAGAAACAGCGCCGCGCCGGTCAGGTCGTTGGGCAGGCCCATGCGGCCAAGCGGCACCGCTTCACCCACCAGGCGTTTCTTCTCGCCGAGCGGACGGTTTTCGTACTTCGCGAAGAGCGCATCGACGGTCTCCCACATCGGGGTATCGACCACACCCGGTGCGATGCTGTTCACGTTGATGCCATGCTTCGCGAGGCCCAGCGCGGCTGATTGCGTGTAGCTGATCACGGCGGCTTTGGTTGCGCAATAGTGGGAAACTAGCGCCTCGCCGCGACGTCCCGCCTGCGACGACATGTTCACGATCTTGCCGCCGCGGCCTTGTTCCACCATCCGTTGCGCGACGAGCTGCATCAGGAAGAACATGCCCTTCACGTTCACCGAGAAGAGGCGGTCGAAGATGTCCCAGGATTCATCGAGAATGGGGCGCATATCGAAGAGCGCCGCGTTGTTGAAGAGAATGTCGATACCACCAAACTTATCGACAGTAGACGAGACAATGCGCTCCAGATCCTCGCGCTTCGTGACGTCCGCTTTCAAAGCAAGTACACGCCCGGCGCTGTCCGCGTAACGCTGCGCCAGCTCGGCCTCATCTTTCAGATCGACGACGACGACTTTCGCGCCTTCGTCCAGAAATCGTTTCGTGACCGCTTCGCCAATTCCGCTGGCTGCGCCCGTCACGATAGCTACCTTGTCCTGCAATCTCACGGCCTGTCTCCGGTTCGTCCTTGACTCGATTTCGACATCAACGCCGATGGTCTTTTGATCGAGCGATGGTGAGCGAACGCTCATCACGCGATCATTTGCTCATCTGTTGGTCGAATGATCGGTGACGGTTGAGGCGGTGTCAAGGCGCCGTGCGATGTTTCGATGCTGCGACGCGCAAAGCCCCCTAAAACTGCGGGAAAACCCCAACCGGCGCGGCTTTGCGGGTGATCGGATGGATCCTGGACAGGGTTTCGTAATGTGTCTTCGGATGCAAAACGGAGTGATACGTTATATCATCGCCATCGATTTGAACGACGGGCTTGGGCTTGTGCTTGAGACCGTCGAGACCCGCCCTCAGCCGTTTATGCAACCCCACTTCAGGAAACACCATGAGCAAACTTGCCGCCGCCGTCCTGACCTGCGCCGCCCTTCTGTCAGCAAGCTTTGGCGGCACGGCCGCGGCGCAAACGGCGCGTCCCGGGGTGGTATCGGTGGTCGCGGCCGAGAATTTCTACGGCGATGTCGTGCGGCAACTCGGCGGCGATCACGTGCAGGTGACGAGCATCCTGAGCAACCCCGACGAAGATCCGCATCTCTTCGAAGCCAGCCCGAAGACCGCCCGCGCGTTGCAAAACGCGGCGCTTGTCGTGTATAACGGCGCCGACTACGATCCGTGGATGGACAAACTGCTGGCGGCATCGAAGGGAAATGGGCGCACGAGCATCGTCGCGGCACAACTGATGGGCAAGAAATCCGGCGATAATCCGCATCTCTGGTACTACCCGGCCACCATGCCGACGGTCGCGAAAGCAGTGAGCGAATATCTGGTCAAGGCGGACCCGGCGCACAAGGCCGACTACGATGCGCGCCTGGCGACGTTCCTGGCATCGGTGAAAGCCATCGACGACAAAGTTGCCGCGCTTAAAAGCCAGTACAAAGGCGTACCCGTGACGGCGACGGAACCGGTGTTCGGCTATATGTCCGACGCCATCGGCCTCGACATGCGCAACGCCCGCTTCCAGCTTGCGACGATGAACGACACAGAACCGAGCGCGACGGATATCGCCGCGTTCGAAAAGGATCTGCGCGAGCGTCGCGTGCACGTGCTGATCTATAACAGCCAGGCGACGGAAGCACTCACGAAGCGCATGTTGAAAGTGGCCCACGATTCACACGTGCCGAGCATCAGCGTCACCGAGACGCTGCCCGCCGGCAAGACCTTCCAGACATGGATGACGTCGCAGCTCGACGCGTTGTCGGTTGCGCTGCAGGGAAAGACACAATGACCGGCTGTGGCAATGGGAAATCCGCTTATGCGAGCGTGGCGCGATGACCGCGTCCGTTAAAGCCGGCGCGCTGGAAGTCGAGCATGTCACGCTCGAACTCGGCGGACGGCCGATTCTGAAAGACGCCAGTTTCAGCGTCGCGGCGGGTGAGTTTATCGGCGTGCTGGGTCCGAACGGCGCCGGCAAAACCACGCTGATGCGCGCGATGCTGGGCTTGCTGCCGTTATCGAAGGGAACGATTCGCGTGAATGGCGCAACCGTCGTGCGCGGCAATCCCTCGATTGGATACATGCCGCAAATACGCAGCGGTCTTGCCGGGCGCCGCGTGCGCGGACGCGATTTCGTCGCGATGGCCGCCGATGGTCATCGATGGGGCCTGCCGCACGCGAGCGCCGCAGCGCGCGCCGATGTCGACCGCGTGCTCGCGCTGGTCGGCGGCACGGCGCTCGCCATGCGGCCCTTGTCCGAGTTGTCGGGCGGCGAACGCCAGCGTTTGCTGCTCGCGCAATGTCTGCTCGGCGACCCGAAACTCCTGCTCCTCGATGAACCCCTGATCAGCCTCGATCCGCGTCATCAAACCGGCGTGGTCGATCTCGTGCGGCGCGTGCAGCGCGAACTCGGCATCACTGTGCTGTTCTCCGCGCACGAACTCAATCCGCTGCTGAACTCCATCGATCGCGTGCTATATCTCGGTAACGGGCGCGCGGCGCTCGGCACTATCGATGAAGTCATCACGAAGCCAGTTCTGTCGCAGTTGTATGGATCGCCCATCGACGTAATGCGCGTGAACGGCCGCATCTTCGTGATGGCCGGCGATGTGGAAGTCGACAAGCTCGACCACGCGCACGAAGACGGCGCCAACGGCCATTCTCATTCCCACGATCACGGCCATGGCCACGGCCACGATCACCACCCCACCGGAACGCACTCCCACGATGTTTG
The DNA here is from genome assembly GCA_963708695.1 of uncultured beta proteobacterium. Taxonomy (GTDB): domain Bacteria; phylum Pseudomonadota; class Gammaproteobacteria; order Burkholderiales; family Burkholderiaceae; genus Caballeronia. The sequence continues at coordinate 53,778 of CAVPTS010000008.1, forward strand.
AATACGAGTTCATGCGCAACGCCTTCGCGGCGTCGGGGATCGTCGCGGTGCTGGCGGGCATTGTCGGATACTTTCTCGTGCTGCGCGGCCAGACCTTCGCGGGCCACGCGTTATCGCACGTAGGATTCACCGGCGCGACCGGCGCGGTGCTGGTCGGCGTGTCGCCGCTCTGGGGCATGGTCGGCTTCACGCTCGCGGCCGGCATCGGCATGGGCGCGCTCGGCGAAAAGCTGACGGGACGCGATGTCGCCATCGGCGTGATTTTGTCGTTATCGCTGGGCTTCGGCTTGCTGTTCCTGCACTTCTTCACCGCTTACGCGAGTCAGGCAACCGCGCTGCTGTTCGGCAACGTGCTGGGCGTAAGTCACGAGACGCTCGTGGTGCTGGCCGGGCTCGCAGTGGTCAGTCTCGGCGCGCTCGCGGTCATCATGCGGCCTTTGTTGTTCGCTTCGCTGCAACCGGAATTGGCCGAAGCCAAAGGGGTATCGCTGCGGTTGGTGTCCATCCTGTTTCTCGCGATCACGGCGCTGGCGGTGGCGGCATCGACGCAGATAGTCGGCGTTTTGCTCGTCTTCGCGCTGATGGTCGGGCCGGCGGCGGCGGCGCAGAACGTGGCGACGCGGCTGTCGACCGGCGTGATGCTGGCGGCGCTTTTCGCGCTGGCGCAGGCGTGGTTCGGCTTGACGCTGGCGTATTACACCGACTGGCCAACCAGCTTCTGGATCACGATGCTGGCGGCGGCGGTTTATGGGTTGAGTTTGCTGGGGCGGAAATGAATCGAAACGTTGAATGGGCTGAATTTATAGCGCTGCTGAAAGGCACAGATGTTCCTGCCGATTTCCTGAGCACGGAAGAACGTGAACAGGGGTCGTGCGGCCGTGACCCGTTCGAAGGATGGGAAGAACCGGCCGGTCACTCAGACGACGAAAGCGCACCACACGCTTCCGCCTAACTCCTCCTCACGCACACAACGTCTGCGCGTGATGCGCAATATGCTCGCCGATAAACGTCGAGATGAAGTAATACCCGTGGTCATAACCTTCATGCCGACGCAGGTTCACCGCTTGCCCTGCTGCTTTCGCCGCCGCTTCGAAGATCTCCGGATGCAATTGCGCGGCGAGGAAGTTATCGGCGAGACCCTGGTCAATCAAGATCCCCGCTTCAAACTTCGACACCGCACTCTTCACCAGTTCACTCGCGTCGTACTGCTTCCACGCTTCCCGATCCTCCCCGAGATAGCCTGAAAACGCCTTCACGCCCCAGGGACATTGCGAAGGCGCTGCTATCGGCGCAAACGCCGATACCGACTTGTAGATCTCCGGGTTCTTCAGCGCGAGAACCAGCGCGCCGTGACCGCCCATCGAGTGCCCGAAAATCCCCAGCCTATCTTCACGCAGCGGCAATTCAGCCAGCACCGCTGCGCGCAGATCCTGCGTCACATACGAGTACATCCGATAATTGCGCGCCCACGGTTCCTGCGTGGCATCGACATAAAACCCCGCACCCACGCCAAAATCCCAAGCCGCACTTTCGTTCGGCACGCCTGCGCCGCGCGGACTGGTATCGGGGGCGATCAGCGCGATGCCGTGCTCCGCCGCGTAGCGCTGCGCGCCGGCTTTGATCGGGAAGGTTTCTTCCGTGCACGTCAGACCGGCGAGGTAGAACAACGCGGGCACCTTCCCCTTCGATGCCTGCTGCGGCAGAAACACCGAGAACCGCATCGGCAAGCCGATGGCTTCCGAATCGTGCTTATAGGTTCGCTGCACGCCGCCGTAGCAGCGATGTTCTTCCACAAGTTCCAGCATGGCTTCGTTCCTTCAGTTGTCTCGCGACGTGTGGTGCGCGCGCGATGATCCTTCACACGCACCACGCCTATCTTCAGTACAACACCACCGAGCGGATCGACTCGCCCTTCTTCATCAAGTCGAAACCTTCGTTGATGCGCTCGAGCGGCAGACGATGCGTAATCAGGTCATCGATATTGATCTTGCCTTCCATGTACCAGTCGACGATCTTCGGCACGTCCGTACGTCCACGCGCGCCGCCAAACGCAGAGCCTTTCCACTCGCGTCCCGTCACGAGCTGGAACGGACGCGTGCTAGATCTCTTCGCCCGCCGCTGCAACGCCGATAATGAACGACTGGCCCCAGCCCTTATGCGTGCATTCCAGCGCCTGGCGCATCACCTTCGTATTGCCGATACATTCGAACGAATAGTCGGCGCCGCCATCGGTAAGCTGAACGATGTGATCGACCACATTCGGCACTTCGTTCGGGTTGATGAAGTGCGTCATGCCGAATTTCTTCGCGAGTTCCACGCGACCCGGATTCAGGTCGACGCCAATGATCTTGTCCGCACCGACCATCTTCGCGCCCTGGATCACATTCAAGCCGATACCGCCCAGCCCGAACACCACGACGTTCGCACCCGCCTCGACTTTCGCCGAATACACGACCGCGCCCACGCCCGTTGTCACGCCACAGCCGATGTAGCAAATCTTGTCGAAGGGCGCGTCTTCGCGCACTTTCGCGACCGCGATTTCCGGCACTACGATGTAGTTCGAAAACGTCGATGTACCCATGTAATGGAACAGCGGCTTGCCGCCGATGGAAAAGCGCGACGTGGCGTCGGGCATCAAGCCACGGCCTTGCGTCGAACGAATTGCCTGACACAGGTTGGTCTTGCGCGAGAGGCAGAACTTGCACTGCCGGCACTCCGGCGTATAGAGCGGAATGACGTGATCGCCCTTTTTCAGCGTACCAACACCCGGACCGACATCGACGATAACGCCCGCGCCTTCATGCCCGAGAATTGCCGGGAAGATGCCTTCCGGATCGGCGCCCGAGAGCGTGTAGTAGTCGGTGTGGCAAATACCGGTCGCCTTCACCTCGATGAGCACTTCACCGGCGCGCGGCCCTTCAAGATCCACCTCTTCGATAGTGAGCGGCTTTCCTGCTTCCCACGCAATGGCGGCTTTCGTCTTCATGTGTTCGACTCCTGTCGTTGATCGTTGATTCAGAGGTGGCTAGCGGCGCTGCTTGATAAGTGCTGCGTCAGGGCACAACGTTCAGTACTTCGTAGCATGCGCCCATGGTGTGATAGTCGACCTTGCCGGCGGGGCTTTTTTCATCGTTGTAATGGGTGTTGTCGCGCGCAAGAATCCGATACCACGCGCCCCATTTGTGATCGACGAAGTGTTCCCAGCTGTAGGCCCACAAGCGGTCATAGTCGTTCCAGTAACGCGTTGCCGCGACGGTATCGCCGGCTTGCGCGGCCTGATCGGCAAGCAGCGCGGCCGCGGCCAGCGACTCCGCCTGCACCCAGAAATACTTGTCCTCGTCGTAGAACTTGCCTTCGGTATCGAAACCATAAACCATCCCGCCGTGCACGGGGTCCCACGACAATTCCAGCGCGCGATCAAACAGTTCACGCGCGCGCGTGACATGCCACGCGTCCGGACGATGCCGGTCCAGAATCAGCAGCAGCTTCGCCCATTCGGTCTGGTGGCCCGGCTGGAATCCCCACGGCCGGAAGATGTTGCTGCGGTCGCCTTTGTTGTATTCCCAGTCGACCGACCAGTCCGGCTTGTAGTGTTCCCAGACAAGCCCGCCCGCAAGCGCGGCCTGACGGTTCACCATGTTGTCCGCGAGCAGCGCGGCGCGGTCCAGGTAACGCGTATCCTGCGACGCTTCGAACGCCGCGAGCATCGCCTCGCACGCGTGCATGTTGGCGTTCTGTCCGCGATAGTCGGAGACCACCCAGTCCGCGCTCGCTTCGTCCTTGTACAGGCCGTGAGCCGCGTCCCAGAAGTGCGTCTCCATCAGGTCCCAGGTTTCCTCAAGATACCCGCGCGCTTCTTCGAAACCTGCTTCCAGCGCCTTCGCATACGCCAGCACGACGAACGCGAGGCCGTAGCAATGATTGGTGGCATCGGTGACGTCGCGGCCGTCGAGCGTCCACGCATAACCGCCGGTCTGCGGATTCCGATGAAACTCGCGCAAATAGTCGATGCCATGCCGCACGCCGCCGCGATACTCATCGAGTCCGAAATGCTTGTACGCCATCGCGTAGTTGAAAACGAACCGCGTACTCGATACAAGATGCCGCGACGTGCGGTCGTAGATCGTGCCGTTGTCTTTGTAGTAGTGATAGAAACCGCCCGCCGGGTCCAGGCAATGCGGGTGATAGAACGTCATGGTTCGCAACGCATGATCGAGCAGGAATTCGCGAGAGCGGAAGTTGGGCGTGTTGGGCGTAGCGGTATCGGACATTTTGTATGGGGTTTTTCGTAAATTCGCGTGCGGCGCTAGTCTAAGCGCAGCTCAAAATGTGCATCAGAACCAGCTTACGTTGCGCTGGTATAAATCGATGAAACGGGCATGGCGGGCGGACATCTCACCATCGGTTCCCGGCGATGCAACCAGCGTCGCCGATGGCGCCAGCCGCGCCAGATCCGCCGCGTGCCAATGGCCAACCGCAATGCCGCCGAGGATTGCCGCACCTCGCGGCGCGGCGTTCGGGCACTCGACGGCTTCCAGATCGGCATCGAGCGCATCGGCTAAAAGCTGGCGCCAGCGCGGATCGATGGAGCCACCGCCAGCAAGCCTCAGAGTCCGTACCGCAGCCGGCGTTCCCGCGTTCAGACGAATCGCGTCGAGTCCGGCGCGCAGCGCGAACGCTACGCCTTCAAATGCTGCGCGCATCATCGTGCCGCGCGTGTCGCCGAGACCGAGGCCGAGCCACCCGCCCCTCGCCGATGGGTTCATCCACGGTGAACGCTCGCCGCTCAAGTAAGGCAAGAACGTCACGCGCTCGGACGCCGTCGCGCCGAACGCCTCTTCATAAGCGCTCGGCCAGTTGTTGTAGACGAGCCAGCCGCGCACCGTTTCGAGCGCCACGCCCACGTTCTGCATCGCAGCCATTCGATACCACTGGTCAGTCGCCGCACGGTACGTGTGCAAGCCGGTGACCGGACCCGGCGCGTCCGTCGACGTCACGACGATCTGGCCGCCGCTGCCCGTGGTCAGCAACGCGTCGCCATCGCTGCAAAGACCGCTGCCGAGCGCCGCGCATGGGGTGTCACCCGCGCCGACGGCTAGCACAATGCCCGCGCGCAAGCCGAGCTGTTTCGCGGCATCGGCGCTCAACGTGCCGGCTGCCGCATACGATGGCGCGAGCGGCGCAAACCACTCGCGCTGCAACCCGGCCTCGGCGATCTGCGCATCGTCCCAGACGCCTGACGGCGCGGCGAGCGCGGTGGCGCAAGCGTCCGACGGATCGGTGCAGACCTCGCCACCTAACGCCGTGCGCAGCCAGTCCTTGGGCTGCAACGCCCAGCGAATCCGGCTCGCCACGTCGGGTTCGTTCATCGCGAGCCAGCGCAGCAACGGTCCGGCCATGCCGGGCGCAACGGGATTCGGTTGCGGCGAGCCCCATGCGTCGAGTAAATCGAGCGCGCGGGTATCGGGCCATAACATCGCGGGACGCAGCGCCTGGTTGGTTTCGTCAGTCACCACGACGCCGTGCATCTGCCCCGAAAAACCGATCGCGCTTACTGCGTCACGTTCGTTTGCGGGCAAACGCGCCGCCGCGTCGCAGAGCGCGTTCCACCAGAGTTCGACGGGTGTTTCGGCCCAGCCGGGATGCGGCTTCGTGACTGCATATGGGGCGCTCGCGAATGCGCGCTCATGTCCGTCTTCATCGACGATAGCCAGTTTCAGCGATGCAGTGCCCAGATCGATGCCAAGAAATCGCATGGAGATTCGTATAAAAGGTAAGCGAAAAACGCGGTTGCGACGGGTTTACCCGCTGCCATCGCGGTGCCGATGAAAAACAGACTATGCGCAGCGGCAGATAACCATCATAACCACGCCTCGCATATGAAAGCCTTGGCGCGCACGACGAAAATCGTCCTTTGCCCGCCAGCTACGGCTTCGCGGCGCCAGACGCGATATTAAGGCACGAGCGGCATATCAGCGCGGCTAAGGGGGCCATACGCCAACGTCGACTTGTTCTCGTTTTTTACGCCGCTTACCTTGAATCACCAATTCGAGGGACACGCTCGGATCAACGCAAACAACTTGCAGGGGACCGGAGTAAGGCGCTGAAGCTTCAACTCGGGTCCACATTGGAGAGAGACACGACATGGCATCAACCCCGGTTCATCCGTGCGACGAACGCTTACCCACCGCCCAGTTGCTTACGCTCGGTATCCAGCATGTACTCGTGATGTACGCGGGCGCCGTCGCGGTCCCGCTGATTCTCGGCGCGGCGCTCAAGCTGCCCAAGGACCAGATCGCGTTCCTCATCAGCGCCGATTTGTTTTCGTGCGGCGTCGCGACGCTGATCCAGACCCTGGGCCTGTGGATCTTCGGCATCCGCTTGCCGGTGATCATGGGCTGCACATTCGCCGCTGTCGGCCCGATAGTTGCCATCGGCACGAATCCGGGACTCGGCATTCTCGATATATTCGGCGCGACGATCGCGGCAGGCGTGGTGGGGATTTTCCTCGCGCCGATGATCGGTAAATTGCTGCGGTTTTTTCCACCCGTCGTGGTCGGTACCGTGATCGCGGTGATCGGCTTGTCGTTGATGGGCGTCGGCATCAACTGGGCAGCGGGCGGCGTCGGGAATCCCGATTACGGCAATCCGGTCTATCTGCTGCTGGCGCTCGTCGTGCTCTTGCTGATCCTCATGATCAACAAGTTCGCACGCGGCTTCATCGCGAATATTTCGGTGCTGCTGGGGATCGTGGCCGGGTTCGGGATTGCCGCGTCACTCGGACGCGTCGATCTCGACGGCGTGACGAACGCGCCGTGGGTCGGCATCGTGCTGCCGTTTCACTTCGGCTTGCCCCACTTCGACCCGCTTTCTATCGCGACGATGGTCATCGTGATGTTCGTCACTTTCATTGAATCGACGGGCATGTTCCTCGCCGTCGGCGACCTGGTCGAGCGTCCTGTCGACCGTGACGCGCTCGTGCGAGGCCTGAGAGTCGATGGACTGGGAACGCTGATCGGCGGGATTTTCAACTCGTTTCCGCATACATCGTTTTCGCAAAACGTCGGGCTGATCGGCATTACCGGCGTGAAGAGCCGGTTCGTCTGTGCGACCGGCGGCGTGATTCTCGTCGTGCTCGGACTGTTTCCGAAGATGGCGCAAGTGGTGGCGTCAGTGCCGCCCTTCGTGCTTGGCGGCGCGGGCATCGTGATGTTCGGCATGGTCGCGGCGAACGGAATCAAGGTGCTGTCGAAAGTCGATTTCGTGAAGAACCACCACAACCTGTTTATCGTGGCGGTGAGTATTGGGCTGGGACTGGTGCCGGTCGTCGCGCCGAAGTTCTTCTCGCAATTGCCCCATGTGCTCGAACCCATTCTGCATAGCGGGATCTTGCTGGCGTCGGTGTCGGCGGTGCTGCTGAATATCGTGTTCAACGGCGTGAAGAAAGAACGCGATGCAACTTGCGCAATCCGTCATGCAGGCCGTGATTTCGATGGGACGGTGAAAGCGAAGCGGTGAACCTGAGAGATAAAAAAGGCCCATAAAAAAACCGCAGCCCCAAAAAGGCTGCGGTTTTTTCACATCCAAACCACCCGAATCTAGCCCGCCGCTTTTCCGTCGGCATTGGCCAGCGGCTTGGCAGGCACCAGATGTTGCACCGGTACGAGCACTGCCGGACCCGTCGAAGCCGAGCCCACCGCAACGCCCGATGTGGCCGGAGCTGCTGCCGTAGGCGTACCGATATCGCGATAATTCGGCATCTCATCGGCCGGGCGCGGCTGATCGCCTGCATGCTCGATCCAGCCACCGCCCAACTGGCGATACAGATCCACGAGATTCGTTGCCCGGTTCAGCCGCGCCGTGATCAGCAACTGCTGCGCGCCGTACAGGTCCGTTTGCGCGGTCAGCACAGCCAGATAATTATCCACACCGTTGCGATACCGCAGATCCGACAGTTCCAGCCGGCGCGCTTGCGACTTCGTGAACGCCTCGAGCGCGGTGATCTGCTCGTCAAACGTGCCGCGCGCGGCCAGACCATCAGCTACTTCGCGGAACGCGTTCTGAATCGCCTTTTCGTAGTTCGCGATCTCGATGCGCTTCTGAATCTGTGCAAGATCCAGATTGGCGATATTCGCCCCGCCTTCGAAGATCGGAATGGAGATCTGCGGCGCGAACGACCACGCAGCGGAGCCCGGCTTGAACAGCGTGCCAAGCGACGGCGATAACGTCCCAAAACTCCCCGTCAACGAAATCTTCGGGAAGAATGCCGCCCGCGCCGCGCCGATATTCGCGTTCGCCGCAAGCAGCGACTGCTCTGCCGACGCAATATCCGGACGTCGCGTGAGCAGGTCTGAAGGCAAGCCGGCCGGGATATCGGCGAGCAGGCTCTGGCTGTCGAGCGGCAAGCCCGGCGGCAAATCTGCCGGCAACGGCTCGCCAACCAGCAGCACCAGCGCATTTTCGTCCTGTGCCCGCAGACGCAATTGCGACTGCAGGTCGGCGGCGGCCTCTTGCTGAATGCCCTGTGCCTGGCGCACATCGAGTTCGGTGCCCACGCCGTTATCGAATTGCAGCTTGGTGATCCGATACGACTCGTCCGCCGTCTTCAGCGTGTTGCGCGTGACGGTGAGCTGGTCGTCGTCGGCGAGCATGGTCAGGTACTGGTCGGCGACTTGCGACACCAGCGCGATTTCCGCCGCCTTGCGCGTCTCCGCCAGTCGAGAAATACTGCGCGAGCGCCTGATCCTTCATGCTCTGAATCCGCCCGAAGAAGTCGATTTCCCACGACGCATTCACGCCCACCGAATACTGGTTCGAGATCGTCTGGTCGAAGAACGACAGGTTCTTCGGCGTGCGCTGCTTGCTCTGCGACGCGACGGCATCGAGCGTCGGGAACAACTCGGCGCGCGTGATCTGATACTGCGCCTGCGCCGCCTGCCACGTTGAGCATCGGACACTCGCAGGTCGCGGTTGTTCTTCAGCGCGAGCTGCGACGATCTGCTGCAGGCGCGGCATCGGCGAAGAAATCGCGCCAGCCGATATCCACCGCCGGTTTCGAGTCCGCCGGAGCGCGGGCTGCCAGCCGCCGACGATGCCGCCGGCTGCCGGTCGTAGACGCCGCCCGTCGGGAACGTCTGGTCGACGGGCGCCGCCGGGCGCTACGTATTTCGGCGCCATCGTGCAGCCAGCTGCGAAAAGCGCGACTGCTGCCGCCATCAAGGAGTGTTTTAGCATCTCAATGTCCTTCCTTGGCCGTGCGTCGCCGCCATTGCTGTCGCTGCCTTCGCCGGTGTGACTCGGCGTGCCCTTGTCGTGGCTGAGATTACTGATCACGACGAAGAACATCGGGATCATGAAAATTGCCAGGAAGGTCGCAGTCAACATCCCGCCGATCACGCCCGTACCAATTGCGTGCTGGCTCGCCGAACCCGCGCCGTTACTGATAGCGAGCGGCAACACGCCGAGAATAAATGCGAGCGAGGTCATCAGAATCGGGCGCAACCGCAGGCGCGCCGCTTCCATTGCCGCTTCGACGGTGGTCCTGCCCTGCGTGCGCAGATCGCGGGCGAATTCCACGATCAGAATGGCGTTCTTCGCCGACAGACCCACGGTGGTCAACAAGCCGACCTGGAAGAACACGTCGTTTTCGAGCCCGCGCAAGGTAGCCGCGAGCAGCGCGCCCAAAATGCCGAGCGGCACGACCATGATCACCGAGAACGGAATCGACCAGCTTTCATACAGCGCCGCGAGACACAGGAACACGACGAGGATCGAGATGCCGTACAGAATCGGCGCCTGCGAACCCGACTGGCGTTCCTGCAGCGACAAGCCCGTCCATTCGTAGCCGATACCCGCCGGCAACTTCGCCGCAATCGCTTCGATGGCCTGCATGGCCTGACCCGTCGATTTGCCCGGTGCCGCCGCGCCCTGGATTTCAACCGCGGAAATACCGTTGTAGCGTTCGAGCTTCGGCGAACCGTAGATCCACTGGCCCGCTGCCGAACGCGCCGAACGGCACCATCCCGCCGGCACTGTTGCGCACGTACCAGGCGTTCAGGTCTTCCGGGTTCATGCGGAACGGCGCGTCGCCCTGCATGTAGACCTTCTTGATCCGGTTATCGACGTCGAGGAAGTTGTTCACATACGCCGAACGCCCACGCAATCGAGAACACTGGTCGATGTCCGCTGCCGACACGCCCAGCGCATTCGCCTTCTCGCGATCGACGTTCACCTTGAACTGCGGCGTGTCGTTCAGGCCGTTCGGACGCACCTGCGCGAGCGTCGGGTCCTTCGCAGCCATGCCGAGCAGCATATTGCGCGCTTCCATCAGCTTCTCGTGGCCGAGACCCGAGCGATCCTGCAACTCGAAGTCGAAGCCCGACGCCGTGCCGAGTTCGGGAATGGACGGCGGGTTGACCGGGAAGATCATCGCGTCCTTGTAGCCGGCGAAGTGCCCGAACATGCGCCCGACCAGCGCGCCCACCTTCTGGTCCGCGTGCTGCCGCTCCGCGTAGTCCTTCATGCGCACGAACACGAGACCCGAGTTCTGGCCGCGGCCCGCGAAGCTGAAGCCGTTCACCGTAAACACGGCATCGACGATGTCCTTCTGGTCGTTCAGCAGCCAGTCGGTGACATCGGCGAGAACCTTGGCCGTGCGTTCCTGCGTCGAGCCCGACCGGCGCCTGGACCAGCACGAACATCGTGCCCTGGTCTTCGTCGGGCAGGAACGACTTCGGCAGACGCACGAACAGGAAGCCGACCGCGACGATCACCACGAGATAGATGATCAGCCAGCGGCCCGAGCGCTTGATCACGTGCTCCACACCGCTGTGATACTTGTCCTGGCTCTTCGTCGAAAGTGCGGTTGAACCAGCCGAAGAAACCCTTCTTCTCGACGTGATGGTCCTTGTCGATCGGCTTGAGGATCGTCGCGCACAATGCCGGCGTCAAAATCAACGCGGTCAGCACGGACAAGATCATGGCCGCCACGATGGTCAGCGAGAACTGCCGGTAGATCGCGCCCACCGAACCGCCCGAGAACGCCACCGGCACGAACACCGCGGACAGCACGAGCGCCACGCCGATCAGCGCGCCGGTAATCTGGTCCATCGCCTTGCGGGTGGCGTCCGTCGGCGACAACCCCTCCTCGGCCATCACCCGCTCGACGTTTTCCACCACCACGATCGCATCGTCCACCAGCAAGCCGATGGCGAGCACGAGCCCGAACATGGACAGCGTGTTGATCGAGAAGCCCACGAGACCCATGACCGCGAACGTGCCCAGCAGCACCACCGGCACGGCGATCGTCGGGATCAGCGTGGCGCGCAGGTTCTGCAGGAACAGGTACATGACCAGGAACACCAGCACGATACCTTCGATCAGCGTCTTGACCACTTCCTCAATAGACAGCTTCACGAACGGCGTGGTGTCGTACGGATACTTCACGACGAGGCCCGTGCGGGAAATACTTCGACAGGTCGTCGATCTTCGCGCGCACCAGCTTCGCCGTGTTCAGCGCGTTCGCGCCGGTGGCGAGCTGGATACCGAAGCCGGCGGTCGGCTGACCGTTGTACTTCGTGTCGAAGTTGTAGTTCTCACCGCCCAGCTCGATGCGCGACACGTCCTTCAGGCGCACTTGCGAGCCGTCCTGTATTGACCTTCAGCAGGATGTTGCCGAACTGCTCAGGCGTTTGCAGCAGCGTGGCTTCCGTGATGGTCGCCTGCAGCATCTGGCCCGGCACCGCACGGCGTGCCGCCCAGCCCGCCGCCCGCCACCTGCACGTTCTGGTTCGACACCGCGGTCCGGACATCGACCGGCGTCAGGCCGAAGTTGTTCAGCTTGGTCGCGTCCAGCCAGATCCGCATGGCGAACTGCGAGCCGAACAGCGTCACCGTACCCACCCCGTCGATACGGCTGATCGGGTCCTGCACCTTCGACGCCACGTAGTTCGCGAGGTCGTAACGGCCCATGCTGCCGTCTGTCGGAAACGAACGCCATCACCATCAAGAAGCTGCTGCTCGACTTCGTCACCTTCGAGCCGAGCTGCTGCACGGCTTGCGGCAACAGCGGCGTGGCGAGCTGCAGCTTGTTCTGCACCTGCACCTGCGCGATGTCAGGATTGGTGCCGGCCGCGAACGTCAGCGTGATGGTGGCCGTGCCGGAGTCGTCACTGGTGGACGACAGGTACAGCAAGTGGTCGAGACCACTCATCTGCTGCTCGATCACCTGCGTCACCGTGTTTTCGACCGTCGTGGCCGATGCACCCGGGTACGTTGCACTGATCTGAATGGCCGGCGGCGCGATCGTCGGGTACTGCGCGATCGGCAAGGTGAAGATCGAAGCGATCCCCGCCAGCATCAGAATAATGGCGATCACCCATGCAAAAATCGGGCGATCGATAAAGAACTTTGCCATGAAACAGGCTCCCTGTTATTGCGCCTGATTACGCGCCTGACGCCGCGGAAGCGGGTGTCGTGGAAGCGGCCGCCGCGGAAGCGGGTGCCGGATTGCTCGATGCCGTAGCGCCGCTGGCGCCAGCGGCGGCAGCCGCCGGAGCCGGAGCCGGAGCTGCACCCGCGCCGGCGCCGGAAGCGCCTGGTCCGGCAGTTGCGCGTCGACGGCCTTGACCGTCGTACCCGGGCGCGCCTTTTCCGTGCCCGGCACGATCACGCGGTCGCCCGGCATTCAGGCCGCTTTCGACCACCCAGTTGTCGAACCGTACGTACCCGACGTCACCAACTGGCGCAGCACCACCTTGTTGTCCGCATCGACCACGAGCGCCGTCGGCTGGCCCTTCTGGTCATGCGTCACGCCGACTTGCGGCACCACGAGCGCCTTGTTGTTCACGCCTTCGTCGATCCGGGCGCGCACGAACATGCCCGGCAACAGCACGCGGTCCTTGTTCGGGAAAATCGCGCGCACGGTCACCGAACCCGTGCCCTGGTCGACGCTCACGTCGGAGAACTGCAGCTTGCCGGCTTCCGAATACGCGCGGCCGTCTTCCAGGATCAGCGTGACCTTGGCGGCGTTGGCGCCGCTGGTCTGCAGGCGTCCTTCCTGGATATCGCGGCGCAGCTTCAGTCCGTCCACGCTCGATTGCGTCAGGTCGACATAGACCGGATCGAGCTGTTGCACGGTGGCCAGCAGCGTGGCGGCGCTCGCCTGCACATAAGCGCCCGGCGTGACTTGCGACAGGCCGATGCGGCCAGTGATCGGCGAGATGACGTCGGTATAGCCGAGGTTGATCTGAGCGGTATCGACGGCAGCTTTGCCCGACGCGACGTCCGCTGCAGCCTGGCCCTGGCGTTGCCACGGCGTTGTCGTAGTCCTGCTTGCTGACCGCGTTCGCCGCGACCAGCATCTTGTAGCGCGCGGCGAGGGCGTTCTGCGTCGCGACGTTGGCCTGCGCCTTCGCGAGCGTCGCCTTGGCCTTGTTCAACGCCGCGATGTACGGCGCCGGATCGATCTTGTAAAGCCGCTGGCCGGCCTTCACGTCCGCGCCTTCCGTGAATTCGCGGCGCAGCACGATGCCGTCGACCCGCGCGCGCACTTGCGCGACGAGGAACGCGCTGGTGCGGCCAGGCAATTCACTGACGACAGGCACAGTGGTGGGCTGGACGGTGACGACGCCGACTTCGGGCGTTTGGGGCGGCGGGGCCGATTGTTTTTGTCCGCAGGCTGCAAGAATCACGGCAGCCGTCGCGGCACTGATTAAGCGGAATGGAACCCGTTCGACGCGCATGGAGCGACCTCTGTCAAAGACTGAGATTGAAATAAGTGCGCGGCCGCCTTCTATGGGCGGGCCGCCACGAGCGTCTTGAGACGCTGACCAGAAGCCAGGGGGCGCAAAAACCGGAGTCCCGACCGGCATTCGTGTGCCACGCCGGGCGTCGTACCTGTAGTGCGACTGCCGCTTATAGGGGCCTTGGGAGGGCCATGCGGCTGGGCGGCGGCTGAAAGCTGTGTCGGATATTAACCGTTCAGTGCTGCTTGGGCTATCGATCGACGGATGGTATTGTATATACATTCACGAAGCGAACGTAAAAGATACGATCGTCCGTGAACACGAGCAGTGCAAGAGAAATCGTCTCGATGGGGATATCGAACGGTGAACAGATTGTGCGTCGCTGCAGGGCAATTAAGAAGGCGCGTAATTTTCAGCGCTGCGAGAAGGCAAGACGGAACCCACGAAATATGGTCAGACGAACCAAGGAAGAAGCGGCTGAGACGCGCAACAGCATTCTCGATGCTGCCGAACGGGTATTTTTCGAGAAAGGCGTTTCACGCACGACGCTGGCCGACATCGCGCAGGCGGCCGGCGTCACGCGCGGCGCAATCTACTGGCATTTCGCGAACAAAGGCGATCTTTTCACCGCCATGTTCGACCGCAGCCTGTTACCGCTCGACGAACTGGTCGAAGCGACGCTCGACACAAAAGAGCCCGATCCGCTTGGCCGGATGCGCGACATCTTCATCTGGTGCATGCGCAATATCGCGCTCGACGAACAGCGCCGGCGCGTGTTCGACATCCTGTTTCTGAAGTGCGAGTTCGTGGAAGACATGGGCCCGGTGCGCGATCGCCACCAGACGAACATCCGTGAGGGAAAGGAAAAAATCGAGCGCGGGCTGCTCAATGCCGTCGACAAAGGCCAGTTGCCGCCGAATCTCGACACGCATCACGCGACCACCATCCTGCACGCGCTCTTCACCGGCATTCTCTACGATTCGCTGATGTGGCCCGAGAGCATCGATCTCAAGAACGACACGGAGCGCCTGATCGACTCCTGTTTCGATGTAATGCGCTATAGCCCTTCTATGCTGTATCCCAGCGAATAAAGGTTTGAACCAGGACTAATGCAAGCCGTAGTGCTGCGCGAGAAACAGAAACACCGCGACGCAGCCGAGCATTGCGGCCCACGCCCACGCGGGCAGGCTGTGCGGATGATGATGACGCGGCGCATGGACGTGCAGCCGGTGCCGCAATACGCCGCCGATAGCATCGGCGGCTGCGGCCCGCGCTTTCTGCCCGGCGGCGCTTCCCGGACGGGCGAATGCCGCCGACATGGTGATCGGCCGCAAGAACACGTGGCGACGCGAAACGGCCTCCGGTGCGTGCGATTGAGGATGGCCATGCTTCGCCCGCACTACTTCGCAGAATTCAGAAAAAAAGTCGTCGGCGACTTCTCGCAGCGCATTCTCGATCTGGCGCGGCGGCAAACCCGCCAGCGGACCGGTGGGCGTCGCCCAGACGGTGTATTCAATCCACGTCGATGCGCCGCTTGAGTCCGGGATCAGCGCCACGGCAATCTGGCCGCGCAACGACCCCACGCCTTCGCCGCGTGCCTTGAAACTCAGGGTTTGGGCGTCGACCTCGCCCGGCGGCCCGTCATGGCGCGGCAAGCGTCGCGCTTCAGCCACATGCGCGCGAATCACGTAGCGCGAGCGCAACGCGCCGAGCGGCACGGTCAGCGTGAGGATGGTCTCGCCGCCGGCCAGACGCACCAGCGACTCACAGTTATCGATACTCGCACGTACCAGCGCAAGATCGCCCAGCGCCTCTCGCACCTGGCCGGGTTCGAGCGGAATGCGTAATGCATCGGCGACTTCCATCAGGGCCTCCCCCAACCAACTCGCACTGCGTTCATATCGACCGGCGGATTGCGCCGCCCACTTTTTTATTGGCCCACTTTTTATCAGGTACCCGACGTTTCGTCGATACGATCCACCCGCGAGGAATGGAACGCGAGATAACACTTGATTTGCGCGACGTCTGGCATCGGCTGCTCGTAGCTCCAGACCGCGTCTTCGATCGGGCCGTCTTCAGTCAGCAAGTGGTAGTACGTGGCGTCGCCCTTGTACGGGCAATGCGCGGTATGCGTCGATTTCGAGAGGCGTGCCATGTTGACATCGGCGCGAGGGAAATAGTGCACCGGGTCATGCCCCGTTTCGACCAGCGTCAGGGCCGCGTGGGTGTCGGCGAATGTCACGCCCTGATGAATCACGCGATGCCGCCGCGTATTCAGCGAGATTTCGATGCGATGGGTCTCGGCGTTCATCGGACACTCCCGGTTCCATGTAGATACTGAAACGGCCGCCTTGTTGAGGGGCACTACGCAAAAAAAGCCACGGGCTTTCCGGGACCCGTGGCTTTCATTATGAGACAACTTTGGGGGGGTTGTGCAAGCGTCGTGAGTACGTTTATGTCTCCCGCCACACCGTGTGCGGCGCGACGCTGTTGTTTATTGCATCGACCAGTGGAAAGCGGCCTTCGCCTTGCCGTTTCCGGCCACCGTTACCGCCTGCTTTTTTTCAGAATCCTTGTACTTCGCGTAGACCGTGTAGTGTCCCGGCGGCAATTTCACCAGCATGTACGGGCCCATGGCGTCGGTTTTAAGCACCTCGGCATTTTTTTCATCCGCGATGCGCACGTGGACATCGGAGAGATAGTCGGCAGTCGGACCCGTGAAGCGCAACGACAGCGGCCAGTGCGCCTGATCGGCAATCAGCGCGTGGGATTCATCCAGCCCCACGCCGCCAGAAGTGAACGATACGCTGCCCTGAGTCTGCACTTGCGGCAGGCCACCGCCGTTCGTGTTGCCGGCGCTGCTCATGTCGCTCGTCCCGGCGCTCGATGCCTGAGCAAACGCCCCGCCCGATACGCCCAATGCCATGACGGCTGCAAGCGCCGCGATGGAAGCTCGACTGCGTGTGGTTCTGGTGGTTTTAGTAAATGCTGAAGTTGTTGCTGTACGTGCTGCGTTACTAAGCGTTTTAGTTGTGTTGGTCATCGGATTTCAGCTCCTTGTGGACTTCGGCCACCTTTCTCAGCGTTCCGCGTTCGGCGTACAACCTCTCACCTGGTGCGGATGCGTCGAATGGGGCTTTCAAACATTTCGGGCCGGATCGGCGTCGTAGGAAGACGGCAGCACAATTCATACCTGAATCGGCTTTATGTTTCGGGTCGCGGCGCCGCCGCGACCCGAAACAGCCTGCCGCTCCCGAATCAGCCGAGATCTACCGGCACGAAGATCTGCGCGTCGTCCCGCTGAATCAGCAACGCGATGCTGTCGCCGGCGTGGTCCACCATGGCCTTCAATTGCTGCACGCTCGTGACCGGCTGGCCGTTGACCGCCAGAATCACGTCGCCGGCCTGGATGCCCGCGCTCTCCGCCGCGCCGCCGGCTTGCTGTACGAGCAGACCGCGCGACAGCGATGCGCTTTGCTTTTCTTCCGGCGTCAGCGGCCGTACCGCGACACCCAGCCGTGCATCCTGCGACGCCGACTCGCTCTTGTCCGCGCCGCCACCTGCGCTCGCGGTTTTTGCATCGCTCAGCGCGCCGACGGTCACGGTCAGATCCTTCGTGCCTTTATCGCGCCAGACTTGCACCTTGGCCGTCGTGCCCGGCGCGAGACCCGCCACTTGCGCCGGCAACGCGTTGGAATCCGCAACCGGCTCGCCGTTGAGCGAGAGGATCACATCGCCGGGTTCGAGGCCTGCCTTCGCCGCCGGACCGCCCGGCTCGACCGAGCTCACCAGCGCGCCGTTCGGGTTTTGCATACCGAACGATTTCGCCAGCGTCTGGTTCATGCCTTGCACCGTCACACCAAGACGGCCGCGATCCACGTGTCCCGTCTTCACCAGCGCATCTTTCACCTTGATCGCTTCATTGATCGGGATTGCGAACGAAAGGCCCTGGAAGCCGCCTGTCTGCGAATAGATCATGGAATTGATGCCGATCACTTCGCCTTGCAGGTTGAACAGCGGGCCGCCGGAGTTGCCCGGATTCACCGGCACGTCGGTCTGGATGAACGGCGTGTAGTTTTCGTTCGGCAGCGAGCGCGATTTCGCGCTGATGATGCCGGAGGTCACGGTGTTATCGAAACCGTAAGGCGAGCCGATAGCCACCACCCACTGGCCGACCTTGCTGCCGTTCGGGTCGCCGATCTTCACGACCGGCAGGTTCTTCGCGTCGATCTTCAGCACCGCGACGTCCGACTGCTTGTCCGCGCCGACCACCTTCGCGCGGTACTCGCGCTTGTCGGTGGTCTTGACCGTGACGATGTTCGCGCCGTCGACCACGTGCGCGTTGGTCAGGATGTAGCCGTCGCTGCTGACGATAAAGCCCGAGCCCAGGCTTTCGCTCGGGGTATCGGCGGAATTCTGGCCGTTGCCGTCGCCGCCGCCCATGCCGGGCACGCCGTTACCGTAGAAATGCTTGAAGAACTGGTAGAACGGATCGCTCGGATCGATAGGCAATTGCGGATTGCCGCCGCCATTCATGCCGTTGCGGCGCGACGATGTTTTCACCACGTGTTTCGCGCTGATATTGACGACGGCCGGGCCGTAGGTTTCAACCAGACCGGAGAAATCGGGAATGCCGGTTTTCGCGGCGGCTTCGGCGGGCATCATCGCGGCTTGCGCCGGCGCGATGACCTGCGGCGCCGGAACGTTCCGGTTGCCCGCCACATAACCCGCCGACAACGCGACGGCAACGGCAACCGCAACAGCGCTGCGGGAAATGATTTTCGCTTTCATCGTGTGCTCCTGACGGGGGATGCGCTTCAGGATGAAACGAAGAGTACGGGGCGCCACTTAAAAGGTACTTAAAGCGAGGTACTTAATGCGACGTACTTAAGCGCTTTTAAATCGGATCGCGACCAGCAAACCGCCGCTTTTCGATTCGGCAAGCGACACCGCCGCGTCATGCTGCGCGGCGATCCGGCGCACGATGGCCAGACCCAGGCCGCTGCCCGCCACGTCCGTGCGCGCACGCTCCGCGCTCACTCCCACGCGATAAAACCGGTCGAACACGCGCTCGCGTTCATCGCCGGGAATGCCCGGGCCGTTATCGGCGATTTGCAACCAGCGGGTTGCCCGCGTCCATGCGCAGGCAGACATCGACACGGCCGCCATCCGGCGTGTATTTCGTGGCGTTATCGATGAGATTGTTGAACATCACGCGCAACGCGTTGGCGTCGCCCATGACCGTCGCCGGCTCGCTCGCCTCGATGCCCAGGTCGACGCCGCGCTGCTGCGCCAGCAGCACCGATCCGCCGACGCATTCGTCCAGCAGCGCGTGCAGGTCGACCGGTGTGTTCGCGCTCTTGCCGTCAGGCTCCGAGCGCGCGAGCGCAAGCAGTTGTTCAGCGAGACGCGTGGCGCGCGTAATGCCCGCTTGCAGGTCGTCGAGCGCTTCCTTGCGCGATGCGTCGTCCTTCGCGCGCGCCACCAGTTGCGCCTGGATCTGCACGGCGGCGAGCGGCGTGCGCAGTTCGTGGGCGGCATCGGCGACGAAGGCCTTTTGGGTATCGAGCGCGGTCGCGAGCCGTTCGAGCAGCGCGTTCAGCGCGCGCACGACGCGGACGCACTTCCTGCGGCAAGCGGTTATCGGGCAAGCGGATCGAGCGCTTCGGGATGACGTGTGTCGAGCGCGCGCGTCACGCGCTGCAAGCGGCATCAGGCCACGCCCGACGATGACCCATACCGCCAGGCCGAGCAGCGGCAACAGCAGCACGAGCGGCCACAAGGTGCGCCACGCGACGCCCGCCGCGAGCCGGTTGCGGATGGAGAGCGGCTGCGCGAGCTGGACGACGTTATCGCCGACGATCGCGCTGTAGACGCGCCATTCGCCGCGCGGCGTGGCTTCGGTCGAGAAGCCGAGTTCCGCGTGCGGCGCGAGCGGCACGCGCGGATGCGAGTAATACATCAGCACGCCGTTGCGGTTCCAGATCTGGATCACGACGCCTTCGTCGCTGTCGCTGCGAGATTGCAGCACCGACGAAAACGGTTCCGATGGCAACGCGGCCGCAATCTGCTCCAGTTGGTAATCGAAGAGTTCGTTTGCTTCGGCGAGCGCCTGACGGTAGATCAGCCAGCCCGCGAACCCCACGCCGACGATCACCAATGCCAGCAGCCAGACCAGCAGTTGGCGGCGAATGGAATGCATCAGGCTTCCTTCGAAACCATATAGCCCAGGCCGCGGACGTTGCGGATAAGGTCGGGCGCCGAGCTTTTTGCGCAGCGAATGGATGTAGACCTCGACCGTGTTGCTGCCGATTTCCTCGCCCCAGCCGTAGATTTTCTCTTCGAGCTGGCTTTTGGAGAGGACGGCGCCCGGGCGGGCCATGAGGGCTTCGAGCAGCGCGAATTCGCGGGCTGAGAGGGCGACGGCGTTGCCATCGAGCGTGACCTGGTGGCCGACGGGGTCCAGGGTGAGTGCGCCGTGGCGGATGAGCGAGTCTCCCCGGCCGGCGTGGCGGCGGATCAGGGCGCGCATGCGTGCGCCGAGTTCGTCGAGGTCGAATGGTTTGACGAGGTAGTCGTCGGCGCCGGCGTCGAGGCCTTTTACCCGGTCCGCTATGGCGTCGCGGGCGGTGACGATCAGCACTGGCACGGTGTTGCCTTTGGCTCTCAGGCTTTTCAGGACGTCGAGGCCGTCGCGCTTTGGCAGGCCCAGGTCCAGGAGCATCAGGTCGTAGGGTTCGCCGCCGACGGCGGTCAAGGCCGCTTCTCCGTCCTGGACCCAGTCGACCGCGAATCCGTCACTGCGCAGCGCCTTGCGCACGCCTTCCGCAATCATTCGGTCGTCTTCTACTAGCAGGATTCGCATGGTTCGCTCTGCGGCTCTTGGCGGCCTCGTGGCCCGGGGGTTCATTCTAGCCGGGACGGGTTGAGGGCGGCTTAAGGGGGGCTTAATGTGGGAGGGGGGTGGTTTCAGTGGTGGTCGCGGTAGATTTTGTTCTCGCCATAACAACGTGGTCCGCATGCACCGTTACGCGTGGCAAGGGAGCGATGAAGGCCCGGTGGAACTTCGCGACGGGCCGCGCGAAGGTGTCGATAAATCAGCGCAAATCACAAGATTCGGAACGGCGGTTCGAAGAGTCTGCCGCGAACTAGGATAGCGATAGTCGAGCCCCATAACCCCAGCCACGCCGCAAGCAATCTGCCACGCGTCTACCTGAAGCCGCTTCGTTCAACGTGTTCAACCAGCTTGCACACCACCACCAATTCCGCTCCGATAGACGGCTCTAACTCAAGCACGGTCAAATGCTGCTGCCTGACCTCAGATATAAAGTGTGAGGCCCGTTCATCCGTCATTGCGTATTTCCAGCTATCGCCGCTTGCCGCCCAATTGATGCGTTCGCGGATATCGTCAGGCTGAAATTCCCTCTCGGATGAAATTAGCAAACGTGAAGTAACGTTCTGCAGTCCCATCTCGCCAAGCCGAAACACCGATACTTCCTCGCAGCGGACGACGGCGTATTCACCGGTCACAAGCTGAAAGTTTAGCTCTAGGCGTCGCTCGTCCCGTGCGTAGTGCAGGCCTGTCAATTCTGAATCGTGATAGTTCTTTTTTGCGTTCATTTTAGATTGTCGCTGCTGTGTTACCAGGGGGAGGTTACGCGCTCCAGCAAGCGGTGAAGCTTCGCGCCGGGCCGCGCAGAGTGTTGACTACGCGACGAAGCGCAGGAGCGATGAGAACGGCGCTCTGATGTATCGCGCAACTCGAAAAACGCCTCCGCTAATGACGATACTAGCGAGGCAACGGGCTAGTGAGGTTGTTAGACAGAACCCTATACCCGCCATATTCGATCCATGCCACTCCGCCGAAGCTTGCCGTTAGCACCGCGATTTTTTTCGGCAGCAAGCCCCGACCAAAGGGCGTTGACTGATCCAAAATCTGACGGGCGGCCATAAATTTTGGCGAATCAAAATCGGCAAGTATATCTAACGAGTACACGATATTTTCCATTCCGTAGCCCGTGACAAGGCATCGCGTCGCATCCATGAAGATGATCGTTTTATGTTCTTTAAAATCGTCTGAGACCAACTCAAGATGTACCGCGCCGCCTCGGCTATCCGCGCTGTACCCTGCGAAAATCCAATCGTGGAAAGCGTTGAACCTATCGAAGTTATCAAGCATTTTTACGAACTCCAAGGACTGAAAGGCACAACGTCAAGCCCTTTCGCTCGACTCGTTCCCGTCCAATTGTGGGCGTGGGGTTGCATACCAAGATGTCTATGATCGAAATCCAAGTCGACCACGGGTGCGCGAGTATCACCATACAGACGCATCTGTCCGCTTCCGGGGTTTGTGTACCAAGTCCCTGGCTCGCCCTCGTTCGGCGTTTTAGCGATGTCGAAGCTATCGCCAAAGCTTGGCATGTCGCCAAACTCAAACGGCGCGGCGTCGCCTAGCGGCGTGCTGCTTATGCCAGTGTTAGACCTGTCGCCAAGGTATGGCGCATTATCTTTTATTGACGGCAACGACGATGCAACTATCGACAGCGCCGCTGAACCAAGCGATGCTACCCCGCCAAGTGCTGCCCACGCCGCCCGATTGCGCTCCCCCGCCTCGGTAACACTCTCAATGTGCCGGAACGGTTTCAGCGCGCTACGGGATTCCCACGCAATGCGGTCATCAATTGCCTTGTTATACGCCTGCAAATCCTCTGAATAGGCTTTCGACCGGGCGGCATAACTGCTTGCACGTTCGGCTATATCCCTATCATATGCAGCGTCATCGTCGCGCGCCGGGACAAAGCCGTCATGCGCGATATAAGCGGGCGCGGCTCGTACGATCAACGCCGCCCCGTTTCGCACCTCCCAACAAAGCGCGTTGATAACGTCGCTCGGACGTTCACCGTATTGACTGGGATGGTAAGAGGGAAACGAGCTGCCAAGGAACTCTTGAACGCGTTCGACTAGTGCCGGTTGTGTCGCCCAATGATAGAAATTAGCGGCCTTGAACAAAGCTGTTCCGGCCTCTAGCGCTTCCTTCTGTTCCTCAGTTCTGCCGTGCGGCGCGTAATCCCATCGTTTATAGAGCAGATATCGATAGCCGCCATAGCGCATTAATTCGTGTGTCATCCTGTCTTTTTGTTGGTTGCAACGGGATAACGCTAACGCACTTTTTCACCCACGCATCTCAAAAAACCGGGCGAGTGGATCATCGCTTAACGGACTTGAACCAACGAAGATCGACACGCCCGCCTCTAACCCGCCTCGAAACAAAAACGGCGGTGCGTGGATATCCACACACCGCCGGCGAAACATCGACAAACGAACCCCCCTCCCTCACCGCCCGCCGTTAAACCCTCCAAAAAACGCCTGCGCATTCACCTCAAGCGTATCGATGTGATACCCGCCTTCCTGCACAATCAGCGTCGGCAGCTTCAGTTCACCAATCGTCCGCCCAAGCCTGCCGAAACCTTCAGTCGTCACCGCGACCATCGCTTGCGGATCGTCCTTATAGATGTCAAAGCCCAGCGCCAGCACCAACACATCCGGCTGAAAGCGTTCAAGCACACGGACAGCGGCATCCAATCGATCGAAAAATACGTCCTCCGACGACCCATGCGGCATCGGCAAATTAACGTTATAACCCTCGCCGTCCGCCGCTCCCCGCTCGTCTTCAAACCCAGCGACAACCGGATAGAAGTTCGTCGGATCGCCATGAATCGATACGTACAAGACGTCGCCGCGATCGTAGAAAATCTCCTGTATGCCCTGGCCGTGGTGCATGTCGGTATCGAGGATGGCTACGCGTGCGTGCTTCCCACGCAGCGCCTGCGCTGCTATTGCCGCGTTGTTCAGGTAGCAGAAACCACCCGCCGCTTCTGCACGCGCGTGATGGCCCGGCGGCCGGCATAACGCGTATGCCTCGCGCTCACCTTCGATGATCGCATTCGCACCCGCCAACGCACTTTGCGCCGACCAGTACGCGGATTCGTAGGTATCGGCACCGACGGGACAACTGCCATCGGCGAGATAACGCGCTGCCTGACCAAGCACGCCGCGCAACGGATTGTTCTCGCGAATGTACACATTCGACATCACTTCGTCGCCCCATTCAGCGGGCATCTTCTTCCACTCGCGATGCGCTTCCTCAAGGAATCTCAAGTAGTTCATGCCGTGCACGGCAGCTAGCGGCGCCGATCCGAAATCGGCGGGTTCGCGGACATCGAAACCGAGCGCCTTCGATGCCTCGACCAACCGCAACGCGCGTTCCGGAATCTCCTGCGGCGTGCGCATCTGGCCACGCGAAAGATACGTCCGAGGATGATGTTTCAGTTGCGCCGGATGGAAGTAAGTCAGCATTTTCAGGTCCTTGTTACGCGGCCACCGTCGCGCCGATAACCGCACGCGCCAGCACCGCATTGATCAAAACGTTCGCGCCGCAGGTGACGTCTTCGGGAAGCGCGTCCTCGGCTTCGTTATGCGACAAACCATCCACGCACGGGATGAAGACCATCGCTGTGGGCACATGCCGCGCGAGATGGATTGCGTCGTGACCCGCGCCGCTGACCATGCGTTCGCAGGCGTAGCCGAAGCCTTTCGCGGCTGCTTCGACAAGGCCCACACACTCAGTATCAAACGGCGTGGCAGGACTCTTCCAATACGTGGCGATCTCGACTCCAAGCCCTCGATCATCAGCAATCCTGCTGAATGCCGCGCGGACTTCGCGTTCCATCGCGTCGATTTGCGTATCGTCGGGATGGCGCAGATCGATGCTAAACGCAACGCGCCCGGCGATCGTATTACGCGATGAATTCGGCACGTCCACCTGACCGATCGTGACGAGGCCCAGAGGCGCAAATCGCTGCGCGATGGCTTCGAGTTCCAGCGCCATCGCCGCACTCGCGAACAACGCATCCCTCCGATACGGCATCGGCGTCGTGCCCGCATGTGCCGCCACGCCCGTCACCTCGACATCAAGCCAGCGGATCGCCTGCCCGCCGGTGACAACGCCTATCGGATTGCCGTGGCTTTCGAGAATTGGCCCTTGTTCAATATGTGCTTCGAAATACGAATCGACGTCTTCCAGGCCAAGTCCACGCGTGCCCGCATAACCGCTTTGCTCCAAAGCCTCGCGCAAAGTCACGCCTTGCGCGTCCTTGGTCTGCAACGCCGTTTCCAGCGGCGTTGCGCCGACAAACACAGCCGAACCAAGCATCGCCGGCGTAGAGCGCGCGCCCTCTTCGTTCGTCCACGACACAATCTCGACGGGCTTTTCAGTCACCACACCGTGATCGTTCAGCGTGCGCACGACTTCGAGCGCCGCCAGCACGCCGTACACGCCATCGAAGCGGCCGCCTTCCGGCTGTGTATCGAGATGACTCCCGATCAGCACCGGTTTCGCCGCCGGATCCGCGCCTTCACGACGCGCGAACAGGTTGCCGATTTCATCGATACGCACGGTCATTCCCGCTTGCACGCACCACGCCGCAAACAGGTCGCGGCCGCGTCGATCCTCTTGCGTCAACGCAAGTCGACGCACGCCGCCCTTCGGCGTCGCGCCAATTTTCGCCATCTCCATCAGGCTCGCCCACAAACGCGGGCCATCGATTTTCAACATGATCAGGTTCCTCGACAGTCAGCGGGCGGCCAATGCTTCGGGGGCATCGGCACGGCGATGTTTCAACGCATCGAGCGCGACGATGGACAACAGCGAAACGCCGGCGAGACACGTGTAGAACACGGCGAGCGGCCACCATTGCCCAGTGAAACGATGCGCAAGCCACGTCCCCACGAGCGGCGTCAAACCGCCCGCCACCGCGCCACAAACCTGATACGAAATCGAGATCGCCGAATAGCGCACACGCACCGGAAACACGCCGCTGACAAAGCCTGCGATGACCGAATAAAAACTCGCCATGCAGACGACGGCAATGGCGATGCCGATGATCATCGACACCATGTTGCCGCTTTGCACGAGGATGAACATGGGATACGGCGAGATCATCGCGCACAACGCGGTGAGCTTGAGGAAGCGCGCGCCGCCGATCTTTTCTGCGATCCACGCGGCCAGCGGCTGCGTCAGGAACTGGATGATTGCGACGGCGAACAGACAATCAAGGATCAGCGATTTCGTCACGCCGACGTACTGCGTCGTGTACGAAATCATGAAGGTGTTGGTGAAATACACGCCGGCAATCCCAATCGTATTCGCGCCGATGCAAAACGCCACCAGCGCGCCCGAGGTGCGGAACACTTCGGCAATCGGCAACTCAACGGTGCGTTTCGACAGCTTCTCGCGCTCGAATTCCGGCGACTCGTTCACGCCCATTCGAATCAGGATGCCGACGCCGAGCAACACCGCGCTCGCGAGAAACGGCAAACGCCAGCCCCACGCAATGAACTCCGCATGCGGCATCGACGTCACGGCACGAAACGCAATCAACGAAAGGATCAAACCAGCCGGGCTGCCGAGTTGCGCGAACGACGCAAAAAACGTCCGCCGTCCGGTAGGCGCATGTTCAGCCGCCATCAACACGGCGCCACCCCATTCGCCGCCCACCGCAATGCCCTGCACCACGCGCAGCAGCACGAGCAACACCGGCGCAAGCACGCCGACTTTCGCATAAGCCGGCAGCAAGCCGACGCACACGGTGGCCACGCCCATCATCATCAGCGTGGTCATCAGCGCTTTCTTGCGGCCGATCTTGTCGCCGAGGTGACCGAAGATCACGCCGCCCAAGGGCCGCGCGAAGAAGCCGACTGCGAATGTGGCGAAGGACGCCATCGTGCTGATGAACGGATCGTGCGACGGGAAATACAGCTCGCCGAAAACAAGCGCGGCGGCGGTGGCGTAGATGTAGAAGTCATACCACTCGATCATCGTGCCGATGAAAGCGGCGGTTGCCGCGCGCACGGGCTGGCGGGTCGAACTCGGTGCTGGGGTCACGGTGGCTCCTCGATGCGTGTTTATTCGATGCGGTCTGAGCGGTTTATCGCCAGCCATAAAACATTAGTCCAATTTCGATTTATTATTCGCGATATAAATCTGGCTAATACCTCGCCTACACCAAGGATCTCCATGGCTTCCGAGAGTTTGCGTCGAGTCGATATCGCGCGTTTTCTGAACGACAGGCTCGACTGGAATTTGCTGCGAACCTTTCTGGTGATCATGCAGGAGCGCAGCGTGAGCCGCGCGGCGGCGCGATTGCACTTGACGCAGCCGGCGGTGAGTCAGGCGCTCAAGCGGCTGGAGGACACGCTCGGGCGCAACCTGATCCAGCGTCGCGGACCGCACTTCGAGCCGACGCACGCCGGCGAGGAGGTGTACCGGATCGCCAGCGATATCTATGGCCAGGTCTCACGCCTCGAGACCGAACTCGACGATCGCAGCGACGACATTACCGGTTCCATCCGGCTGCTCACGGTAAGCCGTATCGATTCGGGCGTGTACGACGAGTTCCTCGGCGAGTTCCACCGGACTTATCCGCGTATCGATTTGCATATCGAAGTGATGCGGTCTTCCGACATCATTTCGTCGCTGCTGCAGAAGACGGCGACGGCGGGGCTCGGTCTGTGCAAAACGCCTGTCGATAAACTCGAGCAGCGTTGTTTTCTGCGCCAGCGCTACGCGATTTTTTGCGGGCGGCATCATCGGTTGTTCGGGCGGCATGGACTGTCGATGAGCGATTTGCTCGCGGAGAATTTCGTGTCGTTCACGAGCGACCAGATAGGCGACAGTTTGTCGCCGCTGACGGTGTTTCGCGATCAGCGCGGGTTCACGGGGCGGATCGTGGCGGCATCGCCGAGCCTCGATGAAGTGCGGCGGCTGATCTTCGCGGGATATGGCATCGGCTGCCTGCCGGAGCACATTGTCCGCGACGACCTCGCGCAGCAACGCTTATGGCGCCTGCCGCCGGACGATGGCCTGGCGGATGTGGATATCGATTTGCTTTGGCATCGCGGGCGCAAGATGAACGCGGCGGAACAAGCGTTTCTCGATGGCATGGAGCGCACGATGCAGCGATATTCGCTGCCGGAACGGCTGGCACCGCGATAAACGCGCGGCACGGCGTCGTGAATGAAAGCCGTCAAATGAGGAACCGTAATCGGAAGCGCCACTACAATACCGGCACCGTCGACGCTCGCGCCTGACAACCCGCATAACCGCACTAAATCACGATCCCACCACATGCACAGAGCAACATCTCCGAACAAAAACAAGCTGCCCGGCAAACGTTGGCGTATTGCCACGATCCTGGCCATCGCCGCATCCACGATTAGCCTTTCGATGACTACGCCGGCGGAAGCGCGCGGCGGCGGCGGAGGTTCAAAGGCGGAAGCGCAGAAGCAAGCGCCGGCGCAATCGTCGAAACGCCCCGCCGCGAAAAAAGCGGGCAAAGTCCAGCGCGTATTCGTTCCGGCCGGCCCCTTGCCGGCCACCGTCATGGCGGCGCTCGCCCGCGCGCATGTGCCGCTTTCATCGATGAGCGTGGTCGTCGAGCGCATTGGCGGCGCCGTGCCGCTGGTCGCCATCAACGCCAACGAGCCGATGATGCCCGCCTCCACCATGAAGCTGGTCACCACGTATTCCGGCTTGTCGCTGCTCGGCCCGGACTATCGCTGGAAAACGACGGCCTACGCCGACGGCGAAGTCGATGCAAACGGCATCCTCCACGGCAATCTCTACATCCAGGGCACGGGCGATCCGAAACTCGTGCCGGAAGAACTTATCGACCTGGTGGACCAGATCCGCCGCAACGGCATTACGGGCATCGACGGCGCGCTGGTGCTGGACAAACGCTACTTCGACCCATCGACGCGCGATCTCCCCGCCTTCGACGCAGACGAAACCGCCCCGTACAACGTCGGCCCGGACCCGCTGCTGTATGCGTTCAAGTCGCTGTCATTCACGCTGACGCCGAATTCGGACGGCCAGGTTTCCATCGATGTCTTGCCGCAACTCGCGCAACTGCAAATCGATAACGAACTCCGCGTCACGCGCGGCGCTTGCGCGGGAACACTGCCGGCGGCGTCGCCGAGCGTGGCGCAAACCACGAGCGGCTTCGTGCAGGCGTCGTTTATCGGCGACTATCCGCTGCGCTGCGGTCCGCGCACCATCAACGTCGCCGCGCTCGATCACTCCGCCTTCTTTGCCGGCGGTTTCCTCGCGCTTTGGAAGCAGGCAGGCGGCACCTTCGCCGGCGCTACCCGCGAAGGTCCGACGCCGTCCAACGCGCGGCTTGTCGGCACGCACCGCAGCCCGGTGCTGTCGGACATCGTCCGGGACATCAATAAGTTCAGCAACAACGTGATGGCGCGCAACCTGTTCCTGACTATCGGCGCCGCGACCGGAAAACCGCCGGCCACGACGCAGAAATCATCGGCGGCGATTACCGCGTTCCTGCATCGCAGCGCGCTGCCCATGTCCGGCCTTTATCTTGATAACGGCTCGGGCCTGTCGCGCGAGGAGCACATCACGGCGCAATCGCTGGCCGACTTGCTCGTCGCGGCGAATTCGAGCCCGGTCGCGCAAGTGTTCGTGGAGTCGCTGCCTATCGCGGGCGTGGACGGCACCATGCGCAACCGGCTCACCAATGCGGGCGCGGGCGGCAATGCGCACATCAAGACGGGCACGCTGCGCGACGTTCGCGCAATCGCGGGCTATGTCGGCGCGGCGAACGGCGAGAGCTACGTGGTGGTGAGTTTCATCAACGACCCGCGTGCGGAATCGGCGCGCGCGGCACACGATGCGCTGCTGGAATGGGTCTATGAAGGCGCACGCCGGAGCGGATCGGTTGAATAAGCGCGAGGTAAACCCCAGCGGAGCCGCGTCCGCAAGCACAGGGAAACCCTCGTAGGAAACATCTCAATTCGTCTAAAAGATTCGGTAAGCTATCGCCACTTCGGCGATGCGCGCTGTCCACGGTGCGCATCGTCTGAAACCGTCTGAAACCAGGGCAAAAGCGCGAAGCAAGCCGACAAACCCTCGACACGGCATGCAGACCACATGACTAGACAAACGAGGAACGAGGAGATGACGCCGATGAGATCCATCCCGACGCAACCCGCAGTACGCCACGCATACTGGCTGCGCGCTGCCAAAACGGCCACTGCGTGCGCCGCGATCGCGATGCTGGCCGCATGCGGCGGCAGCGACGATAACAACAACAACAACACGCCCCCGGGCGGTGTGAAGCTGCAAGTGGTGTCGTTTGGTGACAGTTTGTCGGACGTCGGCACGTACGCGCCGGTCGCGGCCCTGGACTTCGGCGGCGGCCGTTTCACGACCAACCCGGGCCAGATCTGGACGCAGAACGTCGCGCAGTACTACGGCGACACGCTCACCGCCGCGAACATCGGCGGCTTCGGCGTCCCGCTCACCCCGGCAACCGGTCTGGGCTACGCGCAAGGCGGCGCGCGCGTGACGCTGCAGCCGGGCATCGGCCACGCCCCGGCGGGCACGCCGAATGCCGACTTCGCTCAAGCCACGACGATACCAATCAACGACCAGGTGTCGCAGTACATCGCGTCGCATGGCTCGTTCAACGCCAACCAGCTCGTGCTCGTGAACGGCGGCGCCAACGACATCATCTACAACCTGAGCGTTGCGCAGGCGACTGCGGCGGGCATCCAGGCTTCGCTTGCAGCGGGAACAATTACACCGGCGCAGGCTCAGGCAGCGGGCGCGGCCGCGCAGACCGCGGCGAGCAACGCGATCGTCCAGTCGGCGATCGATCTGGCGACCATCATCGGCCGGGTGGTGCAGGCTGGTGCCACACACGTGGCGCTGTCGGCGGTTCCTGATATTGGCGGGGCTCCGCTGGGCGTGACGAGCGCCGACGGCGGCGCAGCCTTGAAGGCCGCGACGCTGGGGTTCAACGCCACGTTGCAAGGCGCGCTGCAGAAGGCCGGGCTGTCGTCGAAGGTGATTTATATCGATGCCTTCACCTGGATCGACGGCATCACGGCGAACTTTCAGGCGAACGGCTTCACGGTGTCGAATACGGGCACGGCCTGTAACCTCGCGGCGATGATCGCTGCCGCGACCAAGCTGGGCCAGCCGAATCCGTCGTCTTTCGGCACGTCGCTGTTCTGCTCGCCGCAAACCTACACGGTGGCCGGCGCGGACCAGTCGTACATGTACGCCGATACCGTGCATCCCTCGACCCATCTGTCTTCACTGTTCACGACGTTTGCGGAGCAGCAGATCGCGAAATCCGGGCTGGGGAAATAAGTGCTTCTCAGGTGAAGAAAGGCAAAACGCCCGGTCGGAGACCGGGCGTTTTGCATTGGAGACTGGGAATTTTTGGGTGACATCCGGAATCCCCGGCGCTCTCACGTTCCGGAGATTTTTTCTCGGCCGTGGCGTCCCGACTTTAGATACTTTTTTGTATCTAAAAGACTGACGCCGCGTAGACGGATGATTTACAACGGTTTTTTACCCGATCTCGCGCAACGCAACCTACCCCCGCCCCTCAAACGCCGCCGCGGCTCGCCCTAACCGGTCGTTCACCGCGCTCCATTCCGCCGATACCGGCAGCGTCTCGATCAAAATCCGCTCGACATCGGCGCCATCCAGCGCGCGCAGCAGGCCGTACAAC
Source organism: uncultured beta proteobacterium (assembly GCA_963708695.1). Lineage (GTDB taxonomy): Bacteria > Pseudomonadota > Gammaproteobacteria > Burkholderiales > Burkholderiaceae > Caballeronia. The sequence continues at coordinate 85,120 of CAVPTS010000008.1, forward strand.
TCGCGTGCGTAAGTCTGCGGATCGTCCGGCGCCGCGACGAAATGCACATTCGGCGCATCGGCCCATTTGCCCGCGCTCGATGTCCGCGCGACCAGCGCGAGCTTCTTGCCGGCATTCAACGGATGCGCAGCGAGCAACGGTTCCAGCGCCGCGAACGGCAACAAGCTCAGCGGCGTGCGCGGCGCGTAATGCGCCTTCAGCGTGCCGGAGGCGCGCGGCGCGCTGGCGTCCGTGCCATCGGGCAGGCGCGGCATCATGCCAATGACGTCCGCAATCTCCAGCGGACTCACATGCCCGGGCCGCAGCAACGCGGGAAAGCCACGCGATAAATCCAGAATCGTCGATTCGATGCCCACCTTCGCCGCCCCGCCATCGAGCACATGCACGCTGGCGCCGAATTCATCGCGGACATGCTGGGCTGTGGTCGGGCTGACGTGACCAAACCGATTCGCCGATGGCCCCGCCACGCCGCCATGACCATCGCGCATGGAACTGAATGCGGTGAGCAGCGCCTGCGCGACCGGATGCGACGGGCAGCGAATCGCAACCGAATCCTGGCCGCCGCTGACCGCCGCCGGCACATGCGCGGCGCGCTTCAGAATCAGCGTAAGCGGGCCGGGCCAGAACGCATCGATGAGTTTCTGCGCATCGGGGACGAGCGCCTCGACCCAATACGCCGGATCGCTGCCGGGGGCGAGATGCACGATCACCGGATGATTCGATGGCCGCCCTTTCGCCGCATAGATCCGCGCGATAGCCTCGGGATTCTCGGCATCGCCGCCGAGCCCGTAGACGGTTTCAGTCGGAAACGCGACGAGCTGGCCGGCGTCGAGCAACGCGGCCGCCTCATGAATCTGCGCGGCGGTGGGAGCTTCGAAAGTCATCGGCGGGTGGGTGAGATAAGCGCTCAAGCCAGCGGAATATGCAGCATGCGGGCGCAATCGCGTGCCGCCGTGCGCACTTCTTCCAGCGTAGACCCGGTGAAATTCACGTGGCCCATCTTGCGGCCGGGCCGCGCCTCTTCCTTTCCGTACAGATGCAGCCGCGCGGTCGGTAACGCGACCACGTCGTGCCACGGCGGCGTACGGGCCGTCGCGCCTTCGAACCAGACATCGCCGAGAATATTCAGCATGGCGGCCGGCGAATGTTGACGCGTGTCGCCGAGCGGCATGCCGGTCATTGCACGGACTTGCTGCTCGAACTGGCTGGTGGCGCAGGCATCGACGGTGTAATGGCCGGAATTATGCGGACGCGGCGCCATTTCGTTCGCAATCAACGTGCCGTCGTCCAGGATGAAAAACTCCACGCACAACACGCCGACGTAATCCAGCTTCGCGGCGATAGTCAGCGCCGCGTCCTGCGCCTGCGCGACGAGCGCGGCGGATGCGTCGGGCGCGGGCACGACGGTCTTGGCCAGAATGCCGCCGACGTGCTGGTTCTGCGCGAGTGGAAAGACGGCCGATTTGCCATCGCCGGCGCGTGCGATCAGCACGGACACCTCAAACTTCAGCGCCATGCGCTTTTCGAGCACGCACGGCACGCCGGCGAGCGAGCCGTAAGCGGTGCGCACTTCATCGACGTTGCGCACGCTCGTCTGCCCTTTACCGTCGTAGCCGAGCCGGGCGGTCTTCAAGATGCCGGGCAGGACGGCGGCGATCTGTTCATCGCTTAAAGCGGCCAGCGCTTCGGGCGACTCGATCACCACATGCGGCGCCACCGGCACACCCGTACTCGCGATAAACCGCTTCTCCGCCACGCGATCCTGCGCAATGGCGACGCATCGGCCGGCCGGGCTGACGAACGTGGTCTTAGCGAGAAAATCGAGGCTCGCGGCCGGCACGTTCTCAAATTCCGTCGATACCGCCGCGCACAAGCGCGCGAGTTCGGTCAGCGCGGTTTCGTCGTTGTAGGCGGCGCGCAGGTGTTTATCGGCGACGGAACCTGCCGGACTCGTTTCGTCCGGATCGAGGACCGCCACGCGATAGCCCATGGATTGCGCGGCGAAACAGAACATGCGGCCGAGCTGGCCGCCGCCGATCATGCCGAGCCATGCGCCCGGCTGAATGGGAGAACTGGGTTGCTGGATGTTTGCGTTCATCGTGTGGAGTCGTTCGCGGCCGAAGATGTTGCGTGAAACTGCTGCGCTCAGAGCGGCGGTAAGACCATTGCGTGCGCCACGTCGTTCTGGCGCGAGCGGAATGCGGCGAGTTTGTCGGCGTAGGCAGGTTGAGTCACAGCGAGGATGGAGACCGCGAACAACGCCGCGTTCGCCGCCCCCGCCTCGCCGATAGCAAACGTCGCGACCGGCACGCCCTTGGGCATCTGCACAATCGAATGCAGGGAATCTACGCCTTTCAGATACTTACTCGATACCGGCACGCCCAGCACCGGCACGGTGGTTTTGGCGGCAAGCATGCCCGGCAGATGCGCCGCGCCGCCCGCCCCCGCGATGATCACAGCCAGCCCGCGCGTGCGCGCGCTTTCGGCGTAGGCGAACATTTCGTCGGGCATGCGGTGCGCGGATATGACCTTCGCCTCGTAGGGCACGCCGAATTCCTGCAGGATCGAGATCGCGTTTTTCATCACGTCCCAGTCGGAACTGGAACCCATCAACACGCCGATCAACGGTGCGTCATGCGTATGGTCCGCGGCGGCGGTCTGGACTTCGCTCATCGTGCTGCATTCCTATGGGGTGGGCCGGTCGTTAGCGGCCTTGTTCGGGGGTGTTGCGGGGTGCAGTGCAATGTGTGTGCAATGCGTGCACCCCAAAAACCTTTACGCCAGCGACTGACCCGTCAAGCGCTGCAGGGCTTCCTCGTACTTCTCGGCCGTTTTCGCGATCACGTCGTCGGGCAGTTTCGGCGCCGGGGGCGTTTTGCCCCACGATTGCGTTTCGAGCCAGTCGCGCACGAATTGCTTATCGAACGATGGCGGGTTCGTGCCCACCTTATAGTCGTCCGCCGGCCAGAATCGCGATGAATCCGCCGTCAGCACTTCGTCCATCAGGAACAGTTCGCCGCGCGTGTCCAGCCCGAATTCGAATTTCGTGTCCGCGATGATGATGCCGCGCGTCGCCGCGTATTCGGCCGCTTCCTTGTACAGCTTGATGGAGATCTCGCGGATAGTCGCCGAGAGTTCCGTGCCGATGCGGCGTTCCATCTCATCGTAGGTGATGTTTTCGTCGTGATGGCCCATTTCGGCCTTCGCGGCCGGCGTGAAAATCGGCTCGGGCAGTTTTTCCGCGTTCTGCAGACCCGGCGGCAATTCCACGCCGCAGACCGAACCCGTCGCCTGATAGTCCTTCCAGCCGCTGCCGGCCAGATAACCGCGCACGACCGCTTCCACCAGAATAGGCTCCAGGCGCTTCACCACGACGGCGCGGCCTTTGACCTGATCGGCTTCATCGGCGGCAACGACGGTTGCCGGATCGATGCCCGTATTGTGGTTCGGCACAATATGCGAGAGCTTCGCGAACCAGAAATCGGCCATCTGGTTCAGGACGCGGCCCTTGTTCGGGATCGGCTCGCCCATGATCACGTCGAACGCGGACAGACGGTCGGTCGTCACGATCAGGAGCTGATCCGTACCGACTGCGTAGTTATCGCGGACCTTGCCGCGCCCGAGCAGGGGCAACGATTTCAGCGTGGATTCGTACAGCGGGGAATGTGGGGTGGACATTGTCATCTACCGGAAAAGTGCCGCAACGTCTGGCTGAAAGAAAAAACCAACACGCCGTTCCCCAAGGATTGCGGGAACGGCGGTTCGTGTCGGCTGGCCCAGTTATGCGGCCGGGCCGGCCTTGGCGTTCATTTGTTCATTGTGCGCATTGTGCGCATTGTGCGTTTGGCGCTCGGCGTCAAACCGGGCGCCAAGTGCGACTGAACGTCATTGTAAACGGGTCTGGCGAACGGTTCGGGATTGGTTAAATTCTATTGCCAAGGCCTCGCGTGAAACCGCTGAAAGACGGTCATCTCGAAATGGGCCGTCAACCAGACCAAGAATACGCGTAAGCCTGGGCATGAATAACCTGTCAACGCGGGACGAACGTTGCATGCCTCACCAGTCACACCTGAGCCGAACGGCGCAGCCCGGGCTGCCTGACCACTACACCTGAGCCGAACCGCAGAACAACCTATTCACTTGACGATCTGGGCCAATTCGCCCGACTTGTACTTCTCGGCGATCTTGTCGAGCGGGATCGGTTTGATCTTGCTTGCCTGCCCTTCGCAGCCGAACTGCACATAGCGTTCGAGACACACCTTCTTTGCTGCTTCGCGAGCTGGCTTCAGATAATCGCGCGGATCGAATTTCGATGGATTTTCGCCGAAATAGCGGCGAATTGCACCCGTTATTGCCAGACGCAGGTCGGTATCGATATTCACCTTGCGCACGCCGTGACGAATTCCTTCCTGGATTTCCTCGACTGGCACGCCATAGGTTTCCTTCATATCGCCGCCGAATTCGCGGATTTCAGCCAGCAGGTCCTGCGGCACCGATGACGATCCGTGCATCACCAGATGCGTGTTCGGGATGCGTTGGTGGATTTCCTTGATGCGTTCGATGGCGAGAATATCGCCCGTCGGCTTCTTGGTGAATTTGTACGCACCATGCGATGTGCCGATAGCAATTGCCAACGCGTCGCACTGTGTCTGCTTCACGAAGTCCGCGGCTTGTTCGACGTTGGTGAGCAGCTGCTCGCGGGTCATGGTGCCTTCGGCGCCGTGGCCGTCTTCCTTGTCGCCCTTCATGGTTTCCAGCGATCCGAGCACGCCGAGTTCCGCCTCCACCGTCACGCCGATGGAATGCGCTGCTTCGACCACTTTGCGCGATACATCGACGTTGTATTCATACGATGCCACGCTCTTGCCGTCTGCTTCGAGCGAGCCGTCCATCATTACGCTCGTGAAGCCGCTGCGGATGGCGGCCATGCAGACTGCCGGCGATTGGCCGTGGTCCTGGTGCATCACGACCGGGATATGCGGGTACGACTCCACGGCGGCTTCGATCAGGTGGCGCAGGAATGCTTCGCCTGCGTATTTCCGCGCGCCGGCGGATGCTTGCATGATGACGGGCGCGTTGACCTCGTCGGCGGCGGCCATGATGGCTTGTACTTGCTCCAGGTTGTTGACGTTGAATGCCGGAAGCGCATAGCCGTGGTCCGCTGCGTGATCGAGAAGTTGTCGCATTGATACGAGAGGCACTTGTGAAACTCCTTAAGGTAGAACGAATTCTTTCGCCGTGGGTTTTTCGTTCGCACTCGGGCGGGGTTGGGCGGGGTGTTGCTTAGGCCCGTGCGCGATTTGTCTTGGCTGTTTTTTTTCAGTGGTGGCCACTGTGCGTAGCGGCAGGGTGTTTGCGTTCGCACTCGGGCGGGGTTTTGGGCGCGGGGCTAGTGGTCGGGGTTGATGCCGGGTTGTTGCTGCTTACGTTACTTCGGGTTCAATGTTGGCTATATTTTTTATCACTATTAGCCACTGTCCGTGGCGGGACTTCATTTCTTTGTCCAACGGCGACAAAGAAACGAAGCAAAGAAAACGCCTCCCCACAATCTGTATTAAGTGTCCCCAGCGTGCAGACCACTGCTTTTGGTTCCCGCGTAGAACGGTGCTCGCAAAACCACGGACACTTGAAACCCTCCTTCTCGCGAATCCCTACATCCCCACGCTTCGCCACCAGTGCTCTCGGGCAAGATCGATGACCCCCAGATCTGCCCGGCCATACGTCTATGTACCAGTGCACTGAGGCACCGAAGCACCGAAGCACCGAAGCACCGAAGCACCGAAGCACCGAAGCACCAAGAAAATGATGAACTACATCGCGCTACGCGCGAATCACCGCGCCTGAGATCGCCGGAAATCACTACGCACCGAATAGCTTCGCCAACCTCGAACAAGGGTGAGGCCCTACCGGTCTATGGGTGCTCCGATCTAGCCCGAGAGCACTGGTGGCGAAGCGTGGGGATGTCAGGATTCGCGAGAAGGAGGGTTTCAAGTGTCCGTGGTTTTGCGAGCACCGTGCTACGGGGGAACCAAAAGCAGTGGTCTGCACGCTGGGGACACTTAATATAGATTGTGGGAAGGCGTTTTCTTTGCTTCGTTTCTTTGTCGCCGTTGGACAAAGAAATGAAGTCCCGCCACGGACAGTGGCTAATAGTGATAAAAAAATTAGTCAACATACAACCCGAGCTAACGTGAGCAGCAACAACCCGGCACCTACTCAGCCCAGCGGTCCCAGGCCGACCTGCCGCCACGCACAGTGGCTAATAGCTGCAAAAAATATAGCCAGAATTAAACCCGCGCTAACGTCAGCAGCACCAACCCGGCCCCACCCCTGACACTGCCCCAACCCCACACCTCCCCGCCCCAAGCGCCAGCGACCCTAAAACGGATCCCCCACCCTGACTATTTTCATCGCGTTAGTGCCGCCCGCCTGCCCCATCGGCTCGCCGACAGTCAACACCACCATATCGCCACGCGCGGCGTACCCCTTCGACACAACCACCTCCAGCGCCTGCTGAAGCGCAATATCGCGATCGCTATTGGTATCCAGGTGCAACGACGTAACATTCCGATATAACGCCATCGTCCGCTCACTTCCAACCCGCGGCGTCAACGCGAAAATCGGCACATGCGACCAATGCCGCGACATCCAAAGCGCAGTCGCGCCCGACTCAGTCAACGCAACAATCGCCTTCGCGCCCAAGTGATAAGCCGTGAACAATGCACCCATCGCAATGGACTGGTCGATTCGCGTGAACGTCCGGTCAAGGAAATCCTTGTCTAGCTCGCTCTGCTCCGATTTCTCGGCTTCCAGGCAAATCGCCGCCATCGTCTCAATGGTCGTCACCGGATATTTTCCGGCAGCCGTTTCCGCCGACAACATCACGGCATCGGTGCCATCAAGCACGGCGTTGGCCACATCGGAGACTTCAGCGCGAGTGGGAACCGGCGCGTAGATCATCGATTCCATCATCTGCGTGGCGGTGATCACGAACTTGTTCGACTCGCGCGCCATGCGGATCATGCGTTTTTGCAGCGCCGGCACAGCCGCGTTGCCCACTTCCACGGCCAGGTCGCCACGCGCGACCATGATGCCGTCGGAGGCATCGAGAATGCCTTGCAGCGCAGGAATGGCTTCCGCGCGCTCGATCTTCGCGATCATCTTCGGCTTGATGCCATACGGCGCACCCGCGATGTTCGCCAGTTGCCGCGCCATCTCCATGTCGGTGGCGTTCTTCGGAAACGATACCGCGACGAAATCCGCACCAAGCGACATCGCCGTCTTGATGTCCTCCATGTCCTTTTCAGTCAGCGCCGGCGCCGTAAGGCCGCCGCCCTGGCGGTTGATGCCCTTGTTGTTCGAGAGATCGCCACCCACTTTCACCGTGGTATGGATTTCTTCACCAATCACGCGGACAACGTCGAGCACGATCAGTCCGTCGTTAAGCAACAGCACATCACCCGCGCGCAGGTCGCGCGGCAGATCCGGATAGTCCAGGCCGACGCGTTCGTCGTTGCCCATCGGGCAGCGGGCATCGAGGATGAACGAGTTGCCCGCGATCAGCGTGACCTTGCCGTTCTCGAACTTGCCCACCCGAATCTTCGGGCCTTGCAGGTCGGCCATCAGCGCGACTTCGCGGCCGCATTGACGGGCGGCATCGCGAACGTATTGCGCGCGCTGGCGATGGTCGTCGGCGGTGCCGTGGGAGAAGTTGAAGCGGACTACGTCAAGTCCTGCCTGCATCATTTGCAGCAGGATTTCGGGGGAACTGGAAGCGGGGCCGATAGTGGCAACAATCTTTGTGGCGCGATGCATGGAACTCCTCGTCTGGGTGGTATCGCCTGAAACAGCGCTGCGAGTTCGGTGTGCCGACGGGGATGACTCTGTCTCCGCCTGCGGACGCGCGCCGGCTCGGGCCGGCGTCGCTTTTTGATGAGTATTCGATGTCTGGCCGGCGCCCGGAATCAGCGACGCACCCGCGCCGCCAATCATGACCGCCGTTTCCTGCGTAAGATCCGCGCCACCCCGCGAGGGCATGGCGGCGGATCGCTTCGATTTGCCGGAGGCGCGAGCGGCGCCGGACTTGGCGTCCGCCTTCGTCTCAACCTCTCGGCCGGATTCAACTTCGGGTTCAATCCCGTCGGCCACTGGCAAACCAGCGTCAGCAGCCAACTCTTCTGTTTCCGTTACAGACACAGGACGATCGCTCTTCGACGTGGCGCGCGTCATCGGCTCAGGCCCGCGATTCGAGCACTTCCACCGCCGGCAGCGTCTTGCCTTCCAGAAACTCAAGGAACGCGCCGCCGCCGGTCGAGATGTAAGAGATCTTGTCGTGGATGCCGTATTTCTGGATGGCCGCAAGCGTGTCGCCGCCGCCCGCAATCGAAAACGCCGATGAGTTCGCGATCGCGTCCGCGAGCGTCTTCGTGCCGTTGCCGAACTGATCGAACTCGAACACGCCGACCGGGCCGTTCCAAACAATCGTGCCGGCCTTCTCCAACTGCGCGGCAAGCGCCTTGGCGGTGTCCGGGCCGATATCGAGGATCAGGTCGTCGTCCTGCACTTGATCGACGGCTTTCGTCTCGGCCTTCGCGGTCGCGGCGAATTCCTTCGCAGTCACGACGTCGCTCGGAATTGGCACCGATGCACCCCGAGCCCGCGCTTCGCTGATGATGGTCTTGGCTTCATCGATGAGATCCTTCTCCGCCAGCGACTTGCCGATCTTCAAACCCGACGCGAGCATGAACGTATTGGCAATCCCGCCGCCCACGATCAACTGGTCCACTTTTTCCGCCAGCGACTTGAGGATGGTGAGCTTCGTCGATACCTTCGATCCCGCCACGATAGCGACCAGCGGGCGCTTCGGCTCGCCGAGCGCCTTGCCCAATGCATCGAGTTCGGCGGCGAGCAGCGGGCCCGCGCACGCCACAGGCGCATATTTCGCGATGCCGTGTGTGGTCGCTTCCGCGCGATGCGCCGTGCCGAACGCATCGTTCACGTAGATATCGCAGAGTTTGGCAAGCTTCTGTGACAAGGCGTCGTCGTTCTTCTTCTCACCCTTGTTGCAGCGGCAATTTTCCAGCAGCACGACCTGGCCCGGCTGAACTTGAACGCCATCGACCCAATCGGCGATCAGCGGCACGTCACGGCCGAGCAATTCGCCTAGACGCTTGGCCACCGGCGCCAGCGAATCCTCCGGCTTGAACTGCCCTTCCGTCGGCCGGCCGAGATGCGACGTGACCATCACAGCCGCGCCTGCCGCGAGTGCTTGCTGAATGGCCGGCACCGAGGCGCGCACGCGCGTGTCTTCGGTGATGTTGCCCTGGTCGTCCTGCGGGACGTTGAGATCGGCACGGATGAAAACACGTTTGCCGGACACTTTGCCTTCGGCGATCAGATCGGTGAAACGCAGTACTTTCGTCATGGGAGTCAGCGCGTGAGCGGGTGATTGGAAAGCGGTTCGAGCCGATGGAATCCGCGGGCTCTGGTTCGAGCCTGCAGGCGCACGGAGCACTACGGGGAAATTGAAGCGGCTTGCCGACGCGAAGGAGCACGACGCATCGTCAAGCCATCAGGAGACGAAAAAACGAGCCGCGCAACCGCTTTCGCCTGCGCCATGAGCGTCAAGGCGGCGAAGCGTTGCAGCGAAGAATTGAGCGAGTGAAGCTGGTGTGCGGTGACTGCCGGATACACGTTCGACCTCATTCGATACGACAGCGGGACCGCCATTTTAACCGATACCCATGCCCGCCTAATACGGGAAACGCAAATCCCGGGGATTCGGAAAACATGACTTTGCGGTCCTATCTATATTGCGCCACAACAAAACACGCGTCAGGCAAACAGGCGCAACGCGGTAAAGACGACCATCCCCACGACGATCGTCCCGAGCATTCCCCGCCGCCACAGAAACCACGCGAGGCCGCACAGCGACGCGTAGAGCGCGTGATTCGAGAAGGCGATGGAGAGGCCGTTCGGCGTGGCGAGCAAGTCGGGCACCACGACCGCGACTAGCGCCGCCGCCGGCGCGTAGCGCAGCGCGCGCTGCACGCGTTCGGGCAGGATCATGCGTTCGCCGCCCATCAGGAACAACGCGCGCGTGATGCCGGTGATCAGGCCCATGCCGGCAATCGCGAGCCAGACTTGCGCGGCGCTCACCGGACGCTCCGGGTGTTTTTCGGATCGACGCGCTTGGTATTGATGGCGGGATTCGGGGGTGCAGTTGCCGGATCGTCGAGAGGAAGCGGCCGAGTTTGCTCGCGACCCTTCTTGCTCCGCCCGCCCGCTTTCTCGGCGATAACATCCGCGAACGTTCCCGCCAACAATGCCGCCGCAACCGCCAGCGGCAACGAAAGCCGATACGGCAAATCCAGCGCGACCAGCGCAATCACGCTCGCCACGCCGACGGCCGCGAGCGTCGAGCGCGTCGCAATAGCCGACACGATCAACGGAATCAGCGCCAGCGTGCCGGCGAGTTCGAGGCCCCAGCTATCCGGGAAAAGGCTGGCGAGAAGAATTCCCACGATGGACGACACTTGCCACGCGGACCAGCTCGTCACTGCCATGCCCCAGAAGAACGCCTCCTTCCCGGGCTGATAGCCGATCGGGAAATTGCGCTTCTGGAACATCAGGTAAATGATGTCGCCGTTGAAATAGCCGAGCACCAGCCGCCGTCGCAACGGCAAATAGGCGAAATGCGGCGCGAGACCCGCGCTGAAAATCACGAAGCGCAAGTTGACCATCGCGGCGGTCAGCAGGATGGTCCAGAGCGGCAATCTGGCGGCAAACAGCGGCAGAACAGCGAGTTGCGACGACCCCGCGTACACAGCGAGCGACATGCCGAGCGCCTGCGGCACGGTGAGCACGGACTTGGCCATCGCGATGCCGGTGACGAGACCCCACGAGAGCGTGGCTGGAACAGCCGGAGAGAGGGTTTTGACGCCATCGAGAAATGCGCGTCGATCGAGGTCTGACAGCCGGTCGAGCATGGAGATTGGCGGGTCGCGGTTGCTGTAAGGATGGGCGGCGGCGGAAATCGGTGCGGACGGTTCGCGCAACGAACCGAGCCGATTGCGATGTTTCCAGCGCCCTCAGAACTTGCCGTCGAACCGCGATTTAACCGCAGTTTGGAGCGCGCAACGGCGCACCGCGGGGCCGCGAAAGGCGAATTATAGCGTCGTGAAAGGCGCCAAATGGCTCAGCGCGCCCATTTTTTAATCGAAAAGACGCTAAAATGACGGTCTTTGGCCGCCCGGTCGCATGCCGGTTTCGCGCTGAAATCCCGGTCCCCGCGCACTGTCCCAGGACAAACGCCGCGGCCAGGAATTCGGCGCCAGACGTACATCGGTACATGGATCGGCAAGCCGGCGGCCCGTCACAACGACCCCACAACTCGCCAGGAGAATCGTATGTCAATGGCCGACCGCGACGGCAAGATCTGGATGGATGGCAAGCTGATCGACTGGCGCGACGCCAACATCCACGTGCTGACCCACACGCTGCACTACGGCATGGGCGTTTTTGAAGGCGTGCGCGCCTACAAAACCGGCAGCGGCACGTCGATCTTTCGCCTGAAGGACCACACCAAGCGCCTGCTCAACTCCGCCAAGATCTTCCAGATGGTCGTTCCGTTCGACCACGCCACGCTCGAAGCTGCCCAGCTCGAAGTGGTGTCGGTGAACAAGCTGGAATCCTGCTACATCCGGCCGATCATCTGGGTGGGATCGGAGAAACTGGGGGTATCGGCGAAGGGCAACACCATTCACGTCGCTATCGCCGCATGGCCGTGGGGCGCCTATCTCGGCGACGACGGCCTGGCGAAGGGCATCCGCGTGAAAACGTCGTCGTTCACGCGCCATCACGTGAATGTTTCGATGGTGCGCGCCAAGGCGTCCGGCTGGTACGTGAACTCGATTCTCGCGAATCAGGAAGCCATCACCGACGGTTACGACGAAGCGTTGCTGCTCGACGTCGACGGCTACGTGTCGGAAGGCTCCGGCGAAAACTTCTTCCTGGTGAACAACGGCAAGCTGTACACGCCGGATCTGGCGTCGTGCCTCGACGGCATCACGCGCGACACGGTCATCACGCTCGCGCGCGACTTCGGCATTCCGGTGATCGAAAAGCGCATCACCCGCGACGAGGTCTACACCTGCGACGAAGCGTTCTTCACCGGCACGGCCGCTGAAGTCACGCCGATCCGCGAGCTGGACAACCGCACCATCGGCGAAGGCAAGCGCGGCCCGATCACGGAAAAGCTGCAAAGCGCATTCTTCGATATCGTGAGCGGCAAGAACGAGAAGTACGCCGATTGGCTTGCGACGGTCAAGTAAGCTGACGTGACGTACAGCGGTGAATCGGGTTGTCGAGTCGAAAACCCGCTCACCGCGTCCCCAGACATACGAACGAACGAGATTGCTCATGAGCGAACTGAAGGAAATGCCGCTGGTCCAGTTGTCGGCGAAAGATGTGCCGGCGTTCTGCCCGAACCCCAACATGCCGCGCTGGAGCACGCATCCGCGCGTTTTCCTCGATATCTCCCACGGCGAAGCGCGCTGCCCGTATTGCGGCACGCGCTACAAGCTGAAAGACGGCGAAACGATCAAGGGTCATTGAGTCTTCGTCTTCGCGGGCAAGTGGCGGTTCGAAGTCGCTGATCCGAGTCCGCCATCTGGTTCTCGCGGCCACTAGCGATGCCGTGCCGGTGAACTGAAACAGCACGGCACTTCGCCTCTCGACGCCGGACACGCTGTGTGTCGGGCGCCAACATCCCATTTGCAACGACCAGCGCCACGCCTCAATAGCGTGAGCTGCGTCATTTTCGAGATCGGAACTTACATCAGATGCGTCGCGCGTTGGTTATCGCACCGAACTGGATCGGTGACGCATTGATGGCGCAGCCGCTGTTTTCGCTGCTCGAAGAAACTGCATCCGCGCATCGTCATCGATGCCGTCGCGCCCGCCTGGGTCGCGCCCGTGCTCGAACGCATGCCCGAGATCCACGACGTCTACGCCACCGATCTCGCCCACGGCAAGCTGCAGATGCTGCGCCGCTGGCAACTCGCGAGCGATCTGCGCGACGTCGGTTACGACGCCGCCTACGTGCTGCCGAACTCGCTGAAGTCGGCGCTGATTCCGTGGATGGCGGGCATCAATCTGCGCATCGGCTATACGGGCGAAAGCCGCTATGGCCTGCTTAACGTGCGGCACGCGAATCCCGCCAAGGACGAGCGTCCGCCGATGGTCGGCCAATACGCCGCCCTCGCCTACGCGCCGGGCGCGAAGCTGCCGTGGCTGCAGGAAAACGCCACGGTTCCCATGCCCGTGCCGCGACTCGATGCCGACCTGAACGAAGCCGCACGCGTCTCGACCCGCTTCAATCTCGATACGCGCGCGCCGCTCGTCGTGTTCTGCCCCGGCGCGGAATACGGTCCGGCGAAACGCTGGCCGCCGGAGCATTTCGCGGCGCTTGCGCAGTTCATCGCGCAGTCGTTTCCGTATGCGCGGATCGTCGCGCTCGGCTCGCCGAAAGACGCGCCGCTCGCGCAGGCCATCGCCGACCGCGCGCCGAACGTGCGCAACCTGTGCGGCCAGACTTCGCTCGGCGAGGCCTGCGCGCTGATCTCGCGTGCGAGCGCCGTGGTCACCAACGATTCCGGCCTGATGCACGTCGCCGCCGCGCTGCGCCGCCCGCTGGTGGCCGTGTTCGGCTCGACCGACCCGCGCCACACGCCGCCCCTGTCCGATCTCGCAAAGGTACAATGGCTGCACCTCGAATGCAGTCCGTGCTTTGCGCGCGAGTGTCCGCTGGGGCATCTGAACTGCCTGCGCGAACTCGGCGCCGAGCAGGTTTTCGGCGATCTGCGCGGCATGTTGCTGACGCAGCGGCATGAAGCGGTTTGCCGAAGTCGGCGTTCGGAGGACACCGAAGAAGGACAACCGAAGACGGACAACTTCAACCGCCAGGACCATCGGCGCCGTGTCGGCGTCCTGCCTGCGGGCGCTGACATGCCAATGCCACCCGAGCGGGGGCATGCTTTTGAAACTTGACCGAACCGTGGCGCTCGCTGTCCGAAAAGCATCGGGCGCCGTGCACCGACCGTTAGAGACCCACTAGCCATGCCACGTTTTGCCCGCCTCTTCGAAGCCGCCGCCGATACCCTCAACGCCTACTACCAGGCCGTCGCGGAGGGCAATATCGACAGCGTGATGGCGCTGTGGATCGACGAGGAATTCGCCACCTTCATCTGTGCGGACGGCTCGCACCTGCACGGCCTGGACAGCATTCGCGCGGGCCTTGCCACGCAACTCGGGAACCGCGCCGGTCACGGTCGAGCCACTCGATATCCGCGTCTACGACAGTCTCGGCACCGTGGTCTACGCCATCGCCGAAGCGCATCAGTCCAGCCGAGCCAGGCAGCACGCCCTCCATGGTTTTCAGCACCTACGTAATGGTCCACGAACGTGGGGAATGGCGCATCGCGCATATCCACGCTAGTGCGATGCCAGACGAAGCCGCGGGCCAGATTGCGGCGAAAATGCGACACGGGCAAGGTCCGCTGCATTGACATCGGGTTTTGCGCGTACGCTGGGCGAGTGGGCTGGCGCCCGCGGCTTGGCGGCTGCTCGTTCATGCCTGTCGACGGACTGGTCGGCACCTGTTCGCATCGTGTTTGAAACCGCGCCATGAAACGCGACTCTGATCATCTGATCCCTCCTGGTCCAGCGCGCAATTCTTCGCTGGATCCTCTCTCTGCGCTTGGAGCACTCAACGAGCCGCTGATCGACTTGTTGTATCGGGCGCCGCGATGGTTGCCCACCGCGCATGCGCAGACCATCGTGCCGGCGTTGTTCGGGCACCGGCCGACGGTTGGGTATCGGCGAGAGCGGTGGACCACGCCGGATGGTGATTTCATCGATCTCGACTGGGTGTCGTATGGCGCCGATGCCGTGGTTCAGGCCGATCCTGCACGCGGAGATATTCGGCAAGCCGGATCGAATGCTCCCGCTCCAGACGCCCCGCTTTTCGTGCTTTTCCACGGTCTCGAAGGCAGCTCCGATTCCCATTACGCGCGTGTCCTGATGGCCGAAGCGAAAGCGCGCGGCTGGCACGGCGTCGTGCCGCATTTCCGCAGTTGCAGCGGCTCGCATGAACCTCCTGCCGCGCTTCTACCATCTCGCCGATAGCGCCGAAGTCGACTGGGTCTTGCGTCGGCTGAAGGCGCAGCACCCCGGGCCGATCGTCGCCGCGGGGGTATCGCTGGGCGGCAACGTGCTGTTGCGCTGGCTGTGCGCGCAGGAACAGGACGCCGCCACCATCCTCGATGCCGCCGCCGCGATCTCCGCGCCGCTCGATGTCCACGCCGGCGGCCACGCGATATCGCAGGGTTTCGGCATGGTCTACACGCGCAGCTTCCTCAAGACGCTCAAGCGCAAGGCGCTGGCGAAACTCGACCAGTATCCCGGCCTGTTCGACCGCGACGCCATGCTCGCCGCCCGCACCATGCATGCCTTCGATAACGCCGTTACCGCGCCCCTGCACGGTTTCCGCGATACCGACGACTACTGGACGCGCGCCACCACGCGGCCGCATTTGCCGCGCATTGCGCTTCCGACGCTGCTGCTGAACGCCCGCAACGATCCGTTCCTGCCTGGGCGCGTGCTGCCATCGGCGGCGGAGGTATCGGCGGCCGTTACGCTCGATCAACCCGCGCATGGCGGCCATGTCGGCTTTATGACCGGGCCGTTTCCGGGTCGTATCGACTGGTTGTCGCAGCGGGTTTTCGGCTATTTGCAAACGCATGTGCGGCAGGAAAAGCCCGCGCCGCACCCAATGGATGCCGACAATCATGGATGAAATCGTCAAACAAGCGCTGGCCAAATGGCCGAACGTTCCGCATTGCACCGGCTGGCTGCTGCTCGACCGGCGCGGCCAGTGGCGCATGCGCGACGACGCCACGCAAGCAGCCGGACTTCCCGGCGATATCATCCGGCACGAGGCGCTGCTGGGCTTCATCAACCGCAATTACGCCGCCGATGCCGACGGTCAGTGGTTCTTTCAGAACGGCCCGCAGCGCGTGTACGTGGAGCTGGGTTATACGCCGTGGATCGTGCGGCTGGCCGAAATCGATGGCGCGCTGACGCTGACTGATCACGCCGGCGCGCGCTTTGAACCATCGGAGGCGTGGCTTGATGATGAGGGCAGCGTGCTTTTCTCGGACTCGAACCACCCGCCACGCATGGCCGCGTTGCACGATCACGATCTCGATCTCTTCTCGACGCACGCCGAACTCGACGATGCCGGCGGCGTCTTCCATTTCTCCCCGACCGTCGATCTCAAGTTGCTGCGCATAGCGCGAGGTGACGTGGCGCAGCGGTTTGGATTTATCGCAAGTCCGGCGTCGAAAGCGGCAGCCGACGCTTCGTAATGCAAACCGCCTAGCTGTCGCCCTTCTCCATCTGGCGCTCTTCCTTGTAGCTCGTCTCGAAGTCGTGCATGCGCGCGGATATCGTCGATAAATCGTAGAAACTCGCGCTCTTCAGGTCGCGTGCGGCCTCCAATTGCCGGATCGCCGATGGCCACGCGCCATCGAGCGCAAGCTTCTCGGCCATCGCGCGATGTTGCTGCATCGGGTCGTTCGCGCCGACACTCGCCTGCGCGAGATATCGCCACCAGTCCGGCTGCGTCGGATCGGCGCGGGTTTCGCGGCGCGCCAGCGCCTGGGCTTCCACAAAACGATGCGCGGACAAAAGCGCCTGCAAATGCGCCTCGATAGCAGCGTGGGACGCGGGCCAGCGCTGCTGCGCGATATCGGCGAGATGCACGGCTTCGTCGTCGTGACCCGACAGGCGCGCGATCTCGGCGGCGAGGACATCGAGGCTCGGGGAACTGCGAAGCGGCCGGGGTGTAACGACGATCGGGGCAAGGTCCACGACATTGAGCGGCGCTTTCGAAGCGTTCAGCGATGCGAGCGCGGCGCTGGCAGGCGACGCGACATCGATTGATACGGATTGGCCGTTAGCCGATGAAGGAATCGCGGCAGTGTGCGCGTGGCTTGCGTTATTGGCGATGCTCGAGGGCGCGGCCTTAGTGACCACGCGCTCGGAACGCGCCGCCGGTACCGATGCTTTCGGCTCTTTCGAATCGGTTTGCGCCGAACTTTCACTGAACGCCCGCCGTGCCTCGGCAAGCGCGGCATTCGCGGCGCCGTAATCCCGCAGCAACGTCTGAGCGAGCGCAATCCCATACCAGTTCGCGGCCACGTTCAGCGCCGTCTGTTCATCGATTTCCGTGCGCAAGCGGCTGGCGATATCGCGATATTCAGTCGCCGAATTCACCTGCAGCACGCGCGCCCGCGCCCGCACAAAACCATATTCCGAGTCCTGGCGCGGTTGCCGATACGGCACGCGACGCGCCCGGTCCTCCATATCGGCCATGCGCTCGCCGGTTAGCGGATGCGTGCGCAGATACGGCGGCAGGCCGTTTTCGCCCATCGCGGTCCGGTCGAGGCGGGCAAAAAAAGCGACCATTGCGTACGGATCGTAGCCGGCCGCGCTCAGCATCTGGAAGCCGACGCGGTCCGCTTCGTGTTCCGCCGCGCGCGAAAAGCGCAACTGGCTGTCGAGCGCGAATGCCTGCCCGCCCATCGCGATGCCCATGCCCAGATCGCCGCTATGCGCCACCACGCCGGCCAGCACGCCGAACAGCATGGCCGCGAGCGCCGCATAACTGCTGCGCTCGCTCGTGCTCATCATGCGAGCGATGTGCCGCTGCAGCACGTGCCCCATCTCGTGTCCGATCACCGATGCCAGCTCCGATTCCGTCTGGGTCGTCGCAATCAGCCCCGTGTTCACGCCGATAAACCCACCGGGCATCGAGAACGCGTTGATCTGCGGATCGCGAACGGGAAAGAGGTCGAAATCCGGCAGATAGCCACCGATATATTGCGTCTCCGCCGCCCTCGAAAGCCGCGCCGCGATGGAGTTCAGGTAGTCGCGGATCAGCCAGTCATCGAGGTAATCGGGGTCGCGGCGCAGATCGCGCATCAGGCGCTCGCCAAGCCGCCGCTCGGCTTGCGGGGTGAGCGTGCCGCCGGAACCATCGCCGAGATCGGGGAGCTGAAGCGCGTTCATCGACGCCTGGAGGCCCGACTTTTCACCCGGGCGATTGGCGAAACGGGATTCGGCGCCGCCGTAGAGACCGAAGACGTTGGGATCGATGCTGGCGGTGGGGGTTGTCAGTGAAGCGGAGGGGTTTCCCGCCGACGATAGCGGCGGCATACTTACTTGCTCATTGGAAACCGCTCCCGCTTGCGCGAACACGCCCGGCGGCAGGGCCACGGTCAGGCACAACACGGCGGCAATCAAACGGTTTGGACGCATGGCAAATTCTTGCTATACGGTTGCCTCGGCGACGATCCGCCATCGGCTGGAAAAATTGCGGCGAACGGAACGCGGAAATGTCTTGTAAGGCTTATCGTAGCAGCGTGAGCGCGCCTGGGCCACCCGCGTGCCGCTGTTATGATAAGCGCCCGTTGCAAGGAGAGTTTATGTCCGGACTTACACATTTCGATGCTTCTGGCGAAGCGCACATGGTCGATGTCGGCGACAAAAGCGAGACTCGCCGCATAGCCATCGCGCGCGGTTCGATCGCGATGCTGCCCGCCACGCTCGCGCTGATCCGCGACGGCAAGGCGAAAAAAGGCGATGTGCTTGGAGTGGCGCGGATTGCGGCTATCCAGGGTGCGAAGCGAACGTCGGATCTGATCCCGCTATGCCATCCGCTGGCGCTGACGCGAGTGGCGGTGGACTTTTCCATCGATGAAACCCTGCCCGGCGTGCATTGCGAAGTGCGCGTGGAAACGGTCGGGCGCACGGGCGTGGAGATGGAAGCGCTGACGGCCGTGCAGGTCGGACTGCTGACCGTTTATGACATGTGCAAAGCGGTGGATCGCGGGATGACTATTAATAACGTGCGGGTGATGGAAAAGCACGGGGGGAAATCGGGGGATTGGGTGGCGGAGGTGTAGTCAAAAACACGTTCATGCAGTCGCCGGTATCGATTTGGCGCATGAACAGCAAAAAACAAAGGCCGTTCCAATTGCGATGGAACGGCCTTTTTTATTTGGATCCACTTGCTCCGCAAATCGCTTTGCGAGCTGGAAAACGCGAACAACGAGGCGGCAATTTCCAGGGCCTGACGCGCCCTCTCAATCCGCGTCAGCTCCATCGTCATCATCATCGCTGTCCTGCTTTTGCACCGGCGGCACGCCATACAACTTTACCAACTCCGCCTTGAACCCCGCCACCGGTTTGCCCTGCTCATCGAGTGATTGATACACCGATGCCAGTTGCGTCGGCCAGTCGTGCAACTCCATGGAAAAAATCATCAGCCTCGCCATGGTATCGAGCGCGTCCTGCGTCTGTCCGGCTAACGCCTGCAACACTGCATATCGGCGCAACACGGTTTCCCCCGGCAGCAGCGCAATCGCTTGCCGATGCAATTCGAGCTTGCTGGCAAGGTTCTGAGCGTTCATGGGCAGCAGTGTCGCTGCGCCGTATTCGCCCCAGGCGCGGAACAGGAACGACGGATCCGCGGCATATTGCTCAGCCGGCCGCGCGCCGTAATACAGCACTTCCGCGCGGTTGTAGTCGCGCAAGACCGGATACAGCGACGCCAGCCCGGCCGCCACCAGGACCACGTAAAGCCCATAAGAGAACGAGCGCGAAACCAGGCGCAATGGCCGCGTCTCGAGCAAGCCGAAGATCAGCATCGCGGGCATCAGGTAAAACATGTACTGCTGCGGATATTCGACCAGCGCATGCATCATCAACACGCCCAGCAACGCGAGCGCGAAGATCCGCGCTGGCGTATGCGGCACGCGCAGCACGCGCACGAGCCAGCTCACCACGCTGAACAGCACAATCGCCAAGCCGAGCAGACCCGTTTTCGCGAGCAAGTCGATGAAGATATCGTGCGAATTGTTCGCGATCTCCACTCCGCCCAGTTCCCGCACGAACTCGAACTGATGCAGCGGAAACTCACCCCAGCCAACACCCAGCAACGGATGCGTGAGGAACATGGTCCAGCCATATTTCCAGAGCGCGAGCCGAGGCGCGATCTGATTGGCGTCCTGCATCCGCTCCGCCGCCGATTGGCCCAGCTCGAGCTGATAACGCACGTTCGCCCAGCGAATTGCGGCGTTCACAGCAAAGAACAATACGAGCAGCACAGCCGGAATCAGCCATGCGCGCGTTTTGCTTCGAGCCGCGCCGCTCGCGGGCGCATCCAGGTCATCGACTGCTTTCGGGCGCCCTTGAATGAACGCCATCCAGAAACCCGCGACAACGATCACGCCCATCTGCAACCACGGTCCGCGCGATACGGTCAGCGCGAGCCCCGTCGAAAATATGGTCGACAACACAAACCACGCGATCACCGGCAGCCGTCGCGTCTGCACCAGATACAGCGCGCCCGCCGTCGCGAATGCAATGTAGGTGGCAAGGTGATTCGCCTGCGCCATATTGCCGAATGGCCGCCGTTCGACTGCGACGTTGTAGGCCACCACGAACGGTGAAAACTTCGCTTCCATATGGAACAGCTGCACGACCTGGCAAAACACCGCAAACAGCCCGCCGACAATCAGCGCCGCCGCGCTCCAGCGCAACGCCTTCTCGCCAAGGCCCGCGCGCACGAAGCCATAACCCGTATGCACCGCGATGAACGATGCCAGCAGATAGCCGCCGCCGAGCCAGTTCATCGATGGCTGCGCGACCGGCAACACCACCGTCTGCGCGACGAGCAGCAAGCCGAGCACGAGCGGCATCAACGCGATCACCGGCGTCGCGAACGGCACGCGCGGCTCGGACACACGCACGATCAGCGCCACCGCGCCGCCGAGCGCGAGGAACAGTCCAAGCGCGCTGAACTCCGCGTAGAAGGTCGGAATGGGATACGTGTGGTTGACGACCGCGTACGGGATCGTCAATGCCAGGCAGAGGACAGGCAAGAGAAAGGTAGCGCGCGATGTTTGAAGGCATGGGGGGTCGGGAACGTCGGCAACCGGCGCACTATACAAAAAATTACTCATGCTGTGCGGCGGCTGGCATGAAATGCGCCGAAATCACCGTCATTCGTGAAAATTCCGTGGTGCTTTCGACGAAACGCCGAGGCTGTCCGCAATTCTGCAGGCTCGCTTCGCCTCGATCGCCCTCGATCATCGCGATTACGATTTCATGCGGCCAGCCTTTCAGACCCTCAATCCCGCTTCAGGCCCTTAAGCGCGGCATTCAGGCGGCGCGAGATTGGGTGGCAACGTCGGCGCTTCGGAAGGCGACGGACCTGCGCCCGGCGCCGGCAAGGACGACGCCGTTTTCGTCGCCGCGAAGCATTCCCACGTAATCGATCCAGCCTGAACCGAGCCCTTCGTCAGCACGGTTCGCGCGGTCGGCGTCTCGGCGTTGTCGGGCGTGGACGGCACGAGCACGAGCGTGTTCGTGCCTGCCGGCGCCACGCGCGTGGAAACGCGATCGTGATCTGGCCGTTGTCGTCGTCGACGTGAATCGACTCCACGTTGCGCGTTCCCGGCGGCGACGAATATCCGCCGCCCAGATCGGACCCGCTCGCGGCATTTTCGGCCACCGCGAGCCGCGCCGACGACGCCAGCGACAACCCCTCGCCCACCCGGCTACGCGCCAGATAATCCTGATAAGCCGGAATGGCATACGCCGCGACCACGCCGACAATCGCCAGCACGATCATCAACTCGATCAGCGTAAAACCCAACCCGAAGCGCTTTGTCTTGCCGCGCGTCGACGCAGTCTTCGAAACCACGCCTTGCCGCTACTTACGCTCTTGAACCCGCACACCGCTACTGTCATCGCTGAACTCCTGAAAGGACGAAGCGCCTGGTTGCGTGATGCAATCCAGACGCTTCGATCTTATTGAGTCCAACGCGGCCTCGGCAGTCAGCCAAACGGCCAACGCGTCAGCGCGAAATCAATGCGCGGCCTTCGATTCCGCCGCCTGCACGCGCCGGCGGAAATACCAGCCGAGGGCCAGCACCAGCAGCGCGCCCGCCACGTCGCGCGGCGTACTCGGCGCTCGGCACATTCAGCGCGGGCCAGCGGTCGATGAACGGATCGTCGATGATCAGCCCGCCCGCGATCCACCCGAGCAAACCGGCGCCGAGCGCAATCACGATCGGGAACTTGTCGAGCAGCTTCAGCACCAGCGTGCTGCCCCACACGATCAGCGGAATGCTCACGAGCAAGCCGAAGATAACCAGCGCGAGCCGATGCTGCGGATCGGCCGCTTCGGCCGCGCCGGCCACCGCGATCACGTTGTCGAGGCTCATCACGGCGTCGGCCACGATGATCGTCTTGACCGCCGCCCAAAGCTGGTCGGACGGCTTGACGTTCGGGTCGCTGTGATCCGGCATCATCAGCTTCACGCCGATCCACAACAGCATCAGGCCGCCGACGAACTTGAGGAACGGAATATCGAGCAGCACGCACGGCGAACGCGATCAGCGCGACCCGCAGCACGATCGCGCCGAGCGTGCCGAACAGCACGCCGCGCGTGCGTTGCTGCGCCGGCAAGTTGCGGCAGGCGAGCGCGATGACGACGGCGTTATCGCCGCCAAGCAGGATATCGATGACGATGATCTGAAGAACAGCGCCCCAATGGAGCGTGGCGAAAAATTCGAGCATGAAGAAACCGGTGAACGACAGCGACAGAAAGCACGTGCAATAAAAAAAGCGGGGAAGCCTGAGCTCCCCCGCTTTTAGAACCGACGTGTTACGAAAGGCTTACGCAAGCATAGCAAAGCCCTGCGCTTTCTGTCGATCGGCCGTTCCTTAAACGCTTTAAAGCATCGCCTTCAACAGACGCGCCATTTCCGACGGGTTCTTCGTGACGGTGATACCGCATGCTTCCATGATTTCCAGCTTGGCATCGGCCGTATCCGCACCGCCCGAAATCAGCGCGCCTGCGTGACCCATGCGCTTGCCGGCCGGAGCCGTGACGCCCGCGATGAAGCCAACCACCGGCTTCTTCATGTTGTCCTTGATCCAGTAAGCCGCGTTCGCTTCGTCCGGGCCGCCGATCTCGCCGATCATGATCACGGCGTCCGTGTCGGGATCGTCGTTGAACATCTTCATGACGTCGATGTGCTTCAGACCGTTGATCGGATCGCCGCCAATACCGACTGCCGACGACTGGCCGAGGCCAATAGCCGTCAACTGGCCGACCGCTTCGTACGTGAGCGTGCCCGAACGCGACACCACGCCGATACGGCCCTTGCGGTGGATATGACCCGGCATGATGCCGATCTTCAGTTCGTCCGGCGTGATCGTGCCCGGGCAGTTCGGTCCGAGCAGCAGCGTCTTGCGATTTTCGCGACGCATGCGGTCCTTGATCTCGAGCATGTCACGCACGGGAATGCCTTCCGTGATGCAGATCGCGAGATCCAGATCGGCTTCGACCGCTTCCCAGATCGCGGCAGCAGCGCCAGCCGGCGGCACGTAGATCACCGAAACGGTTGCGCCCGTTTCAGCCTTCGCTTCCGCGACGCTTGCGTAGATAGGAATGCCTTCGAAATCTTCGCCGGCGCGCTTCGGGTTCACGCCCGCAACGTACGCTTCGCGGCCGTTCGCATACTCGCGGCAAGCGCGCGTGTGGAACTGACCGGTCTTGCCGGTAATGCCCTGGGTGATGACCTTGGTGTCTTTGTTGATCAGAATCGACATGGTGTGACCTCTGTTCGTCGGCGTCGCGTTTCGCCTGCGCACCTTGTTTCAAGGCGCGGCAGGCGGACAAGCGCCGCCTTTCGTATCTGGTGGAACGCTCGTAATTGCCGGAATTGACCCAGGCGCTTACTTGCCCTCGGCGGCCGCGACGACCTTCTGCGCAGCTTCTTCCATGCTGTCGGCCGCGATGATCGGCAAGCCCGAATCCGCCAGCATCTTCTTGCCGAGATCTTCGTTCGTGCCCTTCATGCGCACGACCAGAGGCACCTTCAGCGACACAGCCTTCGACGCTTCGATCACGCCTTCCGCGATCACATCGCAGCGCATGATGCCGCCGAAAATGTTCACGAGGATGGCCTTCAGGCCCGGGTTCTTCAGCATGATCTTGAAGGCTTCCGTGACCTTCTCGGTCGTGGCGCCGCCGCCCACGTCGAGGAAGTTGGCCGGCTCGCCGCCGAACAGCTTGATCGTGTCCATGGTGGCCATTGCCAGACCGGCGCCGTTCACCAGGCAGCCGATGTTGCCGTCGAGCGAGATGTAGGCCAGATCGAACTTCGACGCTTCCACTTCAGCCGGATCTTCTTCGTCCATATCGCGATACGCGACGATGTCCGGGTGACGGAACAGCGCGTTGGCGTCGAAGTTGAACTTGGCGTCCAGTGCGATCACCTTGCCGTCGCCGGTGACGATCAGCGGGTTGATTTCGGCCAGCGATGCGTCCGTTTCCCAGAATGCCTTGTACAGGCCTTGCAGGATCGCGCGCGCTTGCGGGATCGAACCTTCGGGAATGCCGATCTTGCGCGAGAGGTCGTCGGCGTCTGTGTCGTGCAGACCCGTCGACGGCTCGACGGCGAACTTGTGCAGCAGTTCCGGCGTCTTTTCCGCGACTTCTTCGATGTCCATGCCGCCTTCGCTCGATGCCATCACCACGACTTTCTGCGTGATGCGGTCGAGCACGAGGCCGATGTACAGTTCCTTCTTGATGTCCGCGCCTTCTTCGATCAGCAGGCGGTTCACCTTCTGGCCTTCAGGGCCGGTCTGGTGCGTGACGAGCTGCATGCCGAGGATCTGGTTCGAGTATTCGCGAACCTGTTCCAGCGTCTTTGCAACCTTCACGCCGCCGCCCTTACCGCGACCGCCAGCGTGAATCTGAGCCTTGACGACCCATACCGGGCCGCCCAGCTCTTCAGCGGCCTTGACCGCATCGTCCACCGAGAACACGGGCTTGCCGCGCGGGACCGCGACGCCGAATTTCCGCAGGATTTCCTTTCCCTGGTACTCGTGAATCTTCATGCGTGATTCCTTCAGTCTGAGAGTTGGATTGAACTTCGATTACGTGGATTAATGAGCTGCTGAATCCGTGCGTCGATCGATTGGCGATACCTGGGTCATGCCGATTCTGCTGATCTGCTGCTTCTGGTGCCTGCGCTTGTTCCTGGTCGGCCAGTTCTGGTGAACCTGCTCGTTCGCTATGATTTCGCTGAGCCGGCTCCACTTCGCTTCCGGCCTTTTGGAGTTGTCCTTATCCGCTATCCGGTCTGCCGCGCCTCGAGGCGCGTGGCCGAACCAGCGCGGATAATATTGCCGAACAGCCTCGCCGTCGAAACGCAATGCGTTGCAACGGCCAAGCTGGAATGGGGGTTTGTCGGTTTCTGCTGTCTGTGCTGTCTGCGCTGCTGCTGAACTGTCCGATGATTTGCCGGGCGCGCCGCCTTTTTCGGTGTTCCAGACTTCGCCGGCGAATGCCTGGATAGCGGCGGTGGGCAATACGGCGCAGAGTTCGGTGAGATGCGTGCAACCGGTCGTGCCGGCCAGCAAACGGCTGGATTCACGACGGAAATTTTGAACAAGATTGAGTCCGATGAGCGCGCGATAAGCGGGGTTCGATGCTGCGCACAGACCGGCATACGGCGCCCACTCGGAAGCCGCTTCGGCGTCGACGATAGTGAACGTGCGGTCGATAGTGATGCGCAGCCAGAGTTCATGGATCGGCAGGCCTTTAGGCCGGACGCCCGACGCGAGTTTGACGTCGCGCGGCTTTTCATCGGTTAGACAGGCTTCGATATCCCACAAGCCATCTTCACGCTCAAACGCTTCCATTCGAATCGCGCGGCGATGGCGCAACTGTCGGGAAACGGGCGGAGAAAGCGGCATGTGCAGAGGAAGGCCGGAATGAGAAAACGCCGAAATTTTACCATACTGGCCATTTTCAGCCGGACCGCAGTTACCGCGCAAGGGCGGTACTGCAGGTCCAGTGCCGCGTTGTGCTGGGTTTGCCGAGTTCGAGCCTATTCGCCGATAAATCGTCGTCGCCGGCTTTCAGCACTTTCACGATCACGCCGCCGGTGAAACCACGGGTGGCGAGAAAACGCGCTTGTTTTGCGCGCTCGGCCGGGGTGGCTGGCAGTTCGCCGTATTTCTTGCTCCAGACCTCGCGAGCGCGGGCGAGTTCGGTTTCTTTCAGCGTCAGCGCCGGCGTCCTGAATCAGCGTTTCGTCGATACCGTTGCGCTTCAACTCATGGACGATCCGGCTTGTGCCGAGTCGCGCGCCGCGCCGATGAACCACGCTCTCGACGAATCGCTCATTCGATAACCACCCTTCACGCTCGAGCGCGTCGAGCAAGGGTATCGAGGGAATCGCCTTCTGCGAGATGCGGCGTAAGCTTGCGGGACAGCTCTGTCGCGGCTATGTTCGCGACGGGATAGATAACCTAGAGCACGGCCACGTAACGATAGTTGCGGGCCCTTTCGCTTGGAATCGCCGGTTGCGGATGGTTTGCCGCGGCGCGTTCGATCCGCGCGAATAAACGGATTCGGCGTTTTGGCTTTCGTTGGCCGCATCCGCTGCGGACGGCGCGCATTGTTCGAATGGCTCGAAAGGGTCGGCGATGTCGAGGGCGTTTGCCGCTTCGATGGATTCTGGAGATCTGACTGGCTGAAGTTGATGGCCGTTTGACGGCGGCTTTCTTCGGAGTGGCTTGCGATTGAGCGAGTGTCTCATCCAGCAATGCCCGCGCGCGCTTCAGGCGCTCGTCTGGATTGGTGAGGCTCAGGTTTTCCGCGACTACGCTGTCCTGCGGTTTTTCAACGCGGTCTTCGTCAGCATGCCGTGACGTGCTTTCAACGCCTTTCTCGTCCACGGGCTTTTTGGCGTTGCGACGACTGGCGTTTCGATCGGTGGATCGTTCGAAAACATCTTCACCGTCCGCTGCCGGAGTTGCTCCGCGTCCAGCCGATGCCGCTTTGCTTCCAGCCGAACCGCCACGCCCAAATTTGCTCGATCGCTCGAGCGCTCGTAGTCAGCGGATACCTCTGCCGATGCACTTCTTCGCACGATGCCCGCGCCTAAACCCCCGCCGCCAAACGACCCGCGCTTCTTCGGAAACGCACGGTCACTCGACCGCTCGTAGACCGGCTCGCTCGTCCTGCGGCGTTGCGCTGATCAACAGCGGCAACGCTGGCGGCAATAGCCTCGGCTTTCGAGCTTCCCGACGACAGAGCTTGAACCACCGCCGCTGCGTCCGAAACTGCTTTTCCTGGCGAAGCTACTGCCACCACTGCTGCTGCCAGCACTCTTGCCGCTCGAAAAACTACTGCCACTACCCTTTCCGATGAAATCCACCGCTACTCTTCTCGCCAGAAACCCCGCCGCTCTTCGAAAAGCTGTTTCCAAACGAACGACGCGCCGACGCAGATCCCTCCGCACCGGCGCGTTCGCTTGCTGCTGCGCGGTATCGATCGCTGCTTCGTTCGTAGCGATCAACCCCTTCCTCGGCGTCGAGACTTTCGTCTTCGTCGCTTATGGACTTCGAGCCGTCCGGATCTTCCTTTACGTCCTGCTCCGCGTCACGATTTGAATCGCGACCGGTCTTCGATCCGAACCGGCTCTTGCTGCGCATCATTTTTACCGCCTAAAACTCATTCTTCTTCATCCGCCACTTCGGCAACACCCGGTGCAAGTGCGTCGGCCATTGCATTGACGCCCAGCGATTCGCGAATCCGATTTTCGATTTCACGCGCCATTTCAGGATTCTCACGCAGGAATTCACGTGCGTTGTCCTTACCTTGACCAATCCGTTCGCCGTTATAGCTGTACCAGGCGCCGGCTTTATCGACCAGCTTGGCTTGCACGCCCAAGTCGATGATTTCACCCTGACGCGAGATACCTTCGCCGTAGAGGATGTCGAAGATGGCTTCGCGGAACGGCGGCGCAACCTTGTTCTTCACCACCTTCACGCGCGTTTCGTTGCCGATCACTTCGTCGTTCTTCTTGATCGAACCGATACGGCGAATGTCCAGGCGCACCGATGCGTAGAACTTCAGCGCGTTACCACCCGTGGTGGTTTCCGGATTGCCGAACATCACGCCAATCTTCATGCGGATCTGGTTGATGAAGATCACCAGACAGTTCGTGCGCTTGATCGTGCCGGTCAACTTGCGCAGCGCCTGCGACATCAAACGTGCTTGCAAACCAGGCAACGAGTCGCCCATTTCGCCTTCGATTTCAGCCTTCGGCACCAGTGCCGCGACCGAGTCGATCACGATCATGTCGATGGAACCCGAGCGCACGAGCGCATCGCAGATTTCCAGCGCTTGCTCGCCCGTGTCCGGTTGCGAGATCAGCAGGTCCGACGCGTTCACGCCGAGCTTTTGCGCGTAAGCGATGTCGAGCGCGTGTTCCGCGTCAATAAACGCCGCCGTGCCGCCGATCTTCTGCATTTCGGCAATCACTTGCAGCGTCAGCGTGGTCTTGCCCGACGATTCCGGACCGTAGATTTCCACTACGCGCCCACGCGGCAAGCCGCCAACGCCCAATGCAATATCCAGTCCGAGCGAACCGGTCGACACCACTTGAATGTCTTCAATGGCTTCGCCAGCGCCGAGTCGCATGATCGACCCCTTGCCGAATTGCTTCTCGATCTGCGCGAGCGCGACGGCCAGCGCCTTGCTCTTCTCTGCAGACATCCCGCCCGGGCCTTTCTTGCTATCTTCCATGAATCGTCCTTTGCTATGATGAACGGCGTCTGGCGCATGCCCTCGGGACTTTTTTCCCACCGGGCGCACTGCTGCAGACACTGTATAAAAAAACAGGTGTTTTTGCAAGTCTGATCGGCGCGCGTAGTTTCAACGCCACGCTCGACCCATGCAAGCGCACCACACAACACCTGGAGACCGCCGCGCCGGGCGAATTGCGGTGCCGGCAATGCCTTTTGCGCACACTACGATGCGAATCCTCATTGCCGAAGACGACAGCATACTCGCGGACGGTCTCATTCGATCACTCCGCCAATCGGGCTATGCCGTGGATCATGTGAGGCACGGCGTCGAAGCCGATACCGCGCTTTCACTGCAAACTTTCGACCTCCTGATCCTCGATCTCGGCCTGCCGATGATGTCCGGCCTCGAAGTCCTGCGACGCCTCAGAGCCCGCAATTCGCAGATGCCCGTGCTCATCCTGACGGCCGCCGACAGTGTCGACGAACGCGTCAAGGGACTCGACCTCGGCGCCGACGACTACATGGCCAAACCCTTCGCGCTGAACGAACTCGAAGCCCGCGTGCGCGCCCTCACCCGGCGCGGCGCCGGCGGCGGACCGACAGTCGTCAAGCACGGCGCGCTTGCGTTCGATCAGGTCGGCCGCATTGCGTCTATCAACGACCAGGTCATCGAGTTATCCGCGCGCGAACTCGGCGTGCTCGAAGTCTTGCTGCAACGGGTTGGCCGGCTGGTGTCGAAGGAACAACTCGTCAACCACCTTTGCGAGTGGGGCGAGGAAGTCAGCAACAACGCGATCGAAGTCTATGTCCATCGGCTAAGAAAAAAAATCGAGCCCGGCGGAGCGCGCATCATAACCGTTCGCGGGCTAGGCTATAGCCTTGAAAAAGCCGTCGCACCGGTGGCCACTTCGGGCGATTCCGGCCCAGCGAAGACCAGTGAATCGGCTTCGGAACTTGCTTCTGGATCCGTCGCTTCTGGTCCCGTCGCTTCTGGTCCCGCTTCACCCAGCCCTCACTATAAGTAACTACGCTATGGGCTCGCCCGCTTCCACCAAGCGCGCCGCCCCGGCGTTGCGCGAGTCGCCGCACCCGTTGCCGGATCTGCCGAACGCAGATCCCGACGTGTCTCGCGACGCGCGTTACGCCAATCCGTTCGCGCCGCCCGACGAGCTCGAGCCCGACGGCGAGCCGGCGCCGCGTTCGCTGTTCGGCGAGATTCTCGACTGGATGCTCGCGCCGCTGCTGCTGTTATGGCCAATGAGCATCGCGGTCACGTATCTCGTCGCCAAGTCGATTGCCAACGGGCCGTTCGACCGTGCGCTCGAAACCGATGCCTACGTGCTCGCCCGGCAGATCCAGCCGGTGAACGGCGTCGCGGAACTGCGGCTGCCGAACGCCACGCGCGATTTCCTGCGCGCGGACAACGTCGATAGCGTGTTTTTCCAGGTGCTCGGCACGCGCGGCGAGCTGGTAGGCGGCGACGCCGACATGCCCTTGCCGCACGACGATGACCGGCCGCAGCCCGGTATCGTCGAGTTTCGTGACGACGTACTGCGCGGCAACGATATTCGCGTCGCTTATACGACGGTAGAAGCGCCGACGCTGCCGCATCCGGTGCTCGTTCAGGTGGCCGAGACGCTCGATAAACGCAGCCAGTTGGCCAACGACATCATCAAGGGCGTGATCCTGCCGCAGTTCGTGATTTTGCCGCTGGCTATCGTGCTCGTCTGGTTCGGGTTGTCGCGCGGGCTCGCGCCGCTGCATGCGCTGCAATCGAATATCCGCGCCCGTCGTCCTGACGATCTTTCGCCGCTCGAAGCGAGCCGCGCGCCGCCGGAAATCGCGCCGCTGGTGGCGTCGTTCAACGACCTGCTCAACCGGCTCGAGCAGAACATGGAGTTGCAGAAGCGCTTCATCGCCGACGCCGCGCATCAGATGAAAACGCCGCTCGCGGGGTTGACGGACGCAGGCGGAGCTGGCGTTGCGGCAGGATGTATCGGCGGAAGTGCAGCGCTCGCTCGAGCAGATCGCGACGAGTTCCGAGCACGCGGCGCGGCTCGTCACGCAACTGCTCGCGCTCGCTCGAGCGGAGAACCGGATGTCCGGGCAGATTTTCTCGCGCGTGGAACTGACCGATCTCGCGCGGCTCGCGGTGCGCGACTGGGTGCAGGCGGCGTTGGCTAAGCGCATGGACATTGGTTACGAAGAGCCCGCGCATCCGGTCGAGGTTGAAGGCAACGCGGTGATGCTGCGCGAAATGCTGTCGAATCTTATCGATAACGCCATCCGCTACACCCCGCCCGGCGGCCGGATCACGGTCCGCGTGCGTACCGAAGAGTCCGATACGCGCCACGTTTTTCTCGAAGTGGAAGACACGGGATTGGGCATTCCAGCCGGCGGAACGTACGCGTGTGCTGCAGCGGTTTTATCGAATTCTTGGGCGAGAAGGTGAAGGCAGCGGACTTGGTCTTGCCATCGTCCGGGAGATCGTGACGATGCATGGCGGCACGCTGGATATAGCACGATCACGTGTACAGCGAAAGCCCGCGGCAAGCCGGAACGCTTGTCCGGGTGGGCTTACAACGGGTTTATCCTGCCCGGGACAAACCCTGACAGACCCAGATCAATACATCTTTACACAAAGCAATTTAGATGAGCGATGTTAGCGCAACTTATAGACTGAAAATTTAACCAACATTAACCGAACTTATAGCAATATCGAAGATAAAAGACCATCTTGGCGGCCACCCCCGCCACGTCAGAACGCCGTAAGTTTTCCTTCCAATAATCGATGCACGGTCGCCGCTATCCTGCGGAGCCACATTCAAAGATCAATCCAGGAGACGATTCATGGCAACGGTCGAGGGGCGCATTTCCCACGCACCGATGACTGGCGAAGAACGGCGCGTGATTTTCGCGTCA
Source organism: uncultured beta proteobacterium (assembly GCA_963708695.1). GTDB lineage: Bacteria > Pseudomonadota > Gammaproteobacteria > Burkholderiales > Burkholderiaceae > Caballeronia. The sequence goes on from CAVPTS010000008.1 coordinate 116,788, forward strand.
TCGCTGGGCACGGTGTTCGAGTGGTACGACTTTTATCTGGCGGGCTCGCTCGCCATCTATATCAGCCGGACCTTCTTCTCCGGCGTCAATCCGACGGCCGGCTTCATCTTCACCTTGCTCGGCTTCGCGGCGGGTTTCGCCGTGCGGCCGTTCGGCGCGATCGTGTTCGGGCGTCTCGGCGATATGGTCGGGCGCAAGTACACGTTCCTTGTGACCATCGTGATCATGGGTCTGTCCACGTTCGTGGTCGGCCTGCTGCCCGGATACGGCACGATAGGCATAGCCGCGCCGGTGCTCTTCATCGCGATGCGGCTGCTGCAAGGGCTCGCGCTCGGCGGGGAATACGGTGGCGCGGCGACTTACGTTGCGGAACATGCGCCCGCCAACAAGCGCGGCGCGTGGACGGCGTGGATCCAGACCACGGCTACGCTCGGCCTGTTCATCTCGCTGCTCGTGATTCTTGCTCGTGCGCAGTTCCGTCGGCGAGGAAACGTTCGGTGCGTGGGGCTGGCGCGTACCGTTCCTGGTGTCGATCCTGCTGCTCGCCGTCTCCGTGTGGATCCGGTTGAAACTGCACGAATCGCCGGTGTTCGAGCGCATCAAGGCCGAAGGCAAGACGTCGAAAGCGCCGCTGACCGAAGCGTTCGGCCAGTGGAAGAACCTCAGGATCGTGCTGCTTGCGCTGTTCGGGCTGACGATGGGACAGGCCGTGGTCTGGTACACGGGCCAGTTCTATACGCTGTTTTTCCTGACGCAGACGCTGAAGGTCGATGGCACCAGCGCCAACATCATGGTCGCGGTCGCGTTGCTGATCGGGACGCCGTTCTTCCTGTTCTTCGGGTCGCTGTCGGACAAGATCGGCCGCAAGCCGATCATCATGGCCGGCTGCCTGATTGCCGCGCTGTCGTACTTCCCGCTCTTCCACGCGCTGGCTCACTACACGAATCCGACGCTCGAAGCCGCGACGGTCGAAGGCGCCGATCAGCGTGATTGCCAATCCGGACGAGTGCTCGTTCCAGTTCAACCCGGTGGGGACATCGAAGTTCACGAACTCCTGCGATATTGCCAAGAGCGCGTTGTCGAAGTCCGGCTTGAACTACGAGAACGTGGCGGCGCCAGCCGGGACGATCGCGCAGATCAAGGTGGGCGACACGGTGGTGGACACGTATGACGGCAAGGCCGCCGATGCGAAGGCGAAAGGCGCCGCGTTCGACAAGACGCTGGCGGGCACGCTGAAGTCGGCGGGTTATCCGGCGAAGGCTGATCCGGCGCTGATCAACTGGCCGATGGCAATTGTGATCCTGACCATCATGATGATCTACGTGACGATGGTTTATGGGCCTATCGCCGCGATGCTCGTCGAGATGTTCCCGGCGCGGATCCGGTACACGTCGATGTCGCTGCCTTATCACATTGGCAATGGCTGGTTCGGCGGGTTCTTGCCGGCGACGGCGTTTGCTATCGTGGCCGCGAAGGGGAATATTTTCTCGGGGCTGTGGTATCCGATTGTGATCGCGCTGGCGACGTTCGTGATCGGGATGCTGTTTGTTAAGGAGACGAGGGGGTCGGCGGTTTATGACTCGGATTGATTTTCGGGTGATTTGGGGAGCGGTTGTGGGGTGGTCGCTTTCCTGGCCATTTTGTCTCTAGGAATGAGCCTGGAAGGGGTTGACAGGTTTCGCAACCCTCTTCATAATCTCGATCTCTTGGCGAATTAGCTCAGCCGGTTAGAGCGACGGAATCATAATCCGCAGGTCCGGGGTTCGAATCCCTGATTCGCCACCAGTTGTAAAAAAAGCCGCTGCTTCGAAAGAAGTAGCGGCTTTTTCGTTTGGCTGCCCGGCTAGACACGATCTGGATATGAAATTTGAAGTGCTGGATCACAGGCCCGAGACGCCCTTCTTCGTTGATCCTGCGTCCGCTATAAGGCCGCAGTGGCGCCCTCCGCCTCGCCTTGCGTGCCTCTCGGATGCCATCGCCCGTTTATCACCACGCGTCATTGCGGGCGGGATCGTCTGGGCCGCCGGCCTCTGAACCAATCGGCTCGTCTGCCAGCAAGGGATCGACCTGTCCCTCCCGCTTGCGCGCCGGTCCTTCCTCAAGAAAGCGTGACATCGAGAACTTTTTCACGCTCGCTGGTTTAATCACCAGGGCGCCGTCCTCTGCGCTCACCTCTACGACCGTGCCTTGCTGCAGGCGCAGAGTTTTTGCGATCCCTGCAGGAATTCTCACGGCGAGGCTGTCGCCCCACCGTTCTACTTGTTGAATTGCCATACATCGGCTCCTATTTACCGGCTTTCGTAATCGTTAAATCAATCGCGCGTCCGTAGATACTGCGTAGCGCATTGCGTAGGATTCAGGTTCTGATCAATCTGCTTGATTCATTCTGTACACGCCCACGCTCAAAGCGCACTTGCAGTTCGACGCCGTCTACAAACTCTCCGTATTCAAAGACCTTCGGCGTCAACAAACCGAAAGGCCCGATTCGCAGCATACAAAAAGGATCAAACGAGACCTGCACATATTCACCCTTATCCAATTGATACTTCGCGACAGACTAGACAAGCCCGAGCCACGCCTTAACTCTCGCCCACCAACTCAATTGCACGTCCGTCAATGGTTGTTGATAGTCCGCGAGCGTGTAGCTCGATCGATGAGGAATAGATGTTTGTGGTGATGATGGCGGCTTGGCGTCCTCCTGCGAGGGAGTTCGCTGCTGCCTGTCAAGCTCACGCTGTCGCTTCAGGTGCGGGACTGATTGCGTATGCTCGATGAAGGTATGTCCCGGGCCATACTCTGATATCGAAACAGAATCAGCCTCGTTTGGTGCAACCGGATTCCCGTTCTCGTCAACCGAAACCGTTTCGACCTCGACCACGGGAATACACCACGCGGCATTCGCACGCTGCGCGCGTGCTCCATTCCTATCGAAACAGCGAAAAATAAAGCTTTCGGGTAAATCAGATATCGCCCACGTTTCCGTGGAGTTATTCCAATAGTATTTGGCTGCAATAGTGCCGGGATGAGGTAGCTTAGGGTCTTGAGCACCCGGCGGAAAGTGCTGCGTCATATTCGTTGCTCCGGTATTCGTCATGCATCCGCATGTAAGCGCGGACAACCCAGCGATGATGATTAGTCGCACGGCGGAGTTCACTGAGAAATCTTATCGAAGTAACTGTATCGAGCCGGGTAGCGCTTTCGCCCTTCCGTCTCGCATGGCGTCCCTTTGCTCGACCAGTACATATTGGCGGACTCTGCAAAGTCTTCAGTCACGTTTTTTTGCGCGTATTGCGACGGTGCCTGTCTATCGCTCGCAGTGGCATCCTGCCAGTCCTGTTTCTTCTCCGGATCGCGCCATAAAGCCTCACTCCACAGGTGCCCCGTTTCATGCAGCATCGTGCTATCTACGTATCGTTGTGGAAAGGTTGACCAGTTTTTCCACGGATAGAAAGCAACGCCTTGATCAATGCTGGCGGTTGCTCCAGAGGAAAATGTCGGGTCGTTATATTTCTTCTGCCAGATTGCATCTTGCGAATTTGCCACCGGATTAATCGACACTCGCTCAAGATCTTTGTACTGCTGCGGTGGAACCGCCTCAAGCGCCCTCGCAATCTCTTTCTGACCGGGTACTCCGTACCCTTGCGTCGGAGTTTGCGCCGGCACATAAATATTGACCGGACGCCCGTTCACGGTTGCGGCGTATTCAGTTGCAGCACCTGGCCCTCCACCGGGAAAGTCGAAGGTAGTTTGCCGACCAGGGCTTACTGTCACGCTGTTTACGTGTTTATAGAAGTCGGCTGGCGCGTCAATGCGAGTTTTCGAGCCATCGAGATAGGAGCAGTCAGGGTTGACCTGTGCGTCGGATGCAGGAGCCGGATATGCCGATTCTGAATCGTCATCTTCAGCAAATTGAGTTGACGATGCCAGAGTTGAAGCAATGCTGACGCTTCTCGCTGCGGTCTTCGCGACCGCCGATCCTTCGTCCGTGGTGAGAAAAATTCCCGGGTTATTGCCCACGATAACTCTGTTCTTTCCGCACGGACATAGCACTGGATCGCCGTCGAGAACAGCGTCCCGTCCTTTCTCCGATATTCCTTTGCCAGTGCCATAAATTTTGAATACGCCCTGGCAGTTACCGCAGGTTGCCTCATCGCCGCTCAGCGCAATCTTTTTCCCGTCATCGTGAAACGTCGATGAAAAGGCCATAACAAAACCGCGCGTCGTAGTCGGGTCGCCATGCCGCACTGCCGCTTTACGCATGGCTGGCCCCGCCGGACATGGCTTCAGTCGGCGGCAGTGTATACGCGGGATCGAACAGTCCGGGAACCGGTTTGCCGTCGCGAACCGTGATGCCGAATCTATCCTGCAATGTTTCCGTGATCGTGTCGCCATTGCTCAGCCGAGAACCGACAAGTGCGAACGGCTTGTTTTCCCATGCGGCAGCGAACCCCGCGCCATCGATTATGGTGGCCTCGCTGCCATCGTCGTATGTGACGATATCGCCGACACGGGCCAGTGCCAATCCTTTGTATTCCGCCTTCGTTGATACCCGCGTGACACGTCCTCCGTCTTTAGTGCGCGAACCGATGGTTACGAAGAGGTAGGTCGTTTCGTTGTTCTTCTGTTCAGACATATTTAAGATTCCTATGTGAATGGATGCAACTACGCGCTACGTTTCTCAGCATAACTATCGTTTACAAATTGTTTTGTCAAAAATGATGCCGCCCCCGTCGAAAGCACGACTTCCTCTCTCCGGCCAAAATGCACGCGCGAGCAACTGGAATGAGGGAGTAGCAAAAGCGGATGGCGACGATAGCTAACCGCCTTCGCGCATGAGACCGCAAGCAGGCAGAGAAAGCTTCGCCGCTCTCCGCTTTCTACGCTCACGCAGATCGATTCTTTGCTCCCTCGACGGAGTCGTTCCGACAGGCCATGTTTGACACGACATCCAATGCACTGGCAGCATGCGTACTCTCGAATAAAGATAACTATTACGGACAGACCTTGACAGAATTCTCATCGCTCGAAGCGTTGCTCGACTGCTTCGAAAATTTAGGCGCAGAACACATCTACTGCAAGTTTCTCGCAGAAAACGACAACAGTAAGCAGCAGATCTATCTGGGAAATAGTTTCGAAGTTCTGAAACTGTTGGTCTACGGCACAGTGCGGGCCGAGGTTGGCGTAGCAGTCGAAAATTTTAAAGCGAGCGTTCCGTTATTTTGGGTTGATGGCGACGGCCGCGCTGCAGAGGCGCCTGGCGCCCAGTTAATTTTGTACCCAAAATACCCAGAGGTGCGTCTTTCTGGATTTCTGAAGGGCTGCCCGCTTGCACCGAACGAATACCTTCGACCTATTCCGGCAGACAAGCGACTCTTCAATAACGAACCAGACGGACGTGTTCTTTTCTTTGGTGTCGCGAAGGAAACAGTCTTCGCATACCTCGCGAACCCCAAGACACCTGTCGCAGAAGCGCTTCACGAAAATCCGCCCTTCGCCGCGCTGCTGGATTCTGGAACGTTACGCGAGGTTCAACGATTTAAGACGCCTCCCGCGCGCGTTCTTCTCCTTGCCCGACTGAGCGAGATACATAGAGCCGGCTTGCATGCGTCAATGCGACTGGATCGACATGGCGCACGTATGCCATACGCGGCTCCCAACGGCGGCGGCTATACGCTCGAGGCTTTATTGGACATAGTACCCAACGGTAGATCGGCGCCCGACTTCATGGGCTGGGAGCTAAA
>CAVPTS010000009.1:0-343888 GCA_963708695.1 uncultured beta proteobacterium
GCCGCCGTTGGACAAAGAAATGAAGTGCCGCCACGCACAGTGGCTAATAGTGATAAAAAATTTAGCCAACATTGAACCCGAGCTAACGTACGCAGCAACAACCCGGCACTGACCCTGACCACCGCCGGTAGCTCGCCCCCAAAGAATCCCCGAGTGCGAACGAAAATACCTTGGCTAATAGCGATAAAAAATATAGCCAACATACAACCCGCGCTAACGTACGCAGCAACAACCCGGCACTGACCCTGACCACTGCATAAGCCCCGCGCCCAAAACCCCGCACGAGTGCGAACGCAAATAACCTGCCGCCACGCAAAGTGGTAATAGCGATAAAAATATAGCCAAAATTGAACCCGCGCTAACGTAAGCAGCAGCAACCCAGCGCCAACCCCCGACCCCTCCCGTCACCCCCAAAACCCGTCCACCGGCGCGAGCAAAAGTAAACCCTGACGTTTTGTAGCATATTTTGGTCAAAACGTCGAAAACCACGGTCGATTCGCATCATTTTGCGTCTGTTATCAATATTCAAGCCCTCCTAAACTGGTGAAAGGAATTGCCCCGACGCCCATCAAGGAGATGAACATGAAAATAGCCCTCATCGGCGCCGGCCTGATCGGCCAGAGCATCGCCCATTTGCTGCGTGAAACCGGCGACTACGAAGTCGTCGCCTTCGACCGCGATGCCCACGCGCTCGACCTGCTCGAAGCGCAGGGTATTCCCGACCCGCCGCGTCGATTCCGCCGATGCCAACGCGTTGCGCCTCGCGCTGCAAGGCTTCGACGCGCTCATTAACGCGATGCCGTATTACCTCGCCGTGACCGTGGCGACGGCGGCGAAAGCGGCCGGCGTGCATTACTTCGACCTGACCGAAGACGTGCGCGCGACGCATGCGATCCGCGCGATCGCCGACGAGTCCAACACACGCGTTCATGCCGCAATGCGGCCTCGCGCCGGGTTTTATCGGCATCGTGGCGCACGATCTGGCGAAGCGCTTCGCCGAAGTGCGCGAGGTCAAGATGCGCGTCGGCGCGTTGCCGGAGTTTCCGACCAATGCGTTGAAATACAACCTGACGTGGAGCATCGACGGCTTGATCAACGAGTATTGCCAGCCGTGCGAAGCGATCCGCGACGGCACGACGCAATGGGTGCAGCCGCTGGAAGGACTGGAGCATTTTTCGCTCGATGGCACCGAGTACGAGGCGTTCAATACATCGGGCGGGCTGGGTACGCTGTGCGAAACGCTGGCGGGCAAGGTGGAATCGCTGGATTACAAGTCGGTGCGTTATCCGGGGCATCGCGAACTGATGAAGTTCCTGCTCGACGACCTGCGCATGTCGAGCGACCGCGACGGATTGAAGGCGATGCTGCGGCGCGCGGTGCCGGCCACGGCGCAGGACGTCGTGCTGGTGTTCGTCACGGCGACCGGAATGCGCGACGGCCGTCTCGTACAGGACGTATTCACGCGCAAGATTTTCGCGAAGACCGTATGCGGCGTGCCGATGAGCGCGATCCAGATCACGACCGCCGGCGCCATCTGCGCGGAACTGGATCTGTTCCGTGAAGGCGTGTTGCCGCAGAGCGGTTTCATTCGGCAGGAGCAGGTGCCGCTGGAAGCGTTCCTGGCGAACCGCTTCGGCCAGTTGTACGAAGGCGCGAGCACGGTGGGGACGGTGAGGCAACTTGAGGCGGCTTGATCGTACGATATAGCACCAAGCATTGCCGCTAGTGACCTGAGAGATCAATAAGAAATTGTCTGGCAGAAGCCGTTCCGCTGTATTGCGGAACGGCTTTTTTTACTGGGTGAAGGTGTTCGAGCCGCCGCCACTTTCAGGTCACTTGCTCACGATCCGGCCGAGCAGTTCTTCCAATGCTGCTGGCGCGGGGGCATCGTTATCGAACATCAGCAAATCGCGGCTTGTGGCTGCGTCCGGGACGAAGCGCCGCTGCCGGTATTCGTCCCAATGCGCGAGCTTGTACGCATCGCCTGGATTGTTGCGTGCGGCGATACGCGCGTGCGCCACATCCTCCGTGACGTGCACCCAGATAACCCGAATCGTCACGTCGTCACTTATGCCGAGCCATGCGCGATCGAAGAGCTGGCCGTCGCGGATCTCCCGCGATAGCGGCGCGACGACCAACGCGCTGATACCGAGCTCGAGATTGTCGCGGGCGGTATCGATGAGGCTGCGGTATTCCGGATCGCGCAGATGCTTGAGATAGAGCGGACTGTCGCGATCGTGTGGGTCGTGGGTCAGGACGTTCATCACCGCGGCGCTGTAGTGGCCGTAGAGCGCGTCCTTGTCGAGCAGGCAGAACGGCTCGCCGGTCGCGTGCATCAGCGGCCCGATCAGGCGTTTGGCCAGCGAGGTTTTGCCGGTGCCCGCGTGACCGCAGACGAAGACGAGATGAGTCATGATTGGCGGCTTTCGCAGCGATGATGATGAGTGGACGATGGTTTTGCTACAGCGACAACCACAGATTAGCGTGCGTTATCGGCCACGGTCCAGCCGTCCCGAGCGATGCCAGGCAAACAACGCGTCTAACTTCGCCGATACAAGTTCATCAGCGGTGTCGACGTAATGCCGTGCAGGATCACCGATGCCGCGATCACGCCCGGCACGAGCGATGCCAGGCGAACAACGCGCCTAACTTCGCCGATACAAGTTCATTAGCGGCGTCGAAGTAATGCCGTGCAGGACGCCGATGCCGCGATCACGCCCGTCACGAGCGATACCAGGCGAACAACGCGCCTAACTTCGCCGATACAAGTTCATCAGCGGCGTCGACGTAATGCCGTGCAGGATCACCGATGCCGCGATCACGCCCAGCACGAGCGGCGCCAGCGGTACGGCGGCGCTGTGCGGCGCACGCTCCAGCGCGTAAAGCAGGTAATAAAACGACCCGACACCGCGAATTCCGAACCAGCTGGTGAGCAATCTCTGCGAGCGCGTCGCCGATGAACCCAGCAGCGACGCCTGCACCGACACCGGCCGCGCCACCAGAAACAGCAACGCGACCATGGCGGCGCCTTGCCACGTAAAAAGCCGGTCCCAGACGATTGGCGAGCGCGCTGCCGATCATCAGCATGACCGCCGCTTCCGCAATCCGTTCGAGTTCTATCGTGAAGCCGAGCACCCGTTCTGCGACGAACGCATGGGCGCGATCGGGATCGGAGGCGGTCGCGCCCACGTCCTCTGCGTTGACAGTTCCAATTGCTGCATGCACCGACTTGTCGCCGCTCGCTTTCTGCTCGACACGGCGCAGCGCCAGGCCGGCCGCGAACACCGCCAGGAATGCATAAGTGTGAACCAGTTCGGCAATGCCATACGAGAGCGCTATCAGCCCGAGCGCGTAAAAACCTTCGGGCCCGAGCGCGAGGCCATGGCGCGTGCGCAGCCACGCAATCAGCCGCACGGCGAGATCGCCAAGCATCCAGCCTACGGCCAATGCGCCGCCGACACCCCAAAGGGCATCGACTGCGAAATGCCAGCTAAGCGCCTGATCCGGGGACGCCTCGAAGTTGCACACCGCGATTCCCAGCAGCGCAAACGGCAGCGCGATACCATCGTTCAAGCCGCCTTCGCCGGTGAGCGAGAAGCGCAGCAAGTCGATGTCGCCGGGAACCTGCACTTGCACGTCGTGGGCGAGCACGGGATCGGTGGGGGCGAGCATCGCCGCGATAAGCAGCGCGGGTCCCCAGTTCATATGCAGAAGATAGACGCAGGCAAGCGTCATGATGGCGACGGTTGCCACCATCGCGACAAAGCCGAGGCGCAAGGGCAGGAGCCAGATGCGGTCGCTGGGCGGCACGCGCAGGCGCAGGCCGATTGCAAATAGCGACACGAGCATGGCGACTTCGGTGATCCGGCGTAGCACGGTGGAATCGCCGAGGAGATCGATTTTCAGCAAGCCGATGCCGAACGGTCCTAGGCCGAAGCCGATTGCGAGATACACCATGGCGCTGCTGATGGGCAGTTGCTTGAACGTCGAGCTGGCAAGCCCCATGAAAATGAGAACACCGCCAACGACGAGGAACCATATCGTTTCGGTCATGTGAGCCTAAAAGGGGGATTTTTGTCGTCGAGGGAGGGACTTGCCGCAAGTCCCGTGCCAAGGGGGTGGCGTTCGCACTCGGTTGGGGTGGCGGCCGTCGGGTAGGCGAGGTTTGGTGGTCGGGTTGATGCCGGGTTGTTGCTGCTTACGTTAGCGCGGGTTTAATGTTGGCTATATTTTTTATCACTATTAGCCACTGTCCGTGGCGGGACTTCATTTCTTTGTCCAACGGCGACAAAGAAACGAAGCAAAGAAAACGCCTCCCCACAATCTGTATTAAGTGTCCCCAGCGTGCAGACCTCTGCTTTTGGTTCCCGCGTAGAACGGTGCTCGCAAAACCACGGACACTTGAAACCCTCCTTCTCGCGAATCCTGACATCCCCACGCTTCGCCACCAGTGCTCTCGGGCAAGATCCGTGTCCCACAGACCAATACGGCCTCACGCGTCTTTAAGGGTTGATGGACTGCGCGATCCGCGCGACCATTCAGGCGAGGGGCGCGCATAGCGCGCGATATGTTTGGGTGCCAGCACCAGAAAAAATAGCGGAACGGCCAGCGCCAGTCGCGAATAATCGCGCCTGCAACTACTACGCACCGAATAAGTTCGGTCAACCTCAAACAGGGGTGAGGCCGAACTTGTCCGTGGGCCGCCGATCTTGCCCGAGAACACTGGTGGCGAAGCGTGGGGATGTAAGGATTCGCGAGAAGGAGGGTTTCAAGTGTTGGTGGTTCTAGCGAGCACCGTTCTACGCGGGAACCAAAAGCAGTAGCCTGCACGCTGGGGACACTTAAAATAGATTGTTGGGAGGCGTTTTCTTTGCTTCGTTTCTTTGTCGCCGTTGGACAAAGAAATGAAGTCCCGCCACGGACAGTGGCTAATAGTGATAAAAAATTTAGCCAACATTTAACCCGCGCTAACGTAGGCAGCACCAACCCAGCACCGACCCTCGACCACCGCCGGTAGCCGGTCCTCAAGAGTCCCGAGTGCGAACGAAAGCAACCTGGCTAATAGTGATAAAAAATTTAGCTCACATACAACTCGCGCTAACGTACGCAGCAGCAACCCAGCATCAACCCCGACCGACCGACCCCGACCCTGACCCCGCCCTCCGTGAAACGCAAAATGCCCGCGCTAAACGCGCTCAAAGCCTTCGAGGCCGCCGGTACCACCGGCAGCTTCACCCGCGCCGCCGACGCTGCTCAACGTCACGCAAAGCGCGGTCAGCCGGCAGGTCCGGCAACTGGAGGAGCAACTCGGCGAGACGCTGTTTTCCCGCCGTCATCAGCATCTCGTCCTGACGCCCAGCGGCCGCGTGCTGCTGCGCGCGTTGCAGCAATCCTTCGACAAGATCGAACTGACGGTGCGCGCGATCAGCCAGAAAAACGATGTCAACCGCTTGCGCATCAACGTCCCGCCAACCTTTGCCGCGCGCTGGCTGGTGCCGCGTCTCGGGCGCCTGCGCGAAGCGTTTCCGCAACTCGACCTGAGCATCACGACGCGCGTGGACGATGGCATCACGGATTCGAACCGGCTCGATTGCGCGGTTCGTTTCGGCGATGGCGAATGGAATAACCTCGAAAGTACCTTGCTGATGCACGAGCGGCATATTGCGGTGGCGTCGCCCGCGTTGCTGGATCGTGAAGGCGTGGATACGCCGGTCGATCTGAACCGCTTCACCCTGCTGCATGTGTTTGTCGGGCGAGGATCAGCGTTATCTCACGTGGCAACACTGGCTGGACGCGGCGCGTATTGAAGGCGTGGACACGGACGGCGGCCACGAATTCGACCTGCTCGATTTGTCGATACAAGCGGCCATCGACGGCATGGGCATCACCATTGCCGATCGTCACATGATCGCGGCCGAACTGGCGTCCGGGCAATTGCGGCAGGTGCTGGATGTGGAGGTGGAAGGGCGCCAGTCGTACTGGTTCGTGCTGCGTCCCGAGCAGCGTGCAAGCGGGACGCAGCGCCTGTTCCAGCAGTGGCTTCAGACTGAAGCGGCGGCAAGCGCTTCGCGTTGAACGAAGGTGGGCGCGGCGGCATCGTCGAGAATCATTTGCGCGCCTTTTTCCGCCACCATCATCACGGGTGCATTGATGTTGCCGGACGTGACGTTCGGGAAAATCGAGGCATCGACAATACGCAAAGCCTCCATGCCATGCACGCGCAGACGGTCATCGACCACCGAGGTCCGCGGGTCCGGGCCCATCGCGCACGATCCGCACAGGTGATAGATCGAGCCGCTGTTCTCGCGGAAATACTGCAGCATGGCGGCGTCGTCGCCATCGGGCACGACTGATGCGCCCGGCAGCGTTTCTTCCACCGTGACCGCGCGCAACGCCGGGGCCTGCATGATCGAGCGGATCAGCCGGCTGCCCTGGATCACTTCATCGATATCCTTTTGCGTCGTCAGATAGTTCGCGTGGATCAACGCGGCATCGTTCGCATTCGGCCGATGCGATCTCGATCGATCCGCGGCTCGTCGGACGGCACGGATTGAACGCGAGCAGGAAGCCGGGATACGGCTCGGGCTTGAGCTGCGAGCGGTTCGATTTCGGAATCCGGTACGACAACGGATTGAAGTAAAGCTGCAGGTTCGCAAGCGGGCTGGCCGGGTCGGTGCTGAAGAACCCGCCGGCCTGATTCACGCTCATCGCAAGCGGTCCCTTGCGCGTCAGCAGATACTGCAGACCGAGTTTCAGCTTGCCGAGCAGCGAGCCGAAATCGCCGTTCAGCGTAGGCATGTTCGCGCGATAGTAGTAGCTCGCGCAAAGATGGTCCTGCAGGTTCTGGCCGACGGCCGGCAGCGCATGCACGACGGGAATGCCATGGCGCGCGAGCAGTTCCTTCGGTCCGATGCCGGAGAGTTGCAGCAGCTTCGGGGTATCGACTGCGCCTGCGCACAAAAGCACTTCGCGCGTGGCGTGGAAAGTCCGCTTGACGCCGTTCTGCGATACCTCGACGCCGGTCGCGCGCCGGTCCGTCGAACAGTACGCGCGTGGTCAGCGCGTGATGTTCGATGTGCACGTTCGAGCGCTTCAGCGCCGGCTCCAGATACGCCACATTGCTCGACGCACGCTGGCCCTTGTGCGTGTTCACATCGTAGACGCCGGCGCCTTCAATCTTCGCGCCGTTGAAGTCGTCGTTGCGCGGAATGCGCATTTGATCGCAGGCATCGAGGAAGTGCCGCGTGATCGCGTGGATGCCGCGTTTCATCGATGTCACGTGGATCGGGCCGCTCGCGCCATGAACGGCGGTGTCGCCGGCCTCGTGCGTTTCGAGCTTGCGGAAATACGGCAGCACGTCCTTATACGACCAGCCCGCGTTGCCAGCGGCCGCCCAGTCGTCGAAATCGCGCGGCTGCGCCGCGCACGTAGATCATCGCGTTGATGGAGCCGGAGCCGCCTTGCACCTTGCCGCGCGGCGCATAGATCTTCCGGTTGCGCCAGCTCTGCTTCCGGCTCGGTGTAATACATCCAGTTGCAGCCCGGATCGTAGTAGGTCTTGGCAAACCCGACTGGAATCTTGAACCAGAACGAGTTGGCCTTGCCGCCCGCTTCGAGCACGAGCACGGAGTATTGTCCCGACGCGGACAGCCGCTCGGCGAGAATGCAGCCGGCCGATCCCGCGCCGACGATGATGTAGTCGTAAGTCATGTGTTATGTACTCGGCCTCAGCCTTTGGCCGGAGAAGAATCCCGGACATCGGCAGGCTTGGACGCCATCTGCAGATGCAGACGTTCGCCGGTGTAAGGGGAATGCGCGCGCACCACATCCATGTTCAATTCCACGCCGAGTCCCGGCGCCTTCGACGGCACGATGTAGCCGTCTTCCCATTGAATCGGCGTCTTGAGTATCTCCGCATGAAAACCGTCCCACGTGCCGATGCTTTCCTGGATCAGGAAGTTCGGCGTGCAGGCGGCGAGCTGGATGCTGGCGGCCGCGCCGATCGGCCCGTTGTACAGATGCGGCGCGATCTGCGCGTAATAAACCTCGGCGAGCGCCGCGATCTTCTTGCCTTCGAGCAAGACCGCCGCAGCGCGCCACATTCAGTTGCAGAATCGATGCGGCGCCCGCTTGCAGCAGCTTGAAGAATTCGTACTTGGTGGTGAGCCGTTCGCCTGCCGCAATCGGAATGCTGGTATGCCGCGCGACTTGCGCCATGGCGTCTTCCTGACCGGGCGGCACCGGCTCTTCGAACCACAGCGGATCGTATTTTTCGAGGCGTTGCGCGAGGCGGATAGCCGACGACGGCACCATCTGCCCGTGCGTGCCGAACAGCAGGTCGCATCGATTGCCGACGGCTTCGCGAATGCGCTTGCAGAAGGTCTCGCAGCGCTCGAGCACGTCGAGCGAAAGCTGATGGCCCGAGTACGCGGTGTACGGACCGGCCGGATCGAACTTGACCGCGGTAAAGCCGCGCTCCGCGTTCTGCACGGCGCACTCGGCGGCGAGATCGACGTCGTCGTAGTCGTATTCGCCTGCGGCGTTCTTCGGATACAGATACGTGTACGAGCGCAGCCGTTCGTTGACCAGACCGCCCAGCAGTTCGTACACCGGCTTGTCCGCCGCCTTGCCGATGATGTCCCAGCACGCCATTTCCAGGCCGCTGACCACGCCCATCATCGTGAGGTCGGGGCGCTGCGTGAAACCGCTCGAATACGCTTCGCGGAAAAAGCGCTCGACATGATGCGGATCGTGGTCTTGCAGATAGCGTCCGAACACGTCGTCGATAATGTGCGCCATCGCTTTCGGATGGAACGTCGCCGAATAGATTTCGCCCACGCCTTCAATCGCCGCAAGCCGTTTTCAGCTTCACGAAGATCCAGTACATGCCGCCCAGATGCGGCGGCGGCACAGCGACGAAATGCGTTTCGAGGGAGACGATTTTCATCGGAGAGCATCCTTTGCAACGGTCGTGCGCATGCGCTTCAGCGCGAGTGCGGCAACGCCGCCAATCACGCTGATCGCCGCGATGTAAGAGAAGTAGAACTGGTAGCCGAGGAGGCCGGGATAATGCTCGGTGGTCCAGCCGTTGACGAGCGGCAGGAACACATCGGGCGAATAACCGATCAGCGAGATGAGGCCGATCGCAAGTCCGGTGATGCGCAGCGGGAATGCCGCATTCGATCGAGCAGCGACCAGTAGAGCCCGCGAATCGCGTAGGTCAGAATGCCGATCAGCAGCACGACTACAGCGATCATGGCGACGCCCGCACGCGGATCGATACCTCCAAGCGTGGGCAGGACGACCAGGGCCATCAGCCCAAGCGCGGCGAGAAACAGCGAACCGGTCAACACGCCAAGCGTGGAGAAACGGTCACCAAGATATCCGCCGCCGATACCGCCAATAGGCCGCATCCAGAGCTTGAGCGTGGTGAGCGTACCGGCCATCACCACGGTCATCTTCAGATCGCCGACTTGCAGATAAGCGGAGAAGCTGTAGGTTGCCCAGAAGATCTGATAGCCGCAGAACACGATAGCCGCCATCAGCCAAAGCTGCGGAATGCGCATCAGCGTGACGAGGTCGCGCCGTAGCGAGTGCTTCTGGGTGAGGTTATCGGCGGCTTGCTGTTGCTCTTGTTGCTGTCGCGGGCGGTTCTTTCACCAGCGCCATCAACAATCCCAGCGCGATACAGACCGCCGAATACAGATAGACGACGTATCGGAAGCCCATGTTGATCGGGAGGCCGTGCTTTTCGCGTGGCGGTCGCGAAGATCACCAGCGCGACGGTCGCAAGCAACGCTTCGATCAAACCGCGTCCGCCGTCGAGCAAGCCGAAGAAACGGCCTTGTTCGTCGTGCGCGGCGATGGTCTTTACGCGCTTCAAGATGGATGCCCAGAACGTCAGGCCCGTCGTCAGACCCCAGCAGCAGAACACGGCGAGCAGGATGGGGAAGCTGGGCGCGGTCGAATAGACGAGGCCGAGCGCGCCGGTGGCAATCAACGAGAAGCAGATCAGGAAACGCGGCGCGATGCGGTCGGCAAGCCAGCCGCTCGGCAAGTAGCTGAGCAGGAAAACCGTGCCGAGGATCGAATACAGATAGCCGAGCTGGCTGTTGTCGATGTGAAAAAACTCGAGCATCGGCGTCTGGTAGACCTGACGCAAATACAGCAGCGGATAGATCGCGCCGGCGGCGATCACCAGCAGCATGAGCTGCATGTAACGCTGCGCGCGGGTTGTATCGGCGACTGGCGGCGTGATGCCGGTCAAGGTCTTTTCCACGATAAGTCTCCTTCGGCTGCTTCGCGAGGAGCGCCGTTTTTATAGATGGTCGAGTAGTGATTAAGTGTTGAAGCGTCAGTACTTCATGACGACGAGACGCGTCTGCGTGAATTCGAGCATGCCGTGCTTGCCGTCATCGCCGCCGAGGCCCGAGCGTTTCCAGCCGGCGTGAAAGCCTTGATACGGATCGGCGGGCGTGCGGTTCACGTACAGTTCGCCCGCTTCGATCTCGTTGGCGACGCGCATCGCGGTGCGATAGTTCTCCGTATAAAGCACCGACGACAAGCCGTATTGATGATCGTTGGCCATCGCGAGGGCGTCGTCGAGCGTGTCGTACGAGATCACCGGCAGCACCGGTCCGAAGATTTCTTCGCGGACGATTTCCATGTCGTGGCGGCAATTGACCAGCAGCGTTGCCGGATAGAAATAGCCCGGGCCTTCGGGCAGCATGCCGCCGGTTGCGATCGTCGCGCCTTCGGCGACGGCGCGTTCGACCATCGCGTGAATGTTGCGCTGAGCCGAGCGGCTGACGAGCGGCCCCATCTTCGATGCATCTTGCGCGCGATCGCCGAAACTCACCGCACGCATCTTCGTGCGCAGCAGTTCGACGAAGCGATCATGCACGCTTGCGTGGACGTACACGCGTTCCATCGCGGTACACAATTGCCCGCAATGCGTGGTCTTCGATGCCACGATCGCGCTTGCCGCCGCTTCCAGATCGGCATCGGGTTCGATGATCGCGGGCGCCTTGCCGCCGAGTTCGAGCGAAGGCTTCGCGATGTTCGCCTTGCAATAATCGAGCACGATGCGCCCCGCGCCCACGCTGCCGGTCAGCGTGATCATGCCGACTGCGGGATGCGTGCAGACGACGCCGGCGGTCGCGTGGTCCATCGCGAGCACGTTGAAAATGCCTGCGGGCAGGCCGGCTTGATGCGCGGCTTCGGCAATCTCGAATGCGGACGCCGGCGTGTTATTGCTCGGCCGCACGACCACCGTGTTGCCCGCGATCAGCGCGGGCGCGACCTTGCGCAGCAGCGTGTAGACCGGGATAGTTGAACGGGATCAGGCAGGCCACCACGCCAATCGGCTCGCGATGCAGCACGAGGTTTTCGTTCGGCGTATCGCTGGGAATCACTTCGCCTTCAATCCGGCGCGCCCATTCCGCGTGATAGCGGGTGATGTCGGCGGCGTAGCGGGCTTCGTTTTCCGAATCGGCCACGCTCTTGCCCGACTCCAGCGCGAGCGCCGCGCCAATCTGCGGGGCGCGCTCAACGATGGCATCGGCGAAACGGCGCAGATGTTCTCCGCGTTCAATCGCCGTCAGCGCGCGCCACTTTTTCTGCGCGCGCGATGCGGCTTCCACCGCGCTCAGCGCGTCGTCCTGCGAAGCGAGCGTGACGCGCGCGATGATTGGCCGCCGTGGCGGGATTGTCGACATCGGACAGCGAGTCGGATTGAGAATCGGATTGAGCGGACTCGACAAAACGGCCATCGATGAAATTACGGTAGGTGCGCATCGTGATTGCCAGGAAAGGTGAAGCGCCGCAGCGGGTCCGCGACATGAATGGCGGTAGTTTTATCGGCGCGACACTCAGGCCACAAGCGATTAAATCTCGACCCGCCCATGCGGAAAACGCACTGAGAGGCGGGCGTCTCAATGCTGCGCGATGGCCGACGGCGAGCTACCATGCGAAAACCGCCACGTTCGTCCATTGATTCGCGTCTGACAATTCGACTTCACCGGGAATTCACTGGGAGATTCGGCATGTCACAACATTTCGATGCCATCGTGATCGGTACTGGACAAGGCGGCGGCCCGCTCGCCGTCAAGCTCGCGGAAAGCGGCCGGCGGACGGCGGTGATCGAACGGCATTTGTTCGGCGGCACGTGCGTGAACGTGGGCTGCACGCCGACCAAGACCTATGTGGCAAGCGCGCGTGCCGCGCACGTCGCGCGTCATGCGGGCGACTTCGGCGTGATCGTGGAAGGCGAGGTGCGGGTGGATCTGGCGCAGGTCAAGGCGCGCAAGGACAAGGTCATCGCGCGGTTCGCGCAACGGCGTTGAGAAGTGGTTGCGCAGCACGCCGGACGTGGCGGTGTTCAAGGGTCACGGGCGGTTCACCGGACCGCATTCGATCAGCGTGACAAGGCCACGACGGCCAGCAACACGACCTCGATGCGGACGCGATCTTCATCAACACCGGCACGCGTGCGACCGTGCCGGAGATCGAAGGGCTGGCCGGCGTTTCATATCTTACGAATTCCACGATCCTCGAATTGACCGAGTTGCCGGAGCATCTGGCGATTGTCGGCGGAAGTTATATCGCGCTGGAATTCGCGCAGATGTTCCGGCGTTTCGGCAGCCGCGTGACGGTGCTCGTCAGGGGCGAACGCGTGCTGGCGCGTGAGGACAAGGATTTCGCCGAGCAGATCCAGAAGGTCATGACGCGCGAAGGCGTGGAATTTTTGTTCAACACCGTGAGCGTCGAAGCTGGAACCGGCAGGCAAGGGGATGCGGATCGCGCTGAAGGACACAGAAGCAGCATCGATGCTTCGCATTTGCTGTTCGCGACGGGACGCACGCCAAACACCGATGACCTCGGGCTGGAGCAGGCGGGCATCGCGTTGAACAAGCACGGTTTGATCGATGTGGACGGGCAGCTTCGCACTCAGACTGCAGGCGTCTGGGCGCTCGGCGATGTCAACGGTCGCGGCGCGTTCACGCATACGTCGTACAACGACTATGAAATCATCGCGTCGAATGTGGTGGATGGCGAGGCGCGCAGCGTGGATTCGCGCATCATGTGCTACGCCGTTTTCGTCGATCCGCCGTTCGCGCGCGTGGGCATGAGCGAGACGGAAGTGCGCAAGGACGGCCGGCGCCGCGCTGATCGCCACCATGCCGATGTCGCGCGTCGGCCGCGCGCGCGAACGCGGCGAGACGGATGGCTTCATGAAGGTGCTGGTGGACGCCGAAACGAAGAAGATTCTCGGCGCGGCCATGCTGGGTATTGAGGCCGATGAAGCGATCCATACGTTCATCGACATCATGAATGCCGACGCGCCGTACACCACGCTGCAACGCGCGATGCATATTCATCCGACCGTCAGCGAGCTGATTCCGACGTTGCTGGGGATGCTTGGGCCGTTGAAGTAATTCAGCGCCGGCGAGAAGTGAATCGCCGTCCCACTCACCCCGCCGGCGTCGCCTCTTTCTCCTTGGCCGCTTCCTCGTTGGCGGCGGCATCGCGTGTTTCCGGCATTGCCAGCCATACCAGCGCCACGGCCAGCGCACCGGCTGCGGCCAGTCCAAAGAAGCTGGTGTTCACGCCGAACTTGTCCGCCACAAACCCGGCAATCGCCGTACTCAACGTCGCCCCCACGCCCGCCGCCAGCCCGAAGAAGCCAATACACAAGTTGTATCGGCCCTTGCCGCCGGCTACATCGGCGGCAATCAGCGGCAGCATCACGCCGAACACGGCGGCGCTGATACCGTCGAGCATCTGCACCGGCACCAGCAGGTAAGGGCTGCTCGCGCTGCTCGCGGCCGCAAACAGCAGCGCGCGTAACGGCAGCGCCGAGAAGCCGATGATCAGCACCGGCCGCCGTCCCCAGCTTTGCGCCTGCCGTCCGACCCACGGCGACAACCCCGCCACGATGAACTGCGGCACGATGATGCACGCCGCGATCACGAGTTGAACGTTGTCGCCCATGTGCGCCGTGACTTCGCCGGCGGCGAGGTTCAGCATCGCCGCATTCGACAAGTGGAACAGCACCACGCACGCCGCGAAGGTCAGCAGCCGCGGGTCGCGCAGCAGACTCGCGCAGGCTTTCGGGCGGTCGCTCCGGCCGCGCTCACCGCTTGCGCGATGCTCGCTCCCGCTTTCGCCGCGGCCTTCTTCATGCGCGGCACGACGGGCGCCATCTCGTGATGGATCATGTTCAGCGCAACGAGCGCGGGCAACGCGAGCGCGGCCGTCAGGAAGAACACCGATCGCAGCGACAGATACTCGCCGAACACGCCCATCAACGCCGCCGTGAGCGCACTGCCGATCGACGCCCAGCGCGCATTGCGCCCCAGCCGGTTGCCGAGATCGGCGCGCGAGACGAGCGCGAGCGAGATCGCGGCCATCGCGGGCACGAGCATGCAGCTCGCAAAGCCGTGCAGCACTTCGGCCGCGAACACGGAGACGAACGTCGGGCTCGCGCCGAGCAGCAGCGCGGCCACGATGATCGCGATGATCGCCGCGGCGGCCGCGCCTTTCTTGTTGCGCAATGCATCGACGAGCGCGCCGGCCGGCAACTGGCTCGCCATCGCGCTGATCGTGCCGACGCTCAGCATCAGCCCGATCTCGCCTTGCGTCCATTTGTTCGCGGCGAGATAGGAGGCGATGAACGGCCCAAAGCCGGTCTGCACATTCGCGACAAAGAAGTTCAGCCAATCGAGCGCGCGCAGACTTCGTGCAATTACCATATCTCAGATCGTCCTCATTGTTTCGAGGGGCGCGCAACGGCCGCCGCACCGGCTTTCGCACCCGACGCCGGGCCGGAGAGGCACGGCCGCAGCCGCAACCGGAGCGGGCGCTGGAGCTGCAGGAGCTGACGACGCCTCGGCGGCCGGTTCCGGTGGCGGGACGACGGGCGAAACGATCTTGATCGGTTGATCGGGCGAGTAGGTTGGGGCGGCCTTGATCTGTGCGTCGGTGAAATCCAGTTGCAATTGCATTACCTTGTTGCGCGAGACCACGTGCAGGTCGGGCCAGTTCGCCGCGACTTGCCGCTTGTCGGCGGCGAGGGAATCGGAGAGATCGATCACGAGCGCCTGAGGCTGCGCCTGCGAATCGATCAGCACGTCGACCACGCGGCCCATCCGCGCGCCGCTTTTCTGCGAGACATTGGAGTCGATGAGTTGAGCGAGCGTCGGCGGAATGTCGTTGACCGAACCCGGTCTCGCCGATGCATCCTGGGCCTTCGCTTTCGCCGCGTTCGACGCTGCATTGCTGCCGGGCGGTCGGCACGGCGAACGTGATGGGCGCTTTTTTCGTGGCCGGATTGAAGCTGGAACGCGGTCCACGGGAAGGTCACCTTGCGGTCGCCCGACACCCAGAAAACCCGCCAGGTTCACGATCATGATCTTCGGTTTGCCGGCTGGCATCGGCGTACATGTCCACCGCGCGGCCGATGACCTTGCCGTCCGGGCGCTGGATCTCGCTGTCGAGCAAACCGCGGATCTGCTCGTGCTGCATGATGCGCGTGGTGAGCAGCGGCGGCGGCAGCAGGCGGCGCTTTCTCTTCGACGGGCGGCGGCGGGGGCGGCGGCGGTTTTTTCGGCACGACGACGCGCCGTTTCGGCGCGGGGCGCGGCGCTTTCGGCTCGACGGCGGCTGCGTGGCAACCGGCGTCGATGCCGGCTCCTCTTCCGGCTCCACGACTTCCGGCTCGTCGGGCGGTTGCGGCGTCGACAAGTCGACGATCGGCGCGGGCGCCTGATGCGGGAACAGGCTGCATCCCGACATGACCGCCAGGACGAGGAGGATCGCAAGCGTCCGGGCCACTGTTCGCCAGTGCCATTCGTACGCTCGAAGCGGGAAACCGCCACTCATCACAAGAGCTCCATGTTGCAGGATTGCCTTCACGAAATTCGTGCGCCGTCGCATCGGGGTATCGACGGCGCGTGGGTTGAGGGTAGTGCGATACGGGCCGGACCGGCAGGCTGCGCGTGCGTTTGTCCCGTTTCGTCCATCGTCCGGCTTCGCTCAAACGCCCGGCGGCCGCGACTTCGCCTCGGTCGCCTGCGCGAGCCGCGCGACGGTATCGGGGGCGCCCATTTTCGCGGCGGCGTCGCGCGCGGTAAAGCCGTTTGCGTCCTTCGCGTCGGGGTTCGCTCCTTTGCGCGATCAGGAACTCGACCATCTCCACCCGATTGAACATGGCCGCGATCATCAACGCCGTGCGTCCATCCGGCGATGCGCCTTCCACGTCGGCGCCATGTTCCAGCAATGCCTCGATAACCGGCTTGTAACCCTTGAACGCCGCGCCCGCGATAGGCGTCTGGCCGTTGTCGTTGCGCAGGTTCGGGTCCGCCTTGTGTTCGAGCAGCACGCGCACGGCATCGGCGTGGCCGTGGTAGCTCGCGAGCATGACCAGCGTGTCGCCCTTGTCGTTGCGCAGGTTCGGCGGCAGGCCTTTGTGCAACAGGGTGTCGAGCATGGCGGCGTCGCCGCGGCGGGCTACGTCGAAGACCTCGCTCGCGAAATCGATGAGCTCGTCGCTCAAGGGTTCGCGGGCTTTCCGGGTGTGCCTGCGGGTGAATCGGGTTGCATGGGAGGCTCCATTGGGATGGCATGGACGGGTGCGGCGCGGCCGCTGTTCGATGCCGGGGCAGCAGGCGGCGCTGGGTCGGCGATGCGGTTGTACTGCGTAGCGTATCGTCAGCTTTCGACTCGGCGGTATCGCGGTCGGCAGCGTCCGCGTCCTTCGCAGTTTCTATCAGTGCGTCAGGATACACAGGTTTGGCGGCAGGCCGCACCGGGATAGCAGGAATCGCGCCTTGGTCCGGCCGACTGCTTCACGTCCTGAAGCGTTCGGAGCGTCATTCTAAAGGGTGCGTTTCATCGGTCGTTCGTATCAGTGACGTCATGATGGACATCAGGTTTGGCGGCGGTTTATCGGCTCGCACCGGCGATTGCTGGCCCTCATTGCGCCTTTTCCGCGATTCGTCCGGGCTCCCGCCATTGGCTTTTTCCTTGTCGCCGGCAAAAGCTATCGGAGGCGCTTCGCTTGACCTGTGCCTATCGCACGCTTACGCTCGCCAGCACTTCATCTGGAAATGCACCGTGAGCCCCAACAACCCGATAACCCCGACACTCTGCGCCGCGTCGCACCCGCCGCTGAACGTAATCGCGGACCCATCCTCGATGTGCTGAGCCGTGTCCTGCCCAAGAGCCGGCGTCGTCCTCGAAATCGCGAGCGGCACGGGGCAGCATGCCGTCCACTTCGCCGCTGCGTTGCCCGCCGTCACCTGGCAGCCGAGCGATCCTGACGCGGCTTCGCGGGCATCCATCGACGCCTGGCGCAGGCACGCTTCACTCGCCAACCTCAATGCGCCGCTCGCCCTGGACGTCGGTCGGCGCCGTGGCCCGTGCCGGATTCGCTTGCGGCAATCGTTTGCATCAACATGATCCATATCGCGCCGTGGGCGGCGGCCGAAGCGCTTTTCCAGGGAGCCGGCGAGCACCTGGCAAACGACGGCGTGCTCTTCTTGTACGGACCTTACAAGCGCGACGGCGCGCATACCGCCCCAGCAACGAAGCCTTCGACGACCAGCTTCGCGCCACCAATCCCGCCTGGGGCGTGCGAAATATGGAAGACGTGGTGGAGCTCGGGCGTGCAAGCGGACTTATGGATGGAAGAAGCCGTGCCCATGCCCGCGAACAACTTCTGCCTGATATTCAAACGCGCCAGGATTTGACGCCGGGCCGTCCGATTGGCGAGGCGCTTCACCGGCTTCCGCACGGGCGATGGGGCTGTCGCCAGCCTCATCCCGGTCCGGCCCGCAGGCCGCTGCAAAAAGCTGCTTCCCCACCCGCAACCGCCCGCCCAGCCCGCTTTCGATGCCCGCCGGTTACCCTCGCTGCGCCGCTCCCGTGTAGACTGCGGTAGGCCTTTGGTTGCAACTGTCTTCTCAAAGCACTTTTTTCGTCTGTTTTCTTGCCGATTCCCTCAAGCGGAGGCATCGTACATGCATGTAGCGCTGCAGCAGGACGTCGCTCCGAGCGAACTTCCGTCCCAACAGTCCTCAACCGGCGGCGCGTGATCTGCGCCGTGTCGATATTCACCCCGATCACTGGTATCCCGTCGCCTGGTCGCGGGAAGTAAAGCGCGGCAAGGCGCATGGCGTTCGTTTCGCCGGCGACCCCGTCGTGCTGGTGCGCACGGAAAGCGACAAGGTGTTCGCGCTGGAAGACCGCTGCGCGCATCGGCAGGTGCCGCTGCATGCGGGCGTGGTCGACGGCGAATCCATTCGCTGCTGTTATCACGGCTGGACCTACGACTGCACCGGCCGCTGCATCGACGTCCCGTATCTCGGGCGCGAACGCCTGCCGAACGGCGTGCGCTCGTATCCGTGCCGGGAAGAAGCCGGCCTGATCTTCATTTTCCCCGGCGACCCGCTGCTCGCCGAGACCACGCCGTTTCCCGCGCTCGGTTCCGTCGCCGATAAAGCCTACAAGACCCGCCGCTTCGGCCGCGAAGTGAAGTGCCACTACAGCTTCATGCACGAGAACCTGATGGACATGAACCATCAGTTCCTGCATCGCAAGCAGATGGGCCAGATGAAGGCGCGCTCGGTCGGGCGCAGCCGCGGCGAAGACTGGGTGGAAGTGAACTACACGTTCGCGCGCGAAGAGGGCAAGCAGCCGATCGGCGAGGCGCTGGTGTTCAGCCAGAAACGCGGCACGAAGGCCGACGACAACAACAAAGACGTGATGACGATCCGCACGGAATATCCGTACCAGACGCTCAGGATCCGCACCAAGGACCAGACCATGGTGATGGACCTGTGGATCGCGTACGTGCCGCTCGACGCCGAGCAGCGCACCAACCGCACGTTCGGCCTGCTGTCCATCCGCCGGCCGAAAATCCCGGGCATTCTCGATGCCGCGTGGCCGTTGCTGGTGTGGTTCACCGAGCGTATCTTCAAGGAAGACCGGTGGATCGTGGAGCGCGAGCAGGAAGCGCACGACCGGCAAGGCGCCGATCACAACCACGAGGTCTTTCCGGTCATCCTCGAACTGCGTTCGCTGCTCACTGAATGCGGCGCGCCGGTTCGCGAGCCTGCTGATGGAGCGTCGCGTGCATATGATCCAGCCGATCAGCGACTGAGTCCGCAGAACGCTTTACGCACCGAAGTAACGACGCCGGAACAGCGGCGTCGCTGTCATCACGTTTTAACCAGAAGAGGTCGACCATCATGGAACCCAACTCGTCAGAGAACCCGGTCACGCCGGAGGCGAACGAGCCGCCCGAGCAAGATCACTTCGATGCCGCCATCAGCCACGTCGACCATTCCTACGCGTCGGGTGTCATGGCTGCCGGCGCGGCAAAGGGCATTCTCTACAGCGTGATCGAGACACTGGGCACGCTTATCGGCGATCCGGATTTGCCGGAGCACGCGCGCTCCGGCTATCAGGCGTTGTTGGTCAGCGCGCAGGAACTGCGCTCGAAGATCGATTAGCGGATCAGTAGCGGTTCAGGCACGGTTCAGCCAACTTCGTGCCTATCTACCGATACATTCACTGAGCCATCAGGCCAGAGCGCTCAGAAGACGCATTTTTAGTGCCCAAACCGGAGCGGCTCGGGCAATAATGCTAGGTCAACCACGGAGCCCATCATGAGCAAGAGCCAGGACGCGAAGAAAACCGAAAAGAAGGTCGCTGTCAAATCGCCGAAAGAAAAGAAAGAAGCGAAGAAAGTTGAAGAAGGAGGCGTCCAAGCGGCAGTAACAGAAGTGGAGTTTGAATGTGAGCAGGGCAGTGCGCTTCAGACGCCCGCCCGCCTGATTGATATCGGGCTTCCAGCATCCCACGCGTTTGTAGGTTCACGGCCCGCTCTCAAGCGGGCCGTTTGCATGGTGCCTGACCACTATATCGCGCGTTTATGACGCCGCGATTGTGCCCGGGTGGTAAAGCCCATGCGCCGGGAATCGTAAAAATCTGTATGATAATGATTCTCAATAACATGTCTTAGTCGGTTCTTACAGGCTTGAGACAGGAAACACGCACGCTCTCCATGCATGACTTCTTCATGCCGGCCTCCGTGTTGCTCGCGATTCGCCGGCGCTCTCGCTTTTTATCTCGCCGCGCCAGGCCAGCGCTGGCTGCGCGCTCCGCTGGCGCCGCGGCTTTTTAGAACGCTCGCGGCGGTTTTCAGCATCGCTGGCATTCGTGATCGGCGCGAGTGCGCTGCATCCGGCCACCTCGCTGGCCCTCGTGTTCACTTCAGCCATGGCGTGCCTGACCGCGTGTCCGTTTATCGGCGTGCTGTTCGAGCGGGCGCGGATTCGCGGCGCTGCGCGGTGACATCGAAGACTGCCGGGCTTGCGAAAGCGCGCGAGACGTTATCCGCGGGACTGGTTGTGGAAGACGCTGGCGGGCGTGATCGGCGGGTTCGGACTTGCGATTGCCGCGAGCGGACTGCTGGCGTGCCTGACGCCCGGGCGCGCTCGACGAACAGAACAAATTCCAGGTCGCAATGTGGCTCGTGCCGCCCGTCTGGATCGGCGTGATGAGCGGCAGTTTCGTGTTTCGCAGCGGCCTGCGCGCGTGGACCTGGCTCGGCGGCGCAAATGCGCTCGGCTTCGCGCTGCTCGCGCTCGCCCGTCACTTTTTCACTCGATAACCCCATGCGCAGCGACATCATCCGCGTCTACAAGACGGTTCATACATGGACAGGCATTGTTGCCGGACTTGCGCTTTTTATCGCGTTCTACGCCGGCGCGGTGACCATGTTCAAGGACACGCTCGACGAGTGGGTCACGCCGCCGGCGGTGCAACGCCAAGTGTTTCCGTTGCTGCAGGCGCCTTCGGTGATCGAGCAGACGCTCGCGGCGCATCCAGCCGCGCGGCGGCAGTTCACGCTGCGGCTCGAACCGGCGGGCGCCGCCAGTCTCTTCGTGGCGCGAGCCTGGTAAGCCGCAGCGCTTCACGGCCACGCTCGACGCCAACGGCAAACTCGAAACGCATGCGCAAGCGTCGTCGGATGCCGCGCGATTCATCGATATCCTGCACATGACGGCCGGGCATTCCGGGCGGCTTCGATGTCGGCATGGGCGTGATGGGTGTCGTGTCGCTGCTTTACGGACTCGCGCTGGTATCGGGTGTGATCGTGCTGCTGCCGAGCTTGATCAAGGATCTGTTCGCGTTGCGCGTGGGCAAGAACCTGAAGCGGATGTGGCTCGATGCGCACAACGTGGTGGGCATTCTGAGCTTGCCGTTTCATGTAGTGATGGCGTTGTCGGTCGTCGCATTCGGGTTGAACGACACTATCTTCCGGTGCAGGATCGCGTGATCTACGACGGCACGCTCAGCGCCACCATGAAGGCGCAGAACCCGTATTTCGCAAAGGCGCCCGTTGTGCCGGGCGGTTCATCGACGCTAATTTCACCGCTTCAGATTCTGGCTGCGGTGAAGCAGCACGCGCCCGAATTCAAGCCGGCGCAATTGAGTTATCGCGGGGCGGGGACGGCGGGCGCGACAGTATTTGTCAGCGGCGACGATCCGCGATATCTCGCGCGCAGCGGCGGTTTTGCGTTGCTGGACCCGGTGACCGGGCGTTTCCTGAATGCCCAGTTCCTGCCCGGATCCGCCGATGGAAACACGTGGTCCGCTGCCACCAGCGCGTTTTTCGCGTTGCACTTCGGAAGCTATGGCGGCGAACCGATTCAATGGGGATATTTCTTCCTGGGTCTTGCCGGCGCTTTCCTGTTCTATTCGGGCAACCTGCTTTGGATCGAGAGCCGCCGCAAGCTTGAGCGCGGCGCCAATGCCGTCAAGCAGCGGCCCGCGACTTACTTCATGGCGGCGCTGACTGTAGGGGTGACGCTGGGTTGCATCGCCGGGATTTCCGCGACGCTCGCGGCGGGGAAGTTGCTCAATGGACGCGTGGCGGATTTGTCCGCGTGGCACGCGCGGGTCTATTACGCGGTGTTTTTAGGGAGTATCGCGTGGGCGTTCGTGCGGGGTGGGGCGCGGGGATCGGTCGAGCTCTTGACGCTGGCGATGTGCGCGACCTTGCTCGTGCCGCTGGCGTCGGTTGTCGGCTGGCTCGCGCCATCTACGGGGATGTGGTTTGAGCCTGCGGCCATCGGGCGTCGATGTGTGTGCGCTGATAGGCGCAGGGTGTTTTGCGTGGATGTTGCGGGCGACTGCACGGCGAGCGGCTACGGGGCGGCAGGATAGCGTGTGGGGATATTCCGCTCGCGCCCGGTGATGGGGTGGTTTTTAGCTCATCAACCGGAGCTGGACGCCGCCGCAAATTCCTCGCCGTAGCAGCATGCGCTACGAGCCCGATCCGCTAGCGGACTTCCTTGGTTGAGCTTTGCGCTGGAACGCAGGGTTTTACGATACCGCGGCTCGGGGGGCAGCAGCCTCGTCATAGAGGTTCGTTCGCAATTGGTTTTTTTGGGGAGGGGTGTTACGGGCGGAGGTCGGAGTCCATGCCGGATTGCTACACGTTATCGAGAGTAGCAACCGGACCCGTCAATCAGGGCCCGGTTCGCTACCAACCCATCAGAAGTCCGTAGTCATCGAGAGCAGCAGCGTGCGCGGCTTGCCCTGAGTCAGGTACCGCCGGTCGTCGATGCCCAGTAAGCCTTGTTCGTCACGTTCTCCACGGTCGCGCGGAACGTCGTCACGTGTTTCAGGACACTCGTCGTGTAGCGCGCGCCGAGATCGAAACGATCCCACGCCGGGATCGACAGCTTGTTCTGCGCGTCGAGATACTGGTTGCTCGTGTGGATCCACGCGGCATTGACCGTGACGCCGGGCAGCATCGGAAGATCGTATTCCGCGCCGATGTTGAACAGATAGCTCGGCACGCCGACCGGGCGCAAGCCGTCGGTGGCGCCCTCGTTCGTATCGAGTTGCTTGGCGTTGATCATCGTCGCGCCCGCGAGCACTCGCACGCCGTGCAGCGGTTCGCCATACACCGACAACTCGAGACCGCGGTGACGCTGCGTGCCGTTAGTGCCGAACACGTTGGTCGTGCTGTCGGTGTAGGCGGACGGCTGCTCGATCTGGAACGCCGACAGCGTCGCGCCGAACTGGTTCGAATCGTACTTCGCGCCCACTTCGTATTGCTTCGTGCGATTCGGCGAAAGCGTCTGGCCCACGTTAGCGGCGCCAAAAGGCGCAGTCTGCCCGGCGCTCAGCGATTCGCTGCGGTTCGCGAACAGGGCGACATTGTTCGTCGGCTTCACGACGAGGCCGAAGATGGGCGTCGTGATCGACTGGTCGAACGATGTCGAGACGGTGTCGGTGCCGACCGTGTAGTTGTTCTGGTGCAACTGCTGATGGCGCGCGCCGATCGTGAACAGGACGCGATCGTTCAGGAAACCGAGCGTGTCGGAGATGGCCACGCTGCGCGTCAGGATCTGGTCGGCGAGACCCGGATCGGCGAAACTTCCGGCGATAAAACTCGTGGCCGCCGGCTCGGGCACGATGCCTCCGCTGTACAGGCTCGTCGGGAACGCGCTGCTGAACGCGAACGCTTCGCGATCCTCGAGCGAAGTGATCGCGGAACCCAGCGCTGACCAAATGGCTGACCGGCCCGGTGCGAAGTGCCCGCGTACGCCGGCTTCGGCTGACAACGCGTCGGTGGTGCGCAAGATATCGCCGCGCGTCGCGGTCGTGCCGGTATCGGCGTTGAAGGTCGGCGACGAGTACGTGCCGTCCTCATGCGAGTCGATGGATGCCGCCGCTCACATACGCCGTCCACGCGGGCGCGAAGTCGTATTCGGCCCGCGCGATGCCGACCGTGTCTTCGAGCGTGCTTTGCGTCCAGGGCTGGGCAAAGTTGTGCGTCGGCGGACGGAACGGTCGGCACCTGTCATCGCCGGTCACGGAAACCGTCGAGCGCCCTTGATCGATATTCCTGCGCTGGTAGAGGAAATCGCCGTACAGACGCACTTTGTCGCCGCGATAGTCGAGCGAGACGGCGGTCGCTGTGTTGTGGCGGAATTCATCGTCGATACTCGTTTCGCCGCCGAGGATCGCGCTGTTCACGCGAATGCCGAACTGCCCTTCGCTGCCGAAGCGCCGGCCAACATCGACGTGCGTCCCGAGTTGGCCCGAACCGCTGCCTTCCACGGTCACGCGCGTAAGCGGCTTGTCGTCCGCGCGTTTCAGTTCCAGGTTGATGCCGCCGCCCACCGCCGAGCCGGTCGGCGACGCGCCGTTCAGGAATGCGTTGGCGCCTTTGAATACATCAACGCGTTCCAGCACTTCCGTCGCCACCAGCTGGCGCGGCGTGATGCCGTAGAGACCGTTCAGCGAGACGTCATCGCCGTTCAGCTGAAAGCCGCGAATGACGAAAACTTCCGAGAAATTGCCGAAACCGAATGCCGGGCGAACGCCGGGATCGTGGGACAGGAGCTCGCCGATCGAATGCGCCTGCTGATCTTCGATCGCCTTCGCCGTGTAGCTCGTCATGCTGAACGGCACGTTGATCATTTCCTGCTGGCCGAGCATGCCGAACTGCGCACCCCGGGCAATCTCGCCACCTTCATAGGTCGGGGCGAAATCGCCGGGTAGCGGCATCTTGCCCGCTTGGACCTTCACCGCCGGCAGCACGTTTTCCGTTGCCTCGGAAGGGGCACTCTGCGCTCGTGCGGTGGACGTCACGCCAATTGAGAGGGGAAGCGCAGCGTAGAGAAACACGTGGCGAACGGCAAGAGACAGCGGTCGGACAGGCGATGAACCGGTGAAAATAGACATGGCGATTAGAGAGTGGGCACGCGAAGCGGTTGCGGGGTGATTGCGTAATTGCGAGCAAGGTGGACGTGGCAGCGCTGCGTTTGCCGCGTGGGAGCTAGGCGCAGTGTTCCTTTCGTCTTGCGGCTGGCTGCCAGATGACAGTCACCTGAAAATTAGCTGTCGGATTGTATCAGAATGCGAATCGTTATCATTCGCAATTTCACAAACGATAAGATTGATATGGAGAATGATTTAATAGGGGAGACGCCTGCTGTGAAAGGCGAAAGCGCGCTCGGGCAGGCGCGATTGCCTGCCCGAGTGGATCGTCAGATTGAGTTTGTCGCCCGAACGAACGCGAATCGTTGAGTATTCCTTACACCCCGCCGACCCACCGTTCTTCCGAAGCCTTCAAATGCGAGCGGATAGCTGCCTGCGCGGCAATCGGGTCGCGCGCTTCCAGCGTCCTCAAGATCCGTTCGTGCTCGGACAGCGCGACGCCCCACGTCGTGATGTTTTCCGCGAGCCCGCTGACCTTGGCCGCGATCGGGTCGTTACGGCCATCGAATAATTCGCCGACCAGCCGCGTCAGCACTGAATTCCCCGCGATTTCAGCAATGCGTCATATGAAACTGCCGGTCCGGTTCCAGCGGCGAACGTCCCGCCGCGATCAGCTCGCGCATCGATGTCCACGCTCTTCTGCAGCTTGGCCGTGCCGTCCGGCGGTGAGCCGCGTGCAAGCCAGCACGATCACGCATCCTTCAATTGCCGCCCGCGCCTGCATCAATTCGGTCGGGCTTTCGCCCATGGATGTCAACGGCGAGTTCTTCGGTGCTGACTTCGCAGACATACACGCCCGAGCCCATCCGGATCTCGACCTGACCGCGAATTTCCAGTGCGATCAACGCCTCGCGCAACGACGGCCGCGACACGCCCAGCTGCTGCGCCAGCTCGCGCTCCGGCGGCAGGCGCGTTCCCGCCTGGAAACTGCCGTGGCGGATCAGCGTGTTGATCTGATCGGCGATGGTTTGATACAGCCGCCGCGTTTCAACCGGTTTTACAGGAGTTGTCATGAGTCGTACGTGCCGGGAGTCGAAGTGTAAGGTGGCTTGACCAATTCCTTTCAGCATCGCTTGACGGCATGCCGATGGATATAAGGGTAAATACCGCGATTCCAGAGCAGGCCTAACGCCATTATCATTCGCAACAGGTAAGGCCACTTGGCTAGAACCTACAAATTGGCTTGACCACTTTGGCTGCCTGAACGATGACAGCGGCGCCACCCACGAATCCGAGACCCCGCCGAGGAGACAACGCCGGTGCAAATGCCTCAACCAGTCGACGAGGCCAAGCAATGAACGCGGCGGCCGAACAGGGCGCGTCCGGCACGTCGCGCGCTCGCCTTCCGCCGTCATGCTGGACGCCCTTGCTGCGCCTGAACAGCGTCGGCAAGCGTTTCCCGGGCGTGATCGCGCTGCAGAACGTCAGCTTCGATGTCCGCGCCGGGCGAAGTGCACGCCATTTGCGGTGAAAACGGCGCGGGCAAGTCGACGCTGATGAAGATCGTCAGCGGCCAATACCGGCCGGACGAAGGCGAGATCTATCTCGACGGCCGCGAGCACCATTTCGCGTCCACGCTCGAGGCGCAGGCCGCCGGCATCGCGATCATTCATCAGGAACTGAACCTGATCCCGCATTTGTCCATCGCGGAGAATATCTTTCTGGCGCGGGAGCCGAAGCGCGGGATGTTCATCGACCGCGCGCGTCTCGCCGCCGATTCCCAGGCGGCGCTCGACCGCATCGGCCTGGCGCTCAAGCCGCGCACGCTGGTCGGATCGTTGTCGGTCGCGCAGCAGCAGATGATCGAGATCGCCAAGGCGCTGTCGCTCAACGCGCGGCTCCTGATCATGGATGAACCCACGTCGTCGCTGACTGAATCCGAGACCGTGCATCTGTTCCGGATCATCAAGGAGTTGCGCGCAGGCGGGCGTGGGCATCGTCTATATCTCGCATCGGCTCGATGAGCTGGCGGAGATCGCCGATCGCGTCACGGTGCTGCGCGACGGCCGCACTATTTCCACCGATGACTTCGCCGCCACGACCATCGAGCAAGTGGTCTCGCATATGGTCGGCCGCGATCTGGACGATGTCTTTCCCGAACGCAAATCGCAGCCGACGAACGAAGTGCTGCTGAGCGTCAAGCGGCCTCACGCGCCGCGATGTGTTCGGCCCGGTGAGCTTCGAATTGCGTCGCGGAGAGATTCTCGGCTTCGCGGGATTGATGGGCTCGGGGCGTACCGAAGTGGCGCGCGCGGTGTTCGGCGCCGATCCCGTGGATGCGGGCGAAGTCGAGTTGCAAGGCAAGCGCTTGTCGATCCATTCGCCTATCGACGCGATCCGCAACGGCATTGCGTATCTCTCGGAGGATCGCAAGGGCAACGGTCTCGCGCTGCAGATGACGGTGGCGAAGAACATCACGCTCGCGAATGTGGAAGCGGTGTCGGGCGCGGGCGGTTTCATCCGTTTCGAAGAAGAAGCGAAGGTCGCGCGCAGATACGTCGATGCGCTCGGCATTCGCACGCCGAGCGTGAACCAGATCACGCGCAATCTCTCGGGCGGCAACCAGCAAAAGGTCGTGATCAGCAAATGGCTGTTCCGCGAATCGAAGATCCTGTTCTTCGATGAACCCACGCGCGGCATCGACGTCGGCGCGAAATACGCCATCTACGAACTGATGGACCGGCTGGCGCGCGCAGGGTATCGGCGTTGTACTGATCAGTTCGGAGCTGCCCGAAATCATGGGCATGACCGATCGCGTGGCCGTGTTCCACGAAGGCGAGATAGCGGGCGTGCTCGAGACCCGCAACACCAATCAGGAAGAAATCATGCACTACGCATCAGGACGGACCGCCCATGCTTGAGATGACTACCGACACGGCGCACGCCGACCGTGCCCGCGCCCGCGAACGGCGCAAGGACCTGATCCAGAAGTTCGCCGCGCTGGGAAGCCTGGTGATGCTCGTGATCGTGTTCTCGGCGACGAGCAACGCGTTCATGTCGCTGGGCAATGGCATGACCGTGGCGTTGCAGGTGACGTCCATCGCGTATCTCGGGCTTGGCGCGACCTGCGTGATCATTACGGGCGGTATCGATTTGTCGGTCGGGTCGGTGCTCGCGCTCTCAGGCGTCGTTGCCGCGATGCTCGTGAAAGCGGGCGTGCCGGTGCCTGTCGGCATGCTTGGCGGCGTGATCGTGGGCGCGATCTGCGGTGCGTTCAACGGCTTGTTCGTCACGCGCATGGGCTTGCCGCCGTTTATCGCGACCTTAGGGATGATGCTGGTCGCGCGTGGCGTGGCGTTGCAAATTACCGGCGCGCGTCCGGTCTCGGGTCTGGGCGATTCGTTCGCGGAACTGGGTAATGGATCGCTGTTTCGCATCGTCCGTGAAGGCGCCGATGGTTTCCCGGACATCGTGTTTCCCGGCATACCGTACCCCGTGATCATCATGGTCGTGCTGGCCGTGCTGGTCGCGATCATGCTCAGCCGGACATCGCTTGGACGGCATATTTATGCGGTCGGATCGAATGCGGAAGCGGCGCGCTTGTCGGGCGTGAACGTGAATCGCGTGAAGTTGTTTACGTATGTGCTGTCCGGCGCGCTTGCCGGGTTGACCGGCTGCGTGCTGATGTCGCGACTCGTGACTGCGCAGCCGAACGAAGGCGTGATGTATGAACTCGATGCCATTGCGAGTGCGGTGATCGGCGGGACATCGCTGATGGGCGGCGTGGGCACGATCTCCGGCACGGCTATTGGTGCGTTCGTGATCGGGATCTTGCGCAACGGGCTGAATATGAACGGCGTATCGAGCTTTATCCAGCAGATCATCATCGGCCTCGTTATTTTGGGCACGGTGTGGATCGACCAGATCCGGAACCGTCGATGAGTTTCATCGAATGCGCATGAAAGGTTCATGAAGCGTTCGCGAAGTGGAAGAGCGGGAAGAGCGAAGGGCCGCAGGATTGTACAAACGGGTCAATGCGGGTCGTATAAAACCAAAGGAGCGAGACATGAAACTGACTACCAAGGCGATGTTTACCGCAGTGCTGGCCGTTGCCGCGAGCAGCGCGTTTGCGGCGGGCGGCGAAATTGCCGTGATCGTAAAGAGCGCCGATTCGAACTACTGGCAGAACGTGAACAAGGGCGCGACCGCGGCCTTGGGCAAGGAGAAGGGCTACACGATGACCTTCCAGGGTCCGGCCGCCGAATCCGATATCGCAGCCGAAGTGAACATGGTCGAGAACGCCGTGAACCGTAAAGTGGCGGGGATTGTGCTGGCGCCATCGGACCCGGACGCGCTCGTGCCGGCGATCAAGAAGGCGTGGGAGGCGCACATTCCGGTGGTGATCATCGACTCGGCGCTGGCCGATTCGGGCAAGAAGTATTACCAGGCATTCCTTTCCACCGACAACGAAAAGGCCGGCGAGATGTGCGCCGAGGCGCTGATCGCGAAGGTAGGGCAGACGGGAAAGATCGCGCTGATGTCGTACGTGGCCGGCGCGGGTTCCGAGGTCGGGCGCGTGGGCGGGTTCCGCAAGTATCTGAGCGCACATTCCAAGCTGCAGGTGGTGGGGCCGTTCTACTCGCAATCGCAGATGGCGAACGCGCTTAACCAGACAACCGACGTGCTCGCCGCCAATCCCGATCTGAAGGGCATTTTCGGGGCGAATGAGCCGACGGCCGTTGGAATGGGGCGCGCGTTGGCGCAATCGGGCAAGGCCGGAAAGATCGTGGCGATCGGCTTCGATGGCAATCAGGATCTGCAGAACTTCGTGAAGAACGGGACGATCCAGGCGATAGCCGTGCAGGGTTCGTATCAGATGGGCTACAAGGGCATTCAGGCGGTGGTTGGCGTGATCGAGAAGAAGGCGCCGCCGAAGTTCGTGGATACGGGCGTCGTAATGGTCGATAAGGGGAACATCGACCAGCCGGTCGCGACGAACGTTCTGTATTGACGGTTGGGGTTAAAAGGCCTGACTTTGCGGTGTGGATAGGTTTGAAGTTTTCGCACCGCAGAGGAAGAAAATAAGCTGTGCAGGCGGTCGACGACTGCCATGAGCTGATCGTCACGATCGTCACGCCGGACGTTGCCTGGCTGCAGACGGGCCAGTTTTAATCAACCGGCCTCGCTTCACGTATGTCCGTTTCCGGCGATGAGATATGTTGATGCTCGCCTGCGCTGCAGGTCGCTGCTGGCAAAACGACCTTTGCTTTTTGCCATTTGTGCGCGCTAATCCGTCGTATCCAGCTTGACGTCAAAACCGCGTTGCACGCCGGGACGAGCGAACAGGGTTTCATACCAGCGTTTGACGTTCGGAAAGTCATCGAGTGAGATCTGATGGCGTTCGTGTCGCCACGCCCATCCGAGCACTGCGAAATCCGCGACGGAGAGATCGCCGCCCACGAATTCCACCTCCGCGAGTCGCCGGTCGAGCACGCCATAGAGGCGGCGCGTTTCGTCGGAGTAGCGTTTGAGCCCGTAGCGTCGATCGGCCTCCGACTCGAGCATGCGGAAGTGGTGTACCTGGCCTGGGATCGGTCCGAAGCCGCCCATCTGCCACATCAGCCATTCCATTACCGGCACCCGCTCGCGCAAGCTTGCGGGCAGGAATTTGCCGGTCTTTTCGCCGAGGTAGAGCAGGATCGCGCCGGATTCGAAGACGCTGATCGGTTGACCGCCGGGGCCGTCGGGATCGACGATTGCCGGGATCCGGTTGTTTGGGCTGATACGCAGAAAATCCGGATTGTGCTGTTCGCCCTTCAAGATGTTTACGGTCTTGACGGTGTATGGCACTTCCATTTCTTCGAGCGCGACGCTGATTTTGCGGCCGTTCGGCGTGTTCCAGGTATGCAGGGTAATAGTCATGGGGGGGAGGACGCTGGCGCTTGGGGGGCGGATCGGTGACGCACCGAGGGATCGTTGGAATGCTACACGCTTAATGGTGGTGGTGGAGAGGTCGGTGGGCGGGGTTGGTGCTGGGTTGCTGCTGCTGACGTTAGCGCGGGTTTTATGCTGGCAATATTTTTTATCACTATTAGCCACTGTGCGTGGCGGCACTTCATTTCTTGGTCCTTCGGCGACAAAGAAACGAAGCAAAGAAAACGCCTCTCCACAATCTGTATTAAGTGTCCCCAGCGTGCAGACCTCTGCTTTTGGTTCACGCGTAGAACGGTGCTCGCTAGAACCACGGACACTTGAAACCCTCCTTCTCGCGAATCCTGACATCCCCACGCTTCGCCACCAGTGCTCTCGGGCAAGATCGGGGCGCCCACCGACCGGTACGGCCTCACTCCTGTTGAGGTTCACTGAAGTTATCCAGTGCGTAGTAATTTCAGACTCGCTTGTTCGCACCTCGCGCGAGGCGTGCCGTGATTTTCCGGTGTGCTGGCACCCAAACATATTGCGCGCTATGCGTCCCTCACCTAAACGGTAGCGTGGATCGCGCAGTCCACTAACCGTATAGAGGCGCCAGGCCGAATTGGTCCGAGTGCTATCGAAGTTGCCC
The DNA here is from genome assembly GCA_963708695.1 of uncultured beta proteobacterium. Taxonomy (GTDB): domain Bacteria; phylum Pseudomonadota; class Gammaproteobacteria; order Burkholderiales; family Burkholderiaceae; genus Caballeronia. Next base: position 31,310 of record CAVPTS010000009.1, read on the forward strand.
GAGAGCACTGGTGGCGAAGCGCGGGGATGTCAGGATTCGCGAGACTCACCTGAATGGTCACGCGGATCGCGCAGTCCACTAACCGTATCGAGGCGTCAGGCCGTATTGGTCCGAGTGCTATCGATCTTGCCCGAGAGCACTGGTGGCGAAGCGTGGGGATGTCAGGATTCGCGAGAAGGAGGGTTTCAAGTGCCCGTGGTTTTGCGAGCACCGTTCTACGCGGGAACCAAAAGCAGAGGTCTGCACGCTGGGGACACTTAATACAGATTGTGGAGAGGCGTTTTCTTTGCTTCGTTTCTTTGTCGCCGTTGGACAAAGAAATGAAGTGCCGCCACGCACAGTGGCTAATAGCGATAAAAAATATAGCTCACATACAACCCGCACTAACGTAAGCAGCAGCAACCCGGCACTGAACCTGACCACTGCACCGTCCGTGCCCAACCCCGACCGAGTGCGAACGAAAATAACCTGCCACAACGTGTCTCGCCAGCAGTGACAGTTTGTTTCCGAAAGCTATAAATAGCGCATACCTCACTCGGCGAATACCGCCACCCGCATGGCCCAGCGCGGGTTGCCGCGTCCCCTCGACCGCTCGGTACGAGTTATGCATCCACTCCCTCCGGTGCGCCGACCCCATCCCAGCGCCGCAGCAAATCAAAGCAAAACCAAAGCAAATTAAAGCAAACAAGACAAAAACAAAACAAAACAAAACCCGGAGACCACCCCAATGGCATTGGACGAGCAACTTCACGATTGGCGCGAGAGTGCACTTCTCGTGGAGCAGAGCGTCACCCGGGCTGTCATCGGCCAGCAGGAAACCATCCGCCTGATCAACGTGGCGCTGTTCGCCCGCGGTCACGTTCTCCTGGAAGGCGGCGTCGGCGTCGGCAAAACCACCGTGCTGCGCGCCTTCTCACGCGCCATCGGCGGAGACTTCGGACGCGTGGAAGGCACCATCGACATGATGCCGGGCGACCTCATCTATCACACGTATGTGGATGCCGAAGGCAAACCGCGTATCGATCCCGGCCCATTGCTGCGCCACGGCGAACGCCTGACCACCTTCTTCTTCAACGAGATCAACCGCGCCCGCCCACAGGTCCAGTCGCTGTTGCTGCGGGCGATGGCCGAGCGCTCCGTCTCGGCATTCGACCGCGAATATCATTTCCCTCACATGATCGTGTTCGCCGATCGCAACAAGGTGGAACGGGAAGAGACGTTCGAACTGGCGTCGGCCGCCCGCGACCGCTTCCTGTTCGAACTGAACATGCCGACGCCGACCGAGCCCGACGTACGACGCGCGCTGGTCTTCGATCCCGTATTCCACGATGTCGACGCGCTGCTCGAACTGGTCACGCCCGGGCGTGGTTCGATGGGCGGAGCTGAACGGCATCGGCGCGACGATTCAGCGAAGCGTGAGCGCAAGCCCGACAATCGAGCGCTACGTGCTGGATATCTGGCAGGCAACCGAGAACCCGCAGCAATTCGATATCGCGCTGGAAGGCGTGGACATGCAGCGGCTCATTCTCGTGGGCGCCAGTCCGCGCGGCATGAGTGCGCTATTGCGGGCCGCTCGCGTGGTCGCGTGGCTCGCCGGCCGCTCGCATCTGATACCGGAGGACATCCACGCCGTGCTGTTGCCTGCGCTAGGTCATCGCGTGTTCTTCACGCCGATCTACGAACTGCGGCGCCAGGAGCTCGCGGAAGCGCTGATCGCGCAGATCATGGCGAAGGTCGCGGTGCCTTGATGCCATGAAAACCATGAACGCGATGCCCGAATTTCACTACCGCCTGCCGATGCGCGCAGGCGGATCGCGGCCCGGTTCACATCCCGGATCGAGCTTCGGCGCGGGTCAGGCGTTCGCCATGCATGCACGGCTCTTCGATCATCCCGATCCGCGCCGCGTCGACCTGCGTGCCAGCCTGCGCGCGATACCCGCCGAGTGGCTCGTGCGCATTCATCTGCAACGGGTCGCGGTGCCGGTGTACGTGGTCATCGACGTATCGGCTTCGATGTACTTCGGATTGCTTAATTCAAAGCTGCATGTCGCGGCGGATTTCGTGACGGCGCTGGGATACAGCGCGTTTCGCGCGGGCGACCAGGTCGGCATGCTGGCGTTCGATGCCGCCGAACGCGAAGAGCTTTATTCGCCGGCACGCTACGGCCAGGGCGTGGGCGACGTAATGGCCGGGATGCTGCGTGGCGCCACGCTTAAGCCCGGCGTCGCGGGTGGTATCGACGGGCTCGAACGGTCGGTGGCAAAGCTGGCCGGGCGGCAGGGCGTGATTTTTATCGTGTCGGATTTTCACTGGCCGCTCACCCGGTTGCCCTCGGTGCTCGATACGTTGACGCATGCCTACGTCATCCCGATGGTCGTATGGGACCGCGCGGAAATCGAACCTCCGGAGCACGGTTCGCTGCTGGCTGTCGATGACGCCGAAACCGGCGCCCGTCGCACGTTATGGCTGCGCAATAAAACCCGTCGATGACTGGCGCAACGCGGTCGCTCAACGGCGCGCTGAAATCAAGGATCTCTTCGATAAACGCGGCATGCGGCCGTTCTTCGTTCAAGGCGCATTCGACGCCGAAGCCTTGTCGCGATACTTCCTGGAAGCGGCCGCATGAGACTCATTGCGATAACGATTGCCGTGGCTCTCACGATGATATCGGCGGCAGAGAGCGCATCGCCTGCGGTCACCGCAGCAGCAGTCGAGCAGCCGCGAGCGTTCGGCCATGTGATTGGCGATGTGCTGACCCAACGCATTCTGCTTCAGTCCGGCGACCACGATGCGGGCGCGATAGCCATGCCGTCGACGGGGCGTATCGGCGTCTGGTTCGAGCGCCGGAATCCACGAATCGAAACGGATGCTGACGGCCGCCGATGGCTTGCTATCGACTATCAGATCACCAACGCGCCGCAGACGCTGACAACAATCGCGCTCCCTGCGCTGACGTTGAGCACGCCCTCCGGCGCCGCGCTGCAGGTGCCCGAATGGCCCGTCAGCGTGGGTCCGTTGACGCCGCAGACCGCGTTCGCAACGGGTGATCTGCAGGCGCTGCGGCCCGACCGGCTAGTGCAGTCGGCCGCCACCGCGCCGCTTCGCGCGCAGATGGCCTGGGCGCTCGGCCTGCTTGCACTGACGCTTCTTGCATGGTTTGGCTGGTGGCAATGGCGCAACCGGCGTGAAGCCGCGCGCTTGCCGTTCGCTCGCGCGTGGAGCGAGATGCAGCGCTCGAAAACTGCGGACATCGATACCAACGCGCATGCATGGCTCTGCATGCATCGTGCGCTGAACGAGACGGCGGGGCAGGTCGTGCATGTCGGTTCGCTGCCGGGCTTGCTTGCAAGAGCGCCGCACTTGCAGCCGCTGCGGCCGCAACTCGAACGTTTCTACCAGCATTCGGGCGAGCGGTTTTTCGCCTCCCAAGGAGCCTCGCACTCCACTGCTGCGAGGTTCCCGCTGCTCGACTTGTGCCGCGAACTGTATCGCGCGGAAAGGCGTCATCAGCGATGACCCTGCCCGTCGATTTCGCCCAGCCGTGGGCGCTCCTGCTGTTGCCGCTCGCACTCCTGCCGCTACTGCGCCGGCGCGGCGACACGTTGAGTTTTTCACACGTCGCCTGGTTGCCGGCCGACCGGATTGGACGCGCGGTCGGGCTCTTGTGGCGAGGCTGCGCCGTGCTGACGATCCTGGCTATCGTCATCGGCCTGGCGGGTCCTGGGCGCTCGAATCTGCAGGTGCTGCGCACGGGCACGGGAGCGGAGATTCTCATTCTGATGGACCGCAGTTCCAGCATGGACGACACCATGGGACGTCAGCCCATCGACTCGCGGGGCATGTCGAAAAACGAAGTTGCGCGGCGCTCGCTGACCCGTTTCGTCGATGAGCGTCCCAACGACCGGCTCGCCTTCATGATGTTCGGCATCAGCCCGGTGCCGGTCGTGCGGTTCACGGCGAACCATCGGATCATTCAGGATGCGATAGGCGGCACGGGCATCGGGCGGGGCATGCCGGACACGCAGCTTGACCGCGGCTTGCGCGCCGCGATAGGCCAGTTCGACGGGCGCGTTTATGACGGACGCCGCGCGATCGTGCTCGTCTCCGATGGCGGGGCGCGACTGGATGCGCAAGCGCGCCGGGACATAGAGGAGGGGCTTGCACGGAATCGGATCGACCTCTATTTCATCTACCTGCGTAGCGGTGTCTACAGTCCCGACCTCAGGGCGGTCGCCGCCAACGACACCTCCTCGGAAGCCGAATTGCATCGTTTCTTTGTGACGCTGAAGTCGCCGTATCACTTGTACCAGGCGAGCGATGCCGATGCGATGGCCGCCGCCATGGCCGACATCAACCGGCAGCAGAAGTATCAGGTGTCGTTTGTGGAACGGCTGCCGAGACAGGACCGGAGTCCTTATTGTTACGCCGCCGCGCTGATCTTCTGCACGTTGCTGCTTTCGTTGCACCTTATTCAAGTCAGGAGCTGGGCATGAGGCGCGCGTCGGCTCACATCGTGTTTGGCGTCATCGCGCTTTGCTGTGCGGCGGTGGCGGCGTATGACGAACTGCAACTGAAGCACGCTCGCGACGTAGCGCAAGCCGTTGCGAACGTGCAGGTCCATGGCAACGACGCGTCATCGGACGCACCCGAGGTAAGACTGGCCCGAGCGATGGCGTTGTCGAAAGCAGGCAATTACGCCGACGCACAAAAGCTCTACGATGTCCTGATACAGGACGATGGAACCAGCGATGTGGCACGAGCCGCGCTGTTCAACCTGGGCAACATGTATGTGCGCCAGGCGACCGGCGAGGGCAGTCCTGGCCCTGTCAAATCGCTGCCCTTGCTCGAACAGGCAAAGCAGCGTTACCGGCTGCTTCTGCGTGCAACGCCCGGCGATTGGGATACCCGTTACAACCTGGAGCGTGCGTTGTGGCTCTCGCCGGAAGCGTCTGAAAGTGCGGATGAACCCGACGTCAAGGAGCAGCACGACGTCAAGTTGCGCGGCGCTCAGGCCGAGGATTTGCCGTGAAAATCGCAGCGTTTGCGCGAGGCCTTTTTAGCCGGCGGCAGTGGCCCATCACGCTCGCGGTGCTGTTGCTGATCGCCGCACTAGCGATGCCGCCAGGTCACGTTGCCGCGCAATACCGCTCATTACATCGTCACCTTCGATATCACGCAAAGCATGGACACCGAGGACGTCGGTTCGAGCGACGCGCCGTCGAGCCGTCTGGATTTTGCGCGGGCTGCAATGCGCGAGACGCTTGGGAAGTTGCCGTGTGGTTCGAAGGTCGGATGGAGTGTGTTTACGGGACAGCGGACCTTGTTGCTGTTGCCGCCCATTGAGGTGTGCAGCAACTTCGATGCGTTGCTGTCGTCGCTGAACGAAATCGATGGACGCATGCGCTGGACCAACTGGAGCCGCGTGGCCGAAGGCGGGGTTTATTCGGCGGTGCGCACGGCGCACGACGTAGGGCCGGATACTGCTGTGATTTTTATCACCGATGGTCAGGAGGCGCCGCCTGTGTTGCCATCGAATGATCGCGTGCGCGAGATTGCGGAAGGCAAGGTTCATGGCTGGCTCATCGGTGTTGGTGGTGATCAGCCGGCGAACATTCCGAGGACGGATATCAATGGCAACCGGGTCGGATTCTGGCGCGCTGACGATGTGATCCAGGTTCCTCCCATACCGGGCAAGCCGGCCACCGCTGAGAGCCATGAAGAGCTGTCCGAGTTACGGGGGGAATATCTGGCTTCGGTGGCTACGCGGATTGGATTTGGGTATAGACGGTTGGTGAGTTCTGCGGCTTTGACCGATGCAATGCTGGACCCGCAATTGAGCCATAGGGAGGCGGCCGCGACGGATCTTGAATGGTGTCCGGCGGTGTTGGCCTTGGTGTTGTTGATGTGGCGGTTTTTGGGGTGCTCGCGCCGGTGAACGGGATGATCGTAGGTGATTTTTGCGCTGAGGGGTCGGGGTTGATGCTGGGTTGGTGCTGCGTACGTTAGCGCGGGTTGAATGTTGGCAGTATTTTTTATCACTATTAGCCAGGGTATTTTCGTTCGCACTCGGGGGGTTCTTTGCGGGCGGGCTAGCGGCGGTGGTCGGGGTTGGTGCCGGGTTGGTGCTGCGTACGTTAGCGCGGGTTTAATGTTGGCTAAATTTTTTATCACTATTAGCCAGGGTATTTTCGTTCGCACTCGGGGGGTTCTTTGCGGGCGGGCTAGCGGCGGTGGTCGGGGTTGGTGCTGGGTTGCTGCTGCGTACGTTAGCGCGGGTTGTATGTTGGCTAAATTTTTTATCACTATTAGCCACTGTCCGTGGCGGGACTTCATTTCTATGTCAGTGGTATTGGGTCGGCGCCGGGTTGCTGCTGCGTACGTTAGCGCGGGTTTTATGCTGGCTATATTTTTTATCACTATTAGCCACTGTCCGTGGCGGGACTTCATTTCTTTGTCCAACGGCGACAAAGAAACGAAGCAAAGAAAACGCCTCCCCACAATCTGTTTTAAGTGTCCCCAGCGTGCAGACCACTGCTTTTGGTTCCCGCGTAGAACGGTGCTCGCTAGAGCGACGGACACTTGAAACCCTCCTTCTCGCGAATCCCTACATCCCCACGCTTCGCCACCAGTGCTCTCGGGCAAGTTCAGACGATTAGGATTCCATACACTTCGTGTGGTTCTGTGGTTCTGTGGTTCTGTGGTTCTGTGGTTCTGTGGTTCTGTGGTTCTGTGGTTCTGTGGTTCTGTGGTTCTGTGGTTCTGTGGTTCTGTGGTTCTGTGGTTCTGTGGTTCTGTGGTTCTGTGGTCTGTCCTGTTTCTTGATTGCGGAGTTCGCGATCGGCGCGGCGGCACTCGTGAGTGCGCCGGGCGCACTCACGGGTTTCTAGTGCTGCGGTGGGAGTGAACGCTCAGGTCCGTGGCGCATCGAACTTGCCCGAGAGCACTGGTGGCGAAGCGTGGGGATGTAGGGATTCGCGAGAAGGAGGGTTTCAAGTGTCCGTGGTTTTGCGAGCACCGTTCTACGCGGGAACCAAAAGCAGTGGTCTGCACGCTGGGGACACTTAAAACAGATTGTGGGGAGGCGTTTTCTTTGCTTCGTTTCTTTGTCGCCGTTGGACAAAGAAATGAAGTCCCGCCACGGACAGTGGCTAATAGTGATAAAAAATTTAGCTCACATACAACTCGTACTAGCGTAAGCAGCAGCAACCCGGCACTCACCCAGCCCACGGCCATGAACCAACCGGCCGCCACGCACAGTGGCTAATAGTGATAAAAAATTTAGCTCACATACAACCCGCGCTAACGCACGCAGCAGCAACCCGGCACCGACCCAGCCCCGCGCTCAAAACTCCGCCCGAGTGCGAACGAAAATCCCCTGGCTAATAGTGCTAAATAAAAAATCCAGCATATAACGCGCGAAGGCCTACGCAGCACCAACCCAGCACCGACCCCGCCCGCTCCCGCCCCCCAAAAACCGTCCACCGGCGCGAGCGAACCTAATCCAAACATGAAGGATCATGAATCGCCGTGATCAGCAGATCCAAGAAACGCGCCCACGGCCTTGGGCAAAGTACGCCCGGCCATGGTCTGAACCTGCAGCGTCCGCTGATGCAACTCGGGATTGCTGATGGGCACTGCCGCCAGGTTGTCCGGCTTGAGCCGGCTGCGCACCGTCAGGTATCCAACCAGCGTGACCGCTTTCGTTTGCTGCACGAAACGTCTGCAGCGCGCCGCCATAGTTGCTGACGAACACCGGCTCGAAGCTCAAGCCTTCAAGGCTGCAGGCAGATATCGAATAATTGTCTGACGGTTACGCCTTCGTCATAGATCGCAAGCGGCCACGGTTTCAGGTCAGCCAGCGAGACGGACTTCTGCTGCGCCAGCGGATGGTCTTGCGCGACCAGCGCAAAGATCGGCGCACGCTGCGCGTAATGCACGTTGACGTCCTTCTCCGGCGCGACGCTGAAACACACGGCAATGTCGGCGGTGCCGTCGCGTACGCGCTGCGTGGCTTCTGTCGGCGCAGTCGACATCGAGTTGAAAATGCGCCGCCGGCCAGGTCTTCAGGAAATGCACGAAGACCTGCGGCAAGAAATCCCGGGCAACGCCTTCGGAACTCGACTACACGGATCGTGGCGCGGCGATCCGTCGTCAAGCCTCGTATCTCCTCGGTCACCCGATCCTGCTCCATCAGGCTGCGATGCGCGTGCGCGGCCAGCAGACGGCCGGCCTCGCTCAGCACCATGCCTCGCGGCCGCCGCTCGAATAGCGGCACGCCCATTTCGTCCTCGAGCTTGGCGATCTGCCGGCTCATTGCGGATACCGCGACGAACAGCCGCTCGGACGCTTTGCTTAGCGAGCCGCTTCGGGCGACTTCCAGAAAATATCGCAGCGCGGTGGTTTGCATGACGCATGCCTTTTAGGAGCTTTGCCGTTTCGGCAACGGAAACTGCCAAATATTGTCATTGTCCATAAATATCGGCGGTATCAAGATCGCGTCATCGATTTTCCAGACCAGAAGACTTGAAGCGTTCGCGCCTTAGGGCGTGCTTCATCGGAGATAAAAAGTGACACGCGAGTCTGCTATTCAAGCTGCGGCCGATCTGTACGATTCCGGCATTTTTCTCGAAGACCTGCGTCGCCGCGTGGCGATGCGCACGGAAAGCCAGGAGCCGGAAAGCGGTCCGTTGCTGAGCGCATATCTCAATCGACGAGATCGCGCCCGGCGCTGGCTGAACTCGGTTTTACGTCGCAGGCTGGTCGACAATCCCGCGAAGGGCGCGGGGCCGTTCCTGGTCGCTCATCGCCACGAAAGCGATGACCTGCCGACGGTCCTGACCTACGGGCACGGCGACGTCGTCCGGGGCTACGACGCGCAGTGGCGCGATGGCTTGTCGCCGTGGCAAGTCACCGTCGCCGGCGACCACTGGTACGGACGCGGCACCGCCGACAACAAAGGCCAGCACAGCATCAACCTGGCCGCGCTCAAGGCCGTGCTCGACGCACGGGGCGGACGGCTCGGCTTCAACCTGAAGCTGCTGTTCGAAACCGGCGAAGAAGTGGGCTCGCCCGGGTCTGCATGCTGTGTGCGAGATGCTTCGCGACGAACTGAGCGCCGACGTATTGATCGCCTCCGACGGCCCGCGTTTCGGCGCGGCGCACCCGACGATCTTTCTCGGCTCGCGCGGCGTGCGTGAACTTCAAGCTCGACGTCAACCTGCGCGAAGGCGGCCATCATTCGGGCAACTGGGGCGGCTTGTTGCGCAATCCCGGCGTGGTGCTGGCGAGCGCGATCGCGTCGATGGTCGATGCCAACGGGCGCATCCTCGTTGAAGGCCTGCAGGCCGCCGGAAGTGCCGCAAGCGGTGCGGCGCGCGCTGGAGGGGATTAGCGGTCGGCGGGAATCCGGGCGAGCCGGAAGTCGACACGGATTATGGCGAACCCGGCCTCACGCCGGCTGAACGCGTGTTCGGCTGGAACAACATCGAGGTGCTGGCGTTCCGCACCGGCAATCCCGAGAAGCCCGTCAATGCAATCCCGCCGCACGCATTCGCCTACATGCAGATCCGCTTCGTGGTCGGAACGGACTGGAAAAATCTCGAGCAGATCGTGCGCCGTCATCTGGATGAACGAGGCTTTCGAGATGGTCAGCATCGAGGTGGAGCGGGGCGCGCCGCCACGCGCGTGGACCCCGACAACGCGCTGGGTGCAATGGGCCGTGCGCTCGCTTGAAGCAGCACCACCGGCCGAGACGCCCGTGCTCTTGCCGAACCTGGGTGGCACGCTGCCCAACGACGTCTTCGCGGAGATCCTCGGCATGCCGACGTTATGGGTGCCGCATTCCTATCCCGGATGCTCGCAGCACGCGCCCGATGAACATCTGCTCGGCCCGGTCGTGCGCGAGGGGCTGCGCATCATGGCCGGCTTGTTCTGGGATCTCGGTCGAACAGGATGCTCCGGCTGAACTCGCGAAGCTAATCGGAGGAATGCGCGATGAGCACCGAGTCCGCCGCCACCGTCTTGCCCGCAGCACGACGACATGCGAGCATCTACAGGCTGATCGTCGCGACATCGATAGGCAATGCGCTCGAGTTCTACGACCTCGTGGTCTATGGCTATTTTGCGTCGACGTTATCGAAGCTGTTCTTTCCGACCACCGATAAAACCGTGTCGTTGCTGCTGACGCTCGGCACCTTCGCTCTGTCGTATCTGGCGCGTCCGGTCGGGTGCGTTCGTGCTGGGCTCGTACAGCGACCGCAAGGGCCGCAAGGCATCGCTGACGCTTTCCATCGCCATGATGACGCTCGGGACCGGCATGGTCGCGCTGATGCCCGGCTACGCGGCGATTGGCGTGCTTGCGCCCATCGGCATCTTCGCGTCGCGGCTGTTGCAGGGCTTTTCGGCGGGCGGCGAGTTCGGCAGTTCGACGGCTTTCCTCACCGAGCATGCGCCCGCGCGCAGCGGCTTCATGGCGAGCTGGCAGTTCGCGAGCCAGGGCGCGAGCGTGCTGGTTGCATCGGCGTTCGGCGCGGTGCTGACGAGCACGCTGACGCCGGCGCAACTCGAAGGCTGGGGCTGGCGCATCCCGTTTCTGTTCGGCATCCTGATCGGTCCGGTGGGTTGGTATATCCGCCGGCATGTCGATGAAACGCCCGGAGTTCGAACGCACGGAACGATCCGCTTCGCCCATTCGCGAAGTGATGGCTACGCAGAAGGAGCGCTTGCTGGTGTGCATCGGCTCGCTGGTGCTGACGACTACCGCCAACTACATGCTGCTCTACATGCCGACGTATGCAAGCAGGCAGCTTGGGCTTGCGCCGTCGTATGGATTTATCGCGACGCTGGCGGCAGGTTTTATCGTCATGGTGCTGACGCCGATGGTCGGCCATTGGTCCGATAAAGTGGGCCGCACCCGCATCATGCTCGGCGCAGGATCGGTATTTTTCGTGACCATCTATCCGGCGTTCATGTTCATGAATGCGCATCCTTCGCTACTCACATTGCTGGCCGCGGTTATCTGGGTCGCGGTACTCAAGGCCATCTATTTCGCGCCGATTCCCGCGCTGATGTCGGACCTGTTTCCGGTCCGCACGCGTACCACCGGCATGGCGGTGGGCTACAACGTCGGCACTACGGTCTTCGGCGGTTTCACGCCGCTTGCGGTCGCTTCGCTGATCGCGGTGACCGGCAATAACCTCGCGCCCGGCTTCTATCTGATGCTCGCGGCCATCATCAGTCTCTTCACGCTGCTGTGGGCGCGAACGCGTCTGAAAGTGCATTAAACCGTTGGATGAACTACTGGACATGACCGATATGAAGGATTTGCAGCAAGCCATACAGTTCTCGATAGATCATGAATCGCTCTGGGACCGCAATGTGGATGGCGCCTGGGGCGTGCATGTGAACGACCCGCCGCCATGGAACCGGCTGCTGGGTCCCGTGCATGATCGCGGTCCGGTTTCCGGGGCGATTTCCGTCGATGGCCACGTGCTCACGACATGGGGCGAGCCGGATCGCGCCGACCTGACGTTCAGCATTGCCAAGACCTACCTCGCGCTTGCTGGCGGGCGTGGCGTTTGATCGCGGCTTGCTGCCGAACGTGAGCGAGCCGGTGCATATACGCGTGCCGGGTATCGGTTTCGACGATGAGCACAATGCCCGCATTACGTGGGCGCATCTGCTTCAGCAGACGAGTGAATGGCGGGGCGAGTGTTTCGGGCTGTCGGATCAGGCGGACCATTTCGTGCAGTGACGTTCGGCCGTGCGCCCGATGGCAAGAAGGGCGAACTGCCGGCGGGTGCAGGCGCCCGGAACGTACTGGGAATATAACGATGTCCGCATCAACCAGTTTTCGCTGGCGCTGCTGCATTTGTTCGGCCGGCCATTGCCCGAGGTGTTTCGCGAGGCGATCATGGAGCCGCTCGGCGCCAGTGAAAACTGGCAATGGGTCGGATATGACAACGCCTGGATCGAGACTCAACGGGCAGCGCATGCAGTCGGTTCCGGGCGGGACGCACTGGGGCGGGGGACTGTCGATCAGCGCGAACGATCAGCTCAAGGTCGCGCGTCTTTTCGTCGATGACGGCAATAGTGAACGGCCGCCGGATCATCTCGCGTGAATGGCTCGCGCGCATGAAAACTCCTTGTGCGCTTGCGCCTTATTACGGTTACCTCGTGTGGCTCAATCACGAACGCCGCGTCTTTCCGAGCGTGCCGGCGTCGAGCTATTTTGCCATCGGCGCGGGCAGTTCGTTCACGTGGATCGAACCGGAGCGGCAAGATGGCGGTGGTGGTCCGCTGGCTGAATTCCGCTCACGCCGATGAGTTTTTTGGGCTTGGTGTTGAAGGCGGTCGATGAGATTGTGGGGCGTTGAGAGCGCCGGTTCAGCTTGGGTAGAATGCGTCCATGACTCGCTGGTAGACACTTGTCGCCGGGCGAACAGGGACGCAGATCGTCCAGTTACGCACAACCCGATAATCCAGGCATGAACCTTCAAGGAGCGGCGCCATGAGTTGGTCAGCCAAGCAATACGTTACGTTCGAAGACGAGCGTACGCGTCCGGTACGCGACCTGCTTGCCGCCGTGCCTGCGATAGAAGCGAAGGTAGTGGTCGACATTGGATGTGGACCGGGAAACTCCACTGAAATTCTTGCAGAGCGTTATCCCGACGCCGCCGTCAGCGGCATGGACAGCTCGGCCGACATGATCGACGCGGCTCGCAAGCGTCTTCCCGCCGTTGGCTTCGAGCTGGTCGATATCCAGTCATGGAATGATCCCGGTCCGTTCGATGTGATTCTTGCCAACGCGGTTTTTCAATGGGTACCCGATCATCACGTCTTGCTGCCCAGACTTCTGAGCAAGCTTTCACCGGGAGGCAGCCTTGCCTTTCAGATACCCGATAACCTGGAAGAGCCCGCGCATCGTCTGATGCGCGAGATAGCCGCTGATGGCCCCTGGGCCGGCAAGCTCGCCAGCGCGTCGCTTGCACGCGCGTCAAGACATAGCGCTGATTGGTACTACAAGACCTTACGTCCAGCCTGTTCGAGGGTGGACGTGTGGCGCACCGTTTATCATCATCCGCTCGCAGGAGGAGCGAATGCCGTGGTGGAGTGGTTCAAGGGCAGCGGTCTTCGGCCCTTCCTCGATCCGCTCGATGAGACCGAACGGGCCGAGTATCTTCGGCGTTACGAAACGGCGATCGCGCAGGCGTATCCCGCAATCGACGATGGCACCGTGTTGCTGCCTTTTCCCCGGCTGTTTGTGGTGGCAACGCAGTGAGTTGGTCCACTAAGTCAACCCGCCGCAATCCCCAACAGCCACGCTAGAAGCGGCTTCAGTTTCTCGCGATATTCATTGCGCGGCGGATGCACAAGGTAGTATCCCGAGCCCGATTCCAGCACCCGTTCGAACGGCGCCACCAGCGCGCCGCTCGCCAGATTCTCCTGCACCAGATTCAAGTCTCCCAACGCCACGCCCAGCCCTCGCACCGCCGCGCCAAACGCGAGATCAAGCGTGTCGAACACCTGCTCGCGATACGTATGCGACGCGAGTTCGCCGCTTTCCTGCTGCAGCCATAACATCCAGCCGCGTCGCCCGAAGCTCGAATGCAGCAGCGTGTGACGCTTCAGATCGGCGGGCACCGCCAAGCGGCGATGCGGCCACGCGCCGTCTGCGGTGAACACACCGGCGTCAATCGTTCGCGCATGAGGCAGGTCGCCTCGAGTCCTTCCCATCGTCCATTGCCGAACAGGATCGCCGCGTCCAGCGTGCCTTCGCCGAAATTGGTCGGCAGGAACCACGCGGTGTCGATATTCAACTGCGTGCCCGGCACCTCGGCATAGAAGTCGGGCAGACGCGGCAGCAGCCAGCGTGCGGCCAGCGTCGGCGTGACGCGCAAGGTAATGGTCTGGCCGCCGGTGCTGGTGATATGCATGGAACGGCGCGCGGTCGCGAGCAGCTCTTCCACGATAGGCACGAGCCGCTGGCACTCTGCCGTCGGCACCACCATCCGCGTGTGACGCACGAATAGCGCGCAGCCGAAATACTCTTCGATCTGCTGGATATGCCGGCTGACCGCGCTCTGGCTGAGGAACAACTGCTGCGATGCGGCCGTGAAATTACCGCAACGCGCCACGACCAGCAGCGATTGCAGAACATTGAACGGCGGATAGCGCTCGATTTTCATTTATGCAAGTTGTGCATGGTAACCATGAGATTTTACCGTTTGTCGCTTAAAAATTGGCGTTCATAAAATCGGCTCACAGTTAAGGCTTCCCGTGATCGAACGCTATTTAAAGGCGTTGAACACTCTCGTTGACCCGCTCCAGCACCGTACGGCTTCAGCGCAGACCGCGTTCACATCATCCAGTTCCAGGGAGTTTTCGCATGACCCAACATTCAGACCGGCTGTGGGGTGGACGCTTCAAGACCGGCCCGGCACCCGCGCTGACAGCCCTGTCGCGTTCGGATCCGAGCTTCTTTCGCATGGTGCCCTACGACCTCGCTGGCTCGCGGGCGCATGCGCAGGAACTTCGGCGCGCGGAAATCCTGACGGCGGACGAATTGCAGGAACTGCTGCGCGAGATGGATCGGCTGGAAGCGCAGTTCCTGGCAGGCGAAGTAAGCCCGACACTCGACGATGAAGACGTGCACACGTTTCTCGAGCGCGAACTGACGCAGCGTCTTGGCGCTACCGGCGGAAAATTGCGCGCCGGCCGCTCACGTAACGATCAGGCTGCCAACGACCTGCGTTTGTATCTGCGGGACAAGGCTCGCACGCTGACGCAAGCGGTTATCGATTTGCAGAATGCATTAATTGAGCAAGCGACTACGCATGTGCGCAGCGTGACGGCCGGCTTTACGCATTTGCAGCCGGCTCAGCCGATTGTGTTCGCGCATCACTTGTTGGCGCATGCGCAGTCGATCTATCGCGATATCGATCGGCTGGTGGACTGGGACAGGCGTAGCGCACGTTCGCCGTTGGGTGCAGCGGCGTTGGCTGGGTCGGCGATTTGCCGGCGGCCGGAGTTATCGGCGGTGGAACTGGGGTATGACGGCCCGTGCGAGAACTCCATCGATGCCGTCGCCTCGCGCGATCACGTCGCGGAGTTCGTGTTTGTCGCGAGCATGTTGTCGGTGAACCTGTCGCGTCTGTCGGAAGAAGTGATCTTGTGGACCTCGCGCCAGTTCGGCTGGGTCGTGCTCGACGATGGCTACGCCACCGGCAGTTCGATCATGCCGCAGAAGAAAAACTCGGATATCGCGGAGTTGACGCGCGGCAAGGCGGGCCGCTTGATTGGCAACCTGAGCGGCTTGCTCGCCACGTTGAAGTCGTTGCCGCTTGCTTATAACCGCGACCTCGCGGAAGACAAGATCGCGGCATTCGATAGCGTCGATACGCTCGAACTCGTGCTGCCCGCGATGGCCGGCATGATCCGCACGATGCGTGTGAACGTCGATGAAATGCGTCGTCAGGCGCCGCTCGGTTTTACGCTTGCCACAGAAGTTGCCGACTGGCTCGCGCTGCGCGGCGTGCCCTTCAGCGAGGCGCACGAGATCACCGGAGCATTGGTGCAAGTCTGCGAAGAGCAAGGCGTAGAACTCGCGGATGTGTCCGTTGCGACGCTCGCGAAAGTCGATGCACGGCTCGAACCTGCCGTGCTGGATCATGTGACGCTCGACGCAGCCGTCGCTGCGCGCAGCGGTTATGGCGGCACCGCTCCGGCGCGCGTGGCGGAACAGATTACGCGCCTGCAAACGGCGCTCGACAGGCAGCTTGCATGGGCGACTTCATACGGAGGGCCGACATGCTAAGCGTATCCAAGGACGTAGCCCCGGGCGCGATGACCGACTCCGATTCCACGCAACTGGAATATGTGCGCCGCAGGCATTGGGGACGCTATCTCGCCTCTGCGGTGATCCTCGCGTTCGTGGCTTATATCGGGCTCGCGTTTGCGCATGGGCAGATTGAATGGCGCTACGTTGCCCGCTTCCTGACGGCCAAGTCGATACTCACCGGTCTCGTCAATACCATCGTCATGACCGTGCTTGCAATGGCATTGGGCGTCGCGCTGGGAGTGATCACCGCGATCATGCGGCTCTCGACCAACCCGGTCATGCAGACGGTCGCGCAAGCCTACGTGTGGCTCTTCCGCGGCACGCCGGTGATTTTGCAACTGCTGCTGTGGTTCAACCTCGCGCTGGTGTTTCCGGTCATGGGCATTCCCGACCTGTTTGAATTCCGTACCGTCGACATCATGACGCCGTTCCTTGCCGCATTACTGGGACTGGGAATTAATCAGGGTGCCTATACATCGGAAGTTGTGCGTGCCGGTTTGCTCTCGGTAGACACGGGCCAGTACGAAGCGGCGAAGTCCATCGGCATGCCGAGACTGCAGGCACTGCGCCGCGTGATCCTGCCGCAGGCAATGCGCGTGATCGTGCCGCCTATCGGCAATGAACTGGTGGGCATGGTCAAGCTCACGTCGCTCGCGAGCGTGATCCAGTACGCGGAAATGCTGCACAACGCCGAGAACATCTACTACGCCAACGCCCGGGTGATCGAGTTGCTGATGGTTGCAGGCATCTGGTATCTCGTGGTGGTGACGGTGCTGTCGTTCATGCAGTCGCGGGTGGAGCGGCGCTATGCGCGCGGCGCGGGTCGTCCGTCGGGCCGGCAATGAACCATGAACCCGGCGGCTGAAAAGGAAATCGTCACCATGAATTCAATTGTTCGCGCCGTCGATGTGCGCAAGTCCTACGGCGACTTCAAGGCGCTGCAAGGCATCACGCTCGATGTTCCGAAAGGCGAAGTGCTGTGCGTGATCGGACCATCAGGGTCGGGTAAAAGCACGTTCCTGCGCTGTATCAACCAGCTCGAGGAGATCAACGACGGCGCGCTATGGGTCAACGGCGAACGCGTAGGGTATCGGCGCGTGGGCAACAAGCTGCATGCATTGTCGGAGAAACAGGTCGCGCGCCAGCGGCTTGCGACCGGCATGGTGTTCCAGCGCTTCAATCTTTTCCCGCATAAGACCGTGCTGGAAAACGTGATTGAAGGGCCGGTGCAGGTGCTCAAGCGGCGTCGGCCGGAAGCTGATTGAAGAAGCGCGCACGCTGCTTGAACGCGTGGGGCTGGCTCACAAGTGCGATGCGTTCCCGGTGGAGCTCTCAGGCGGTCAGCAGCAGCGCGTTGCAATTGCCCGCGCGCTGGCGATGCGATCCGCAACTTATGCTCTTCGATGAACCGACGTCCGCGCTCGACCCCGAACTGGTCGGCGAAGTGCTCGCTGTCATGCGCGACCTCGCAAAAAGCGGCATGACGATGATCGTCGTCACGCACGAACTTGGCTTCGCGCGTGAAGTGGCGAATCGCATCGTCTTCATGGATCAGGGGCAGGTGGTGGAGAGCGGCACGCCCGAGCAAGTGTTGTCGCATCCGCAGCATCGGCGCACGCAGGATTTCATTTCAGCTGTGTTGTCCTGATTATTTTCCAGCTTTATTTCTCCACCTTTATTTTCAAGCGAGTTTCAATGACCGTTTCCCTTCGTTTGCGCGAGCTTGCCGCGGTTGTCATCGGCGCGATGGTTTTGCACATGCCGCTGGCCCATGCGGAGGCCGCACCGTCGATCGGCAAGAGCACGCTCGTCGCGGCCATCGTGCCGAACTATCCACCATTCGAATACAAGGACCCGGCCACCGACAAACTGATGGGCTTCGACGTCGATCTCGGTGAAGCCATAGCCGCGAAACTCGGCGTGAAGCTGCAATGGGAAGAGACCGGCTTCGACCAGATGATGAGCGCGCTGACCACGAATCGCGTCGATGTGATTCTGTCGGGCATGACCGACCTGCCGTCACGGCGCGAAGCGGTGAACTTCCTCGACTACATCACGGGCGGTCCGCAGTTCTATACGGTCAAGGCGCGCGCCGGCGAATTCGCCAGCATGGACGCGCTGTGCGGCAAGACGGTCGGTGCGAGCCGCCGCACGTCGTGGCCGGATGACATCACGAACTGGAGCAACGAGCATTGCGTGAAGGCCGGCAAGAAGCCGATCAATGTCAGCGGCACGAACGGTTCGTCTGACGCTCGCGTGCAGTTGCGCCAGAGCCGTCTGGACGCCGCGGTGCAGGGCGGCGAGACGCTGCCGTATCAGAACTCGGTGGAGCAGAACGCGTATGCGCCTATCGGCAAGCCGTTTCTGTCGCAGTACAACGGCATTGGCATGGCGAAGGGCAACGCGACGTTGAACGCGGGTTTGACGACCGCGCTCAATCAGCTCATAGCCGATGGAACGTATCAGAAGATCCTCGTGAAATGGGGCCTGCAGGAACACGCGGTCAAGAAGGCGATGATCGATGCCAACAACTGACATCGAGCGCGCCGCGTTGGCCCGACGGGCATCGATCATGCGTCGCACTGGCCTTCGACCTCGACGGGCCGACCGGCGACGCCATGCTCGACGGTTCGATCTGGAACAACCCTTCGTACTTCACGCTCGGCAGCTACGGCCCGTGGCGCGCGCTGCGCCGTTTGCTCGACATGCTGGCTGAGCGCAAGGTCCCGGCCACGTTCTTCGTGCCTGCATGGGTCGTCGAAAACTGGCCGGATCAGTGCGCGGCGATTGTTGAAGGCGGTCATGAGATCGGCTATCACGGCTACAAGCATGAAGCGTTCTGGACACTCGATCGCGATGGACAACGCGCGGTGATGGAGCGCTCTGCGCAAGTTTTCGACAAGTACCTCGGCATGCGCCCGGTCGGGTTTCGCACGCCATCGGGCGACTGGGGGCCGGACACCATCGGCGTATTGAAGGAAGCGGGCGTGCGTTATTCGAGTTCCATGCGCGGCGACGACCGTCCTTACTTGCTGCATGCACCGGGCATTGCCGAACCGATGGTCGAGATTCCCGGGCGCTGGGAAATGGACGATTACGCGTCGCTTGCTTACCACCGCAATCCGAATTTTCCGGCGAGCCTGGATCGCATCGCGAGCTATGACACCACGCTCGATAACTGGCGGCGCGAGTTCGACGGCTCGCATCGCGACGGCCTCTGTCTGACGACGCTGTTTCATCCGAAGGTGTCGGGTAAGCCGGGGCAGAATCGCGCTGCTGGAAAACTTGATCGATCACATGCATGCACAGGGCGACGTATGGTTCGCCGCGTGCCGCGACGTTGCGCAATGGTGGCGCGACAACCACGCGTCACCGACATCACCGGCATCACAGAATCCGCAGGAAGCTCGCCGATGATGAACACATTACGCTGGCCGCAGAACGCGCGTTGCGCAGTCGTTGTCACGGTCGACTTCAACGACGAACACGGCATCCTCACGCAGGAACCGCGCATTGCCGGCCGCGAAAAATCGCTGTCGGTATGGCGCTATGGCGCGAAGCGCGGGGTGGATCGCGTGCTCGATGCGCTGGAAGAATTCGATGTGCGTTCGAGCTGGTTCGTGCCCGGCCGGGTCGCCGAAACGCACGCGGAACTCTGGTGAAGCGAATCGATGCGCAGAAGCACGAGATCGGCAACAGCGGGTATCGGCTGCGAAGACTTCGATACGCTCACACTCGATGCGCAGAAGGATGCATTCAGGGCCGGGCAAGCGGCGCTGGAAAACGTGCTTGGCACGACGTGCAGAAGGCTTTCGCTCATTCACCGGCAATTGGGCGCCGGGCTTCGCAGACTTCCTGCGCGATGAAGGCGTGACATGGTCGTCATCGTGGCGTGGCGACGATCTGCCGTACTTTCATCTCCCCGATGCGGATACGTAGCTCGCACGACGCCGCCGCTCGTTGAACTGCCGCTGCACTACGAGCTGGAAGACGAGCCGTACTTCGCTTACAACCTCTCGCCGGCAGTCCCGGTCGGGCAACCGCGCATCCCTTCGTATCGTGAGGTGCTGGCGAACTGGAAGCATGATTTCGCGGCGTTCCACCGATTCGGATTGTGCTTTGTGCTGCGGCTGCATCCGGAGATTATCGGCACGGCGGGGCGCATTGATGTGCTGCGTGAACTACTCGCCGATATCCGCACGCGCGACGACGTCTGGTTCGCAACCGGCGCTGAAATGGCGGCCTGGTGGCGGCAGAGCGTCAAGGGTAACGAGCCCGGTCATCCGGTCGAAGTGTATGCGCGGCATCGGCGGGAGGCGCAATGAGCGTGCATGATTTATCGTTATCTCAGAGACTGGCGGCGTTCATCGTCGATACGTCAGGGGATGCGATTCCGGCGCCTATCGTACACAAGGCCAAGCGCCATATTCTCGATACGCTCGGCGCTTCCTTGGGCGGTGCGACGGCGCAGGAAGCGCGCAGCGCACGCGCGGTCATGAGTGGTGGCGGTCAGCGGTAACGTCCCTGCCTGGGGTACGTCACAGACCTTCGGCGCGCGGGATGCGGCCTTCGTCAACGGCGTCGCGGCGCACGCGCTGGAACTCGACGACTCCGGTGGTTGCGATCACTCCGGCGCGGTGGTGCTGCCTGCCGCATTCGCTGCGCTGGCCTGCACGGAGCGGCCCGTGTCCGGTCGCGAATTCCTGGCGGCGATTGTTCTGGGTTATGACGTCGGCCGCCGTGTGCTGGAGGCGTGTGGCGGTTATTCGCCTCATAACGGTCATGGCTGGCATTCGACCATGACTTGCGGTGTCTTCGGCGCGGCCGCTGCAAGCGCGCGTCTGCTCGGCCTCGACGCCGCGCATACGGCTGCGGCGCTCGGTCATGCAGCGAGTTTCAGCGGCGGCTTGTGGGGTTTCATCCATGACGCATCGCAAACCAAACGCATGCATACGGGACGCGCGGCGGAAGGCGGATTGCTTGCGGCGCTGCTCGCGCGTCAGGGAGTCAGTGGTCCGACGCAAATTTTCGAGGACGTATGGGGCGGCTTCTTCAACGCGTTTGCGCGGGACACGCAGCAACCCGACGCGCTGCTCGCCGAGTTGGGCGTCATATGGAAACTCATGCGCTGCTCGATCAAGCCGCACGCCGCGTGCCGCAGCACGCACGCGGCGGTGGATGCCACGCTCGATCTGCTGCAAGGCCGCGCCGCGGACCTGGATAAGCTGCTGGGCGTTCATGTCAGTCTCAGCGCGTTCGTGAACAAGATGTGCGGCGGACGCGACCTTCACAACGCTCGCCTCCGCGCAGATGAGCTTGCCGTACGCCATCGCCACGGTGCTGGTGAACGGCCATGCCGGCATAGGTGCTTATCTCGACGCACAGCGTCACGATCCGCGTATTGCAGCCGCCATGGCGCGCATCACGCTCGAAATCGATCCCGCGATGTCCGATCTCGACGAGCCCGTCATCACGCTCGCCATGACCGATGCCGAGCCGCGTTCGCAACAGGTCAACGTGCCGCTCGGCGATCCGCGCAATCCGGTATCGGATGCGGACCTGATGCGAAATATCGCGCGCTGGCCGGCATGACGATCCCGAAAGCATCGATGATCGCGCTTGAAAGCGCCGTGCTCGATCTGGACAATCTCGCCGATGCCCGCGAACGCTGACGCAATGGCTCAGCGGCGACGCGGACGCAAGACCCGTAGTGCGTTAATCGACATTCCGAGTGCTCTAACGAACCCCGATTTCAACAAGACCTTTATAAAGGTGTGTCTTCCATGAACAAGCTGAACCCGATCGCGTGCCGTTTCCAGCCTGATGGCGCTTTGCCTCTCGACGTTTCTCTTCGCGAGCGGCGCGCATGCGCAGGCATTGCCTGATGCTATCGCCAAGTCGAAAGTGATCAAGGTCGCGGTGAACTCCATCTATCCGCCGATGGAATATAAGGATCCGGAAAGCGGCGACCTGGTCGGTTTCGATATCGATCTTGGTAACGCGATTGCGAAGCAACTGGGCGTGAAATTGGACTGGCAGGAGTCGGCGTTCGAGCAGTTGTTGCCGTCGTTGGCGACGGGGCGTGTCGACATGATCCTGAGTGGCCTGAGCGATGTGCCGGGCCGGCGCGACACCGCCGATTTTCTCGACTATCTGAACTCGGGTGCACAGTTTTATATCCTCGCGTCGCGTGCGAACGAGATCAAGCAGGCGACGGATCTGTGCGGCAAGTCGGTTGGTACTAGCCGCAGCACTTCGTTCCCGGCGGACACGGCCGCGTGGAGTGCGAAGAATTGCGAGGCGGCGGGCAAGGCGCGATTACCGTGGCCGGGACTGAAGATACATCGTCGGCGCGCATGCAATTGAAGCAGTCGCGGATTGCGGGCGGGCGTGCAGGGCAGTGAGACATTGCCGTATGCAATGAAGCTTGAACCGAATACCTACAAGCCGATTGGTCGAGCCGTTCGCCACATCGCCCGAGGGCATCGCCTTCGCGAAGTCGAATCCGCAGTTGCGCGATGCTGTGCTTGGGGCGCTTGATAAGTTGATTGAGAACGGGACTTATGCCGCGATTGTTGCGAAGTGGAACTTGCAGTCGAGTGCAGTCAAGCAGGTTACGATGAATGGACTGGAGGTTCGGTAGACCGGACGGGGGCCTGAGGTTGGGTGGGGGTCGAGGTCTGTGGTCGGGGGTGCATGCCGGGTTGCTGCTGCGTACGTTAGCGCGGGTTCTATGTTGGCTATATTTTTTATCACTATTAGCCACTGTGCGTGGCGGCACTTCATTTCTTGGTCCTTCGGCGACAAAGAAACGAAGCAAAGAAAACGCCTTCCCACAATCTGTATTAAGTGTCCCCAGCGTGCAGACCACTGCTTTTGGTTCCCGCGTAGCACGGTGCTCGCTAGAACGACGGACAGTTGAAGCCCTCCTTCTCGCGAATCCCTACATCCCCACGCTTCGCCACCAGTGCTCTCGGGCAAGAACGATGGCACTCGGACTAATACGGCCTCACGCGTCTTTACGGTTAGCAGACTGCGCGATTCGCGTGACCA
The DNA here is from genome assembly GCA_963708695.1 of uncultured beta proteobacterium. Taxonomy (GTDB): domain Bacteria; phylum Pseudomonadota; class Gammaproteobacteria; order Burkholderiales; family Burkholderiaceae; genus Caballeronia. The sequence continues at coordinate 54,201 of CAVPTS010000009.1, forward strand.
TTTAGGTGAGAAGGGGCGCGCATGGTGCGGAAGACGTTTGGGCAATAGCACATCAGAAAAATCGTGGAACGCTCAGCGCCCGGCGCGAACAACCACGCCTGAAATCACTACGCCTACGAAGTGTAAATCCACCGTAAATACGCGTGAGGCCGAACGATTCCGTAGGCGTACCGAACTTGCCCGAGAGCACTGGTGGCGAAGCGTGGGGATGTCAGGATTCGCGAGAAGGAGGGCTTCAAGTGTCGGTGGTTCTAGCGAGCACCGTTCTACGCGGGAACCAAAAGCAGTGGTCTGCACGCTGGGGACACTTAAAACAGATTGTGGAAAGGCGTTTTCTTTGCTTCGTTTCTTTGTCGCCGTTGGACAAAGAAATGAAGTCCCGCCACGGACAGTGGCTAATAGTGATAAAAAATATAGCCAACTTATAACCCGCGCTAAGGTATGCAGCAGCAACCCGGCATCAACCCCCAACCACAGCCCTTAGCCCATCCTCAAAAAACCCCCGGAGTGCGAACGAAAACACCCTGGCTAATAGTGATAAAAAATATAGCCAACATTAAACTCGCGCTAACGTACGCAGCAACAACCCGGCGCCAACCCCGACCAACGACCGTCAGCCCCGCGCGCCAACCCCGACCAACGACCGTCAGCCCCGCGCCCAACAAACCCCCGGCCGAGTGCGAACGAAAAGCCTACGAAAAGCCTACTGAAATCCAAGCGCATTAGCCTTCGCCCGCAGGTCGGCGAAACGACCCCCTTCCTGGGCATCCTCCATCGACTTCACCTGCGCATTATCAATACTCCCGATCCCCGGCACCCCCAACGCAGCCGCCAGCGAGCACGCCGTGCCGAACGTACCTTGCGTAACCGCGATAGCAGGTGCATCGGTGCGCGCCGCATCGGCAAAATCGAGCGCATAAGCCATATTGAACGTGGTCGGATCGCTTGCCCGCACCCCAAGAGGATCAAGGCCAAATCGCCAGGCAATCAATTGATGAACAGAGCTCGGATCAAAGGGATAACGCGATACGGCATTCGCGCGCACCCGCTGACCAAGCAACATGCACGGCACCCGAAAGCCGAGCCGCCCATCATTGCCAAGCGCCTGCTCCGCCGCCGACACCGCTTTCACCGGCGGCGCCACATGCTCCATGAAACCACCCCATTCATCGTAGACAATGATCATCAGCGTGCGGCTCCACGCGGGCCCCGTGCGCAACGCGTCGTAGATCTGACCGAGCAGCACCTGGCCGTTGCGGATGTCGGCGTGCGGATGATCATCGTTGGACGTGCCGTTCACCTCGCCGGCGAAACTCGGCTCGACCATGCAGAACGAAGGCAACGTGCCCGCTGCAGCATTGGCAGAGAAACTCGGCCATCAGCTTCGAGCGGCCGACATAACGCGTGCCGTAAAGCGCGGTGAACGGCACGTCGTGGAAGTAATACGCGGACGAGACGTTTTTCGCATCGAGCCGGTCCCAGATGGTCGGAAGTGTCGACGTATCATCGGAGTCGGTCAGCCGATCGGTCGCGCCGCTGTGGAGATACACGCGATTAGGGAAGGTGGGCCCAAGGATGCCGCTCATGTAGTAGTCGCACACGGTGTACTGGCCGACCGCACCGCGATAGAAGTCCATGTCTGCTTGCCTGAAAATAGCCGACAGGCAGGATATCGCCGCGCGTCAGGTTCGTATTCGGAGTGAGCAGGAAACCGTTCATCGCGCCATTGGCGAGGTGCACGCGACCAGCGTCATAGGCGTGATCCGGACCTGCATAGCCGCAGGCCTGAAAACCAAAGGCCGCGTTGGCGGCAAGCGCGAAAGGCGTCTGCGTCTGGCCGAAGGCATCGGCGAACTGGCGCCCCGCCGGCAATCCTTCAGCATTGGGCACCCAGCCGAGCATGTGGTCGAACGAGCGATTTTCCATCGTGACGAGGACGATGTGATCGATACCGGACGTGCTCGGGTCGGGCAGTGCGGGACGCGGAAGGTTGGCCCGATCGGGAGGAATCTGGCCGATGGCAGGGTTCGCCGGCCCCGTGCTGCCGCTTCCCCGCCGCCGCATGCAGACAACGCGACGGAGCTCGCCAGCGCGGCGAGAATCTGACGACGGACGGGATCAGGCCGATCGGAGGGGCGATCGCTCATGGCAATCTCCTTTTAAGTTTTGTATATGGCGGAGTGGGGACGCGACGGCCCGTGTTTGCAGCCAGCGCATGCAGTCGGCGTAAGTGACAAAAACCGCGACCAAGCGGCGGGCAGCAGGTATCGTTCCCGGCTCGATGGCAGCACGTCCGCATCTGCACGTCGCGCAGAACGGCGCCTTGCAGTGCCGCATCGCTACCGCTCTTTTTCGAAACGAAATGGGGCAGGCGCGCGTTTATAACCACTTGGCGCGCCCGTGTTATTTTTCGGTCTGTCGCATCTTTTGACCGGTCCCTCAAGGAGAATCCCGATGACCGCTTTAGCCGCCGTTGCAGGCATTCTTGCCGCGCTACTCATGGGCGCCATGAGCCCTGGCCCGAGCTTTGTGCTCGTCGCGCGTAATGCGATCGGCCTGTCTCGCGCCGATGGTCTCGCCACTGCTCTGGGCATGGGCGTTGGCGGAGTCTTCTTCAGCGGTCTTGCGCTCGCCGGCCTCTATACGTTGCTGTCGGCCGTCGAGTGGCTCTATGTCGCTTTGAAGATTGCCGGCGGCCTCTACCTGATCTACATCGCATCGAAGATCTGGCGCGGCGCGTCGAGCCCTTTGGTCGTGGACGAAGCAGGTCCGGCGCAGAACCATAACGTCAGAAAATCGTTCTGGGTCGGGCTCAGTACGCAACTCAGCAACCCGAAGACTGCGATCTGGTACGGCAGTATTTTCGCCGCGTTGCTGCCGCAACATCCGCCGCTCTGGTGCTATCTCGTCCTGCCACCCATGATCTTCACGATAGAAGCAGGGTGGTACACGGTGGTCGCGTTGTGCTTTTCAAGCCGTCGCCCGCGTGAGATCTATTTCCGCGCCAGGAAATGGGTGGATCGCATCGCGGCCGGCGCGATTGCGGCGCTGGGGCTGCGGTTGGTTTTTGCCGCTCATAAAGCGGGAATCTGACCATCGTGGTCTGTTTTTCGTGAAGTGGTATAGACAGGATTGTGGCGTGCGCTTTACGGCGAGCGAGAAGACCGATAGATTGGGGTTAACTCGTATATAACGAACCTGTAAGCTCGATCCGCCAGACCGGACGCGCTCCTGGCCGTGGGCGCTCCGATCATTCCGAAGCATCTCCTGCCTTCGATAGTCAGTAAAAATACCTCTTGTATATACCGATTTTGTTGTCCTAGACTCACGGTTATGATCTTGTATATACAAGACGAAACCAACCGACAACGCGAAAAGCTTAGAGGACAACTTCGATGATTACCCTTACCCCCGGCAAACTGACCCTCCCGCAACTGCGCCGTATCGCGCGGGAACGCGTCGGGCTGCAACTGGACGTGGCAAGCCACGCGTCAATCGATGCAAGCGCCAAGGCGGTAGAAGACATCGCCGCGAAAGGCTTGCCGGCATACGGCATCAATACGGGTTTCGGCCGGCTCGCGAACACCCACATCCCCGCCGATCAACTCGAACTGTTGCAGCGCAATCTGGTGTTGTCGCACGCGGTGGGCGTGGGTGAGCCGATGGCGCCGCCAGTCGTGCGGCTGTTGATGGCGCTGAAACTCTCAAGCCTCGGGCGCGGTCATTCCGGCATCCGCCGCAAGGTGATGGACGCCATGATCACGCTCTTCAATGCGGACATTTTGCCTGTGATACCGGTGAAAGGTTCCGTGGGCGCCTCGGGCGATCTCGCGCCGCTCGCGCATATGTCGGGCGTGTTGCTGGGTATCGGCGAAGTGTTTATGGACGGCAAGCAAGTGCCCGCAATCGATGGCCTGAAAGCCGCCGGTCTGGAGCCGTTGACGTTGCAGGCCAAGGAAGGGCTGGCGTTGCTCAACGGCACGCAGGCATCGACGGCACTGGCGCTGTACAACATGTTCGCCATTGAAGATTTGTTCCGCACGGGGTTGGTGTCGGGCGCGCTTTCAGTGGATGCCGCCATGGGTTCCGTCGTTCCCTTCGACGCCCGCATTCACGCATTGCGCGGGCATGCCGGACAGATTGATGCAGCCGCTGCCTATCGCACGTTGCTGGAAGGCTCGGGGATCAATCTCTCGCACCAGGATTGCGACAAGGTGCAGGACCCGTACAGCCTGCGTTGCCAACCGCAAGTAATGGGCGCGTGTCTCGATCAGCTACGCCACGCAGCGGATATCCTGTTGATCGAAGCGAACGCTGTCTCGGACAATCCGCTGATCTTCCCGGACACCGGCGAAGTGCTCTCAGGCGGCAATTTCCACGCGGAGCCCGTTGCATTCGCCGCCGATAACCTCGCTATCGCCGCCGCTGAAATCGGTGCGCTGGCCGAGCGTCGCATTGCGCTGTTGATCGACGCCACGCTTTCAGGTTTGCCACCGTTCCTCGTACGCGATGGCGGTGTGAATTCGGGCTTCATGATCGCTCACGTGACGGCGGCCGCGCTGGCATCGGAGAACAAGACCTACGCGCATCCTGCTTCGGTGGATTCGCTGCCGACATCGGCGAATCAGGAAGATCACGTATCCATGGCTACGTTCGCCGCCCGCAAGCTTGGGAACATTGCTGAGAACGTGACGCATATTCTCGCCATCGAACTGCTCGCGGCGGCTCAAGGCGTCGATCTGCGCGCGCCGCATCAAACCAGTCCGCGCCTGCAGCCCGTCATGCAGTCAGTTCGCGCCGACGTCGAGCATTACCGCCTCGATCACTACTTCGCGCCGGACATCGTGGCCATGGCGAAGCAAATCACCAACGGGACCATCGCGGGTTTCTGCCCGCTGCACTTCGCATCGGAAGGAGTGGTTTAAACAGGTCTAGACGAGCACGGTAGCAGCGGCAGTTGTGCTATCAACTCTGCCGCTGCATGCTGTCGGCGCTGAACCGGCATCCCAGCCGATATCGCGTTCCCGGATGCACGAATCGCGCGAACGTCACGGCCACGTTGTTAGCCCAAGTCCGTCGCACGAGCGTCAGACAAGGCTGGTCCGGGTTGATCTCGAGTAATTTTGCATCGGCGCGAGAGGGCAGCACTGCGTCCACCACGTGCTCGACTTCGTGCGCCGGCACGGTATTGAACAGATACTCCGAAGGCCGCACGGCCGCGAAGTCTTGCTCGAGAAAATGCGGCGCGGCTTCCGGGTTCACATACCGGTCTTCGAGCTGCACCGGCACTCCGTTCTCACGATGCACGCACACCACATGAAACACCGACGCGCCAGGCGCCAGGCCGAGCGCGGCGGAAACGTCGCTGGCTGCCGCCTCGCGCGCGGCCAGCACGATGGAATATCCATACTCATGCCCGCGAGCGCGAATTTCATCGCCTATGTGCGCGATCATCAGCAGCGTCGACTGCGGTTTTTCTTCCGCGATAAAGGTTCCCACTCCTGAGAATCGCGTGAGCACACCTTGCTCGGTGAGTTCGCGCAGCGCGCGATTGATGGTCATGCGCGACACGCCCAACTCGCCGACGAGCGTCATCTCCGATGGAATCCGGTCACCGGGCCGCCATTCGCCGGACAGAATGCGTGTGCGGATATGTTCCTTCACACGCTCGTAGCGTGCGAGCGGTGCGGTTCCCGATGCTGCGCTGGAGTGGCCGTTTGTATTCATGTCTCAGGTGTCGTTAAGTCCCGCTGCTTCCGTCGCCGCCGCAACCGTGCTTGCCTGCGACTCATCCCGACGCGCCCAGAACGCATTCCGGTCGAGATAGTTTTGCAGGAACTGCCGCAACCGCGGTTGCTGCGCGTTGTGAAACACCTCCTCGGGCGAACCTTGCGCCGCGATCTTGCCATGATCGATGAACACGACCGTATCGGCGACTTGCGCCGCGAAGCCCATTTCATGCGTGACGATAACCATCGTCATGCCGTCGTTGGCGAGATTCTTCATCACCTGCAGCACTTCGCCGACCAGTTCCGGATCGAGCGCGGACGTGGGTTCATCGAAGAGCATGATGTGCGGTTCCATCGCGAGCGCGCGGGCTATTGCAACGCGTTGCTGCTGGCCGCCTGACAGCCTTGCTGGATGATTGTCCGCGCGGTCGGCGAGGCCGACCTTCTCCAGCATGGCCAGCGCGCGCTTGCGAGCCTCGGCCTTCGGAAGCTTGCGCACGCGCACCAGCGCCTCGGACACGTTTTCAACGGCCGTCATGTGCGGCCACAGATTGAATTGCTGGAACACCATGCCGACGTTGCTGCGCACGCGGTTGATTTCGGCTTGCGGCGCACGCACGCGCCGGCCGCCGCGGTCGGTGACATAACCGAGCAATTCGCCCTCTATGTAGATCTCGCCTTCGCTGTATTCCTCGAGGAAGGCGAGCGAACGCAGCAAGGTGCTTTTCCCCGACCCCGATGGTCCGATGATGCACGTCACCTCGGACTTGCGCACGGCGAGCGAGACGTCGTCGAGCACCTTGAGCGTGCCGAAATGCTTGCCGACATGCCGGGCATCGACGATATATTCGGCCGGCGCGGGCGCGTTGCCGGAAATCGCTTTCTTCATGATTCAACACTCAGGTTAAGTTGGAGCCGACGTTCATTTGCGTCACCGCGTGAGGAAGCGGCCTACGCGCAGCTCGATCCACTGACCGGCTCGCGACGCCAGTTCCACGAGCACGAGATAACACACGCATAGCGCGAGCAGCGTCTCGACGAACGCAAACCGCTCCGAGCCTATACCCGTCAGAACGAACGTCAGCTCCGGCACGGTGACGACCGACAGCACCGCGGTTTCCTTGCTCAGCACAATAATCAGGTTGGTCAGCGCCGGCACGATGATCACCAGCATCTGCGGCAACTGCACTCGCATGATGACCTGTAGCCGCGTGAAGCCGAGACATTCGGCGGCTTCGATATGGCCGCGCGGCACCGAAGTAAAACCGGAGCGAAACGCTTCAGCAAAGTAGGCGCTGCCATAGAGCCCCAATCCGACAATGCCGGCCGTCAGCGGTTCAAGCGATAACCCGAACGAAGGGCCGCCGTAATACAGCACGAACAGTTGCACGAGAAACGGCGTGCCCCGGAATACCTCGATATACGCGCGCAAGAATCCGCGTACCCAATTACCGCAAAAAATCTGCAGCAGCGCGATGGCGAAACCTATCGCCATGCCGATCAGCACTCCGCCTATCCACACCGCGATGGTCGTTGCAAAACCCTGCGCGAGGGCGGGGAGAGAGTCGGTGAGGACCGAGGGATCGAAATGAATGGCCATGCTTATGCCCGTTCCATGCGGCGCTCGGCGCGATGACCGGCCAGCGATAACGCACCGTTGATGACGAGGTACACGAGTCCCGCGGCAATGTACGCCTCAAGCGGCCGGTAGGTGCTGGCAGCAATGTTCTGCGCCGTGCGCGTGATGTCGGCGACACCGACCACCGAGATCAGCGATGACGCTTTCACCAGCATCACCATTTCATTGACGAGCGAGGGCAGTGTCATGCGCAGCGCCTGAGGTACCTGAATGCGCACGACGGTATGCAGCCGCGACAACCCCAGCAACTGCGCCGCTTCCAGTTGCCCATGCGGAATGCCGATAAAACCGCCGCGCAGGATCTCGGCGAGATACGCGGCTTCGCATAACGACACAGCAGCCGCCGCGGCCACGAGCGGCGGCACATTGATGCCGATAAACGGTAAAAAGTAGTAAGTCAGCAGAAGCTGCACAAGCAGCGGCACGCCGCGAAAGAAGCCCACATAAGCACCGCCCAGCTTCGAGACGAACCGGTTCTTGGAGAGCCGCGCGCTGCACACCCCGATCGCTACGATAAACCCGACGACCAGTCCCACGAGCGAAATCAGGACCGTGGCTTGCGCGGCCTTGATCAGGAGGGGCAGGGCGTCCAACAATGCATGAAGGCTGAACATGGGCGGTCCGGCAAGTCGCAAGGCGCCGAAGCGCCTTTGCTCGAATGATCAATAGTCAGCAATCAACCCGCAATCAACTCGCAATCAATAATTCGGCGACGGCATGGTCGTGGGGGTTTCCATCGTCACGCCGAACCACTTCTTTTGCAGCGCGTCGAGACGGCCGTCGCCGTGCATCTTGATGATGGATTTATTGATGGCGTCGATCAGCGGCTTGCTGTCCGCGTCCTTGCGGCCGAGATAGGCGAAATACACCTTCGTGCCGAACGGCGGCTGCACGACGGCGAAGGTATCGGGACGCTGGCGCGCCACGTAGGCGATGTTCGGCAGCGAGTTGCCTACCGCGACGATCCGGCCTGCCGCGAGATCCGCATAAGCCTGGTTGTTGTCGATGTATTCACGCACATCCGTCTTCCCCGGCAGCGTGGCGACGTACTTCTTCAACTGGTCGAGTTGCGCTGAACCCTTGCCGCCGCCCACTGCTTTGCCGCCGACGTCGGCGTTCGTCTTGATGCTTGTATCGTTTGCGCGCTTGAGCAAGGCGACCGTGCCGTCTGCAATAGGCAGCATGAAATCATAGCGCTCCATGCGCGCCTTCGTGATGGTGACCGGACCGCTGACAATATCGAATTTGCCCGCCTCGAGTCCGGGCAGCACGCTGGGCCACGGCAAGTCGATGGAGCGCACCTTCACGCCCAGATCCTTGGCGAGTTCGGCGAAGAAGTCCTTGTTGAAACCTTGTTGCTGACCGTTTTCCAGGAAGTCGAATGGAGCGAACTGCATTTCGGTTCCGACCACGAGTTCACCAGCCTTCTTGACCTTCGCAAGCTGGTCTTCCGCGTGAGCTGAAATCGCTGTCGCAACCAACGCGGCCACAAGCAGACAACCCTTCCACTTCGAGAAAAAACTCATTGTTGAACTCCCCTGATTAAAGTGCATCCGGCCTGGGCGATATGCGAACCGGTGCGCTGTCGTGCACGTGGTGCGGGTCAGTATATACCGTCAATTTGCGTTGCCAAGCGTGTCAAAAATACTTCGCGAAGCGACGCTTCAGGCTTTCGAACGAGCCCGCTCAAGTTGTCGAAAACGCCGGGTTGCGCTCGGCTAATTGGCGGTATATACAGACACGTGCGCCTGTTTTCGGCTCGCGTTTGTGGCGTATGGGCAGACAGTTGCCGCAGACATGCGACGCCGGAAACAGGTTGCAGCGTGGGCTGTGTATGTACTGCGTTTGCACGACTGAAAGAAAACGGATCGGATTGCCTTTCGCGCATGTCGGAGAAGCCTTTGCACAATGCTCGACGGATCGCGTACAGGCGTGTTTTTTGTGCGCAGTATAGACGGCCATCAAACCTCGGAGTTATGCGGATGAGTTCGACTTCTCACATTCCTATCGTCGATATGGCGGCCGTGCGAGCGCATGATCCGGCCGGCTTGCGCGAAGCGGCTGCGGCCATCCGCGACGCCTGTACGAGCATCGGATTCTTCTATGTCAGCAATCATGGCGTGCCGGCAGATGTGCTCGACAGTGCGGTGAACGCGGCGCGCGAGTTCTTCGGGTATCCGCCTGACGTGAAGCGGCGCGCTGCGGTGAATCATCGGCATCGTGGCTTTAATGCGCTCGGCGATGCCGTCATGTATCAGGCGACCAAGCCCGACTACAAAGAGTTCTTCAGCATTGGACTGGAGTTGCCGGAAGATGACCCAAGCGTGCTTGCAGGGGAAGCGTTACGGGGTCCGAACAATTGGCCCGACTTCATGCCGTCGCTGCAGCCGGCGCTGTATGGCTACTACGAAGCGATCGGCGCGTGCGGTGCAGATTTGTTGCGCGCGGTGGCAGTGAGTCTTGACATCGATGAAGCGTTTTTCGTTAGCAAATATACGAAGCGCATGCAGCGCACACAGATGGTGTACTACCCGCCGCAGGCGCCCAAGTCCGACGCCGATCAATTTGGCGTGGCACCGCATACCGACTACGGCTGCATCACGCTGTTATGGCAAGACAATGTGGGTGGCTTGCAGGTGAAGGCGCTGGCAACGGATAGCTGGATCGACGCGCCGCCAATTCCGGGAACGCTGGTCGTCAACGTCGGCGATCTGCTTGCGCGCTGGTCCAACGACAGGTTCCGCTCGACGTTGCATCGCGTGATCAACTGGTCTGGACATGAGCGCTATTCCATCGCCACTTTCTACGATCCGACCTATGGTGCAAGCGTGGATCCTCGCGATCTTGGACTCAGTGGTGCGCGGCCGCGCTATGAACCCGTAGCGGCGGGTGATTACATTTTGGGGCGGATCAACGATTCGATGGGTTATCGAAAGAAGCACGTCAATGGTTAAGGATGCAATGAATCCGATCGTACAAACGCTCATCGATGCACTCGGCGCCGGGTCCGTTCGCAGCGGCGATGCCATCGAACCGCGCTATCTTGGTGACTGGAGCGGCCGCTCGCCAGTGGCGCCTCTGGCCGTCGTGCTGCCACGTTCGACCGATGAAGTCGCGACCGTGCTGCGCCTTTGCAATGAAGCCCGCCAAAGCGTGGTGCCGCAAGGTGGCATGACGGGTCTTGCCGGCGGCTCCATTCCCTCAGGCGGCGATGTTTGTCTCTCGCTTGAACGGCTTGCGGGTATCGAAGAAATAGATCGGGCAGCAGCAACCATGACGGTGCTTGCCGGCACGACGCTGCAAACGGTGCAGGACGCCGCACAGGAAGCGGGTTTCGAATTCGCCCTTGATCTCGGCGCACGCGGCTCGTGCCAGATTGGCGGCAACCTCGCTACGAACGCGGGTGGTGTTCGTGTGCTGCAGTCCGGTACGGCGAGAGATCAAGTACTCGGGCTCGAAGTTGTGCTTGCCGACGGCAGCGTGCTTACTTCAATGAACAAGATGGTCAAGAACAACACAGGCTACGATCTGCGCAATTTGTTCATTGGCTCGGAGGGCACGCTCGGGGTCATCACGCGGGCGGTCTTGCGTCTTAGACCTCGTCGTGCCGCGCGCAGCACGGCGCTATGTGCGTTAAAGGACTACGACAGCGCCGTCGCGTTGTTGCGTTCGCTGCAAGCCACTTTCGGCGATGAAATCGGCGCGTTCGAAATCATGTGGCCGGAGTTCTACGACTTTGGTGTTTCGCTGACGCGCTCGAAGCAATCACCGCTCGGCGGTGCTCATCCGCTTTACGCGCTGATTGAACAGGCCGGTTTCTCCGATGACCACGGCGAGCGTTTCGCCGCTGCGCTTAGCGTGCAACTTGAAGCGGGCGTGGTACTGGATGCGGTCATTGCGCAGTCGCAAGCGGAGACGCAGGCGTTATGGGCGATCCGTGAAGCCACCGCTGAGTTGCCGGTCAAACTTGAGCCCATCAATTTCGATGTGAGCTTGCCGATAGGGGAGATCGGGCATTTCGTCGATGCCTGTCGCGAGGGCTTCTCTGCGCGTTGGCCGGGGCATTACGGTTTGTATTTTGGCCATATCGGCGATTCGAATCTGCACGTTACGCTTGATGCGCGCTCCATTCCTGGAGTGACGGTTGAGGAGGTGGATCACGCGTTGTATGGGATGGTCCGCGATTACAACGGGTCGATATCGGCGGAGCATGGCATTGGCTTGTTGAAGCGGCCGTTTCTTGGTTATTCGCGGAGTCCTGCCGAGCTTGCTTGCATGCATGCGATCAAGGATGCGCTCGATCCGCGCGGGATTCTTAATCCTGGGAAGGTTTTGCCTGATGTTCGGGAGGCGGTTTCGTTCGCACTCAAGGGGTTAGGCCACAGAGCTGAGGGCTAGTGGTCGGGGTCGGTGCTGGGTTGCTGCTGCTGACCTTAGCGCGGGTTCAATGTTGGCTATATTTTTTATCACTATTAGCCAGGTTATTTTCGTTCGCACTCGGGCGGGGTTTTGGGCGTGGAGCTGGTGCAGTGGTCAGGGTTGATGCCGGGTTGCTGCTGCACGCGGTAGTGCGGGTTATATATTGGCAGTATTTTTTATCGCTATTAGCCACTGTCCGTGGCGGGACTTCATTTCTTTGTCCAACGGCGACAAAGAAACGAAGCAAAGAAAACGCCTTTCCACAAACTGTATTAAGTGTCCCCAGCGTGCAGACCACTGCTTTTGGTTCCCGCGTAGAACCGTGCTCGCTAGAACGACGGACACTTGAAACCCTCCTTCTCGCGAATCCCTACATCCCCACGCTTCGCCACCAGTGCTCTCGGGCAAGAACGATGGCACTCGGACCAATACGGCCTCACGCGTCTTTCGGTTAGTGGACTGCGAGATCCGCGCGACCGTTTAGGTGAGTTGGGGCGCGCACGGCGCGCGTTAAGTTTGAGCGCCGGCACATCAAAAAAATTGTGGAGCGCCCGCGATAGGCGCGATCAAGCGCGCATCTTAAATCACTGCGGACCGAAGAGCTTTAGTTAACTCAACCAAGGGTGAGGCCATAGCGATACGTGGGTGGTTCGAACTTGCCCGAGATCACTGGTGGCGAAGCGTGGGGATGTAAGGATTCGCGAGAAGGAGGGTTTCAAGTGTCCGTGGTTTTGCGAGCACCGTTCTACGCGGGAACCAAAAGCAGTGGTCTGCACGCTGGGGACACTTAAAATAGATTGTTGGGAGGCGTTTTCTTTGCTTCGTTTCTTTGTCGCCGTTGGACAAAGAAATGAAGTCCCGCCACGGACAGTGGCTAATAGCGATAAAAAATACTGCCAATATATAACCCGCACTACCGCGTGCAGCAGCAACCCGGCATCAACCCCGACCACTACACCACTCCCACGCCCAAAACCCCGTCCGAGTGCTAACGAAAATGCCCTGGCTAATAGTGATAAAAAATATAGCCAACATAGAACCCGCGCTAACGTACGCAGCAGCAACCCGGCATCAACCCCGACCACTACACCACTCCCACGCCCAAAACCCCGTCCGAGTGCTAACGAAAATGCCCTGGCTAATAGTGATAAAAAATTTAGCCAACATAAAACCCGCGCTAACGTACGCGGCAGCAACCCAGCACTGACTCCGATCATCAGCCCCGCGCCCAAAACCCCACCCGAGTGCGAACGAAAACACTCCGCCCCCCCAAAAAACCCTCTCGTGCGAACGCAAATCCCCTGGCCTAAACTGCAATCATCCGGGATGAATAAGCGAGAACACCATGCGCTCCCTTCTGATCGCGCTCACGCTGCTGATTACCAGCGTCCCCACTGGCGCACAACAGCCACCCCCAGACGAACACCCCGACGATTACATCGCTCACAATTTCCGGTTCGAAGAAGGCACGTCGCTACCCGACATCACCCTCCACTATGTCACCCTCGGCACCCCCCGACGCGACAGCAAAGGACACCCGACCAATGCTGTATTGCTGCTGCACGGCTTCGCCGATACCAGCCGCGCGTTCCTCACTGCTGCAATGCGTCGTGAACTGTTCGCACCGGGCCAGCCGCTGGATGCGAGCCGCTATTTCATCGTCATTCCGGATGGGCTCGGTCGCGGCGGATCAAGCAAACCCAGCGACGGGCTTCGCACCAGATTCCCTCAATACGGCTTCAACGATGTCGTCCAAGCACAGTACCTGCTCGTCACGCAGGGTTTGCACATCGATCATCTTCGACTCGTGCTCGGCACGTCGATGGGCGGCATGCAGACCTGGCTATGGGGCGAGCAACACCCGAACATGATGGATGGCCTCATGCCGATTGCAAGCCAGCCGGTCGCCATGGCCGGGCGCAACGGCTTCTGGCGCCAGATGATCGTCAGCGCCATTCGCCGGGACCCGGACTGGAACGACGGCAACTACACGGCGCAGCCTATCCAGTGGCTGCGCACCATGCCGGTCTTTACGCTGATGACGAAGAACGCCGCGCGCATGCAGGCGTTATCGCCGACACCAAGCGCGGCGACGTGGTCCTACGACGTGCCGGTCTACAGCGGGCGTCAATACGATGCGAACGACGTGCTGTACTGGTTCGAATCGTCGTGGGACTACGACCCTGAGGCGGCGCTCGGACGTATCGAAGCGCCACTTTTCGCACTGAATTTTGCCGATGACCTGACCACGCCAACCGATCTCGGCATCATGCAGCGGCTCGTCTCTCACGTCCGGCAAGGGCGCTTCGTAGAGATGCCCGAGAGCGAGCATTCCTATGGGAATCAAACGACCGAACATCCTGAGGTCTGGAAAGGCTATCTCAGCGACTTTCTGCAAACATTGCCGCAGAAATCACGCTAAGCGTGAATGGCGGAACGCTCGTTGAAGCGCACCGCCAGCCGTTCCGTGCGCACCCATTACGGCATCACCTGTCCGCCGTTCACTTCGATAATCTGTCCGGTGACATAGCTGCTCGCCTGCTCGCTGGCGAGATAAAGAAACGCGCCGGTGCACTCGTTCGCGGTACCGAGGCGTCCCATAGGAATGGCGGCAGCGAAGCGCTTGAGGATCTCGTCACTGGAGTGTCCGTCGTGAAACGGTGTCTCTATCACGCCCGGCGCCACGGCATTGACGCGGATCCGGTCGTTCACGAGTTCTTTCGCCATGGTCCGCGTGATTGTCGAGACAAAGCCCTTGCACGCGGCATAAAGACCGGCGCCGGGGCCGCCGCCGGTGCGCGCGGCTTGCGTCGTCACGTTGATGATGTTGCCGCCGCCGTCTCGCGCCATCAGCGGAATGACGCGGCGGCTGACTGCAACGACCGAGCGCGCGTTGAGTTTGAACACCTCGTCGATGTAATCATCTTCCGCTTCCACTATCGGCGCCCGCCGCACGAAGCCGCCCGCGTTGTTGACGAGTACATCGATGCGCCCGAAGTGCGCGTGAACCGCCGCGACCATTTCATCGACCTGCGCGGACTGCGTCACATCGGCCCGCACGGCAATTGCTTCACCTCCTGCCGCCCTCAGCTCCGCCACGATTGCATCAGCCTCTTCGCGGCCGTTCCTGTAGTGCACGGCGACTCGCGCACCCGCCGCGCCGAACGCGCGTGCGACTGCTGCGCCAATGCCGGAGCTGGCGCCGGTGATCAGTACCACTTTGTCCTTCAAATCCTGCATGTCTTCTCCAAGGTAGGTTCACGCTTCCCGCAGCGACAATTCGACGTGCTTCAAGCGCCTTACGATCCGGTCCAGGAATTCTAGCGTGACATGAGACAAGACACGCTGATTCGGCGCGATGATGCCGACTGTAAGCGCGTTGATATTCGCGTCGTCGAGCGGTCGCCACACAAGTTCGCCTCGCACCAGTTCATCGAGGAAGGCCAGTTTTGAAAAGAAAGAAATGCCATGTCCTGCAGTAATGAGCCGCTTGACCAGCGTGGTCGAGTTGCAGGTGAGGCTTGGCTCGAGCGCTTCCCAATAAGTGGTGAAATCGCTGGATACCACGCTTTGTATCGGCGAACGGCCTTCAAGACGCAGGAACGCGTGGTTACGGCAGTCGTCGAAGCTGACGCGCTCTTTCTTCGCGAGCGGATGTGACGACGCCATGATCACGCCCGGCGGCAGCGACACTTCCGAGACCACGTCGAGACCCGCCGGCAGCTTCGTGATGTACGAGATGCCGATGTCGTACTCGCCGCTGATGAGGCGCGGCGCGACATCATGCGGAGGCACGGCGACGATCGAATACGTCACGGCCGGATACACCTCCGAAAACTCTTCGACCGTCGCGGGCAGGAAATCGACGAAGAGCGAATCCATTGCCGCGACAGCAACGTGGCCCTTGCGCTCGCCCTTCAGGTCGTCGAGTTCGCTTCGCATCAGGTGAAAATCATTCAGCGTTGCGCGAATGTGCTGCAGCATGCGTTCGCCGGCGGCATTCAGGCGGATGCCGTTGGGCAACCGGTCGAACAGCTCCGTCCCCATCTCGGCTTCAAGCTTCAGGATTTGCCGGTTGACCGCGCTGGACGCCACAAAGAGATTTTGTGCCGCCTTTCGGATCGAACTGCATCGCGCCACTTCGACAAAATATTTCAGGACGTTCGCATGCATCTTGCGGCCTCAATCGTGGTTCATTGCTCGTGGTCCCCAACGTCCTCAGCGCGTGACAGTTGCCAGAAAGGCAACGACCGCCGGATGATCGCACGCTACCTTGCCGACATCGCACGCGCCACCCGGGGAACCGAGCGCGCTCACCTCCGGCCCGAAAAATTCCCGGTTCACGGCGATGAAGCGCGCCTCGGCGGGAGGAAGTTCCTCTTCATGAAAGATCGCCTCGGTCGGGCATACCGATACACACACCCCGCAGTTGATGCACTCATCGGGATGAATGTAGAGCGTGCGCTCGCCTTCGTAGATGCAGTCCACCGGACAGCATTGAACACACGCACCGTCCTTCACGTCAATACATGGCGACGCTATGACGTAGGCCATCAGCGGCCGCTCCATCGAGGCTTGCGCTTTTCCTGGAACGCGCGCACGCCTTCGTTCGCGTCCTCCGATTGCAGCGCGCTCACGAGCGCGGGCAGCCGCAGCGCCTGCGCCTCGGAGGCCGACAGGGTGGAGGTCCGCTTGACGACTTGCTTGATCGCCTGCAGCGAAAGCGGCGCGCAGGCGAGCACCGCCTCGACCCAGCGTTCAACGGCCGCGTCCAGTTCCGCGCGCGGCACCACTTCGTTGACGAGACCCATGTCGCACGCTTCCTGGGCCGACACACGGCGCCCGGTCAGCAACATCGCCATGGCCTGCCGATAGGGGATCTGGCGCTGCAGCAAGGTCATGCCGCCGTCGAGCGGCATGCGGCCCACCAGCGCTTCGGGCAAGCCGAAGCTGGCCTCGTCGCATGCAACGACGAGATCGCATCCCAGCACCATTTCAAAGCCGCCGCCCAGCGCAAAGCCATTGACCCGCGCGATCACCGGCACGTTCAGCGTCTCGCGTAGCGCAATGCCGCCGAAGCCGCCGGGACGCGGCGCGGCCCAGTATTCCAGGCCGCTCGTGGAAGGATTCTTCAGGTCCGCACCGACGCAAAATGCCCGCTCGCCTTCACCGGTCAGAACGATCACGCGAACGTCCCGGTTCTGTTCCAGCTCGGTCCAGATGCGCTGCAACTCGGCTTCGGTTGCGAGGTCGACCGCGTTGAGGGCGGCCGGCCGCGCGAGCGTAACCCTCGCGACATGCTGGTCGATTGTCAGGTGGACCGTCATACGGCCTCCGTGGTGACGCCGCCGCGCAGCTCCCGCAGGATATCGTCCGTATGCTGGCCCAGACGCGGCGGCGCACGCCACAGACCCACAGGCGCCAGCGACAGATTGATCGGACTGCCGATGAACCGCACCGGCTGACCTTCGCCTTCACCTTCAATAATCAACTGGTTGTGCAAGGTCTGCGGATCGACGAGTGCTTCGCGAAGGTCGCGCACCGGCGCGCATAGCAGGTCCTGCTCTTCCAGCCGCGCGAGCCAGAACTCGCGCGTATTGCTCGAAAAGCGCTCGCGGAAGATGCGTTGCAACTCGGCCTTATTCAGAAATTGCGCGTTGAGGTTGCAATAGCGTGAGTCGGCTGAGAGGTCGGGAATCTCGAGCGCGGCACAGATGTCCCGCAGCGGATTCGGCTTGAAAGCGCCGACCATGACCAGCGGGCCATCTTGCGTATCGAATACGCCGGAGAGCGGCATCGCGGCCCAGTTCACCTCCGAGTCCGCCATCATGATCATCGCGGCTTCCTGCATCTGCATGGCAAGCATGGAGTTGTAGAGCGAGACGCCGACCTTCTGTCCTTCGCCTGTGCGTTCACGATGCAGCAGCGCCAGCAGAATGCCCTGCACCATATGCATGCCGGCAGAATAGTCGGCGAGGGCAGTGGGATACACGGTCACCGGCAGCGACTCGTCGGCACGGCGCGCCATCACGCCGCTCATTGCCTGCGCGAGCACGTCTTGTCCGCCTTTATGGGCATACGGTCCCGTTTCACCGAAGCCCGACCCGATTGCGTAGATCACGCGCGGGTTCAGCAGGCGGCAATCCTCATAGCCGAGACCCATGCGGTCCATCACGCCCGCGCGGAAGTTGCTGACGACCACATCGGCATCGGCGATCAGACTCTTGAGCGCCGCCATCTGCCCGGCGTCGCGCAAGTCGAGCGCCATGCTGCGCTTGTTGCGGTTCAGGCTGCAGAAGATCGGATTGTCCGCGCCGGCCACGGGCTCGAAGGTTGAGCGGCTCAGGTCACCCGATCCTTGCCTCTCGATCTTGATCACGTCCGCGCCGTAGTCGGCGAGCATTTGCGTGCAGACCGGGCCCATCATGACCTGCGTGAGGTCGACCACGCGCACGCCGGCAAGCGGCAGGTCGCGAGGTTTCGTCGGGTTATGTGCGTGGCTCATGCGGCAGCCCTCGCATCGATATGCGCGGCCAGTGGCGGCACGTCGGCGTTGCGGCCCGTCTGGTCGCCAGGATCGGCGCCTTGGGCGCGCAAGGTCTTCTGCAAGGCGGGAACGTCGACGTTGCGCACACTGACGCCCGCAGCCAGCGCGAGCGCGGCGGCGACGCCCGCGGCTTCTCCCATTGCCATGCACGGCGGAATTTCGCGCGACATCTTCTGTGCCTGCGAGGTTGCCGAGTAATGGCGTCCGGCAACCAGCAAGTTGTCGATCTGTTTGGGCAGCAGCACGCGATACGGCATGTAGTAATCGCGTCCACGGGCGATGCTGTCGTCAAAGCGCGTGCGTTGCGCCAGGTCGTCCTTCGTCATCACGTATTCGCCTTCCAGCAGACGAGTCTGGCGCACACCCGTTTGCGGAGCGACGTCGATCACATAACATTGCTCGAAGCCCGGAAGCTTCTCGCGTACAAAATCCACAACAGCGTGAATGTGCTTGCGGCCCTGTACTTCTGCGCGCGTGAGGTCTTCGGGCTTGAGGCCGTCGAGACCGGCCATGTGCGGGCAGTTGCACCACACCACGCCCGGCAACGGCGTCTTCAGCCACCAATAACCCCAGGAGCCGCCGAGAATGCGTTTGATCTGACGGTCGAGCGCGGCGAATGCTTCGGGTTCCTCTGCTTCGAAACGCTCGGCCGCGCCGGTATCGACGCCGCCCAGACGAAACACCGTCGTGGTGATATACGTGCCTCCGACGTGTTCCACACCAGCCGATGCTGCGACGTCGAGGTCCCCGGTTGCATCGATCACGATGTCGGCGAGAATCGCTTCGCGGCCGCTCTTCGTATCGCAGATCACGCCCTTGACTCGGCCGTCCTCAACCAGGGTGCGCGAGAACCACGAGTGCAGCCGCAACTTGATGCCAAGCGACTCCACCATCTCGAGCGCGACCCGCTTCATTGCATCCGGATCGAAGGCCGCCGCGAAGCAGACCGGGTGCGGGGTCTTCTGGCTGTGAAAATCGAATGTGCCCCAACGGCCCCATCGGCGATAAGCGGCGGGGTCGTCGCCCCATTCGTCCGAACGCGGGAAGCTCGCGAGCTTGCGAGCCGCCATGCGTTCTATAAACGTCATGCAGATACCGCGCACGGAGATTTCGTGCAGATGGTTGTCCCACATGTCGTCGAGCACCAGCACCATGCCGCCCGATGCCAGGCCGCCAAGGTGGTTGTAGCGCTCGAGCAGGATAACCTCCGCGCCGTTACGCGCAGCGGCGATAGCCGCCGACAAGCCTGCCGGGCCGCCGCCGACGACAACAACGTTCGCCTTGGCCGCGACGCGCACATCGCTCGCGGGTTCCTGAATCCAGTCGCTGATCATGTTCATACGTCTCCTCTCGGAAGTAAGTGTTGTTTGCGAGCTTGCGTCGCTAGTTGCTTGTTCGTTATGCAGGGCGTGCGGCTCAATGGGAAGCTTCGGGCTGCCAAGTGATGAGCCAGCGTTCGAGTATTGCGATCACCAGGAAAAAGAGGCCGGACAAGACCGCGCTCATGATGATTGCCGTATACAGCAAGGCTGAATCGAAGCTGTAGGTCGCCTGGATGATCATGGCGCCGATGCCCTGCGTCGAGCCGATCCATTCGCCCACTACCGCGCCGATGACCGACATCGATGCAGCAATGCGCAGTGCGGAGAACAGGTACGGCAGGGAAGCGTAGAGACGCAGCTTGAAGAAGATCTCGCGCTTGCTGGCCGAGAGGATCTGCATAAGCTCCATCGCTTGCGGATTGACCGCTTGCAGCCCGCGGACCATGTTCACCAGCGTCGGGAAGAAGCAGACAATCGCGGCAATCGTGATCTTCGGCTCAAGGCCGTTGCCCATGATCAGCACGAGGATCGGCGCCTTCGCCACTACCGGGATTGAGTTGATCATCACCGCGACCGGATAGAAAATGTCCTGCAGCGTCTTGTTGTGCACGAAGACGGTGGCCAGCAGGATCGCCATGAGGTTGCCGAGCAGAAAGCCTGCCGACGCCTCGATGGCGGTCGGCACCATGTTCTGCAGCAGCACGTCACTCTTGCTGACGAGCGTTTGCGCGACAAGCCAGGGCGAGGGCGCAATAAACGGCTTCACATGAAAGCCCGCCACCACCGCCCACCATGCAAACAGCAGCCCCGCAACGCCGAAGACCGGCAGGACGCGCGCGCGCCAGATCTGCTGCCGGCGGCGAGCAAGATAGGCCTGCGTTTCAGGGTCCGCCGCCTGGGGCGGCAGGTTCAAACGGATGTCGGTCGGTGTCATCAGCAGGTCTCCAGCACACGTCGCAGATAGGCGGCAAGTTCAACGAATTCGGGTGTTTCACGGATATCGAGCGTGCGGTCGTCAGGCAGATCGACCGGCACGATCTCTTTCACGCGCCCGGGGTTGGCGGCCAGCATCAAGACGCGCTGGCCGAGAAACGCGGCTTCATAGATGCTGTGCGTGACGAACAGCGTCGTGAGCCCCATCTCCTTCCAGACCCGGCGCAGCTCTTCGTTGAGGCGGTCGCGGGTAATTTCATCGAGTGCCCCGAACGGCTCATCCATCAACAGCACCTTCGGGTCGCTGACAAGCGCCCGCGCGATCGCAACGCGCTGGCGCATGCCACCGGACATCTCGTGCGGATACGCGTCCTCGCGACCCTTGAGACCGACGAGCTCCAGCAGTTCGCGCGGCGTCGCCCGCCCGGCGCGTCCACGGCCTTCAGCCACTTCAAGCGGTAGCTGGACATTCTGGATAGCGGTGCGCCACGGCAGCAGCGCTGCATCCTGAAACACGAAGCCGATGTCGCGCCGCAAGCGCGCAACCCGAGGGGCTACGCCGAGCACGCTGATATCGCCGCGGCTGGGTTTGACGAGATCGGCGACGACGCGCAGGAAGGTCGATTTACCGCAGCCTGAAGGACCCAGCAGCGTAAGGAATTCGCCTTGGCTGACGTCGAGGCTCAGGCCTTCTATAGCAGTGACGCTGCGCCGCTCGGTAAAGAACCGGACGTTGATATTGCGGCAGCTGATAGCCATTCCCGTGTCGTGCGGCACGGCAGCGGACGAGTGAGGCACTTCCGCGCGCGGCGGATTGATCGTGGCAGCATGCATGTCTTACACCGTGAGGCGAGAGGAAAGGGTGGCCTTGAGGACGTCGAGCGTCATGACGTCCTCGACCTTCGGCTGATGCGCCCGGAACTGGCCGAGCTGCGCGTACATGGATATCTGTTCTTCCCAGACGCTTGCATCCATCGTGCCCCAGCCCTGCGTCTGCGTAGTCTTGTTGAACGCATAGCTCATCAGCGAATCGATAGCGACACGCTCGTCCGCCCGGTTCAGGTTCGGATATTCCTTCATGAGCAGATCGACCGACTGGTCGCGATGCGTGTTCGCATAGTTCCAGCCGCGCGCGGTGGCGCGCAGGAACCCCGCGACGGTGTCGGGATGCTCCTGAAGCATGGCGGTAGTCGTGTAGTACGGCAACGCGTAGAGGCGCACGCCGGTATCCCACAGGCGCAGGTCGACGCGGTCCGCCCCGAGTGGCTTGAGCGCGGTAGTGTTGGTTTGCCAGCCGGTCACCGCATCAACCTGACCACTCAGGAGCGGCATCATGTCAGCGCCGATAGGCACGATCTCGACTTGTTTCTCGGAGATCTTGTTCCTCGCGAGCAGCGCCTTGAGCAGCACCATGCCTGTCGACTGAATGCCGATCCGTTTGCCGATCATGTCGTGCGGCGAGCGAATCGGCGTCTTCTTGAGCGAAAAGAAAGTGTAAGGATGCTGCTGCAATCCGGTGGCGATGCACTTGATCGGCAGGCTCTCCGACACCGCGAGCATGATTGACGGGCTCGACGAAATCTCACCCGTTTCACAGCGACCGGAGGCGACGATGGCAACGCCGTCGATATTCGGGCCGCCCGGCTGGATCTGAAAATCGATCCCTTCCTTCTCGTAGTAACCGAGGCGCTTGGCGACCACTTCACCCACCTGGTTACCGCCCGGGATCCACCCGAGTTGCATGCTGACAGTTGTCTTTCCGCTCGCGAACGCTCGCACCGAGAGCAGTGAGCCCGCCGTCGCCATGCCGCCTGCCGCGAGTGACATTCGCAGCAAACGCCGGCGTCCGGAACTTTCGATCTCTGACATTTTCATCTCCGATGGTCCTTCCTGGATGCAAGGGGGGCCGGTCTCGTGACACGGGGTGTTGCCGGCGAAACCCATTGTCAGTAGCCGAAAGTGTCCCCGCAAGCATCAATTTTGCAGATAAGCGATGCCGAAATTAGATCGGTCTTTGGTTTTCGGAGAACGTCTATCGTCTGTAGAAAGAAATCGACTGTGCGCGTTTAACACGCATCCGGGGCGGAGGTGCGCTAAAAAGTCGAGCACCGGGAGTTAAATTCAGTGCTAGGCATCCCCATTTTTGATCCGCAAAAATCAGTCGCAGTCGGAGAAGAATCCGCGTGCCGGGAAACGTCCTTGAGGTGAGACGGGTTGCGTTCGGCAAGCGCTTAGTGACTTGAAGGCTCATCGAAGAGGGGTGCTCAAGCAGCATCCACATATATTCGTGATCCTAATTAAGAAAAAACAGCATCTTTAATTTTCGCGTGCTCAAACAAACTTCCAGGGGAATCATGAATCGACGTCTCGTTGTTTTCGCCGCAACCGCTCTGGCTTGTCAGGTCGCATCTGCTCAAAGTAGCGTGACTCTTTACGGCCTGGTATCGACGGGAATTGTTTATGCGAACAACCAGAAGGGGGCTGACAAGCAGGGACATTCGACCTGGCAATTCGCGAGCGGTCCGATGCAGACGCCGCGATGGGGCATGAAGGGCGCTGAGGATCTCGGCGGTGGTGTGAAGGCCATCTTCACATTGGAAAACGGTTACAGCATCGGAACGGGGGCGCTCTCGCAGGGCGGCCGCGAATTTGGCCGGCAGGCTTTCGTCGGGTTGTCTTCGAATACGCTCGGAACGGTGACGTTCGGGCGGCAATACGACGAGGCCGTGACGTTGTGCATGTTCTCGTCGTCATGTCAGTTCGCGGCTTACGGCGCTCACATTGGCGACAGTGACAATGTCTTCGACACGTTCCGGATCAACAACGCGGTCCAGTACAAGAGTGTCGAATATGCCGGCCTCCAGTTTGAGGGTCTGTACGGTTTTTCGAATAAGGCAGGCGATTTTTCGGACAACAACGCCTACAGTGCGGGCGTGCAGTATCACCACGGGGCGTTCACGGCCGGGGCGGCCTATCTTCAGGTCAACACGCCGAACGACGCCAATAATACTGCTGGCGCAGTGGTTGGGGACTATGGGTTCACGTCGCCGTTTGTCACGAATCCGGCGACCGGGTCGGGGGTGAGCAAGCAAAGGATGTTTGGCACGGGCGGTGCGTATGCGTTTGGACCGGCGAGTCTTTCGCTGCTCTATACCAACGTGCGATTCGAGTATCTGGATTCGTCGCGGCTTTCGCTGCAGAACTATGAGATCTCACTGACCGATTATGTGAGGCCGGATGTGATGCTCGGTGCGGCTTATATCTTTACGACGGGGCAATACCATCCGCAGAACAACAGCCCGAAATGGCATCAGGTGAATGCGGGGGTGGACTATTTCGTTAGTAAGAGAACTGATCTTTTTGTTGTGGGGATCTATCAGAAGGCAGCGGGGGATGCGCAGTTTGCGCAGATCTATACACTTTCGCCGTCGACGACCAAGTCGCAGGTTTCTGCTGTGGTTGGGATGAGGATTAAGTGGTAAGGGGAGGGCAGGCGGTTTCGTTTGCACTCAAGGGGTTAGGGCGCGGGGCTGATGATCGGTCGGTGGTCGGGGTGGGGGTCGGGTTGCTGCTGCGTACGTTAGCGCGGGTTTAATGTTGGCTAGGTTATTTTCGTTCGCACTCGGGGTGGTTTGCGGGGCGTGCTACCGGCGGTGGTCGGGGGTCGGTGCCGGGTTGCTGCTGCTGACCTTAGCGCGGGTTCGACATTGGCTAAATTTTTTATCACTATTAGCCACTGTGCGTGGCGGCACTTCATTTCTTTGTCCAACGGCGACAAAGAAACGAAGCAAAGAAAACGCCTTTCCACAAACTGTATTAAGTGTCCCCAGCGTGCAAACCACTGCTTTTGGTTCCCGCGTAGCACGGTGCTCGCTAGAGCCACGCTTCGTTGAAACCCTCCTTCTCGCGAATCCTGACATCCCCACGCTTCGCCACCAGTGCTCTCGGGCAAGATCGTTGGCCCGTGGACCTATGGAGCCTCACGCGTTTTCCGGGTTATTGGACCGCGCGATCCGCGCGACGATTTAGGTGAGAAGGGGTGTGCACGACGCGCATTACGTTTGAGCGCTGGCACATCAGAGATGTGGAACGCCCCCCGCGAGGCGCGAACAACCGTGCCTGAAATTCCTGCGCAACGAATAACATCAGTCAACCTCAAACAGGGGTGAGGCCGAACTAGTTCATAGGCGAATGGTTTTGCCCGAGAGCACTGGTGGCGAAGCGTGGGGATGTAAGGATTCGCGAGAAGGAGGGTTTCAAGTGTCCGTGGTTTTGCGAGCACCGTGCTACGGGGGAACCAAAAGCAGTGGTCTGCACGCTGGGGACACTTAATACAGATTGTGGGAAGGCGTTTTCTTTGCTTCGTTTCTTTGTCGCCGTTGGACAAAGAAATGAAGTGCCGCCACGCACAGTGGCTAATAGTGATAAAAAATTCAGCCAATATCGAACCCGCGCTAAGGTCAGCAGCAGCAACCCGGCACTGACCCTCGACCACTGCACCAGTCCCGCGCCCAAAACCCCGACCGAGTGCGAACGAAAATAACCTGGCTAATAGTGATAAAAATATTGCCAACATTCAACCCGAGGTAACGTAAGCAGCAGCAACCCAGCATCGACTCCGACCACTGCCAGTAGCGCGCCCCCTAAGAACCCCGAGTGCGAACGCAAAATACTGCCAACATTGAACCCGCGCTAACGTAGGCAGTAGCAACCCAGCACTAACCCCAACCACCGCCGGTAGCACACCGCCCAAAACCCCTCCCGAGTGCGAACGACCTCCCTTCTAAAGCACATTCAGCATCGCCAATGCGGTCTCCTGCAAGTGATGCACTACCCGGTTAATCGCGGCCTCCGTGGTCTCCTTGCCCATCGGCATGTTCGTGCTCAGCGCAGCGACAACCTCACCATGCCGGTCCTTCATCGGCACCGCAATACCCCGCACACCTACCTGCAATTGCTGTTCGATGACCGCAAAACCATCGGCCCGGGCCTGCCGGATTTTCTCCGCAAGACGCACCGTGTTCGTCAGCGTATGAGGCGTAAACGGCGTCAGCACGGTCGTGTTCAGCCACTCATGAACGGCTTCCTCGTCGGGCTTGTAAGCAAGCAGCACGACCCCCGGCGAGGTCAGCGGCGCAGGCACCCGGGCGCCCAGCACGAAGCCCGTGGTCATGACGCGCGAGGTCCCGTTGCGCGCAATGAACACCAGCTCCCATTCATCGAGCACGCTGATATAAACCGACTCGTTGAGCGTCGCGCTCAGTTGCTGCAAGTACGGCTGCACCAGTTTCGGCAAGCGCGCGGAATCGAAATACGACCAGCCAACTCGCAGCACGCGCGGCGTCAGTCCGAACAATTTGCCATCGCTTTCAACATAACCAAGACTCTCCAGCGTCAGCAAATGCCGGCGCGCCGCAGTCCGGGTCATGCCCGTGCGGGCGCCTGCTTGCGTCGGGGTCATGCGGGCATGCTCGCTGTCGAATGCCTCGAGCACCGCCAGCCCTTTTTCAAGCCCCGCGATCCAGTCGCGCTTGTCTAATGGCGGTCGTTTGGTCATAAGCATTAACCCTCATTCCGTGCGATCAATGGTGACATGCGAGCGATTATCGCGCACATGATGGAAACATTGCTTCGTGTGCCGCGAGCTCAATCCTTATCCTTTGTTAATCGATACGGCACTACAGGGACTAAGGAGAAGGCATCATGAGAATCACCGGCACGACCCGGATTTTTTATTGCATCGCCGATCCCGTCGATCAGGTGCGTGCGCCCGAGGTCTTTAACGCAGTGTTTGCGAGGCACGAAGTCGACGCCGTGATGGTGCCGCTGCGCGTCACGGCGGGCCATCTTGCGGCGACGTTGCGTTGCCTTGCTCGCATCGCCGACAGTCGGTGGCGTGTCGCTGTCCATCCCGCACAAGGCGGCAGCGGCGGCGACGCGTGGACCGCTGCTCGCGCGCTGCGCTGGCCGCGAATGCGGTCAATGCGGTCAGGCGCAATCCGGACGGCGAACTCGAAGGGGACTTGTTCGATGGCGTGGGTTTTATCCGCTCGATGGATCGCGCAGGCGTGGCTTACGCGGGCCGCCGGTTCCTCATGCTGGGCGCAGGCGGCGCGGCTTCGGCGGTGGCGACCGCGCTGGCCGCAGCCGGTGTGGCGGAACTCGCGCTCTTCGATCCCGACCACGGTAAAGCGCAGCATCTCGCCGCCATGTTGAGGCGCGATTTCCGCATCGAGGCTAGCGATGTGCCGACCAATGATCCGCGGGATTATGACGTGGTCATCAATGCGTCGCCGCTCGGTTTGAAGGATAGCGACCCGCTTCCCGTGGATGTCGGGGCAATTCGGCAGGACGCGATCGTCTGCGACATCCTGATGAAAAACCAGCCCACGCCGTTGTTGCGCGCGGCTCGCTCACGCGGGCTCGATTGCAGAACCCGGCTTCGACATGCTTGTCCAGCAAACGCCGCTTTACCTCGAATTTTTCGGTTATCCCGAACTTGCCGCATCGGTGCGTTCGGACGATAGATATCTGCTGGACCTGCTCACGCCGGAGCGCAGCTGCGTCGCTCCCGAAGACGTACGCGAGCGATCACCGCGTCCAGCTTAGTGCAAACCCGCGAAAACGATCGTTAATCGCACAATAGCGTTCGATAATCGTTTTCCGATTTTCGCGGCAAACATTGATTGGCCGAACACGCCGCCCTATGCTCCATTCACCGCTGAACGCAGCGAAACATATTTAAGCGCAGCGATCAGCCGCAACAAACAATACACATCAGAAGACAACGTAATGACTATTGCCATGCAGCCTTCAGCCGTTGTGGCTGTCGACCGTGAAGGGAGCCGCGCACGCAAGGCGGCGCCTGGCAGTTTTGTCGGTGCAGTGGTTGATTGGTTGACTTGCTCTACGGGATCCCCGGCGCGGTTGTCTTCAACACCGAATTCTTTGCTGAAGGTCAGCCCCGGCGATGGGCACACTAGTGCCGTGTCTCGCCATCGGTTGCTTGGTTGTCCGTACTAACGGCCGCGCAAATCAAAGCGACGCAAAAGAAAGCGACGTGATGGAAGAGTTGATCAAGAGTTGAGAGGCGGCGCCATGTTTTCTGCGCCTTAAAAAACGAAGACACCATTTTATGGAATTCAAGCCATGACTGATCCCTGCATCATCTCTGTTGCCATCACCGGTTCCGTGCCGCGCAAGAAAGACAATCCTGCCGTGCCTATCTCCATCGGCGAGCAGATCGAAAGCACGCACGAAGCTTACGACGCGGGTGCATCGCTCGTGCATCTGCATGTTCGCGACGAGCAGGAGAATTCCAGCTCGGACCGCTCGCGTTTCGAAGAGCTTCAGGACAGGCATCCGGAAACATTGTCCCGGACATCATCATTCAGTTTTCCACCGGTGGACGCGGACGTTCTTTCGAGCAGCGCGGCGCGATGCTCGATCTGCGTCCGGACATGGCTTCGCTCGCCACCGGCTCGGTCAACTTCCCGACCACGGTCTACGAGAATCCGCCTGACTTCGTGCGCTCGCTTGCCAAGTCGATGCTCGATCACGACGTCAAGCCCGAGATTGAGATCTTCGATCTGGCCATGCTCTACAGCACCGTCGAACTGGTCGGAGCAGGGGCTGCTGGCGTCTCCCGTGCATGTCCAGTTCGTGATGGGCGTGAAGAACGCGTTGCCTGCCAAGCGCGAAATTCTCGCGTTCGAAGTCGAGCGGCTGCGCGCCGAGTTGCCCGACGCAACGTGGACGGCGGCTGGCATCGGCCGGCATCAGCTTGAGGTGAACCACTGGACGCTTGAATTGGGCGGCCATTGCCGGACCGGTCTTGAAGACAACATTCGCTGGGACAAGGACACGCTTGCCACGAGCAACGCGCAACTGGTGAGCCGCGTGGCGGCGCTGTGCGGCGAGTATGGCCGTCCTGTGGCAACTGCGGCGCAGGCGCGGGAACTGCTGCATCTGCCGGCGCTTTAGCAAGCTCCCGAACCGGCGACCCGCTCATCCCGGTAGGCGCTGCCGCGTGCTCCAGACGTTCCACACGTTCCGCGATGGCCCGCCTGTTGAAAGAGAACTCACGATGCTACGTTCAATTGCCACCGTCTCGATCAGCGGCACGCTGGTCGAGAAGCTCAAGGCCATCAGCCGCGCCGGGTTCGACGGCGTCGAGATCTTCGAAAATGACTTGCTGTATTTCGATGGCTCGCCCGCCGACGTCAAGCGCATCTGCGCCGATCTCGGCCTCAAGATCATGCTGTTCCAGCCCTTCCGCGACTTCGAGGGGGTGTCGCGCGGAACGGCTGGTGCGCAACCTTGAACGCGCACGGCGCAAGTTCGAACTGATGCATGAACTCGGCACGGATCGCGTGCTGGTGTGCAGCAATGCATCGGCGGATTCTATCGGCGG
Organism: uncultured beta proteobacterium; assembly: GCA_963708695.1. Taxonomy (GTDB): domain Bacteria; phylum Pseudomonadota; class Gammaproteobacteria; order Burkholderiales; family Burkholderiaceae; genus Caballeronia. Next base: position 83,203 of record CAVPTS010000009.1, read on the forward strand.
GGATGCGTTGATCGTCGATCAGCTCGGGCAGTTCGCCGAACTGGCGCGCGCCGGAAGGCGTGATGGCGGGTTATGAAGCGCTTGCGTGGGGGCGTCACGTCAACTCGTACAAGCATGCGTGGCGGCTGGTCGATACGCTCGATCATCCGAACCTCGGATTGATACTCGACAGTTTTCATACGCTGTCCATCGGCGATTCAGTCGATGAGATCGCCAACATTCCAGCCGACCGGATCACGTTCGTGCAGATCGCCGATGCGCCGAAGATGGCAATGGACGTGCTCGAATGGAGCCGGCATTACCGTTGCTTTCCCGGGGCAAGGCGATCTCGATGTCGCGGGTTTCACGCGCCAGGTGCTGGCATCGGGTTACGCGGGGCCGCTGTCGCTTGAGATTTTCAACGACGGCTTTCGCGCGGCGCCCGAACGCAGCGACGGCGGTCGATGGTTATCGTTCGCTGCTGTTTTTGGAGGAGCAATGCGCGGGTGCTTAAAGCTCGTCGAAGGAGCCGTTGTTCCATCCGCCCGCAGCGCCCGCGCACGCCGGCTTTCAGTTCCTCGAATTCGCCGTCGATCCAGCCAGCGGTCCGACGCTTGCGCAATGGCTCGAACGCATGGGATTTCGCGCGGCCGGGCGGCATCGTTCGAAGAATGTCACGCTGTACGCGCAAGGCGACGCGTGCATTCTCCTGAACGGCGAGAGCCGATTCCTTTGCGAGCGCGTTTCATCAGGCGCATGGTTTGTCGGTGTGCGCGTCGGCGTATCGCGTCGACAATGCCGCGCAAGCCTTCGAGCGCGCCGCCGCATTCGGCTTCGCGCCATTTTCCGGCAAGGTCGGCCCCAACGAGCGCGTGGTGCCGAGCGTGCAGGCGCCCGACAGCAGCTTGCAGTACTTCGTCGACGAGGCGCCCGGCGAGCCCACGCTCTACGAAACCGATTTCAATCTGACCGATACCGGCAAGACCGGGCGCGTCGATCATCCTGCGCCGCATCGACCACGTGTGCCTGAACCTGCCCGCCGACACGCTGGATACGTGGGTGCTGTTTTTCAAGGCCACATTCGGCTTCGATGCCGAGCCGTCGGTGCTTTTGCCGGACCCGTACGGTCTCGTCAGAAGCCGCGCCGTGCGCAGCCGCGACGGGTCGGTGCGGATCGTGCTGAACGCGTCGGCGGACCGGCATACATCGGTAGTGGAGTCGTTGTCGACCTATCGCGGTTCGGGATTGAATCACGTGGCTTTCGCAACCGACGATATTTTCGCCGCCGTTGCGGATCGCTGCGGGAGCAGGGCGTGCCGCTGCTGCACATTCCGCGCAACTACTACGACGATCTGGACGCGCGCTTCGGTTTCGACGAAGCGCAGCTCGAGCAGATGCGCGAAGGCGGCATCCTGTACGACCGCGACAGCGCGGGCGGTGAGTTTTTTCACGTCTACACGGAGCAATTTGCGGAACGGTTTTTCCTCGAAGTCGTGCGAACGCCGGGGCGGGTACGAAGGTTATGGCGCGGCGAACGCGCCGGTGCGGCTTGCCGCTCATGCCCAGCGGCGCGCGCAGGAGCGCCCCGAAAGCAGTCCATCTGCGTGAGACGGTGCCGGAGAGTTTGACGCGTCGATGCCAGAGACGATAATCTGTTTGCGCGCCTGCGCGAGCGGAACATCGTGTCTGACCAGTCGACACGATGCTTCGCCGCTTGGTTTGCAGTTTGTTTTGCAGCTCGGGCGAACGTGAGCCGGACTTTCTCAGAGGTGATTTTCAATGAACAACGATGCTTCCCTGCCTGGCGCTGCCTCGGCGCAATCCCCGCAGGACAGCGACGATTCCGACAATCCGCTCGGCGTCGCCGGGCCTTGAATTTGTCGAATTTTCCAGCCCCGACCCGGCGCGGTTGCGCACGCTTTTCGAGCAGCTTGGCTTTGCGCAGGTGGCGCGCCATGTCAGCAAGGACGTCACGCTGTTTCGACAGGGGAGCATGAATTTCCTCGTCAACGCCGACGATGATTCGTTCGCGGCGCGCTTCGCGGAGACTCATGGCGTGGGCATCTGCGCCATCGGCCTTCGTGTCTTCGATGCGCAGATATCGCACGAGCGCGCCGTCGAATTCGGGGCGTGGGATTTCGAGGGTGAGCGGATCGGGCCGAACGAATTATCGATACCCGCGATCCAGGGAATCGGCGATTCTCATATTTACTTCGTCGATCATTGGGAGGGGAGGACAGAGCCGCCGGCCGAAAAAGCGAAGTCCATCTACGAGATCGATTTCAAGTGGCTTGACCCGCGAAAAACGCATGCGATGCTGCATGCCGCCGATGCCGGTTTGTGCAACGTCGATCATTTTACGCAGACCGTCGGTGCGGGACGGCTTGCGGATTGGCTGGAGTTTTATCTTCAGGTTCTGCATTTCAAGGAGATTCACGCGATTCATCCTGATTGGAAAGTCGCGCAGGATTTGCCGGTCATCGTGTCGCCGTGCCAGACGTTGAGCATTCCGGTTTATGAAGAAGGGCACGTATCGGACGAGCTTGATGCAGGATTATTTGCCGGATCATAGCGGTGAGGGTGTTCAGCATATTGCGTTGGCATCGAAGGATATTTTTGCATCGGTCGATGTTTTGTGTGCGCGCGGGATTCGTTTTGTGCAGCCGCCGGCGCGGTATTACGAGCAACTCGATGCGCGTTTGCCGGGGCATGGGTTGGACGTCGAGGCGTTGCGATCGCGGGGGATTCTGGTCGATGGGCAAGTTGATGCGGATGGAGCCGCACGGCTCTTTTTGCAGACGTTTATTCAGCATGAAGCAGGCGATATGTTTTTTGAAATCGTCGAGAGAAGGGGGCATCGTGGGTTTGGGGAGGGGAATTTAATTGCACTAGCGAAGGCTAGGACGTAGCGTTCCGTTCGCACTCGGTCAGGGTTTTGGGCGCGGGGCTGATGGTCGGTGGTCGGGGTTGGTGCTGGGTTTCTGCTGCTAACCTTAGCGCGGGTTGTATGTTGGCTATATTTTTTATCGCTATTAGCCAGGTTATTTTCGTTCGCACTCGGGACTGTTGGGGCCGGCTACCGGCGGTGGTCGAGGGTCAATGCCGGGTTGCTGCTGCTTACGTTGGCGCGGGTTTAATGTTGGCTAAATTTTTTATCGCTATTAGCCACTGTCCGTGGCGGGACTTCATTTCTTTGTCCAACGGCGACAAAGAAACGAAGCAAAGAAAACGCCTTTCCACAAACTGTATTAAGTGTCCCCAGCGTGCAGACCACTGCTTTTGGTTCCCGCGTAGTACGGTGCTCGCAAAACCACGGACACTTGAAACCCTCCTTCTCGCGAATCCTGACATCCCCACGCTTCGCCACCAGTGCTCTCGGGCTAGATCGGAATTCCCACGGACCGGTACGGTCTCACCCCTGCTTAAGGTTGACTAAAGCTATTCTGTGCGCAGTGATTTCAGATGCGCGTGAGCGCGCCTAGCGCGGGTGCGCTAATATTTTTCTGATGTGTCGGCGCTCTAACTTAACGCGCGCCGTGCGCGCCCCACCTCAGCTAAACGGTCGCGCGGATCACGCAGTCCACTAACCGTAAAGACGCGTGAGGCCGTATTGGTCGGAGTGCTGGCGAACTTGCCCGAGAGCACTGGTGGCGAAGCGTGGGGATGTAAGGATTCGCGAGAAGGAGGGTTTCAAGTGTCCGTCGCTCTAGCGAGCACCGTGCTACGTGGGAACCAAAAGCAGTGGTCTGCACGCTGCGGACACTTAATACAGATTGTGGAGAGGCGTTTTCTTTGCTTCGTTTCTTTGTCGCCGTTGGACAAAGAAATGAAGTGCCGCCACGCACAGTGGCTAATAGTGATAAAAAATATTGCCAACATTCAACCCGCGCTAACGTACGCAGCAACAACCCGGCGCTGACCCTTGACCACTGCCAGTAGCGCGCCACCCCTAAGAACCCCGAGTGCGAACGATGACCCCCCGCCCTACTTCCCCACCCTGACGCGCCTCCCCCGCGTCCCCCTGATCACATCCAAAAACGCCAGCAGGATTGGCGAAGAATCCCCCCTCCTGTACAAACAACTCAACTCGATATCGCGCAAAAGCTTCGATCGAAGCGGCCGATAAACAACTCCTGGCAATTGCAAGTTCGCCGCCGACTCCGTCGTTACACACACCCCAAACCGGCTAGCGACCAGCGCAATGCACGTCACCACATCCTCGACTTCCTGCTCCACCCTCAACCGAACACCCTCGCTCCGAAACGCCGCCGCAACTTCCTGCGCCAGTCCATGCACCGGCGCATTGGGATACAAAATCATCCGTTCGTTATCCAGATCACTCAGAGAAACCGACTTCTTCTCACACAACGGATGACCCTCATAAAGCGCAACCAGAAACGGCTCGCGCTGAACCCATTCCACCGCTATATCCGCTTCATCCGGCACTAGCCGGTTAAACCCGATCGTGATGCGCCGCTCGCGCAAAGCCACGATCTGCTCCGCCTTCGACATGTTGTGCAAGCCAATCTTCACATCAGGCCGATCTGTATGAAACTGCGCAAGCAAACGCGGAATGACGTTCAATATCCCGGAACTGAAAATGCCCACATCCAGCCGGCCTACATGACCACTGCCCGCAAGTTGCGCCTGCTCCTCAGCACGCCGGGCGAGTGCCAGAATGTTAGGTACTTCATCGAGCAGCGCGTGACCGGCTTGCGTCAACTCCGCACCCTTGGCCGTGCGCACGAATAGCTGCGCGCCCAATTCCTCTTCCAGCGCCCGGATATTGCGCGTCAGCGGCGGCTGTGCCATGTGAAGACGCTCAGCGGCACGGCCGAAATTCAACTCCTCGGCAAGCGCCAAAAATTGTCGCATCTGCTTCAAATCCACTTGCATCTCCGCATCCGAATCTCAATACCGAAATGGTATCGGAATTTGAGAAAACAGTATTGGACGATATCCCCGCCGTTCGCGCATTATTTGCAATCAGCAAGAGCGATGCGTCCTGCACATTGAGCAGCATATTCAACACGAGTGGGAACGCGCCGTATCCGGTTCCATCGGCAGTCACGCCGCACATGGGAGACAGCAATGATCATTACCCGGCAGGAAGACGTCACTCGCGCCGTTCTCGGCGAATTGAGCCGCGCGTCGAATCCGCGTTTTCGCGACATCATGTCGGCGGCAGTGCGCCATCTGCACGACTTCGCACGCGAAGTAAAACTCACGGAAACGGAATTCCATCAAGCCTGCAGCGTGATCGCAAAGCTCGGTCAACTGACTACCGCATCGCACAACGAAGTCGTGCTGATTGCGGGTTCTCTCGGGCTTTCTTCTCTGGTTTGCCTGCTTAACAACGGCGACCACGGTCAGACCGATACCACCGCTAACCTGATGGGTCCGTTCTGGCGCAGCAACTCGCCACGCACGGAAAATGGCGGGTCCATCGTGCGTTCGCCGACTCCCGGTGCGCCGATTTTCGTCAACGCATGGGTCCGCGATCTCGACGGTCAACCCGTGGCCGGCGCGGAAGTGGACGTGTGGCACACCTCGGCGGAAGGGTTCTATGAGAACCAGGACCCCGAGCAAGCCGATATGAACCTTCGCGGAAAATTCAGCACTGACGCGCAAGGGCACATCGCGTTTCGCAGCGTGAAGCCGGCGGGTTATCCGATCCCGCTGTCGGGTCCTGTCGGAGAATTGTTGAGCGCGCAGGGACGTCATAACATGCGGCCTGCGCATATCCATTTCATGATCTACAAGCCGGGCTTCAAGACGCAATTTTCGCAGGTCTATTCGAGCGATGATCCCAATCTCGATACCGATGTGCAGTTCGGCGTAACGCGCGCTCTGGTCGGTCAGTATGTACTGCACGACAGCCGCACCGAGCCCGCTCCATCGGCTGATGTGGACGGTGCGTGGTATTCGCTAGATCACCAATTCAAGATTGAAGCAGGCGAAGCGAAGCTGCCAAAACCACCGATCACCGGAAAAGCCGAAGGCGCACGCCCGACGCTCGCGGTGCTGGAGAGAAAGTGATGACGACATCGGCTCTTGACATCGCGCGTGCGGAACTTGCGCCTCACGGCGTGTTACGCGCAGCGCTCAATCTCGGCAATACGGTGCTCGTACAGCGCTCGCCAGACAGCGGTGAAGTGCAGGGGGTATCGGTCGATCTTGCCAATGAACTCGCGCATCGGCTCGATGTACCGGTCGAGTTCGTGATCTTCGATGCCGCGGGAAAAGTGTTCGAGGCGCTGGCATCGACCAGGTGGGATCTGGCTTTCCTCGCCATCGATCCCAAGCGAGCCACGGAGATCGAATTTACCCCGCCTTATCTGCATATAGAAGGCGCGTACGTGGTGCGGGACGACGCTCCTTATCACTCCAGCGCGGACGTGGACCGGCCGGGCGTGCATGTGGCCGCGGGCGAGGGCAGCGCGTATGCGTTGTATCTCGGCCGCACCTTGCAGCACGCGCGGCTGGAAATGCAGCCGACGGGCGCCGAAGCGTTCGCCCGCTTTCTCGATCACGGCCTCGAAGCCGCCGCCGGCGTGCGGCAGATCGCCTGCTCGTTCGCCGCGAAGCACGCAGGCTTGCGCGTGCTCGACGACAGCTTCATGACGATTCGCCAAGCGCTCGGCGTACCCAAAGCGCACGCGGCAGCCATGCCGTTTCTGACTGCGTTTATCGAAGAAATGAAGGCGAGTGGAGCGATCGCGGAGTCGCTTCATCGCAGCGGACAGAGCGGGGCAATGGTCGCACCGGCTGCGTCCATCTGATCGACTCAAGCATCCGCTTAACCATCGATTCAAACATAGAGAGAACCATGCCAATCGTACAGATTTCACTTGTCGAAGGACGCGACGATGCCGCCATCAAGGCGTGCGTCAAGGCGGTCGCGCGCACGATCCACGAAACGCTCGGCGCGCCGCTCGAGACCATCCGTGTCTTTGCGACTATCGTGCCGGCCACGCACTGGGCGGTCGGCGACCAGACCAAGGATGAGATGGCCGCACGCGCTTCGCAGCAGGAGGAGGCTAAATGACGCAAATGACACCGCAACTCATCGAGCAAGCCGCGAACGCGTTGCACGAAGCTTCTCGCACGGGTATTTTTATCGCGCCGCTGCGTGAGACCTACAACCAGCTCGACATTGAGTCCGCGTATGCCGTGCAGCGTTTTAATACCGAGCGACGGCTGAAGTCAGGGCGTCGTCTGGTCGGTTGCAAGATTGGGTTGACATCGGCTGCCGTGCAGAAGCAGCTCGGCGTGGACCGTCCCGATTTCGGCTTGCTGTTCGACGACATGGGCTACGGCGATGGCGAGCCGATCCCGGCATCCATCCTGACGCAACCGAAGATCGAGGGCGAAGTGGCATTCGTGATCGGCCGTGATATTACCGTGCCGAACCCCGGTCAGCTCGATGTGCTCAACGCAATCGAGTACGCGTTGCCGGCGCTTGAGATTGTCGGCAGCCGGATTGCGAAATGGGATATCCGCATTACCGACACCATCGCGGACAACGCGTCGTCGTCGGCCTTTGTGATCGGCAACAGCCCGCGCAAGCTCTCCGAGTTCGACTTGCGCCTGTGCGGCATGGTGATCGAGCGGCGCGGCGATCCGGTTTCAGTTGGCGCAGGCGCGGCCTGCCTCGGCAATCCGATCAACGCGGTCGTCTGGCTTGCGCGAACGATGGCCTCGCTCGGCACGCCGCTCAAAGCCGGCGACCTCGTGTTGTCGGGCGCACTCGGTCCGATGGTCCCGGTCACGCCGGGCGACATCTTCGAAACCCGCATTAACGGACTTGGCTCCGTGCGGGCTGTCTTTGAACACGACTCGAACGAGGCACGCTGATGAGCAACATTATTGACTACGCGACGCGCCTCGACGACGCCGCGCGCAACGCGAAAGAAGTATCGCAATTCGACGTTGAAGGCCGTCTCTCGCTCGACGATGCCTACGCGATTCAAGCGGCATCCATTCAACGCCGGGTCGACCGCGGTGAACGCAGGGTCGGCGTGAAGATGGGTTTCACGAGCCGCGCGAAGATGGTCCAGATGGGTCTGTCGGATGTGATCTGGGGACGACTTACGGCGGGCATGCAGATTGAAGAGGGCACGGCGGTCGACTTCTCGCGCTTCGTGCATCCGCGTGTGGAACCGGAGATTGCGTTCGTGCTGAAGCGCCCGCTCTCCGGCGATGTCACCGGCCCCGAAGCGCTCGCGGCGGTGGAAGCAATCGCGCCGGCGCTGGAGATTATCGATTCGCGCTACAAGGACTTCAAGTTCACGCTCCCCGAAGTGATCGCGGACAACGCGTCGTCGAGTGGCTTCGTGATCGGCGCGTGGCGCAGTCCGCAGATCGATTTCAGTAACCTCGGGCTGACACTCAATATCGATGGACGGGTCGTGCAGGTTGGATCGACCGCGGCTTTACTCGGTCATCCATTGCGCTCGCTGGTGGCGGCCGCGCGGCTTTCGGCACTGGCTGGCGAGCCCCTGCAGGCAGGCTGGATCGTGATGGCAGGCGGCGCTACGCCCGCTGAGTGGATCAAGCCCGGCCAGTATGTATCCGTCGATATGGAACAACTCGGCAGCGCCGGCTTTCATGTGAAGGGGTGATGCCGTGCCTGTCAGCCTCATCAGAGGCGCTGGCTGATCGAGAGCGTGTCGCAGCCATGGCCGCCAGCCTGGAGATGCCCATCGGCCGGTGCGCGTGCTCATTGAAGAATTACCGCTGGATTGCTGGGGGCGCGGCGGCAAGACGGTCGCTGACCGCGTGGTCGACGGCAGTGCGGTTCCCCCGAAAGCTTAATACTGGAGACAGAACGAATGGAAAGGTGAAGGTAGCAATCATAGGGCCGGGCAATATCGGCACGGATCTGATGATCAAGGTGCGGAACCAGTGTTGCGCGGACGCCAATAAATACCGGCAGCAAGCTCAGTGCAAACCCCAATAATGCGCGATTATCGAACGAATACGTTCGCTAATCACTCGCTTTCAATAATAAAACGTTGCTTGCGATTGGACATGACTTTATTGTGAGCACGTACCGCCTCGCTTGAAAAGCACTCACGTTATTGCACGATGAATCTCACGACGTAAGCCCTACGTTTTAAGCAGCGCGCAAAGCTGTTCTGCAGGTATCGCAGGTATCACCCGGCAATTCAATAGATTAGGAACGCTTATCAACTGATGTTGCAGGCGTCTCCCGGACTTATCCGGCAACGGCGTCCGGCAACCGCAGCAACGGCAAAACAAACGCACGATCCATGGAGGAGACGTACATGAAGCAGCTTAAACAGGCGGGCAGCGCCGTTGTCATCACGGTAGCCGCGGTAACAGTCGCGCATGCGCAGAACAGCGTGACGCTGTACGGTATTGTCGATAATTCGATGACTTATCAAAACAGCTCGACAACGCTCGGGTCCACCTCGGGCGGCCGTTCAAACGTAAGGATGACATCGGGCGTATGGGCGGGAAGCCGCTTCGGCCTGAAGGGCGGCGAAGATCTCGGTGGCGGCACCAAGGCGATCTTCCAGCTCGAATCAGGCTTCAACAGCGCCACGGGCGCCCAGCAATTCGCCAATGCTGAGTTCGGCCGGCAAGCATGGGTCGGTTTGACGAACACCTCATACGGTACATTCACCGCCGGCCGCCAGTACACCTCCTATTACACCCTGCTCTCGCCGTATAGCCCGACCAATTGGCTCACCGGCTTCTTCGGCGCGCACCCGGGCGATCTCGACGAACTGGACACCATCTATCGCGCGAATAATTCGCTGGTCTATACGTCGCCGAAACTGTACGGCGTCACGTTCAGCGGCTCGTATTCATTCGCCGGCGTCCCGGGCAGCGTGAATCAGGGTTCAACGTGGAGCGGCGCGATTCAATACGCGACGGGTCCGATCGGGCTCGCGGCAGGCATCACGCGCATCAACAACTCGACGCCGGGCGGCGGTGTGTATGGCGCGGATTCGACTACGAGTTCGGGCGGGCAGTCGGGGGTATCGGCGGTAACCAACGGCTACCAGACGGCACAGGCGCAGCAGCGCATTGCGGTCGGCGGCGGCTATACGTTCAACAGCGCGTGGGACGTGTCGGCAACCTACTCGAACGTGCAGTACATACCGGGCATCAACTCGCGTTTCCACGATACCGCCATCTTCAACACGGCCGGCGCCGTGCTGCACTGGCATGCCATGCCAGTGCTCGATCTGGCGACCGGCTACAGCTACACCCGCGCGACGAAAGCGAACGGCATCAACAGCGAAGCGCAATATCACCAGTGGAATTTGTCCGAGTACTACTCGCTGTCAAAGCGCACGGGGCTGTACGCGTTGCAGGCGTATCAGCGCGCGCATGGCAAGACCTTGGGCACGCCGGGCGCGTCTAGCGTGATCAATGCCACCGCTACCTTGGGCGATGGATTCCAGACGGCTCCTTCGTCATCGCAAGGTCAGTTCGCGGCGGGCGTGGGTATCATCCACCGGTTCTGAGGGTTGGGAAGCATGGCGGCTCGCACAGGGTCGCACCGCCGCCATGCCTGGTATCAGCGTCGACTTCGACTATTCGCCCGGACCACCATCCAATAACATCGCTCAGCGCCATGTTCGCAGGGCGGGATCTCACCACTTTGAGTTTGGAGACGCTTCATGCAAGACGTTCATAATCCCGCAGGCGGCGCATGTCAGCGCGCCCGCCGCGGTCCGCACGCGCTCGCGCACACGCTTCGTGATCCTCGCGCTGCTCGCTGTGGGCACGATGATCAACTACCTCGACCGTACCGTCCTCGGCATTGCAGCGCCGACGATGACCAAGGAACTGGGTATCGACGCGGCCGTGATGGGGATCGTCTTCTCGGCGTTTTCATGGACCTACGCGCTCGCGCAGATCCCGGGCGGCATCTTCCTGGATCGCTTCGGCAGCAAGGTCACGTACTTTCTTGCGCTCACGTTCTGGTCGATCTTCACGTTGCTGCAAGGCTTTGCCGTCGGCCTGAAGTCATTGCTGCTGTTTCGCTTTGGACTGGGCGTCAGCGAAGCGCCCTGTTTTCCGGTCAACAGCCGCGTGGTCGCCACCTGGTTTCCGCAACAAGAGCGTGCCCGCGCGACCGGCATCTACACGGTAGGCGAATACCTCGGCCTTGCATGTTTTGCGCCCGCGCTGTTCTGGATCATGGGTAACTTCGGCTGGCGCGCGTTGTTCATCGTGGTGGGCGTTGTCGGCATTGTGTTCGGGATCGTATGGTGGCTCTTTTATCGCGAGCCGCACGATTCAAAGACGGTGAATCAGGCGGAGCTCGACTACATTGCCGCAGGCGGCGGCCTCGAGCCGGCCGGCGGTCAGCAAACCCTGGCGTTCTCGTGGAGCAACGTCGGCAAGCTGCTCAAGCGCCGCCAGATCGCGGGTGCGTGCCTCGGTCAGTTTGCGGGCAACACCACGCTCGTTTTTTTCCTCACCTGGTTCCCGACCTACCTGGCAACCGAGCGCCATATGGGCTGGCTCAAGGTCGGTTTCTTCGCGGTGATGCCGTTCCTTGCGGCGGCGGTCGGCGTGATGTTCGGCGGCTGGGTCTCCGACCTTCTGCTCAAGCGCACCGGCTCGGCCAACATTGCGCGCAAGCTGCCGATCATCTTCGGCTTGCTGGGTGCATCGACCATCATCTCCGCGAACTACGTCAGCAGCGACGCACTGGTCATCACCATTCTTTCGATCGCCTTCTTCGGGCAAGGCATGGTCGGACTCGGCTGGACGCTGATCTCGGACATCGCGCCCAAGAACCTGATGGGACTGACCGGCGGCATCTTCAACTTTTGCGCGAATCTGGCGGGCATCGTGACGCCGCTCGTGATCGGCTTGATCGTGGCGAAGACGGGCTCGTTCTTCTACGCGTTGTCCTACGTTGGAGCGGCTGCGCTGGTCGGCGCGCTGTCGTATATGTTTATTGTCGGCGATGTACGTCGCGTCGAGCTGGCGGACTGAGCCTTTCGAGAACCAACTTCTTAGGCATGCAGCCATGATTAGCGGAAAAACCACCCTTATTGCGCACCTCGGTTATCCGACGGAAGCATTCAAGGCGCCCATGATCTACAACCCGTGGTTCGAGCAGAAGCGGCATCGACGCGGTGGTGGTGCCGATGGGCGTCAAGCCGGAAGACTACGCGGACGTGCTGAAGTCATTGTTCCGGCTGACCAACATTCGCGGCGCGCTGGTCACCATGCCGCATAAGGTGACGACGATCGAGCCTCGTCGATGAACTGACGCCCACTGCGCGCATTGCGGGCGCGTGCAACGCCATTCTCCTGCGCCCCGACGGCACGCTGCTCGGCGATCAGTTCGATGGCGCGGGTTTCACGCGAGGCGTCGAACGCAAGGGCCGTCCGTTGAAGGGCGCGCGTGCATTCGTGCTCGGCAGCGGCGGCGTGGGCTCGGCTATCGCGGCATCGCTGGCGGCTGCCGGCGTATCGGCACTCGCTCTCTTCGATACCAACACCGCCGCCGTCGAAGCGCTCGCCGACCGCTTGCGCAAGCACTATTCCGAGCTTGTCGTGACGACCGGCTCCAAAGATCCGGCGGGTTACGACGTGGTCGTCAATGCAACGCCTATCGGCATGAAAGAGAGTGACCCGCTGCCATTCGATATCGACCGGATTTCGCCTGGCACGTTCGTCGGCGAAGTCGTGATGAAGTCCGAATACACGCCGTTGCTGCGCGCGGCCAAAGAGAAGGGCTGTGCGGTGCAGGTCGGCACGGACATGCTCTTCGAAATGATTCCGGCCTACCTCGAGTTCTTCGGTTTCGGCACAGCCACGCCGGATCAGTTGCGCGCGGTTTCGCAGATCAAATACTGATGAGGTGAGGTCATGAAGAAGGTACTCGTCCTCAATGGACCCAACCTGAATCTGCTGGGCCAGCGTGAACCCGCGCAGTACGGCTACGACACGCTCGCCACGGTCGAAACGCTTTGCAAGGAAGCCGGCGAGCGGCTGGGCGTCGAGGTGGAATGCCGGCAGTCGAATCATGAAGGCGTGCTGATCGACTGGATTCATGAGGCCGGCCGCGAGATAGCAGCGGGCACCATGCTGGGCGTGGTGATGAATCCGGGCGCTTTCACGCACACGTCGGTCGCGCTGCACGACGCGATCAAGGGCGCGAGCGTCCCGCTGATCGAACTGCATATCTCCAACGTTCACGCGCGGGAATCGTTTCGGCACCACTCGTATATCTCGCCGGCGGCACGCGGGATTATCGTCGGGCTGGGCGTGAAGGGTTATGCAATTGCCATCGACGCGCTGGTGCAGGTGTCGGAGGCGAAGTAGGGCGGTTCTATGCGCTTGGCGCTGCTTGCGCGGCGCCAAGCAAACGCAATATGCCGATGAACTCCTGCACCGGTTGTGAAGGCGTTTCATGCTTGCGTGTCACGATTCCATAGCTCGTCATGACGCGGCGAATGGGGACGGCGAAGATGCCCCAGCAGCCCGTTCGCCACGTATTTTTCGACAGCTGCTTGCGGCTGCAATGAAATCATTTCAGTGGCTTGCAAGAGCTCCAATGCGGAAAATATTGAAGGCGTTTCCACCATGCCGACCGGTACGGGAATGGCCGCGGCCGTGAATGTTTCCTCGAACAATTGTCTGATCGCGGTGGCTTGCGGATAGAGAATCCAGGGCCATGCCGCGAGATCGGCCAGCTCCACCCGGCGCTTCTGCAACAACGGATGATGCCGGCCGGCCACCACCCAAACCGGTTCGGCTGAGAGCACCTCGAAGTCGAATAATCCCTGATGACGCGGTTCGGTCAGATCTGCCGACCATGACGTCGAGCTTCTTTTCCTCAAGCCATATTGCCAGCTGGTCGCTGCTCAGCTCGAACAGCTTGACGACCAGTTGCGGCCGCTGCCGGCGAATTTCACTAATGCCCGCAGTCACCAGTTGCGCCGCCGACGCCGAGATCGCGCCGACCGTAATGTGGCCATATCCCCCATTTTTCAGCGTCGTGAATTCACTCACGAAGCGGCCGAGCTCGCCGAGCGCGGTGTTCGCATAACGCAGCGCCAGCAGCCCGAGTTCGGTGGGCCGCATCTCGCGCGGCAGCCGTTCGAATAACGGCGCGCCCAGCATGCTTTCGATGTCGCTCAGGATCTTGGTCGCCGCCGGTTGCGTCATGTGCATCTGCTCGGCTGCAATGCGCAGGTTTCGCGTGCGTCCGAGGATGTCGAGCAACTGGAGATGCCGGTACCGCAAGCGGGCCAGGATGGAGGAGGGAAGCAAGGCGGGTGGTCTGGACATGGGGTTAACGCGCAACGACTCATAACCGGATGGAATCGATTGTAGCCAATAAGCGATTGGATGTTTATGGGCGAGTTGCCTAGAGTGGCTGCTAACTCATAACACCCGAAGCGGCAACAGACCGGAGTATCCGGCGTCCTCACGAAGGAGACAGTTCATGCAGACTCAGTATGCCTTCGCCCCAGCCGTTGGCCAGCGCCGTACGCAAGGCGCGTCTGCGGCTCGCGCCGTTCCTGGCGCTGATGTTCGCGCTTTCCATGCTCGACCGTTCCAACGTCGGCTTCGTCAAGCAGGCGCTTCAGGTCGACTCGAACATTGGCAATGCGGCATTCGCGCTTGGGGCCGGGATCTTCTTTATCGGCTATGCGGTGTTCGAGATTCCTAGCAACATGATGCTGCATCGGGTCGGCGCGAAGGTATGGCTGAGCCGCATCATGGTCACGTGGGGACTGGCATCGGCGGCCATGATGTTCGCGCACAACGAGACCTCGTTCTATGTGCTGCGCTTCATCCTCGGTGTGGCCGAAGCCGGCTTTTCTCCCGGCGTGATCCTGTATTCGACCTACTGGTTTCCCGCACGCGAACGCGGCAAGGCGCTCGGCATCTATTACTTCGGATTGCCGGTGGCGCTCGTACTGGGCAGCCCGCTGTCGGGCTACTTGATGGAGGTCATGGGCGGCCATCTCGGTCTGCGCAACTGGCAATGGATGTTCCTGATCGAAGGCATTGCGGCGTCGGTCGTCGGCGTCATCGCATTCTTCTATCTCGTGAGCAAACCGCGTCAGGCGAAGTGGCTGTCGGCAGAGGAAAAGAATGCGCTGGAGAGCGCCATTGCGGCGGAAGATCATCACAAGGTTTCGCATGGTCCGTCTACCGCGCTCGCCGCGCTGGGTAACTGGAACGTGCTGCGCTTTGTCGCGATCTACTTCGCGATCCAGGTCAGCGTGTACGGCGTGATCTTCTATTTGCCAACCCGCATCTCCGAGCTGACCGGCACGGCTATTGGCGCGAAGGTGGGCTTGCTGACCGCTATTCCATGGTTCTGTGCGCTCGTCGCGTTGCGCTTCATTACAGGTTATGCAGACGCTCGCGGCAAGCATCGGGAAATGGCTTTGGTCATGCTCGCGATGGCTGCGGTTGGCATCGGGTTATCGACGGTGGGCTCGCATCTCGTGCCGGTGCTTATCGCGTTCTGCATCGCCACAGTTGGCTTCGTGGTCGTGCAGCCGCTCTTCTGGACACTGCCCACGGCGTATCTCAGCGGGACGGCAGCGGCAAGCGGCATTGCGATGATCGGCGCTTTGGGCAACCTCGGCGGCTTCATTGCGCCGACCTTGAAGACGGCGGTCGAGAGCTTCTTTCAAAGCCAGCGCGCCGGCATGTACGTGCTTGCCGCAGCGGGTGTGGTCGGCGTGCTGCTGCTCCTGAGCATCGGCATGCGGGGCCGCAGGGAGCAAGAGGTTCGGTTGGCTGCGTCGGAGGCGGGCTCTCGCTAAATAACCGCGACAGATGACCCGACGGAGCAGGGCCCCAAGCGCTGCAATTCACGGAGAAACGCAACATGAAATCAGTAGTCGAAGCCACGCTTGCAAGCGCCCCCGCCATGCCCGCGACCGTCAGGCTGCATCCTGCCGACGATGTCGTTATCGCACGGCATCAGCTCGTCTCGGGCATGCAGCTGGCAGATGGCGGCATCACCGTGCGCGGCCTGATTCCCGCAGGCCACAAGGTGGCAGTAAAACCTGTTGCACAAGGGCAGCCCGTGCGCCGCTATGGCCAGATCATCGGCTTTGCGAAGCGTGCCATCGAGGTCGGCGAGCATGTGCATGTTCACAATCTCGCGATGGGCGACTTCGATCGCGACTACGCATTCGGCGCCGATGCAAAGCCGTCACAACGCGTCGCGCAACCGGCTTCGTTTTCTGGGCATACGCCGCGCTGACGGACGCATCGCGACGCGCAATTACATCGGTGTTCTAACGTCCGTCAATTGCTCCGCGACGGCCGCTCGCGCCATCGCCGATTATTTTCGTCGCGATGTCCATCCTGAAGCGCTCGCAGCGTTTCCGAATGTGGACGGCGTGGTCGCGCTGACGCATGGTCAAGGCTGCGCGATCGACTCCGAAGGCGAAGCGCTCGACATGCTTCGCCGCACGCTCGGCGGATACGCGCGCCATCCGAACTTTGCCGCCGTGCTGATGGTCGGCCTGGGTTGCGAAACGAATCAGATCGATGGTCTGCTGCAAGATCAGAGCCTTGAAACAGGCGCTCGATTGAAGACCATGACGATTCAGGCGACCGGGCGGCACCGCGCGAACCGTGGCGGCGGGCATCGAAACGATCAAGGTGATGCTGGCGGACGCGAACAAGGTGCAGCGCGAACCTGTCGATGCCAGGCATCTCGTCATCGGGCTGCAATGCGGCGGCTCGGATGGGTACTCGGGCATTACGGCGAACCCCGCGTTAGGCGCGGCGGTCGACCGTCTGGTCGCGCATGGCGGCACGGCAATCTTGTCGGAGACGCCGGAGATTTACGGCGCGGAGCATTTGCTGACGCGTCGGGCGGTGTCGAAGCAAGTGGGCGAAAAGCTCATCGAGCGGATTCACTGGTGGGAAGCGTACTGCGCCCGGATGAACGCGGACTTGAACAACAACCCGTCGGCAGGTAATAAGGCGGGTGGCCTCACGACCATTCTTGAGAAGTCACTTGGCGCGGTGGCGAAGGGCGGTACGACCAATCTCGTCGATGTATATCGCTATGCGCGAGCATGTCAGTGCGCACGGGCTTGTATTCATGGACACACCAGGTTATGACCCGGTCTCAGCGACGGGGCAGGTAGCAGGTGGAGCAAACCTCATTTGCTTCACGACCGGACGCGGCTCCGCCTACGGATGCGCGCCTTCGCCGTCGCTTAAATTCGGCACGAATACGGCGCTGTGGAAGCGTCAGGAAGAGGACATCGACCTGAATTGCGGTTCCATTCTCGATGGCGAAAAAAGCGTTGATGAACTCGGTCAGGAGATCTTTGAACTCATGCTCGCGACCGCGTCGGGTGCGCTTGTCGAAGAGTGAATTGCACGGCTACGGGCAGAACGAATTCGTACCCTGGCAGATTGGCGCGATCACCTGAGTGGCGACCGGCGTGCTGCGGGTAGCACGCCGCTTGCCCGTCAATTGCGCTTCAGCAGACTTTAATTCGACTGCCTATACTAGCCAAGTCGTTGGTCATCGGCGCAACCTTCTGCTTCTCCTTCTTGCACGCTTCGGGTACCGGCAACGTACCATTCCGCGTGACTGCGATGTGACCGACTTCTCCCTGCCCCCACCGCCAGGAGATTTTCGCCATGCACGATCAGTCAATTCCCACCCGTCTCTTCGATGAAACCGTTGGCCCGAAAACCGTAGCGCCGGAGGTTTTTACGCCGCACGCGCGCACCGGTTCGGCGGAGCCCGTCACTATTGCCGTCGAGCTCTCTGATCAACGGCAGAGAATTACACGCTCACGCTTGATCCGCGCACGACACTGCTCGATGCGCTGCGGGAACACTTGCATCTTACCGGCACGAAGAAAGGCTGCGATCACGGCCAGTGCGGCGCATGCACGGTCCACGTGAACGGACGCCGCGTGAATGCTTGCCTATGTCTCGCCGCGAACCACGCCGGCGACGAAATCACGACCATTGAAGGCATCGGCAATTCCGATGCGCTGCATCCCATGCAGGCGTCGTTCGTGGAATGCGACGGTTATCAATGCGGCTACTGTACGTCCGGTCAAATCATGTCGGCCGTGGCCTTGCTCGACGAACCGGTCGGTCCCGAACGATGCCGACGTTCGCGAAGCCATGAGCGGCAATCTGTGCCGCTGCGGCGCCTATCAGAACATAGTTGCCGCGATCCAGACCGTGCGCGGCAAAGCCTGAGGAGCCGCCGACATGGAACTATTCCAGCTTTCCCGCGCGAATGATGTGCAGGACGCGATCAAGGCCGGCGCGGCGTCACACACGGCGCAACAGGGTGCCGAAGTCCGTTTTCTGGCAGGCGGCACGACGCTGCTCGACCTGATGAAGCTGAACGTCGAGCATCCGGGACGCGTAATCGACATCAGCCGTCTGCCGCTCAACGCCGTAGAAGCAACCGCCGATGGCGGAGTAAAGATTGGCGCGACGGTTCGCAATGCTGATCTCGCGCACCATCCGCTGATTCGCGACGCTTACCCGGTGCTGTCGCAAGCCTTGCTTAGCCGGCGCCTCGGCGCAACTGCGCAACATGGCGACGACGGGCGGCAACCTGTTGCAACGCACCCGTTGCGTCTATTTCCGCGATACCGCGATGGCCTGCAACAAACGCGAGCACGGCTCGGGTTGCGCGGCAATCACCGGCTTCAACCGGACGCAGGCAATTCTCGGCGTAAGCGATGCGTGCATTGCGAGCAATCCTTCAGACATGAACGTCGCGCTGATGGCGCTCGAAGCGCGTGTTCATATCGAGGGAACTCGAGGCGAGCGCAGCGTTGCAATCGACGACTTCTTCCTGCTGCCCGGCACTACGCCAGAGCGCGAGACGGTGCTCGAACCCGGCGACCTCATCACGCATGTCACATTGCCGCCACTGGCGCCGGGCAGCCGCTCCTTGTATTTGAAGTTGCGTGATCGCGCGTCGTATGAGTTTGCGCTGGTGTCCGCCGCCGTGGTGGTCGTCATGACAGACGGCCGCATGCAACATGTGCGCGTCGCGCTTGGAGGTGTAGGCACGAAGCCATGGCGTTCGCGCGAAGCCGAAGCAGCGCTCGAGTCCGCGGCGCCGAATGCGGAAACGTTCAGGCGCGCCGCGGCGGATGCACTCGCCAATGCCCGGCCACAATCCGAAAACGGCTTCAAGGTCGAACTGGCGCAACGTTGCCTCGTTCATGCGATGACGCTCGTCACCAGCGCCGCTTGACCGCGACACATCGACACTCGTCGAAAGGAACGCTCTCCATGTCTACTGTGCTCGAATCTCTACATGCAGCGCATCAGGTAATTGGCAAGGCGCACTCGCGCATTGACGGGCCGCTGAAGGTCAGCGGCGAAGCCACCTATACCTCGGACGTCAATTTGCCGGACCTGCTGCACGCAGTCCCGGTGTGCAGCACAATTGCAAGCGGCAAGCTGGTCTCGCTGGAATTTGCCGCCGCTGAAGCCATGCCCGGCGTGCATGCGGTTTTGCATCGCGGCAACGTCGGCCGTTTTTATCGGATCTCCGGCAATTCGATGGACACTGGTTTCGTCGACGAGGCGCGTCCGCCGTTCGAAGACGACGTGATTCGCTACTACGGCCAGTACGTCGCGCTGGTGATAGCGGATACCTTCGAAACCGCGAGCGCTGCGGCGGCGGCTATCAAGGTCGGCTATGAAACCGCGCCGCATGACGTGAGTACCACCTTGGCAAGCAGTGCGGAGCCGAAGGTCGAAAGCGAACGCGGCGATGCGGCAAGCGCCTTCGACTCCTCACCGGTCAAGCTCGACGAGACCTATGTGACGCCGGTCGAGACCCATAACCCGATCGAACTCCACGCGACCGTTGCGTATTGGGATGGCGATGGTTATACGTTCTACGAAACATCGCAGGCGATCTCGAATCACCAGGGCACGCTGATGCAGATGCTCGGCCTGCCGAAGGAAAAGGTGAGGGTGATCTCGCGCTACCTCGGCTCGGGCTTCGGCGGCAAGCTGTGGATGTGGCCGCATTCCTTGCTGGCTGCCGCCGCGACGCGTCATACGGGACGTCCCGTGAAGCTTGTGCTGAACCGCAAGATGATGTTCCAGAATGTCGGGCATCGTCCGCTCACGCAACAGCGCATCCGGCTTGCCGCGAACCAGGACGGCACGCTCACGTCCATCCGTCACGACTATCTGAACCACACGTCGATCCTCGACAGCTATTCCGAAGACTGCGGCGAAGCCACGTCGCTGCTCTACAGCACGCCGAACCTGCGCGTGAGCGCGGGCACCGTGCCGCGCAACGTCGGTTCACCCACAGCCATGCGCGGACCGGGCGCAGTGCCGGGACTTTTCGCGCTTGAATCGGCGATGGATGAGCTTGCTTTCCGGCTGAATATCGATCCGGTGGAACTGCGGCTGAAGAACGAACCGAGCGTCGATGAAAGCAGCGGTTTGCCGTTTTCATCGCGTCATCTGGTGGAGTGTCTGCGCACTGGCGCCGAGAAATTTGGCTGGGCGCAGCGCACGCCCGGCATTGGCTCCATGAAGCGCGACGGCTTGACGTTAGGCTGGGGTGTCGGCGCATGCGGCTGGCCCGGCGTGCGGTTCTCGGCCGAAGCAACCGTCGACCTGCGGGACGATGGGACCGCCCGCGTGGTCTGCGGCACGCAGGACATCGGCACGGGAACCTACACCATCCTTGCGCAGCTCGTGGCGGCGCAAACCGGCCTGCCGCTGAACAAGATTGAAGTCGGTCTCGGCGATACCGCTTTGCCGCGTGGACCAATCTCGGGCGGATCGGCGGTGACGGCTTCAGTAATTCCCGCCGTATCCGATGCCGCGCGGGCTGCAGTCGGCACGGTGCTCGCGCGTGCTGCGGCGGTGTCGGGCTCCCCGTTCGAGGGTGCGGATGCCGCTACGCTTGCGTTCAGTGAGGGCCGTGTGCATCGCAAGGGCGAAGCGCCGGAGAGCGGCGTGCCGTTCGCCGAGATCCTGGTGGCTGCAAAAATGCACGCTGCGTCGGGGAATGGCAGCGCGGTAGGCGGTTTCGACGACCCGTTGAAGAAGAAATATTCCATCCATTCGTACGGTGTGCATTTCGCGGAAGTGACATGGCAGCCGGAGATCGCGCAATTGCGGGTGAGCCGCGTGGTCACAGTGATCGATGCGGGGCGGATTCTCAACCTGAAGGCTGGACGCAACCAGATTGAAGGCGCAATTGTCATGGGCGTCGGCATGGCACTGTTCGAGCACACGCGCTACGACGAACGCACAGGTGCACCGATCAATAGCAACCTGGCCGACTACATCATGGCGTCGAATGCGGACACGCCGGCAATGGACGTCACGTTCCTCGATCATCCCGATACCATCTTCAATGAACTCGGCGCACGGGGAATCGCTGAGATCGGTCTGGCCGGGATCGCGGCGGCTATTACCGGCGCCGTTCATCACGCGACCGGCGTTCGGGTAAGGCGGTTGCCGGTGATGATAGAAGATCTGCTAGGGGCGGGCACGTCGGTATCCTAAGTAAATTGCTTGCATGAACCCCGCGATGGGAGAGCACTCACTGTCGCGGGGGCGTTTTCGTGATGTCCCCATCTCCATTTACGTGCTGACAACGTCCATATCTACGCATCGCCGCTCTCCTTGAGTTGCGCGAAAACAATCTCTTCCTACTGATCGCCAGCTTCGGCAGGGCCGCTCCGCGTCCAGCCTGCCTCCGTGCGCTGCGCCCCACCGTTATGAAAAATTTCACAAATTCTTCATTATTTTCTTGAAATCGATAATTATTTCGGTAAAACTTCATCACAGTGAAATTTTCGATCGCAACCGCCAACAAGGCAAACCCGTGTCCGAAGAATCCTTGCCGACTGAGAACGGCTCCTGCGCACGAGCAGGACGTGGTGATCGGCGGCCGCTTGCGCGCCATGCGCAAGGCGCAGGACCTTCGCCTCAAGCACGTGGCGGAGCAAGCCGGCTTGTCCGTCAGCATGCTCAGCCAGATCGAGCGCGGCATCAGCTCGCCCTCCATTCGCGTGCTTCGCAACATCTGCCATGCACTGGGCGTAGATGGCGCCGCGTTGTTCGACGAGCGCAATGCTGCCGGCGCCAGCAGGAAGGCGCAGGCGTTGACTTCGTTGTGCGACTCGCGGATCGCAAGCCGGTGAGCGTCGGCGGCGTGACTAAATATCGGGTGACCCCGGCGGGCTGCTCGGTCATGGAAGGGTTTCTCATGGAGATCGGCGCGGGCGCCGTGTCCGACGTGAATTTCGTTCTCCAGACCGGGGACAAGATCGGATACGTCGTCCGCGGCAAATTGCGCTTGTTCGTCGACGACCAGGAAATGTTGCTGGAAGCCGGGGATATATATGGTTTTCCGTCAGGTCATCGGTATCGATGGGAGAACGGCTGGGAGTCGCCCACCACCATTCTTGTCATCAACAGCAACCATTTCTACGTTTAGTTTTTCGCCCGGGCGCGGCCAGCCTTGGCGCCTATTTCGCTGGACTGGAATACACCGCGCCCTGACCGGCCGGTGCTCACTGACACAGGACGCAAAGATGAAACAGGCGATCGGCAGCATCGGCTCCAGCGGCATTGCGTCATCCAGCGCAAGCATCCACGCACAAGATTCGTGACGTGGTGGCGGCGAACGTGGGCACGTTCTTCGAGTGGTTCGACTTGCTCGTCTACGCCATGTTCGCCATCACGATCTCACGGCTGTTCTTCCCCACGGGCAATCCTCAATCGGCGTTGCTCTACAGTCTGCTGACCTTTGCAAGTGCGTACGTGGTGAGGCCGGTAGGCGCGGTCGTGCTCGGCATCTTCGCCGATAAACGCGGCCGCCGCGCGGCATTGACCGTTGCCGCTTTCCTGATGTTGTGCGGGACATTCCTGATGGCGGTGATCCCGACTTATCGGGTGATTGGTGCATGGGCGCCTGCGCTGCTCGTCTTCGGACGCTTGCTGCAGGGGTTTTCGGTCGGCGGGGAATTCGGCTGTGCGAACTCTTACCTGACCGAGCAAAATCCGCGTACAAAAGCGTTGTTTGCCAGCCTGCAATTTTCGACCTCGGGCTTCGCCGTCCTGACCGCATCGCTATTTGCATACGTGATCAATCACTATCTTTCGCCGGAGCAGGTCGATTCCTGGGGATGGCGCATGCCGTTCATA
Organism: uncultured beta proteobacterium; assembly: GCA_963708695.1. Taxonomy (GTDB): domain Bacteria; phylum Pseudomonadota; class Gammaproteobacteria; order Burkholderiales; family Burkholderiaceae; genus Caballeronia. The sequence continues at coordinate 106,354 of CAVPTS010000009.1, forward strand.
TTCGGCTGCCTGATCGGTCCGGTCGGACTGTACATTCGTACGAAGATCAACGAGACGCACGAGTTCGAAGAAGTCGCAGACAAAGCGCATCGGCCGCTTGCCGAGACCTTCAAGTTCCACAAGCGTTATTTGCTCATTGGCGCGGCTGTCGTGGCTGCCGGCAACGTTGCGAGTTTTCTGAATATCTACATGCCGACCTTCGCCATCAATAATCTTGGCATTGCGAAGGATTCGGCATTCATTGCGTCGATCTTCAGCGGCCTCGTCAGTACGATCTTTCCAATCTTCGGTGGACTGGCGGCCGACCGTTTCGGCACGATCAAGGTCATGCGGATTGCGTCTGGTCGCCGGACTGATCATCGTCTTCCCGATGTTCTTCGTGCTGACGCATACGCCTTCGTTCAGGTCGCTGATCTTGTTTCAGTGCGTGATGTCGCTGGTGTTCTACAGCTTCTATTACGCGCCGGTCGGCTCGCTGTTGTCACAACTCTTCCCGACGTCGTGCCGCACGACAGGCGTATCGATTGCGTATGTCGCGTCGCAGACGTTCTTCGGCGGCATTACGCCCCTGGTGGTCGGCTTTCTTATCGCGCAGACAGGCAGCATCATGTCGCCGGCTTATTACGTGATCGTGATAGGCGTGGTTGCTCTGGTCGGCTTGTCGGCAAGCCGAAGCCGGGCGCGCTGACCTACACATTCGAGGAAACACCATGGGTTTGACATTGCCTGCGCAGATCGACGTTGCGATTGTCGGCGGCGGCATTATCGGCATCAGCACTGCGCTCGCGCTGGCGAAGAAAGGCGTGCGCGTGGCGGTGTTCGAAAAGGGCACCGTTGCAGGTGAGCAATCTTCACGCAACTGGGGATGGATTCGCACAGTGGGACGCGATCCGCGGGAACTGCCGCTATCAGTGATTGCCAACGAGATGTGGGCGGATATCCAGGCGCGGACCGATGTGGGTTATCGGGTTACCGGGCTCGCTTATCTGGCGGAAACCGACGCAGAAATGAAGCGCCATCAGGCATGGCTCGACTCGGCGAAAGACTCGGGCGCACAGGGAAATCTGCTTGGCCGCGATGAACTCGCGCGCCTGATTCCAGTGTCGAACCGGCCATGGATAGGCGCGTTGTACAGTGCCGCCGATGGCGTCGCCGAGCCTATGCTTGCAACCGCAGCAATCGCAAAGCTGGCAGTTCAGGCAGGGGCGATGGTATTCGAGCAGTGTGCGGTTCGCGGCATGGAAACGAGCGCGGGAAGAACGTCCGCGGTGATCACGGAGCATGGGGTCGTGAAATGCGCATCGGTCGTGTTGGCTGGCGGTGCGTGGTCGCGCCTCTTTTGCGGCAACAACGCCGTTGAGTTTCCCCAGTTGAAAGTGCATGCATCGGTATTGAGAACGGCGCCGCTGGAAACCGGCCTGGAAATGGCCGTCAACGGCTCGGATTTTACGTGCCGCAAGCGCCGTGACGGAGGTTACACGGTGTCTCAGCTCGGCGCATCGATAGCAGATTTGACGCCCGACAGCATCAGGCTGGCGCGACAGTTCCTGCCTGCGTGGATGGCGGAACGCAAGTATCTGAAGCTTCGAGTGGGCAGGCGATTTCTGGATGAGATGAAGATTGCACGGCGTTTCCCATTGGACGCGCCGACTCCGTTCGAAGCATGCCGGACACTCGATCCGGCGCCGGCCATGAAGATGGTGGACGTCGCACTCGGCAAGTTGAAGCATGCTTTCCCCGCCTTTAAGAATGCCACGATCGCGCATGCTTGGGCGGGGTTTATCGATGTGACACCGGACGCCGTGCCTGTCATTTCCGGGGTCAGTCAGATTCCGGGGTTCTTTCTGGCGGCTGGTTTTTCCGGACATGGATTCGGCATTGCTCCTGCTGCGGGCTCATTGATGGCGGACTTGGTGATGGGCGAGAGGCCTCGCGTGGATCCGACGCCATTCCGGCTTTCACGGTTCAGCGCGTAATTTATCGCGTAAGCCTCGGGTGCGAGCGTATGGCCGCCTTCATCGGCGCAAGTCGGCGAGCGCGCAGGGGCATGCAGATGGAGCGCGCTGTACGCCCGGCACTAGAAGCGTCAGTCCGACAAGGATGATTGAAGCCGCCGCGGCGAACCCATAAACCGGCTGAAACGAACCGGACAGGGTCTTGCACAGCCCTCCCAGCACGTTGCCTAATGCACCGCCCACGCCGAACGCCGCTTCGCAGATTCCACACACGATGGCGGCGATAGCCGGCTCGCTGGTCTTGCCGACATACGCATGCAGCAAGCCAAAAATCGGAAAGAAGGAGAAGCCGAACGCGACCGCTGCGATCATCAGTGCGTAGGCACCGGGACGTGACGCCGCTATCAAGGACGCGCACAACAACAGCACGCCCGCACTAACGAGCGCGGTGCGCATGCCGTCACGCTGTGTGCGCCCGGCTTCGCCGCGCATATCGCCGACCATGCCGAGCGTCAGTCCGCTCACTATGCCGACCAGACCCACGAGTGCCCAGGCATGTGCCGTGACATCAAGGCCCAGATGCAGGTCGTCATGTGCATAAGCGGAGAAGTATGTGATGAACGGTCCACCGGCAAAACCGGACAACAGCGCGATTGCATACACCAGCAGCCACCGTCGCGCGAGCATCGGCCGCAGTTCCAAGCGTTGTCGCGCGCGTGCAGTTTGCACCCGAGCGTCGGGCCGCTTAAGCCTCGCAAACATCAGAACAATCGCGCCACTCAGGACGGCCGTAAGCACGGCGCTCACGAGCCAGACCGAACGCCATCCCCCCGATGCCAGCAACGCCGGCACCATCAGTCCATTCAGCAAAACGCCATAGTTAGTACCGCTGCCGATCACCCCGATCGCCTTGGCCTTATGCCGCTCGTCGATCAATGGGGCGATGAGCGCCATCATCGGCACCCAGGTTGCTGCGGCGCTCGCATTGAGCGTGACCAGGACAGCGCCCATCAGCCAGGTCTGATCGGCGAACCCGAGACAGCCGAGGCCGACAGCCGATATTGCCGTGGCAACCAGTACCACTCTGGCCGCGCCAAAGCGCGTGGCCGCGAACCCTGAAAGCAAGGCCATCGCTACATTAGCGAGTTGCCGCGCGGCCGTGATGAAACCGGCCTGGGCGTAGCCAAAACCGATCTCCCGTTTCATTTCGGGCAGGATGACGGGAAACAAATAAACACCGAACCCGTAGGTCGCGGCGATCACAGCGGTCAGCAACAGCGTGAGCGCCACTTGTTGTGAAACGCGGGACGAAGCATCCATGGCGGATTACCGGAAGAGGGCATAAACCTATTTTCGGCAGTTCGCGTCCATGACGGAAATGATTTAATTTACTATCATCCATTAAATGACGTCATCATTGATCGACCATGAACCTCGACCCTGCATTGCTACGCGCGTTCATTGCCGTGACGGAAGGCGGCGGCTTCACCAAAGCGGCACGACGGCTGAACCTGACGCAATCCGCGATCAGTCACCAGATCCGGCGGCTCGAAGAGGAAGTCGGCAGACCGCTGCTGTACCGCACCACGCGCAGTCTCACGCTGACCGAAGACGGTGAAGATTTTCTGCGCTACGCCACGCAGATTCTCGACGCGATGGAAGCCGTCACCCGGCGCTTTCACGCCTCTCCCGCGTCGGGTGTCGTGCGCTTTGGTGCGCCCGATATTTTCATGGGCGAACGGCTACCGGTGCTGCTCACGCAGTTTTCGCGTGCGTTTCCGAATGTGCGGCTGGATGTCAGTGTTGGCATGAGTCTCGACTCGGAGGCGATGGTTGCCGCGCAGGAACTGGATCTTGCCGTGGTGCTGTGCGTGTGTCCGGCAGAGGATCGTGATGGTGGAGGCGAGGGCGTTGTGTTGCGGCGCACGCGGTTCGTTTGGGCTGCGGCTGAATCGTTCGAGGCGCGCGAGGGTGGGTCGTTGCCGTTGGCGTTTTTTCCGGCGCCTTGCGTTAATCGCCGGGTGGCGGTTGAAACGCTTGATACCTTGCCGGTTGATTGGCATGTTGCGTTTACATCGTCGAGTCAGTCGGGTATTCGCGCGGCGGTCATGGCGGGGCTTGCGATTACGGTTTTGACGCGGGACGATCTGGAACCGGGCATCGCGGTTGTTGATGGTCAGTATGGATTGCCGGTGCTGCCGGAGGCTGAGTTCAGATTGCTCTGGGGTAAGGGGGAGAGGACGCTGGCCGCGAAGGAGTTTGGGCGCCTGGTCCTGGAGGCTCCGGTGGAGCGGCCTTTGCGGGGGGGCGGGCGGGGTTGACGCGGGGTTCCTGCTGCTTAGGTTAGCGCTGGTTGTATGTTGGGTGTATTTTCTGTCGCAATTAGCCAGGGTGTTTTCGTTCCCACTCGGGCGGGGTTTTGGGCGGGGTGCTGATGGTTGGTGGTCGGGGTTCGGTGCTGGGTTGGTGCTGCTTACGTTAGCGCGGGTTTAATGTTGGCTGAATTTTTTATCACTATTAGCCAGTTGTTAGCGGTCGCACCCCGGTCTTTGGGGGGGCGGCCTACCGGCGGTGGTCGGGGGTCAGTGCTGGGTTGCTGCTGCTTAAGTTAGCGCGGGTTGCATGTTGGCTAAATTTTTTATCGCTATTAGCCACTGTGCGTGGCGGCACTTCATTTCTTTGTCCAACGGCGACAAAGAAACGAAGCAAAGAGAACGCCTTCCCACAATCTGTATTAAGTGTCCCCAGCGTGCAGACCACTGCTTTTGGTTCCCGCGTAGCACGGTGCTTGGGGGTGACCCGCTTCGGTGGACAGTTAAGCAGTTGAGTTTTGCATAGGTGATTTTCCTCCATTTGACGAGGTGCTGCGAGTTGTCCACGGCCGGCCGGCGGGTCGCCTATTACGACCATGACGCTGGCCGGCGGTGGGCAACTCGCTTGCAGACGACCTTCGGTTTTTTTCTGCATAAGCCCGCTCGAAGTTGATCGGCGAACGATAGCCGATGCCGCTGTGACGGCGATGCACGTTGTACCAACCTTCGATGAACGAGAAGATCTCGGTGTGGGCTTGCTTGTGCGTCTCGAAGCGCACGCGCGCGAACAGTTCGCACTCGAGCGTGGCGAAGAAGCTTTCGCACATGGCGTTGTCGAAACAGTCGCCCACCGTGCCCATCGAGGGGCGCACCCCCATTTCACGACAGCGCTTGCCGAAGCTGATCGAGGTGTATTGGCACCCTTGATCGGAGTGGTGAATCACTCCGTGGGGACGCCGTTCCTTTATCGCCATGTTCAGCGCCTGAAGCATCAACCCGGTGCGCAGGCGGCAACCCGTCGCCCAGCCCACCACGCGCCGGCTGAACACGTCCAGCACCACCGCGAGGTACAGGAACCCAACCACGGTCGGCACATAGGTCGCATCGGCCACCCAGAGGTGATTCGGTGCATCGGCGCGGAAGTGCCGCTGCACCAGATCCGGGGCCGGGCGAGCATCAGGCTTACGCTTTGTGGTGGTCTTCCAGCGCCGCCGGCTCACGCCGCACAAGCCCGCTACGTTCATCAGGCGCCTTATCCGCTTGCGCGAGATGTGAATGCCTTGTTCGACCAACTCGGCATAGATGCGCGGCATCCCATAGGTTTCCCGCGAGCGCGCATGGATCGCGCGAATGCGCCCAAGCAGATCCGCATCGCCAAGCGCATGCGCAGACGGTCTGCGCTTGAGCCAGGAGTAAAAGCCGCTGGTGGAGACCTTCAGCAGCCGCGCCATGGTGGCAATGGGCCAGGTGGCCTGATTCGCTTTCATGAACTCGAACCCTTCTCGGGCAAAGTTCCGGTCTCCCGGGCGAACCAGGCCGCGGCTTTTGACAAGATTTCCCGCTCAACTTCGAGCTGGCGAACCTTGCGCCGTAGCCGGGTCAGTTCCTCACGCTCCGTTGTAGTCAGACCATCGTGACGCTTGCCGGCGTCGCGCTCGGCTTGAGCCAGCCAGTTGTAGATCGACGCTACGGTGGGCTCGAATTCCTCCGCGAGCTCCTCGGGCGTACGCCCCGCGCGTACCAGCTCTACCATTTGCGCCCGGAATTCCGCCGGGTACGGCTTGTGATGTTTCTGCATGGTGAACACCTCCTGTTCTAAAGAATAGGTGTCCACGAAACCGGGTCAACTCCAGCTCGCAAAACCACGAACAGTTGAAACCCTCCTTCTCGCGAATCCTGACATCCCCACGCTTCGCCACCAGTGCTCTCGGGCAAGTTCCAATCACCACGGACTCGTTCAGCCTAATGTTTCGGAAACCTACACAGTCATAGGCTTCGGTACCGGTGATCTGAAAACAGTAGGACACCCCGCGTGATGTGGATACAACCGCGCGCGAAATTCGATCCTGAGATCAGGATGCATCAAATAGCCTTGCGGGCTAACGGCTAACGGCTAACGGCTAAACGCTAACCGCCAACCGCCAACCGCTAACCGCCAACGGCTAACCGCTAACCGCCGAGATGGTTGAGACCGTATAAGCTTGTGGGTTGACTGAACTTGCCCGAGAGCACTGGTGGCGAAGCGTGGGGATGTCAGGATTCGCGAGAAGGAGGGTTTCAACGCAGCGTGGTTCTAGCGAGCACCGTGCTACGCGGGAACCAAAAGCAGTGGTCTGCACGCTGGGGACACTTAATACAGATTGTGGGGAGGCGTTTTCTTTGCTTCGTTTCTTTGTCGCCGTTGGACAAAGAAATGAAGTGCCGCCACGCACAGTGGCTAATAGTGATAAAAAATATAGCAAACATACAACCCGCGCTAACGTAAGCAGCACCAACCCAGCACCGACCCCGACCACCGACCATCAGCCCCGCGCCCAAAACCCTGACCGAGTGCGAACGAAAATAACCTGGCTAAGAGTGGCAAAAAATTACAGCCAGCATATAACCCGCGCTAACGTAAGCAGCACCAACCCAGCACCGGCACCGACTCCCCTGGAATCCCCCAACACCCCAAAACCGGCGCTAAAATGCGCCATGACCGACATCGACATCAAGTTGCTGCAATCGCTCGCCGAGATATATAAAACGCGCAGCGTCTCGCAGGCAGCCCTCAACCTGGGGTTGTCACAACCGACGCTTTCATTCAATTTATCGAAGCTGCGAGAGCATTACCAAGACCCGCTCTTCGTCCGGTCTCCCCAAGGCATGGAGCCGACCCAATTCGCAATCGACCTTCATCAGCGTGCATTAACGTTGCTCGCCTCTTTCGAATCGATTGCGCAACATCGTAAAAGCTTTGATCCCGATACCGCCCGGCAATCATTCCGCGTAGCGATGACCGACATCAGCCAGATCGTCATCTTGCCGAGATTGCTCAATCGCCTGCGTACGATTGCGCCGGGCGTCGTGATCCGGGTGCTGCACATTACGGAGAAAACGGCGACCTTGCTGGAGTCGGGCGAAGCGGATCTTGCGATCGGTTTCATGCCCCAGCTCGATGCCGGTTTTTATCAGCAGAAGCTATTTTTACAACGCTACGTCGGCCTCGTGTCGCCTGATCATGAGCGCGTCAGGTCCGACCCTTCTCTTGATGCGTATCTCGCCGAGGGGCACGTGATCGTCACGCCATCGGGCACGGGACACTCTCTAGTTGACCGCACGCTTGCCCAACAGTCGCTTCAGCGCAAGGTCGTCCTCGAAGTACCGAACTATCTCGGCGTTGCCAATATCATCGCTCACACGGATCTCCTGGCTACGGTTCCTCTACGACTCGCCGAACTGATCGCAAGTGAGGTGGCCGTGCGGCTCTTTACGCTGCCTTTCGTGATCCCCGAGTATCAGGTCAAGCAGCATTGGCATGAGCGCTCGCATCAAGACTTGGCGCATAAATGGCTGCGTACGGTGCTGACTGATCTTTTCCTGGAGTCGTCGGGGACCACCGCGCCGGAGAAGCTCGATTAGTCTGCAAGCACGATCGCAGGCGACGCTTCCATTATCTTCGCCTGATGGCGCACCCAGCCAAGCACAGCTAACGATACTGCGGCGGCGAGGCTGGGAATGGTCAGCAACATAAAAATAGTTTTGAAGTCGAGCTTCTGGCTCATCATCACACCACCGAGCAGGGAGCCTGTGATCGACCCGCTGCGGCCAACGGCATTGGCCCACGCAACGCCCGTCGCTCGGCTCGCGGTCGGATAAAAGCTCGCCGCCAGTGCGCTTCCACCAACCTGGCCGCCGCTCACGCATACGCCGATGCCGAACACGGCAATCACAATGGTGGCAACGGAACTGCCCGCGAATGAGCACATCACGATGAATGCGGCAGCAGCCACGTATGCCGACGACAACACGTGATGAGGATTTCTGCGATCCATCAGGCGACCGAGGCAAATTGCGCCCACCGTCCCGCCGATCTGAAACGTCGCGGTCATCAACGAAGCTTTTCGCAGGGATATACCGTTGCCTGAAAGCAATGTCGGCATCCAGCTTGAGAGCAGATAGACGATCAAAAGGCTCATGAAGAACGTGGCCCACAAGAGCAGTGTTCCCGCGATCATATTGGGCGCAAACAGCATACGCACCGATGATTTCGCTGCCGCCTCGCCGGCAATGAAACGCGTTTTTGGATCGAGCCGCGGATCGATTCGCAGGGCAATCCGCGCGATGTTTGCCTGCCGATTTGCTTGTCGATTGGCCTCGTTCAACACACGCGTTACACGCGTGCGCTTGGCAACCAAAAGAAAGCGCATTGACTCAGGAAGCGCCAGCAGCAACACAGGCGCCAATAGAAGCGGGGCGGCCCCGCCTATTGCGAGAATCCCTCGCCAGCCCAGATCGGCCAGAAGTTGCGCGCTCACAAGACCTCCAAGCGCGGACCCCAACGTAAATCCGCAGAACATCAACGTCACCAACCCCGAGCGCCGATGACCGGGCGAATACTCCGACGTCAATGTAATGGCGTTAGGCATCGCCCCTCCGAGTCCGAGGCCTGTGACGAAGCGCAACACCACGAGCGTGACGAGGTCAGGCGAAAGGCTAGAGGCCAGGCTAGCCGCGCCGAAAATCACTACCGACCCGACGAGGATAGTCTTGCGCCCGAAGCGATCGGCCATTGGTCCGAATATCAGGGCGCCGGCCATCAGTCCGAAAAGACCTGCGCCAAACAGCGGCGCAAGCGCGGCGGCGCTCAAGTGCCATTGCTCTCGCAACGCGGGTCCGATGAATCCGATAGCGGCAGTATCAAAGCCATCAATGGCGACCACCAGAAAGCAAAGTATCAGCACTCGCCTCTGGAATGAGGAAAACGGACGCGAGTCTATGAACTGATCAATAGAGGTTGATAAGGGTGAGGGGGAACTCAAGGCTGTCTCCTGACGGATGTTTGCACGGCCGGCATTGGACGGTGCTTGTTGACCGGATATTAAAGAGGCTGGCCGGCGTGTCCATAAAGCGTGATTGATGGGGTCCATCGAAAAAACCGATAGAGGCACGCGACTGCTTTGCAAGCACGCTATAGACGTAGCCGATAGCGCATATCGACGGCCCTTTATGGACAAGCCGGCGCCGCGTTTTCTAGACTGGCATCCATCAATACGAAGCCATCAGGAGACGCGATGAATGCCCCGCACGCCCTTAACGAGCCCGCCCATTCGCGGCAAGATTTCTATGACCGGATTCGCGGTCTCAATCTGACGCCCTTATGGGAGTCGCTGCACAGCCTCGTGCCGCGCGAGCCCAAGTCGCCCGCGACCGCGACCCTTTGGCGTTACCGCGACGTGCAGCCCTACCTTATGCAATCGGGGGAACTGATCACCGCGGAGGAGGCCGTGCGGCGTGTCCTCGTGCTCGAAAACCCCGGGCTCCCGGGTCGTCATCGATCACTCAATCGCTCTACGCCGGACTGCAACTCATCCTTCCCGGTGAAGTGGCGCCCTCACACCGACACGTACAGTCGGCCTTGCGATTCATTGTGGACGGCAAGGGTGCATACACCACGGTCGACGGCGAGCGAACGCTCATGCATCCGGGCGACTTCATCATCACGCCGTCCTGGGCCTGGCACGATCACGGCAACGAAGGCATTGACGGCGTATCGGAACCGGTCGTGTGGCTTGATGGCCTCGATATCCCCATGCTGCGTTTCTTCGATGCCGGTTTCGCGGAAAACGACACCGAGTTATCGCAGCGCGTGACGCATCCGGAAGGCAACACCTTCGCGCGCTTCGGCTACAACATGGCGCCCGTCAAGAACATTGGCGCGCTGGCCCATTCGCCGATCTTCAACTATCCCTATGCCCGCAGCCGCGAGGCGCTCGATACCCTGAACCGCATCGACGCAATCGATAGCTGGCACGGACACAAGTTGCGCTACGTGAACCCGCTGACAGGCGGGTCTCCGATGCCGACCATTGCGACGTTTCTTCAACTGCTGCCGGCGGGATTCGCGGGCAAGCGCCACCGTTCAACCGATGGCACCGTTTATTGCGTCGTGGAAGGGCGCGGCAGCGCCGTCATCGACGGACAACGTTTTGAATTCGAGCCACATGATGTCTTCGTTGTGCCGTCCTGGGCGGAGTTGCGGCTCTCGTCGGTCGACGACGTAGTGCTGTTCAGTTTCTCCGATCGGCCGTTGCAAAGTGCCGCATCCATCTTGCGCGAAGCTTTTCTGGACGACTGAAAAGCAAACCATCTTCAGAGGAAGAAGTCATGAAATATGTATTCGAACCCGAAGCACCGGTTGGTCTGTACGTGGAGGGGACCGAAGATCGTTTGCCAGTTCGACGCGTTTATTGTGTCGGCAGAAACTATGCGGCGCATGCGCGTGAGATGGGCTTCGACCCGGACCGCGAACCGCCATTTTTCTTTTGCAAACCTAACGATGCGGCGTCCATTGTTCCGGTTGCAGCGGGCGAAACCGCCACCATTCCTTATCCATCGCAGACGTCGAACTTCCACTTCGAGATCGAACTTGTCGTGGCAATTGGGAAGGCGGGTAAGAACATTCCAGTCGATAACGCGCTTGAGCATATTTATGCATATGGCGTCGGCCTTGACATGACCCGGCGCGATCTTCAAATGAAGATGCGCGAGCAAGGACGTCCCTGGGAAATCGGAAAAGCGTTTGATTATTCCGCACCGGTCGGGCCGCTGCGCAGAATCGCGGACACAGGACCACTGGTGTCGGCCGCTATAGCGCTTGATGTGGATGGAACGGTCCGCCAGAAAAGTGATGTATCGCACCTGATCTGGTCGGTTGAAGAGACTATTGCGAACCTCTCCTCACTGTTCGAACTTCAACCGGGCGACCTTATTTTCACGGGCACGCCGGAAGGTGTGGGCGCGGTACAGCGCGGGGAGACGATGACGGGGACTATCGAAGGCTTCGCACCGCTCAAGGTCAAGGTAGCGCCATGATTACCCTTTATAACTATTTCCGTAGCTCAGCTTCGTATCGTGTGCGGATCGCGCTTGAACTCAAGGGCTTGAGCTACGAATATATTCCAGTGCATCTCACCCGTGGCGGTGGAGAACAGTTCGCCACAGCATATAGAGAACTCAATGCAGATGCGCTCACGCCGACCTTTGTTGGCGAAGCAGGAGAGTTGCTCACGCAGTCGCTTGCAATCGTCGAATATCTCGACGAGACACATCGTGATCCGCCATTGCTCCCGGCGTCGGCGCTTGATCGAGCCTATGTCCGCTCTCTGGCGTTGCAAATTGCCTGCGAGATGCATCCGCTAAACAATCTGCGGGTACTGGCTTATCTCAAGCAAACGCTTGAAGTAAGCGATGACCAGAAAAGCGCCTGGTATCGGCACTGGATAGATCTTGGATTTTCGTCGCTGGAAAAGAAGCTTGCATCGGATATGCGCACCGGCCAGCTCTGTTTCGGCGATACACCAACGCTCGCCGATGTGTGCCTGGTGCCGCAGGTTTTCAACGCGCGGCGCATGGCCATACCGCTCCAGGCATATCCGACCATTACGCGGATCGCGGCGCACGCATCTACATTCGACGCTTTCAAGCGAGCAGAGCCTGCCGCCCAGATAGACGCGGAGTAGCTGGCGGTAATCGTCGACGTTCCCTATGCATTCGACATGAAGGAGACACCATGAACACGCTAAATACCCAACCGACTAACGTCCTTGTTGCCGGCGCCGGAATTGGCGGCTTGGCCACCACCCTCGCACTGGCTCAGCGAGGCTTGTCGGTAGATCTTATTGAGCAGAGTCCTCATATTGGGGAGATCGGAGCAGGCCTGCAACTTGGGCCGAATGCGTTTGCCGCTCTTGATGCGCTCGGCGTGGGCGAAGCCGTCAGGAAGACCGCCGTTTTTACGGAGCGGCTGGTCATGATGGATGCGGTCGACTGCAGCGAAGTCGCCTCCGTTCCAGTTGGCGAGGCATTTCGCAAGCGCTTCGGCAATCCCTATGCGGTCACGCACCGTGCTGACTTGCACACTGCGTTATTCGATGCCGTCCGCGACAATCCGCTCGTCCGTGTTCATACGGGTGCCCGCATTACGAAGGTCGCGTTCGACGACCATGCAGCGCGCGTTGAGACAGACACGGACAGTGTGTTTCAGGGCGCAGCGCTCATCGGTTGCGATGGAGTCAAATCCGTTGTTCGATCCGCGCTGCTGGGAGACGAGCATCGTGTCTCGGGTCATGTGGTTTATCGAGCAGTGGTGCCGTTGGAGCAAATGCCTGAGGACTTGCGCATGAATGCGCCGGTGGTCTGGGCCGGTCCGCATTGTCATCTGGTTCACTATCCGTTGAGAGGGGGGCGCGAGTACAACCTGGTCGTCACCTTTCATAGCCGGAACAAGGAGGTATGGGGCGTCAGCGATGGAAGCAAGGAGGAAGTGTTGTCTTACTTCGAGGGCGTTCATCCGCGCGCGCGTCAGTTGCTTGACTGTCCGACATCGTGGCGACGTTGGAGCACTGCTGATCGCGATCCGGTGGAGACCTGGAGCAAGGGGTGCGCGACTGTTTTGGGCGATGCCGCGCATCCAATGATGCAGTATCTCGCGCAAGGCGCTTGCATGGCGTTGGAAGATGCGGTGACGCTTGGAGCGGCGATTGACGAAACTGATTTTGATTTTCCGTCGGCGCTGAAACTGTACGAAAAGGCTCGCGTGGCGCGCACTGCGCGCGTGGTGTTGTCGGTGCGGGAGATGGGGCGTTTGTATCACGCGGCAGGGATCGAACGGCTGGTTCGGAACACGCTTTGGAAGTCCCGGACGCCGGAGCGGTTCTACGACGCGGTGGAATGGCTTTATGCGTGGCGGCCGGAGCGGTGTTTGGACGAGGCTCCCGGGGCTCGCTTTGAGAGGGGGGTGGGGGTGGGGGTTGCGTGAGGATTGGGCGAGGGGGGGCGGTGCGGGCGCGGCGGTCGAGGGTTGGTGCCGGGTTGCTGATGCGTACGTCAGCGCGGGTTTTATGTTGGCTAAATTTTTTATCACTATTAGCCACTGTCCGTGGCGGGACTTCATTTCTTGGTCCTTCGGCGACAAAGAAACGAAGCAAAGAAAACGCCTCCCCACAATCTGTATTAAGTGTCCCCAGCGTGCAGACCACTGCTTTTGGTTCCCACGTAGCACGGTGCTCGCTAGAGCCACCAACACTTGAAACCCTCCTTCTCGCGAATCCCTACATCCCCACGCTTCGCCACCAGTGTTCTCGGGCAAGATCTTTGGGCCCACGAACGTAGAGCCACGCCCATGTCTGCGGTTGACTGAAACTATATGGTGCCTACCGCTGGATATGGACATCGAGCACGCGACACGTCTGAGTCCGGAAGAGAAGGCGATATCGCAAAAGCTACAAGAGGTCTTGTGGCGGATCGCTGGACAATACGCGTACATCAGCGTGTTCGATGTTGAGAGTGCCGCGCAACTTCATCATGTGCTGAGGCAGCTACCTCTCTTTCCGTATATGAAGTCGGATGTGCGGGCGTTGTACTGGCACTCGTTGTCGATTCGCGCGGATCACCGATGAGGTATTAAAAGAGGAATAGATCTCTTTGTCTGACGGCGACCGCGTGAGGTGCGGCCGCCGTGCTGCGCACTATGACAATTTATGGCGAGGCGGGAATATCCGCGCGATCTGTTACCCGTCATTGCTTGGCAATTTGTGACAAAAAACACGGGGAATGGCAGTTATCCTAGAGAACACATCGTTTCGGGACGATGTTACTTCAATAGGATAGTTGAACATGTCGCGACAACTGAAGGACGAAGCAACGTATCTTTCACAACCATCGGATCGTACGTCGGGCATGGAGGGCGCGTCACCCCGGTAACGACCAAGTCAGGACGACCATCGCTGGATGGACAGGGCATCAGAATTCGCGGTAGTGGATCGATTTCCGGTCTGTTCGATCCAGCCCATAGGTTCCTTCCGGTAGCTGACACCCACGGAGGGGACGTCCATGCGTAAGCCAGCAGTGCGGCATGGTGACCCGACCACAACCGGTGGGTTTGTCATTGCTTACTCATCCACGATTCACGACGACGGCAGGAAAATTGCCCTGAGTGGCGATGAGGCAACCTGCGGCAACTGTAAGGGCTCGTTCAAGATATTCGGCACCGGCGAGGGGATGTCCGAAAACGTACGGGACGTAGTTCTTGACGGCGATTTGGTGCTCTGTCCGTGCGGAAAGAATAGGGTGATCGTGGGCAACAATCCCGGCGTCTTTGTCCATGTGCGAGACGGTTCGGGGACACGCAGCGCGGGCACGGCAATCAAATCTCGATCTAACGTTCCCGCGACCGGTACGTTCGACGAACAGGTTCGCGCCACCGCAAGCGTAGCGCTCGACGGCTATCCGTATTTTATCGAATTTGCAGACGGGCGAACGTTCGGCGGCCGAGTCGATAGGGGTGGCAAGCTTACCCGCATAGTCACTGAAGAGGCCGACGAATACACCGTGCATTGGGGCGATGAAGCGCTTGCTCGACAGGAAGGAGCCTGAAGCATGCCGAACGAAAAAACAATGGTTAGCACAAACTCGACGCCTAACTCCATCAAGGTAGTGCCGTTGAGGGCGCTGACGTTTCAAGAACTGTGGGACAACTACGTCACGGGTGATCCCTATAATGATCTCAATGGACAGTACAAAAATCAGTGTGCAATTCGCTTGAGTGCGACATTCCATCGAGTCGGCATTGAGATGAAATCATTCTCGCAAAAGCTCGTCAAGCCGATGCCGGGTAAGCCAACGCTCGGTCGTATCCTGCTCAATGGCAAATCTACCGCGACCAGAGCCTACGAGCTTGCTGATTGGTTGCAGCTAAGGCCGATCGCGGGGTTGCCGCCGCCGGAGAACGTAACAGGGCCGGACTGGAAAACCAAGGTGAAGGGGCGTACCGGGATCATCGCTTTCTATGGGTACTGGCGGCAAGATGGCGATTCAGTTGATGGCCTTAGCGGTGGGCATATTGATCTCTGGAACGGTTCGCGATTGACAAACAATGGTGTTCTTGGCACGGTGGAAACCTTCGCACGCTTTACGTTGAACATGCGAACGGGGCCTGGTTATTCGGACCTTGGCGAGTCGAAGCAAATTATCTTTTGGGACATGAAGTGAAACGACTTTGGGCCGTCATAGCGGCTATGACGCTGGGTCTTCTTGCAGCATGGTTCTTTGGTTATGTGACAACTCGGATTGATTGGCCCGCTCCGACAGCCCTCATGCACGGATGCTACGAAATTGACCACTGCAACGTGCCTTGGTGGATCGTGGCAATTTTTATTTCGTGGTTCTTCGGTCCGGCACTCGTCTATGGATTAGTTGCCTTCGTAGGTATCCCAAGGCAATGGACATTCACGAGATGGACCGCAGTGTATTTTGTCCTGTTATTAATCACGGGTTGCTTATATTTTTCTTGGTTTGCCATTCGCTCATTTGGGTGATCGCGTGCACGGGCGCCCGGTCGGGCCGGTTCGACGGGGAGGGGCGGGAGATCTTTCGGGGATTAAATCGAAGCGGCGAGTCTAAAAAACTCCTGAATGATTCAAGGTACGACCGCCGGTAAACCTCGAGTCGTTAGCACACAAGCATCCGTCAATCACGGACGTCGCGCTTTACAGCTATATTGCACTTGCGCCCGCAGGTAGAGTAGATCTCACCCGCTACCGATCGTGACGTCGTGGCTTCGACGCGTCGAGGCGCTTCCGGGCTTTGTCGAATCGCTTAAACGGCCAGCCCTGCGGTGAAAAAAAGGTCCTAGTCATGACATTACCCACTTCGGACACCAGCAACTCCCCCTGGCACGCGGGCGAATTGCAAATTCAAAAAAGCCTGGGCGTGGCGGAGCGGATGCTGGATGTCGGCCGCCGGGTCATACGCGACTACATGCCTGACCAGCACCGGGAATTTTTTTCGACACTTCCTTTCGTGGTGCTGGCGTCGGTGGGATCGGACGGTGATGTGTGGGCCACGCTTTTGACGGGAAACCCCGGGTTCATGCAGGCGCCCGCGAAGGACAAGCTGCTTGTTGGTGCGGTGCCCGCACCCGAGGACCCGGCGACGGAAGGCCTGGTCAATGGCGCCTCCGTAGGTTTGCTCGGCATCGAATTGCATTCGAGGCGGCGCAATCGCCTGAACGGCATCGTAGTCGAAGTGACGGCTAGCGGCTTTGGCGTGAGTGTTGCCCAAAGCTTTGGAAATTGCCCGCAATACATACAGGCGCGCAACTATCAGGTTGTCTCGCCGCCGCTAAAGCTGCCTCACGTCAGCGCAGTTCACTCAGAACAATTGTCCGATGAAGCCCGCGCAATGATTGCCGGGGCGGATACTTTTTTTGTCGCGTCCTATATTGGTTCCGAGTCCGAAGGACGGCACGTCGATGTTTCTCACCGCGGCGGGAAGGCCGGATTTGTGCGCATCGGGGACGACGGGGTGTTGACCGTTCCGGACTTTGCCGGCAATTTATTCTTCGCAACGCTTGGGAATTTCATCGTCAATCCGCGCGCCGGACTGGTCTTCGCGGACTTCGAATCGGGTGACCTGCTACAGCTGGCGGGAGACGCGCAAGTCGTGCTTCAATCGCCTGAAATTGCCGCATTCCAAGGCGCGGAGCGGCTGTGGCGCTTTACACCCCGCCGTATTATTTTTCGGGCGGGAGCGCTGCCATTGCGGTGGACTTTCCCGGCGGACGGCTGGTCGCCCAACTCTCTCATGACGGGAGATTGGGATGAAGCCGCAAGCCGATTGAAGGCGGCCGAATTCGCCAACTCATGGCGGCAGTTCAAGATAGCCAGGATCACCGACGAAAGTTCGGTGATACGTTCGTTTCAACTTGAACCGGTCGACGGGGCAGGGCTGATCCCTCACCTGGCGGGTCAGCACCTTCCAATACGCTTGACACCTGAAGAGTGCGGCAAACCGGTGATACGAACCTACACGCTAAGCTCGGGACCGGCCGACGGAATTTATCGAATCAGTGTCAAACGTCAGGGTGTTGCTTCCCGACACTTGCATGACAAGCTGCGGGTTGGCGATGTTATCGAGGCACGCGCACCGGCAGGCCAATTTACGATAGACGCGCATGAACGGCGCCCAGCCGTTTTGCTCGCAGCAGGCGTGGGCATCACGCCCATGCTAAGCATGTTCAAGCACATTGTGTACGAGGGGCTGCGTACCCGCAGGGTCCGGCCGACGTGGTTTTTTCATTCGGCCCGCTCGCTTGCCGAACGGGCGTTCTCGAATGAAATTTCCTGCCTCACCGACAGGGCGAACGGCACTGCTCGAGACGCTGCGCACGCCACCGTTCACGTAATCCGTTCGCTTACCCATACCGAAGGCGCACGAGAAGGAGAAGACTACGACGTGGCGGGCAGGATCGACATGACGATGCTGCGCGCCACGCTACCGTTTGACGACTACGACTTCTACTTATGTGGTCCGGCCGAGTTCATGCAGGGTATCTATGACGGACTGCGCCACCTGAACATCGCGGATTCGCGCATTCATGCGGAGTCGTTCGGGTCATTGGGCCTGCTGCGAAAAACTGACGCGTCAAATAGCAGGCCGGCGCGCGTGCCCGCTATCAACCCGACGCCCGTCGCGTTTGTAATGTCAGGGAAGGAAGCGCGCTGGAGTCCCGCTAGCGGATCACTGCTCGAGCTTGCGGAAGCACGCGGGCTCGCGCCCGAATTCGGTTGCCGCGGAGGAAGCTGTGGAACCTGCCGAACGCGGATTGTAGAAGGCAAGGTGGCCTATCTGACAACGCCCGAATTCAAGGTTCCGGATAACGAAGCACTTATTTGCTGCGCCGTTCCTGCCAACGTGGAAACGGGCGGTGGGGAAAGGTTGCTTCTGGACCTTTGAGAATACTTTCAGGCAAGCGATTTATCACCACCCGGCTAACGTTTCCATTCCTTTTATTTTCGTCGATTGTTGCCCGTCACTCAAAAATACCACGCTAATTCAATGAAGGTGTTGTCGAGTACACCGGCAACACGTCATCTATCAGCGAGCATGCCTTTGGCTGAATTTGACAGCCAGCCTCGGTCGCGCGTAACGGTGGCATTTGCAAACGTCAGCCAACGTCATCGCGTCAGGCCGCTAACTACCCTTGTAGATATCGCAGGACAGGCCGACCACACACGGCGCGCTGTACCAGCCCCTCCCGCTATCGCTTTTTCCCATCATCGACGCGCCGCCCACAGACTGATCGTTCATTGGCGCTGGTGTCGCGGCCTGCGCGCCTGTCTGCTGCGCCGGCGCCTGATCAGAGGACCAGGCCGGTTGCGCGGTCTGAGCATGCGCTAAGCCAGATACGGCGAATAGCAAGGCCGCGCCGGTTACTGCCATCAGTTTCGATTTCATGTTAACTCCCTTGTTATGGGGCCTTCCCTGGACGGCTGTCGTTTATGCGGACAGGCCACCTTGGCCACCTCACTTGGCCAGGCCGCCATTTAGCCGGCGCGAACGGGTAGGAAGCATCGAACCCGTCGGAGGAAAAGAGACGAACAATAGGGAACGACGGACGTGAAAACTGCGCGTCCATCCTATGTTGTAGAAGAGGGTGCTGCGCTGCCAGGTCGCGACAAACATCTCCGAGCCTGCTGCAGCTACTGACCTTTTGAGTCGGCAAGCAATGACCTCGCATTGCAATATTATTTATAGACCCGCATGACGCGAATTACCAGAGAAAACAGAATACTCGCGACTACGTGCCATTCCGATACTAATCGTGCTAACTCGTAAGACCGGTTCAGCGCCCCAAGCAGATAGTTAGCTCTCGGAAAGCTTTGCTTGAATTTCCTTAAACGCCGTGCTTTGCTTGTTTGATGCGCTGTTGTAAGGGTCGATGAAGACGTTGATGAAACATCGACGCTCAAGATTTGTCCCGCTGACAGCGCGGCCCGCCAGCTCAAGCTAGCTCGTCCACCACATCGCAACATCCGCGAGAAGGAGCAAGTCATGGAAATCCGCAAGAGCAACACGGCAGTCGTATTCATCGACCCGCAAAATGATGTGCTGAGCGAAACCGGGCTCAATTGGGGAGCGGTCGGCGCCAGCGTCACCGAGAACAAGACGGTTGAAAACATGGAGCGCATCTTCAAGGCGGCCAAGGCCAGCGGCTTCGAGGTGTTTATTTCCCCGCACTACTTCTATCCGACCGACAAGGGCTGGAAGATGAACGGGCCGCTCGAAGCTGACGAATTCGCAACCGGAACTTTCGCCCGGGCCGGCGCGCTGAACCTGACTGGTTTCACGAACTCGGGATCGGACTGGGTTGAATGCTTCAAACCTTACATCGAAGATGGCAAGACGGTCGTCGTCAGTCCTCACAAAGTCTTTGGTCCGCAGACGAACGACCTTGTCCTGCAACTGCGCAAGCGGCAGATCAACAATGTGGTCCTTGGCGGAATGCTGGCCAACATGTGTGTCGAGGCGCATCTGCGCGACCTCCTTGAACAAGGCTTCGAGGTCGCCGTCGTGAAGGACGCTACGGCGGGACCGCGCCACCCCGTATGGGGCGATGGCTACAAGGCAGCAATGATCAACTACCAGTTCCTCGCTCACGCGGTGCTGTCGACCGACGAAGTGGTCGCGGCAATGTCCTGACAGGACAGCCTGGGTCGAGCAGCGGGCTGCGGGGCGGTTCCCGAGAAGGATTCGCTCCAGCAGCTTGAGCGCATCCGCGCCAGGCTTGAGTTCCTTGCAGACGGCTTTCGCCGCTTATTGGCGGTGCCCGATGAAGTCCATCGTGAACCGGCCGTCAGCCATCCGCGCGTCGCCTGAATCTTCACACGATCAATGAATCCCCGAGCGGGAACACCGGAGGCATCGCTTGGCCGAATTACTTGACATCTAAACTATTGCGACCTAAATTAAATGCCAAGTCTTCAGCGAGGAGTGCAGCATGCGCATCGTTTGTATCGGTGGCGGCCCGGCGGGCTTGTATTTCGGCTTGTTGATGAAGAAGCAAAATCCCGCGCACGAAGTCACGGTCGTCGAGCGAAATCGTCCCTACGACACCTTCGGGTGGGGCGTGGTGTTCTCCGACCAGACGCTCGGCAATCTGCGCCGTGCGGACGCCGCGAGCGCCGAGCCATCCTCGACGCGTTCAATCACTGGGACGACATCGACATCCATTTCAGCGGCCGCACGCTGCGTTCGTCCGGACACGGTTTCTGCGGTATCGGCCGCAAGCGCCTGCTGAACATTCTTCAGGCGCGCGCCGAAGAGCTTGGCGTGAAGCTGGTGTTCGAAACACAGGTCACTGACGACACGGCCTACGACGCCGACCTCATCATCGCGTGCGACGGCGCCAACAGCGTCGTGCGTAACAAGTACGCGGCCACCTACAAGCCCGACCATCGACCTGCGCGATTGCCGCTTCGTCTGGCTCGGCACCGACAAGCTCTTCGATGCCTTCACGTTCGCGTTCGAAAAGACCGAGTTCGGCTGGTTCCAGGCGCACGCTTATCGGTTCGACGACCACACCTCCACGTTTATCGTCGAAGCGCCCGAGCGCGTCTGGCGTGCCGCCGGCCTCGACGAAATGAGCAAGGAAGACGGCATCGCATTTTGCGAGCGGCTCTTCGCCAAGTATCTCGACGGCCACGCGCTCAAGTCCAACGCGCAACATTTGCGCGGCTCCGTCGCAGTGGATCCGGTTTCCCGCGCGTCGTGAACGAAACGTGGGTGCATAACCGCGCGAATGGCGATGGCAGCGTGACGCCCGATCGTCCTGATGGGCGACGCCGCGCACACCGCGCACTTCTCGATCGGCTCCGGCACCAAGCTCGCGCTCGAAGATGCGATCGAACTGACGAACAGCATCGCCGCGCATCCGGGCGATCTGCCGGCTGCGCTCGATCACTACACGGACGTACGCAGCATCGACGTCCTGCGCATCCAGAACGCCGCGCGCAATTCCACGGAATGGTTCGAAAACGTGGACCGTTATGCGTCGTTCGAGCCGGAGCAATTCGCGTATTCGCTGCTCACGCGCTCGCAGCGCATCTCGCATGAAAACCTGCGTTCACGCGACGCCGCTTATCTCGCCGAATTCGAAAACTGGATCGCGCAGCGCTCGGGACTGGATATCGGACAGCGGCAGCAAGCGCTCCGTGCCGCCGATGTTCACACCGTTCACCGTGCGCGGCGTCACGCTTGAAGAACCGCGTGGTGGTGTCTCCGATGGCGCAGTACTCGGCCGTCGACGGCGTTGTCGGGCGACTATCACCTGATGCATCTCGGCGCCCGCGCCATGGGCGGCGCCGCGCTGGTGATGACGGAGATGACCTGCGTGTCGCCCGAAGCCCGCATCACGCCGGGATGCCCCGGCCTGTATAACGACGCGCAACGCGACGCATGGCGGCGCATCGTCGACTTCGTGCATCGTGCAGAGCGACGCGAAGATCGGCATCCAGCTGGGTCATGCGGGCGCGAAAGCATCGACGCGAGTGAGTTGGGAAGGCATCGACAAGCCGCTTGAAGAGGGCAACTGGCCGATCGTATCGGCGTCGCGCCAGCAGTATCTGAGAGGCATCAGTCAGTGGTCGCGCGCAGCAACCACCGACGATCTGCGCGAGATCAAAGCGCAGTTCGTGCGCTCCACGCAGCTTGCGGCGGAAGCCGGTTTCGACTGGCTTGAACTGCACTGCGCGCACGGTTATTTGCTGTCCGGCTTTCTCTCGCCGCTCACGAATCATCGCGACGATGAATACGGCGGTTCGCTCGCGAACCGTCTGCGTTATCCGCTGGAAGTGTTCAAGGCGATCCGCGCCGTGTGGCCCAAGGACAAGCCCATTTCCGTGCGCATTTCGGCGCACGACTGGGTGCGAAGGCGGCATCACGCCCGACGACGCCGTGCAGATCGCGCGAGCGCTTCAAGGAGGCCGGCGCCGACATGATCGACGTATCGTCGGGACAGGTCAGCAAGGAAGAAAAGCCCGTGTATGGCCGCATGTTCCAGACGCCTTTCTCCGATCGCGTGCGCAACGAAGCCGGCATCGCGACGATCGCGGTCGGCGCGATCTCGGAAGCGGACCACGTGAACAGCATCATCGCAGCGGGCCGCGCGGACTTGTGCGCGGTCGCGCGCCCGCATCTGGCCAATCCGTCGTGGACGCTCAATCGAAGCCGCGAAGATCGGTTATTTCGATATCGCCGTGGCCGAAGCAATATCACGGCCGCGAAGTCGCAGCTCGAACGCAACTACGAACGTGAACGCGCGCAGCGCGCGGAGGGTGAAGCATGAACGCGATGCACGTGCGCAACCTACTCGACGCGCCACGACACGCGGTCGTCACAGGCGGCGGCAGCGGTATTGGTGCGGCCATCGCGCACGCGCTGGTGCGCGCCGGCGCGCAGGTCACGCTGATGGGCCGCGACGCGACGCGGCTCGCCCGACAAGCTGAAGCGCTGAGCGAAGCGGGCACCGTGCACGTGCAGAGCGTCGATGTCACGTCACGCTGACTCCGTCGCTGTAGCGTTCGCCGCTGCGCGCGGACGCGCAGGTGCTATCGACATCCTCGTCAACAACGCGGGGCAAGCCGAAGCCGCGCCGTTCGCAAAGACCGATCTGGCGCTGTGGCAACGCATGCTCGACGTGAATCTCACCGGCGTGTTCCTTTGCACGCAAGCGGTCTTGCCCGCATGCTCGAACGTCGCAGTGGCCGCATCGTCAACGTAGCCAGCACGGCGGGGCAGATCGGCTATGCCTACGTCGCCGCGTATTGCGCGGCCAAGCATGGCGTGATCGGTTTGACGCGTTCGCTCGCGCTCGAAGTGGCCACGCGTGGCGTGACCGTCAACGCCGTGTGTCCCGGTTACACCGAAACCGAACTGCTGCAAACAGTCGATCGAAAAGATCATCGCGCAGACCTCGCGTAGCGAAGCACGAGGCGCGCGAAGCACTGCTGCGCTCGAATCCGCAACGTCGCTTCGTCACGCCGGAAGAAGTCGCCAATTCGGTGCTATGGCTCTGCTTGCCGGGGTCGCGATCGATCACCGGCCAAACCATTTCGATTTCAGGTGGAGAAGTAATGTGACCAAGCCCGCTGCCCGCACGGCTAAAACTGCAACGCGCCCGAGAAAGGCCAAAGCCGCCGACAACGTCGTCGACCTTGAAATGAGCACGGGCGTCGACAGTCACATGGGACTGCGACTTGTGGCTGCGCATGCTGACCACGACCAATCTCGTGCAGGCCGAACTGCGCAAGCGCCTGCGCGCCGAATTCGACACCACGCTGCCGCGCTTCGATCTGATGGCGCAACTCGAACGCCATCCCGAAGGCCTGAAGATGAACGAGCTGTCGCGACGCCTGATGGTGACCGGCGGCAACGTGACGGGCCTGACGGACCAGTTGGAGAAGGAAGGTCTGGTCGTGCGCGATACCGATCCGAACGACCGCCGTTCGTTCGCCGTGCGCCTCACGCCGCCTGGCCGCGAGCTGTTCGATCGCATGGCGCAGTGCGCATGAACAATGGGTCGTCGAATTGTTCGGCGGCCTGCCGTCTCGCAGACAAAGCGCGCATGCATCAGAAACTCGGCAAGCTCAAGCAGCATCTGCGCGAGCGCACGGAATCGTGATGCTGGCACGCAAATAGAACCGGAGACAGTCGATGAACGACAACACCACCGCGCTTTTTGCCGGCAACCGCACGACGCTTGGCGGACTATCGCGCGCAAGCACTTCGGCTGGACGTGTCGACAAGCGGCGTTGGCACGATCACGCTGAACCGGCCCGAGCGCAAGAATCCGCTGACGTTCGAATCGTATGCGGAGTTGCGCGACCTGTTCCGCCAGCTCGCTTACGCAACCGATGTGAAGAGCATCGTGATCCACGGCGCCGGCGGCAACTTCTGTTCCGGTGGCGACGTGCACGACATCATCGCGCCGCTCGTCGATTTGCCGATGCCCGAGCTGCTGCATGTTCACGCGCATGACGGGCGACCTCGTCAAGGCGATGCGCCATTGCCCGCAGCCGATTATTGCCGCCGTCGACGGCGTATGCGCCGGCGCCGGCGCGATCCTCGCGATGGCGTCGGACATGCGGCTCGGCACCGCGCGCAGCAAGCTCGCGTTCCTGTTCACGCGCGTCGGGCTGGCGGGTTGCGACATGGGCGCGTGCGCGATCCTGCCGCGCATCATCGGTCAGGGACGAGCGGCCGAACTGCTCTTCACCGGACGCTCGGCGAGCGGCGACGAAGGCCACGCGTGGGGCTTTTATAACCGCCTGTGCGAACCCGACGACGCTCGTGCAGCGAAGCGCAAGCGCTCGCCGCCGATCTTGCTGCAGGACCGACTTTCGCGCACGGCATCACCAAGAAGATGCTGCATCAGGAATGGAGCATGAGCATCGACGAGGCGATCGAATCCGAAGCGCAAGCTCAGGCGATCTGCATGGCGACGCAACGATTTCGGGCGCGCGTATCGCGCGTTCGCCGCGAAGACGCGGCCGGTGTTCGAGGGAGACTGAGTTGACGCATCCTCAAACAAGTTCGGACGCTTTCCATGACGCCCTGGCATGGCCGTTCTTCGAAGCACGGCATCGCGAACTCGGCGCGCGTATCGACGCGTGGGCGGCGCGAACATCTGGGCGATGCGCACGCCGATCATGCGAACGTCGATGCAACCTGCCGCCGTCTCGTGCGCGAACTCGGCGCGGCCGGGCTGGCTGCGTTATGGCGTGGGCGGCACGGCTTACGGCGGGCACGGCGACACCATCGACACGCGCGCCGTTTGCCTGCTGCGCGAAACGCTTGCTCGCCACAGCGGTCTCGCTGACTTCGCGCTCGCCATGCAGGGACTTGGTTCGGGCGCGATTTCGCTTGGCGGCACGCAGACGCAAGAAGCAGCGCTACCTGCCGCGTGTCGCGAGCGGCGAGGCCATCGCGGCGTTTGCGCTGACCGAACCCGATGCAGGCTCGGACGTCGCGGCGCTCGCGCTCAGCGCGCAGCGAAGACGGCGACTCCTATGTGCTCGACGGCGAGAAGACCTGGATCTCGAACGGCGGCATCGCCGATTTTTACGTGGTGTTCGCCCGAACCGGCGAAGCGCCGGGCGCGCGCGGCATCAGCGCGTTCATCGTCGATGCCGATACGCCGGGACTGCGCATCGCCGAACGCCTCGACGTGATCGCGCCGCATCCGCTAGCGCGCCTCTCGTTCGAAGACGCACGCGTGCCGCGCAGCCGCATTGCTCGGCAAACGCCGGCGAAGGTTTCAAGCTTGCGATGCGCACGCTGGATATTTTCCGCACGTCGGTGGCGGCGGCATCGCTGGGCTTTGCGCGGCGTGCGATGAGCGAAGGGATCGAGCGCGCCGCGTCGCGCAAGATGTTCGGGCAGACGCTCGGCGACTTTCAGTTGACGCAGGCGAAGCTCGCGCAGATGGCGCTCACCATCGACAGCTGCGCGTTGCTCGTCTATCGCGCCGCGTGGTTGCGCGATCAGGGCAAACCGGTCACGCGTGAAGCCGCGCTGGCGAAGTGGCATGCGAGCGAAGGCGCGCAGCAGGTTATCGACGCCGCCGTGCAATTGTGGGGCGGCAGCGGCGTGCAAAGCGGCGCGGTGGTCGAGCAGCTGTATCGCGAGATTCGCGCGCTGCGCATCTATGAAGGCGCGACTGAAGTGCAGCAATTGATTGTCGGCCGCGATTTGCTAAAGGCCCATGCCGCGAGGAACGCGCGATGGAACCATCGAAACAACGCGATTTCGAGCGGCCGGTGCGCATTCGCTTTTCGCATTGCGATCCGGCGGGCATCGTATTTTTTCCGCAGTATCTCGTGATGACCAACGCGCTTGTCGAGGACTGGTTCAACGAAGCGCTCGACATCGACTATGCGCGCGATGATCAGCAAGCGCCGCGTCGGCTTGCCGATCGTGAAGCTCGATTGCACGTTTTCGAAGCCGAGCCAGATGGGCGAGACGCATCGTGCTGTCGCTTGACGCTGACACGGATTGGTGCTCGCTCGATCGGCATGGATGATTGACGCACAGTCGCAATGGCGAAACGCGCTTTCGTGCGCATCAGGTGCTGGTGACGACGTCGCTTGAAGCCGGGGTGTCGATCGACATTCCCGACGACATCCGCGCGCGCGCTTGCGACGTTCGACTCCGCGCTGCCAGAAGCCTCAACATCGAGGAGACAGTCGTCATGAAAAAAGCATTGCTCCCGGCCGGCTGGGTCAAGCCGCGCGGATACGCGAACGGCGTCGCCGCGCGTGGCACGCAGGTATTTATAGCCGGACAGATTGGCTGGGACGCGCAAGGCGCAGTTTCCAGAGCAGCGACTTCGCCGCGCAGGCGCACCAGGCGCTGGCGAACGTGGTCGCCGTGCTCGCAGTCGCGGGCGGACGTCCGGAGCATCTCGTGCGCCTGACGTGGTACGTGACCGACAAGCGTGAATATCTCGCGGCGCTGAAGGACATCGGCAGCGCGTTTCGCGAACTGATCGGCAACTACGACATTGCGATGAGCGCCGTGCAAGTGGTCGCGCTCATGGAAGACGAAGCGAAGGTCGAGATCGAAGCCACCGCCGTCATTCCTGGACTAAAACCGCGTCTTCAATTCTGCCACTCGTTGTACCGGAGCTCATCATGGAACCTTCGGCTCACGTCGATACGTTTGCCCGCGACAACCTGCCGCCGCCCGGCGAATGGCCGGAGTTTCTGCTCGACAACCCCGACGTCGCTTATCCGGCGCGCCTGAATTGCGCGGTCGAATTGCTCGACCGGATGATCGATGACCATCGCGGCACGAGCAAGCGAGCGCGACCCGCGATCTGGTCGGACGTCGATGGCATGCCGCACGCGACCACTTACGGCGAACTGCGCACGCGCGTGAACCAGACAGCGCATGTGCTGACCGGCGTAATGGGACTGGTGCCGGGCAACCGCATGCTGCTGCGCGGGCCGAACACGCTGCACATGGCGATCGCATGGCTCGCGTCGTTGAAGGCGGGACTCGTGGTGGTGCCGACCATGCCGCTTCTGCGCGCCAAGGAACTCAAGCAGATCATCGACAAGGCGCAGGTGTCGGCGGCGCTATGCGACGCGCGCCTGATCGATGAACTCGCGCAATGCAGCGACCCCGCGCAACGCGTACTTTTGCGAAAGCCTGCTGCAAACAAGGCTCTTTCATGACGATGGCGCCTGATTCCGTCGATACCCTCGCCGCTGCTTCAACCGGCCGAATACACCGCGGTCGATACCGCCGCCGACGACGTCTGCCTGATCGCATTCACCAGCGGCACGACGGGAATCGCCGAAGGGCTGCATGCATTTTCATCGCGACGTGCTTGCGATGTGCGACCTGTTTCCGCGCCACGTGCTCAAGCCCACCGCCGACGATATATTCTGCGGCACGCCTCCGCTCGCGTTCACCTTCGGGCTCGGCGGCTTGCTGTGCTTTCCGCTGCGCGTGGGCGCATCGACGGTGCTGATCGAGCAGCTGACGCCGGAGACGCTGCTGCAAGTGGTCGAGCGTTTTCGCGCGACCATCATGTTCACCGCGCCGACGTTCTATCGGCAAATGGCGCGCACTTGCGTCGCGCTTTGATTTGTCGAGCCTCAGAAAGACCGTCTCGGCGGGCGAAGCGCTTGCCCGACTCCACGCGCAAGCTCTGGCGGCAGGCCACCGGCTTGCAGATGATCGACGGAATTGGCAGCACGGAGATGATCCACATCTTTATTTCGAGCGCCGACGGCAAGACGCGCGATCGCGCGATCGGGCGCGCGGTGCCGGGCTACGTCGTGCAGGCAGTGGACGACGACATGCAGCCCGTTCCCGCCGGCGAGATCGGCAAGCTCGCGGTAAAAGGTCCGACCGGTTGCCGCTATCTGAGCGACCCGCGGCAGCGTAGCTTTGTGCGCGACGGCTGGAACCTTCCGGGCGATTCGGTGCGTATCGATGCGGACGGCTACGTCTTCTATCAGTCCCGCGCCGACGACATGATCGTCTCGGCCGGCTACAACATCTCTGGTCCCGAAGTGGAAAGCGCGCTGCTGCTGCATGAAGCGGTGGCGGAGTGCGGCGTGGTGGGCGTGGCCGACGACGAGCGCGGGCAGATCGTCAAGGCGTTCGTCGTGCTCAGCGCAGGGTTACGTGCCGAGCGACGCGCTGGTTGCCGCAGTTGCAGGCGTTCGTGAAGGAGCAGATTGCGCCGTACAAATATCCGCGCGCGATTCGAGTTTCTCGACGCGCTGCCGCGCACCGAAACGGGCAAGCTAAAGCGCTTCGCGCTGCGGGGACTTTGAAGTATCCACGGGTCACAACCCGAGCAGTTTCGAGGTCGCGTGGAACAAGGGCTGTTGGCGGTCACGACTTGCAGTACGCAGTAGATCGACGAGAGCAGGGTAAGCGACGGTATGAAAATATCGAAACCGCGTAAATGCACGAGCAGCCTGCACAAAGGAAGGGAAGAGCATAGTATTTCTCTCAAGGCTTCAAACCGACTCCTTCCCGTGCAAAAGTGAGACCTCAATGAGCCACTCTATCGCTGAAAAACGCGCCATCTTCCGCGCCCTTCATGAACAGGGTTGCTTTGTCATCCCTAATCCCTGGGATGTGGGCAGCGCCCGCTATCTGCAGGGGTCGGGTTTCAAGGCTCTGGCCACGACCAGTTCCGGCCTTGCCTGGTCGCTCGGTCATGCCGACAACACTGTTTCGAGAGACATGATCCTCGCCCATCTTCGCGAGATGGTGGCCGCGACCGATGTACCCATCAACGCGGATTTCGAAAGCGGCTACGCAACCGATGCGGAGGGCGTCGCGCAAAGCGTGCGGCTGGCAATCGAGACCGGCGTGGCGGGATTATCGATCGAGGATTCCACCGGCGACGCGGCTAATCCGCTGTATAGCATCGACGTCGCGGTGGCCCGACTGCAGGCCGCGCGCCGTGCCATTGACGAGGCGGGCGGCGACGCTTTGCTAATCGGTCGCGCCGAGAATTTCTTTGTTGGACGCCCCGATCTCGACGACACCATCGCCAGACTCAGGGCCTACGCGCAGGCCGGCGCGGACTGCCTGTATGCGCCGGGCATCAGCACGCGTGAACAGATTGCGGCAGTGGTTGCTGCCGTCGCACCGAAGCCGGTCAATTTGCTGGTCGGGTCCGTCAGTGAGCTCACGTTGCAGGAGATTGCAGAACTTGGCGTGAGGCGCGTCAGTGTGGGGGGCGGGCTCGCGCGCTCGGCATGGGGCGGATTCATGCGTGCCGCCCAGTCACTCGCCGAGGGTCGTTTCGATGGTTTCGCCGGTGCTGCGTCGGGTCAGGAACTCAATGCGTTATTCAGCACGTCTAGAGAAGATTAGCCCACGAGATGATGCTCGCTAGAGCGACGGACACTTGAACCCCTCCTTCTCGCGAATCCTTCAATCCCCACGCTCGCCACCAGTGCTCTCGGGCGAGTTCGGAGGACCCACGAGCTCGTGCGGTCTCCACCGTGTTGAATGCTAGCGGTTAGCGGTTAGCGGCAAGACTATTCGATGCATGCTACTTAGCAAGCCAAATTCAGGCGCGGTTGTTTCCGCGTCACACGGGGTGATCTACTATTTCTCCGGTCACCGGTACCGAAGTCTATGACTGTGTAGGTTTCCAAAACGTTGGGCCGAGCGGGTCCGTGGTGGTCGGAGCTTGCCCGAGAGCACTGGTGGCGAAGCGTGGGGATGTAGGGATTCGCGAGAAAGAGGGGTTCAAGTGCCCGTGGTTTTGCGAGCACCGTTCTACGCGGGAACCAAAAGCAGTGGTCTGCACGCTGGGGACACTTAATACAGATTGTGGGAAGGCGTTTTCTTTGCTTCGTTTCTCTGTCGCCGTTGGACAAAGAAATGAAGTCCCGCCACGGACAGTGGCTAATAGTGATAAAAAATTTAGCCAATATCAAACCCGCGCTAACGTAAGCAGCAGCAACCCGGCGCCGACCCAGTCCCACAGACATAGAAATGAAGTGCCGCCACGCACAGTGGCTAATAGTGATAAAAAATATAGCCAGTATTGAACCCGCGCTAACGCAAGCAGCAACAACCCGACCCCGACCCCGACCACTGCCAGTAACACACCCCCTAAGAGCCCCGAGTGCGAACGCAAAATATTGACCGGCGCGAGCAAAACCCCCATCTCAATCCCGCCACAGCGTAGAAATCAAGCCCAACAAATCTTCCAGATTGACCGGCTTGACGAAGTGATAATCGAACCCCGCGGCTTGAGCGCGCAATCGATCTTCAGCTTGCCCATACCCCGTGACAGCAATGAGTACCGGGGCCTTCATGCCCTTGTGCCGCAGGCGCGTAGCAAGTTCATAACCATCTATATCCGGCAGGCCAATATCAAGCAGCGCCACCTCAGGAAGAAAGTTCTGCGCGAGCGAAATAGCCTCGTGCGATGTATAAGCCACACAGGTAGTGTGCGTCTCGCTTTCGCAAAGCAAAGCCAGCGAATCCGCTGCATCGCGATTGTCATCAACAATGAGAATCCGCAAACCGGCATGCCCGGTCAAGGGCGCATTCGCCGGAGTGGCCGGCAGCACTGAATGACCCGGATGACGCTCATGCTGATGCAGGCGAGGCAAGCACACTGTCACGGTCGTGCCCATTCCGGGTCCCGGACTCTGGACCGATATGGTCCCATCGTGCATCTCGACGAGCTTCTTCACGAGCGACAATCCAATGCCAAGGCCACCGTTCGAGCGGTCCAGCGTACGCTCTCCCTGCGAAAACAGTTCGAAGACATTCGGCAGCAGGTCCGCTGAAATCCCCGTGCCGGTGTCCTCGATCGTAATGGTCACCAGATCCTCGTCCGCCTGAACATCTGCGGCGATTCGCCCGCCTTCGGGCGTGTACTTGCTCGCGTTGTTGAGGATGTTCACGAGAATTTGCGAGAGCCGCGTCGCGTCCCCGTAGACCCACATCATGCCGGCCGGCACGCTGACATCAAGGCGTTGCTGACGGCTTTCCACCATATCGGCGACTGATTCGACCGCTCCATAGACCGCGCTCCCCACAAAAATCGGCTCCTGTTTGAGCGTGATGTGCCCCTGCGTGATGCGGGACACCTCCAGCAGGTCGTCGACAATACGCGTCATGTGGTCGACCTGACGCCGCATCAGGCCGACAAGGTCCTGAACCTGCGGGTCGGCGAGTCCCGTCTTCTGTATCAGCGCAATAGCCGTGCGTAACGGTGCGAGCGGATTACGCAACTCGTGCGCGAGCATCGCGAGAAACTCGTCTTTGCGACGATCGGTTTCACGCAGCATCAGTTCCATACGCTTGCGGTCGGTGATGTCGATCAGGCTGCCGATGATGCGCAGCGGATGCCCTTGAACGGTGCGATGGAGCAGGGCGCTGCCATGCATCCAGCGCTCGCGTCCTTCGCGTCCGTCGAGTCCATCGAGCAGAAGGCGAAATTCGAATTGAAAGCCGGTCTCTTGACCACCCGCCAAATGCGTAAGAAACGTGTCCAGTCCAGCCCGGTCTTCAACGTTGACATGATTGAGCGCGGCTTCGTAGGAAAGAGTTCTTTCCTGGCAAGGACTCGCGGACGCGAGGCCACCTTCCCACGAGAGCGTCCAGGTCGCGAGATCCAGGGACATGATCGTCATGTTGGCGGCGTCCATGGCCACGGTCAGCCGCAGGTTGCGCTCTTCAATGGCGGCTTTTGCTTCGTACTGCTCGGTGACATCGGTGGTAGTGCCGAACCACTCCTGCAAGCGGCCGCTTTCGTCGTATAGCGGCGCTGCGTAAGCGCGAACCATCCGATACACACCGTCGTGCCGCCGCATGCGGAATGTCAGGTCATGCGGGGTCTGCATCATCACCGAGCGAGCCCATTGGCGCCGGGCTTCTTCCCGGTCGTCAGGATGCACCGCATCAAACCAGCCGGCGCCCGCGTGGCTCTCCGGCGGCCGACCGGTGAAACGTTCCCACTGGCTGTCCGACAAAAGGATGTCGCCGTTTGGATCGGCTGACCAGACAAGCGCGGTTGTCGCTTCCACGAGTGCGCGGTAGCGCCGCTCGCTCATGGCGAGGCGCTCATCGCTTTCACGTTGCTCGCTGATGTCAAACGTTACGCCATACACGCGCCGCAACTCGCTTTCTTCCGTGTACTCGGTCTCGCCTCGCATGCGCAACCATCGCCACGAACCATTTGCCGCGACGATCGGATAGTCGATCTGGAAAGGGTGCCGGTCGTTCAGGGCCTTCGCGAGTTCGGCCTGGAATCTTGGCTGATAGTCGAAAGGTATCCGCCGCCAAAGTTCGTCAGGCGTCGCGGATTCGGTGCTGGCAGGGAAGTCGTAGATATGGGTTAGTTGTGAAGTCATTCGGACCACGCCGGTCTCGGTGTCCCATTCCCATGCGCCCAGCCGGGCTCCCTCAAAGGCCGCTTGCAAGCGGCGCTCGCTAGTTTCGTACAGCTCCCACGCGTGCTTGCAGTGATGAATGTCGATGGCAACGCCGATAGCCTGCACGATGCTGCCGCCATCGTCGCGAATGACTTGCAGATGCAGCGTATGCCAGCGATACAGGCCATCGGCACGGCGAATCCTGACGTCGACGGCCTGAAGCGTGGCGCCGCGCTGCATGGTGCCCCAGGAATCGATCACCGGCGCCATGTCGTCAGGATGCACGAAGGCCTTCCAGTGCATGCCGCGCAAAGTTTCTGCTGCCAGGCCGAGATAGCTGCACGTCCACGGATTCACATATTCAATGCGGCCGTCGGGAGCAGCATGCCAGACGAAAGATGGCAGGAAATGAGCGGGGTCGCGGGATGGCATGGTGTTTTATTCTCAGTCGACTTCCAGTGAGGCCGATGGCGTCCGGTGTGTGTGGAAACCGAGCGTCGGGAGCTTGCCAGTCGTTTCTTTGGGTCGATGCTGCGACGGTCATTTTCATCCCTTTTTGGTTTGCCATGTTTCGTTATTCTCGGCAACGTGAATGCTCATTTTTGGGGCCTGCGAGATGTTCGTTGACTGGCACGGCCGTTGACAGGATCGTGGCGGAAGACTCATCGGACTTTGTAGGATCGCGTCGCTGTTGGTTTGGGGTCGGCCGGAACCCGGGCAGAACCGGACATTCCTAAAAAGCCGCGACAATAAAAATCTCGATAATTTATGTTATGTAAAATTAATAATGGATAGACCGCAGAGCCAAAACATATTCCCTCCGTCCTGCGCCCGTCCGCGTCCAAAGCCCACCGTATTCACGAATAACGCCACGCGACGATAAATCGGCTTTAAGCTGATATTCACGCCACTGCGTGGCTTCAAGCTGGGGAGATACGCGACATGTGCTATTCGGCTCAGATCGAGGCGGACTTCCGACGATACAAAAGGATGTTCGGCGCGGACATCGACATCCATGAATTCGTGCGGCTGTACTGGGATCGCCAGACCGGTAGCAAGATCAAGATTCCGAGGGCGATGGGAATTCCCTTCTCCGACCCCACCACGGACAACGAGCGCCGCATCAAGATGTCGATCGACGCATTCGACGCGGATCAGATTGCGAAGCTGGAGCAGGATCTCGTCAAGCAGCAGACGCGCTTAGCCGATGCCGAGCTCTCGCTTCAGACGAAACCGACCAAGGCGGCCACCGAGAGCAAGCGCATTGCCACTGACAAGATTGCGTGGACGAAAGCCAAGCTGGCAGATATTCGGCGCACGGTTTTGACGCAGAGCGATTCGCGCATTTTTCCCGGCCAGTACGCGCCCGTCATGGTCGTCGAAAACGGCCGGCGCATGATCAAGCCAATGCGCTATCAATGTCGACCGGCCGGAAAGCCTGCGTTCTACGATACAAAATACCCCGGCACCTACAACGCTCGCCGCGACAATCTGGAGGGTTTCTGGAAAGACCTTTTCGGCCATTCGCACGGCCTGATGATCGTCAACACTTTCTACGAGAATGTGAGCCGCCACAAGCTGGAACGCCGCGAGCTGGCCGACGGCGAAAAGGATGAAAATGTCGTTCTTCAGTTCATGCCAAAACTGAGCCAGGACCTGCTCGTCGCATGTCTGTGGTCGCGCTGGAAAGGCAAGGGAGAATCCGATCTGCTTTCTTTTGCGATCATTACTGCTGACCCTCCGCCCGAAATCGCTATTGCAGGACATGATCGCTGCATTGTCCCGATCAAGCCTGAGCACGTCGATGCGTGGCTCAATCCCGATCCGGCGAATCTTGCGGCTCAGTACGCGATCCTCGATGATCCCTTTATGCCCTACTACGAATATCAAGTAGCAGCATAGTTGAGGTTAAGGGCCTGCAAAAAATTCCGAACAAAAACCGGAAAGGAGACCTTCCTATTAAAGCTTATCCTGAACATCTCCCATCCGGGGTCGTTCAATCGTTCAATAACTGGCGACTTCAATCACGGCGTCAGCAAAGGCCTTCGGCGCTTCCTGCGGCAAGTTGTGGCCGACGCCGCCGCCGATGGTTCGCTGTGCATACTTACCCGAGAATTTGTTGCGATACGATGCGGGCTCCGGGTGCGGCGCACCATTGGAATCCCCTTCAAGGGTGATCGTGGGCACGCTGATCACCGGACCTGTAGCGAGCCGCTTTTCCAGGTCGTCGTATTGCGGCTCGCCTGCAGCGAGGGCCAGACGCCAGCGGTAGTTGTGAATCACGATGGCGACGTGGTCCGGATTGTCGAAGGACACCGCGCTGCGATCAAACGTGGCGGCATCGAAGTTCCATTTCGGCGAGGCGGTCTGCCAAATGAGCTTCGCAAAGTCGCGCCGGTTTTTGTCGTAGCCTTCCTGGCCACGTTCCGTGGCAAAGTAATACTGGTACCACCATGCGTACTCAGCCTTTGGCGGCAACGGGTGCTTGCCGGCTTCCTGGTTACCTATTAGATAACCGCTTACAGAGACCAGCGCCTTGCAGCGCTCGGGCCACAGCGCCGCGACAATGCAGGCCGTGCGCGCGCCCCAGTCGAAACCGCCGAGGATCGCCGTCTGGATCTTGAGCGCGTCCATCAACGCAATAACGTCGACAGCCACAACCGACTGCTGACCATTGCGGGGCGTGCTGGCCGAAAGAAAGCGCGTGGTGCCGTAGCCGCGCAGATGCGGGACGATCACCCTGTAGCCGGCGGCTGCCAGCAACGGAGCGACATCGACGAAACTATGAATGTCGTACGGCCATCCGTGCAGCAGGATAACCACGGGGCCTGTTTGCGGACCGCTCTCGGCATAGCCGATATCGAGCGTGCCGGCGTTGATCTGTTTGATGTTGCTGAACGATGCGCTGGATGCTGCCGCGGCAGCAATTGAAGCGGACTGCTTAGGACTGGTCTGCGCACGAGCCAGTCCGCTCAAGGCGAACTCTGCAGCACCGATGGTAATAGCCGCGGTGCCGAGGAAACGGCGACGGTCAGGGTTGATTTTATCCGACATGGGTATTCTCCTTTGAGGTTTGCTTCAACCGTGAGAATACGACCAGTTTGTATCTCGAGTGTGTCTGGCGTGTCGGGAATTGAATCTCTAAGAGAAGCCTGATGATTGGAGAATGCCGCCGGCGTCGCGCCCGTTACAGATACAATTCGGGGGCATGGTCAGCGTCATCGGGAAGTAACTGGCGAGTAAGCTCAACATGCACGGCGCGCCAACTAAGCTTGCGCCATCAATCCGGAAACCAGTTCCGCCGGCGCCGACGTAACAACAACCTCGGGTGTCCCGTGCCATTGCGCACAACGCTCCACGGCTCGACGAAGATCTGCAACAAGCCCCGCACCGGTTTTCACACCAGGCTCAATGTGCACCGACTTCAGCTCGAATACGCCGCTCGTCCGATGCGCCTTGGCATCAATTCTGCCGATCAAGCGTCCGCGATTCAGAATGGGGAGGCAGAAATAGCCGTACTTGCGTTTTTCCGCCGGCGTATAGCATTCGATCGCGTAGTCGAAATCAAACAATGTCACGGCGCGCTTCCTGTCCCAGACGACGGGATCGAACGGCGAGAGCAACGTGGTCACGGTGGAACGCAAGCGCCCGCTGGCGGCATCGTCGATCAATCCGCCCTGCTCCGGATGCACGAAAACGTCCTCTTTCCAGCCCTCCACGCGCACCGGAATCAATTCGCCCGCATCGGCAAGCGCGTGCAATTGCGCGGCATACGGACGACGCGTCAGCCGATAATAATCCGCGGCCCAATCGGCACGGATCACACCCAGCGCGCGGCAGGACCGCCGCAAGAGTTCAAGCTGTGCATCTTCAGCGGTGGGTAGATCGCGAGCGTCGTCCCAGTCTGGTAGAACGCGTTCAGACAAGTCGTAGACCCGATGAAAATTGCGCCGTTCAGCGACCATCAGCTTGCCAATTGCAAACAGTACTTCGAGATGCCGCTTCTCAGGCTTCCAATTCCACCACCCTCCTCCACTGTCGTCCTTGCGCACGAAGTCCGCCGAACGAACCGGCCCGTTAGCGCGAATGCCCGCGAGCAAGAGGTCGATTTCATCTGCGTGGCGCGCGTGCCAGTCGGCGGCATATTTCCAGCCCATTCCCGATGGATCCAGCATCCGGTGACGCAGCAAGCCATAGTCTTCAATCGGCACGAAACAGGCTTCATGCGACCAGTATTCGAACAAGTTTGCCTTCGGCGAGATGTTCGTCGAGCCATTGCTGCGGATAGGCGCCAAGGCGGCTGAACAGCACCAGATACGGACTGCGCGCGACGACATGAATCGTGTCTATCTGCAGATGCGCCATGCGCCGGATGGCGGCAAGCACATCGGTTTTCACCGCTTTGCGGCGCGGCGGACTGAGCAAACCCTGTGCGCTGAGATGCAGCGTGCGAATGGCGGAAAGTGGGAGGGTCGTCACAAAGGTCGATGAAGGTGGATGGGCGGGGATTCACTCCAGCTTGCAAGCGGACTCCGTCACGCATTGTGTTCGAATTCTTTTATCGCGTGAAGCCCCCTTAATGCCGCCTCACACCTCATACACCCGCACCGTATTGTCATGGAATAACCGAAGGCGGTCTTCCGGCGAGAACTGTTGCACGATCGACTTGAAGCCGTCGAAGATATCGGTCAGCGAATCCACCACGCCATCGACGGGAAAGTTGCTCGCGAACGAACAGCGATCAACGCCGAAAATACTGATTGCATCGAGCACCACCGGGCCGTTCATTGCCACGCTCCAGCGTTGTCCAGGTATGCATATCCCCGATATTTTCAGATGCACATTCGGCTCGCGGGCTAGCAACTCGAGCGCCGCGCGCCAGCCGGCCAGACCCTCGGCACTACGATCCGCCGGCAGCGCCGTGTGGTTCACTACAATCTGCGTCTCGGGAAAATCGCGCGCCAGTTCGGCCGCCTCCGCCAGATGCCACCAGAAGACCTGCAACTCGAACATAAGGTCGTGCTGCGCAAGCAGCGCATAACCGTCGCGCCATTTCGTATCGCGCATGGAACCCGGCGCACGGAAATTGTCGCTGTACGCTTCGCGCGCCACGGCCGCCGGCTTGTGGCGAATGCCTTTCACAAGTGGATGCGCGCCATAGACTGCCAGCACGCTCGCGATATCTTCCCGATCGAGCCACGCTTGCGCGGACATCGCGTGGGGAAAGCCCTCCTTGCTTGCGAGTTCATCGACCCAGCGCAACTCACCCAGCGGATCGCGCGGGTCCCACTCGCCTTCGATCAGAACCGTTTTCACGACCTTATGGTGCCCGCATTGCGCACGGTAAGCAGCGGGCAAAAAGTTTCGGCAGATGCTTTCATAATTGCCGTAGCGAAACGGTACCAAGGGGCGGTCGCACAACCACGGGTAGTAGTTCGTTTCGATATCGAAGAAATGCTGATGGGCATCGGCGATCGGCAAGTCGTCGTCGTGGCGGGTCTCAAGGAACTGTGCGCGCCAGTCTGTGATTGATTGCTCCAGGCTCATCGTTCGTGTCCTTATACTCCAATGCGATAAAACTGCTGCGCGTTCTTGTAGAACACGCGTTCCTGCGCCTCGCGGCCGAGCGGTTCGAGCATGCGCGCGAGTCCATCGGCGATGGTGTCGTAAGTCGCGCGAAGGCTCGCCACCGGATAGTTGCTTGCGAACATGCAGCGTGCATGTCCGAAGATGGCGACCACGTTCTCCACAATCTTGCGATTGCTTTCGTAATCCCACGGCTCATCCTTGAGCCCGAACTCCGATAACTTCACATGCACGTTCGGTTGCGCGGCAAGCGTCTCCATCCAGCCGCGCCAGCATCGCAATCCGGTTTCACTGCGGTCCCATGCGAACCCGGCATGATTGAGTGCGATACGAATGCGCGGAAACGCAGCGGCCACTTCAGCGGCTTCGGGCAGATGCCAAGGTGGGACTCTTAGGTCCCACGACAGGTTGAATTGCTCGAGCAGCGCGAAGCCGTCAAGCCATGCGGGATCTTGCATCGTGCCGGCCTGCCCGGCCACCGAGTGACCTGGCGTACTCGACGTCACCGGCTTCGAGCGAATCCCGCGCACCAGGGGAAACTGCGCGTGCTGCGCGAGAATCTCGGCGCAATCATCGCGATGAAACCACGCATGCGCTACCACCGCGTTCGGAAAACCGAAGCGCTCGTGAACCTGATGCAGCCAACGCGTTTCAGCCACCTGCTCGTCGCGCGAACGTTCAGCTTCAACATGGACGCTGCCGATCACCCGCTGATTCGACGTGACCCGCAAGAACTCCGCCGCACCGAAATCCTGCCGGATCGCGTGGTAGTCGCCGAGGAAAAAATCGTCGTGGTACTCGTCTTGTAACCACGGATAGCGGCCCTCGTTCAGGTCCCACAAATGATGATGCGCATCGATGAGCGGAAGTGCGTCCTGGCTCGCATGATTCTCAAGTCCGTTGCGCTCGTGCAAGGTCAGCATGTTTATAGGCGTTCCAGTATTCAAACGATCTCTGCCGCGCTGCGGGCTTTCGCAGCGACGCGTTGCTTCAGCTTGTCGATGTTCACCACAAAGCGCGTATGCGTGCCGCTGCATATCTGTTCCATGGCGTCTCGCGCGCTGACATCGAAGGTCACTGCACGGCCTTCGATGCTCACCACCCTCACCTCTATGTCCACCTTCATACCCTGCAGCGTCGCGCCGGTATGCTTGATATCGATAGCCGAGCCCACCGAGTTTTCGCCGTCATCAACATGCGCAAGCAGAAAATCCAGACACACCTGTTCGATGTCGTTGACGAGCTGAGGCGTTGCATAAACGCGCAGGTCATCGCCTAGAAACGAGATGGTCCGCGAGCGGTCCACTTCAAGCTTTCGTGTTTCCGTCATTCCAATGTGCAAGGTCTCGCGGATCATCGGGTTGTTTCCATAACAAGTTTCAAAAAGCGCATCTCAGGCGGCGGGCAAAAAGCCGATCGACACCCACGGCACGGCGACGAGGATCAGCAGCGCGACAAAGAGCGCGCCGAGGTAAGGCCAGACGCGTTTCATCGCGCCATCGGGGTCCACTTTCGCGATCGCGCAAGCCGCATAGAAGCCCACGCCAAACGGTGGCGCGAAGAGACCGAGACCCATGGCGAACACCGCGACCATCGCGTAATGCACTTCGTTGATGCCCATCGTCCGCGCAACCGGAAACAACAACGGTCCAAACAAGACGATGGCCGGAATGCCTTCCAGGAAGCTGCCGAGCAGCACGAAGGCAACAGCGGAGATCACCAGGAAGCCAGTGGAACCGCCGGGTGCGGCGGACATCAGTTCGGCAAGCTGCCGCGAGAATCCGGACTGCGTAAGCGCCCACGCCATGGCAGTCGCGCAACCGATGATGATCAGGATCGCGCCCGACAGCGACGCCGTGCTGACGAGGATTGGATAGAGCCTTTTCCAGTCGAAGCATCGATAAAACAGCAGCCCGACAACAAACGTATAAGCCACGCCTACCGATGCGACTTCCGTCGCCGTTGCAATCCCCTCCACCACCGCCGCGCGAATCACGAACGGCAACGCAAGCGCCGGCAACGCGATGAGAAACGCTCGCCCGACCTCGGACGGCGCCGCACGCACCGCGCCTTGCGTATCGCGTTTGCGGTTCTTCAGCCAGATGACGGCGGCCATCGCAATCGCACCGACAACAGCCGGCATGAAGCCGCCCGTGAACAATGCGGAGATGGAGACACCCGTGACCGAACCGATAGTAATCAGCACGAGGCTCGGCGGAATTGTCTCGGACATCGCACCCGATGCACTCAGCATGGCGACGAGTTCGTTCTCGTCTTCACCGCGGTTTTTCATTTCCGGGAACAGTGCGGGCGCGACTGCGGCCATGTCGGCGGCCTTGGAACCGGAGATGCCCGAGACCAGATAGATCGCGCCGATCAACACGTAGGAAAGACCACCGCGCAAGTGCCCGATCATCGAAGCGAGGAAACGGATCATGGCGTTGGCCATGCCCATCGCTTCAATCAGCGCGCCCAGGAAAACGAACAAGGGGATAGCGAGCAGGATCAGTCCCGACATGCCTTCATCGATACGGCCAACCACCACGAGCATGGGCGTCGCGGTCACGGTTGTCAGATAGGCAACCGTGGACAAGCCGAAGGCGACCATGATCGGTACGCCGATCACGACCATGAACATCACGCCGACGACGAAGAACAGCACGAGGTTCCAGTTGCCCAGCGACGTCATGGCTGTCTTGCCGGCGAAGAGCGCTGCGGCCACTCCGCCCACGACAATCACCGAAATAAAAAAGTGCCGCGCCCTCGCCCGCTCCATCAGACGCGCGACCGAGATGGCGAGCATCAGGCTCAGGCCCACCGAGATGGCCGCGACGCGAAACGCATTCGGAATTTCGAGCGCGGCGCTTGTGATGGCCCACTCTTCGCTGGTGTAATCCCACGCCGGTTGCAAGAGCGAGAGGATGAACGCGATCACCACTACGGCGCCGAAGGTATCGGCGAACTGGCGTTGCGGCGGCCCGAGCCGCGCCATGAACGTGGTGAGCCGCATATGCTCGCCGCGCCGCAATGCAATCACGGAACCGAGCATCGCGAGCCAGATGAAAAGCAACGACGCCAGTTCATCGCCCCACACGAGCGGGTCGTGCAGCGCGTATCGATAAAACACGTTTGCGAACAGCAATAGAATCTCCGCCACCACGAGTGCGGCGGCGGTAAGTTCAGTAGACCAGCGGATGACCGTCTCGAGCAGCCAGCCCAGCCGGGCGATGGCGTTGCCCTCTTTGAACGCAACGGTCTGCGGAATTTTTGCCATACGGATATCGACGCTCATAGTCGTGCCCCTTCCTTGGGAAAAACGGCAATCGTGAAATCAGGAAAGCTGGCCGGCGTATTTTTCAAGCAACGACCATGACGTATCGCCGTACTTCTTCTTCCAGTCCGCGTAAAAACCCTTCTTCTGAAGGTCGGCGCGAAATGCCTGCTGATCGACTTTGTTGAAGGTGACGCCCTTCGCGGTGAGCGCGGGTTCGAGGCTGGCGTTCAGGTTGATCACCTCGGCCCGCTGCGCGAGAGCTGCCGCGTTGATGTTGCGCGCGACGATAGCCTGCACGTCCTTCGGCAGGTTCGGCCACGTCTTGCCGCTCGCGAGCAGCCAGAAGCCGGACCAGATGTGATCGGTCATGGAACAGTATTTCTGCACCTCATAGAAGCGTGCCGCTTCCACCACGACTAGTGGGTTTTCCTGACCTTCGACCACTTTGGTCTGGAGCGCCGAATACGTTTCATTGATGCTGATGCCCGTGGGCGCGGCGCCCAGGGTCTTGAACATCGAGGTCCAGAGCGGACTAACCAGTACGCGAATCTTGAAGCCCTTCAGGTCCGCAGGCGTGCGGATGGGACGCGTTGAACTCGTGATCTGGCGGAAGCCGTTGTTCCAGATCTTATCCATTGCAATGAGACCGACTTTCGCGGCCTCTGCCCGGACGTACTGGCCGAGACCGCCGTCCATCGCGGCCCAGACATCGTCGTAATTCTTGAAGGCGAAGGGCACGCTTTCTATCGACGCGACCGGGACCAGCGTCGAGAGAATCGCGCCGGGCAGCGGAATGAAATCGACGCCGCCCGCGCGCACTTGCGAGAGCATGTCGGTGTCGCCGCCCATCTGCGCGTTGGCGTAGATCTGCAAGTCGACGCGACCATTGGTTTCCTTCTTGATCGCGGCGGCCGCTTCCTTCATGCGCGTGTTGAGCGGATGCCGGTCCGGCAGGCTGCTCGCGTATTTCAGCGTGATAGGTGCGCTCTGCGCGAACACGCGCGTGGGTAGCAGCGTAGCCGCTGCCACGGCTCCGGCAGAAGCAATGAAGGTGCGGCGCGTCAGGGTTTGAGTCATGTCTGTCTCCGTGATTGTTCTGTCGTACCGCACGATGGATCGTGTCTCGTGGTACTCGTGTGAATTGCTGCTTGTACGCTGCTTGTACTCCAGGTCAAGCCTGTGCCACCACTGCCCGTTCGTCGATCAACTCCGTCACTTCGCGTTCGGAATATCCAAACTCCGCGAGGACTTCGCGCGTGTGCTGGCCAAGCAAAGGCGCCGGCCGGCTCGCGCTGCGCTCTGCGCCCGAAAAGTGAATCGGCAGCCCAAGCCCGCGTACCTTGCCCGCAGTCGGATGATCCGTCTCCACGACCATGTCGCGTGCAAGCGTCTGCGGATGCGCGAGAGCCGCTGCAATATCCAGCACGGGCCCAGCCGGCAAGCCGATGCGATCGAACTCCACCATCCAGGCGTCGGTCGTGCGCTGGACGAGCCGCGCTGTCAGGATGTCGACGAGTTCCTGACGATGCGCAAGGCGTGACGCGTTGGTCGCGAAACGCGGATCGGCCGCGAGTTGCGGAGCG
This sequence comes from uncultured beta proteobacterium, assembly GCA_963708695.1. Taxonomy (GTDB): domain Bacteria; phylum Pseudomonadota; class Gammaproteobacteria; order Burkholderiales; family Burkholderiaceae; genus Caballeronia. The sequence continues at coordinate 149,536 of CAVPTS010000009.1, forward strand.
TCGAGCACATCGAGCAAACGCTCGTAGTTGCTCTGGTTCGCCGCACCGATATTGATCCAGCCATCGAGGGTACGAAACACCTGGTACGGCGCACTGGTGGAATTCGCCGATCCCATCTTGGGCAGGATCGTGCCGTCGGCGAGGTAGCTGGCCGCGGGCCAGTACATCTGCTGGAGGCCGGCTTCGAAGAGCGACGTGTCCACCATCTGGCCGCGCCCTGTGCGCAGTTTTTCCACATACGCTGCGGCAATGCCGAGCGCGGCGAGAATGCCGGAGTTGATATCGGCGACGGGTGAGCCTGCCTTGATCGGCTCGCGGCCCTCTTCGCCTGTCATGCTCATCATGCCGCTCATGCCCTGCGCGATCAGGTCGAAGCCGCCCTTCTCACCGTACGGACCGGTGCGTCCGTAACCCGAGATCGCACAGTAGATGAGACCGGGGTTGAGCGTCTTGAGCGTCTCGTAACCGAGCCCGAATTTCTCCATCGTGCCCGCACGATAATTTTCCGTGACGACGTCCGCGTCTTTCAGCAGGCGCTCAAGGACGTCGCGGCCACGCGCGCTCTTCAGGTTCAGGCCGATGCCGCGCTTGTTGCGATTGACGATCATGAACGACGCCGATTCGCCGCTCGGCAGGATCGGTGAGAAACGGCGCGAATCGTCGCCGTCGGGGACCTTCTCGACCTTGATGACGTCGGCGCCCATGTCGGCGAGCATCATCCCGCACACCGGGCCCGACATGATGTGAGCCAGTTCGATCACCTTCATTCCACTTAACGGACCCATGGTCATTTCCCTATGAAAGTTGGTTTTGACTTCGCTTCGAATGCCGCCACGCCGATGCGCAAATCCTCGGTGTCGAAGCAGTCGAAACTCGTTTCGATTTCATCGGCGGACAGAGGCGCCGGGTCGGCTAAGCGGCGCGCGGCCTGCTTGTGCCAGCGTGCGACGAGCGGTGCACCCCGGCTGATGCGCCCTGCGGTAGCGAGCGTTTCAGCTTCTACTGCATCGTCGGCTACCACGCGCGAGACCAGGCCCTTCACGCAGGCTTCCTGCGCGTTGTAGATGCGCCCTTCCAGCAGCATCTCGAGTGCGACCGGACGTCCGGCGAGCGCGATCACCGCGCCGAGTTCATCGAAAGACATGGTCAGCCCGAGTTGGCCGATGGGTGCGCCGAAGCGGCTTGATTCACCGCAGATGCGGATATCGCAGAGCGACGCAATTTCAAGCCCGCCGCCTACGCAAGCGCCGTGGATCATCGCGACTACCGGATGACGGCAGTCCGCGATTGCTGACATCGACTGCTTGGTGATCTGTGCGTACTCGCGGGCTTGCGCCTTGTTCGAGCGAGTGGCCGCGAATTCGCGGATGTCCGCGCCTGCCGCGAAGGCCTTTTGCCCGGCGCCTCTGAGAACAACGCAGCGCACGGTATCGTCGTCGGAGAGCGTTTTCATGGCCGTGCCGAGATCACGCCACATTGCGAGCGTGAGCACATTCATCTTGTCGGGATTGTTCAGCGTGATCGTGGCGATCGCCTCTTCACGCTCAACGATGATTTGCGTTTGCATGACTGCCTTTCATTAAATGTTCGGAGTACAGGGTATTTTTTTACATCGAATGCTCGAGCATGCGCTCATAGTCTTCTTCCGATGCCAGCCGCGGGTTCGTCTTGTGGCTGTGATCCTTCAGCGCGCCGCTGACAATACGGCCGAACATATCGTGGGTTACATCAAGTTGGGCGAGGCCGAGAGGCAAGCCGAGGCGACGGGTCATATCGCGGATCGAAGCGCCGATCTGATCCGGCGACGCAAGCTCCATCGCCTGAGCAAGACGGCCGAGCTTGCCTTCGCTTTGAACGCTGGGCGCGTCACTATTGAAGTCGATGACAGCCGGCAGGAAAATCGCGTTCAGCGTGCCGTGATGCAGTCGCGGATTGATCCCGCCGAGTGAATGGCTCAGGCTATGCACGCAGCCGAGCCCCTTCTGGAACGCGAGCGCGCCTTGCATCGACGCGCTCATCATGTTGAGCCGCGCGACGCGGTCATGGGGCTCGCGCGTCGCGCGTTCGATATGCCGCCACGCGCGCCACAAGCCATCGAGCGCAATCCCGTCGGCTGCCGGGTTGAACACCGGCGCAAGGAAAGTTTCAATGCAGTGCGCGATGGCGTCCATGCCGGTCGCCGCCGTCATTCCTGCCGGCAGATTCAGCGTGAGTTCCGGATCGCAGATCGCCGCTTTCGGCACGACGTAAGGCGAGATCACGCCGACCTTGCGGCCATCGTCGAGAATCAGGATCGCGCCGCGCCCGACTTCGCTGCCGGTGCCCGCGGTGGTCGGAATGGCGATCACCGGCGCGGTCGCCGACGTGATCCGCGCGGCTCCGCCCTCGATCACCGCAAAGCTCAGCAACGGGCCGGGATGCGTCGCGCAAACAGCCACGCCCTTGGCCAGATCGATTGACGAACCGCCGCCCACCGCGATGATGCCGTCGCATTCGAACTGCTGGTACAGCGCCACGGCTTCGCGCACGGCGCTCTCGTTCGGGTTGGGCGGGGTGCGGTCGTACATCGGCACGGAAGCGCCCTGCCCGAGCGCGTCGAGCACCTTGTCCACGATGCCTGCGGCCTTGATGCCGGGGTCGGTCACGATCAGCGGCCGGCGAATGCCTATACGTTCGCACTCGCTCTTCAGGAGCCTGACCGCGCCGAAGTCGAACTGGATCTGCGTGATGTAGTTGATGAGCGACATAATAATGAGCGAGAGTTATATAAGGAGTTATCCGGACGAGACCTTTGCTGCTTGGTGAACCCACGTGACCATCGGGTAAACCATGTCTCAGGACCTTTACCAACCGGCGATCTGGTGAGGCAGTATAGGCGCGGCCGTTTGCTCCCGATATTGACAACAATTGATACAGCTATAACTTTTGCTCAAGCCTGATGACCCCGACTCCAACGCTCAACTCAATCATTTCCCGCCTGCACATCAAGCAATTGCGCCTGCTGGTCGCGCTCGGCGATCACGGCTCCTTGCTGAATGCGGCGCGCCAGGTGGCGCTCACGCAGCCCGGCGCGAGCAAGGCGCTGGCGGAAATCGAAACCACCTTCGGCACGCCGTTGTTCGTGCGGACAAACCGGGGCCTGGAGCCCAACGCAGTCGGGCACTGCGTGATCCGCTACGCGCGGCTGATCCAGACCGACCTCGCGCATCTGCGGGAGGAAATCGTCGGGATCATGCGGGGATATGGCGGACGGGTATCGGTCGGCGTGATCATGGGCGCGGTGCCGTTGCTGACCGAAGCGGTCTCGGCGGTGCTCGCCAGGCACCCGGAGATGTCGGTGGAAATTGTGGAGGACACGAGTGCGACGCTGCTCAGTCTGATCGATGCCGGGCGGCTAGATCTCGCCATCTGCCGCACGAGCGTGAGCCAGACGCCGTATCTCTACGACAGCGTCGACGTCCAGGAGGAGACGCTTGCGGTCATTGCCAATGTCGCGCATCCGCTCGGTCACGTCGAACGCGTGATGCTCAGTGATCTCGCTGACTATCGCTGGGTGGTTTATCGCGCGAACATGCCGATGCGCCTCTTGCTCGAGCGCGAGTTCCACGACGCCGGCATCCGCTTTCCGGTCTACCTGCTCGAAACCACCTCGGCATTCGCCACGCTTTCACTGCTGCAAAAGAATCCGTCGCTGGTCGCGCTGGTGTCCATCGACGTCGCGAAGTTCTGCACGCGGCACGGCATTACCTGCATGTTGCCGCTAGAACTCGGCTCAAGAAGCGAGCCGTATGAGCTCGTTACGCGGCGTGCCGCACCGCTTTCACCCGGCGCTAAGATGCTCGCCGATGCCTTGCTCGAACCGGCCCGAGCGGCTGAGACGGGTCTTGGCGAAGACGCCGGCGGCGCAGCATGAGCCGAGGTTATAACGCTAGTCGAAGCTGTCAATAGTCGCTGAACGCGCTCTTGCCTACACTCCGGGACAACCGGATACCGGTACAACAAGATCAACGGAGGAGCGAATGGAAGACAGCTACATGCGCCGGCACTTTTTCAAAAGCGTCGCGGCACTATCGGCAGGCGCGGCAGTCGGCGGGCTCATGACAAAAACGGTTTTTGCGCAGACCAGTCCCGAAACATCGCTTGCCGAATGCGAAGCGGGCGTGATCGCGGCGGGCGGCAGCGACGTACAGCGCCGCTACATCAGGACGCCGACGGGTTACATGATGGTGCTGCGCATGGGCGACAACGTGTTCGAACAACTAAGCAAATTTGCTGTAGCCGAATCGATACCCGCTGCAAGCCTGAGCGCGATCGGCTTCGGGCACGCGACCTTCGGTTTCTGGGACGCCAGCAAGAAAGCCTTCGATTCGAAGACGTTCCGCAATGTCGAGATGGGCAGCATTGTGGGGTCGGTCGCGTGGAAGGAAGGCAAGCCGTCCATCCACGCGCACGGCATTGCGGGCGATAAGAATTTCAACACGTTCGGTGGCCATTTACTGGATCTTGAAGTCGGCACGGGGTCGATGGAAATCACCTTGCTGGTCCACGCGAAGCGGCTGGAACGCGGCATCGATCCGTGTATTGGCGCTAACGTGCTCGGTATTTAAGGACGCGTGCCGCCAGGTCGATTCAAGCGGCACGCATCGATGGCTAACCAGCGAAGCGCGGCTCCGGCAAGCCTTTCACGCCCAGCCCGGTGATAGCGAACAAGCCGCCTTTGTCGCGTTCCTTTTGCGGAATGCCCCACATCGGGCGGCCCATCGTCGTGACGAAAAGAATGTCCAGATCCGGTCCGCCGAACATCACGCTCGTCAGGTTGCGCACAGGGAATGGCACAACGCGATCGAGCGTGCCGTCCGGCGCGAATCGCAAAATCCGTCCGCCGAACACGAGCGCCGACCAGACATAACCTTCGGCATCGACGGTCGCGCCGTCGAACGTTCCCGCCATATCACGCGCCGATGCAAACACGCGCCGGTTCGCCACCGCGCCGGTCTCGATGTCGTAGTCGTACGCGTACATCTGCTTGTCGTAGGTATCGGTGAAATAGAAGGTGCGGTTGTCCGGGCTCCAGCACGGTCCGTTCGAACAACTGATGCCGCCGTCCAGCCGCGTCACCTGGCCATTGGTGTCGAGCCGATACAACGCGCCGCTGCGGCTCGGAACGCTGGCCGCGATCGGCGTCGTAACGGTCGAAGTCATAGGCCATCGTCCCGGCGATAAACCGCCCTCGCCGGTCCACCTTGCCGTCGTTGAAACGCGTCTCGGGATCGTCGCTTTCCGGGTCGGCAATGAGCTTGACCGTCTGCGCGTCGAAGTCGTAGAAATGCAGGCCGTTCGCAAGCGCGACCACGGCGCCGCCGCTGCTCGCGCAACGCCATCGAGCCAATATGGCGCGGCACGAAATAGCGCCGCATGTCGCTGCCGTCAGCGCGGCAACTGCTGATTTCGGCAGCGGTGCTGTCGATCCAGTAAAGGCGCTGTTCCTTCACATCCCATAGCGGCCCTTCACCAAGATGATTGTTGGCATCGACGATCAGGCGGGTTTCGATCATTGCTGTCTCCGGTTATGAACTCTTGTCGTCATCGGACTTCGACAGTCGCCCGGCGATGCGCGAGCAACGCCATCAGCCGCCGATCACGCCAGCGGCTGCGGCTTTCTATCTCGTCGCGAGGCAAGACGTCGCGACGCTCGGCATCGAGCCGCGCGATGCTTTCTGGCGACCAGTCGAACGGCACGCTGTCTTTCGCAAACGAGCGGTACATCGCGCCATAACGCGCCGCGTAATCCTGCACGCCACCGGGCGCATTCAGATCGATGGTTTCGAACGGACCCATGAACGACCAGCGCAGTCCGAGGCCGTCGCGCATCACGGTATCGAGATCGGCGGCGCTTGCGTAGCCGCGTGCGTAGAGGCTCAACGCTTCATCGAGCAGCACGCCTTGCAGGCGGTTCAGCAGGAAACCCGGTATCTCGCGCGTGACGACGACAGGCTGCTGGCCAGCCTCTTCGTACAACGCACGCGCGCGAGCCAGCGTCTCGGGCGAGGTCCACGGCGCGCCGCATAGTTCGACCAGCGGCACGAGCGAAGGCGGATTCACCGGATGCGCGACGAGGCAACGCGCGCGGCCCGGCAAGCTCTTCCGTAAAGGTGGAAGCAGGCAGGCCCGAGGTCGAACTGGCCAGCAGCGTGTCGGGGCGCGTCAGCTTGTCCAGTTCGGCGAACAACGTGCGCTTGACCTCCACGATCTCCGCGATGTTCTCCTGCACCAGATCGACATCGATGCACGGCGTCGGCGAGTTTTTCGCAGGTCTTCACACGCGACACGAACCGCTCATCCGGCTCATCGATCAGACCGTATTCCCGCAGATCGGCGACGCTCTCGCGGATGGACGGAATCGCGCCATCGAGCATCGCGCGATCGGCGTCGTGAAGCCGGACCTCGAAGCCCGCGCGCGCGAACACGATCGCCCACGCGCGGCCGATCCGCCCCGATCCAATCACCGCAACGCGTTTATTGCTTCATAGTCGGCTCCATCGATCAATCAAGCTTTCTTGTCGCGCAACGTGATCACTGCAGCCAGTACGACGAGGCCGTTGATGATGTCGCGCACGGCGGGCGGCACGGTCGTGCCGGCGAGTAGCGTGCCCAGCGCGGTCAGCAGCAATGCGCCGCCGAACACGCCGAGATAATGACCGCGGCCGCCGGTGATCAACGCGCCGCCCACGACCACGACCGCAATGGATGGCAACAGGTAGGGGTCGCCCATGCCGAGGAACGCCTGGCTGCTGAAGCCGGCAAGCAACAAGCCCACCACGGCCGAACACAAGCCCGAGAGGCAATACACGGCGATCAAGCGTTGCGCCCACGCGCACGCCCGAAAGCTTCGCCGCGATCTGCGAATTGCCGACGGCATAGACGCGTCGTCCAAACGCCGTGCGATGCAGCAACAGCAACGCGAACGCAAGGAACAGCGGCACGCACCACGCGGCAAGCGACAAGGGACCGAAGTGCCCGTTCGTGAAATTGCTGATCGCCGATGGCGCCCAGCCTTGCGGCGAGCCGTTGCAATAGATCAGCGTGATGCCCTGCAGCAGGCCGTTGGCAGCGAGCGTGACCACAATCGGCGGCAAGCCGAGCACGACCACGCCCACGCCGTTGAAGACGCCTACGAGCAAGCCCGCGCCGAGCACCAGCGGCACGGCCCATACCGCGGCTTCGTTGACGCCATGCGTCAGCCCGGTCAGCAACACGCCCGACAGCGTGATGAGCCAGGGCACGGAAAGATCGAGTCCGCCCGTCAGGATCACCGCGCCTTGCCCAAGTCCCAAGATCGCCAGGAAGAGCGTCAGCGTCAGCAAGCTCGTATAGAAGTTGGCGCTCGCGAGCACACCCGGGCCATAGACCACGCCCGTGATCGACGATGACCGCGAAGAACAGCAGATACGCAGGCACCACGTACTTGACCCATTCGCGATTGCGCTCGATCCAGTCGGCCAGCACGCGGCCCTTGAGTTCGGTGTTTTCTATCGGACGGAAGTTCTCCACTTCGAACTTCACGCGCCGCGCGCCTGGATCGTTGCTTGCGCGCGTTCCGGTTCGCCACGCAGTGAACCATCGGCTGGCGTATCGCGCGCAATGATGCGCCGCCGACTGCTTGCCGATCGACGACCCGAGCACGGCCAGGATCAGGATCACCGCTTCGGCGATGGTCGTGAAGAACGCCGACACGTTCAGCACCAGCAGGATATTGACCGTGATCATCAGGGTCATGGCGGCGAACACCGTGCCGACGCAACCGCCGCGTCCGCCACCCAGCCACGTGCCGCCCAGCACGACAGCGGTGAACATGGAGAGCAGCAACGGCCGGCCCACGAGCGGATCGGCGGAACCGGTCTGCGCCGATACATACAAGCCCCGCTGCCGCGTAGAACATGCCGGCGAGCGCATAGGTCGCGATCCGGTAGCCCTGCACAGGCATGCCGTTCGCGTAGGCGCCGTCGGGGTCGCTGCCTAGCGCATAGAGGCCCACGCCGAAGCGCGTACGTTTGACGAAGGTCCACACGAGCAGCGCGACGACCAGCACGGCGGCTGACATGGGGACTTTGTCGGGCACGAGATCCGAGGTGATGAAAGCCGCCGAACTGATCGCCGATGCTGCCGCCCGGCTTGTTCTGGATCAGCAGCGTCAGGCCCTGCACCATGAACATGGTGGCGAGCGTGACCACGATCGACTGCAGCCGGAACCATGCGATCAACGCGCCGTTGATCAGTCCGATGCCGCCGCCTATCGCGAGAATCAGCGCAACGCCGCCCCATTGTTCGATGGGCGTGCCCTGTACGAAGCGCACCGCGAGCACGTTGGACAGCGACACCACCGCCGACGCCGACAAGTCGAAACCGCCGCTCAACACGACGATGGTCTGCCCGATCGCCGCGAGGGCAAGCGTCGTGCTGCTGGAGATCACGGAGCCGACGTCGTACAGGCCGACCGGCGTGGCGGACAGCGACACCCACGTGATCATCATCGCGAGCAGCGCGCCGATGGCGATGATCAGCCACGATAATGATCCACGCGCGCCCGCAAACCGACGTGCGCCCCGGGCCGCACGATCTCGCTGTCGGGTGACGCAATTGCAATTTTCATGATCGACCTCTGATTCCCTGAATAGCCTGAATCAAGCTTTAGCTTGCGAGCATCTTGCGCATCACGTTCTCTTCCGTGAGCGCATCGCCAGCCAGCTCGGCGACATTGCGCCCGCGATACACCACCGAGACGCGGTCGCACACGTTGACCAGCTCCGGCACATCGGTGGAATAAAACAGCACGGAACCGCCGGCCGCCGCGAACGCGCGCATCAGCACGAAGATCTGGTGCTTGGTTCCCACATCGATACCGCGCGTCGGGTCGAACATCAGCCACACGCGGCTTTGCGTCAGCAGCCATTTCGCCATGGCGATCTTCTGCTGGTTGCCGCCCGAGAACGACAGGCACGGTTTATAGACCGCACGCGGATTGACTTCCATTTGCGCCAGCGCGCGCTTGATGGCGGCTTGCTCGCGTTTCCTGTCGATCAGGCCAAAGCGCGAGAAGCGCTTGATGACCGGCAGCGAGACGTTTTCCCCGCCGGGCAGACGCAGGAACAAGCCCTCGGTCTTGCGGTCTTCCGGCAGGAAACTCGTCGATATCCCGGCCTTCAGCGAATCGGCGGTGGAGGTCAGCGTGACCGGTTTGCCATCGACCAGGATCTGCCCCGAGTCGATAAACTCCGCGCCGAACAGCGCCTCGAAAATCTCGCGCTGGCCCATGCCCTGCAGCGCCGCAATGCCGTGCACTTCGCCCGCCTCGAGCGTCAGGTCGAAGTCGTTGACCACGCCGTCCACCTTGATGCTGCGCGCCTCCATGGCAGGCGTTTTCGATGTTGCAGGCGTGGCAACTTTCGGCGGATATTTCGCGTCCATCGAACGGCCGATCACCAGGCGGATGACTTCGTCGTCCGAGATGGAAGCGGTATCGAAAGCGCCTACGTCATGGCCGTTCCTGTACACCGTCAGGCTGTCGCAGAACTCGCGCACTTCCTGCATCCGGTGCGTGATGAAGACGAACGTCACGCCGCGCGCTTTCATCTCTTCGATCCGCCGCGACAGCCACGCGACGTCGCGGCCAGAAAGCGCCGAGGTCGGTTCATCGAGCAGCAGCACTTCGGGTCGGCGCACCAGCGCCTTGGCAATTTCGATCTTCTGGCGCACCGGCAACGCGAGATCGCGGATATACGCACCGGGACGGATATCGCCCAGTTCGAGCCGGTCGAGCCATTCCGCCGCCTGCCTTTGCGATTCGCGCTGGCGGATACGGCCGAACCAGCCAGTCGGTTCGTAAGCCATCAGCAGGTTCTGCGCGACCGTCAGGTCGCGCACCAGCGTCATCTCCTGGAACGCCGTCTGCACGCCCGCACGATGCGCGTCCTTCGGACCGCGCATGCTCACGTTGCGGCCCATGATCGAGATGCTGCCCGCGTCCGGCTGCATCAGTCCGGACAGCAGCTTGACGGTCGTCGACTTGCCCGCGCCGTTCTCGCCGAGCAGCGCATGAACGGCGCCGCGTTTGACGCGGAACGACGCGTTGTCGAGCGCGACGGTCGCGCCAAAACGCTTGGTGACATTCGAGAGATCGAGCGCCCATCTCCTGCGTCCGTGACTCTGTCCCTGCACTCGGCATGACGTACTCCTCCACTTAGTCCGGCTTGCCGGTCAGCGCCGCGTTGAAACCGACCTCGGTTGTCTCTTGCGAATAGATGTCCGCAAACCAGCCCGGCGGCACCTTGTCCGGCATGAACGCGGTACAACCGGCCTTCAGTTCATCGATAGAACCTGTCTTGCAGAGCTTCGATTGCGACGTCTCCACCAGCGGCAGCTTGAGCGTCACGTGTGCCGGGAAGTCCTTGCCGTCGAGCTTCGCCACGGCCATCTTCAATGCCAATGCACCCGAGTACGGCGGCGAGCCATACGAGATCGACCGATAACCAATGGAGCGATATGCGCCGTCGCCCTTCACCGCGCCCGGCGGCAACATCTGCACGCGGTGTCCGTTCGACGATTCACCCGCGCACGGCTTGATCTTGTCGTCGGCTATGCCGGCTTCGAGCTGCATCGACGCCGCCGTGAAGCAGCCCACCTGCATCCAGAGGCCGTCGATCTTGTCCCAGCTATTGGTGGCAAGAATCTTCGACAACTCCGTCTTGGCCGTTGCCTGACTCCACATGCCCGTGCCTTCCGCCACGATCTTGATGCCCGGATACTTCGCGAACACGGCCTTCGCTGCTTCGGTGCGTGCGCGATCCACGGACGTGCCCGGCACGCCGTTGATCAGCACGATGTTGCCCTTGCCGTTGATGGTCTTCGCGAGCCATTCGGCGGTGACGGTGCCTGCTTGCTTCTGGTCGATCGTCACGTTATGCGCGCACGGTTCGGTTACTTCGCCGTCGTAGGCCGCAACGATCACGCCCTTCGAACACGCGTTCTTGATGGCACGATTAAGCGCGGTCGGCGAGATCGGATAGATCACGATGGCCTTGGCGCCCGCCTGAACCATCGAGTTGATTTGCTGGATCTGCTTCTGCGCGTCGGTGCCGGCGACCTGTACTTCCAGATCGACCTTGTCCTTCAGGTCAGGCGTCGCGGCCATGGCCTTCACCATGTTGGCGGCTTCCGTTTGCCAGTCATTACCGACATAACTCATCGATAGAAAGATCTTGTATTTTCCGGCGGCCGAGGCCTGCCCCGAGACGGCGAGCGTCGCGAGAAGCGCGGCGCCGAGCGCGAGCCGGGCCGCCCGACGGATGGTGTTCGTCAGTGCGTTCATGTCTTCCTCCAATCCTTCGTATAGGTATATGAAGCGCTATGGTGTTGCGTGCGTGTTGCGTACGTGTTGCGTGCACTACTAACTTTCGACGTGCTTCAGGCGTGCACTGGCGAGGCAGTTGAATACCCGCCGATCCGGCCACGACATTCGGGTCGTGTCCCGGGATAACGAAGTCCGCGATCTGCCGGATACGCCTGAGCGAAGCCAGTTCGGCAGCCGTTTCATGGACGATGCCGACCGGCACGAGATCGACGATGTTCTCCATGCAGCTCGCGCAGTCGCCGGCAATCAGAACCACGCCATCGGCGGTATCGACGGCAACCGACTGATGTCCCGGCGTATGTCCGGGCGTTGGCACGACGCGCACGCCGGGCGCGATATCGGCGATGCCGTGCACGAACTGCCAGCGAAAATACGCCAGCGGTTCGCGGCCGATCAGAAACTCCTGGTAGAACGTCGGCTTGCGTCGGCAGCGGTCGGCCGGCGTATTCCCATTCGCTCGCCTGAACAATAAAGCGCGCGTTCTTGAAGAGCGTATTGCCGCCGGAATGGTCATAGTGCAGATGCGTGTTGATCACGATGTCCACGTCGTCCGCGCTCCAGCCCACGTACTCTTTCAGCGCGCGTTCGAGCCGTTCTTCCGGCGCCTGCTCACATGGACAGACGAAGCTCGACACCCACCCGGATCGTGAATCCCGGTATCCACCACGATTTTTTTATCGCCGCCCACGATTGCCGTCGACCAGACCGGGACCTTGATCTGCTGGCCGTAATAGCGGCCATAAATCTGCGATGAACGGTCGACAGTCAGCCAGCCCGTAGGCATTGCGACGACTTTGAGCTTCGACACAGTCACGATGGTCTCCACCGTCAAAGGTTGAAGGAGTTCGCCGCAAGAACAAAGCGGCCTTAGAAGTTCGTGTTGTCCGCGCCCTTGAGCCCGAGCATGGCGCGCGCTTCGTCCGGAGTCGCGATATCGAGTGAAAGGCCTTCGATCACCTGACGGATTTTCACGACCTGCGCAGCGCTTGATTCGGCCAGCTTGCCCGCTTCGATCCACAGCGAATCTTCAAGCCCCACGCGCACGTTCGAGCCCTGCGCCACGCCCAGCGTCGCAAGCGGAATCTGGTTGCGGCCCGGCGCCGAGGATCGACCAGACATAGTCGCTGCCGAACAAGCCGGTCGGCGGTGCGGCGCATGTGCATCAGGTCTTCCGGATGCGGCCCGATACCGCCCAGCAGGCCGAACACGCTCTGCACGAAGAACGGCGGTTTCGCGAGACCGCGATCGACGAAATGCGCGAGGTTGTACAGGTGCGAGATGTCATAGCATTCGTACTCGAAACGCGTACCGTTCGCGCCGCATGACGTGAGGATGTATTCGATGTCCTTGAACGTGTTCTTGAAGATCAGGTCGCGGCTATTCGCCAGATGCTGGCGCTCCCAGTCGTGCTTGAACTCCTTGAAGCGGTCGAGCATGGGATAGAGGCCGAAATTCATCGAACCCATGTTCAGCGACGCCACTTCCGGCTTGAAATGATGAGCCGGTTTTAACCGCTCCTCCACCGTCATGTGCGGACTGCCGCCGCTCGTGATGTTGATCACCGCATCGGTCTCGGCCTTGATACGCGGCAGGAATTGCTGGAACACGGCGGGGTCTTGCGTGGGCCGGCCGTCGACTGGGATCGCGTGCATGCAGGTGCAGGATTGCCGCGCCCTCTCTGGCGGCGGCGAGCGCTGCATCGCCGATCTCTTGCGGCGTGACCGGCAGATACGGTGACATCGACGGAGTATGGATCGCGCCCGTGGGAGCGCAGGTAATAATGACTTTACGCTTCGTTGCCATGCTGTAAGTCCTCGTCGGATAAGAAAAGCGTTCAGAGCACTTCGACGTTGCCGCACACCGAGATCGCCTGCCCCGAGATGCCGCTGCCGCCCGGCGAGCACAGGAACAGCGCGGTCGCCGCCACTTCTTCCGGCGTGGTCATGCGGCGCAGCGAGATTTTCGCGAGATACTCTTTTTCCATCTGCTCGTAGGAAAGACCCAACTGTTGCGCGCGCGCGGCGATCACCCGTTCAATGCGCGGCCCCTTCACAATGCCCGGCTGGATCGCATTGACGCGGATGTTGTCCGGTCCGAGTTCGATGGCGAGGCTCTTGGTCAGGCCGACGACCGCCCACTTGGTCGCTGAATAAGGCGTGCGGTACGCGTATCCGAGCCGCCCCGCCACCGATGACAACGCGATGATCGACCCGCCGTCGCGCGCCTGGCGCAACAGCGGCACCGCGCGACGTGCAAAGTAGAACTGAGCATTGAGATTCACGTCGATGGTCTGTTCCCAGTCGCCCGTATCCATCTCGTCGATACCGCCCGTCGGACCCGCAATCCCCGCGTTATTGATCAGCACGTCGAGGCCGCCAAGCTGCGCGTTCACGTCGTCGAATACACGGTCGACCGCCGCGCGGTCCGATACATCCGCGAGCGTCGTCGGTGATCGCGTTCATCTCGGCGCTTTGTTCGGCTTCGTTGAGCGAATCGATAGCTTGCTGGCTCGAGTCGCAGACATGCACGCGCGACCCGGCATCGACGAAAGCACGCGCGATCACAAGACCGATACCCGACGCGCCGCCCGTGACCAGCACGCGCAACCCCGCGTGCGGTTTCAACATCTGTAGAACCGTCATGCTTGTCTCCGTCGTTTTTTTGGTGCAGCTTGCCGGCTGCAGGCTCACAGGCTCAAGTCAAGCTCAGGCCCTGGCCGCTTCCCTGCTCTGCAGGCGTTCCCGCAAGTCCGCAGCAGCGCCGCCGATGTCTTCTTCAATGCCCGCCCGCGCGCCTTCGCCGTCGCCCTTCCAGAGAGCATCGACAATCTTGCGGTGCGCCGCCATCGACAACCTCATATGCGGGATGTCCGGTGCCACGAGGTTCAGGAACGGGCCAATGCGCATCCAGAGATTCTGGATGGTCGCGAGCGTCAGGTCGCTTGCGCCATGCGTGTAGATGGCTATATGGAATTCGAAATTGCTGCGCAGATACGCGGGTACATCGCCGGCTTCCACGTGGGCGTCCATGGTGTCGAACACGGCTTGCAGCGCGTTCAAATGTTCCTTCGTCATCCGCGATGCCGCCCGTTTCGCCACGCAGCCTTCAAGGGCGATCCGCACGTCGCGCAGCTCTTCGAGCAGGTCGAGCGTCATGGGCGGCACCATCAGCGCGCGGCCCGGCCCGTCGATCAACGCGCCTTCGGCTTGCAGCCGCGTGAGCGCGGCGCGTACCGGCATGGTCGATGAACCGACTGCTTCCGCCACCCCGCGCAAGCTCAGCGCCTGACCGGGCGCAAAGCGTCCCGTCATGATCGCCTCGCGCAACTGCGCGTAGACGCGGCCCGCCATGGTCTCGCGCGCCACCAGTTCAAGCGGCAAGGCATCGGTCGGCAGTTCGCGCGTTGTGGTTCGCATCGTGGCCCGCGTAGTGTCTCGCGTAGTGTCTTGTGAAGCCAATTAAGCAACTCCTTACGAGATCTGTGACCTGTGATCACACCTTGAGATGAAGTTTGGTCCGCGCGGGATTCTTAGTCAACCTTCAAGTGCTAGGGGAAAACGCCAGCACCGGGCGATACGCTTGCATCGGCACTGCGCCGCTAGCTCTGTTCGATTCGGGTCGAGCCGGGTGTGCAGATGCCGTGCAAGCGCTTGTCCGCCTTCGCGCATGATCGAATCATGGTTCCACCGGAAGAGCGGTCGGGCGACCGGCGCGAGCAGGTTCATCCAGCGTTGTGTCGTCCGGACGTGCCACTCGTATCGCACCACGGTTCCTTGGCCATTCTCGGAAAACGACCAGCGTCCGGTACCCTCCAGGGCACCGCTTGCTTCGCCTTCGAGCGCGCTCATCGGTTCGACACGCGTAACCCGCATATCCACGATGACGCGATAAGGCAGCACGCCCCTCCAGATGTAGCGATGCATGGCGCCAAGGCCATCGTCAGCGCCGCTTTGAATCTCGGACACGCGCTCGACGTTTTTCCACCACTCGGGCCAGCGCGTTGCATCGTGGATCGCGTCCCAGACTTCGTGGATTGGCGCATCGACACACCAGATCGTCGACAAACGATACCCCGCCTTTGACACGATTCACCTCCGGTGGAACCTGGAACTCGATAAAGTTATTAGCTATCCAGAACATTGTGATGCTTCGGACGACTCGGTGCCGGGGCTTTTTCACGAATTTGGAGGGAATTTGAAATTTATGTATAAACAATAAATAACGCAAATCGAATTCGACCCGGACAAAGACCAGATCAACCGCGAAACGCACGGTATATCACCGGCCCTCGTCGAGCAATTCGAGTGGGACAGCGCAATGGATGTGCTTGACGAGCGCCACGATTACAACGAAAACCGTTGGATTGCACGTGGCCTGATTGGTGAGCGCCTTTTCTGCGTGGCCTACACAATTCGAGGCCCTGCTTTGCGCGTGATCAGCCTGCGCAAAGCCAACAAACGCGAGGTGAATGACTATGTCAGGCAAACGCAAGATCGTGATGCCGACTGATGCGGAAGATGCCGAAATCAATCGAGGCATAGCGGCCGACCCTGACGCTCACGAACTGAGCGCCGATGAGATGCGTCAGATGCGGCCAGTTCGCGACACGCTCGCTGGGCGTATCGGTGCCCCCGCCGCCGAGACACTGCTAAAACGTCGTGGCAGGCCGCCGGCAGAAGTGACGAAAGAAGCAGTCAGTCTGCGCTGCGACCGAGACTTGGTTAACGCATTCCGCTCGACCGGTGAAGGCTGGCAGACACGGATAAACGAGGCCCTACGCGAGTACGCCACCTCACATCACTTGCTTTAACCGCAGCCCGCTTCGAGCGGGCTTTTTCTCGCCCTTTCTCTGAGCCTAAGGTCGCGTCTGCGTTTTGTCTGGTTTTGCTGTGGACCGGCGGCAGCAAGACTTCACGGCGCTTACGAAAATCTGCCTAAACTATATGGAATAAATCACACCGCCAAACGTTCCCTTATTCGCTTGCCCCTCTCACGACGCAACGCATGTACTCTGATGCACTCGGCTCGGGCGACAGGTCAGTCCGTACCGAGATCATCGTGAAGTTTGACAGCTCCATCAACCACGGAAGACGCTCATGAATCTGAATCGCATGCTTACCGCTGTCGCTGTTTCGTTGACCCTCGCAGCCCCGGCACTGGCTTTCGCCGATACCCTCGATTTCAAAGCGAACCTGACGGCATCAGCCGAAGTCCCGCCCAAGACGAGTCCGGGTCATGGACAACTCGACGCCACTTATGACACTTCGTCCAAGCTGCTGAAATGGAAGGTTACCTATGCTGATCTGTCGGGACCGGCAAGCATGGCGCATTTTCATGGGCCGGCGCCTGCTGGCAAGAACGCGAGTGTTGTGGTTCCCATTGATGCCAGCAAGCTGCCCAGCCCGATTGAAGGCAGCGCGACGCTGACCGATGCGCAAGCGAAGGATTTGCTGGCGGGGGACTGGTATTTTAATGTTCACACGGCGAAAAATCCGGCGGGAGAGATTCGCGGGCAGGTAGAACAGAGCAAGTAATTTCGTTCGCACTCGGGCGGGTTTTGGGCCCGGGGCTGATGGTCGGTGGTCGGGGTCAGTGCCAGGTTGCTGCTGCGTACGTTAGCGCGGGTTGAATGTTGGCTAAATTTTTTATCACTATTAGCCACTGTGCGTGGCGGCACTTCATTTCTTTGTCCAACGGCGACAAAGAAACGAAGCAAAGAAAACGCCTCCCCACAATCTGTATTAAGTGTCCCCAGCGTGCAGACCACTGCTTTTGGTTCCCGCGTAGAACGGTGCTCGCAAAACCACGAACAGTTGAAGCCCTCCTTCTCGCGAATCCTTACATCCCCACGCTTCGCCACCAGTGCTCTCGGGCAAGATCGATGGCGCATGGACCAATACGGCTTCACGCGTCTTTGAGCATTGGTGGACTGCGCGATTCGCGTGATCATCTAGGCATTTAGGCGAGGCGGAGAGCGTATAAGACGCAATACGTTTGGCACCAGCACACCGGAAAAAGAATAGAACGCCCCGGCACAAGGCGTGTTCACCCACCCTTGATGTCACTACGCCCTGGAAGCTCCACCTTCCCCAAAATACGATCGAGGCCTAACTAGTTCGTAGAAGAATGGAACTTGCCCGAGAGCACTGGTGGCGAAGCGTGGGGATGTAGGGATTCGCGAGAAGGAGGGTTTCAAGTGTCCGTCGCTCTAGCGAGCACCGTTCTACGCGGGAACCAAAAGCAGTGGTCTGCACGCTGGGGACACTTAAAACAGATTGTTGGAAGGCGTTTTCTTTGCTTCGTTTCTTTGTCGCCGTTGGACAAAGAAATGAAGTGCCGCCACGCACAGTGGCTAATAGTGATAAAAAATTTAGCCAACATACAACCCGCGCTAACGTAAGCAGCAGCAACCCGGCGCCGACCCCGACCACCGACCATCAGCCCCGCGCCCAAAACTCTGACCAAGTGCGAACGAAAATACCCTGGCTAATAGTGATAAAAAATTTAGCCAACATTGAACCCGAGCTAACGTAAGCAGCAGCAACCCAGCATTGACCCCGACCACCGACCATCAGCCCCGCGCCCAAAACTCTGACCAAGTGCGAACGAAAATACCCTGGCTAATAGTGATAAAAAAATATAGCTCACATACAGCCCGCGCTAACGTCAGCAGCAACAACCCGGCATCAACCCCGCCCGCCGGCCACCAGAACCCTCCCCGCCCCTCCCCCACCTCATGGATTCTCACACCGAAAACTCGCGGCATTATTAACACTCCCCTTCCCCGCATACCGGGGAAACCCAGGATATCGACACAACGGCCGGCTCCGCCCATTCGTAGCACTCGCTATATCCGTCCCAACCAGCGTCTCCGGCGCGATATTCGCCGTGACCCACCTGTCGAGCGCGCCCAATTCGTCCCACGCGGGAATAAACACCCCATTGCCATGCTGAAACCCGGGCACCATATAAAGCCGCATAAACGAATCGACGACACTCTGCCCATATTTCGCCACCAGCTCACGATAAAAAGCGATCGTCTGATTCGGGCTGATAACTTCATCGGCGAGACCGTGCATGGTGATCAGCTTCCCGCCATGCGCAATAAACGCCGACATGTCCGGATTCATCGCGCCAACCGTCGCCGACAAATCCATCAGGCGTGCTTTGTAACTTCCAGGATAATCGATATCGAAGGCAAGCGTATTGAAGCGCAGGTCGTGCGAGACGAAATACTTCATATAGCTGTCGCCTTGCGCGAATAAATACCCGTTGGCATCGAAGCGCGGCGGCTGCAGCAAGACCGGAGAATTGCCCAGACCCAGCCCGCTGGAAAAATCCCCCCCCTGAAAAACGTTATAGCCGTAATACCGCGTCACGCCATAAGCGAGCTCGTAAGGAAGCGTGAACCCATCGCGCAAGGTCTCGAGCGTCGCAAGCTGCGCCTCCGATAAACAACTGTCCCGCTGCGAAGGCCGCTGCCCGCTCGCACAGCGCAATTGCGCGATGATCTGCGGCTCGTGCTCACGGCACGCCTCCACATTCGCGACGATGCCATCGAGCGCGCCATCCAGCGCATCGCATTCGTGCAGCACGGTTTCAACAACGCGTTTTTGCTGCGCCGGCCCGACGAAACCACCGGGCGTCCAAATAGGCCGCCTGCCCCACCTTCACGCCCATCAGCCGCACGCCCGTAAAAGTTGATGGCGGGCGCGTTGGCGATCACGCCGTCGTAGTCGTCCGGGTAACGCTCGATCACGGTGTACGCTTCGCGCCCGCCCGTCGAGCCGCCGGCGAAGTAGGTCTGCTCGGGCTTGCGTCCGTAGCCCATGATGATCAGCGCGAGCGCGACATCGTGGGTTTTCTTGAGATGACCGTAGCCGAAGTTGATCAAGGCTTCATCGTTCATCGCGAAATCGGCGCGACCGGAATTGCCGACGTGGCCCGAATCCGAGCCGAAGGTCGCATAACCGAGTGACAACGGCGACGCAGCGGGCGCAAACGCCGTAGGCTCAGTGCCGCTCACTATCTCGCCGTTATAACCGCCCCCGCCCATCTGCAGCGCTCGGCCGTTCCAGCGCGCCGGCAGGTTCACTTCAAAGCGGATGTCCGGCGTGGTATCGAGTTGCGCCTTGATCACGCCGACCAGCCGGCAATACTCGCCGTTACGGTTTTTCGGCGCAGCCGCCGCCACGACCGATGCCTCGGTGATGGTCGCGCCGCGCGTGGGCAAACCGATCACCGATGCCGGCACCGTCTGGCCTTCCAGTTCGGCGCAATGCTTGACGACGTATGAAGCGGCGGTCGCATGCGCGCAGCACGCGAAGGAGGCGGCAAACAGCAGCAGGGCACGCAGCAGACTTGTTGGGGCTTGGGGCATCGATAAGAGGATTGGGTTGCAGCGGTACTGTGCTGAAGCTAAAAGCCGACGGGGTTTTCGCCGCACAATATATAAGAAGCATCTTATTGGCAGGAATGCGTTTCGCGTGGAGGCGTTGTGTTTGCACAACCCGCCGCACGTCCTGTCGCTCGCCTCCTCACGGCGCGATTTGTCCAAAGAAAACCAAGGACACACCGCGCAAGCGCTCGCGCACGCGCCATGCCTGACGCGTCACTCGCCCGCCCAATCGCCGCGCAAGTCGCTGTCCTGCAGGATTTGCAGCAGCGTTTCTGCGGGCCGGCTCAAATGCTTCGCCGCCAGCGCGATGAATTCGACCTCCGGCAATTCCGGCAACTCGGCGCGATTCAGCGGCGGCGCAAGCCCCCTGCCCGCCAGGAAATGCGAACGCACGGTGAGTCCCAGCCCGCCGCGCGCCGCCGCAATGCACCCCGCGTGCGAACTGCTCGTGCAGACCATCTGCCAGCGCGCGCCGACGGCAGCCAGCGCGTCGAGCACGACGGCGCGCGTCACGCTCGGCTCGGCGACGAGAATCAACGGCAGCGGCTGGTCGAGATCCACTTCAGTGCCCGTTCGCGCGAGCCATTCGAGCTGCCCGGAGAACAGCGGAATGCCGCGAGGATCGCCGATACGCCGTTTGCCGATCAGCAAATCGATCGGTGCCCGCATCCAGCATGCTCATAAAGCCGCCCCGTCATGCCGATCGTGATTTCGAGTTCGACATCCGGATGCGTCCGGCGAAACGCCGCGAGCACGCTCGGCAGCGGGCCGAGCGCGAGGTCGTCGGAGGAACCGAGGCGCACGCGGCCTCGCAGACGCGGCGAGCGGAACTGCGACTCGGCGTGGGTCATCGCCTCCAGGATCATGCGGGCGTGGACGAGCATGGCTTCGCCGTCGGCGGTGAGCGCGAGCGAATGGGTATCGCGTACGAGCAGCCGCCGGCCGACGTGTTCCTCCAGCCGCCGGATGTGTTCGCTCACGCTGGATTGCGTCAGGCGGAGCTGGCGGCCGGCATCGGTGAAACTGTGCGACGCGGCCACCGTCGCGAACGTGTTCAGCCAGACAGGATTGAGCATGAGTTCATTGTGATCGAATTTTACGATGACAGTCAACGCGGCCAGCGGGCTTCCCGATCGCCAATTGGCGTCTTAAAATCGACACATCGCGCGAAAACCCGCTGCGGAACCACGTTAACCGCGAACCCGCGTCACATTATCCCCAGCAGCAAAAGGATGACCCCAAAAAACTCACATACGGCACTTTTGTGGATCGTCGCAGTCGGCTTTTTCATGCAGGCCCTCGACACGACCATCGTCAACACTGCCCTGCCTTCCATTGCGCACAGCCTGCACGCGCAACCGCTCGCCATGCAGCCGATCGTGGTCGCCTACACGCTGACCATGGCGCTGCTCACGCCCGCCTCCGGCTGGCTCGCCGACCGCTTCGGCACGCGGCGCGTCTACTTCGTCGCCATTCTGTTGTTCGTCATCGGCTCGCTGTGCTGCGCGAACGCGCAATCGCTGAATCAGCTGATCGTGGCGCGCGTGATTCAGGGTATCGGCGGCTCGATGCTGCTGCCTATCGGCCGGCTTGCCGTGCTGCGCAGCGTGACGGGCGAGGCGTATGTATCGGCGCTGGCGGTCATTTCGATTGCCGGCCAGGTCGGCCCGATCCTCGGTCCGACGCTCGGCGGCTGGTTCGTCGAATCGTTTTCATGGCACTGGATTTTCCTGATCAACGTGCCCATCGGCGCGGTCGGGTTGTTCGCCGTGCATCGCTTTCTTCCCGACGATGCCCTGGGCCGACGCCCCGCCGTTCGACTTCATCGGCTGCGCGATTGCTGTCGCTCTGCATGGTCGCGTTCTCGATGGCCCTCGACAGTCCCGCGCAAACGCACAAGGTGCTGGTGTCGGGCGGCTTGTTCGTGCTCTCGGCGGTAGCGGCGCTCGCCTACATTCCGTATGCAAGACGCCGGCGCAATCCGCTCTTCAAGCTGTCGCTTGTTCAGCGAGCCGAACTTCAGCGTGGGCCTGATCGGCAATCTGCTGTGCCGGATCGGCTCCAGCGCCGTGCCGTTTCTCCTGCCGCTGCTGATGCAATTGCAACTCGGTTATTCACCGCTGCATTCAGGCCTGATGATGTTGCCCGCCGCGTTCGCCGGCACCGTTGCGAAGGGCTGGATCTCGCCGCTCGTGAAGCGTTATGGCTACGACAAGTTCCTGCTGTGGAACACGATCCTCGTGGGGGCATCGATAGTCGGCTTCGCTTCATTCTCGGTCGGCACGCCGCTTGCGCTCGAGATCGCGATCCTCGCGGTATTCGGCGCGTGCAACTCCATGCAGTTCGCCGCGATGAACAGCGTCACGCTCAAGGGCTTGTCCGATGAAGGATGCGGGCAGCGGCAACAGCCTCTTTTCGATGGTGCAGATGCTCGCGATCGGACTGGGTGTATCGATAGGCGGCGGCCTGGTTTCAGTGTTCTCCGCGAACCTCGGCTCAGCCGCGCTCGCGTTCAGGATTGCGTTCGTGTGCGTGGGCCTGGTGACGCTGGCATCGGCCATCGTGTTCCGGTTCCTCGATACTGCGCCGCCGCGGCCGGCAGCTGCAGGCCGCTGTGTCGTGAATGCAGGCATCGGCGGTTGCGTTTAAGCTTGCTGAATATTTAAAAAACCTAAGGAGTTCGCCGTGCAATATCGCAAATTTGGCCGCACAGGCCTGACCGTGTCACGCCTGTGCCTTGGAACGATGACCTTTGGTTTGCAGACCGAAGAAAGTGTGTCGCGCAGCATCATGGATCGCGCGGCCGACGCGGGCGTCAATTTCATCGATACCGCCAACGTCTATCCGCTTGGCGGCACCGTAGACCGTGCGGGCCGCACGGAGGAGATTGTCGGACGCTGGCTGAAGGATGCGCCGGCACGCCGTGGCGAGTTCATCCTGGCGACGAAAGCCGTCGGCAAGATGGGGCCATCGGCATGGGATCAGGGCGCATCGCGCAAGCATTTGCTTGATGCTATCGATGCATCGCTCAAGCGCCTGAACACTGATTACGTCGACCTGTACCAGCTCCACTCCGACGATCTCGATACGCCGCTCGACGAGACCCTCGAAGCACTCGATACCATCGTGCGCCAGGGCAAGGCGCGTTACGTGGGGGTATCGAATTTTCTTGCGTACCGGCTGGCGACGGCGCTGGGCCGATCGGATGTCTTGCGGGTAGCGCGTTTTGTATCGGTACAGCCGCGATACAACTTGCTCTTCAGGCAGATCGAGCGTGAATTATTGCCACTCGCCACCGATGAAAATTTGGCTGTGATTCCGTATAACCCGCTTGCGGGCGGGTTGCTGACCGGCAAGCACCGGCACGATGCCGCGCCGGCGGAGGGCCGTTTCACTTCGACGGTTGGTAAAGCTGGGGCGATGTATCACGAGCGTTACTGGCATGAGCGCGAGTTTGAGACCATTGAGAAATTGAAGCAGATTGCCGGGGAGACGGGTGAGTCGTTGACGAAGACATCGGTCGCGTGGGTGCTGGCGAATCCAGCGATCACATCGGCGATTATTGGGGCTAGTCGCCCGGACCAACTTGGCGATACTTTGGCCGCTATTGATTTGGCGCTCGCGCCGGAGTTGAAGGCTAAGCTGGACGATGCCACGGTGGAATATCGGTGGGGCGACGCCGCACGATAAGGGGGGGTCGTTCGCACTAGGGCGGGGCTAGAGACGGCTTATTAGGTTGGGGTGCTGCTTGGGCCTTCGCCCGGTTTGGTTTAGGTATTTTTTCTCGCGATCGCGGGGCCGGCTACTGGCGGCCGGGGGGCGGAGCTGGGTTGCTGCTGATTTTGCGTTCGCACTCGGGGTTCTTTGAGGGGCGCGCTACTGGCAGTGGTCGGGGTCAGTGCTGGGTTACTGCTGCTTACGTTAGCGCGGGTCCAATGTTGGCTAGATTTTTTATCACTTTTAGCCACTGTCCGTGGCGGGACTTCATTTCTTGGTCCAACGGCGACAAAGAAACGAAGCAAAGAAAACGCCTTTCCACAATCTGTATTAAGTGTCCCCAGCGTGCAGACCACTGCTTTTGGTTCCCGCGTAGCACGGTGCTCGCAAAACCACGGACACTTGAAACCCTCCTTCTCGCGAATACTTACATCCCCACGCTTCGCCACCAGTGCTCTCGGGCAAGATCGGAACGCCCCCACCAATTTGTACGGCCTCACCCCTGTTCGAGGCCGCCTTAAGTTGTCCAGCGCGTAGTGATTTCAGGCGGCTGTTCGCGCCTCGCGCGAGATGTTCCGTTATTTTTTTGGACTGGTGCCCAAACCTATGCTCGCCCCTCGCCCCTCGCCACCATAATGGTCATGCGGATCACGCAGTCCACCAACCATAAAGACGCGTGGTGCCGAATTGGTCCGTGAGCCATCGAACTTGCCCGAGAGCACTGGTGGCGAAGCGTGGGGATGTAGGGATTCGCGAGAAGGAGGGTTTCAAGTGTCCGTGGTTTTGCGAGCACCGTACTACGCGGGAACCAAAAGCAGTGGTTTGCACGCTGGGGACACTTAATACAGATTGTGGAGAGGCGTTTTCTTTGCTTCGTTTCTTTGTCGCCGTTGGACAAAGAAATGAAGTCCCGCCACGGACAGTGGCTAATAGTGACAAAAAATACAGCCAAAATACAACCCGCACTAGCGTAAGCAGCAGCAACCCGGCACCGACCCAGCCCCCTGGCATAGAACTGCGGTGCCGCCACGCAAAGTGGCCAATAGTGCAAAAAAGAACAGCCAAGACAAACCGCACGACGGCCTAATCAGCACCACCCCCACCCCGTCCACCCCGTCCACTCCGTCCACTCCGTCCAAGTGCGAACACCCTTAATACCCAACAATGTCCCGCGCCTCCAGCACCCTCGACCCCCCGCCCTCCCTGCCCACGGCGATCATCGCCCGTCCCATCTGCCGCGTCGTCGTGATCGCGTTCGGAAAAACGCGCCGCAGTACGGGAAACAACGGCCGCGCCAGCGAAATGAACGCCTGATAAACAGCCGTCTTCGAGCGAATACCGTCCATCGGCTGAATCATCCCCGGGCGAAACATATACGCCGCCTTGAACGGCATGCGCAGCAGAGCATTCTCCGTGCGGCCCTTCACCCGCGCCCACATGCTGCGCCCGCGTTCGGTCGTATCCGTTCCCGCCCCCGACACATACGCAAAAGTCATCCCCGGATTCAGCCGCGATAAAGTCCGCGCAACGCCAAACGTCAGGTCGTAAGTCAAGCGCGCATAATCAGCCTCGCTCATCCTGAACGACGACACGCCCAGGCAAAAAAAACACGCATCGAAGCCGGTAAGTTCGCGCTCGATCGATGTGAGATCGAAGAGATCCTTCTGCACGATTTCAGCAAGCTTCGGATACTGCTGCCCCGTTGCGCTGCGCCCCACGGTGACCACGCGCTCTACATCGGTATCTCGCAGGCATTCGCGCAATACACCCTGCCCGACCATTCCGGTAGCACCAAAAATAAGGACTTTCATGTTTTTGCCGGCCATTGCACGCCAGTCAGTTTCTCCGATACATCCCAAAGCTTCGCAGCAACACCCGGGTCACTGGCCTGTGGAAAAATGCGCGCCTCCGATGGCGCACCCTTCATTTCCTGAAAACCATTCGGACCATAATAGGCACCCCGCTGCGCTTCCGGCGCGGTCGCAGCCAGCAACGTGGGCAACGCGCCCGCAGCTGCGCTTTGGCTAAGAAACGGCTTCATCACGCTGCTGATCAGCGACAACACGCCCGTCGTGCCCGGCCCGTTCGTGATGAGATCGGTTCGCGCAAACCCCGGATGCGCCGCGTTGCTCATGGGACCCCAACCGTTGGCATCGCTGCGTCGTTGCAGTTCCAGCGCAAACATCAGCATGGCGAGCTTCGACTGTTCGTAAGCGGGCCACGGCCTGTAAGCGCGCTCGCCCTGGAGGTTATCGAAGGCAATTTTCCCCCGCCTGTGCGCAATGCTGCTCAAGTTCACCACGCGAGGCGCGGCGCTCTTTTGCAACAAGGGCAGCAGTTGCGCGGTCAGCGCAAAGTGGCCCAGATAATTCGTGCCGAACTGACGCTCGAAACCATCGGCGGTAGTTTCATGCTGCGGCAACATCATCACGCCGGCATTGTTCACGAGAATGTCTATCGGCTTGCCTTCGCTGAGGAGCCGCTTCGTGGCGCGCGAGATCATCTTGAGATTCGCGAGGTCGATGGCTTCAAAGCGGATTTGTGCGCTTGGCACTTCCCGCCGAATTCGCTCGAGCGCCGTGCGTCCCTTCGCTTCGCTCCGCCCGGTGAGAATCACTTCCGCACCCGCTCGGGCGAGTTCCAGCGATGTTTCATATCCCAATCCTCCGGTCGCCCCAGTTACGATGGCGCGTTTGCCTGTCTGCGACGGAATATCGGCTGTAGTCCATGTGCTCATGCCTTTACCTCCAGGTAAATTTACTTGCGTGAGTAATCAGTCATTAAATTAGCGCATTGTTATGTGCGAATCGACCGCCCGCCGTTCAATCCATTTCGCGAGCGACACCGTTCCAGAACACCTCGAAGCCAACCTTCCTGTAGCGTCCAGCTTCTTCCGGATAGGCGTTCATGAATGTCATCGTGGTTTCGGCCAACGCCTTCATGCTGGCAGCAATAAACGCCACCGGATACGCCCGTAACACTTCGGTCCTGATGCTGTCCTGCGCCAGCGCCTCGATCTCGGCAAACGGCTCATAACCCACCGCCTTCGACTCCTCGCTGACCGTATCCGCAACGGACAACTGGTCGAGCACATTCAGCCTCTGAGGATTCGCCACGCCCCAATCGACGAAGGCGTTCCACAGATATTCAAGCCGGCCGCGCACCGGTCCTTGCCGCGGGAAGCGCGACATGAGGGCATCGGCGAGATCGAGCTTGATGGACCGGTAGAGCGCATTCACCAGCTCGTCCTTGGTACGAAAGTAGGTGAACAGCGTTCCTTCCGCCACCCCCGCCTGCTTCGATATCGCCGATGTCGGTGCGGCAGCAAGCCCGCGTTCCGCAAATACCTGTTCGGCGGCGAGAAGCAGCGCGTTGCGTTTGTCGTCGCTTTTGGGTCGTGCCATCGGGCGTGATCGAATCGATTGAATGAATGAGTGAATACTCAATTATAACTAATTTCGAGATGGAAGCAAAATTGCGGCTGAACATGCGAGTTGCGCGCACGCGAAACACCGGAATGCGCCTTGGACGGTCCAAAAGTTGACCGTGCTAGCATCCGGCAATCTTTTTGCTATGGGTAGGCCGGCATCGATGTTCGCCGCAGCCACACCACGAATCCAGCTTTACTTCAGGGCACCCTATGACTAACCGCACGGTTCACCAGAACTTCTTCCATCTCTTGCTGTTCGTTGTCACCGTCGCGCTCTGCTGGATCCTGCTGCCGTTCTTCGGCGCGATTTTCTGGGGCACGATTCTCGCCATCCTCTTCCAGCCGATGCAGCGCTACCTCGCGGCGAAATTCGGCAAGCGTCGCAATCTGGCGGCGTTTGCAACGCTGGGACTGACGATTGTGGTCGTGATCCTGCCGCTGAGTTTCGTCGCCGCAACCCTTGTGCAGGAAATCGGCCTTGCCTATGCGCAGATCAAATCGGGCCAGCCCAATTTCACAACCTACTTCCAGCAGGCCATTCACGCGTTGCCGAATTCGGTGCAGTCGCTGCTTGGCCGTTTCGGGCTGACCGATATCCCGAGCATTCAGAAACGCCTCACCGATGGCGCCGCCGCCATCAGTCAATTCGTGGCTACGCAGGCCTTCAGCATCGGCCAGAACACTTTCCAGTTCGTGATCAGCTTCGGCGTGATGCTGTACCTGGTGTTTTTCCTGCTGCGCGATGGCGGCGAAATCGGCCGGCGCATTCACCGCGCGCTGCCGCTGGATGAAGCGCCCAAGCAGCATCTGATCGCCAAGTTCACGACCGTCGTCCGGGCAACGGTGAAGGGGAACATCGCCGTCGCGGCGGTGCAGGGGTTTCTCGGCGGGATTATTTTCATGCTGCTGGGCGTACAGGGTTCGCTGATCTGGGGCGTGCTGATGGGATTTCTATCCCTGCTCCCGGCCATTGGCGCCGCGCTGGTCTGGGCGCCGGTAGCCGCGTACTTCCTGCTCACCGGCGATATCTGGAGAGGCGTGATCCTGATTGTGTTCTGCGTGGTGGTGATCGGCATGGTGGACAACGTGCTGCGCCCTATTCTGGTCGGCAAGGACACAAAAATGCCCGATTGGGTCGTGCTGATTTCCACGCTCGGCGGGATGGGATTATTCGGGATCAACGGCTTTGTGATTGGACCGCTGATCGCCGCGCTGTTCATGGCGAGCTGGGATCTGTTCACGCAAAACGAGGAAGGACGGGCAATCGATAAGCTCTGACACGTCGCTTCTAGTTCAAAAAAAACCGGCTCGCTGATTAACTCAGCGAGCCGGTTTTTCTAAGGCCCTAATATTCAGCGCCTTTCTGCGCCCGTATATTTGCAGTCGAAGCGCTTTCTCACGGTGCCGTTTTCGTCGACGCTTTCAAGATACACATCGAATTGCCACAACCGCGCCATGTGTTTCAGCACTTCTTCGCTGTCATTGGTCAGGTGACGATTATCGGTCATGAAATGACGCAGCGTCAGGCTACGGTCGCCGCGTGTATTCACCGAATACACCTGGATATTCGGCTCACGATGATGCATGTCGTATTGCCGCGACAAAGCCTGCCGAACATATTTATAGCCGCTTTCGTCGTGAATAGCCGACACCTCAAGCGAGTCGCGCATATCGTCGTCGAGAATCGAGAACAAGCGCATTTCTCGAATCAGATGCGGCGACAAATATTGCGCAATAAAACTCTCGTCCTTGAAATTACGCATGGCGTAATGCAGCGCTTCCAGCCAGTCACTGCCCGCCAGCTCCGGGAACCACTCGCGGTCTTCGGCGGTGGGATGTTCGCAGATGCGGCGAATATCGCTCATCATCGAAAATCCGAGCGCGTACGGATTGATCCCGCTGTAATACTGCTTGGTCACCGGCGGCTGATACACCACGTTACTGTGCGAATGGAGAAACTCCATCATGAAGCCGTCTTCAAGCCGGCCTTCCGCATAAAGCGTATTGAGCAGCGTGTAATGCCAGAAGGTGGCCCACCCTTCGTTCATCACTTGCGTTTGCCGCTGCGGATAAAAATACTGTCCGACCTTGCGCACGATGCGAATCACTTCGCGTTCCCACGGTTCAAGCAGCGGCGCATTTTTCTCCGCAAAATACAGCAGGTTTTCTTGCGGTTCCGGCGGATACCGGCTTTCGATTTCTTCGGTCGTCGTCGCCTTTCTATTCGGCAGCGTGCGCCAGAGTTCATTCACCTGCGATTGCAGATACGCCTCGCGTTCGCGCCGGGCAGCCGCTTCCTTCGCCAGCGATAACTTTTGCGGCCGCTTATACCGGTCCACGCCGTAATTCATCAGCGCGTGACATGAATCGAGCAATTCCTCCACCCGATCAATGCCATGCCGCTCCTCGCATTCCGCAATGTAATTCTTTGCATAAACGAGATAGTCGACAATCGCGTGCGCATCTGTCCACAGCCGGAACAGGTAATTGCCCTTGAAGAACGAGTTATGCCCGTACGCCGCATGCGCGATGACAAGCGCCTGCATCGTCATCGTGTTCTCTTCCATCAAATACGCAATGCACGGATTCGAGTTGATGACGATCTCGTACGCCAAGCCCATCTGCCCGCGCCGATAGCTTTTCTCGGTGGACAAGAAATGCTTGCCGAACGACCAGTGCCGATAGTTCACCGGCATCCCGACCGACGCATAAGCGTCCATCATTTGTTCGGCGCTGATGAGCTCGAGCTGGATCGGGTACACGTCGAGCCCATAGCGCTGCGCGACGCGCGCAATCTCGGTGTCGTATTCCTCGATCAACTCGAAAGTCCAGTCCGATGGACAAGGCAAAGGCCTTCTTTCCGCCACGTTCATTGAGTCTCCTTCCGGCGACGCGCTCTTGCGCGGTTTCCTGGCCTTTTGTGGCGCGCTGTCTTGTGCTTTCAGTTCTTCGCCGGGTTTGAGGTGATACCCACGTGCTTCGTTGTTCAAATGCCGTGTCGTCATGCAGCCGCCTGCTGTTTCTCGAACAGTTCGCGAAAGACCGGATAAATATCCGCAGCCGATTCGACTTTTTTCATCGCGAGTTCGGGCGAGCTCAACGCCAGGTGAGCATATTCCACCCAAAGATTCTGCTCCTCGGGCGCTACTTGAATATAGGCAAAATATCGTACCTTCGGCAGGATGTCTTCGGCAAGAAGCTTGCGGCACTTGGGCGAATCGTCCGTCCAGTTATCTCCGTCCGACGCCTGCGCGCCATAGATATTCCATTCCGACGGCGAATAGCGCTCATCCATGATTTTCTTCATCAACTCGAGCGCGCTGGAGACGACCGTACCGCCGCTTTCCGTTGAGTGGAAGAACGTTTCCTCGTCCACTTCTTCGGCGCGCGTGTGATGCCGGATGAAGACCACTTCAATCTTTTCGTAGTTCCGGTTAAGGAACAGATACAGAAGAATGAAGAATCGCTTCGACAAATCCTTGCGCTGTTCGTCCATGGAACCGGATACGTCCATCAGACAAAACATCACTGCCTTGCTCGACGGCGTGGGTTGCCGCGTACGATTGACGTAGCGCAAATCAAATGGATCGATGAACGGAATGCGCGTGATGCGCCCCTTCATGATCACGATATCCGCTTCCAGCCGCGCGATTTCTTCGGCGTCGGCGTTTTCGTCCTGAAGCACTTCCAGCTGACGCTCCATCTCGTGCAACTGACGCGCGAGCGGCGAGCCGAGCGCAATACGGCGTCCAAGCGCACCACGCAGCGAGCGCACGACGTCGATATTATTCGGGGTGCCTTCGGCCGAAAAACCCGCACGCACGTTCTTCCATGTAGGGACGGCGAGCAATTGGGTTTTGACGAGACGCGGCAACTCGAGGTCGTCGAAGAAATACTGCATGAATTCTTCACGCGACAACTCGAACACGAAGTCGTCCTGCCCTTCGCCTTCATTGCTCGCGGTCTTGCCGCCACCGCCCGATCCACCACCCGGGCGCGCAATCTTGTCACCACGAATGTATTCGGAATTACCCGGATGCACGAGTTCGCGCTTTCCGCCTGGACCATGCCGGAACGACGGTTCGGCAATGTCCTTCTTCGGAATGGTGATGCTTTGCGTACTCTGGATGTCCTTGATGCTGCGGTCTCGAACGGCGTCCGACACCGCGCGGCGAATATAGTTTTTGACACGACGCAAAAAGCGTTCGCGGTTGGCAATGCTCTTGTTCTTACCGGCTAACCTGCGGTCGATGATTTGATGCAGCACATCCAGTCTCCCGCGTAATTGGCGAGGAAGCGAAGCGCCGAGACCTTGAACCGCGCGCTGCGCGGCGCTGGCCGTAAAGCACTCGCCAAGGTGCTCGCGTTTCGCCGGACTTAGGCGCCGGCGTCACGCGAACGTATGACTATAAAACTATCAACACAAACCTGATTCAATCACGTTTTGCATGGTTTCGCTGAGAACTTATCATCCTCCCTATTCAGAAAACCCACAAAAAACCCTCTGCATCAAGACGATTTGCGTACCCGGAGATACCAGTCGCAGAGCAAGCGCACCTGCTTCGGCGTGTAACCCTTCGCGACCATGCGGTTGACGAAATCCTCATGCTTGCGCTGTTCTTCCGCCGATCCCTTGGCATTGAACGAGATCACCGGCAGAAGTTCTTCGGTGTTCGAGAACATCTTCTTCTCGATCACCACCCGCAACTTCTCGTAGCTGATCCACGCCGGATTCTTGCCGCCATTAGCCGCCCGCGCCCGCAGCACGAAATTCACGATCTCGTTGCGGAAGTCCTTCGGGTTGCTGATGCCGGCCGGCTTTTCGATCTTCTCCAGTTCCGCGTTCAACGAAGCACGATCGAAACTTTCGCCGGTATCGTGATCGCGGAATTCCTGGTCCTGGATCCAGAAATCAGCATACGTCACATAACGATCGAAGATGTTTTGCCCGTACTCCGAATACGATTCCAGATACGCGGTCTGAATTTCCTTGCCGATAAACTCGGCATACCGCGACGCCAGCACGTCCTTGATGAACGACAGGTATTTCTGTTCGGTTTCCGGCGGGAATTGCTCGCGTTCGATCTGCTGTTCAAGCACGTACATCAGGTGCACCGGATTGGCCGCGACTTCGGTGGAATCGAAGTTGAACACGCGCGACAGGATCTTGAACGCGAACCGCGTTGACACGCCGTTCATGCCTTCGTCGACGCCCGCAAAATCGCGATACTCCTGGATACGACTTTGCCTTCGGGTCCGTGTCCTTCAGGTTGTCGCCGTCATAGACCTGCATCTTCGAAAAGAGGCTGGAATTTTCCGGTTCATGCAGGCGCGTGAGCACCGCCATTTGCGCCATCATCTTCAAGCGTGCCCGGCGCGCAAACAGCATTCGTCAACGAAGAATTACGCAGCAGCTTCTCGTAGATCTTCATCTCTTCGCTGTAGCGCAGGCAGTACGGCACCTTGACCACGAAGATACGATCGAGCAGTGCTTCGTTGTTCTTGTTATTGCGGAACGTCTTCCATTCCGACTCGTTCGAGTGAGCCAGGACCACGCCGTCGAACGGGATCGCACCGAAACCTTCCGTGCCCTTGAAGTTGCCTTCCTGGGTAGCGGTCAGCAGCGGATGCAGCACCTTGATCGGCGCCTTGAACATTTCGACGAATTCCAGCAAGCCCTGGTTCGCGAGACACAGTCCGCCGGAATAGCTGTAGGCGTCGGCGTCATCCTGCGAATAGGTTTCGAGCTTGCGGATGTCGACCTTGCCGACGAGTGACGAGATGTCCTGATTGTTCTCATCGCCCGGTTCGGTCTTGGCAATACCGATCTGGCGCAGGATGGACGGATAGCGGCGCACGATGCGGAACTTGCGGATGTCGCCGTTGAATTCGTGAAGGCGTTTCACGGCCCACGGACTCAGGATGTTCTTGAGGTAGCGGCGCGGAATGCCATATTGTTCTTCGAGAATGGGGCCGTCTTCGTCATAGTCGAACAAGCCCAGGGGCGATTCGTTGACGGGCGAACCCTTGATTGCATAGAACGGAACACGCTCGGCGAGTTGCTTGAGACGCTCGGCAATGGATGACTTGCCGCCGCCCACCGGGCCCAACAAATACAGAATCTGCTTCTTCTCTTCCAGCCCTTGAGCTGCATGCCGGAAGTACGACACCACCTGCTCGATCACTTCCTCCATTCCGTAGAACTCTCGGAATGCCGGATACACCTTGATCACCTTGTTTGCAAACACACGCGATAAACGCGGGTCCGTGCGCGTGTCGACTGACTCCGGTTCTCCGATAGCCGCCAACATCCGTTCGCCCGCTGTTGCATACGTTGCAGGATCGTCTTTGCAGAGCGCGAGATACTCTTCGAGCGAGAATTCCTCCTCGCGGGTTTTTTCGAAGCGGGTCGCGAAACTGCTGTAGATATCCATGCTACCTCC
Organism: uncultured beta proteobacterium; assembly: GCA_963708695.1. Taxonomy (GTDB): domain Bacteria; phylum Pseudomonadota; class Gammaproteobacteria; order Burkholderiales; family Burkholderiaceae; genus Caballeronia. The sequence continues at coordinate 182,931 of CAVPTS010000009.1, forward strand.
TCGCCGAAGTCAGAAAGCAATGTGTGCGCGGCGCGCCTAATCAGAACAACATCGCTTCAGTTCATCCTAAACCTATTCGAATTTTTTTTCATGCAAATGCGTTGTTGATTTGCTTCGAAGTATTCCTAGCTTGGTGGATTATTTTCGTTCACCTACAATCATCATCCCGACTCGCGAAACGTCTTAGGCATTAGCTGCACAGCCTTGCTGTACAAGCCCTGGACTCATGCGACATGCTGGCAGCCGAACGTCCCGGCTGCTGCTGCCGATGGTTCAGTGCGCACAGCGCATATGCATCGAACGGTTATGGGCTGCTTATGGCTTCCTCATGGCCTGTTTATGGCCCGCTAATGCTGTGTTTATGTTGTGCTCAGGCCGCGTTACATCTCTGTTGTCCCCCGCTCATCCACAGCGCATCCACATGTTATCCACCGCTTATAGGTGAGCAGAAATCATGGGCATCAAACGCTTCATTAACCTATACGCGTCGCAGCCGCGTAACGATGCAGCCGCACATGCATTTTTTGACGACCCGCGACTGAGTACCATCGGAAAAGCGCTTTTCCAATCTGAAGCACCCCTCTCTTACACAACGACGCGCGATCTCATCGGTTGACTGCCTGTTCCCCGTATAGCGCACCAATACCGCGAGCGAATACCCTTTCGCCTTCAGGGATTTATAAAGCGAAAAAGGCACTCGTTCGAGTGCCTTTTTTGGTGCTGCGACGGCTTAAACGGTTGAACGACCGCGGGGTTAAGACCGCTGTTACAACTCACTCCAGCCTTCGTTCATGTGAATCAGATAGCCCGCCAAACGCTTATGCGGGTTCAAGCAAGTTCAAGCAAGCGTCAGTTCGATCTCGCCAATCCGGTCGATCCGGCCACTCACCACGCCCGGCCCCTCGATGCGGTGCGCGCCCGTGTACGAACCCGTCGTGACGGTCCAGAACGGCTGGACTGTATGCCCGTGCGCGCTGCAATGATTGACGAACCAGACCAGCAGCTCACGCGGATCGCCAGCGGGGTTGCCGGTGCTCGGCGGCACGATGGAGACACCATCCACGGTCAGTTCGAGCTGCGGCGACAGGAAATCGAAGCCCGGCGCGATCACGTCGTACGGTTCCATCTTGCCCACTACCAGTGCGCCGTTATTCTGCGAATCGGCCAGTTGCGCCAGGGTCGCGAGGTTCGGCCACTGGGCAAAACGGCTATCGACGATTTCAAGCGCGACCGCCATGCTGCCGAGCGCCGCGAACACTTCACTGCGGCTGTAAGGTTCGGCGCGCGGCGGCAGCGCGTAAGAAAAGCGGAACGCGATTTCCAGCTCGATCAGCACGCGAAAAAACGCCGCGTGCGCAATGCGGGCAGGCGATGTGTGAACAAGTTCCGCATCGATCGGAGCCGTATTTGCTTGCGCGCCGGGTGCGCGCGCGCCGACTTTCCAGGCGCCGATCCGCGCGCCCGACTTCGAGATGACTTCTTGCTGGATCGCGTAGGCCGCTTCGGCATCGGCGGGAATATCTTCCGATTCAAGGTCTTCTATCAACGTTCGCTGCCGGCGAGCTTGCACGAGTTGCGCAGCGAGAGAGGATTCGGTCATGGCGTGCGTCCTGTAGTGGTCATCGAGTTGCGTTCAAGTCCGGTGAGGCCGGACGAAGTGCGCTCAGTGTACGGGGAAGTGGGCTTGGACCGCGAGTTCCGATGTGTTGCATCAGGGCTTGTTACAAGCGTGCCGGAGCAGTTGCAGGCTTTCGATTTGTCAGGAACACGGACTGGACACTCGTCATTTGGACCGGCTCACGTCTGAGCTAGACCGTACTGCCTGGACGCCGGTTCGGAAGCGGATACAGCGGTTTTCGCTGATGGATCGGAAGACTGACTGAAGCAGCTGATCGAGATTCAAAACGCCGATTCCATACGGGCGTTCAAGCTGCGAGAGCGCCGGCTAAACCGAACGCATGCGACCAACCGAAGCAGTCGATCAAGCTTTAAAACGCCGGCTCCATGCGGGCGGTTGAGCAGCGAGAGCGCTGGCTGAACCGAACGCAAATGACCAACAAAAAGCGCCCCGCGAACGAAGTTCGCGGGGCGCTGTAATGCCTGCTCGGTGACGACGCGGACCTCAATCGGCAAGTGTTCCGCGATTGTCGCCGGGACCCTAAACGCCGCTGCATCGGGGCGCCGCGTCCCAAATGCTGGAAGCAGCGCTACCGGTCGATCAGAAGGTTTCCCAATCGCCGCCTGCAGTCGCTGCCGCCAGCGGCCGCGCCGCTGCGCCGGCCGGCTTCGCCGGCGCGGCGCGCTTGGGTCTTGCCTGAACCGTCGGCCGCGAGACCGGCAAACGAGCGCGCGAAACCGCATGACTAAACCCCGTCGCTACCGTGCTCTCATCGTCGAGATGAAATACGGCCACCGCCTGCCGCAGCTTCGCCGCCTGATCTTCCAGCGACTGAGCCGCGGCCGCCGCTTCTTCCACCAGCGCCGCGTTCTGCTGCGTCACTTCGTCCATTTGCGTGACGGCGCGCGCCACCTGTTCGATACCGCTGCTCTGTTCCTCGCGACGCCGCCGCGATCTCGCCCATGATGTCGGTCACGCGCTGCACCGCGCCGATGATCTCGTCCATCGTGCGGCCGGCTTCGTCGACCAGCGAGGTGCCCGATTGCACCCGCTCCACCGAGGTATCGATCAGACCCTTGATCTCCTTCGCCGCCGCCGATGACCGTTGCGCGAGACTGCGCACTTCGCCCGCCACGACCGCGAAACCGCGCCCTTCTTCGCCCGCGCGCGCCGCTTCCACGGCCGCGTTCAGCGCCAGGATATTGGTCTGGAACGCAATTCCTTCGATGATCGTAATGATGTCCGCGATCTTGGCCGAACTCTGGTTGATATCGCCCATGGTGCCGACCACTTGCGCCACCACGCGGCTGCCCTTGTTCGCAATCTCCGACGCGTTGGCCGCCAGCGAACTGGCCTGACGGGCGTTGTCGGCGTTCTGCTTCACGGTGCCGGTCAGTTCGTCCATGCTCGACGCGGTTTCCTGCAGCGCCGACGCCTGTTCTTCCGTGCGCGACGACAAATCGATATTGCCCGCCGCGATCTGCTTGGTCGCCGACGCAATGGATTCGCTGCCGGAGCGCACGCTGCGCACCGTCGCCGACGAGACTCGCCTGCATCCGGGCGAGGCCTTGCATCAGCAGACCCATTTCATCGCGCGATGTCGCGACTGACCTTGCGGCGCAGATCGCCGGCGGCAATCGCTTCGAAGTGCTCGAGCGCCTCGTCCAGCGGCCGGCCGATCGCGCGGCGCAGCGCAAACCACGAGAAACGCGGCGGCGGCCAGTCCGATCACGATCGCAATCAGGCTCAGCGTGCGGAACGTCGAGCGCGGCGGATTGCGCCGCGTCATAACCTTGACTGGCGCCGTCGAACTGGAACTTGCGCAGCGCATCGTTGGCGCGTGACAGTTCGCCGTAGGCGGCCTGCATCGCTTTGGCCGCCTCGATGATGCGCGCCTGGTCGTTAGCCTTGACGGCGTCATAGCCGCCATCGATCGGCCTTCTGCAGCGCAAGGCGTTTCGCGTTCGAGGCGTCGGCGAGTTGCTTTTCGGTCGCATCCTGCGGCAGCTCGCTGTATTTCTTCCAGAAGGCGTCGGCACGGCCGCGCATCATCAGCGCCACGTTCGATAGTCGACGCCGCTTCGGGCGTGCCGGCGAGAAACGCCGCACGGTCGAACACGAGCCGTTCGCGGGCCGCGTAGAGTTCGGCGTTGCTGACGGCGTTGGCGCTCGGCATCTGGTTTTCGAACGTATCGCGATACGCGTGGTTCGACTGGTTCATGCCGTACAGCCCCAAGCCGCCGATAGCCACCAGCAGCAGGCCCAGAAACGCCATCGTGAGGCCGAGACGGGCCTTGATCGTTAAACTCATCTTCATGATTTTCCTGGAAGCCGCTTGTAGAAAGTGTCGGCGCAGCGCTTTCTGGAATCGCGATTCAAAGTGAAACCAAACGCGTCTGCTTAAACTTCTTTTACGGCGTGTAAGCCCGCGCACTTGAGGAAAATCTTGAAAGGATGTTTCGTCTAATGATTTACCCTTAGGGTATTTGATGTGCGTTTGCAGCAAAAATAACGCATTAATGCGAATGGTGTAACTACTTCATACTTTGTGACCACGCGCGGTCAGGTGTGTGAGACGTGCGAAGTTCGCGCCGTCAAGCATCGAAGCGTTCAGGGATCAAATATGAATGTGGGATACCGGGCGCCGGGCCACGCAAATCTGGCCGGTGCGCAATTTATTCAAGAGGCAGGACGTTCGCCATGGCAGGCGCCGCGCACATAGTTGGGCGCGCCGCCGACCCAGTAAATTCGAACGCTACGCCTTTTCTGTATTGCCCCGCGCAACCGATAATGCCGCCGATTCCGCCCGTTGCGCCGCCGGCAAACCCTGCGGCGCGACCGCTGTCGATTCACGCAGGATCATGCGCGGCGTCACCACGCGGCGCCGCGTGGTGGCCGGCACCTTGCCTGCTATCCGGTCGATCAGCGTCTGAGCCGCCAGTTCGCCAAGTTCGCGAACCGACTGCCCGACCGTCGATAAAGCCGGATACGTGTATCGGCTCAATTCGATATCGTCGAAACCGATGATCGAGCAATCGCGCGGCACGTTGATGCCCCGCTCCGCCGCCGCCCGCAACGCGCCGACGCCCATCATGTCGTTGCACGCGAAAATGCCGGTGGGCTTGAGGGTATCGAAGAGCTGGGAGGCCGCTTCGTAGCCGCCTGTCGCCGAAAAAGCGCTTTGCTGGATCGCGTTCGGCTCGATCTCGATACCGCGTTCGGCCATTGCGCGGATAAAGCCGTGAACCCGCATGGCGCTGACCGCCGTGCCAATCGGACCGGTGATGCAGCCCACGCGCGAGTGGCCAAGCTGCAGCAAGTGGCGCGTCGCCAGATAACCGCCTTTCTCGTGGTCGATCTGCACCAGATCCGCCGAAACACCTTCAATATTGCGGTCCAGAATCACGAGCGGTTCGCGCGACCCGGCGAGACTTTGCGCCAGCACCGCGTCTTCTCCCGCCGACGCAATCACCAGCCCGTCAATGCGCTTTTCCTGCAGCACGCGCAAGTAGCTGCGCTGCTTGGCGGGATCGTCGTCGGAATTGCAGAAGAACATGCAATAGCCGTTCTTCGCGCAACCGTCTTCTACGCCTCGCGCCAGTTCCGCGAAGTACGGGATTGGTGGCGTTCGGCACCAGCAAGCCGATGGTGAGCGTGTTGCGCGCCTTGAGCGAACGCGCCACCGCCGAGGGCACGTAGTCGAGTTCGAGGATCGCGCGCTCGACTTTGACCCGCACTTCGGCCGAAACAGGCCGCGAGTTGTTCACGACGTGTGACACCGTGGTGAACGACACGCCTGCAATGGCGGCTACATCTTTGATCGTCGCCATACTTGGTCCTTCTCTCTGACTTGGGTGCTGCTTTTACTCTTTCCGATTGGTCCCGCAACGCGCGCCCTGATGCGCCGCTTTGGCGCCTTGCGTTCCCGGGCCTGCTCTGGCCTTGCTCCTGCCTTGCTCTTCCACACCTGTTCAAACACTCGCCTGCGGCGGCGGCGCTTTCGCGTCCGGCACAATCGGCGCCTGGAGGATTTCGTCGCGTTTTGCGTAGCCGGCAAAAGCCGCCGCCAGCAACATGTCCTGCGTCCAGTTGTCCCGCTCGAAGATGCCGGTCATCCGTCCCGCCGACATCACGCCGATCCGGTCGCAAATAAGCATCAGTTCGCGCAGATCGCTCGACACCACCACCAGCGCGCGCCCTTCCAGCGCCAGCGCGCCCATCAATGCATAAATATCGAACTTCGCGCCGACGTCGATACCGCGCGTCGGTTCATCGAAGAGCAGAACGGTGGAGTCGCGCGCCAGCCAGCGGCCGATCACCACTTTCTGCTGATTGCCGCCCGACAATTCCGACACCGGCTGCAACGGGCTGGCCGCGCGGATATGCATGGCGTCGATCTGCTTTTGCGCCAGCGCGGCTTCACGCCGCCCGTCAACAATGCCGTTGCTCGATACCGCGCCGATGTTGCCCAACGAAATGTTCGCGGCAATCGGCTGGGGCAGCAGCAAACCCTCGCCCTTGCGATCCTCGGTAATCAGCGCAATGCCATGCTTCACGGCGTCCGACGGCGATTTGATCGTAACCGGCTTGAGCGGCGCGCCTTCGTGCGCCACCGATACCACGCCGCTATCGGCACGATCCGCACCGTAGATCAGCCGCATCAGCTCCGTGCGCCCCGCGCCGATCAACCCGCTGATCCCGAAAATCTCGCCGGCCTTCACTTCGAACGAGACATCGCGAACCACCTCGCCGCGGCTCATGCCCGCCACTTTCAGCGCGACCTCGCGAATGTGGCGCTCGCCCAGGTCGATCCGTTCGCCGATGTCGCGTCCTACCATCAGCGTGACCAGACGGTCGCTCGTCAGGTTCTGCATCGCGTCGATGTGAACCAGCTTGCCGTCGCGCAACACGGCCGCGCGGCCTGCGATTCGCCGTAATTCTTCCAGCCGGTGCGAGATGTACACCAGCGCGACTCCTCGCGCCTTGAGCCGTTCAACCTGCTCGAACAGCAGATCCACTTCGCGAGCGGTCAGCATCGCGGTGGGCTCATCGAGGATCAGCACGCGGCAATCGCCGATCAAATTGCGCGCGATTTCCACCATTTGCTGGTGGCCGATGCCTAGCGCGCCTACTAGGGTGTCCGGGTCGATCGCGTCGAGGCCTACTTGGCGCATTGCGTAGTGCGCGTCTTCGCGGAGTGTCGCCCGGTCTATCCAGCCGAATTTCAGGCCTTTGCGTTGGGGGAGGTGATTCAGGAACAGGTTTTCCGCTACCGATAACGTCGGCAGCAAGTTCAGCTCCTGCATCACCATTCGCACGCCAAGGGCTTCCGCCTCCTTGCGGCTGGATGGCGAGTAGGGTTTGCCCCCCAAGGTCATCGTGCCAGTGGTCGGGTTGACCAGACCGCCGATGATCTTGGATAGCGTGCTCTTGCCCGCGCCGTTTTCACCCGTCAAGGCAAGGACTTCTCCTGGGTGGAGGTCCAGCGTGACGTTCGCTAGCACCGGTTCCACGTAAGTCTTGCCGATGCCCGTCACCGTCAGGATGGGAGCGGTTGCTGCTATCGTGTCCATCGGGTTTTTTCTCGGCGGGCGGGCGCCTTGGGCCCTGGGCTCCGGCGGTGCCGGGGGCCTGTTTTTTGCGGCTTCGCGCGGGTTGTCTTAGCCATTTTTTTTTGCCACTCGTGCGTGGCGGCGTTTTGGTGGTCAGGGGTGCTGGGTCGGCGCCGGGTTGTTGCTGCTTGCGCCTTCGCGCGGTCTATGGTTTCTGCATTCTTTAGCACTGTTAGCCACTGTCCGTGGCGGCACTTCATTTCTATGTCCAGGGTGCTGGGTCGGCGCCGGGTTGTTGCTGCTTACGCCTGCGCTCGACCCATGTTTTCTACATTCTTTAGCACTATTAGCCACTGTGCGTGGCGGCACTTCATTTCTTTGTCCAACGGCGACAAAGAAACGAAGCAAAGAAAACGCCTTCCAACAATCTGTTTTAAGTGTCCCCAGCGTGCAGACCACTGCTTTTGGTTCCCACGTAGAACGGTGCTCGCTAGAGCAACGGACACTTGAAACCCTCCTTCTCGCGAATCCCTACATCCCCACGCTTCGCCACCAGTGCTCTCGGGCATGTTCGACGCGCCTACGGACCAGCACGGCCATACGCTTCCGGGCAACGCGCGCGGCGTCTCGCCGTGCTCTGGCCGGAGATCCACGCCCGACTTACGACTTCATCTGCCTCAATTCCATAGTTCTGAACAGGCGCAATCGTTTGCAAGCTAGCAACTCTTCGCAACCGCCGTTCCTTCTCTTCCCGCCTTTGCCTTTATCTTTTGCCTTCCTCGAGAGGGCGGGTTACGTCTGTAACCTGCCCGTTCTCTCGTTTATCGGCAGCGGTGCTCCATATCTTGAGATTTTTAAACAGACAAATACGTTTTTTACATCCAGATACTTACTGTTTTTTCGTGATCAAGACCACTGGCGTTTCCACTACTCCCGACAATTCCGACTGTTTCTTGTGCCCGGAAATTGCCTTCAACGCAGTGTCAATGCCAAACACCGCCTGCTTCGCAGCGTATTGGTCAGCAGTGGCGAGGATGCGCCCGTCGGCAAGCATCGGCTTGATGGCCGTGATGTTGTCGTAACCCACAATCTGCACCTTGCCCGCCTTGCCAGCCGCACGCACAGCGGAAACCGCGCCAATCGCCATGTTGTCATTGCCGCAAAGCAAAGCCTTGATGTTCGGATTCGCATTCAAGATCTGCGATGCCACCGCATTGCCCTTGTCGATCTCCCAATCGCCGGATTGCACCGAGACCACCTTCATGCCGCCAGCCTGCATCGCTTCCTTGAAGCCGGCCGTGCGCTGCTGCGCATTGGTCGTGGTCGATACACCTTCAATAATGGCTACTTCATCGCCGGATTTGAGCTTCTTCGCAAGGTACTCACCCACCAGCCGCGCGCCCTTCGCATTGTCCGGGCCAACAAACGGCACGTTCAGATCCTTGGACTTGAGCACGTCCGGGTCGAGCCGGTTATCAATGTTCACCACAATGATCCCGGCGTCCACAGCCTTCTTGATGACCGGCACAAGCGCCTTGGAATCGGCGGGGGCGATCACGAGCGCGTCGACCTTCGAGACGATCATCTGCTCGACAATGCGGATCTGGTTAGCGGTGTCGGTTTCGTCCTTGATGCCGTTGGTGATCAGGTCGAACTGGCTCGAATTGTGTTTCTGGTAATCCTTCGCGCCGGTTTCCATCGTCAGGAAAAACTCGTTCGCGAGCGATTTCATCACGAGCGCAACCTTCGGCTTGTGCGCGGTTTGCGCGGCGGCGCCGGTGGAATAAAGCGACAGCGGCAGCGCGGCGCACGCGCCAAGCGACAGCGCGACGGAGATGAAACGGCGGCGCAGCGCGGGTTTGACAGTCTTGTTTCGTGAGTTCATGCAGCAAATCTCCTGTTTTGTTTTGAGTTGTTGGATGAAACTGGATCTGACGTTGGTCTTATGTTCCTGGCTCCGGCAGGTACCGGCGTGCCGGAAAACGAGCACGCCCACTGCGCGACCCGATGAGCGTGGACGTTTCCGCGCCGCGCCGCAATTGCTGTTGGCCCTGATTTGCAACTCAGACGCGCTCTCAAACATCTCTTCCAGAAACTGCGCGACGCTATTGCGCCCTCACAGGTCATCGACGGATTCCCCCTCCACCTTCTTGTCGATGATCTCGCGCGCATAGTCGATACCCGCGCGGGTGGCGTCGATAGGGCTTTCGAACGGCTCCTGCTCCGGCACGCCAAACATCTCCGATTTGCCGCTGTCGCCGGCGGCACTGCGCGAAATGGTCACGATAATATCGAAATGACGCGGGCCGTCATCGGGCTCGTCGCGTTCCTTCGCGCGACGCAACGCCTGGACGTGAATTTCGAAACCTTTGTAGTGATCTGACAAGGGGTGGGACATACGCGACTCCTCGGAGCAGTTTGAACAACAGGTCAGGATCGCACGGCTCGAGCAAACGCAAGTGCGCACGGCCCATGAGATCACTGTGCGAAGGCGGTTTGTCTGCGTGATGACAGTCATAACCGCCAATGTGGCGACGCTGCAACGCCGGTTTCCTCGCCGCCGTCACTTGGCCGCGGGATGGTCGATCTATCGTCGAACGTTCTCTCGCGCGGCGGGATGCCCAAAAATTGTAAGCCTCTTATGCAAGATCGTTGCCATCGTGAAGCATAAGCTTACAACGTGCACGTTGCTGCCTCAGGAACAGCTCCCGCGCGAGCTTCGCGATTGTTCCAGCCATGCGCCGATGCAATCTGAATGGGTACGAAACCGTACGGCATTTGTAGGGTTTTTTGCCATAATGGGCTGCCGAATGAGGGCAAACGCGGGGCAAACGCCAGCTTTATCGATTCTCGGCGCACCTTGCATCGCCTAACCATGATTCACGTCATCCATTTAAAAGGGAGCATCGCAATGAAGATCCGGGCAACCATGGCTGCGCTCGCACTGGGCGTCAGCTTGAGCGTGACCTTCGCTGCGGCGCCTGCTTTTGCCGACAACAGCCAGCAATCGAAGATGACCACCTGCAACGCGCAGGCCGCGGGCAAGAAAGGCGACGAGCGCAAGGCGTACATGAAGGATTGCCTCTCGTCGGCGCCGGTCGCTGCCTCTGCACCGATGACCCAGCAACAGAAAATGACGGCGTGCAACAAATCGGCGACGGGCAAGACAGGCGACGACCGCAAGGCGTTCATGAAAGACTGCCTCAGCAAGAAGGGCTGAACCGGGCCGAGATGACGTTCGACCGCTGAGTATTTTGTTGAAGCCGCGCGCCTTTGGACGCGCGGCTTTTTTTTGCGTGGCTCGCGTGGCTCGCGTGGCAAATGGCGCCAGAGTCAGAATCGACCTTCGATCCCGAGGCGAACCGGCTACGAAGCCTCGGCCGCACTACTGATGACGAGCAACACTTCGGCCTTCTGTGTTCCTAACGAACGGATCCGGTGCGGTATCTGCGCGTTGAAGTAAATCGCGTCCCCCACAGTCAACGTGATCCGTTGAGAGGCGAAATCAATTTCAACTTTGCCTCGATGAACAAACAGGAATTCCTCTCCTTCATGTTCCTTGAATTCGGATGCGGCGAAATCGCTCGCTGGCCGGATCATGAAAGGAAGCAGCCTCTTATGGCCCGCCTTCGCTGCGATCACTTCATAACCGGATCTCCCATCATCGGCTGCATTGCCCATTGCAACACGGTCCGCCGCCCGCACGACGGTTATCGCGTCTTGGTCAACCTCGGCAGAGAACAGCTGCTCAATGTCCAGGTGAAGCGCTGCAGCCAGCTTCATGGCAACCGCAACCGACGGAGTGCTCAACCCTCGTTCCACCTTTGAGAGGTAGCTCTTCGTCAGCGCTGTCTCGTCCGCCAGGTCCTGCAAGCTCAGTCCCATCTGTTTTCTCAGCAACTTAAGACGGATCGCCACTATGAACATGCTCCTTGAAAATACCACCGCAATGACACATCGTGTCCTATAATCAACGCCGGGTCATTCAGCTCGAAAACAGCAATCCCGAACCCCGCTACCAATATCCACAGAGGCGCTTGAATGTCAGACACCCTTAACTTATCGAAGCCAGAACTCGTGGCTCGCGCGCTAGCTCAGATAGGAGCGCAGCCCTCGACACAAGCGTGGACAACACGTCAAAAACTGTCGTTGACCTGCCGCATTTTATTCGATGGCGGTCACGACTCCGGACTCGCCGGCCAGATCACGGCGCGAGCGGAAGATTCCGGTACTTACTATACGCAGCCATTTGGCCACGGGTTCGACGAGATCACGCAATCCAATCTGCTTCGCGTCAATCAAGACCTGAAAACGCTCGACGGCGAAGGGATGCCCAATCCTGCAAACCGTTTTCACACTTGGGTGTATCGCGCGAGACCGGATATCAACTGCATCATCCATACGCATCCATTGCATGTCAGCGCGTTGTCGATGCTGGAAGTTCCACTCGTCGTTTCGCACATGGACATGTGTCCGCTCTACGACGATTGCGCATTTCTGGAAAAGTGGCCGGGCGTGCCGGTCGGCAATGAAGAGGGCGAGATCATTGCTGCGGCGCTGGGCGACAAACGCGCCCTTCTGCTTTCGCACCACGGCATGCTCGTGGCCGGTTCCAGCATCGAGGAAGCTTGCATTCTCGCACTGCTCATCGAGCGCGCTGCAAAGATGCAACTTACAGCAATGGCCGCAGGCGAAATCAAACCCATTCCGGAAGCGTTAGGTCGAGAGGCGCACGACTGGATTTCTACACCGAAGCGACATGCAATGGCGTTTGCCTATCAAGCGCGGCGTGCTCTTCGCACTCACCAGGACTGCCTCGCGTAGGTTCATTGCGCGAGACGAACACCTATCAACCGGTTTGATTAGCCAGGAGCTAACTGTGGCATCACAAATATTCAAAGGCATCATCGCGTACCCGATTACGCCCTTTCACGCAGACGATGGCGGCGTCGACATCAAGACGCTGGAACGTTCGATCGACCAGTTGATCAAGGATGGCGTGCATGCCGTCGCACCACTCGGAAGCACCGGGGAAAGCGCTTATCTGAGCGATGCGGAGTGGGACGAGGTGGCTGAGAGCGCAACGAAGCGAGTGGCTAAACGCGTGCCCGTGGTCGTGGGCATCTCCGACTTGACGACAAGAAACGCTGTGCGTCGGGCTGTCTTTGCGGAGAAGGCCGGCGCTGACGCTGTCATGGTCCTCCCGATTTCGTACTGGAAGCTGACCGAGCAGGAAATTTTCAAGCACTATGACGCCATCGGGCGAGCCGTCAGCATTCCGATCATGGTGTACAACAATCCCGCGACAAGCGGCATCGACATGAGCCCTCAACTCATCGCTCGGCTGGTACGCGAGATCGATAACGTGACGATGGTCAAGGAAAGCACCGGCGACATTCAGCGCATGCACATGCTGCACCAGTTATCGGACGGTCGCATTCCGTTTTACAACGGCAGCAATCCTCTGGCGCTGGAAGCGTTCGCGGCTGGCGCTGCCGGTTGGTGTACGGCGGCGCCCAACCTGATCCCGCAGCTCACAATTGATTTGTACAACGCATCACTTGCGGGCGACTTGAAGAAATCAAGAGAGCTGTTCTACAAGCAACTTCCCGTGCTTCAGTTCATTTTGAAAGGCGGGCTCCCCACGACCATCAAGGCGGGTTTGCGGCTACAAGGTTTCGAAGCTGGTGTACCTCGCAGTCCCCTCCTTCCATTAACCGATGAAGGTACAGGGCAACTTCGTGCTCTGTTGCAGCAACTTGCCGCGGCCTGATTTCTTCTGAAAGCCGCCGGCTCTTAGGCGCCTGCTTCATGTTTGGAGGTACTAAGGAAAACCCGCAGAAGACCCGAACCACGGGAAAACCCTCTCCAGTCTTATTGCAGTGCAACGACGGTCGTACTACGCGTCACGGCTTTTATCTCATAAGATGGCGCGAAGGCGGCCCGCTCTGCAATACCCATGCGTGCGCGGGGCCGCCTCAATCTAGCCGGCTTGCAGCACTGCAACGGACGGAGGCCCGAGGATGGTATGGCGATACAAAAACCGCTGGTTCAGGCGGTGGTTGGTCCTGATCGTTTTCTGGTCGGTCCCCGTAATGATCGTTGCGGTCAACGAGATCCGCGAGCAACTCGCCTACGACTCCGAAGACCTGGCGCGCTCCCTTTCCACCTGGACCTTCACGGACGCGCAGCGTGCTTCGCCTGCAGTCCAGCGTTGCCACGGTTCCCTCGATCAAGCGCGCGCAGCCGGCTGTCCGCAAGACGTGCTGGCGGCGAATGCCGCGAAAAACCAGGATGCCGTCAATGAATATTCGACGCGCCGCAGCGTGCTATTCGGTTATCTATGGCATGCGTTTGTCGGCTACTGGATCGTGCCGGCCGCCGCGCTGTTCTTTTTGGGTGCCGTGATCGGGGTGATTCGCCGCTCGCTTCGCCACCCTGGTACGAAAAAAACCGAAGCCAAGCAAGCGCACGAACCAACGCGCGTCGCCAAGCCTTAAATCAGGGGCGGCGTTTGGTTTGCGCACAACATTTGGTATGCGGACAACACTTTGTCCATGATTTCGTCGATTTAACAGATCTTTTCATTTTAATTCTTCTGGGTAAGTTTGACCGGAAGTTGGGGTTTGGATGAGGGGTGGCCCGTCTTTTGCGCAGTAGAAATTTGCCGGTCGGAAACGATGAATGTTTTTGCAAACAAGCGTGTTGTCACGCGGTGAGCGCATCATTTCAGATAGGTCAAAATTACCTTTTGAAAACAGTGTGATGATTAGAGGATCAAACGAAGTCAAGCGGGACAAGGCTTTGCGAGGATTCCAGTTGTGTCGGTCAAGAACACGCCGTGTTATAAATCGCCATACTGCAACACTCGTTGGATAGATTCCCGAAAAACCATGATGGAGAAAACAATGCAAAGACGAAACTTCATGATCAAATCGACCGCCGCACTCGCACTGGGCGGCCTCGCGCTGGCTGGTTGCACGACGACGTCGAACCAGGGTGCGCAGAAGACGGCCGGCGACGCAGACGCCCGCCGTTCGATCGATGCGGATATCGATGCGACCATGCAACGGCTCTACGTGACCGCTCGCGGTTCGCGCGAACTGGTCGGCAAGGCGCGCGGTGTGCTCGTGTTCCCGCAGGTGCTGGCTGCAGGTTTCATTGTCGGTGCGCAGTATGGCAAGGGCGCGTTGCGGGTTGGCGGCAGCTCGGTCGGCTACTACAGCACGACCTCGGGGTCCGTCGGCCTGCAAGCAGGCGCGCAATCGAAAGCGATCATCTTCTTGTTCATGACGCAGGACGCACTCGATTCATTCCGCAATGCCGAAGGCTGGTCGGTGGGCGCCGATGCATCGGTGGCGCTGGTCAAGATGGGCGCGAACGGCGCTATCGATTCGACCACCGCTACGGCGCCGGTCGAAGTATTCGTGCTGACGAATGCCGGCTTGATGGCCGACATCTCGTTGCAAGGCACCAAGGTGTCGCGTCTGAAGATCTAAGGTTAGTTGGCTGGCCTCAGTTAACCGAAGCCGGCTTTCTGAACCGCCCAAAGAAAAAACCGCCGCGCAGCGCGACCTCAAGGTCGTATCTGCGCGGCGGTTTTGTTTGTAGCGTCTAAAACCAATAGTGAAAACCTAGCTGGTCGCGCTGTCGATCAACTTGAAGCGCGAGCGCTTTTGCGCGCGAACCACGGCCTGATAAGCATCGACGTATTGCTGCGCCATGCGATGCGACGTGAAGCGTTCTTCGAAGCGCTTGCGCACGCCCGCACGCGAGATCGTGTGCAGCCGGTTCACCGCCGCCACCGCACCAATCTCGTCCTCGACGATAAACCCCGACACGCCCTCATCCACCACTTCCGGCACCGCGCCGCGATTGAACGCGATGACCGGCGTGCCGCACGCCATCGACTCGATCATCACGAGGCCGAACGGTTCCGGCCAGTCGATAGGGAACAGCAGCGCATGTGCGCCGGAGAGGAAATCGGCTTTCTGGTGATCATCGATTTCGCCGATGAATTCCACATACGGCAACTTCATCAACGGGGCAATTTCGCGTTCGTAATATTCGCGATCCGCCGAATCCACCTTCGCCGCGATCTTGATTTTCATGCCGCAGCGCCCGGCGATCCGGATGGCGGTATCGACACGTTTTTCCGGCGATATACGCCCGAGGAACGCCAGATAAGTCGGTTCGACCGCTTGCGGCATGTACCGCGTTTCCGGCAGTCCGTGATAAACCGTCGTCAGCCATTTGGCCTGCGGCAACGGATGACGTTGCGCGTCCGAAATGGAGATGACCGGCGCGGTATTGAACGTGTTGAAGATCGGTTGCTGCTCCGGCAGATCGAGACGGCCGTGCAACGTGGTGACAAACGGCGTGTCCTGACGTTTGAAGAGCGAGAACGAGTAGTAATCCATGTGGAAATGCAGCACATCGAAGTCGTCGGCGCGGCGCCGCACCATCTCCATCAGCAGCATGTGCGGGGCGATCCGGTCGCGGATAGCCGGGTCCAGGCGCAACGCGCGCGGCCAGACGGCTTCCAGCTTCGCCTTGGTTTGCGAGTCGCCCGAAGCGAACAGGGTCACGTCGTGCCCGAGTTCGACCAGCGCCTCGGTGATGTACGACACGACCCGCTCGGTCCCGCCATAAAGCTTGGGTGGCACCGATTCGGTCAAGGGGGCTATTTGTGCAATTCTCATCGTTCGCGTCTCCACTCGGTCTTACGTCGCCGTGGTGTTTAGTCAGTGATATATAGGTCGGCACGGGCGCCGGTCGCGCGCGCAATGCATGCAGCATGCGAGTACGACACCGTATTATTGGCTGCGCGCACCCAAAAGTTGGCAATTCTTTCATTTTCGCGACCCTGTTACAGTCGCGAAACACTCGATTTTCATCGATATTTTGAGGTTTTGGGCCGTTTTTGCGGCCATACGGCACGCTTTTTGGGTTGTGGATTCTTTTAGCTCATCAACCGCAGCTGGACGCCGCAAAATCCTCGCCGTGGCAGCATGCGCTACGAGCCCGATCTGCTAGAGGACTTCCATCCTCCGCTTATCGCGGTTTAGTTTGCTTTACACCCCGCAGATCCGATAAAAACGAGTCACGCCATACGCCGAGGTCGTATTTGCGCAGCATGACCATGTTGGTCTCATAACGCTCGCGACGTTCGGCAAGCGGCATTGAAAGCGCCCGTCCGATTGCCTCGCTCATGCCCACGATGTCGTGCGGATTCACCATCAGCGCGCCTGTCATTTCGTCGGCGGCGCCGGCGAATTCGGATAACACGAGCACGCCGGGATCATCGGGATTTTGCGCTGCGACGTATTCCTTCGCGACCAGATTCATGCCATCGCGCAAGGGCGTCACCAGTCCGATTTGCGATTCGCGGAACAGCGACATCAGCTTCCATCGGTCGTAACGCTGGTTCATGTAGCGGATCGGCGTGTAGTCGAGGCCCGAGTAGCGACCGTTGATGCGCCCGGCTTCGTATTCGAGGTTATGGCGGATCTGCTGATAGGTATCGACGTCCGAGCGTGTGGGCGGCGCGATCTGCACGAGCGTGACGTTGCCCCGCCATTCCGGCGATTTTTCCAGGAATTGCTCGAACGCCTTGAAGCGCTCGACCAGACCCTTTGAATAGTCCAGCCGATCCACGCTCATGATGAGCTTGCGCCCTTCGAGGCTTTGCTTCAGGTCCATCACATCTTGGCGCGCTTCGCCGCGCGTGGCCTGTTCGGCGATTTCATCGGGGAAGATGCCGATGCGATACACGCCCGTTTTCAGCTTGCGGCCGAACGCTTCCACCTGGCCATCGGCGCTCGCTGTTCCATGCGCGTGACGCACGATGTAATCATGGAATGCGGCCTGGTCGCCGGGGGTCTGGAAGCCCACGACGTCGTAGCAGCAGAGTGACTTGACGAGTTCTGCATGGGGCGGAATGTTGAGCAGGATTTGCGGCGATGGGAACGGGATGTGCAGGAAAAAGCCCATCCGGTTGGTCACGCCTTCGGCGCGCAGTGCCTCGCCGAACGGGATCAGGTGGTAATCGTGGACCCAGATGACATCGTCTGGCTGCAGTAGTTTTATCGCGCGGTGCGCGAGCCACGAGTTGACCCTTCTGTAGCCCGCGTATTCGTCGCGATCGTAGACGGCCAGGTCGTTTCGGTAGTGGAAAACCGGCCAGAGAGTTGCGTTCGAAAAGCCGCGGTAGTACTGGTCGTAGTCCTTTTTTGGCAAGCCGACTGTTGCGAAGGTCACCGCACCGTCTTGTTCGAGTTTCGGGCCCTGGTTCGCAACTGAGTCGCTGACTACGTCGCCGCTCCAGCCAAACCAGACGCCGCCGCTGTCCTTCAGGGCGCCGAAGACGCCTACGGCGAGTCCGCCGGCGGAGCCTTTGGTTTCCGTTGGGGAGGCTACTCGGTTCGATACGACTACTAGGCGAGTCATTGACGGGTCCTTTTTGCTGGCGCGGGGGAGGTGCTGGGGTGGGTGGTCGGGGATTCAGGGGTCTTCGGTCGGGGTCGGTGCTGGGTTGCTGCTGCTGACGTTAGCGCGAGTTGTATGTTGGCAGTATTTTTTATCACTATTAGCCACTGTGCGTGGCAGCACTTCATTTCTTAGTCCGTGGGGCTGGGTCGGCGCCGGGTTGCTGCTGCTTACGTTGGCGCGAGTTCTATGTTGGCGATATTTTTTATCACTATTAGCCACTGTCCGTGGCGGGACTTCATTTCTTTTTCCAACGGCGACAAGGAAACGAAGCAAAGAAAACGCCTTCCCACAATCTATATTAAGTGTCCCCAGCGTGCAGACCACTGCTTTTGGTTCCCGCGTAGCACGGTGCTCGCTAGAACGACGGATGTTTGAAACCCTCCTTCTCGCGAATCCCTACATCCCCACGCTTCGCCACCAGTGCTCTCGGGCTAGATCTATACGCCTACAGGTTAGTTCGGCCTCACGCGTGAATGCGGTTCGCGGCAAAACTATTCGGCGGTCGTGATTTTAGGCGGTCGTTCATGTGCGGAGCCGGGGCCTCGCCAGAACGACGGACAGTTGAAAACCTCCCTCTCGCGAATCCTGACATCGCCACGCTTCGCTACCAGTGCACTCGGGCAAGTTCGATAGCCCCCTGAATCGTTCGGCCTCACGCCTGAATGCGATTCGCGGCAAAACTATTCGGCGGTCGTGATTTTAGGCGGTCGTTCATGTGCGCAGCCGGGGTCTCGCCAGAACGACGGACAGTTAAAACCCTCCCTCTCGCGAATCCTGACATCCCGACGCTTCGCTATAGATGCTCTTGGGCGAGATCGATGGCCCACCGAATAGGTCGGACTAGTCCGTGATTGCACGCGGAGGTTAGATTATTCGGTGCGCAGGGATTTCAGGCCGTCGTTCGAGTGCAGGGGCGGCTACCCCGCTATTTGTCTAGTGTACTTGCCGTAGCGTATGGCCGTGCAGGTCGGTGGGGCTGGAACTTGCCCGAGAGCACTGGTGGCGAAGCGTGGGGATGTAGGGATTCGCGAGAAGGAGGGTTTCAAGTGTCCGTCGCTCTAGCGAGCACCGTTCTACGCGGGAACCAAAAGCAGTGGTCTGCACGCTGGGGACACTTAATACAGATTGTGGGGAGGCGTTTTCTTTGCTTCGTTTCTTTGTCGCCGTTGGACAAAGAAATGAAGTCCCGCCACGGACAGTGGCTAGGGCGTGTTGACATTAGACGAGCCATATGAAAGCGGCGGCTACCTCGATAAAGGAGGCAAAGCGTTCGGCTAGCTTGTCATAGCGGGTGGCGACACGACGAAACTGTTTGAGACGGGCAAAGTAGCGCTCAACCAGGTTACGCGAACGATAGGCATGTTTGTCCAAAGGGCGTTGTACCCGGCGCTTTTTGCGGCTTGGAATAACGGCGGCGGCACCGATGGCCTCAAGATGCGCGAGGATCTCGCCGCTGTCGTACGCTTTATCAGCGGCCACGCTCGCGGGCTTGAGATCCCCCATGAGGGGCAATGCCTGGGGGCTGTCGCCGGCTTGGCCGCCGCTTAGTCGGAACTTGGCCAGCATGCCCAACCCCTCGACCAGCGCGTGAATCTTGGTGCCCCAACCGCCCCGCGATCGGCCAAGCGCCTGATCACCTTTTTTTTGGCGCACCTGCTGCGTGCTGATGAGCACGCACAATGGTGCTATCAATGAAGACTTCCTCGAAGTCTGCGTCAACCGCCAACGCCTCAAAAACGTCGTGCCATATGCCGTTACGTGACCATCGGGCAAAGCGCATGTACACGCTATTCCAACGCCCGAATTCAGCAGGCAAGTCCCGCCACGGAGCACCCGTTCGTGCCATCCACAGCACGGCCTCAACGAACAGTCGATTGTCTGCCGCCGTTCGCCCCCGGTCTCCGGCTTTGCCCGGTAGCAACAACGCGACGCGCTCGTATTGGTCGTCTCGCAACATCATTCGCGGCATGCCTGTCTCGCCCAAAAGACAGGATGTAAACAGATTTCCCGAAAAGTTTAACAGCGAAATCTGCGTCAGATATGCGTAATGTCAACACGCCCTAATAGTGATAAAAAATATCGCCAACATTAAACCCGCGCTAACGTAAGCAGCAGCAACCCAGCACCAACCCCGACCGCCGCCCCGCCCGACTCCCCAAAACCCCGCCCGAGTGCCAACGCAAAACCCCGCCCGAGTGCGAACGAAAATCTCCAAAAAAGCTACTTTTCAGCCTTGCAGGGAAAGGCCTTGCCGAGCCCCAGCGACACCATGGTCGTGGCGTTGAAATTCGCCCGCTCGGGTTATCGGCGATGAACTTGCGCACCGCGTCCGTCAGTTCCTGCGGTTTGACATCGACTGGCAGGCAGAAATACTGGCCGACCTGCGGACCGGATGTCCCGCCAATCGCTTCGATGGTGTTGTAGATGCCGTCAGCAGCACCTTCTATGTAAGCCGCGCATGCGCTGCGCGAGGCCGTGTCCGTCTTGGTACAAAGCATGTTCAGATCGTTGCCGGTGAACGCCGCCGCGCTAAGCGGAAACGCAAGCACACTGGCCATGACAAAAACCCGCTGCATGATGGTCCTTTCTTATGTTGGCGGTTGCGGGCCGGCCTGGATGCGCCCAGGTGCGCCATAAGCATCCGGTCTTGATCAGGCCTTAGCCCGTCTTGTTATTAGCGAGCGCCAGTGTTGCCCGCCCTCGCTATCCGCGATCCTGCGTTCCCGGGTTTCACCCGCTGTTCCTCGTATATTTCTCGATATCCCTCGTTCCGCGCGGACGAGACCGGTTTTATTTTCCGGTCCTCGCCGCGCGAGAGCGTCATTTTGCACTGTTTGCGCCGGTTTGCGGGGCTCCGGACGCGCCCGCTGCGCCCTGGTTTTGCATCGATGCCAGCCGCGCCGCCAGCCCTTCCGCCACGTCTTTCTCGTGATACTGCTTCGCGAAGTCCACCGCCGTCAGGCCAATCTGGTTCTTCACCCGCAAGTCGGCGCCTTCGTCGAGCAGCAGCTTGACCGTCGACAGATGGCCGCCGCGCGCCGCCATCATCAGCGGCGTGGTGCCGTTCGGCGAGCCCGGCGTCGATGTAAGCCGAATGGTCGAGCAGCACCTTCACGACGTCGTCATGGCCGTTGGTGGCCGCGTAATGCAGCGGCGTCCAGCCCTTCTTGTTCACTTCCGCGTCCTTCGCGATCAGCATGTTCACGAACGTGAGGTCGTCGTTGAGCGCGGCCAGCATCATCGCGTTTTCGCCGGCGGGATCGAGCTTTTCGAGGTCGATGTTCGGGTTATCGGCGAGCAGCTTGCCCACCTTGTCCGACTTTTCCCGCGCCGCGATCACGAGCAGCGGCGTGCCGGTGTTATCGACGAGATTCGGGTCCACGCCCTGTGACAACAGCTTTTTAACGGCCGATACATCGTCGAACTTTACGGCCTTGATCATGGAATCGGCCGGCGCGGCGAAAGCCGGCTGCGCAATGGCAGCAGCCGTCAGGACCACGCCCGCCGCGAGCGCGCGCCAAGTTCTGCTCAGCGAGGCGTCTGGCGGGTGGAAGACGTCAGACGGGACGAGGAAGCTGTCGAAAATGTAAGCATGTGTTCCTTGGGGATTACTGTGAACTGAATCGAGTAACTAGTCACGAATACATTATGCGAATCATTGCAGCGCAAGCATCGCAGCCAAAACGATTGCAGCGAGCTTCAGCGCTCGACTGCTGCCGGCTGCGGGATCTTGAACAGCCTGAAGAAATTGTGCGTCGTGGCTGCCGCCAGCGCGTCTTCCGGCATCTCGCGCAATTGCGCGATGAAGCGTCCGACATAACTTACGTACGCAGGTTCATTCGACTTTCCCGCGATACGGCACCGGCGCCAGATACGGCGAGTCGGTTTCGATCAGCAAGCGCTCGAGCGGCACGCGCGCGCGCGACGTCCTGCACGTCCTTCGCGCTCTTGAACGTGACAATGCCCGACAGCGAAATGTAAAAATCCTGCGCGAGCGCCGCTTCGGCGACGTGCCACGGTTCGGTGAAGCAATGCATCACGCCGCCCGGCACGCTCGCGCGCTCCTCGGCCATGATCCGCAGCGTGTCTTCCCACGACGACCGCGTGTGGATGATCAGCGGCTTGCCGCGTCGCGTGCGCCGCGCGAATATGCGTGCGAAAGCGTTCGCGCTGCCATTCCATATCGGCGATGCTGCGGCCTTCCAGGCGGTAATAATCGAGCCCCGTTTCGCCGATGGCGACCACTTTCGGATGCCGCGCCAGCTCGACGAGTTCGGCCACGCTCGGTTCCCGCGCGTCCTCGTGATCCGGATGCACGCCGACCGACGCGTAGATGTTCTCGTTTTCCTCGGCGATCTTCAGCACGGAAGGCAGCGTTTCCAGATCCACCGAGACGCACAGCGCATGCGTCACCTTCAGCTCGCGCATCTTGTCCGAGCACTTCGGGCAGACGGTCGGCGAGACCTTCGAAATTGATGTGGCAATGCGAATCGACGAACATGGGGGTTCCGTTAAAGCGGGGTTGAGCTGCGCGATCAGATAGCGATCGAGTCGCCGGCCGAGAATCACGAGGTCGCGCTCGACGCCGTCCAGCACCGCGACGCGCGGCAGCGTGCCCCAAGTCTCGAATTCGAAGCGCTGGAACAGGCGCAGGCTCGGCTCGTTGTGGCCGAAGATAAACCCCAGCACCGTATCGATACCCAACGCCGGCGCACGTTGCCAGCGCCGCTTGCAGCAATTGCTTGCCGAGACCCTTGCCGCGCGCGCTTTCGTCGAGATAGATGCTGACTTCGGCCGTACGCAGATAGGCCGGACGGCCGTAGAAATCCGAAAAGCTCAGCCACGCGATCACCTCGCCGTTCTCTTCAACCACCCAAAGCGGGCGAGCTTCTGGTCCGTGCGCGTGAAACCACGGCAGCCGGCTTTCGACCGTGACCGGCTCCAGATCGGCGGTCACGAGGCGCGACGGCACCGTGGAATTGTAGATGGCGACGATACCGGGAAGATCGTCGAGCGTGGCGTCGCGGAAATTGAGTGTCATGGTGCGGTTGCGTGCAAAAAGTAAGGTTGATTCTCAGACGGCGGTGAACACGTCGCGATAGCCCAAAAACAGCTCTTCGAAGACCAGTCGCGCGTTCAGCGGATGATTTTCCACCGCGCGCTGGCGCGTCACCGTCTTTTGATAGCGGGCAAAACGTTCGACATCGATCTGCGCGGCGCAGCGCTCAAGCGCCTTCGATGCCGCCGGAAAGTAGCGCGGACGTCCCGCGGTTTTTTGCGCGAGCAGGTCGTAGAGCCAGCGCTGCAGCCAGCCGAGCACCATCGGCACCGGCAGCTTCTGCAGGCTTTCGCCGCACGCGAAGGCGTCGCACGCGGGGCCGGCCGCCAGTTGCGCCAGCGCGAAATCACGCAGCGCGCGGTTTTCGTCGGTGGCGAGCGCCAGCGCGGTCAACGGCGCGCCGCCCGCTTCCGCCAGCAACGCCGCCGGCCGCTCCACGCCCTGCTGCGTCAAGCCACGCGACGGACGGTTCGGTGGCCGGAAGGGACATCGGCCATTGGCGGCAGCGGCTGATGATCGTCGGCAACAACCGGTCGATACGCGCCGTCACCAGGATGAACACAACGCCCGCGGGCGGTTCTTCGAGCGTCTTGAGCAAAGCGTTCGCGGCGAACACGTTGATCGATTCGGCGGGATACAGCAGCACGACCCGCAAGCCGCCACGATGCGAACCCAGACTGAAGAAATTCATCAACCCGAGCACCTGGTCGATCTTGATTTCCTTGCTCGGCGCTTTGGTTTTCTTGCCTTCGTCGGCGTCCGGCCTTTTCGTCGCTGATCAGTTCGCCGGCCAGCGCCTCGGGCAACACCGCGCGGTAATCGGGATGATTGCCCTGGCTGAACCACAGGCAGGCGACGCAATGCCCGCAAGGTTCGCGCGTGTCAGTCGGCGATTCGCACAGCAAACTCTGCGCGAGATGCTGCGCAAACTGCAATTTGCCGATGCCCGCCCGGCCGTGCAGCAGCAACGCATGCGGCCAGTTCGCGCGCAAGTTGCTGGAGACGGGCCCAGTCATCGGTTTGCCACGGATAGATCATGAAAAGTCTTTTAGATCAGGTGTTTATGACGCAATCTTGCGAGTTGCAATTTACTTCAAAGACGGCGAAAACTTCAGTTAATTCAGCGTGTTAGCGCGACTACCTCAAGTAATGGCGGAGGTTATCAATGTTTTACTGTTTTCGGTTACTCATTAGTCATAAAAATCAAATACTTGCGACAACTTTCTCAAGTTTTTTCTGAATATCCGCCACCGATTGTGTCGCGTCGATCACGACAAACCGTTCCGGCGATTCCTCCGCCCGACGCAAATACTCAGCTCGCGTACGGCCAAAAAACGAATCGGACTCGCTCTCGAATTTGTCCGGAGAACGCACCGCGCCGCGCCGTTCGCTTGCGACGTTCGTGGGTACGTCGAAGAGCACGGTCAGGTCCGGCTGAAAACCGCCCTGCACCCATCGCTCCAGCGCTTCCAGCTTGTCGCGCGGCAAGCCGCGCCCGCCGCCCTGATACGCGAAGGTGGCATCGGAGAAACGGTCCGACAGCACCCAGTCGCCCCGCGCCAGCGCCGGCTCGATCACCTGAGCCAGATGTTCGCGGCGCGCGGCGAACATCAGCAGCGCCTCGGTTTCGAGGTCCATCGGCTGGTTCAGCAGCAAATCGCGCAGGCTTTCGCCAAGCTGCGTGCCGCCCGGTTCGCGCGTCATCACGACCGAGTGGCCGGCGGATGCGATCTTGTCGTCGAGGCGTTGACGAAACCACGCGAAGATGCGTTGTCTTGCCCGCCCCGTCGATGCCTTCAAACGTGATGAATTTGCCGCGCACCATCATTGTCCCCGGATGTACTTGTCGACGGCCCGATTATGGTCGCCGAGATTGTCTGAAAAGATGCTGCTGCCGTCGCCGCGCGACACGAAATACAGCGCGGTGCTGGACGCAGGATTGACGCGTCGCCGCGAGCGCCGCGACGCCCGGCAGCGCGATCGGACCGGGCGGAAGGCCCATGCGCGTGTAGGTATTGTACGGAGTGTCGGTTTGCAGATCTTTCTTCTTGCAGCCGGCCGCCGTACGCGGAGCCCAGCCCGTAGATCACCGACGGGTCGGTCTGCAGCGGCATGCCGATGCGCAGCCGGTTCGCGAACACCGCCGCCACCAGCGGCCGGTCGGCGGCGCGCCCGGTTTCCTTTTCCACGATCGACGCCATGATCAGCGCGTCGTAAGGCGTCTTGTACGGCAGATTCTGCGCGCGCGTGTTCCACGCCTCGCTCAGGCGCTGCTGCATCAGGTTGTACGCGCGCTTGTAGACGGCGATGTCGCTCGTGCCTTTATCGAAGAGATAGGTGTCGGGGAAAAACAGGCCTTCCGCCGTCGCCTGCGCCGTCACGTCGTCCGGCGCGCCGATCGCCTTGAGCAGATCGGTGTCGGTCATGCCGGCGGTGTCGTGCTGCAGCGCCGGGTTGCCGTCGAGTTCGTTGCGCATTTTCTGGAACGTCCAGCCTTCGATGATCGTCGCCACGTATTCGTTCACGTCGCCGCGGGCGATTTTCTGCAGCATCTCGTACGGCGTGATGCCCGCTTTGAACGCGTAATTGCCGGACTTCAACTGCGCCGACAGGCCGAGCGCGCGCGTCATCAGCACGAACAGCTCGGGTTCGAGATGCGCGCCGCCGCGATTCAACTGGATGCTCACGCTGCGCAGCGTGCTGTGGGACTTGATGGTGACGTCGAGTTCGGGCGAGGCCAGATCGACCGGGCTATTCGCCCACTTGTACATGCCCGCTACGAGACCACCGGCAACCACGGCCGCGATGACAGCCGCGACCAGACATTTCTTCAAAAGGGACATGCGAAACACGCTCAAGGTAAGACCCATATAATACTTGTTCGCCACATCCCAAGTCAGGTCCATGAATTCTCCGACCGCTTCACCCCTTGCTTCCCCGTTCGACGCCGTCCTCCATGCCGGCGTGTTTGTGCCGCTGACGCAGTTCGGCATCATCGATGCAACCGGCGACGACGCCGCCGCGTTCCTTCACACGCAATTGACAAGCGACGTCCAGCATCTCGATGCAGCCACCGCGCGCCTGGCCGGTTATTGCTCGCCGAAGGGCCGCTTGCTGGCGTCGTTCCTGATGTGGCGTTGCGGGGACGCCGTGCGCCTGATGATTGCCGCGGACATCCAGGCCACGGTGCAAAAGCGCCTGTCCATGTTCGTGATGCGCGCAAAAGCAAAGCTCGCCGATGCCACGCCGTCGCTTACCGCAGTCGGTTTTGCCGGCGATGTGCGCCACGCGCTGTCCCATCTCTTCGACGCCATGCCCGACGGCGTCCACGTGAAAGTGGACGGCCCGCTTGGCTCGCTGATCCGCGTCCCCGATGCCGTCGGCCGGCCGCGTTTCCTGTGGGTCGGTCCGAAAGCCGAGGTGGACGCGCGCCTCGCCGGACTGGAAAAGCAGTTGACGCGCGCGCCGGCTGAAGTGTGGGACTGGCTCGATATTCACGCCGGCGAACCGCGCATTACGCAGCCGTTGTCCGAGCAATTCGTCCCGCAGATGGTCAATTTCGATGTGCTCGGCGGCGTCAACTTCAAGAAGGGCTGTTATCCCGGCCAGGAAGTCGTCGCGCGCAGCCAGTATCGCGGCACGATCAAGCGGCGGACATCGCTGGCTCATGTCGAGCGCGGCCAAACCCGGCGACGAACTATTTCATTCCGACGATCCCGGCCAGCCGTGCGGCCTCGTGATCAATGTGGCGCCCGCGCCCGAGGGTGGCGTGGACGCGCTCGTCGAAATCAAGCTTGCGGCGCTGGATCAAGGCTCGGTGCATGTCGGCGCGGCTGACGGCCCTGCGCTCGCGTTTTCACCGCTGCCTTATACGTTGCCTACTGAAGGCTGAGAGGGCTGAGCCAAGCTTATGTGTCTGATCGTATTCGACTGGCAGCCGGACGCGGCGGCGTCGGGACTTGATCGTCCTTTACTCACGCTCGCGGCGAATCGCGATGAGTTCTTTCATCGTGAAACCGAACCCCTGCACTGGTGGGCTCAATCACCGAACGTGCTCGCCGGCCGCGATCTCGGCGGTGGCGGAACGTGGCTCGGCGTGACGCGCGATGGCCGTTTCGCCGCGTTGACGAATTATCGGGCGCCGGCGGAAGTGCGGCCCAATGCGCCCACGCGAGGCACACTGGTCAGCAATTTCCTGTCGGGCGACGTGGTCGCGCCGATGGTTTATCTCGACGCCGTAGCCCGCAATGGGCATCTGTATAACGGCTTCAATCTGATCGTCGGCGATTTCATGCGGCGCGAAATGGCCTGGTACGGCAATCGCGCCGATGCCCCGCCTTCGCTGCTCAGCGCCGGTATTCACGGGTTGTCGAATAGCTTGCTCAACACGCCGTGGCCCAAACTCGTGGCGCAGCGCGACGCGTTGCGGGATCTCGTTCATGCCGGTGAACAGGAACAACCGTCGCTCGACCTGTTGATCGAAACCATGCGCAATCCTCACATAGCCGATGACGCCTTGCTGCCCTCCACGGGTCTTTCGCTTGAACGCGAACGCGTGTTGTCGGCGGCGTTTATCGAGTCAGAGGGTTATGGGACGCGTAGTTCGACTGCGCTGCGCGTGGCGGGTATGGATGGCAACTTGACGCTGCAAATCAAGGAACTCAGCGACGACGACGGTTCACACCAGATCGTTCGTCCCGGCACGTTCGAACGAAGCGATGCGTTCACGATCGTGCGGGCTTAGCGGCTTAGCGCTCTCACCCGAGACTTTGCCCGCTAGTTTTCATCGATATCCAGATATCGGCGCAACGCATTCGCTGCGTCCGCGTGCGCTTTCGCCACGTCCGGCACGAAGCCGCCCATCTTGAAGAACTCATGCGTCATGCCTTCATAACGGGTCAGTTCGACCGGGACGTTTGCTATTGTCAATTTTTCCGCATAAGCGATGTCTTCATCGAAGAGCGGGTCGTGATCGGCGGCGGCAATCCACGCCGGCGCAACACCCTGGAAATCCGGCATCTCGCCGCGTGCGTCCAGCGGGGCGAAGCGCCAGTCGTCGCGGTCTTTTTCATCGCGTAGATAGTGCGTGAAGAACCACTGAATCGTCCCCGCCGATAACACGAAACCTTCCGCGAATTGCGCATGCGAACGCGTGTCCTGGCGTGCGCTGACGCCGGGGTAGATCAGCAATTGCAAACGCAGCGCAATGCCGGCATCGCGTGCGAGCAGCGCACACACCGTGGCGAGCGTGCCGCCTGCGCTATCGCCGCCGATGGCGAAGCGCGTGGTGTCGAGACCCAAGGATGGCGCTTGCGTGTGAAGCCACTTCAGGGCGTCGAAGGCATCGTTGATGGCGGTCGGAAACTTGTGCTCGGGCGCGAGCCGGTAGTCCACCGATGCCACCGCGCAGCGCGCGTCGGCGGCGAGGCGCCGGCACAGCGCGTCGTGGGTATCGATACTGCCCACCACGAAGCCGCCGCCATGGAAATAGACGAGCGTCGGCGTGGGGGCTGCCCACGTGGGTTCGACCGGATGATAGAGGCGCGCCCGAATGGATGCGTGGTCACGGGTGGGGATGTCGAGTTCTTGAATATCGAACATCGGGGCGGGCGCGACATCGAGAATCAGCGCGCTGCGTTCGTAGGAAGCGCGCGCTTCGGCAGTGGAAAGCGTGTGGAACGGCGGCCGCTTGGCCTTCGCGATGAGTTCGAGGACCTGTGCAATGGCGGGATTCAGCGGCATGGGAAATGAGTGGCGTTGGAAGCTTGCGATGATGACATACGACCGCGAATCAGTGCGTCAGATCGTGAAGCCCCTACTCCCGCACCTTCACTTCAGGCTTCAGCGACAACGGATCGGTCGGATTGCGCAGTTGCGCGACGTCATCGAAACGCAGTTGCACCGATGCCAGAATCTTCGGATGCGTCAGCACGTAGAAGCGCCGTTCGCGCACGGCATCGAAGGTCAGGTTCGCCACGTCCTGCGCGCTCAACCTGCCGCCCTCCACCGCTTTCGTGAGCTGCCTCACGGCCATGCGCTGCGAGGCGGTCATCGGTTCTTCGTTACGCAATTCATCCGGGCGCGCACGCTCCGCGCCGGCGATGCCCGTCGGCACGAAAGCCGGGCACAGCAGCGAACAATCCACCTGAGCGCCCACTATCCTCAGATCGTGATACAGCGTCTCCGTCAACGCGACGACCGCATGTTTCGAGGCGTTGTAGACGCCCATCGCCGGCGCGGACAGCAAGCCCGCAACCGACGCCGTATTGACGATATGCGCCGGCTCGTTCTGCGCGAGCATCAGCGGCGTGAACGCGCGCACGCCGTTCGCGACGCCCATCACGTTGACGCCGAACACCCACGCCCAATCGTTCGCGCTGTTTTCCCACACGAAACCACCCGCAGCCACGCCTGCGTTGTTAAAGAGCAAATGCACGGCACCGAACGTGTCGATGGTCGCCCGCGCGAGAGCATCGACCTGCGATGCATCGGAGACGTCAGTGGGCACGCCGAGCACTTCTGCACCCGAAACGCGCACCATCTCGACCGTTTCCTCAAGGCCTTTTGCATCGACATCGGCGAGGACGAGCTTCATGCCGAGCGCCGCGCCCTTCAATGCAAACTCCCGGCCGAAGCCACTGCCCGCGCCCGTGATCACTGCCACTTTGCCGTCGAACTGGTCCAATCTGTCTCCTCTCTTTGATCGTTCAGATAACGATGCGCTTCAAATCAGCTTGACGAGCTGCTTGCCGAAGTTCTTGCCTTTGAGCAACCCGAGGAAAGCCTCCGGCGCGTTTTCGAGTCCCTGCGCCACGCTTTCGCGATATTGCAGCTTGTTTTGCGCGACAAGACCGCCGAGTTGCTTGAGCGCCTCGGGCCACACTTCCGGCGCTTCGCTGACGATAAAACCCTGCACTTTCAACCGCTGGGTCAATAGCAAGGATGGCTTCTTGAGCGGCATCGACGAGCCGTCGTAATTGGCGATCATCCCGCACAACGCAATGCGGCCGAACGCGTTCATGCGGGGCAACACGGCGTCGAGCACCTCGCCGCCGACGTTTTCGAAATACCCGTCCGCACCGTTGGGCAACGCGGCCTTGAGGTCCTCGTAGAGATTGCCGGCTTTATAGTCGACGCAGGCATCGAAGCCGAGCGTCTCTGTGACGTAGCGGCACTTGTCCGCGCCACCCGCGATGCCGACCGCCCGGCAACCCGCCGCCTTCGCCAACTGGCCGACCACGCTGCCCACTGCACCGCTCGCCGCGCTGACGACGACCGTTTCACCCGCTTTCGGTTCGATGATCTTGTTGAGTCCCAACCAGGCGGTCACGCCAGGCATGCCGACCGCGCCAAGATAGGCTGAGAGCGGGATATGGGTATCGTCGACTTTACGCAGGCCTGCACCATCCGATGTGCCGAATTCCTGCCAGCCGAAGAGCCCGACCACTTTGTCGCCGACCGCGAATTTCGGATTCTTCGATTCCACCACTTCGTCCCACCGTCCCGCCGATCATCACCTCGTTGAGCGGCTGCGACGCGGCGTACGACTTCGAGTCGTCCATGCGGCCGCGCATGTAGGGATCGAGCGAGAGGAAATGATTGCGCACGCGCACCTGACCTTCGGTCAGCGGCTCGAGCGGGGTTTCGACGAGCTTGAAGTTATCGACACTTGCGGCACCTTGTGGGCGCGAGACGAGAAGGATCTGGCGATTGATTGAATTGTGTTCGGACATCGTGCTGCTCCTGTGCGGTCGTGGATAACGGTCCTGAGATAGGCAAGGCTCACAAAGCGCCTTGAAAGCGACGTCAGGCGTCGCTGGGACCGGGTGTTGCCGACGGATCGGTTCGAAGGCGCTGCTGTGCGATATCGCGGCCGACCGCCAGCCTGCGCATGTATTTGAACGTGCCGAGCGCCTTTGCGACGAAATGGCCTTCGCTGTCGCGGATTTCGCCTTCGCAATACGCCATGGTGGTCGAGCGGTGCAGGACGCGGGCAAACGCGCGCAGTTCGCCACGGCCCGGCTGCATGAAGGTCACTTTCATTTCGACGGTGACAACACCAATACCAGTCGCCGGCGAGACTGCGCGCGGCCATCGCGAGCGCGACGTCGGCGAGCGTCATGGTCACGCCGCCGTGCGCAATGCCCCAGGTGTTCATGTGCACGTCTTTCAACGGCAGCAAGACTTCGCTTGCGCCGTCTTCGGCGGTAATGAGCTGAACGCCGAGCGAATCGATGAATGGGCTTTCAGGAAGCGCTGAGAAATCCGTCATGACGTCAGACTTCGTAATCGAGGCATTGACGCGCTTCACGTACCGCTGCAACGAAGTCCTTGATTGCCAGGTGCTTTGGATGGACCTGGTACGCCTGAAGAGCTTCTTTGTTGTCGAAGTCGGAGACGAGGACCACGTCGTACGTGGCGTCGTATCCGGGTTGCGCAACGCCGACTTCGAAGTGCCCTTGACCGGCAACAATGCTGCGGCAGCTTTCGAGCTTGGCCTTCAATTTGACGGCGTTTTCAGCGCGGGAAGCGCCCTCGGCGCTCTCTTTCAACTTCCACATCACGATGTGTCGTAACAAGACAGGCTCCCGGTTTTAGTAAATGAATGTGACGGTCGCCCAAGCGTATCAAAAACACCGGGCGACCGTCACAAATCACACTACTTCAAACAGGCCTGCTGCGCCCTGGCCGCCGCCGATGCACATCGTCACCACGACAAACTTCGCGCCGCGCCGCTTGCCTTCGATCAACGCGTGCCCCGTCAGCCGCGCACCCGACACGCCATAAGGATGCCCCACCGCGATCGCGCCGCCGTTCACGTTCAGCCGGTCGGCAGGAATGCCGAGCGTATCGCGGCAATACAGCACTTGCACGGCGAACGCTTCGTTCAGCTCCCACAAGTCGATATCGCTGACCTTCAGGCCCGCTTTCTTCAGCAGCTTGGGCACGGCGAACACCGGTCCGATGCCCATCTCATCCGGCTCGCAACCCGCGACCGCGAACCCGCGAAAGATTCCCAGCGGCTTCAACCCTTCCTTCTCGGCGACCGAAGCGTTCATCACCACGCACGCCGATGCGCCATCGGAAAACTGGCTCGCATTGCCCGCAGTCACGACGCCGCCGGGCATCGCGGTGCGAATCTTCGATACCCCTTCGAGCGTGGTATCGGCGCGAATGCCTTCATCGGCAGCTAGCGTCACTTCCTTCGTAAAGAGACGCCCGGTGGCTTTATCGGCGACACCGGCGAGCACGGTGATCGGCACGATTTCGTCGTTGAACTTGCCCGCAGCCTGAGCCGCCGCCGCGCGCAATTGCGACTGCACGCCGTACTCATCCTGCCGCTCGCGCGAGATCTCGTAGCGCTTCGCGACGTTCTCGGCCGTCTGCAGCATCGACCAGTAGATGCCCGGTTTGTGTTCCTTCAACCAGCCATCGAAGAGCATGTGCTGGTTCATCTCGTTCTGTACGCACGAGATGGATTCCACGCCGCCCGCGACGTACACATCGCCTTCACCGGCGATCACGCGTTGCGCCGCCAGCGCAATGGTCTGCAAACCCGACGAACAAAAGCGGTTCACGGTCATGCCCGCCACGCTGACCGGCAGGCCGGCACGCAAGGCGATCTGCCGCGCGATGTTCATGCCCGTCGCGCCTTCAGGATTCGCGCAGCCCATGATCACGTCTTCCACGCGCGCCGGGTCGATGCCCGCGCGCGCCACCGCCGCCTGCGTCACGTGGCCGCCGAGTGTCGCGCCGTGCGTCATGTTGAATGCGCCGCGCCAGGATTTGGCGAGGCCCGTGCGTGCCGTCGATACGATTACCGCGTCAGTCATGCTTGTCTCCACTTCGAATACAAATAGTGTTGGTTTTGCCCGTTACCGGATTCACCAGATTCAGCCGATTCACCTTGTTCACCGCAGCAAGTCCGTCGAGCTGATCCGCGATATGCCCGCCGCCGTCATTTGCTCCCACGCCCGCGCAAGCGATCCGTCGAGGTCGATGGCGCGACAGGCGTCGTCGACTACCGCTACCTCGAAGCCCGCGTTGCGTGCATCAAGCGCCGACCACGCTACGCAATAGTCCGTCGCCAGTCCGCAGCAATAGACGCGCTTCACGCCGACATCGCGGAGATAACCCGTGAGGCCCGTCGGCGTGATCCGATCGGCTTCCATGAATGCCGAGTAACTATCGACGTCCACGTGATGACCCTTGCGAATCACGAGCCGCGCGTGCGGCACATCCAGATCGCGATGCAGCGCCGCACCCTCGGTGCCCTGCACGCAGTGCGTCGGCCATAGAACCTGCTCGCCGTAGCTGAGCGTGATCATGTCGAACGGCGCGCGCCCCGCGTGATGCTCGGCAAACGAAATGTGATTCGCCGGATGCCAGTCCTGCGTCAGCACGACATGCGAAAACGTACGCGCAAGCCGGTTGATCACCGGGACGACTTCGTCGCCATGAGCGACGGCCAACGCGCCGCGCGGCATGAAATCGTTCTGCACATCCGTCACCAGCAGTACTTCGTCAGCGCCTTTCATCACGGTCTCGCTCGGTGGATCGGCTAATGAGTTAGCCAGTGAGTCGGCTAATGAATCAATCAATGAATCAGCTATTGAAGCCGCGGCCGGCTGCGGCCAGTTCCGTCACGCTCGCCGCCGGTTTCCATGCGTCGCCGTTGGCTTGCGCGGCGTACTTGCGCATCGCGCGCTCGACGTTGTAAAGGCCGACCGTGTCCGCATACAACATGGGGCCGCCGCGATGCAGCGGGAAGCCATAGCCGGTCAGGTAGACCATATCGATGTCCGATGCCTTCGATGCAATCCCTTCTTCCAGGATCAGCGCGCCTTCGTTGACGAGCGCGAGCACCAGCCGTTCGACGATCTCGTCATCGGATATCTTGCGGCGCGTGATTTCTTGCGCCTTCGAATACCCGACGATCATCTCGTCCACGATCTTCGACGGATGCGCCGCGCGATCGCCCGCCTTGTAGTCGTACCAGCCCGCGCCGGTCTTCTGGCCGAAGCGTCCGGTCTCGCACAAACGGTCCGCGATCTTCGAGTACTTCAGATCCGGCGTCTCCTGATAGCGGCGCTTGCGAATCGCCCAGCCGATGTCATTGCCCGCAAGATCGCTCATGCGGAACGGTCCCATTGCAAAGCCGAATTTTTCTATCGCGCGATCCACTTGCGCCGGCAACGCGCCTTCTTCGAGCATGAAGAGCGCCTGACGCAGATACTGCTCGATCATCCGGTTGCCGATAAAACCGTCGCACACGCCCGACACCACGGCCGTCTTCTTGATCTTCTTGGCGAGTTGCATGACGGTGGCGAGCACGTCCTTCGACGTCTTCGCGCCGCGCACGACTTCCAGCAGCTTCATGACGTTGGCCGGGCTGAAGAAGTGCATACCGACCACGTCTTCGGGGCGCTTCGTGAACGCGGCAATCTTGTTGACATCGAGCGTGGATGTATTCGATGCCAGGATCGCGCCCTTCTTCGCCACTTGATCGAGCTTGGAGAACACTTGCTCTTTCACGCCCAGCTCTTCGAATACGGCTTCGATGATCAGATCGGCGTCGCCCAGAGCCTCGTAAGAAAGCGTGGGCGTGATCAGCGCAAGGCGTTCCTCGAGTTTTTCAGCGCTCAAGCGGCCCTTTTTCACGGCGCTTTCGTAATTCTTGCGAATCGTGGCAATACCGCGATCCAGTGCTTCCTGCTTCGTTTCCAGCAACGTGACCGGCAGGCCCGCATTGACGAAATTCATTGCGATACCGCCGCCCATCGTTCCCGCGCCGATCACGCCGACGCGTTCTATCTTGCGCACGGGAGTGCTCGACGGCACGTCCGGAATCTTGCTCGCGGCGCGTTCGCCGAAGAACGCGTGCCGCAGCGCGCGGCTTTCGGGCGTCTGCACCAGCGCCACGAAACATTCGCGTTCGACGGCCAGGCCTTTATCGAAGCCGAGTTTCACGCCGGCTTCCACCGCGTCGATACATTTGAGCGGCGCCGGGAAGTTCTTCGCCATCGGCGTGACCATGTTGCGCGCGAACTGGATGAACCCTTCGGCATTCGCGTGTTCAATCTTGCGATCGCGAATCTTCGGATGCGGGCCGCTCTGCGCACCCACTTTCCGGGCAAACTGGATGGCTTCGTCGAGCAGATCGCCTTGCGCCATTTGATCGAAGATCGCCATGCCGGCCAGTTTCTCTGACAACACCGGCGCGCCCGAAACAATCATGTTCAACGCCGCTTCCAGGCCGACTGCACGCGGCAGCCGCTGCGTGCCGCCCGCGCCCGGCAGAATCCCGAGCTTGACTTCCGGCAGCGCGATCTGTGCGCCAGCGGAGGCCACCCGATAATGCGCGCCGAGCGCCAGTTCGAGGCCGCCGCCCATTGCCACGCTGTGAATTGCCGCCACGACGGGTTTCGCGCTGCCTTCAACGACCTTGATGACCGTATGCAGCGTGGGTTCTTGCGTCGCCTTGGGCGTGTTGAATTCGGTGATATCGGCGCCGCCGGAAAACGCCTTGCCCGCGCCGATGATGACAATTGCGCTGACGGACGCGTCGGCCTGCGCTTTTTCAACGCCCTCGACAATGCCAAGCCGCGTGGAAAACCCAAGGCCATTCACGGGCGGGTTGTTCAGCGTAATAACGGCGATGCCGTCGCGAGTCGTGTAATCCACTGCCATTTCGTCTACCTCCATTCGAAGCCTGCTCTCATCAGATTTTCCGGGAATATGTCGGAAAGCGCTGATTACCGTGTCGCTGTGATTGTGAGTTGCCCGAGAAGAATACACAAAAAAGAACGTACGTTCAATTTCGTTAAATTGAGATGGAGGGGAAGAAGGTGGAAAGCGGCACGCGTCGGGCTGCGCGCAGGCAGCCCGCTAAGCGGGAAAACAAGGCAGAAGATGAAGCAGGAACGCTAGAAATCAGACCACTTTCTCGTCGACACTGGGCAACACATGCTCCCGATACAACTCCCTCAACCTCAGCTTCTGCAGCTTGCCCGTGGCCGTATGCGGGAGTTCATCGGCGAAAACTATGTCGTCGGGCGTCCACCACTTCGCCACTTTGCCCTCATAGAACGCGAGCAATTCTTCGCGCGTGACTGTCGCCTCCGGGCGAAGCACGACCACCACCAGCGGCCGCTCCGTCCACTTCGGATGCGAGCACGCAATGCACGCCGCCTCCGCGACCTGCGGATGCGACATCATCACGTTTTCCAGGTCGATCGAACTGATCCACTCGCCGCCCGACTTGATCACGTCCTTGCTGCGATCGGTGATGTGCATGAAACCATCGGCATCGATGGTGGCAACATCGCCGGTCGGAAACCAGCCGTCGATGAGCGGCGACACCTCCTTGCGGAAATACTTGTCGATCACCCACGGCCCGCGCACGTGCAAGTCGCCAAACGACTTGCCGTCCCACGGCAGTTCGCTGCCGTCGTCGCCGACCACCTTCATGTCCACGCCGAACATCACGTGGCCCTGCTTTTCGCGCGAATGCCGCTGGTCCTCCTGCGGACGCTGCTGCTGCTTCCAGTTCAGCTTGGCAAGCGTGCCGAGCGGCGACATCTCCGTCATGCCCCATGCATGGATGACCTCCACGCCGTAGTCGTCCTCGAAGGTACGCAGCATGGCAGGCGGACAAGCCGAACCGCCGATCACCGTCCGCTTGAGCGTATTGAAACGCACGCCCGCCTCCTTCACATAGTTCAGCAAGCCGAGCCAGACCGTCGGCACGCCCGCTGAATACGTCACGCCTTCAGCTTCCATCAGTTCATACAGCGACTTGCCATCGAGACGATTGCCGGGCAATACGAGCTTCGCGCCGACCAGCGGCGCGG
This sequence comes from uncultured beta proteobacterium, assembly GCA_963708695.1. Taxonomy (GTDB): domain Bacteria; phylum Pseudomonadota; class Gammaproteobacteria; order Burkholderiales; family Burkholderiaceae; genus Caballeronia. Next base: position 219,504 of record CAVPTS010000009.1, read on the forward strand.
CGTGCGGAATACCCCATGCGTTGACATGGAACATCGGCACGACGGGGAGGATGGAATCGCTCGCGGAACACGCCATGGCGTCGGGAAGCGCCGCGCCGTACGCGTGCAGCACGGTCGAGCGGTGCGTGTAGAGCGCGCCCTTCGGATTGCCGGTCGTGCCGGACGTGTAGCAGAGAAACGATGCAGTACGCTCGTCGAAGACGGGCCAGGCGTAGTCGCCATCGTATTTCGCCAGCAGCGTTTCGTAACTGAGGACCGGCGTGGCCATATCGGCGAGATGGGTGCTGATGCACGCCTCGTCGCCCAGCGCGATCCAGCCTTTCACATTCGGACACTGCGGCGCAATGATGTCGACGAGCGCGCTGAACGTCATGTCGAAGGCGACGTATTCGTCGTCGGCATGATTGACGATGAACGCAACCTGATCGGGGAAGAGCCGCGGGTTGATCGTGTGACACACCGCGCCCATGCCGGCCACGCCGTAATAGCACTCCAGGTGGCGATAACCGTTCCACGCCAGCGTGCCGATCCGTTCGCCGCGCTTGACGTCCAGCCCGATCAGCGCCTGCGCAAGTTGTTTCGCACGCTTTTCGCAATCGCGCCAGGTATAGCGGTGAATGTCGCCTTCAATGCGGCGGGAAACGATTTCGGTCTCGCCGAAATGGCGGGCAGCGTGGGAAATCAACGATGAAGCGAGCAGCGGTACATCCATCATCTGGCCGAAAAGCGGCGACGTCATGGGCTAGTTCCTCACAAGTCCGGATGCACGGGGTTCAATGCTTGATGCGCTGAATGAGTTGCTGAATGAGTTGCTAGTGAGTTGATCGGTGAATGAGTCCCCAGGCCCATGCGGGAACCGCTTGGCGCGCGCTTGTGCAGCGGCGCGGGCGCGGATTTACAATATCGCTTAACCAAGAGGCGCTCAATATGTCGTTTTCCCCAAGCAGCACCGCCGCAGAAGCCGAGCCGGCAAGCCTGACAGCAGTGGAGTTGCTGGTTGCATCGATAAAAACCGACCGGCCCGACGCGTTCGTTTCCCTCGGTTCCGCATTCCTCACCCGCCTGCCCGCCGCGCCCTTGCCCGCGCCTTATCTGGTAGGCATTTCCGCCGATACCGCCGCGCAACTCGGATTCGACGCCGCGGATGCCGCCAATGCGGCCGACCCCGGCGATACCGCGTTCGCCGAATTTTTCGCGGGCAATCCCACGCGCGAATGGCCGGCGGACAAGTTGCCGTATGCATCGGTGTATTCGGGGCATCAGTTCGGCGTATGGGCCGGCCAGCTCGGCGATGGCCGCGCGATCGGCCTGGGCGAGATCGAACATGACGGCCAGCGCCTCGAATTGCAGCTAAAGGGCGCGGGACGCACGCCGTATTCGCGCATGGGCGATGGGCGCGCGGTGCTTCGTTCATCGATACGCGAATATTTGTGCTCCGAAGCCATGCACCATCTCGGCATTCCGACCACGCGCGCGTTGTGCGTGATCGGATCGGACCAGCCGGTGCGGCGCGAAACCATGGAAACGGCGGCTGTCGTGACGCGGGTTGCACCCAGTTTCGTGCGCTTCGGGCACTTTGAGCACTTCTACACGAATGATCGCGTGGATGAACTGCGAAAGCTCGCCGATCACGTGATCGATCGTTTCTATCCGGCTTGCCGCGAAGCCGACGACCCTTATCTCGCGCTGCTGAGCGAAGTCACGCTGCGCACCGCCGAGTTAATGGCGGATTGGCAGGCCGTCGGTTTTTGCCACGGCGTGATGAACACGGACAACATGTCGATTCTGGGGCTGACGATCGACTATGGTCCGTTTGGTTTTATGGATGGATTCAATGCCAACCACATCTGCAATCACTCGGATTCGCAGGGCCGGTACGCTTATAAGATGCAGCCGCAGATTGGTTACTGGAATCTGTTCTGTCTAGCACAGGCGCTGGTGCCGCTGTTCGGCCCGCAATACGCCGATGACATTCGGAACACGAAAGTGATTGAAGACGCGCAGCGCGTGCTTGAGGGCTTCAAGGACCGCTTCGCGCCCGCGCTCGAGCGCCGGATGCGCGCGAAGCTTGGTTTCGCCGAGGTCCGCGAAGGCGACGATTCGCTCGCAAGCCGCCTCTTCGAAGTAATGAACGCCAATCGCGCTGATTTCACGCTGACGTTCCGCAATCTCGCGAAAATACGCAAAGCGGATACATCCGGCGACGCACCCGTGCGCGATCTGTTCCTCGATCGCGCCGCTTTCGATGCGTGGGCGAACGACTATCGGCTGCGTTTGTCGGAGGAAACACGCAGCGACGAAGACCGTGCCGCCGCCATGAACGCCGTGAACCCGAAGTTCGTGCTGCGCAACCATCTGGCCGAAAACGCCATCCGGCTGGCGAAGGAAAAGGATCTTTTGGAAGTTGAACGGCTGGCACGCGTACTGCGCCATCCCTTCGATGAACAACCGGAATTCGAATCCTATGCCGGCCTGCCGCCCGACTGGGCGAGCGACCTGGAAGTCAGTTGTTCTTCCTGAAATAGCCCCCAAATGATGGTGCCGAATAACTGAGCGACTTGATTGAATTGAGTTAATCGAGCCGCTCTGAAGCTCTGGAGATAGAACCATGAACCGAGACGACCTCACGAAAGACCCTGTTGCTCCGCTGCAGAAAGATGACGCCACATATCGCAAGGAATTAACCGATATCCAGTATCAGGTGACGCGCCACGCCGCCACCGAACGGCCGTTCACCGGCGAATACTGGGATCACACGGAACGCGGCATTTATGACTGCGTGTGCTGCGGCACGCCGCTGTTCGAATCGGATACGAAATTCGACGCCGGTTGCGGCTGGCCGAGCTACTTCAAGCCGATCAACGGCGAGGTCATCAAGGAAAAGACAGACCACGCGCACGGCATGTTGCGCATTGAAGTGCAATGTAACAACTGCGGCGCGCATCTGGGTCACGTTTTCGAAGACGGTCCCGCGCCGACCGGCCTGCGCTACTGCATCAACTCGGCTGCGCTACAATTCGAACCCAAGTAAGCCCGAGGCGACGCGAGCCGGTGAAGTAAGGAAGTAAGCCACTGTCGCCTTCGAGCTTGCCGCATAAATTTTCGCTGCGGTTTTCGTTGCGGTTCGCGTCGTTTGAGTTGTTTGCCTTGCAGCGTGCTTGCATCTTGCGGCCTGATCAGTGGCTATTTAATCGCATGCGTCGTGCCGTACCGGCTAGAAGTGGCTAATAGTTGCCAATAAGTTTTCAATAAGCCGGCCACGCGCGGCGCATGTGCGCTTTCAAATCGATGCCCTCCCCGTCCCTACGACATGAAATTTCTGTTCGATCTGTTTCCGATCCTCCTCTTCTTTGTCGCATTCAAGATCTGGGGCATCTACACCGCTACCGCCGTCGCGATTGTTGCCACGCTCGTGCAGATTGCGTGGGTTGCGTTCCGGCATCGCAAGGTCGATCCCATGCTGTGGGTCAGCCTGGGCGTGGTCGTCGTGTTCGGCGGCGCCACACTTGTGCTGCATAACGATACCTTCATCAAGTGGAAACCCACCGCGCTCTACTGGCTGTTCGCCGTGGCGCTGATCGTGTCGCAGGTCGCATTTGGCAAGAACCTGATCGAAGCGATGATGGGCAAGCAGATCGTGTTGCCGCATCGCGTGTGGGGCCAGCTGAACCTCGCGTGGGCTGTGTTTTTCGCGATTCTCGGCGTAGTCAATCTGTTCGTCGCCTTCAACTACACCACCGATCAGTGGGTCAACTTCAAGCTCTTTGGCGCGACCGGTTGTTTGCTGGTTTTTATCGTCGCGCAGAGTTTGTGGCTTGCGAAATATATGAAAGAGGACGAAGGAAAATGAGCGATCCGGGTTTTATCGAGAACTTCGTCAATGCGTCCGCCGAAGGCAAGATTGCTTATCTGGAAGCGCGGTTGAATGCGGCGCTGGATGCGTCGTCAGTTCATATCGACGACGACAGCGCGGCGCACGCCGGACATGCCGGAGCGTCGGCCGGCAGCCACTATACGGTCACCATCGTGGCCGCCCGATTCGCCGGGAAGCCACGCGTGGCGCGGCACCGGCTAGTGTATGATGCGCTGGCCGACGAGCTGCGGCAGGGCATTCATGCCTTGGCGATCAAGGCTTATACGCCTGAGGAATTCGCAGAACAGTTCGAGTGAGCGCCCCTCGGTTGCTCTCAGTTTGCTTTCCAGGCTTCGTGCCATCCCTGGCTTTTCAGCCTTGAATTTACAGCCCTTGTTCTGATCAGGAACCATCGATGATTCTAAAACACCCCCGTATTTGGGTATTGCTGGCCGCGTTCGCGGCGGCGCCTGCGTTTGCTCAGAACATTGCCGTCGTGAACGGCACGCCGATTCCGAAAGCCCGCGTTGATGCGCTTGTTGCGCAATTGGTTCAGCAAGGCCAGCAAGACACGCCGCAATTGCAGGCCGCTGTGCGCCAAGAGCTGGTTAATCGCGAGATCCTGATGCAGGAAGCAGCGCGGGAGGGTATTGCTGCACGTCCGGATGTGAAGGCGCAGATTGCGGTGGCGCAGCAGACGGTGGTATTGCGGGCATTGATTGAAGACTTCGTGAAGAAAAACGCGCCGACGGACGCCGAAATCAAGGCGCGTTACGACGATATGGTGAAGCAAGCTGGTGGTGGCAAGGAATATCACCTGCACCATATTCTGGTAGCCGATGAAGCGGCGGCGAAGGATTTGATTGCGAAGATCAAGGCTGGTGCGAGCTTTGAAGAATTGGCGAAGCAGTATTCGAAGGATCCGGGATCGGGCAAGAATGGTGGCGATCTGGACTGGTCGAGTCCGCAGGCGTACGTGCCGGAGTTTGGCGCGGCAGCGGAGAAGTTGAAGAAGGGTGAGATGACGGAGGAGCCGGTGAAGACGCAGTTCGGCTGGCACATCATTCGGTTGGACGATATTCGCGATGTTGCACCGCCGCCGCTGGAGCAGGTTAAGGCGCAGATTGCGCAGCAGATTCAGCAGGAAAAGCTGCAGGCTTTTGAAGAAGGTTTGCGGAAGAAAGCGGTTATTAAGTAAGAAATTTTCGCTCGCGCCAGTAGGCTTCGCTCGCGCCGGTGGACGGGTTTGGGTTCTGCCGGCGCGGGTGGGCAAGGTGGGTTCAGGTGGTGCTGCGTAGGCCGGCGCGCGGTTTATGTTTGGGAATTTTTTAGCGCTTTTGGCCAGGTTACTTTCGTTCGCACTCGGGCGGGGTTTTGGGTGCCGGGCTGATGGTCGACGGTCGGGGTCGATGCCGGGTTGCTGCTGCTTACGTTAGCGCGGGTTCAATGTTGGCTAAATTTTTTATCACTATTAGCCACTGTGCGTGGCGGCACTTCATTTCTTTGTCCAACGGCGACAAAGAAACGAAGCAAAGAAAACGCCTCTCCACAATCTGTATTAAGTGTCCCCAGCGTGCAGACCACTGCTTTTGGTTCCCGCGTAGCACGGTGCTCGCTAGAACCACGCTTCGTTGAAACCCTCCTCGCGAATTCTGACATCCCCACGCTTCGCCACCAGTGCTCTCGGGCAAGATCCATGCGCCACGGACCTGAGCGTTCACTCCCACCGCAGCACTAGAAACCTGTGAGTGCGCCCGGCGCACTCACGAGTGCCGCCGCGCCGATCGCGAACTCCGCAATCAAGAAACAGGATCAGCCCACAGAACCACAGAACCACAGAACCACAGAACCACAGAACCACAGAACCACAGAACCACAGAACCACACGAAGTGTATGGAATCCTAATCGTCTGAACTAGCCCGAGAGCACTGGTGGCGAAGCGTGGGGATGTCAGGATTCGCGAGAAGGAGGGTTTCAAACATCCGTGGTTCTAGCGAGCACCGTTCTACGCGGGAACCAAAAGCAGTGGTCTGCACGCTGGGGACACTTAATACAGATTGTGGAGAGGCGTTTTCTTTGCTTCGTTTCTTTGTCGCCGTTGGACAAAGAAATGAAGTGCCGCCACGCACAGTGGCTAATAGTGATAAAAAATTTAGCCAACATTAAACTCGCGCCAACGTAAGCAGTAACAACCCGGCACCAACCCCGACCACTGCCCTGCCCCACGCCAAAAAACCCCCGGACCGAGTGCGAACGCAACCAACCCGCATAGCGGCCAAAAGCGCCAAAAAATCCAGACGACATAAACCGCACGCAGGCCTAAGCAGCAACACCCCGGCCCCAACCAACCCTCGCCCCCGGCAGAACACCAAAACCGTCCACCGGCGCGAGCACCCCCCTACCCGATCCACCGCCGCGCATTCTGAAACACGCGCAACCAGGGACTCGCGTCCGTAGTCCACCCTTCTGGCGTCCAGCTCATCTGCACATTCCTGTGCACCCGTTCCATATGCGGCATCAGCACCGTAAATCGCCCGTCGGGCGTCGTCACCGACGTAATCCCCTCCGGCGAGCCATTCGGATTCAACGGATAACGCTCGGTCGCAGCGCCCTGGTTATCAACAAAACGCATTGCGACCAACGCCTTCGACACATCGCCTTGCTGCGAGAAATCCGCAAACCCCTCACCATGCGCAACCGCCACCGGAATCCGCGAACCTTCCATGCCAGCGAAGAATATCGACGGCGAGCTCCCCACTTCCACCGTCGAAAACCGCGCTTCAAACTGCTCCGACTTGTTACGCGTGAACTTCGGCCACGCATCGGCGCCGGGGATCATCGAAGAGAGGCTGCTCATCATCTGGCAACCATTGCAAATGCCAAGCGCAAAGGTATCCGTACGGCCAAAGAACTCGGCGAACATATCGGCCAGACGCGGGTTGAAACGAATCGTCTTCGCCCAGCCCTCACCCGCTCCCAATACATCGCCGTAAGAGAAGCCGCCGCATGCCACCGCACCCGCGAAGTCCGCCAACGTCACACGGCCTTCAAGTAAATCGCTCATGTGGACATCGTGCGTATCGAAGCCCGAACGATCAAATGCGTAAGCCGTTTCCAGATGCGAATTGACACCCTGCTCGCGCAAGATCGCAACCCGCGGACGCGCGCCCTTTTGGATAAACGGCGCCGATACATCCTCGGCCGGATCGAAAGTCAGAACCGGCGAAATGCCCGGATCGGCGGGATCGAGCAACGCGTCGTATTCGGCATCGGCGCAAGCGGGGTTGTCGCGCAACCGCGCAATCCGCCAGCTCACTTCACTCCACGCCCGCTGCAACTGCTGGCGCGGCGCGTCGTAGATCTTCTTGGCATCGCGATAAATTTCGATGGTGTCACGCTCGTTCGGCTTGCCAATCACATCGCGAGCACGCAGACAGTCCATGTTCACGCAACACAGCCAGCACGGCATCGCGATCGGCCAACGGCACCTGGATCACGCCGCCCAGTTCTTCCGCGAACAAGGCGCGAATGGTCCGGTCTTCGCGACGGCCGCTGGTCTGCTTCGCCCAGTCCTTGGCGTCGCCATAGTCGGATTCATGGGTCGGATCGAGGATCAGCATATCCACGTTCAGCGACACGCCCACGTGACCCGCGAACGCCATTTCGCACACCGTCGCCCAGAGGCCGCCATCGGAACGGTCGTGGTACGCGAGCAGCTTGCCCGCCGCATTGAGCGACTGGATAGCGTTGAAGAAGCGCTTCAGGTCCTCGGCGTCGTCGACGTCCGGCACCGTATCGCCAATCTGCTGCGTCACCTGCGCCAGAATGCTGCCGCCAAGGCGGTTCTTGCCGCGCCCGAGGTCGATGGAGATCAGCACGGTGTCGCCCACCTCGGCGCTGCGCAATTGCGGCGTGAGCTGGCGGCGCACGTCTTCAACCGGCGCGAACGCCGAGATGATCAGCGATACCGGCGACACCACTTCCTTCGCCGCGCCCGTCGCGTCCTGCCATTTGGTGCGCATCGACAGCGAATCCTTGCCGACCGGAATGCTGATGCCAAGCGCCGGGCACAATTCCATGCCGATAGCCTTCACGGTATCGTACAGCGCTGCGTCTTCGCCGGCGACTGCCGCACGCGGCCATCCAGTTGGCCGACAGCTTCAGCTTGTCAGCGATTCGATCGGCGCCGCGGCGATGTTCGTCACCGCTTCGCCGACCGCCATGCGGCCCGACGCGGGCGCGTCGATCACGGCGAGCGGCGTGCGCTCGGCCATGGTCATCGCTTCGCCGCGATAGCCCGCGTAATCCATGGTGGTGATCGCGCAATCGGCGACGGGCACTTGCCACGGGCCGACCATCTGGTCACGCGCCGTCGTGCCGCCCACCGAGCGGTCGCCAATGGTGATCAGGAACGACTTGCTCGCGACCGTCGGGTGCTTGAGCACGCTCGACCGCGATCTCCGATAAGACCAGCCCGGTCACATCGACGGGTTCGAACGACAGCGCTCTCGCGCTTCACGTCGCGATGCATCTTCGGCGTCTTGCCGAGCAACACTTCCATCGGCATGTCGACGGGCTCGAGCTTTTCTCGGCGTCGTTCTGCGTCGTCGATCAGCTTGCAACTGGCGCGCTTCCGTCGCGACGCCGACCACGGCGACCGGGCAGCGCTCGCGCGTCGCAGATGGCTTCGAAGGCCGGCAGGATCGTCCGGCGCGATGGCGAGAACGTAACGTTCCTGCGCTTCGTTCGACCAGATCTCGCGCGGCGACAAGCCCGCTTTCTTCAAGCTGCACTTGCGCAGTTCGAAACGCGCGCCCTTGCCCGCGCCATCGACCAATTCAGGGAACGCGTTCGACAACCCGCCCGCGCCCACGTCGTGGATGCTCAGAATCGGGTTTTCTGCGCCCAACTGCCAGCACGCATTGATGACTTCCTGCGCGCGCCGCTGGATTTCCGGATTGCCGCGCTGGACGGAGTCGAAATCGAGTTCGCGCGGTGTTCGTGCCGGTCGCCATGGAACTTGCCGCGCCGCCGCCCATGCCGATCCGCATGCCCGGACCGCCGATCTGAATCAGCAACGATCCCGCCGGCAGATCCATGCTTGTGCGTGTGCTGGTCCGAAATATTGCCGATCCCGCCTGCAATCATGATCGGCTTGTGATAACCCCGCACGCGCCCAGCGACGTTTTGCTCGATACGCGCGGAAATAGCCGCCCAGATTCGGCCGGCCGAATTCGTTGTTGAACGCAGCCGCGCCGATAGGCCCGTCGATCATGATCTGCAACGGCGATGCGATGCGGTCCGGCCGTCCATACGGCTCGTGCGCATCCGATGGATTGCGCTGCGGCACGGGCACGGCGCTGTCGCGGGCGTTTTCCCACGGCTGGCGCGCATCGGGCAAGTCCAGGTTCGATACCGTGAAACCGGCCAGACCCAGCCTTCGGCCGCGCGCCGCGGCCGGTCGCGCCTTCGTCGCGGATTTCGCCGCCTGAACCCGTTGCAGCGCCTGCGAACGGCGAAATAGCGGTCGGATGGTTATGCGTCTCGACCTTCATCAGCGTGTGCGTCAGCTCGGTATGCCGGCCGTAATGTTCGGTTCGCAGCCGCGCGGGAACCAGCGCTCGGCCGTGCCGCCTTCCATGATCGCCGAGTTGTCCGAATACGCGACGATCGTGCCGTGCGTGATTCAGCTTCTCGGTATTGCGGATCATGTTGAAGAGCGAGATGTCCTGCGTCTCGCCGTCGATGGTCCAGTCCCCGTTGAAAATCTTGTGGCGGCAATGCTCGCTGTTGGCCTGCGCGAACATCATCAGTTCGACGTCGGTCGGATTGCGCTCGAGCTTCGTGAACGCGTCGACCAGGTAGTCGATTTCGTCGTCCGCGAGCGCGAGGCCCAGTTCGGCGTTCGCCGTTTCCAGCGCGCCGCGGCCGTGGCCGAGGATGTCGACGGTTTGCAGCGGCTGGGCCGGCAGTTCGTCGAACAGATGCAGCGCGTGATCGCGCGATGGCGCCACGCTTTCGGTCATGCGGTCGTGCAGCGCGGCGGCGACGGCCGCGCGTGTCTGCGTCGCGACAACGCCTTCTTGCCGCCAATGCCGGTTCCAAGCAAGCCGCTCTTCAGCGACGACCGTAAATTCGATCGCCGCGCTCGATCCGGCGCACCTGCGTGAGCCCGCAGTGATGCGCGATGTCCGTCGCCTTGCTGGCCCACGGCGACACCGTGCCGAAGCGCGGCACGACCAGGAAGGTCTCGTGCGCGCCGCGCTCGGTGATGTCCTCGAACGGCGCGCCGTAGTGCATCAGCGCGTGGATGCGGTTGCTGTCTTCATCGGAGAGCGGTTCGGCCGAGTTCACGAAATGCAGATACTGGCCGCGCACGCCGACAATGTTCGGGTCAATGCGCGTCAGCGTTTCGAGCAGGCGGGTTTGACGGAAATCGGAGAGGGCCGAAGCGCCGGGGAAACACGAGAAGTGGGCCATTGTCACGGTGCTTAAAGGACGTCGAGGACGCCGAGACAGACGTCAGGACGAGCGACGTCGGAGCCGCTTGCGGCAGTGCCGCATTTGGCGGTGGGAAGACCCGGATTATAACCCGGAAGTGTCTCGATAACGGGCTCGCAGCCAAGCGTGAAACGGCGCGCACGGCGGCACGCGATCTCTAATTGTTGCCTGAATGTTGCCTGAAGGTTTTTGCGCAGGATGGGCGGCAGAGCCGCCAAGCCACGCCCCGCCTGGCTGCGCGGCGGCGGCGCAGGCCCGCTGCACGCGCCTGGCACGCCGCGCGCCGTCCCGGCCGGGCACGTTTGGCGCTATCATGGCGCGCTTTCCCAAACCGGCGCACCGGTTTCGTCTGTAGCCTGCGCCGGCTCGTGTTTCTCATGAAATCTCTCACGAGAAATCTCTCTCGAGAACTTTCTCTTTCGAGAATCCCGGCGAACTCCGGGTCAGAATCCCGGACGACCGATTTTCCGGCGGTCGCCGGCTCGTGAACCAGTCAAGGTCTTGCGCCTTCGGGCGAAAACGAATCATGGATGTCATCGTCATCGGCGGCGGAATTGGCGGCATCGCCACCGCGTATCAGTTGCGTGCGGCCGGGCACCGCGTCTGCGTGGTCGAGCGCCATGCCACGGTTGCGCAGGGCGCGACCTATGGTCATGGCGGCGCCGTGCTGCCCTCCCCGCTCGACGTATGGTTCGGCCCCACCTTCATGCAGACGCGCCGCGCGGCGAAAACCGGAGTCGTGTTCAAGCCCGGTTTCAATTCCGAGGCCCGCGAGTTCGCGAAGAAACTCGCGCTGCTCCAGGATCCCGAGCGTTTTGCCGCCCAATACGTCGCATTGCGGCCGCTGGTGGACATATCGCGCGATGTCATCGCCGAGATCGAAACGAAATACTCACTCGATTTCGAACAGCGCACCGGCGTGCTGCACGTGTTTCGCCACGAACGCGATCTGGAACTGGCGCAATCGGCCATAGCGTTGCTGCAGCGCTTCGAGACGCCGCACCGGATGTTGACCCCTGAGGAATGCGTCGCCGCCGAGCCGTCCATTCCCGATGATCCGCCGCTCGCCGGCGGCGTGCTGCTCAGCGACGCCCGCACGGCCAATTGCCCGTTGTTCACGAAGCTGCTCAAGCAGGCTCTGGAAGACGACGGCGTGCAGTTTCAACTCGGCCGCGAAGTGACCGCTATTCGCGCCGATGCCCAGCGCGCCGCCGTGGAACTCGCACCGCACGCGGGTGAAGGCGACGCCAAAGGCCGCAAGTCGCAAGAAGTGGAGCTGATCGGCGCCGATGCCATCGTTGTCGCGGCCGGTACGGGCACGCCCGCGTTGCTGGCTACTTTGGGGATCGCGTTGCCGCTGCATCCGATACGTCTGCATACGCTGACTGCGCCGATCGCTTATGAGGAACGCGCGCCGCATCTGACTATCGTCGATTCGGTGAAACGCATCGCGATGACGCGGATTAACCAGCGCATGCGCGTCACCGGCGGCGCCGTGCTGCAAAGCGCCGCGAAAGCCGGCAAGCCGATGAGCGAAAGCATGACGCGCCAGGCGCTCGCGCTGCTGGGCCAGGCGACCCACGACTGGACGCCGGGCGCGGCGAAGGTATCGGCGGCGCGGGCATGGGACGGCGTGCGGATGGTGTCGCCCGATGGTCTGCCCGTCGTGAGCGCGACCGCGAATGCGCGGCTCTTTATCAACGCCGCGCATGGCCCGGCGGGATGGGGCATCGCTTGCGGGGCGGCGAAGGTGATCGCCGCCATGGTCTCCGGGAGCGAACCCGAGGTGCCCGCTGAAACACTGGCGGCGTTGCGGATGGACCGGTTTTAAGCATCGACGCGTTGGGCGTTTGACTTTCGCCGCGCAGGACGCTTTACAAACCCACGCTACGGTCATTTGGGCGCAATAATTGCGGCGGGTTCAGCACTCCTCTTTCGCCGCCGCCATGACCGACTCCGCCTCCGCTTCCCCTTCTCCCGCCTATGCCGAGCCGCGCGATCACGCGCTGGCGCTCCTCACGCTCAACGAACTCCGCACGCTCGAAAGCCGCGCCGCGGCTTCCCTGCCCACCAATACGCTGATGGCACGTGCGGGGGCCGCCGCCGCGCAATTCGTCATCGACGCCCACCAACACGCGCCGCATCTCGCCGGCCTTCCCGTCTGGATCGTCGCCGGCCCGGGCAACAACGGCGGCGATGCGCTCGTAATGGCCGCGCGCTTGCGGCAGGCGGGTATCGACGTGGAAGTGTGCATGCCGGTCGAAGTCAAACCTGACGATGCCCGCTGGGCACTCACCGAAGCCCGCCAAGCCGGCGTAAAGATCACGACCGACGCGCCCAAATCCTTCGATAACGTCGGCTGGCTGGTCGACGGCATGTTCGGCATCGGTCTCGCACGGCCGCTCGAAGGCGTATTCGCGGATATCGCCGCCCGCCTCGCCAGGCGCTCGAAGACAAGCGGCGGCGTGCTGGCGCTGGATATCGCGAGCGGCCTGTCCAGCGACACCGGCGAGCCGGTGAGCCGCAGCAACGACGGCCGCGCGCAAGCCGTTCGCGCCACGCACACCATGACGTTCATCGGCGCGAAGCCGGGGCATTTCACCGGCGATGGCCGCGACCTGACGGGCAAGCTTTTTATCGCCGATCTGGGCGTCAAGCCGCCGGCGGAAGCGTCCATCGTGCTCAATGCACCGACGCTCTTCAGCGCGCACTTGCCGTCCCGCGACTACGCAACCAACAAAGGCACCTTCGGCACGCTGGCCGTGATCGGCGGCGATACCGGCATGTGCGGCGCGCCGATCCTGGCCGCACGCATGGCGTTGTACGGCGGCGCGGGGAAGGTGAACGTGGCGTTCATCGGCACCGATTCGCCGCCTTACGACCCGCCGCATCCGGAACTGATGCTGCACCACGTCGACCAGTTTTCCCTCGATAAAATGGGCGCGCTCGCCGTGGGTTGCGGCATGGGCCAGAGCGACCACGCGAAGAAAGTCCTCGCCGATATCCTCGCGCTCGATATCCCCAAGCTTATCGATGCCGACGCGTTGAACCTGATTTCATCGGATGAAAAACTCGCTGCGAAGGTCGCCGAGCGCGGCGCGCAAGGCGATCCGTGCGTGTTGACGCCGCATCCGCTGGAAGCCGCGCGCCTCCTCGGCTTCGATGTAAAGAAGGTCCAGGCGGATCGCATCGCGGCGGCGCGGCAGTTGGCGGCGCGATACGGCGCAGTAGCTGTTTTGAAAGGGTCGGGCACGATCGTGGCATCACCGGACGGGCGCGTTTCCGTGAATCCCACGGGCAATGCGGCGCTCGCAACGGGCGGCACGGGCGACGTGCTTGGCGGCCTGATCGGCGCGTTCCTGGCGCAACGCTTGCCGGCGTATGAAGCGGCGCTTGCGGGCGTTTATCTGCATGGGCTCGCCGCCGACGCGCTGACTTCCGAAGGCGAAGGACCCGCCGGATTGACTGCGGGCGAACTCGCCCCGAAGGTGCGCAGCTTGCTCAACCGGCTGTTTTATCCGGCGTGATCCGGAGCCGTGACGCGTCTGCCCTTGCCCTCTGTGCAAGCATTCTTTCATGCATCGTGGCTATACTTGTTGACTCGTGCGTAGCCGACCGGTCGAGATGAAGCACAACCAGATCACGCGCGATGACTGACACTTCCCGCCACCCTCTGACAAACGGACCGTTATGACGCTCAATTCGTTTCCTGCCTGGCCGGCGCTCCAGACGCATTACGATGCCATCCGTGACGAGCGCCTGCGCGACTGGTTCGCGCCGCAAAACGACACCACGCCGTCCCGCGCCGAGCGCCTGACTTTCGACGGCGGCGGCATCTCCATCGATTTCTCAAAGAACCGCATCACCGAAGCCACGCTCAAGCTGCTCGTGGAACTCGCGCAGCAGGCAAAAGTGGCCGACAAGCGCGACGCCGATGTTCGCCGGCGATATCGTCAACGTGACGGAGCATCGCGCGGTATTGCATACGGCCTTGCGTTCCACCGCTGACGACTCTCCCTTTCAAAAGGAAATCCGCACCGAAAAAGCCAAGATGGCCGCGTTCGCGAACAAGGTGCGCGACGGCTCGTGGACCGGTTACACCGGCAAGCGGATCCGCCATGTGGTGAACATCGGTATCGGCGGCTCGGATCTCGGGCCGAAGATGGTCGTGCATGCTTTGCAGCATCTCGCGCAACCGGGGCTGGACACGCATTTCGTCTCCAACGTCGATGGCGCCGATATCTACAACGTGCTCAAGGGGCTCGACGCTGAAGAGACGCTGGCCATCGTGGTATCGAAGACGTTCACCACGCTCGAAACCATGACCAACGCGCGCTCCATGCGCGACTGGTTCGTGAAGAGCGGCTGTCCGGAAGACGCATTGTCGAAGCACTTCGTGGGGGTATCGGCGAATCCAACGGAAGTGGTCAAGTTCGGTATCGCGAAAGAAAACGTCTTCGAGATGTGGGACTGGGTCGGCGGCCGTTATTCGCTATGGTCGACCGTCGGCTTGTCGATCGTGATCTCGGTCGGCCCGGAGAATTTTGAAAAGCTGCTGGCAGGCGCTCACGCGATGGACGAGCATTTCCGCACGGCGCCGTTCGAACGCAACCTGCCCGTGCTGATGGGCATGATCGGCATCTGGTATCGCAGATTTCTTCCAGTCGCAAAGCGTGATGGTCGCGCCGTACTCGCAGGCCATGCGTTACTTGTCGTCGTATCTTCAGCAGCTCGAGATGGAGAGCAACGGCAAGTCGGCACGGCTCGACGGCACCATGGTCGATTACCCGACCGCCGCCGTGATCTGGGGCGAGCCCGGCACGAACGGCCAGCACGCGTTCTATCAGATGCTGCATCAGGGTCCGACGCTGATCCCGATCGACTTTATCGCGGTGCTGACGCCGGAACATCCGCTCGTCGATCACCACGCCAAGCTGCTCGCCAATTGCTTTGCGCAAAGCGAGGCGCTGATGCTCGGGCGTACGCTGGAAGAAGCGAAGAAGGTCGCGGGACCGGGCAAGGAAGAACTCGCGACGCACTTGAGTTTCCCCGGCAATCGCCCGACAACCACGATCATTCTCGACGCGCTCACGCCGGAAACGCTTGGCGCCGTGATCGCGCTCTACGAACACAAGGTGCTGGTCCAGGGTGCGGTCTGGGACATCAACTCGTTCGATCAGTGGGGCGTGGAGCTGGGCAAGATTCTCGGCAAGGTAGTGGAAGCCGATATCACCAGCGAGAAGGCCGACCCCGCCAAGCATGATTCGTCGACATCGGCGTTGATCGCGCGTGCGCAGGCTGCGTTGAAAGGGCTTTAAGCGGGCTTTAGGCGTTGCAGGGTTGCGGGCGTGCTATGGCGAGGCGCCCGCAGCAACCACTACACGCTCAGCCCGTTCACAATGCGCCCGGCTTCAATGGTCACCGTCGCGTCGCATCGCTCGGCCAGTTCGGCATCGTGCGTAACGAGGATCAGCGTGGCGCCATTGCGCCGGTTCATGTCGAACATCAGGTCGATGATCGCGTAGCCTGTTGCTGCGTCGAGACTGCCGGTGGGTTCATCGGCGAAAAGCACTGCCGGATGCGTGACGAACGCACGCGCCAGCGCCACGCGCTGTTGTTCTCCGCCCGACAAGAGCTTCGGATAATGCGCGGTCCGCTGACCGAGACCGACCTGTTCAAGCAGATCACGCGCTCGCGCTGCAATCTCTTTATGCGGCACGCCGCCGCGCAATTCGAGCGGCAGCATGACGTTCTCCAGCGCGGTCAGATGCGGCATCAACTGGAACGACTGGAACACGAATCCCACCGAGCCACTGCGCAACGCCGCCCGTTCGTCTTCGTTCAGCGTGCCCAGGTCGTGGCCGAGCAAGCGAACCGAGCCGCCGGTGGCGCTGTCCAAACCGGCGAGCAGCCCGAGCAGCGTCGATTTCCCCGAGCCCGACGCGCCGACTATGGCGACACTGCTGCCCTTTTCGATCGACAGGTCGATCTGATCGAGGATGATCAACTCGCCCGTCGCGTCCTTCACCCGCTTGCTTAAACCCCGTACTTCAATGACTGGTTCGATATTGTTTGGCATGGAGACACTTAAGGTGAACTTGACACCACGCGCCTCGCTGGCATCGCTGGCGTTGGTTATTTGCGCGCTTGCCGCGCCGGCTCATGCAGCTGACAGCGTGTTGAACGTCGCCGCTGCCAGCCTCGGCGGCCCAGCCGTCGATCGTGGTGCTCGGCGACAGCATTTCCGCGGAATACGGCCTCCCGCGCGATACCGGCTGGGTGGCGTTGCTTCGCACGAAGCTCGCCCAGGAGCGCTTTGATTATAGCGTCGCCAACTCAAGCATCAGCGGAGACACCACGAGCGGCGGCCTCGCCCGCTTGCCGGCGGCGCTCAACCGGCTCAAGCCGACGCTGGTGATCGTGGAACTCGGCGCTAACGACGCGCTGCGTGGCGTGCCGCTCGCGACGACCGAAGCCAATCTGCGGACGATTATCGATAAATCGCAGGCGATCAACGCGAAAGTTTTACTTGTCGGCATGTACGTTCCACCCAATTACGGGCCGGACTACTCGCAAAAATTTCATGGCGTGTACGAAAAATTAGCGAAAGAGAAACAGGTGCCGCTGGTCCCGTTCTTACTGGCCGGCATAGAAAACAAGCCCGAAATGTTCCAGGCCGATCAGATCCATCCGACCCCTCAGGCCCAGCCTTTGCTGTTGAATAACGTCTGGCCAATTTTGAAACCCTTGCTGGGTGCGCCATCGAAATGATCGGGGTTTAGCTGCTTTCAAGAAATTCATCGAAGAGTTTCAACCTTAAGCCCCCTCAGCGCGTCGCCCGGCTGGCTTTCAGCCATGCGCGGAATACGGCCACGATTCAGCATTGAGACTTTCGCGTAGCCCTGAAAAACCCCGGCTCCACTGCGAGCGCATTGAAAGGAGGTAACGTGAAATATTTACCAATTCTCGCTTTAACCGTCGCGATCTCGGCTTGCGCCGCTCAGACGCCCCCTGGCGTCAGTCCGGTTGGCACAAGCCAGCAAGCCCCGAAGGTGGTCGCACAATGTATTGCGCAGAAATGGGCCGATAAATCGCAGCAGCAGGTGATTTCGCAAGACTACGCTCGCGAACGACATGGCATCCGATGTCTACGTTCCGGGCCAACAACCGCCGACCGGCGCTGCCGCTGTCGTGCGCCCCAACTATTCGGGCTCGGGTACGTGGGTCGGTTTCCGTGCCGCTGGCGCGGCCGGCAGCGATGCTACCGGCGACATCCAGGCCTGCCTCTAACTCAGTCTTTCAACCCTTGCATCGGGCGGATTCAGGATTCGTTCAGAAGAAGCCCGATATGAAAAAAGCCCCGCTGGTTTCTGCCAGCGGGGCTTTTTTGTATGGGCTTCGTCCGCTGTCAGCTCACTGCTGCTGATCAGCCGTTGCGTTCATCGGCATGGTGATCTTCACCTTCGAGCGTGCCTTCAATGCGTCGAGATACGACTCCATCTCGGCTTGCGCATAGACCTGCGCCACTTGCTGCTGCGCGCCGGCAAGCCGATCCGCCGCTACGGGTTCAGACTTCTCGATGCCATTCACGCGATAGATCGCATAACCGTCAGCCCCGAGATCGACGCCCACATAGGACGGCAATTTCGATGAATCGGCCTTGAAGATGGCAGCGAGCGCGGCGGGCGGCAAGCCTTGCGCATCGTTGCGCGACACCTTGATCACCGACGAAAAGCCCGTCGTCGCATTCGATTTCTGCAATTCGGCAAGCTTCGCCTCGCCGTCCTTGCGCGCCATTGCAGCTGCTTCTGTAGCGATGACCTTCGCGCGAACCGCGTCCTTGATCGTATCGAGTGCGGGTATGGCTGCCGGCTTGTAGTCCGTCACGCGGGCAGCAATCAGCGTGCTATTGCCGATGTCGATGGCTTGCGTGTTGTTGTGCTGCTTCACGGCGTCGGCCGCGAACACCGCCGTCAGGAACTTCGGGTTGTTCAGCGGGCTATCGGGCGGCAGCTTCGGATCGGGTTTCGGGCCTACCGTCGCGGTCTGGATCTGCAGCTTGAATTTATCGGCGGCGGGTTGCAGTGTCTTCGATTGCTCGTACACCGTCGACGTGAAACCTTCCGCGTTATCGGCCAGATTCTTCGCCGCTTGCTGCGCAACGTAGTCTCTTGTGATCGTGTCTTTCACTTCGTCGAACGATTGCGTGGCGGACGGTTTCACATCGGTGGCTTCAATGATGTGGTAACCGAAATCCGTCTGCACGACCCCGCTGATTTCACCCTTCTTCAGGCCGAAAGCGGCGTCGTCGAAAGCCTGGCCGCCCGCGATCATGCCGCGGCTGAAGTAGCCCAGATCCCCGCCCTTCGTCGCCGATCCCGGGTCCTGCGACTCTTTCTGCGCGATCTGCGCGAACTGGTCCGGATGCGCCTTCACTTGCGCGAGCAGCGCTTCGGCTTGCGCCTTCGCCTTGGCTTTATCGGCGGCGCTGGCGTCTTTCGGCGCCGTGATCAGGA
Source organism: uncultured beta proteobacterium (assembly GCA_963708695.1). GTDB lineage: Bacteria > Pseudomonadota > Gammaproteobacteria > Burkholderiales > Burkholderiaceae > Caballeronia. Next base: position 238,375 of record CAVPTS010000009.1, read on the forward strand.
TGTGGCTCGCGCGCACTTCGGCCTGCGTCTTGAAGCGCGCAATGTTGTCGTCGTAGTACTTCTTGAGTTCGGCGTCAGTCGGTTTCACTGCAGCCGATAACGTAGCCGGCGACATCACCAGATACTGGATAGTCGCGGATTCCGGCGTTGCGAACTCTGCACTGTGCGCGTCGTAATACGACTTCAACTGCGCGTCAGTCGGCTGGATCTTCGCGGTGTAATCGGCGGTGTGCAGCGCGAGGCCCTGCACGTCACGGCGCTGTTCGGCGATCTCGGTCAGGTGTTGCGCCAGCGTCTTCGACGTGAACGCGCTTGCCTGAATGCTGCCGGGAAGCTGGTCCATGGCGAGGCCGTAACGCACGCGTTCGTCGTATTGCTCGGGCGTCATGCCTTGCATGGCGAGCAGTTGCTTGTACTGTTCCACGTCGACGGAACCATCGGGCTTGCGCAGCGATGCGATGGTCGGATCGGCCATGAGCGCGCGGCGCACGGCTTCGTCGGAGGCGGTCAGATGCAGGCGGCGGGTTTCGTCGGCGAGTACGCGCTGCTGCACGAGACTGTCGATCAGCGATGCGCGCATCTCAGGCGTTTCGAACATCTTCGGGTCGAACTGAGCGCCCAGCATCTGACGGGCGCGGTCGACTTGCTGACGCATCGCGCCGTCGTATTCGATACGCGTGATCTTGCGGCCGTTGACGCTCGCCACGTTGGCGTTTTCGTCGAAGAAACTGCTGAAACCCTGGATACCCACAATGCCCAATCCCGGCACGACGATCAGGATCAACAGGGCCATCATCAGGCGTTGGTGATTACGGAAAAAGTCGAGCATGCGTGACGATTCTGCCTAATACGAAACGCCCGATGTTACAGCAGCGGGCAATAAAAAAAGCGAACCGGAGTTCGCCTTTCTCGTGAATTCGGGCGGTGTGGAAAGGTTTCTCACTCCTGCCGCTGAGCCTTTATCAGTCAAGGCATTCCGGCGTTCGTTGAAGCTTGAGCTTGACCCTAAGCTTGAGCTTGCACTTGAGTTCAACGAATGGCGGCGTACCCCGAAAGTTACGCTCGGTCAACGAACGGGCACTCTGTAAAGCGCGCGAAGTATAACATCCGCGCCCTATCGACTTCCTATCTGCGGAGGATTAGCGGCTGGACTCAGTTGAAATTGTAACAATGGCTTTCGATGTGCTTGATGAACGCATCCGAACGCATCGGAGCGCATGCAGAACGCATCGTGCAATGCGAGGATCGATACGCCAGACAGCAAAAAGCCCGCTGTAAGCGGGCTTTGAATTTGCTTCGAAACGAATCGAGACTTCTGATATTGGCGGAGCGGACGGGACTCGAACCCGCGACCCCCGGCGTGACAGGCCGGTATTCTAACCAACTGAACTACCACTCCATTTTTGCAACTTTCAACGCCCGATTAGACCCTGAAAACAGCGTGCCGACCGGCTCGCGACCGACTCGACAAGCCCTCTATCAAATCCCTGTCAGCCTTGCTCCACAACCGTTTCAATCAATCGGGGACGCAGTATATAACGAAACTTCCAGCGGTGCGAAATTTTCTGTCGGCATGCAGCAAAGACGATGCACCCTTGCTGCATGCGCGACGTCAGGCTCCTCCTGCGCCCTCCGGCGTAACCAGGTCCCGCGGCTCGTCATCGGGCAAATGAAGCGGCTCGATTTTCCCGACGATCACGAGATAACTGAACGCACCGAGAAAACAGAAACCGCCCGCGACCACGAGCGGAATCGTGAACGAGCCCTTGGTGAGTTGCACCATGAAGCCGGTAAATGTCGTGATGACGATGCCGGCCAGGTTCGACGCAAAGTTCTGGATCCCGCCGATAGACGCAACGTAATCGGGCGTCGGTGCAACGTCGCCGGGGAGCGACCAGATGCTGGCCGCGGCGAACGCGAGGCTTCCATACGCGATCCCGAACGATGCCAGCATCACAAAGGTGCTCGTTGTAAACGCGGAGAGCGTGATGATCGATGAAAGCAGCATGCCGCCGACCATGCAGGTCTTGCGCGATTTCGTGAGGCTCCAGCCGCGCTTGTACAGCGCATCGGAAACCACGCCGCCGAGCCAGCCGCCGGGAATGGAAATGAGCGCGGGAATCATGCCGAGCGTACCGAGCGACTTGAGCGAAAAGCCGCGCGTCTGCACGAGATAGCTCGGGAACCACGTGATGAAAAAGTAGATCACGAAGTTCAGGCAGAAGAAGCCGAGCATCATGCCCCACAGCGTGCGATGCCTGAAGAGCGACGGCCCACGTGATCTTCTGGCCCGAGGGATTTACGTGAACCATGGGCGCTGCATTTTCCGCGCCGGTCAGATCGCCGCGCGACGGATTGCGGTAGATCAGAAACCAGCCGAGCACCCAGACGCAGCCCAAGCGCGCCCGTCGCGATGAACGACGCTTCCCAGCCGAAGCCGCTGATGATCAGCGCGACGACCGGAATGGATAGTGCCGAGCCGACGCGCGAGCCGCTATCGAAGATACTGGTGGCGAACGCGCGTTGCGCCGGCTTGAACCACTGCGCGACGAGTTTGACGCAGGCCGGATACGCGCCCGCTTCGCCCACGCCGAGCATCAGCCGGCAGCCGAACATGCCCGCGACGCTCGTGGTCGCCGCCGTCAGCGCGGTGAACACCGACCACCAGCCGACGGCGAGCGGTAATGCAATGCGCGCGCCGACCTTGTCGACGAACCAGCCGAACGGCATCTGCATGAATGCATAAGTCCAGAAAAAGCCGCTCAGCACGAGGCCCATTTGCGCGGGACCGATGTTGAGCGCCTTTTCAATCTGAGGTGCCGCGACTGCCAAATTCGCGCGATCGATATAGTTGATCGCGATTGCCAGGAAGCATAGAAATACGACTACCCAACGCATCTTGCGCATGCTTTTGTCTCCTCCGATACAACACGTTTTTTTATCTGCGATGCTCGCTTATTCGATACCGGCGAGCGAGCGCAGGATCGGCCCGGCAACCGGGTCAGCCTTAGCCTAATTGCCGGGGCGCTACATGCTACCCGTTAAGTACTTATGTCTGCACGGACGGGGTAGTTTGATCAGGGTGTACCCCAAGTCACGTGACTGACGCCTTACAAGGCGAAAGCTTGTGCTGCATCGTGGAGGTCTGGATTGGCGGCATGCCTGCAGAGATAGATCGGAGGTAAAAGTCTCAAGACCACAGGCACCAAACGTGCTCCGAACGAGACGTTCCCATCTAACAACATTCTCGAAACGGCCTTCATCAATCGATAGCCGTCTCCAGGGATCATCTCCTCAATGAAGCGACTATCTTTTGCGACCCAGTTAGTGCTTCTCTGGGCCCTGATTGCGGTGATCTGCTCGGTACTGGCAGGGGTGATCTGGCTTCTGGTTCAATCAGACGAGAGCCGCCAGGTTTCGTTAGCGAGCCAGCAGTCGGCGAGCGCTTGCGAGCACATCGCTTCTCACTATTCACTTTCAACGCAATTGAGTTCGGACCCCTACAACGCCGATTTGATGCATGCAGTGCTCGACGTCGTCCTGGTTCAGGTGCCGGCTGTAGAAGGTGGTTTTTGGGACTCACGTTCAGCTACCCGGTCCGGTTCGGCGATGGGGACAGCGGGTTCGAGCGATCACAACGCTTCCGCTTCAGTTTCAGCTTCAACGCCCACCGTCAATTCGCATGGCTTCCTTGCGTACTCGTTCCCGACTTATCAGGGCAGCGGCGTCAAGCGCGACATTCCGGAGGCGGAAACCCCGTTGATACTTCGTGCCTTGCGGCGCGCTGCGACAGCGCACGCCCCGGTATCCGACTCTGTACGCGCAGACCGTGGAGCAACCGTGGTTGCCGCATGCGCGGTGGATGGTGTCCCGCATTTATACGCCTGGACGCTTACCCGAGCGCAAGCGCCACTTGGTCAGTACGGACAGATCCTCGTCACGTCTCTGGCGGTGGTTCTTGCAGGAATCCTTGTCGTTGCGGTCGTTTTGGGTTTGGCGCTGCGCCGGTGGAAACGCAATCTGTCCCGCCTCGAACTCGGACTCGCTCCGCAACCTGACGCCGGAGCTGCGGTGCGGTTGCCGCTGCTTGGGGAGCCTGACCTCGACAAAATCGTCCACGCATTCAACACCTACGTAGCGCATGCCGAGGAGCTTCAACAGCGCGCGATAGTGCTCGGCAACCAGCTCATACAGGCGGAACGTTTCACATCGCTTGGGAAACTGGCGGCGCAAGTGGCTCACGAAATTCGAAACCCTCTTGGCGCGGTCAGGTTGAAGGTTGAAAACGCTATTGCAAGTGATAGTGATATTCGCCGGCAGCGTGAATCCCTGATGTCGGTCCTCGTCCAGGTGGAACGCATCGAAACCCAGGTATCCAGCCTGCTCGCATTGACGCAGCCGGTGACCGTCTCGAAGAAGGCGACGAACGTCGCCGATTGGCTGACGAAAACCGTCAGCGCGCATGACGAACAGGCAGCGCTTAAAAACGTAAATCTCAGCGTCGATCTGGAGGCGTTGCAATCGGACATACAGGAGCCCGGCAGTTGCTCCGGCGAATATCGACCCTGCGCAAATGGCTCGCGCCGTGGACAACCTTGTCTTGAACGCAATCGGCACGCACCGCGCGATGGCAAAGTCATCGTACGGGCACGGCGGATTGCCGCCCCCGAAGGCGAAAGCTTGCGACTGGTCGTTATCGACAACGGACCGGGCGTTCCGGCCTCCGACCGGGAACGCATCTTCGAGCCTTTCGTCACCGGCAGGCCCGACGGCTCGGGACTCGGATTGGCCGTTGCCCGGGAAGTTGCCACGGCGCATGGCGGCCGGGCCTATGTCGCCGACACTGAACACGGCGCGTGTTTTGTTATTGATATCCCATGGCACACATACTCGTAGTCGACGACGATGAAGGATTCCGCGAAGGTCTCGTTGAGACGCTGATCGACCTCGGACACGATGTCGACGAAGCTGAACTCGGGCGAGCAAGCGCTCGAACGTGCTTCAGGATGCAAGTGCGTTCACCTGCGTCTTTCTCGACTTCCGGCTTCCCGGCATGGATGGCCTCGCGCTACTGGAGGCCATTCGAACCGAGCCCCGATGGCAGATGCTCCCGGTCGTGATGCTCACAGGCTTTGCGACCAGCGACAACACCATTGGAGCCATGACGCTGGGGGCCTTCGACCATCTGACCAAGCCCGTCGGCAGGCAGGCAATTCAGTCGCTGCTTGAACGCATTGTCTCGTCCGAAGCTTCTTCGGATTCGGTCGATAAGGCAGCGCCCTCCTTCACGGCTGAGACCGCCGGCAAGAAGCCTCGCCTTCTCGGCGTCAGCGACACCCTGCGCGAGGTACAGAAGCAAATCGGGCGTGCGGCTTCATCGGATGCCACCGTTCTCATCACCGGAGAAACAGGCACCGGCAAGGAAGTCGCCGCCCGCGTTCTGCATGATGTATCGAGGCGACGCGGCAAGCCTTTCGTGGCAATTAACTGCGCGGCGGTGCCCGCAGACCTGTTGGAGAGCGAACTGTTCGGACACGTCAAAGGCGCGTTCACCGGCGCAGCCAACGACCGTGTTGGATGCATTGCCGCAGCCGATGGCGGGACCTTGCTGCTGGATGAAATCGGCGACATGCCGTCGTCGATGCAAGCCAAGCTCCTGCGGGTCATACAGGAGCGCTATGTCACGCCTGTAGGCGCTAATCGTCAGGTTCCGGTGGATATACGGCTCGTCGCGGCGACGCACCGCGACTTGAGGGAAATGGTCGAATCGGGCGATTTTCGTGAGGATTTGCTCTATCGCTTGAGCGTCATTCCGATTCACCTTCCTCCGCTACGGGAGCGCCTTGCAGATATCCTGCCGCTCGCCGAACACTTTCTCGCTGACGCTGCGTTTGCGAGGGGACGTCCAATGCGGCTGTCCGAGCCGGCTCAGCGCTTATTGGTCACGTATCGATGGCCGGGAAACGTCCGGGAACTCAAGAACGCGATTGAGCGCACATGCGCTCTCGCGCCTGGGCCGGCTATTACTGCGGATGACTTAGCGTTTCTTATTCAAAAGCCGGACGAGGCGGCCCCGTTCCTGCCGTCTCAACTGCTCGAGATGGCTCTCCCGGAAGCCGTGGAAACGGTCGAGCGCGCGCTGATACGCAACGCCTTGGCGCTCGCAGGGAACAACCGTGCCGATGCGGCACGCCGACTCGGCATCAGCCGGCAAACGCTTTACGCGAAGCTGGCGAGCCTGGGTATCGAATGAAGTGTCGAGACTGTCCAGAAAGCCGACGCTCGCGTGTCGGGCTACTTGACACTCAAGCGGCCCATCTGCCCGAGAAGCCTTATACGCCGTGCTCCGAGCGCTTGGCATAGGGCTTGCGATTATCTTCGTGTCGTTCAACGGAGAGAATCATGTCCTCGAAGTCAATATCTCGCGTCGCGAACCTGTGGGAGCCTACGAGCCGCACACGTTCCGGTTCGACCCTCGCGCGCGCTGCAGCGATCTCCCTTGTCGTGGCCGCAACCGCATGCGCCGCGCAAACAGCACCCGCGCCAGCGCCTGAAATTATGCCGGCACCTCCGCCTGTCGCTGCGGCACCTGCGGGCCGTATCCCGAACATGGCGCCTCCGGTCCCGCCGCCCTTGCCGGCACCCTTCATGGCACAGCGACAAGCGCCGGTTTCGGCCGAAACAGTAAGAGGAACAATAAGCCGGTTCGTCATCAATCCAGAAGGCGATGTCGATGGCTTCATCCTTGCGGACGGCGCGCTCGTGCACTTCCCGCCGCACATGAGTTCACAGCTAGTCGCTCTGGTGCATCGGGGTGACGCCGTTCGAATCGCCGGCATGCGAGACGGTGCCGGGAACGTAAGCGCACAGCGGGTCACCAACGAGCGCACCGGGCAACAGCTTGCCGACCAGCCGCCGTCCGTCGATGTGCCACGCGCGCCGCCCGCGCTGCCCGCGCGCAGCGGCGCAGGCCTCGTCAAGCTCAGCGTCAATGGAACCGTCATGCGCGTCACCACCGCGCCGCGAGGCGAACCCGACGGCGTGATTCTCAAGGACGGCACCATCATCAAGATGCCGCCGCCCGTCGCCCAGCAGTTCACGAATCTCTTGCGTCCCGACACAGTCATTGCCGCCCGCGGTTATGGCACACGCAATCAGTACGGCGAAGCGTTGCAAGCGACTGCGTTCGGCACGCCGGACAGCATCACGCAGCTATACAGCGACCTTCCCAATTAATTCTTCCACGTTTTGGAGTAACAGCATGCATTGGATTGACCCAGACTGTCTGCAAGAAACGCGCGGTACCGTGACTCAATTTCTGCTGAACCCGCATGGAGAGCTTGACGGCTTCGTCCTCGGCAAGAACAAGCAGATTCATTTTCCGCCACATATGTCGAAGCAGGTCGCCAAGCACATCGGTATTGGCGAGCAAGTCAAAGTGCGCGGTGTGAAACCCCGTTCAGCCGACATCGTCGCAGCGGTCCTGCTGACCTCCCGTTCCGGCGTCACGATTCTCGATGAAGGTCCGCATCACGACGGCGAGAAACACGAAAAGCCTCATTTGGAGAAACGCCCGATGGAAGTGTCGGGTGAGGTCAAGCTCTCCCTGTTCGGCCCCAAGGGAGAATTACGCGGCGCGCTTCTCACCGACGGGACATCCATTCGCATGCCTCCTCATGCCGCAGCCGAGCTTGCCGGTTATCTCGAACCGGGCGCGCATATTCAGGTCTGGGGTCACGGCGTGAAGAACAAGTACGGCCACACCATCGAAGTCGATGACATCGCCGAACTGGTCGACGCGGACAGCGGCGAGGCACCGTAACCGCACAAACCCAAGCTTCCTTTTCCGATGGAGAGCGAGATGGCACGAGAGCTGGCGCATGGTTCGGCGAATAACATTGCGATGAGCGCCGGCGCTTCGAATAGCAACCGGAGAAAACGATGAGCTCTCGTGCATCCGAAGCATCGGCGGGCGACGAGCCAGCGAAGTCGCCTACCGGTCAAACTCTCCACGGCCTGGACGGCCTCAATTTTCTGATGGCCGATGTCCGGGACGGCTTGGGGCCGTTCTTGTCGGTGTATCTCAAGGGCACACAACATTGGGGCTCTGGCGACATCGGTCTGGTCATGGCGGCGAGTGGCATCGCCGCGGCCATCTGTCAGATCCCTGCCGGCTTGCTGGTTGACGCGGTTCGCGCAAAGCGCCTGCTCATTGCGATTTCGGGTTTGCTGGTCGCCGGGGGATGCCTGCTCATTGCGTTCTTCCCGAAGCTGCCCACGGTGCTGGCCGCGCAAATCACACTGGGCGCGGCGTCGGCCATCATTCCGCCATGCCTTGCCGCGCTGAGTCTCGGGATCGTGGGTCATCGCTTGCTGCCTGCCCGGATAAGCCGCAACGAGAGCTTTAATCATGCAGGCAATTTCATGGCTGCGGTATTGGCCGGCGCACTGGGTCAGTACGTCGGCGTCATCTGGCTGTTTTATCTCATCTGCGGATTTGCAGTGGCAAGTGCGGTCGTGGTGCTGCTCATCAAGCCCAAGGAAATTGATCACGAGCTTGCACGAGGCGCGGAGAGCTCGTCGGGAGGCAATGCCCCACACCGTCCCATGGCGTTCTCAGAACTTTGGAAAAAGCGGGAACTCAAGGTTTTCATTGTCTCTGTCGTTCTATTCCACTTCGGCAATGCGGCGATGCTGCCGCTTGCCGGACAAGTCCTCGCCAAAGTTCACCCAGGCATGGATGTCATTGCATTGAGCGCATGCGTGATCGCGGCGCAATTGGTGATGGTCGCGGTGGCTGCAGTGGTCGGCCGTGCGATGCGCAAGGGCGTCGGCCGCAAGAAGATTTTCCTGGTAGCACTCGCCGTGCTGCCTGTGAGGGGCGTCCTTTTTTCGATGACCAGCAGCCCGTATGCCGTCGTCGCCATTCAACTGCTCGATGGCGTGGCCGCAGGCATCTTTGGTGTGATCGCCGTCGTCATCGGATCCGATTTGATGCGGGGCACCGGCCGTTTCAATCTCGCGCAAGGATTGACAGCGTTGGCCGTAGGAGCAGGCGCGACGCTGAGCAATGTCACCGGAGGGTTCATCGTAGAGAAATTCGGTTTCACTGCCGGCTTTCTCACCTTGGCCGGTATCGGTGGACTTGCCCTTATATTCTTCGCAGTGTTCATGCCGGAGACCGCGCCTGATGAAGGCCGTGCCGCAGCCCAGGGGACCGACTCCCAGGACCTGATTCCCCTCTCTCGCTAATCGCACAAATTAACGCGCACAAATGAACGCATTCCTAAGCTCGCCGTTTTCAGTCTGGGCCATCGCGGCGGTATCGACGCTAGGCGTTATCACGCGCCCTTTCAAACTGCCGGAAGCGGTGTGGGCCGTGCTCGGGGCATTGGCCTTGTGCGGTTTCGGGATGCTCCCTTGGTCGGATGCCCTTCATGCCGTTGGCGAAGGGTCCGACGTCTACCTGTTTTTAACCGGCATGATGATGGCGTCGGAACTTGCCAGGAAGGAGGGATTGTTCGACTACCTGGCGGCGCTGGCCGCAAAGCGGGCAGCAGGCTCCGCGAAGCGGCTGTTTTTCCTGATGTACTGCGTCGGCACGGTCGTGACGATCTTCATGTCCAACGATGCGACAGCCGTCGTGCTGACCCCCGCCGTCCTGGCGGTCGCTCATGCGGTCAAGGCTGAGAAGCCGCTGCCCTATCTGTACATTTGCGCGTTCATCGCCAACGCGGCGAGCTTCGTGCTACCCATTTCGAATCCCGCAAATCTGGTGATTTTTCGGGACCATATGCCCACCTTGATGCACTGGCTGGGTCGTTTCGCCATTCCATCGGCCTTGAGTATCATCGCGACGTATTGGGTCCTTCGCTTCACGCAACGCGACGCGCTGACACAGAATATCGCGGCCGATGTCGACGTGCCCGCGCTCTCCGGCGCCGGCAAAACGACGGGCGCGGGAATCATTGTCATGGCGGCCGTGATGCTCGCGGCATCCGCCTTCGACGTCCCGCTCGGGCTTCCGACGTTCTGCGCAGGCCTCGCGCTATTCATGGTTATCTGCATTCTCAAGCGAACGTTTCTGAGTGGACATCTCGCGGAGATATCCTGGGCCGTTCTTCCGCTCGTTGCGGGACTGTTCGTATTGGTGGAAGGTCTTCAGCACACCGGCGTCATCAATCATCTCGCTCAGATCGTGCAATCGGCCGCGCAAACCATGCCTGCGCATGCCGGCTGGATTTCAGGCGCCGTTATAGCGGTTGCCTGCAATCTCATCAATAACTTGCCGGCAGGTCTGATCGCGGGGTCGGCGCTTACTGTCGCCCATGCGCCTGTAGCGATCGGAAGTGCGGTACTGGTAGGCGTCGACCTTGGGCCGAACTTTTCCGTCACGGGCTCCCTCGCCACGATTCTTTGGCTGACGGCGTTGCGTCGTGACGGCATCGAAGTGACCGCTTGGTCCTTTCTGAAACTCGGCGTAGTTGTAACCTTGCCGGCCTTGGGGGCCGCGCTGACGGCGGTCGCTGTGGGCGCAAGTATGTGATCGGCCTCGGACGCTTGCACTCCGTTCCCGTGAGCAGGCACCCGAGTTGACAGAAGCGCAGCGCATCGACGCTCAGGATGGCTTGCATACCTCATGCAGCGCGTTGAGCCTGCGCACCGGATCTGCCACATACGGATTCGTTTCATCCCACGCATAACCCGCCAGCACCGCGCTGATCATGCGCCGGATCGAATCCGTTTTATGCGGGTGAAAGATGATGTCCTGCAACTCGCCCGTGTACCAGCGCTCGACAAACGCACGAAACGTATCGATACCCTTTCGCAGCGGCACGTCGTAATCAGCGTGCCAGTCCGTCGTCTCGCCATTCAGTTGCCGTTCGAGCGTTTGCACGGCCAGATGCGCCGAGCGCAGCGCGATCGTCACGCCCGATGAGAACACCGGATCGAGGAACTCGCCCGCGTTGCCAAGCAGCGCGTAACCGGGTCCGTGCAGCCGCTCGACGTTCGCCGAATAGCCGCCGATATGCCGCACCGGCATCAGGAACGGCGCCTGCCCGATGAGCGTTTTAAGCGTCGGCTCCTGCTGGATCAGCGCGCGCAGTTTTGCATCGCGCTCGCCCTCGGGCACATCGAGAAAAGTCGCATCGGCGACACATCCGACCGATGACCGCCCGCCCGCGAGCGGAATCATCCAGAACCACACATCGCGATGCTCCGGATGCGTCGCAACGCAGATCTTGTTTCGATCAGTAACGCCCGGTCGGAATGCCGTCGCGCACGTGCGTGAAGATGGCTGCGCGCGTGGGCATTCTCGTCGGCGCTTCGAGATTCAGAAGGCGCGGCAACACGCGCCCGAAGCCGCTTGCATCGAGTATGAAACGCGCTTGAACCCGGTACGTGTTGCCGCTTTCATCGATAACTTCCAGTTCCGGTGCCGCGCCCGTCTGCACGGCTTGCACCGTGTGGCCGAAACGCACCTCGGCGCCCTGCTCGGCTGCGCAGCGAATCAGCAGGTCGTCGAACACCGCGCGCTCGACTTGATATGTCGTGCCCCAGCCCGGCGAATGTTTATCGCGGAAATCGAACGACGACGACTGGTCCCGGTAGATAAAATGCGCGCCGTTCTTGTGCTGGAACCCGGCTTCGACAACCGCCTGCAGCATGCCCGCTTCTTCCAGGTACGCCATGCTTTGCGGCAACAAGCTCTCGCCTATGGAAAAGCGCGGGAAATGCTGGCGTTCCAGCACGAGGACCGTTCGGCCCCGCTTTCTCAACAGCGCCGCAGCAACAGCGCCCGACGGGCCGGCGCCAATGATGACTACATCGGCGGTAGTGCTGGAGCTTGATGATCTGGTATTCAATGGGGCCTCGGTTTTCGGCGATCTGCGAGAGCCGCGTGCGTCGCACACTGGCGCCCTCGCGCTTGGGGTCATGCCATGCTTGCCATTACAATGACGTACGCCTTATATGACGTACGCCTTACTTTTGTCACCCGTTCACCATTTTATTCGTCACTTTGGCCGGAGAGCAGCACGTGTCGTCATCGAAACTGTCCAGCGTTCGCTTCGTGCCGGAGACGGCCTTCGGAATCTGGTTTCTGCGTACCGCTACTTGGGAGCATCACGTACTGCGCGTGGCTATCGATGACCTCAAGCGTCTGATCGATACCCCGTTGCCCGACTCTCCCGTGATCGTCGATGTGGGTTGCGGACAAGGCCAGTCGTTTCGGTTGCTTGGAAAGGCGTTTCGGCCCGCCCGCATCATCGGGATAGATATTCATGAGCCGTCGCTCGTGGAAGCGGCCGGTGCTGCGCGGGCTTGCGCGGACAACCACAACGGGACCGGCGAGATCGAACTCCTGCGTGCCGACTGCGCAAGCCTGCCTTTGCCCGATGCAAGCGCCGACATCGTGTTCTGTCACCAGACCTTCCATCATCTCGTTGAACAAGCGCGCTCCCTTGCTGAGTTTCGTCGGGTGTTGAAACCGGGCGGTGTTTTACTGTTCGCTGAATCCACCGATGCCTACATCAAGTCCTGGGTCATCCGCCTGCTGTTTCGTCATCCAATGCATGTGCAGAAAAGTGCCGACGCTTACCTCGAGATGATCCGCGGCGCCGGGTTTTCGTTCGGATCGCAAAACGTCTCCCTGCCCTATCTCTGGTGGAGCCGCGCAGCCGATTTCGGACTCTTTGAACGGATCGGCCTGCATCGGCCACTGCCCGGCAAACGACGTGAAACGCTCGTCAATGTCGCCGCTGTCAAGGCCGGCTGATCCCGCTAGTTCAAACGCCCTTCCACGCATCGAAGATCAGGCTGGCACAACTGCCGCCAAATCCGAATGAAACCGACATCGCCGAGTCGATCTTCGCCGCCCGCGATGCACGCACGAGCGGCATGCCGTTCAGGCACGGCTCCGGGGTTTCAATCGGCCCCGTCCCGGCGATAAAACCATCGCGCATCATCAGCAATGCGTAGATTGCCTCGTGCACGCCGCATGCGCCGAGCGGATGGCCGGACAAGCCCTTCGTCGATGAAAACGGCGGGATGTCATCGCCGAATACATCGGACAACGCATGCAGTTCTTCGACATCACCCAGCGGCGTCGACGGTGCGTGCGTGTTGATATAACCCGGCCGTGCGCCCGCTTCGTCGAGCGCGCCGCGCATCGCTCGCGCAATGCCCGGCGCATGCGGCGTCACCATGCCCGCTGCATCGGTGCACTGGCCAAAGCCGGTCAGTTCCGCATGAATGCGCGCGCCGCGAGACAACGCATGGTCGAGCGATTCGAGCACCAGCACGCCGCCGCCCGATGCAATCACGAAGCCGTCGCGCGCGGTGTCATAGGGACGCGATGCTCGTTGCGGCGTGTCGTTGAAACGGCTCGACAACGCGCCCATCGCGTCGAACAGCAACGTCATGTTGTCGTGCAGGCCTTCGCTGCCGCCGGCCAGAACGACCTGCTGGCGGCCGGTCTGGATCAGTTGCATCGCCTGGCCAATCGCCAGCGCCGAAGTCGTGCAGGCCGACGACGGCGAGTAGGTCACGCCCTCCAGCCCGAACACCTGCGCGACGTTCGCCGACGCAGTGCTGCCCATCACTTGCGGCACCGTGTACGGCGGCACTTTGTCGACACCGCGCGCGTGAGCAATCGCCATCGCCGCGTCGTAGGCCGAGAGCGTGCCGACGCCCGAGCCGATCACCGCGCCCGCAAGCGGCGAACGCAACGCGCGCGGATCGAGTCCGGCGTCGTCGATCGCCTTGCGCGCCGCGTGGCATGGCGAAGCGCGCCGTGTCGCCCATGAAGCGTTCGAGCTTGCGCTCGAACGGCGGCTCGCCCGCGACCGACGCGACGCCCGCCACCTGGCTTGCTAAACCACGCTCGCGCCATGCATCGATACGCGTGATGCCGCTGCGGCCCGCGCGCAAAGCGGCGGAAACTTCATCGAGCGTATTGCCCAGGCACGACACAATGCCCATGCCGGTCACGACCACGCGTGACATGCCACGCGCGGTTCGCGCAGCCGCACTCATGGCACGCGCCTGAAAATCAGCGACGTATTGATGCCGCCGAACGCGAAGTTGTTGCTCATCACATATTCGGCGTCGATGCTGCGGCCCGCTGTCCATGATGTAGTCAAGCGGCGCGCAAGCCGGATCGACCTGCGTCAGGTTCAGCGTGGGCGCATACCAGTTGCGCTTCATCATCTCGATGGTCCACCACGCCTCCAGCGCGCCGCACGCACCCAGCGTGTGGCCCACGTAGCTCTTGAGCGAACTGATCGGCATGCGCGCGCCGAAGGTCTGCGCGGTCGCGTGGCTTTCGGCTACGTCGCCGCGATCCGTCGACGTGCCATGCGCGTTGACGTAGGCAATCGCTTCGGGCGGAAGCTGCGCGTCGCGCAGCGCGAGCTGCATGGCGAAGGCCATGGTCTCGGCGGACGGCTGCGTCATGTGCGCGCCATCCGAGTTGCAGCCAAAGCCTACGATCTCCGCATGAATGCGCGCACCGCGTGCCAGCGCGTGTTCGTATTCTTCAAGCACCAGGGTTGCCGCGCCTTCGCCGACCACGAGGCCGTCGCGCGCGACATCGAACGGACGCGGGCGTCAGATGCGGTTCGTCGTTGCGCGTGCTGGTGGCATACAGCGTGTCGAACACGGCGACAGCCGGCCCCGACAGTTCTTCCGCGCCGCCCGCGAGCATCAGCGTCTGCTTGCCGGCCGCGATCGTCTCGTACGCGTAGCCGATCGCCTGACTGCCCGACGCGCACGCGCACGATGTCGGCACAATGCGGCCCTTCAGATCCCAGAACAGGCTGACGTTGACGGCCGTGGTATGCGGCATCATCTGCACGTAGCTATTCGAGGTGACGTCGCTCATCGAACCGGTTTCGATCATCTTGCCGAATGCGCGAATCGGCTGCACCGATCCCGACGACGATCCATAAGCCACGCCCATGCGGCCGTCCTTGATCGTGAGGTCGTCGGCAAGACCCGCATCGGTCAGCGCCAGTTCGCTTGCGCGCACCGAATACAGGGAGACGGGTCCCATCGAACGCGTTTTCTTGCGCGGGTAATGCGCGGGCGTGGTGAAGGCGGCAAGGGACAGGCGAGCCGCGTATGCAGCAACTCGAAGTAGTCCCATTCGGGCATCCGGCGCACGGCATTGCGGCCTGACTTCTCGAGCCTTGCTTCGATCTCGTCCCAGCCGTTGCCGAACGCCGTGACGCCCCCCATGCCGGTAATGACGACGCGCTTCATCAGATCATCCCGCCATTGACGCCGATCACCTGCCGCGTGACATACGAGGCCGCATCCGACATCAGGAAGCTCACCACGGACGCCACTTCGGCCGGTTGCCCGACGCGGTTCATGGGCACGGTCTTCAATGCGTGTTCGAGCGGTAACTCATCGAGCATGCCGGTGTCGATCAGCCCGGGCGCGACGCAGTTGACCGTGATATTGCGCGTTGCCAGTTCGACGGCGAGCGCCTTGGTGGCGCCGATCAGTCCGGCTTTCGCCGCGCTGTAGTTGACCTGCCCGCGATTGCCCATCACGCCCGACACCGAGGCGATGGTAACGATGCGGCCGCCCTGCTTCGAGCGCGCACGAGCGGCATGGTCAGCGGATGCACGACGTTATAGAACGAGTCGAGACCGGTTTCGATCACGATGTCCCAGTCCTCTTCGGTGAGCGCCGGAAACGCCGCGTCGCGCGTCACGCCCGCGCTGCAGACGATGCCGTAATACGCGCCGTATGCTGGCCACGTCCGCTTCGAGCACCTCGCGGCACGCGGCGCGATCGCGTACATCGAATTGCAGCACGCGCGCCGTGCCGCCTTGCGCAGCGATGCCCGATCGCAACCGCTTCGGCTTCAGCACGGCCGCTGCGGCAATGCACGGAGACGGCGAAACCGTCCGCAGCAAGCTGATACGCAATCGCGCGGCCAATGCCGCGGCTTGCACCCGTTACAAGAACTCGCCGGCTCATGATCTGAAACTCCCTTCAATGAACGACTGAAAATCAGCCGGTTGAAACACTTTCATGACCGCCTCGGCGCAGCACACGGCGCCGTGATAAATCGCGCATTCGTATGCGCCGTGGCCTTCTTCGCCTCGCAGCAGTTCTTTCACTTCAATGCGCAATTGGGCATCGCGCGCAAACGCCGCCGTATGCGCTTCGTATCTGCGCGAACCGAGCAGCACGCCGGGACGCGCGCGACCACCCGCACGCATGGCGAGCAAGCCGACGTGCGCCGCTATCGCCTGCGCCATCAGTTCGATGCCGATCCACGCGGGCATCGCGCCGTCGGCATCGGCGTACCACGCATCGGCGCGCACGCTTGCGTGAGCCGTCAGCGCTTCGTCGGTGCAGGCGCTGACCGCTGTCGAGCAGCAGCATCGTGCCGCGGTGCGGCAAGCAGCGTTTCGATCGATGCCAAACTCGGTGTCCGTTGCGTGAGTGGTCATGGTCATCACCGGCCGAGAATCAGGCTGACATTGCTGCCGCCGAATGCAAACGAATTGCTCATCACGTACTGCGTGCCCGTTATTACGCGGCAGATAACGCTCGCTTTCGACAAGATCGAGCCTCGGCAGCGCCGGGTCCGCTTCGCCGTCCCACAGTGACGCGGCAACGCGACATCGTCACGCGCGAGCGTAAGCCATGCGAACCCCAGCTCGGTCGCGCCCGCCGCGCCAAGCTGATGTCCGGTCAGCGGCTTCGTGCCGCTCGTGGCTACGCCGTCCGCGAACACCCGCGCCATCAGATGCGCTTCCATGTCGTCGTTCTTGCGCGTCGCCGTTGCATGGAGGTTCACATAAGCGATGGCGGACGGTGTCAGGCCTGCATCGGCAAGCGCGGCGCGCAACGCGAGTTCACCGCCCGCGCCGTGCGGATCGGGAGCGGAAATGTGATGCGCATCGCTCGATTCGCCCACGCCCGCGAGGACGACCGCGACCTTCGTCGCGGCTCATCAGGAACACGGCGGCGCCCTCGCCCACGTTGATCCCGCAGCGATTGCGGCTCATCGGATTAGAGCGGACCGCGCTGGTCGATTCGAGCGATGCAAAGCCCTGAACCGTCAGCTCGCACAATGAATCGACACCGCCGACCACCACCGCATCGCACAAGCTGCAATTGCAGCAGGCGGCGCGCGGAGACGAACGCCTTCGCACTCGATGTGCACGCGGTCGAGATCGTGAATGCGGGACCATGGAGGCCAAGCGCGGCGGCGGCGAACGGCGCCACCGTGCCTATCTCCACTTGCCGGTAGTCGAAGCTCGCCGGCAATTTTCCTGCTTGCGCCTGATAGACGAACGCGGCTTCGGCCGCTTCGATTCCCGATGTGCTCGTGCCCAGCACAACGCCAATCCGATGCGCGCCGTAACGCTCGCGGGCTGCTTCGACTGCCGGCGCGATCTGCGCGAGCGCGGCAAGCAACAGCCGGTTGTTGCGGCAGTCGTAGTGCGCGAGCGATGCCTCGGGCGCGAGATCCAGCGGCCCCTTCACGCTGCCGACAAACGCCTCGCCGATGCCGGTATGCATCGGTCGCCATGCCCGGTGAAGCGCCGGCGTCGAGCGCCGGCACGATCGCGTCGATACCGCCGCCGAGCGCATTGATCATGCCCACCGCATGCAGATAGACACGTGGCGCGTTCATGCGGCCCTCCTTGATTCCGATGGCATGCCGATCGGCGCGAGCAGCACCGATACCGCGATGCCGAGCGCCAGCGTGGCGCCGAAACTCTTCAGCGCGGGCATCGCGCTCATGGCGAGCAGGCCGAACGACAGCAGCGTCGTTGCCGCCGACAGCAGCACGCCCGTCCACACCGCGCCGAGATCCGCGTCCGCGCGCGCGGCGCCTTCGCGCAGGAACACGGCATAGTTTGCGCCTACGCCGAGCACGAGCATCAGTGCGAGCCAGTTGAACAGATTCAGCGGCACGCCTGCATAGCCGAACACGGCGAGCGTCACGCCGACCGCCAGCAGAACCGGCAGCGTGACGCGATGCCGCCAAGCGGCCGATAGCGCGCCATCATCAGCAACAGCACGAGCACGCAGCGCGCCCGCGAGCCAGATGCCGCTATCGACACGATACGCGCCGAACAGCGTCGACACGCTCGCGGCTTTATCGACGAACGTTACGCCGGGCAGTGCGTGCGCGGTGGCGATCAGCACGGGCTCGTTCGCCGGCGTCACGCCCTGCGGAATCACGACGGAGGCGTAACCGCCCTGACGTCGATGCCGGATCGACTCTCGCCGAGCCACAAGATGACGGAACGGCTGCGACCACGGCGCTGCAAGCCAGCTGTCGACGCGTCAGCACCGCGTGGTCCGACTTCGCGTAGGCAGCGAGCCAGGCGTCAGCGACTTCATCGCGGAAACCGGCTTGGAGCAAGCGTCGCGCGCAACGCGGCGGGATCGTTGAATACACGTTGGCTCAGCAGCGCACGGTCTGCGTTTTGCCGCTTCGCGGACGGCACGAACGACGTCACCGATTGCCAGCTGCTCAACCTTCGCCGCGCCCGTCAAACCGTCGAGCTTCGCGCCTAGTGCCTCAGCACGCTGCAGCACGATCTCCGGCGTCTCGCCGCGCACGACGAAGAACTGCGTGCTGTTGTCGAAGCCGACCGCGTCGCGCACCTTCTGCTCCTGCGCCATGAGGCACGGGATCGCGCTGGATCAGCAGATGGATGTCGTCGTCGCTCGTGAGCCGCAGCCAGCCCGGCACGGCGATAATCAGCAGCAGAGCCGCGACGCCCCACGCCCGCCGGCCGCCGATCACTGCGCGCCACACGCGCAAGCAGACGCGCCGCGCCGGCGAATACACGCTGCGGACTGCGCTTCGGGCGCACGGACCAGCAACGCCGGCAACAGCCACAAGCACCGATGCGAACGCGGTACAGATGCCCACAATCGCAAAACACGCGATCTGCTTGAGCGCGGGGAACGGCACCCACGTGAGGATGGCGTAGCCGAGCAGGCTTGTGGTCAACGCAACCGTCAGCGCCGGCCGCACGGCGCGCACGCCGCGCTGTGCATCCCAGTCGCGCCCCGCGCCGAGATAGACGACGAAGTACTGGATCGAATAGTCGACGGCCTCGCCGATCAGGCTCGCGCCGAACACGAGCGTCAGCAGATGCAGCTTGCCGAATATCAGCATGGTGGCGGCAAGCGCGCAGACAATGCCGAGCGCCGTCGAGACGAAGCCGAGCAGGATCAGCCGCGGCGAACGGAACACCCACAACATCAGCAACGCGATCCCGCAGAGCGACGCAATACCGATCAGATGCACTTCGCGCTCCGAGGCGGCGCGCGCCGCTTCCGCG
Organism: uncultured beta proteobacterium; assembly: GCA_963708695.1. Taxonomy (GTDB): domain Bacteria; phylum Pseudomonadota; class Gammaproteobacteria; order Burkholderiales; family Burkholderiaceae; genus Caballeronia. Next base: position 257,709 of record CAVPTS010000009.1, read on the forward strand.
TAGAAGACAGCGCCGGTGCGGGCGAGGGTGACATCGGGGAAAGTTTGCTTCAGCGTGCTTTCGCCGTCGCGCGACGGCGCTGAGAACCGCATGCTGGACCTTCGATTCGTATGCCGAACCCGGCAGCGTTGCCATCACCAGAACGCTGGTCGCGTTGCCTCTGATGCGCGACCAGCAAACCGTCTTCAATTTCCAGGTTCGAGGTCGCCAGCGGCAAGCCCGCAAGCCAGTGTTCGAGCCAGCCGAACGGATCGTCGGCGAGTTGCGTCGCGAGGCCGCTGCGCAGCGGGCTGTAGAGACGTCGCGCGAGCGTGTCGTGCAACGAGAGCGTGCTGTCCGCGAGCGCGGCGCGATCGGCCGGCGCAAGCAAGCCGAATCGATACGGCATGTACAGCCCGGCAATCTTCGATACATCGAATGGCGGCAATTCCGCCGTCACCGAGCCGAACGCTCCGCTTGCCGACAACGTCGCGCCAAGCTGTTTCGCCGCGGCTTTGGCATGCGCTGCGTCGTTGCTGGTCACGAGGAAAACCGTACGATCACCCGAGCGCGGTCGCCAAGGTATCGACGGCTTTTTCAGCGACCGGATCGGCTTCCGTTGCGGGTAATAATGCAAGCAGGTTCGTCTGCAGCGGCGACGGCCCGGCGAATCGCCACACGCAATAAAGCGTGGCGGCAAGCGCAAGCAACAGCCAACCGACGCGCATGCCCCACGCCGGTTTCGCGACCCGTGATTGCGGCACCTGCATTACGGCGCTCCGAACAGCGTGCGATCGGCCGGCGGCAACTCACTCACCGCCGCGCTGTTCGCAAAGTCGATGCGCGTAACGTCGCCATTCGCGAGCGTAATGCGCAGCGCCTGCAAGTAGTCGCCGCCGCTCATCTCCAGGCCCTTGATCGACTGGGCGAGCTGCGGCTGATTCGGCGTCAGTTGCATGCGCCATTGCGCCGGTGTGCCGTCGGCGTGCACATCGAATTGCGCGTAGAGCGCCGAGAGATCGCCACCCAGCATCGCGCGCATCATCCGCGAAACCTGCGCCACGCCGCGCACGCCGTTGCCGCTGTTCGCGTTCGTGCGCTGGCCGTTGGCGTTGACTTCGCTCACGCCGGCATCGGTGATGACGTAGGTCGCTTTGTACGGCGTATCGATCTGCCAGATCACGCCGCGTTCGCGGAAAAACACCAGCGAGCCCGTGCTGACGAGCGGCTGTTTCATCGCGGAAAGCGTTTGGGTTTGCGTGAACTGCGCGCGCACGCCCTTCGCTTGCGCGAGATGCGCAGCGATCTGCGAAACGAGGCCGGTGTTGTCTCGCCGATGCTGGCCGCGCATGCGAACAGCCGGCGAGGTAAGGCAATAAAGCCGCAGCCGCGATCAACACTGCGCAAATTCAACGTGCCCATGCGCGCTCCAGCTTCTCGAACACCACCGGCGGCGAGACGAACTGCAGTTCCTGCGTCGCGGCGTCGATGGCAACCTGGATCGTATAGCCCTTCGTCAGACGCTCGCCTGACGCGGCATCGACGATTTCATAGCCTATTTTCAGGCGGTTTTCATATTCGAGCAGTTGCGTGCGAACCTCGATCTGCTGCCCGTAGATGGCCGGCCGCACGTACTTGAGATGCGCTTCGACGATCGGCCAGAGATACCCCGACGCCTGCATCTCGCGATAGTCATAGTCGAACGCACGCAGCAACGCTGCACGGCCGATCTCGAAGTACTTCAGATAGTGGCCGTGCCAGCAGACGTTCATTGCGTCGACATCGTGGAACGGCACTTCAACTGCCGCACTCGCCGTCAGGACTTTGGGTGGCTTCAGGCATGTTGGCCCTCCTCGATATAACCCTCGACCAGGTCACACGCCGCGATCCGCGCAGTCAACGCGCGCAGGTCGCTTTCAAGCGCGCGGTCTTCGATCGACGAACGGCGACGCGGACGTCACGCTTTCCATGAACGCGTGCAGCGGCGCGGGGATGGGCGTCGTATTGTCGATGCGCAGACGCAAGCGCGCCGCCTGCACGGTCGCGAGCGTATGCGCGGCGGCGACCTGCTCGGTCAGTTCCAGAATGCGCAGGCAATCGCGTGCGGCGATAGTGCCCATGCTCACCTTGTCCTGGTTATGCGATTCGGTCGAACGCGAGAATACGCTTGCGGGCATGGTCAACTTGAGCGCTTCCGCCGTCCACGCGGACGAGGAGATCTGCACCGCCTTGAAGCCGTGATTGATCGATGCGCGCGCGGGCGCCGCGCCCGACAAACTGCGCGGCAGGCCGTTGTTGAATTTATCGTCGACGAGCAGCGCCAGTTGGCGATCCATCAGGTCGGCAAGATTCGCGACCGCGACCTTCAGCGCGTCCATCGCGAACGCAATATGGCCGCCATAGAAGTTGCCGCCATGCAGCACGCGCTCGTTATCGGGATCGATCAGCGGATTGTCGTTGGCGCTGTTCAGCTCGTTCTCGACGTCACGACGCACCCACGACAGCGCATCGCGCGCGACGCCGATCACGTGCGGCGCGCAGCGAATCGAATAGCGATCCTGCAGGCGATGCCCCGGCGTGTCCTCGCGGCCGGCGAGATCCTCGCGAATCCATGCGGCGGCTTCGGCCTGGCCCGCGTGCGGTTTCACTTCGAACAGCATGGGGTCGAAGTGCGCGGCGCGGCCATCGAGCGCGACGGTGGACAACGCGGTCAGGCGTGCAGCGAGCCGCGTCAGATGACTGGCCCGGGCGAACGCGAGGCACGCGAGGCCCGTCATGACCGCCGTGCCGTTCATCAGCGCGAGGCCTTCTTTCGGCGCGAGCGTGAGCGGCGTGTGGCCGAGTTCGGCCCAGACGCCGCGTGCATCGCGCAACTCGCCGCCGAACCGCACGTCGCGCTCGCCGACCAGCGCGGCCGCCACGTACGACAGCGGTGTAAGGTCACCGCTCGCTCCCACCGATCCCTCCGATGGAATCCGTGGCAGCACGCGATGATTGATCAGGTCGGCAAGCCGTTCGAGCAGCACGGTGCCGCACGCCGGAGAACCCATACGCGAGCGAATTGAGCCGCGCGGCGATGACCGCGAGCGTCTGCGCGTCGTCGAGATGCTGGCCCATGCCGCAGCCGTGATAACGCAGCAATTGCAGCGGCAAGGCTTCGACCAGTTCCATGGGTACATCGACCACGCATGCGTCGCCATAACCGGTGTTGACGCCGTACACGGTCGCGCCCTCGGCCAGATGACGGCGCAGGAATTCGGCGCCGCGTTCAATGCGCGCGCGCCACGCCGGATCGGCGCTCAACGCGACCGGCGCTCGCTGCTGCGCAATCGATACGACCTCTTCGATCGTCAGCCGCCGGCCGCCGATCACGATCGCCGCAACTGTTGCATTCTGTTAGCTCGACCTACGTCGCCGCTCAGATCATGTTCGGCCATTCGCGCCTCCGCTTTCATTGGGACGCGCCCAGAAATCGAAAAAATTGAACCATTGATAAGGCGCCTTGCGGCAATAGTGTTCGAGACGCGCCGCATAACGCTGCGCCCACGCCGCGAGATGCTGCGCACGTTCGCGGCGCGGCAACTCGATGCGCTCCGCGAACGGCTCGAAATAGAGCCTGTAGCCGCTGCTCGTTCTTTCAGGCAGAAAAACAGGTACACGGGGCAGCCCAGCGCATGGGCCAGCACATACGGACCTTGCGCGAAAGGCGCGGTCGAGCCGAGAAACTGCGCCTCGGTCGTGCGGCCCGCATCATGCGCGGGCACACGGTCGCCGACAATCACCAGCAGCTCGCCCGCATCCACACGATCCTGCATCATCATCGCCGTCTCGGGGCCGAAGTCGCTGACCTCGACCAGACGTTGCGCGAAATTGCTATTCGCCGATGCCAGCACGCTGTTGAAACGGCGCGCGTGCTCCGTGTAGACAATCGCGGTGACCTTCGCATGCGCGCCGCGCGTGGCAAGCGCGCGCGTCATCTCGAGATTGCCGAGATGCGCGCCGATCACCAGCGCGCCGCGGCCGCTCGCGCTCAACGCTTCGAATGCGGCGGGGTCGTCGAACTTCACGTCCGCCATGTTGACGCGGCCTGACCACGCAGCGAGCTTATCGAAGCCGGATTGCGCGAACGCCAGCATGTGCCGGTACGCGGACAACCATCCCGGTCGCGGCGTGCCGTCTTGCGGCGCGGCCTGTTGGAGGTGCGTGAAGTAGTTGCGCGACGCAGCGCGCGCGCGCCGCCCGGTCAGCAGAAAATAGGCGACGATCGGATGCAGCCACAGCGCCGTGAAGCGCGTGCCGAAGAGACGGCAACTGAGCGCGAGCAGCGACATGCCGAGATGGCTGCCGCGTTCCGCGATGCGCCACCAGTGCTGCTCGGTTTCATTCGATGTCGGCGCGCGATGCGTGCGGCATGAACTTGTGCGCGAGCAGCATGGGCAGCCGCAACAGCATGCCCGCGACGAGCCGCGTGTGAGTACGGCTGATGCGCACGTTGTCCCACAGCACGTCGAAGTGCGAGACGCCGTCGGTTGCATAGGTGACGCGCGTCGGGAATCGAACGGAACGCTGCCCGGCGCCAGTACAGGCGCACGAGAATCTCGATGTCGAAATCCATCCGCGTCGGCAACTTGCACGTCATCGATCAACGCGCACACCAGCGTCAAGCGGATACAGGCGAAAGCCGCACATCGAATCGCGGATGGTGAACGAGAGCGTTTCGATCCACACCCACACATGCGTCAGATAACGGCCGTAGAGACGCGACTTCGGCACGCTTTCGTCGTAGACAGGGCGGCCGAGGATCACCGCGCGCGGTTCGGCGCGCGCCGCTTCGATAAAGCGCGGCACATCGGCGCGTCATGCTGTCCGTCGGCGTCGATCTGCAAGGCATGCGTGTAACCCGCCTTGCGCGCGGCACGCAAGCCCGCCATCACCGCTGCGCCTTTGCCGCCGTTGACCGGCAGCCGCATCAGCGTGAGCGTGTCCGCGTATTGTTGCGTGAAGCGCGGCGAGCACATGCTGCGTGGCCTGATCGCTGCCGTCATCGACGATGAAAAGCGGCAGCCCATGCACGCTGAGATTCGCGACGGTCGCGCCGATCGCGTCCTTGTGGTTGTAGATCGGGATGACGATGCACGGCAGCGAACGCTCATGCGCGTCTCCCGATAAACAATGACACCCGACGCGCAATCCCGTGCCGCCCAGCCGATACGCAAACTGCACGCGCCGGCGCGCCGCGTCATGCGTCAACGTGAGATCGAGCAGCGCGCCCGGCGGCACCGGCGCCTTGAATTTCAAGCTGATCGATCGATGCCAGCACGCGCACGCCCGGCACTTGCTCCGCCGCCAGTCGCATCGCCCAGTCGACCTGTACGACGCCCGGCAGGATCGGCAAGCCGGGAAAGTGGCCGGCGAAATGCACGAGTGTCGGCGGCACGCGAAGTTCGTAGTGCAACGCAGTATCGCTGCGCGCTTCGGAGAGCACTTCCACACCGTCCGCGCGGGCATCGAACGCCGCGGCAACGGCCGCCGCCGGCAACTTGCCGCGGGCATCGAATGGAAGCGCGAAGCGGAAACGCCAGTGACGCGGCAGCACGACGATATCGAAATACGCCGCAAGGTGGCGGCGCAGGATCTTGGCGAGCGCCACGCGCCCTCGTTCGAGCAGCGCTTCGCTACCCGCTTCGGTGAGCGCCACCACCGCGCCGACACGCTCGCGCGACATGCCCTTCAAGCGGCACGACCGCCGCCTGCGCCACATACGGATGCAGCCCGAGGCGCGCTTCAAGTTCGGGCAGGGACACGCGCTTGCCATCGAGCTTGATCACGCGGTCGAGGCGGCCTTGCAGGCGAAAGCGGCCGTCCGCGTCGAACGCGATGGTGTCGTCGGTGCGATGCCAGTCGTCGTGGCCCAGATGCGGTGAACGGAGATTGAGCGCGCCGTCGTCATCGCGATGAACCTCGATTCCGTTCAACGCTTGCCACGCGTCCGATCTGATCCTGCCGGCGCCATGCAATACCGCCCGTCTCCGTGCTGCCGTAGATCTCGACCGGCGCCGCGCCGAAGGCCGCCGCATATTCGCTCGCTGCGTCCGCCGCGAGCGGACCGCCCGATGAAAAGAACACGCGCGGTGCCGGGCTCAGCGCTTGCGAAACCATGCAGTGCAGGCCAGCGCGACAATTGCGCGGGCGTCGACACAACAACCGATGCCCGCCCGCATTGCGCGATCCGCGCCTGCAAATGCTGCGGCTCGATGCTGAGCGCGCGGTCGAATGCGACGCCCGGCTGCGAGCGGCCAGAACACGCGAAACAGCAGGCCGTAGATGTGATGATGCGGCACGCTGCCGAGCACGGTCGCGTCGCCGACAAGCGCGCCCCACTGCGTCTCGAGCGTATGAACTTCGGCGTTGAATTGCGCGAGCGTCTTGCGGATCGGTTTCGGCGTGCCGCTGCTGCCCGAGGTGTAAAGCGTGAGCGGTGCGTGCGGGTCGATCGATGCTGATGTCCGACGACTGCCGGACTGTAAGTCAGTGCAACGGCATGTCGGCATCGGTCAGATGCGACGTCGTAGGCATCGGAGAGATCGGCCAGATAACCCGGCGCGGCATTCGCCGGAATCACCGGCTCCTTGCCGCACGCGAATAGCGCAAACAGCGCGCAGGCGAAATCGAACGGATCGTCGATACACAACGCATAGCGCGTCGCCGACTGCGCGCTCAACACGTGCGACGAAGGCCTGCACGCGCGCGCGGAAGTCGGCGAAATCGAGGACCGTCGGCGCCATCGCGGCAAACCGGAGTGCCGGCATCGCGCTGGCGCACAACAGCATCATGCAACGCGATCATGCCGCCTCCGAGCGCGCAGCTCGCGGCAGCACCGCCAGATATCGCCATACGATCTCGCCGACCAGCAATACGCCGATCAGGCCATACACGATCGCGCCGTTGTACAGCGACCATGCAGCGCGCGTCCAGAACAGCGCGGTATAGGCGGAAAACGCGCCGTTCAGCGCGAAGAACACACACCACACCTGGGTCACGCGGCGCGTGTAGCGCACCGCATGCGCGCCGAGATCGGGATTGCGCATGCGCGCGAATTTTTCGATCATCGATGGTCCGCGCACAAGCGTCGCGCCGAACGCGATCAGCAGGCCGAGGTTCACAAGCGAGGGATACAGATGCAACAGCAATTCGCTGCCGGTCAGCACGATCGCACGCCGATGCGCAACTCAGCAGGCCCACGACGCACCAGTCGGTCGCGGTAAGCTGCCGCAGCGAGGTCGCGAACGTACCCGTGCCGGCCCAGCGCTGCAGCCAAAGCAAAGCGAATAACGCGGCGCCGATGTAGCGCGGCGAATCCCAGCGCCACGCGCACAGGATCATCAGCGGGTAAGCGACCTTCAGAGCAACTTGCAGGACCGCTTCGCAGCCAGCCACAGGCGCTGCGACGCGCAGCCGCTTCAGGCGCCGCGGCTCCCTGCCCGCCGGAACGTGAATGCTCCGCTTGCATCACCCCTGTTCCGCCAGCAGCGATTCGACCGCCCCGATCACATCGCCGACCGTGCGCACCGACTTGAACTCTTCCGGCTTGATGCGCCGTCCGGTCATTTCCTGCAGCTTGATAGCGAGATCGACGGCGTCGATGCTATCGAGGTCGAGGTCTTCGTACAGATGCGCTTGCGGCGTCACGCGTTCGGGCTCGATCGCGAAGTTCTCTTTGAAGATGGCGCGGATGCGCTCAAGGATCTCTGTCTCGGTCACGATTTACTCCCCTTTTCCCCGATATCGTTCGCAGCGCTCAGCCCGCCTCGCTGGCTGGCGACCAGCGCGGCGAGCGTGCTGATCGAACGGAAGTGCTCTCGCGTGCGTTCGTCGTTCGCCGCAATCGTCAATTGATAGTGTTTGCGCAGCACGATGCCGATCTCGAGTGCATCGATCGAATCGAGCCCGATGCCATCGGTTTCGAACAGCGGCGCATCGTCATCGATGTCGGCAGGCGTCAGGTCTTCCAGATCGAGTGCATCGATCAGAAGCTGCTTAATTTCCAGTTTCAAAGAATCCATAGTCGAACAGCCGCTGGTTAATGTGTGCCTCAATAGCGCTGGTCAAAGTGCGCGCGGCAAGGGCCGGAGAAGAGTCATGCGCCACGAGCTGGTCGGCCGCGACGGGCTCGAGCACGTTCACGCGAATGCGGAACGCCCGCGACGGCACGTCATACCAGCGCATCTGCTTGGTGAAAGCCGGCGGGTCGCAATCCATCAGCACGGGCAAGATCGGCGTGCCTGCCTTGAGCGCGATGTGCGCAAAACCGCGCGAAAATGCGTGCAGGCGGTTCGGCGCGGGACTGCGCGTGCCTTCCGGGAAAATGATCATGGTATAGCCCGCGGCGATCTGGCGGGCGCTGGCTTCAACGAGTTCGACGGGGTCGGCATTGCTCACGTATTCGGCCGCCCGCACGATGCCCCAGAAGCAGGGATTGCCCCAGTGCGCGTTCTTGACCACGCAACATGCCGACGGCGTGAGCGCGAGCAGCACCACCACGTCGAGGTAGGTCGGGTGATTGGCGACAACGATCACCGGGTCCGCTGTCGCGCAACGCGGCCGCGCCCGACGACTTCCAGTTCCATCACGCCGACCCACTGCAACACCGCGACCAGCGCCCGGAAGAACCAGTGAATGATGGTCGTGACCACGCGCTGACGCGACGCGCGATGCGGCCACAGCCACGCGAGCGGAAACACGAGCACCGAGAACAGCAGTCCGCAGACGCCGAACACCACGAAGCTCATGCCCGTGGCGACCAGCCGCCAGCCGTAGTTAAGCCGCGCCTTCATGCCAGCTCCAATGCCAGTTAGTGCCGGCGTTTTGCCATGCGGCGGGCGCCTGCGTGTCGAGGCAGCGCAGTACCGCCTCGCTCTGCGTGCGGAAAAGTCTGCGTGCGGAAATTGTTACCCGTTATTGTCTGCGATGGATCTTCCGACAGGCGTCCTCGCACCCGATATTGTGCACGCAAGCTGCCCCTGACCGCTTGGGCGTCGAGCAGGATCGCGAGCGCGCCGCCTTGCACCTCGTCTTCGATCGTGCCGTAGGCGGCATCGGCGGGCTCGTCTGCGTAGACCATCAGCACCGGCGACGACGGGTCCGCCGCGAACTGCGCATGCGCTTCAAGCAACGCATAACCCGAGCGTTTCGGCGCCCGGCGGAAATTGCGCTGGCGGGCGAACGGTCGCCGCGTGCGATGCCGAACACGCCGGTCATCGCATTGAGGACCGACAGGCTGAACGCGGTCGGCGAAACCGGTTCGCCCGCGCTGATGGCGCGCAGGATGTCCGTCGTGCGCCGCAGTTCGCCATGCCGCGACGCGAACACCACGCGCACGCGCGTCCCGCCCGGCCACGCAGTCATGGGCGACCTTGAGGGCGCTTCGGGACAGGCTGCTCAGACGACGGCGGACGATCGGCTCGATGAAGCTGATATCGCGGCGGTCGACTGGTGCTGCGGCGGTGGCGGACCAGCTCGCAACGGGCATGGTCCAGCGCAGATCGGGCATACGATGTTTACGATTTGAAAGCCACTAACACCTCATGAGGATCGCCTGCGTGGGGCAGCATGTGAATGACGCCCGCTCTGGCCGGACGGTTTTGCAATCGGAAGTCAGGAGATACCGGCGGACATGACCGGCTTATCGGCAGTTTGTGCCGATTGATTCGCGCAATACGCGGATAAGCTGGGTAATTCAGGCAAAGTCGCGTTCAGCAGTGAGGGGCAAATGATACTGAAATTCGTCTGGTAAATCAGCCAGAAAAAAGTATCCGGCTGCATCGCTCCCATATATACGACGAAAGCCTGGAAATGTACCCGCTGCGGGCCGACCTCCCTGAAGGGGTAAATCTAACCCTGCTTTCGAGGTTATCCAAGGCTAAAAAGTTACGGAATGTTTTGAGGCGCGGGAAGCGGCGCGGTGTGCATGCGGCGTACATCAACTGGGCTACGGGGTCTCTTTAGCTCCCAGCGTTGCCGGGAGGAGCCATCGACTGAAGGCTTATATAAGTTATTTTGCGCAGACATCTCCTTCTGCTCAAAGCCTGCAGCGTCGCACGTTAGCGCTCTTGCAAGGCGTTCGTGTGACTAAAACCATCAGGGGTAGGGTCTGCTGAAAATGTGACGCTTGAGCTTGGATCAACTGTGTTCCGTACATTACGTAACGTCTCTTACGCGACTTAGCCAAGCGATTTCAGGGGGCGGATCGGGCCGCGTATCAGGGCACGACCCCCATAAAACCTCGGCATCTCATGCAGCGGGATCAGAAGGCTTCTCGTAAGGTTACAAAGCGCAGGCCCTGATGCGCGGCGGCGTCGAAGACACGGGGCAAAACCGACAGTAGAACGGGCTGGCCGTCGCGTGTTATTGCGGCGTCGCCATCGTGGAGCAACAGGATGTCGCGTGGCGCCAGATTGCGGAGCAGCCGTTCTGCGACGATATCCGGATCGCGTTCGCGGGTGTCGAAGCCGCGTCTTGTCCAAGCTGCCAGCCTCAAATCGAGCTTCTGCAAGACTGGTTCGAGAAAGACATTGCGTAGCCCTGCCGGCGCACGAAAAAACGCCGGGCGTTCGCCGGTCAGTTCCGTGAGCGTGTGTTGTGCCGCGTCGACTTCACGGCTTAGCGCGCCCATGGCGCTCACTGAAAACGTATGTACGTGTTTCTGCGAGTGGTTTTCGACTGCGTGCCCGCGCGCGACAATCTCGCGCGTCAGCGCGGGATAGCGGCGCGCACGCTCACCGATCAGGAAAAAAGTGGCGCGCGCGCCATAGGTGTCGAGAAGATCGAGTACTTTTGGCGTGACGTCTGGATCGGGTCCATCGTCGAGTGTTAGCGCGATGGCGTTTGCGTTACGCGGGATGGCTGGCAATTGGGTCCAGTTGGGGCCGAGTACGCTTGAGCGAGGCCATAGTCCGGCCGTGGTTACCACGGCATGGTTGACGGCCGTGCCTGCCAACCACCATGGCCATAGGTGTGGCGCAGCGGCGCAGCCGGCGAGGGCTACTGCATGCCAGGCCGCTGTTGCCTTCAGGGCGAAGGTATAGCCGGTGGCAGGCCAGCGACGTTCGGACGCCGCATCCGGATCGAGTTGCAGTCGCGGATGGGGTTTGATCATGCGGGTTCTATCCAAGGGACGCGAGCTGACGTCGCGAAGAGGTGAGTTTATCGAATTCCGGTGCGGTGCATTTTGGAAGGGCTTTGGGGAGGGGGTCGGAAGTGGTCGGGGTCGGTGCCGGGTTGTTGCTGCGTACGTTAGCTCGGGTTCAATGTTAGCTATATTTTTTAGCGCTATTAGCCAGGGTATTTTCGTTCGCACTCGGGGGTTCTTTTGGGGGCGGGCTACCGGCGGTGGTCGGGGTTGGTGCCGGGTTGCTGCTGCTTACGTTAGCGCGGGTTGTATGTGAGCTAAATTTTTTATCACTATTAGCCACTGTCCGTGGCGGGACTTCATTTCTTTGTCCAACGGCGACAAAGAAACGAAGCAAAGAAAACGCCTTCCCACAATCTGTATTAAGTGTCCCCAGCGTGCAGACCACTGCTTTTGGTTCCCGCGTAGCACGGTGCTCGCAAAACCACGGACACTTGAAACCCTCCTTCTCGCGAATCCCTACATCCCCACGCTTCGCCACCAGTGCTCTCGGGCAAGTTCGTGGGCCACGGACCAATACAGCCTACGCGCCTTTACGCGTTGGTGGACTGCGTGATCCGCGCGACTAATACGTAATGAACGTGCATAGAGCGCAAACGTTTGGACTCCAGCGCACTGAAGAAATAGTGGAACGCCCCGCGCCACGCACGAACACTCGTTCCTGAAATCATCACGCTCCGGGGTCTCTACCTCACACCGCAATTACGAGTAAGGCCGAACGAGTCCGTAGGCGTACCGATCTTGCCCGAGAGCACTGGTGGCGAAGCGTGGGGATGTCAGGATTCGCGAGAAGGAGGGTTTCAACGCAGCGTGGTTCTAGCGAGCACCGTTCTACGCGGGAACCAAAAGCAGCGGTCTGCACGCTGGGGACACTTAATACAGATTGTGGGAAGGCGTTTTCTTTGCTTCGTTTCTTTGTCGCCGTTGGACAAAGAAATGAAGTCCCGCCACGGACAGTGGCTAATAGTGATAAAAAATATTGCCAACATTAAACCCGAGCTAAGGTAAGCAGCAGCAACCCGGCACTGACCCCGACCACTGCCCCACGCCCCAAAACCCCGCCCGAGTGCGAACGCTAACAACTCCCCGGCACCAACCCCACCCCGTCCACCCCGTCCACCGGCGCGAGCAAAATTCCTTGCGCAAACGTTTGACAGTTCGGATAGCGAAGCGCCCTCCAGCCCACGACCACAGCCGCGCCAGCACCTCTTCCCCCCTCACAAATTTCCCCGCCCCCACTACTAAAGTTGCCGTCCAACCTGCCGTTAATAGGCTTACCACCTTCCCGGGCTAAATGCTCGAACTGAGCTGTGTTTAGTCTTCATTCCGGAAGATTGATCAACGGGACCGTGGGTATTCTCTGTAGTGCTCGACTCGTATAAAACGAGCGAGTCCACACCTACCTTCTCGTTATAAGGATAAGAAATGCGCAAACTATTCAAAGCATTTGTTCGCGATGAACGTGGCGTGAGCGCCATGGAATACGCGGTTCTGGCGGGCATCGTCGTCATCGCTCTCGGCGCCATGGCCAGCACTTTCAGCACCAGCATCAGCTCGATGTTCAACAACCTGTTCACCAAGGTGACCGCCTCGCAATCCAACGCGAGCTAATCGCCAGTGCCGGGGATCCAGACCGCCTGCGGTCCGGATCTCCGTTCTTTCCCCGCGTAAGGTGTGCCGACTGTGCCGCTATTGTCTCTGACCATCCGTGTAATCGTTGTCTGCGCGCTGTTATGGCTGGCGGTAATCGACGTTCGTTCCCGACGTTTGCCGACAAAGATAGTCCTGGCAGTAGGCGCACTGTTTTTCGTCGATGCACTGATCATTCGCATGCCCCTCGGCGATGTCATGAAACACCTCCTGCTCGCATTCGGTGTCTTCCTGTTTTGCGCCGCGCTGTTCGCCGCGAACTTGCTCGGCGGTGGCGACGCAAAGCTCGCTTCAGCCATTTTTCTGTGGGTGGGCCTGAGCTTTTCTCTGGCTGCGCTCACCCTGATTTCCGTAATCGGGACAGTGGTATCCCTGATCAGTCTTGCTACGAAGCGTATGGACCCGGATCGCCACGCCCAGCCGATGCGCTCGCTGGCCATGTTTTCCGGAGCGCGCGGCGTACCTTACGGCGTCGCGCTCGCGCTGGGTGGCGGTGCGGTGATCGTACTGCCCGCTTTGCTCCCCATGTTTTTAACGCGATAGGACGGCGCCCCCATGTCGAACATCATTAAATTCGGCGTCCTCCTGGTAGGTGCGCTCCTGATTGCGCTGATCGTGCGCGTGGTCATCGCCAGCGCATCGCGACCCTCGAACCAGACGGTCTCCACGGAAAAGGTGCTCGTGAGCGCGGCGGACCTGCCGCAAGGACTTCTCCTGCGCGACGAAGACCTGACCTGGAAGAAGTTTCCTGTCGCCGATATCCCGCCCAACGCAATCATTTCAGGCGCGCCGGGCGCCGCCGACCTGAAAGGCGCGCTGCTGCGCCATCCGGCCGCAAGCGGCACGGTGCTCGTATCCGACGACGTCATCCTGCCGAACGCACCGGGCTTCCTCGCCGCCACGCTCAAGCCGGAGATGCGCGCGGTATCGGTTGCCGTCGATGACGTGTCCGGCAACGCAGGCCTGATCCAGCCGGGCGACTACGTCGACTTGTTGCTTACCCAGCAGATGGACCGCCGTACGGATTCGCCGGATCTGGCGGTATCGAGTGAGACGGTGGTCGAGCATGTCCGGGTGCTGGCCGTCGGGTCGGAAATCAAGCGACCCAAGACGGGCGATGCCCCGGACCTCAACAACCGCGCGCGCACGGTCACGCTGGAAGTCACGCCGCGCATGGGTGAGGTCGTGGCGGTCGCCGCGCGTCTGGGCAGCCTGTCGCTCGCGTTGCGCAGTTTCGCAACGGTCACGCGTGAGCCTTCCGCGTCGGCCGTGGGAAGCGCAACGCCCGCCGCTCCGGTGTGGGCCGGCGACATCTCACGCGCAGTGCGCGACCTGCCGCGGGCGCACACGGTCCAGGCCACCTCGCCGCGCTCCGGTTCCGGCCATGCCGCGCTCGGTCACCATCTATAGAGGTTCCGAAAAATCAGATTCGACATCGAGCGTCGCTCAGGCAAGCGGCGCCGCCGGCGATACGCCGCCCTTGCCCACCGTGCCCACACCACGCTGATGCCGCTTAGATGTCGCTTAGATGCCACGTTGATGTCGTAGAAACCGGTGGATTTAGCGCCCATTCGCCAGGATAGAGAGTCATGAAAATGCAGTTCAGTTCGATTCGAAACGGGATCTGGGCGATCGCCTGCGGCGCATTGTTCGCGGCTCCCGCGCTCGCCGCTCCCGCGGTTACGGCTCATCAGCCGACTCATCAACCGATCCACCAGCCAACTCATCAGCCGGTCCATCAGCCGGCTCCTTCGCGTGCAGCCGCGCCCCGCGCAGTCGCTGCAATCCCGCCCGCGCCACTGGCCGCCATGCAGGGTACGCTCGAAGTCAGCGCGGGCAAGGGCACGCTGGTGCGTCTCAACGAGGACGCGACCTCGGTGTTCGTCGCCGATCCCGCCGTGGCCGACGTCCACGTGCCGTCGCCGAAAGCGGTGTTCGTGCTCGGCAAGAAGGCCGGCACGACGACGCTCTACGTTCTGGGCGCCAACAACAAGACGCTGCGTGCAGCGCACGGTGGTCGTCGGACGCGACATGGACGCGCTTGCGCGGCATGATCGCGGCGCGCTTTCCGAACATGAACGTGCAGTTGACGACCGGCCAGGGCTCGCTGCATGGTGAACGGCCAAGCTGACCAATTCCGCCGATGCCGACGCCGTCGTCGACTCGCTCACGCCCTATCTCGCGGACAAGGAAGTGCTGGTCAACCGCATGACGATCGACCGGCCGCTGCAGGTGCAGTTGCGCGTGCGCATCACGGAAGTGGACCGCAACGTCACGCAGCAGCTCGGGATCAACTGGCAGGCGATGGGCAACGCGGTGGGCAATTTCTACGGCGGCATCTTTAGCGGCCGCCCGATCTACAACCTGAACCAGCCGATCACCACGGGCTCGGACGGGACCACGTTACCCCGTCAATCTGCCGACCAACAACGCGTACTCGCTCTTCGGCGCGTTCAAGACGAACAACGTCGACATCCGCGCGCTGGTCGATGCGCTGAACCAGGAAGGTCTGCTGACCGTGCTCGCGGAGCCGAACCTCGTGGCGCTCTCGGGGCAGACGGCAAGCTTCCTCGCCGGCGGCGAGTTCCCGATTCCGGTCTCGCAGACCAACGGCGCGATCTCGGTCGAATTCAAGCAGTTCGGCGTGAAGCTCGACTTCACGCCGACTGTGCTTGAACGATCGCCGCATCAGCCTCAAGGTGCGCCCGGAAGTGAGCCAGATCGATACTTCGGTGAGCGTGACGACCGGCGGCATCACGGTGCCGGGCTTGAGCGTGCGCCGCGCGGACACGACCGTCGAACTGGCAAGCGGCCAGAGCTTCGCCATCGGCGGGCTGCTGCAGAGCAATACCACCGACATCATTTCGCAGGTGCCCGGGCATGGGTTCCATTCCGATCCTCGGCAAGCTGTTCTCATCGACGAACTACCAGAACAACAAGACCGAACTGGTCATCATCGTGACGCCGTATCTGGTGGAGCCCACCGATCCCGTCCAAGCTGCGCACGCCGCTCGAATCGCTGGTTTCGCCGAGCAACGACGTCGAATACAGCTTCAAGCGTCAGACCGGCGTCGCCGTCGCAGAGCCGGTCAGCCGCGTCTCGTCGGCGCGGCCGGATATGTTTATTGAGCCGCTCACCGAGCCAGACACCATGAAATCCGCCCGCCTTCTCACGCTTCGTTCTCGCCTGCGCCGTCGCGCTCGGAGTCAGCGGCTGTTTCAAGCCGCCGCGCGGCATGCCGGACCAGTCGACGATCGGCTTCGACGGCACGTTCCGCGTTGCCGCCCGATTGCGCCAGCCTCGCTCGTCCGTCCGTGTTGACCGATGCCGGCTGGCATCGTCCGGACATGGAATGGGGCTGCGCGACCTACACCAATCTGGCTGCGCAAGTGGCGCACCCGCAGGACCTCGATCGCGCCGCAGAAGCTCGGGCCGGCCGACGCCGCCGTAGCCGCGAGCGCTGTGCACCGCTACCAGACCGGCCACGTCATACCGCTCGACACGGCCACGTCGCGCGATTCCAAGTGACGCGGGCAACACCTACGGAAGAACATCATGAGCACAACAGAGTTCAGTTTGACGAAGGCGAAACCGGGCGCGCGCGTCGCCGATTTCATCGCGTTCGTCACGGACCGGAAGACCGAGCAGGTTCTCAAGAGCTTCGTCCTCGAACAGGCAATGCCGCACGTGCATATCGTGATCGGCGGGATTGACGACGCGATCGCGTATCTGTCGAAGATCGAACGCTCGCCGCTCTTTCTGCTCGTCGACCTGCATGGCTCCGCCATGCCGCTGTCCGACCTCGGCCGGCTGGCCGAAGTGTGCGAGCCGTCGGTGCAGGTCGTCGCGCTCGGCGAGCGCAACGACGTCGGGCTGTTTCGCAGCCTGCTGAAGATCGGCGTGCGCGATTATCTCGTCAAGCCGCTGACCGTCGAACTGCTCAAGCGAACCGTCAACGTGTCCGAAGGCAAGGTCAGCCCGGTGATGCTGGCGCGCGCCGGCAAGACCATCGCCTTCGCGGGCGCGCGCGGCGGCGTCGGCGTCACCACGCTCGCGCTCAACGTGGCGCGCCATCTCGCCGAAGAGACGCATCGCCGCGTGGCCTATGTCGACCTGAATATCTACGGCGGCGCCGCGAACAGCATGCTCGGCATCCAGAGCAACAATGGCCTGACCGACGTGCTGCAGAACGTGCATCGGCTCGATCCGCAGTACGTCGAGCGCACGCTCGTCGCGAAAGGCAGCCGGCTCTTCATGTTGTCCGCCGAACTCGACTACGGCGCCGTGCAGCCGTTCGAGTCCGGCGCTCTGCCGCGCGTGCTCGAACTGCTGTGCGACAGCTTCCACTACGTGATCCTGGACGTCGGCAATCCCAGCGCATCGCTCGCGCAAGCGGCGTTCGACCATGCCGCGCGCGTCTATCTGGTGGCCGACCGCTCCGTGCATGCGACGCGCGAGACCATCCGGCTGCTGCGCTATATCGAGGATCGTGACAACAATCCGCCGACCTCGCTTCTGCTGAACAACCCAATGCCGCGACGGCCGGCAAGGTGCGGCAAGCCGACTTCATGCAGGCGGTCGGCCGTGCCGCGCTATACGAGATTCCGTTCGAGGCGAAAGCGGTCTCGATTGCGGAGAACCTCGGCGAAGCGGTGATGGAAAAGGCGCCCACACGGGTTCAATCAGACCATCGCGCGCATCGGCCGTGACCTGACAGGCCAGCACACGACGGCTGAACGCACTTTCCTCCAGAAGCTCAAATTGAGGAGAAGCTGATGTTCGGGCAAAAACAGACAGTTCGAGTCGCAGCCGGACATGGGCGATGGCGATGTCGCCGAAGCGCTCGCACCGCTCGAGACAGTCGCAAGCACGCGCCGTGCCGCGCCGGCTGCGGCCACGCCGCGCCCGAATGCCCCGGAAGGCAACGAGACGCTGGTCCGCTCCGAACTCTTCAAGATCATCCGCAACGGCGTATTCGCGTGCGATGAACGCATCGGCGGCGGTCGGCAAGACGCGCGAGCAGATGAAGCCGGGCGTCGAGCAACTCGTGCTCGAGATTGCCGAACGCGAGCGGCTGAACATCACGATCACCGAGCAAGGGCAGATTGTCGGGCGAATTGCTGAACGACATGTTCGGCCTGGGTCCGATCGAACCGCTTGCTCGCCGATGAAACCATCACCGACGTGCTCGTCAACGGTCCCGACCAGGTCTACGTGGAACGCCATGGCCGGCTCGAACTCACGCCCTACAAGTTCCGCGACAACACGCACGTGGTCAACGTGGCGCAGCGCATTGCGGCGGGCGTCGGGCGGCGCGTGGACGAAAGCAGCCCGATGGTCGATGCGCGTCTCGCCGACGGCAGCCGGGTCAACGTCGTGCTGCCGCCGCTCGCGATCCACGGCGCGACCATCTCGATTCGTAAGTTCTCGAAGCGCAATATCACGCTGCACCGCATGGCGCAGCAGGGCAACATGTCGCACGCAGATGGCGAACGTGCTCAAGCTCGCGAGCACCTGCCGCCTGAACATCATCGTGTCGGGCGGTACGGGTTCCGGCAAGACGACGCTGCTCAACGCGCTGTCGCACTTCATCGGCCTGGGCGAGCGGACCATCACGATTGAAGATGCGGCCGAACTGCAACTCGTGCAGCCGCACGTGGTGAGCCTGGAAACGCGGCCCGAAAATGCGGAAGGGCTGGGCGGCGTCGCGCAGCGCGATCTCGTGCGAAACGCGCTGCGGATGCGCCCCGACCGGATCATCCTCGGCGAAACCCGCGGCGCCGAAGCCTTCGACGTCTTGCAGGCCATGAACACCGGCCACGACGGCTCGATGACCACCATCCACGCCAACACGCCGCGCGACGGCATCACCCGGCTCGAAAGCATGGTGATGATGGCAAACGGCAATCTGCCGCTGCTGTCGATCCGCCGGCAGATCGCGAGTGCGGTGCACATGATCGTGCAGATCGAGCGGATGCGCGACGGCATGCGCCGCGTCACGCGCATCACCGAACTGGTCGGCATGGAAGGCGACGTGATCATCACGCAGGATCTCTTCACGTTCCGCTACGACGCTATCGGCCTACAGCGAAGAGGTCAAGGGCGTGTTCGAGTCCGGCTCCGTGCGCCCGGCGTTCACCGCGCGGGCGGCGTATTACGGCCTCGAAGACGCGCTGCTGGAGGGCGATGAAGCCATGACGCATGGTCGACCTTCTCACCATTTGCTCTTTCGTCGGCGTGCTGCTGCTGGGCGTGATGGCGCTCACGATCCAGGACATGCGCAACAACCAGCCGCATGCGCGGATCAAGGCGCGCATGCAGCAAGCCTTCGCGATCACCGGCGCGGCAGCGAAGGACACAGGGCAAGTTCGACACCGACCTGTTCAACGTCACCAAGAGCGACAACGCATTCAACCGCTGGTCGGGCCCGAAGCTCGCGCGCCTGAAAACGGTGGCGGGCACGACGCGGTACCGCGCATCGTGATGGGAGCGGCGGTCGCAGGCGAGCTGCTCGCGCTGGCGATGACGCATTTCATGCCGCTGCCCGCCTTCGCCACGCCGCTGCTTTTGATGGTCTGCCGGTGCTGGCGGCCATGCAGGCGTACCGCTTTCTCATCGAGCGCTTTCGCAAGCGCTTTCTCGATGCGTTCCCCGATGTGATCGACCTGATCGTGCGCGCGGTGCGCGCGGGCGTGCCGGTGACGCACGTGATCGGCTCAGCCGCCGACGAATGTCCCGAGCCGCTGCGTCGCGAGTTCAAGCTGATGAGCGATGCGCTGCAGGTCGGGACTGGATCTGGAGGAAGTGCTGGCGGTCGCAGTCAAGCGCATCGAGATCGCGGACTTCTCGTTTTTTTGCGTGTGCCTGCTGCTGCAGCGCGAAACCGGCGGCCAGCTCGGCGAGACGCTGGAGAACCTGGCGGGCATCGTGCGGACCCGCCGCGAGATTCGTCAGAAGACCAAGGCGCTCACAGGCGAAGCCCGCATCACGACGAAGATCCTGGCGGCGATTCCGATCGTCATCATGCTCAGCATGTATGGCCTCAACCGCGATTATCTCATGGTGCTCTTCGAGACGGCACCGGGTCAAAAGCTGCTGACCTTCGGTGCGATCTCGATCGTCATCGGCCTGATCGTGATCGGCAAGATGTCCAAACTGGATACCTCGCGATGAGCGCCGACCAGCGTCCAGACGCTCATCAACCTGATGATGCTGCTCGGCGCTGTTCGCGGTGCTCGCGATCTGGTGGGCGACCAAGCACGGCGGCAAGCGTGGCCGCATTGCCGAGCGTGCCCGGCTGACGGCGCTCAGTCAGCGCCCCGAGCGCAATGAAGCCGACGAGTACGACGACGATGGCAAGAAAACCGGCAAGCGTGCGCGCCTGATGCTGCGGCTCGCGAAGATTGGCGACAAGCTGCCGCTGTTCGACGCGAAGTACCGCCTGAAGCTGCAAAAGGAAATGGTCGCAGAGCGGGTACCGCAGCCATCACGCGGTCTCGATCCTGCTCGCCGTCAAGTTCGTGGTCGGCCTGATCTGCGCGGCTGCTCGACGGTCATGCTGGGCTCGCAGCATTCCCGTGTTCGGCGCTTATCCCGGCGGTTCGCGGGCATCCTGATGCTGGCGGTGTTCATCGTCGGCATGATCGTCCCGGAATACGTGGTCGCCTTTGGCGCGTCGCGCCGCCGCAAGGCCATGGCGGGATGCCTGCCCGACGCGCTCGACCTGCTCGTGATCTGCACCAACGCGGGCAACAGCCTCGGCGTCAGCATCCGGCGCGTCGGCCGACGAACTCGCGATGATCTGCCCGCCGCTTTCCGGCGAATTCGCTCTGACCGCCGACGAACTGAAGCTCTCCGGCGACAGCACCCGCGCGCTGCATGGCCTGGCCGAGCGGATCGACTTGCCGTCGATCCGCGCGCTGATTTCGACACTCACGCAGTCCATGCGTTACGGCACGCCGATCACGCAGGCGCTGCGCACGCTGTCGCGCACCGAACGGCTTGCGCACATCGTCTCGCTCGAAGAAAAGGCCGCCAAGCTCGCGCCGAAGATGGTCGTGCCGATGATGCTGTTCATCCTTCCAGCAGTCGTCGCGATTGCGGCCGGCCCGGCCGTCATCCAACTTCTTGCCTATGTGGCCGCCCAATGAAAACAGTTGAAGCTTCGAGCGTCTTGCTCGTATCCGCCGCACAGGACGCTACCGCCCTCGCCTGCGCCCGGCGTCTCTTCCGCTGTGCCCTGGGCGCATCGATGCTGATTGCGGCGCACGGCCTGCACCACGACGACCCGGCAGGTTTCCGAAGTGCGGCCCGGTCCTTCAGAACAACGCGCCGAGCAGCATGAGCGAGACTGCGTCTCGCCGACACCGCGCTCGATTCGGGCAACATCGAACTGGCGACCACGCTGTTCGACAAGATGGTGCAGGCCAATCCCGCGCTCGGTTCCGGGGCTGACCGGGACTCGGCAATACGCTCTACGCGGTGGGCGACTTCACGCGTGCGGGCGTCTACTATGACCGCGCGAGCAAGATCGATCCGGAGGCGGTGGCGACCCAAGATCGGCGTTGCGCGCGTGGCGATCCATCAGCGCCGCTTCAACGACGCGATCGCGACCTACCGCGACGTGCTCGCGCTCGTTCCCAATGATCCGATGGCGTCCGCAGGACTCGGCGCCGCGCTCGATCTGAACGACGACCATGCCGGCGCTCAGGCGGTATTGACGCAGGCGCTCAAGGCCAATCCCGGCGATCCGATGTTGAGCGTCAACCTCGGCTTGTCACTGATTCTCGGCGGCAATCCGCGCGAGGGCGCGAACGTGCTGCTCGACGTCACGCGCTATCCCGGCGCGCCGCCGCAGGCACGCCAGGACCTTGCGCTCGCCTATGGCCTGCTCGGCAACAACGAAGCAGCCGCGGAAATCCTCGGGCACGACCTGCCGAAAGCGTCGGTGCAGGACAACCTGCGGTTCTACGAAATCCAGCGTGCGCATCTTGCGCAAACGAGCGGCGCCAAGGCGCAGTTGTCCCCGGCGCCCCGGGTCCAGCCGGTGCCGACGGCATCGATCCAGGCCGTGAGCGTGCGATGAAAGCGCCGGGCGTACGCGGGTTAGGCGCGCTTGCTTCGAGATTTACTCCGAGATTTGCTGCCAGACTGCTCGGCGACAGCCGCGGCGTGTCGGCGATCGAATTCGCCATTGTCGGGCCGGTGGTGTTCATCCTGATCCTCGGGACGGTGGAGATCGCGCTCGATATGTTCGTCGATGCGTCGGTGCAGCTCGCCGCGCAGGCCGCCTCGCGGGTAGGCTTGACCACAGTCGATCCGGCATCGGGCACCCGAGCGGATCAGGCCAAGAACACGGTGAATGCGATCCTTGGACGCTGGCAGAACGTCGGTGCAACGGTGACCATCTCGACACTCGATTACGGCACTTACAACAACGTCGGCACGAAGAACTATACGAGCGACCTCGGCGCATTCGGCAATGTCGTGTCCTACAACATCACCGTGACAATGCCGGGCTTCTCGGGCATTCCCCAGTTGTTCGGCGTGAAGACAATGACCTTCCAACGCAACTACATCGTGCAGAACGAAAAATGAAGAGTACGTTCCAGACCGTGCCGACTCAACGACGCCGGCTCCCGCGCCTGCGCCTGCACGTGCAGTGGGCTGCGCAGGCTCGTGCGATCGGACCGCGGCAGCGTGGCGATCGAGTTTGTGATCATCGTCCCGTTGATGCTGCTCGTATTGCTCGGTTTCACCGAGATGTACCTGTACATGCGTGCAGTGAGCATTGTCGAGCGGACGGCATTTACTGCTCGCCGATTCCGTCGGGCAGATGTCCGCCGGTCATCAACGATCCGTCGACCAGCAACTCGAATAATCTCGGCTCGATATGGAACGCCGCAACGCTGCTCGCCGCGCCTAACGACCTGAAAGCGAACGGCGGCGTTATCCTCACGTCGATTTGCGACACGGGCAACAACTGCGGCACGACTCCCGCTACTTGTGTCGTGGCCATGATCCCGCCTTCAAAGGGCGTGCCGCAGATCGCGTGGACGCGCAATGCGTCCTGGATGACAAAAAGCAGCTCGCCGACGCGGATCACGTCGGCCAACCCCTTGCCGAAGGGCTGGCCGTTTTATGCCGGCGATTCCGCTACAGCGGTCGAGGTGTTCTACACCTACACCCCGTTTGCGATGACCGCTCCGTTCTGGACCAGCGCGCCGGGCACCCAGACCATCTACAAGGTCGTCTACGTGCGCCAGCGCTCAGGCCTGCCGCTCACGCTGACTCCTGCAAGCTAACCGCGCCATGACTCCAGAACAGTTCATGAACCGATCCATCGATACAGGCGTGCTCTCCGGCCCCGCTGCAAGCAGCCGGTCCGTCGCGGCCCTGGTGGCAGGCGACACGGGCGCCGTCACGATGATCTTCGCCGTCTGCGCGAGCCTCATGATCGGCTCCATGTGCACGGCGCTGGACATGATCGACTACGAGATGACGCAGGCGCGCATGCAGATGGCGCTCGACGTAGCGACGATTTCCTCGGGCGTCGATCTCGCGCACTATCAGGATCCGTCGGGCAAGGATGCGACGGCATGGCAGGCTGACGCGCGGGCGTTCTACAACGGCAACATGCCGGCCGGCTATCTGGACCTCGCCATGCCCGATGCGAATTTCAAGTCGTCGGTAAGCGGGTTTGCCGTCCACCGGACAAACCATCAAGCTCTCGGCATCCGGCTCCATGCCGCTGCTCGCACCGGTCATCTTCGGCACGAAGACCACGGGCACCGGCTCGGGGTCCGGATCGGGCTCGGGTTCGACGTCCGATCCCGACGACGCCACCGTCTCGGCCAGCAACTCCGCGCTGCGCCTGCCGCAGAGCACGCTCGAACTTGCGATGGTGCTCGACAACACGGGATCCATGGCGGACTACGCCAGCTCGGACCAGAGCCAGGGCACCAAGATCCAGGGGCTGCGCACGGCGGCAAACGCGCTGGTATCGAGTATTTTTTGCGCAGTCCGGCAACCAGTCCTACATCGGCCTCGTGCCGTTCACGACCATGGTGAATGTCGGCACGTCGCTGCTTCCCACCGGCAGCTGGATCACCCCCGCTGCGAACGACACCAACAGCTACAACTCCACCAATATCTCGATGACGCTCCAGCCGTCCGGGACCGGATCGGGATGGGCCGGCTGCCCGGTGGAGCCGCGCGTGGGCACCGCCAAGAACCTGTATCCGCTGGCTTACGCGCCCGCTTCGATCGCCGGGCTTCACGCCGTTCTACTACAACGTTCCGAGTGCGGGTTTCAAGATCACGAACTACAGCCACCGTCGGCAAGAACACTTGCCAGGTGTCCAGCACCAATACCGTGATGGGCGTGCCGCTGACCTACCAGACCAACGGCTCGCCGACCTACTGCGGCAACGGTCAGTTCGGCGACGGTCTACAACTCCTGGGGCCAGCCGGTGCCGACCGGACAAAAAGCGCCCACGACGACCACCTGGGATCAGAACGGCAATTCGAGCTCGACAGGCCCTGCTCGATTCAGCCGATGATGTTCCTGACTCAGAATCAGACCACGCTGACTGCCGCTATCAACAAGATGCCGGCAAACGGCTCGACGATCATTCCGACCGGCCTGTTATGGGGATGGCGCATGGTGTCGTCGGCGTGGTCGCCACAAGTGTCGGGCTCGAATGGCTGGGTGTCGACCGATCCCAACCTGCCCCGCCCCGAAGCAACGACGCAAGGTTTGCAGCGCGTCGTGATCGTCCTGACCGATGGTGAAAACGATCCGGGCAGCGCCAACGGCATCATGCCGTCGCCTTCGTTCAACGGTTTGTCGGGCGTCGGCAACAGCGCATTGACAGCGCCCACGGCGAACGTGCCCAACGGTTCGATGACATCTGTATCCGATATCAACACCTTTCAGCTCGCCGTGTGCAACGCGATGAAGAACGATGGCATCACCATCTATTCGATCACGTTCGGCACCTACGGTACCGACACAGCGAGTCAACAAGCGCAGCAGACCATGCAGAGCTGCGCGTCTCCGGGCAATTATTACCATGCGCCGACCAACGCGTCACTGAAGGCCATCTTCCAGCAGATCGCCGGCAATCTCGGGGTGCTCCGCTTGACTCAGTAAGGGCAGTGGAAGGCTTCACTGCGCCGGACGCAATTACGGTAATGCTTCAATGAAGTCAGAAAGTGGTGTGGCAGTCCTCCGTGCCGGTATTCCGGCAGAACCCACTCGCGCCGGACACGCGTTCCTGTCGCCATTTGCGGGCCTCAGCGGCAAGCAAATAGCGATTGAAGCCGGGATTCGTGTCAGTTGCGTGGCCTTGCTGTCCGTGTTCCTCACCTCCACGCTCATGCAGTTCGCACGCGATCCGTCGCGGATCACGCTGTTGTTGATGGCTGTTGCCGAACTTTTGACTGTCGGTCTGGCGGTGTTCACCCGGGTCCCGCGAGAACGGGACTGGAATCCCTTAAGCGTCGTCATAGCGTCGTGTGCGAGCTTTTATTTTCTCGCGTTCCGGGTCGAACCCGGTATCCGGCTGGTTCCGGAGACGCTTGCCGCAGGACTGCAGATAGCCGGTCTTCTCATTCAGATCGGCGCCAAATGGTCGCTCAGACGCTCGTACGGGATCCTGCCCGCCAATCGCGGCGTGGTGGTCCGCGGGCCTTACCGGTTCCTGAGGCATCCGATGTATTTCGGCTATCTCGTGACGGACATCGGTTTTATCCTGCCCAACTTCGGCATCCAGAATCTCATTGTGTTCGTGGTGCACTGGATGCTTCAGCTCGGCCGTATCGTTCGAGAAGAACAGCTGTTATCGAAGGATGCCGGTTATCGCGAATACATGAGCCGGGTACGGTATCGGCTGATACGCGGACTCTTCTGACGGTCGCCGTTGCGCTGGGGCGGGCGTGGCGGCGTTCCCAGTGAGGGGAATTAACGCACGCGTCGGTCGCGGCATAACGCGACCAATGCACTCAGCTGGCTAAGATCTGCCGGTTTGATCAGATGGTGGTCGAAGCCCGCTTGCGTGGCTCGCTGGAGATGCTCCTCCTCACCGTACCCGCTATGGGCAATCAGTAAGGTATCCTCCTGATCGGGCATAGACCGTATGCGGCGTGCCACCTCGTAGCCGTCCATTCCGGGCAGGCCAATATCGAGCAGCACAACATCGGGATGGAATTGTTCGATGCAAGTCAGCGCGCTCAGGCCATCGCGAGCGGTCTCGACCTCATGCCCGTCGATCCGCAACAGGGTGGCGCTGCTTTCCAGCGCGTCCACGTTGTCGTCCACAATAAGAATGCGCATGGCGCCAAGCGGCGCTGCAGAATGTATCGCCACATGGACCGGATCTTCAGGCACGGTGCCGCGCGGCAAGGCCGGCAGGCGGACCACGAACTTGCTGCCCCGGTTAATCCCTTCGCTATATGCGCGCACATCGCCGCCATGCAATCTCACCAGGCGATGCACGAGCGCCAGGCCAAGACCAAGGCCTGCAGCCTTGCGATCCAGCGAGCGCTCGGCCTGGACAAAGATGTCGAAGATCGTGGGTATCAGTTCGGCCGTCATGCCAATGCCGCTGTCGACCATGGTCAGCAGCGCTTCATCGAGACGCCGTTCAATCGAGATCCGGATATGACCGCCCGGCGGCGTGTATTTGATCGCGTTTCCCAACAGGTTGGTCACGACCTGTTCTATGCGCATCGCATCCCCGTTGATAGGCAGCACGTCCGCCGGGAAAGCAAGCTTCACTTCGTGCTGGCAGGCTTCGAACTCCGGTCGCATCGCCTCGACGGCACGGCGGGCTGTCTCGACCAGATCGATCGACTCGGTCTTGAGCACGATAATGCCGCGCGTAATTCGCGAGACATCCAGGAGGTCTTCGACCAGACGAATCTCGTGATCGAGTTGTCGCTGTGCGCCCACTCGCGCAACCCGTTGTGTTTCCTTGTCGGT
The DNA here is from genome assembly GCA_963708695.1 of uncultured beta proteobacterium. GTDB lineage: Bacteria > Pseudomonadota > Gammaproteobacteria > Burkholderiales > Burkholderiaceae > Caballeronia. The sequence continues at coordinate 284,511 of CAVPTS010000009.1, forward strand.
GCTATCGCGTTCCCAGACTTGCAAACCGTTGCGAATGGCGGCGAGAGGATTGCGCAACTCGTGCGCGAGCATCGCAAGGAATTCATCCTTCTGCTGGTCGGCCAGTTGCAGCCGGTCGAACGCCTGGTGCTGCCGGGTCACGTCGGTGATGGTCAGCAGTATCAGCGCCTGGGGCGGCCACACTATGCGCATCGCGCTGAGTTGCATCGTGCGCAAGCCTATGCCAGGGAATTCATGGGTGATCACGTAGTCACGAACGGTCGTATGCTGTGGGACGAGTTTTTCGAGCAGTTCCCGCAGTGCCGGGATATTCCATTGCTCGTTGCCGAGGGCATACAGTTTCGTGCCAATGGTGATGTCGGGCGATGTCTGGAAAGTCTGATAAAACGCGCGGTTGGCCAAGGTGATCCTGAGATCCGCCTCAAGCACGAGCAAGGGCTCGGACATCGTCTCGACAATCGCCTGAGCGAAGTCGCGCGCGCGGGCAACCTCGTCGCTCGCGGTCTTTAGCTCGTGGTTGCGATAACGCAACTCGTCGTTGGTCGTCGTCAACTCTTCGTTGATGGATTGCAGCTCTTCCTTCGCGGTCTCGAGTTCTTCGTTAGTACTCTGGAATTCCTCGTTGCTCGACAACAGTTCTTCCTCGCTCGCTCTCAGGTCTTCGCGCGCGATTTCATGTTCCGCGAGTATCGCGAGTAAATGCCGGTGGCTACGCTCGAGTTCTGCATCCAGTCTCGCGATTTCAAGGTCCTTGTCACTGCGGGTTACGTGGGCCGGCCGTCCGCCGACCCGCCGCAACGCCTGCACAACGAGGCTTGTCAGCGATTCGCGTCCTGCCTTGAGCACTGAACCAGGATCGTCTGATGGCGCGTCGAAGAAGATCAGGTACCACCGCCCCGGTACATCGGCGATATGCACCGGATGCACCTCGATTGTCGTGCGTCTGGCGTTTTCGCGGACGCTCAGCCGCAGACTCGCTTTGTGGACGACCGTCGTCTCCCGGCGCGCCTGCCTCACCGCCTCGTCGACGGCGAGAAAAACTTCCGGCCGCGCCAGTCGCTTGAGGCTGCTGCTGGGCGCTCCGCTCGGATTGACCAGATACGCCGAGGTGTCACCGCGAAACTCGACAATATTCAACTCGTCGTCGCAGAGCACGCTCGGTGGCGTGTGCCTGGCCAAGGTCATGCGATCGACCTCGCGCCTCAGCAGTTCGGCACGCGTGAGGATCTCGCGGCCGTTAGGCGACGGCCGGGCAAGAACAACCGATTGCGGTGCGACTGTCGATGCAGGCAGGCCCATTCTCGGACGGCCGGGACGGGGCTTCTTGCTGTAAAGCTTGCTCGACGTGCTGGGGATCACGCCGAATAACTCAGAGGACGCACCGACTGATTCCGAAGGCCCTAGCATGAGGACGCCGTCGGGAGCCAGCGCGTAATGAAACAGCGGCATGACAGTACGCTGGAGCATCGGATCCAGGTAGATCAGCAGGTTGCGGCAGCTGATCAGGTCGATCTTCGAAAACGGCGGATCGGTCACAACGTTGTGGCGCGCAAACGTGCAGAGGCTCCTGACCGACTTCTTGACGCAGTAGTGGTCGCCATCGCGCACAAAGAACCGTTCAAGCCGGTCGGGCGAGACATTGCGTGCGATGTTCTCGATATAGCGGCCGGCGCGCGCGGTATCCAGCGCATCGACGCTGACATCAGTGCCGAAGACTTGAATTCGGGTGTCGGAGGTACGCTCGTCCAGATACTCCAGGAGGGAGATGGCGATTGAATAGACTTCTTCGCCACTCGCACAGCCAGGTACCCAGATCCTGATGTTTGCAGGCGCGTCCTGGTCGCCGATCAGGCGCGGAAAGACAGTTTTAAGCAGTTCATCGAACGTTTCCGGATCCGGAAAAACTCGGTTACGCGGATCAGCAAGTCGCGGCCCAGCGCCTGCATTTCCACTGCATCGGAATTGAGCAGCGCAACATAGTCCGAGATCGAAGTCATCTCGCGTAACGCCATGCGGCGTGACAATCTGCGTTGGACAGTGCCGCGCTTGTAGTAGGTGAAGTCGATGTTGCAGGCGTCGCGCAGCAGGCGAAACAGGGGGCGAAGGCTACGGTCCCCGGGATCGGTTGTCGCCCCCATCAATTCGAGTTCATCCAGCACACGCTTTGGATATTTTCCAATCCGTGCAATCTCGCGGGCGATGTCGCGTGGCGTCAGGATGCTGTCGACGCAGCCAAGGCCGATCGCCGCGCACGGCATGCTGGTATGGCGAGCGGACGCCGTGTCCTGCGCGAACGTGATGCCGCCCTCGGCTTGAATGGCCTGCAGGCCAAGCGCGCCGTCCGAGCCGTTGCCTGACAAGATCACGCCGATCGCGTTCACGCCCAGATCTCTTGCGAGCGAATCGAACAGGTCGTCAATCGGCATCGGCGGCCCGAGGGTGTCGCCTCGCGGCTGCAGCCGGATATGCCCGCGTGCAATCGACATGCTCGTGTTGGGCGGAATGACATAGACATGGTCGATCTCGATGACCATGCCATCGATGGCTTCGACGACTGCAATCGAAGTATGCTTCGACAGAATCTCCGGAAGCAGGCTGGGCCGGAACGGCGCCAGATGCTGGACTACCAGGAAGGCCATGCCGCTGGCAGGCGCGATTCCGGCTAGCAACTCCGAGATCGCCTCGAGGCCGCCTGCCGACGCGCCGATTCCCACTACCGTGAACGACGGCGCGGCTTGTTCGTCTGCTATGGCGATGGTTGTCACCGTTACTCCCGAGACGAAGTGCGATCGCATCACATTCGCCGGCTCTCGTCTGGCGACGTGGAGCAGAAAACGAAGTTGGATTTTGAATATTATCGTTTGAAAGAAACGATACTTATCTGGCGCCCGGCAGAGATTGAACCGCCGCCAGGCAAAGACAAACTGACCGTGCCCCGATTATGCACCGGTCGATTGAACCTCGCGTACCCGGCGTCGTTGCTTAGGCCACGCAATACTAATGCCCAGGCCGGCAGATCTGCCCGCGCAGATCGTCGATCAACGGCACGATCGCCAGCACCATCAGCAATCCCGCCAACGGAATGGTTGCTGCGTAGCCAATGTGCTTGAATCCCATCGCCCCGGTGACGCCACCGACGAAGAACATGCTCAGCATGGTCCCGAGTACTTTTAGTTTCCCCCGGTCCGCCCTTACCAAAGGCGTGGCGTCGTCGGCCCTGGAGGAGTTCCAGTAGAAGAGCTTGCCGAGTTCAATGCCTATATCCGTCACGATGCCGGTCATGTGGGTGGTGCGTATTTCCGCATCTGACAGCTTCGTGATCATTGCGTTTTGCAGCCCCATGATGAAGCAGAGGAGCACGACGGTTGTCGGCACGAATAGCGTCTCCCGCAGAGCCAGATGGCTACCCAATAATCCGAAACACAGAAGCAGGCCGGCTTCAATCAGCAAGGGCGAAGCGTATTGGCTGTTCAGCCGCCTGCGTCGTCCCCAATTGACGAGAACGGCAGAACAGGCGGCACCCAGCAGGAAAGAGATCAGCGACCCGGCGCCCGCCAGGACCAGAGAAAGGTCGCCTAATGCGGTCTGATCGGCAATCGCGGACACGATACCGCTCATATGGGAGGTGTATTGCTTCACCGCGAGATAACCGCCCGCGTTGGTCGCACCCGCCACGAACGCGAGCGAAAAGCCAAGCTGTCTGTTGGCATGTGTGCTGCGATCCTTTCCCGTCAGGGCCCGGAAATAATGTGCTGGCATCAGGTATCGACTCGTGTGTTCGCAGGGCCTGACAGAACTCTGGCGAGGCAGGGACTGCCAATACCGCGTTTTTTCAGTACCGAGGCCAGGCGCAGGCACCGGCCGGAGCACGCTTCAACGTACGACGCACAATCCGCTCAAATGGAAACCCGCGCTCTTTCCATTGCAGCACGATCAGGCGCGCATGCGTTGATTTGCATCAACCCTCCCGGGATTGTAATGTTTTCGGGATGTCGAGTAGAGAGTGATCGCAATTCTGGTTGCGCCGGCGTGTAAGCGAGCGCATGCGTGTCTGCACGCCTGTCACGCGTTGCGAACATCAGTTCGCGGCTTACCCCGGCCGGACTCGATATTCATAACCGAGTGCAGCCTCTCGGACCGATGAAGCATCGGCACGATCTCATCGGATGAAACCGGCCGGCCAAAGTGATACCCCTGTGCCTCGTCGCACTCGTTCTCGCGCAGAAAGGCCAGTTGTTGCTCAGTTTCGACCCCTTCCGCAATGACCTTCAGGTTCAGCATGTGGCCAAGCGAAATGACGGCCATCGCGATTGCCTTGTCATCCTGGTCTGCCGGAATGTCACGGATAAAGGACTGGTCGATCTTCAGCCGGCACACAGGAAATTGCTTCAACGCGCTAAGGCTCGAATAGCCGGTCCCAAAGTCGTCAATCGACATCTGGACGCCCATGGTCTGCAGCGCCTCCATCTTTATGATGGCTTGCGGCACATCCTGCATGATGAGGCTTTCGGTCAATTCCAGTTCGAGATAGCAGGCTTCCAGACCGCTATCGTTTAGTGCCCTCGCCACGTGGTGTATCAGGTTCTTTTCGGCGAACTGGCGCGCGGATACATTGACCGACATGCGGATCGGCGGCAACCCGGCCGCTTGCCACGCCTTATTCTGCTGACAGGCCGTCCGCAGCACCCATTCACCTATAGGTACGATCAACCCGGTTTCTTCCGCCAGCGGTATAAACCTGTTTGGCAAGATCACGCCGAGCTCCGGATGCTGCCAGCGTATCAATGCTTCCACGCCAATGATCTGGCCGGAGTGCAGATCGACCTGCGGTTGATACAGCAACAAGAACTCACTGTGGTCGATCGCCCGGCGCAACCCATCTTGCAGCACGAGCTTTTCCTGAACTTTTGCGTTCATCTCGCTCGCGTAGAACTGGTAATTATTCCGGCCCATTTCCTTCGCGGAATACATGGCGGCGTCCGCGTTCATCAGCAAAGTTTCAATATCAGTGCCGTTTTCAGGGTAGGTCGCTACCCCCATGCTGCAGGTCACCTGAAGTTTCTGCGCGCCGATCTGAAGCGGCTGTGCAACCACGCTCTGGATTCTCTGCAAGGTGTGCGCGATGCCCTCCATGTTGTCCGGTGCATCGAACAGAACGATCACGAATTCATCGCCTCCCAGGCGCGCGACCGTGTCGATATTCCTCACGCTTTGCACCATCCGGTCCGCCACCGCCTTGAGCAATTCGTCGCCTGCGCTATGGCCCAGACTATCGTTGATCAGTTTGAACTGGTCGAGATCGATGAACACGACCGCTACCCCACGACCGTCGCGAGCGCTGTGAAGCAAGGCTTGCTGGATACGTTCGTCCAGCAGCACGCGGTTCGGCAACCCCGTCAGCGCGTCGTGAAGCGCCATGTGGCGGATGCTGTCTTCGGTATGCTTGCGCTCTATCGCTATGCCCGCAATGCGGGTCGCGATGTCGATCATCTGGGTCTCGATTGCCGCCGGTTTGCGCACCTCTTTCGCATAGAGCGCAAACGTCCCCATGACCTTGCCCCGATGCGAAAGAATAGGCGTCGACCAGCAGGCCCGGAACCCATAAGCGTCCGCCAGAGAACGATAGTCTTCCCACAGCGGGTCTGCCGAAATATCGGTGACAATGACAGGTTCGCCCCGATGTACCGCCGTGCCGCACGAGCCCACTTTCGGGCCGGCCGCCACACCGTCGAGTGCCTGGACGTAGGCTTCCGGAAGACTTGGCGCGGCGCCGTGGCGCATATGCACGCCGTCTTCTTCGAGCAGCAGAATGGATGCCGCCATCCCGGTCAATTGCGATTCCACAAGACGCGCCAGGCTGTCGAGAACTTCGTCGAGCGGCGTGCTCATCGCGATCATCTCCAGCACGCGGCCTTGTTCGGTACGCAAAACCCCGGCTCTCATGCGTTGATCGATGTCGTGCACTACCCAGATCGCGCCTTTGGATAAGTCGGTACGATCGACTGCGATCAGCGTGCGCTCAACCCAGAAAACGGTGCCGTCGCGGCGCTTCAGTTGTATATCGCCGGCGTGCACGCCGTCGATTTCAATCTCCGCATACGCCGCATCACCAATCGCTTGATATCTTTTCTCCGACGGATGCAATTGACCGGTCGAAACGCCCGTGAGCTCATCGGGCTCATAACCGAACATGGTGGCGAACGAATGGTTGCATCGGACAATGCGGCGATCCACGAGAAAGGCAATGCCGACCCCGATGTTGTCCAGAATGATTTTTTGTTCGGTCATCAAAGCAACAATTTCCTGCTCCGCCTGCCGGCGAACAATTGCTTCCTGTTGCAGGTGATTATTCTTTGTTCCCAGTGTCTCTTTGATCAGACTTAATTCAGTTGTTCTCTGTTTGAGCTGATTGCGATCCTTCAGCAATTGCTCGACCGCGTTCGCCATCTCGTCTATTTCGTCGATGCCGGCTAATTGCGCCGTCACGGGCGTATCGTCAGTCGATTCCTGACGAAGATGCCAGCTGATGTGATGCAGACGGGCAAGCACATGCCGCCCCATGAACAAGTGCGCGATCAGCCATGCCAACGTCAGGCTGCAGGCAAGCAGAGCCAGCACCCATTGCTGGTTGCGATCCGAGACATCGCCAAGCGCACGCACCGCGCTCCGGTAGTCCTGCGTAAAGAAGTTGGATTGCCGGCGTGCGGCGACCACCAGCGCGATCGACTGCCTCTGAAGTTCATCGTGAAAACGCAGAAGCCCCTCCTTCTCGCTAAGGAGCCTCGTGCGCAGCGAGAACAAATCCTGCGGATCCGGATCAGTGCTTCCAGCGATCTTCGAGGGCAAACCCGATAGTTCAGTCCGCAAAGATGCAGGTAAGCGACCGCCTGCCTTGACCTTGAGACCGCCCTCCTTCTCGAACTGGTACTGCAGCCGTTTCACTTCCTCCGCGCTGCCGGCCAGGTCGAGACGATAAAGCGTATTCGCCAGCGCAAGACCCTTCTGCGTGTGAGTCTCCTGAAGACTTGCGATGCGGGCGTCCAGCGTGCGGGTAAAAACGACCTCGGTGTCAAAGGTGCTCTCACGCAGCCTCGCCACAATATTCGCGGTACTACGAAACAACTGACTCGACTGCTGCAGGTCGAGCACGCCTACGTCGTCACTGAACGCGCCCACGCGCATCACCAGCCGGTCAAGCGTGTTCAACTGCTCGACAATATCGGCATAGCTCGAATGCAACGCGTCAAGCGATTCAGTGCTCAGCAATTGATAGCTCGCCCGCTCTATCAACATGGTGTGCTCAAGCAAGTCCTGGACGTCCTGCATGCGCACCAGCCGTTCCTCCGCCAACTGCCGCGCCGCGCTGTTCGATGTGCGCAGCGTATAGACGGCCGTCATGGCGCCGGCCAGAATCAGCAGCGCCAGCGCTGAAAGCGCGAGGGCAAACTGGCCGCGTAACGACTTCGGCATCGTCAGGCGGAACATGGTTGCTACGATCTGAGTCAAGACTACCCCTAACGTTTCCAGATGCGCCGGTAGATTTCCCTGTAGCCATTCTCAGGGTCATACTGAAAGCGGTCGCCGCCGTCGAACGCGACGTTGTTGGCATTCACCAGGTGAACCGGCGCTACAAAGCCGCTGACGGGCCGACCGGCAAACAGCCGGTTCAACTCATCCACGAGTTGCCATCCTTGCTGGTTAAGCGGTTCAGCTACGGTACCGGTCTGATAAATTTTCGCCTGAATGCGCAGAAAGGCCGGGGCGCTTCCGTCGCCCGCAGACAGCAGGCTTAGCCCGTTGCTCGGCACGCCTGCTTTGGTCAGCGCTGGCACAGCATAGTCGAAGTAGATGTCATTGATGGCAAGTGCGTGTGTCCAGCGCTTGCCGTATCGCGCCAATAATTCTTGCGTTATTGCCGGCATCTTCTTGCCGCTGTCTGAAATGGCTACGTTGCGCACTTCCAGCAAGGTGCACCCCTGACAGGCCCGGATGATGCTCGCCATGACGTTCGATTTGGTCGTCGCAATTTCGAACCTGGAGTCCGTCAGGATCACCACTCCGGCATGACCATGCGACTGCGCCACCGCGCCCAGCGCCGTAATGCGCGCGACTTCGACGGGGTCGGTCGTCACGTTCATTGCGACCGGGGTACCCGCGATAGGGCCCGGCTTCGACCCGGCATGCCACGCAACCACAGGTACGCCGCGGCTTGCGAGCTGCTCCAGTTCGGCGTTGCTGCTTAGCGCGTCGGATCCGCACAGGATCAGACCGTCCGGGTTTGACGCCAGGGCGCGCTCGAACGCCGTTGCAAGGCCGGCTGATGAACCGCTTGCATCGAAGATCCTGAGTGTCCAGCCCATGGTGCGCACTGCCTCGCGCACCCCTTGGGCGACACCGACGATCCCGCCATTGCGCAAATCCTCCGCAATGAACGCGATGTTTTTTCCCGGTTGTGCGGACGGCCCCGATTCAGGCCCGGTCCACGGAACGCCGCGCAACGTTGCCTGGTCGACGATCTGCTGTGTTTCTGCAAGAGACAAGGTGACGTGCCCTGCCGCTAACGGCGGCACGCTCTGAGCGCCTTGCGTGACAGATGCGCATAAGCAGATACCCGCGATCGCAAGCACTTGCAGAAGCTTCATGCCGCGTCGACCAGGGTCTAAAGGGTTTCGGAGCGGTATCGGCTTATCGATATTCTTGCTTGCTGATTCAAACGGCATCAAACCACCTCTAACTTGCTTCGCCTGCCGGGTCGCCGCCTGCAGCACGGGCTGCTTCGTGTCGATAAAGCTGCTCGCAAGGGCTCCCGCTGCCAGGCAGGCCACTTGCGATGAGACTTTCTGTTTTTGGTTTTCGACGAAACCGCGTTCGGCGTTCTATTCCTGATGTGAGCTATTCAGCAAAGCGGGCACCCAATATGAGCGGCCTGGCATTGACTTCTTTGATTCAAGGCAACCTTGCTCATCAAAAACGGGGCGAAACTAAAATCTATCCGCCGATGGTCGATGGTGTTAACTCTGATGCTCACCGGTGCTTATTGGTGTTAACGGCGTCGGTGGCATTAACCTTAGTTGAGGCATTCTCTAGATTAATTAAATCGCGCGTTCGCTTTATTTGGTTAGTTAGGGTAAGCAAGTAGGCGCCGCTTCCATAATGCGGTCCATCCGCGAGCCGCCGCTTGTTTTCTGCGACGTCGCAAACCCGCAACCCTCCCCGGGTATCAATGCGGACTGTCAAGGCACGCTATGGCTTAGGTTCAGCTCGATTAATTGTCTAGCAAGGTCGCCACACACTTTCTCCGCTGCATCGATGGTGTGCAATTTGCTTAGCAGTTGCAATTCAAGGATTCCGGCATCGGACACGGATTCCAATAAGGAGGAGACAATGCGCAATGACATCGGCCATGATGTTGCCGCGGTAGCAGGTGCTGTCTGGCTCACCCCGTTGATCTGCGATTCGCATGAGCGCTCGGAAGCCTTCGGGCTCAATACATCCAGCCGGCCTGACTACGACGTCTTGCCCGCCTGCGAGCTCAATCTGAAGCTGGAGCAAAGCCGCGTGCTGTACGCGCACGCCATGCCCGTGATGGCCACGCTGCGCGAGCAGATCGTCAATACCCAAAGCATGATCGTCCTCACCGACGCAGACGGGCTGGTGCTTCATTCAACCGGCGACGATGACTTCCTCAAGCGCGCGGAAAAAGTCGCGCTGCGCCCAGGAGCGAACTGGGCGGAGAGTCGTCAGGGCACCAATGCAATTGGTACCGCGATAGCCGAGCGCAGCCCCACTGTGGTCCACGGTGACCAGCATTACCTCGCGGCGAATCGCTTCCTGACTTGCTCCAGTGTCCCGATCCTCGACCCCTATGGCGAATTGATCGGCGTGCTCGATGTGACTGGCGATCATCGCAGCTACCATCAACATACGATGGCTTTGGCGAAGATGTCGGTTCAAATGATCGAGAACCATCTCTTTGCCAGCACGTTCAGCGAAACCTTGCGAATCCGCTTTCACGGCCGCCCGGAATTCCTCGGCACGCTGATGGAAGGCATGGTGGCGTTCACAAGCGACGGCCGCTTTCTCTCGGCCAACCGCAGCGCCCAGTTTCAGCTAGGACTTCCGCTGACGGCACTGCGCGCGCACACCCTCTCCTCTCTTTTCGGATTGCCCTGTTCGCAATTGATCGACCGCATGAGCAGTAATCAGGGCCGGCCCATACCGCTTTGCCTCCACGACGGCGTTGTTGTAAGCGCCAACGTGGAATACCGCCGTCCAGCGGCGGCGGGTTTTGCAGACCGCGAGTCACGCGCCGCGCCAAGCGCAACAGCACGCGGCGCCGCGGGCTCGTTCGTGAAATCCTGCGGACCGTCAGGCCTGGCCAGCCTCGACACCGGGGACCCTCAGGTCGCCGCGGTGATTGCGAAGATCCGCAGGGTGATCAAACGCGACATCCCCATACTGATCAATGGCGAAACCGGAACGGGCAAGGAGCTGCTCGCGCAGGCCATTCATCAGGACTCGCCACGAGCTTGCGGCCCGTTCGTAGCGGTCAACTGTGCCTCCATACCGGAGACGCTGATCGAATCCGAACTCTTCGGCTACGAGGAAGGCGCATTCACTGGCGCAAGGCGCAAGGGGGCGTCCGGCAAGCTTCTCCAGGCCGATGGCGGCACGTTGTTCCTGGATGAAATCGGCGACATGCCCTATGCGCTGCAAGCCCGTTTGCTGCGCGTGTTGCAGGAGCGTCTGGTTAATCCGCTCGGGTCGACCAAGTCCATTCCGGTGGATGTCGCGATCGTCTGCGCGACCCACCGCGACCTGCGGGAGATGATTGCGGAACACCGGTTTCGCGAGGATCTTTATTACCGCCTGAACGGCCTCGTCGTGAAGTTGCCGCCGCTGCGCGAGCGCTCCGATCTGGCCGCCGTTGCACAGCAGATGCTTAGGCAGGAGGCGCGCTGCAACGCTAACGGATTCAACCTGTCGATCGCACCGGATGTAATGCGCCTGTTCGAGCAATGCCGATGGCCGGGCAACTTCCGCCAACTCGGCAATCTGCTTCGCACGGCCGCTGCCATGGTGGAACCGGACGGGCAAATCACGACCGAACATTTGCCGGACGATTTCTTCGATGACTTGCGTGCTTGCAACAGCGCGCCGAGCACACCGGTCAAGCCGGCGGCGCCCACCGAAACTATCCTTCAAGAGGTCACTGCGTCCGCGATTACAAAAGCGCTCGAGCGTCATCGCGGTAACGTGTCGGCTGCAGCTCGCGCGCTCGGCATCTCGCGCAACACGATCTACCGCAAGGTAGTGGTGCCGCGAGCCGTTATCGACTCCGTCGACGAATCCGGATATTGATGCGGGGTGTTGTGCCCGATGTTCAGCGTTGCTCCGTTAAGGAACATCGGTGTACCGATTTGCAACACTATTGGCACGGAGCACGCGAGACCAGTACTGTTTGTGAGTCTCACTGATGCGAGCGGCCCATTGCTCTATCGGCACGAAGCTTGCGTATTTTGATCCGACCGTTTTAAACGGACGGTTCGTTGATTGCTCATTAATGTTCATCACACCCCTCAGGAGACACACATGAATTGGACTACCCCCGCCTACACCGACCTGCGTTTCGGCTTCGAAATCACGATGTATATCGCGACGCGATAATCCCTGGCCGAGTGCCGGGCACGATTAGCGCAATGGATCAGCGCAATGCGGTGCCCGGTGCGATCAATGCGACTTCCCAGCGTTCAGTGGCGTGGCTGAAGAGCGTGCGGCATCGGCGGTCAGCTTGTTGGCACCCGCGCCATAGCCGTTGGAATAGAGCAGGAACGCCATGAGGTCGGCATAGTCCTGATCCCGCATCTTGCCCGGCCGATCCGCCGGCATGTTGGTCGCCATGTATCCAAACACCCCTCCAATAGTCAGATGAGAATTCGCGGCGGGCGCAAATGCGGGTCCACGTAATGCCGGCGCGGTTACTCCATCGAGGCCCGGTCCGTGGCACTTGGCACACGAACTCGAATAGAGGGTCTTGCCGTGAGCAACCTGCGTCTTGTTGAACTCCGGAGCATCAGCGGGTGCATTTGCGGGTACGCTTACTGGCGCGCTTATTGGCGCGTTTATTGGCGCGTTTATTGGCGTACTTACATCGACCTTGATAAACCCGCCTGCCTGACCCGAGTTAGCCACACGCGCAGGACCGTCCCGAAACGCGGGCGGGGCAGTCTGCGCCTGCGCCACCTTTGCGCCATCCGGCAGAATCCACGCACGCGTAAGAGCGGCGAGCCGGCCATCGGCGCTCATCTTGGCAAGCGCTGCATCGATGCGCTTCTTCAGCGCCGCACCGTTCGAATCGAACGCGAACACGAGAGCCCAGTCCGCATAAGGCGATGTTGTCGAAACGATATCGAAGCGCTGCGCCACATGCTTGTTCTGGTACGCCACCACGGCGGGATACCAGACGATGGCGCGCCGGGCGCGCCCTCTCGCTACGGCATCCACGGTCAATTCCGGTGACTTCTCAAGGTCGAGGTCGACATCTCGCTGCTGTACGGCGATGAGCTGAGCGGGGCTCGCGTAGGTCGCCGCGGTCACATTGGGGACAGCGGAACGCGCACCCGCATCGCGCAGGCTCACGCTGACGTAGCCCGACTTCAGATACCCGCTTGAAAATAACAACTTGCTGCCCGATCCATCGGCGACCGGCGAGCGCGGGAAGCCGGCTATTACGTCGCAGCGCTTCTTGAACGCCTTGTCGAGTTCTTTAAGCGAAATGCCATCGTCGTCGCCATCGCCAATACCTTGGCTACCGAACGATACTGTCAGGCCGGCCACGTTGAAAACCTCGCGTGCAATGGTCCGGTCCAGTGCCGTCGAGGGGCTGCCGGGAAACGTACAGACGCGCGTGTCAGCGCTGGAGATAGCCGGCGTCAAGGCTACCGCAGCCAGGACGACTGCGGTGGCGAGAGGTTGCAAATAGATTTTCATGAACGGTCTTCCGATAAGAGCTATGGCGTGCCGTGGTCTCCGGCCATGAGAGCTGGCCGGGACTTGGACAGGGTTATGCGATCAGCCGTGCTTGAGGGCGAAAACGTAGAGCGTGCCGCCGCGTGCGACCTTCTCCGCAGCTTTCGCCATCGGTCCGCCCCAGATTGGATTTGCACCGCCGTAACCGGTCAGTACAGCGACATATTCCTGTCCGTCGACCTCATAGACTGAGGGTTGAGCAATGATGCCGCTCGCGAGCTTCGGGCTTTCCCAGAGGACCTTGCCGGTGTTTTCGTCGAAGGCGTACAGGTGACCGTCGAGCGAACCGCTGAAGGCGATACCGCCGGCGGTCGTTGTTACTCCGCCGTTCCACGGAAGTTTGGTCCAATGACTCCAGACCTTCTTACCCGTGTTCACATCGATGGCTTGCAGCTCGCCATAGCCCTTGCTGCCCGGCTCCGGCTTGATCTCGAAACCTTCACCCAGATAAGGCAAGCCTTCCATGAAGTTCACAGCCTTGCCCGAGAGCGACATGCAGGCATGCAGCGACGGCACGAAGGCAAGGTGCTTCTCGGGATCGTAGGACATCGACCACCAGTTCTTGCCGCCGAGAAAGCTCGGGCATGTATCGATAGTCGAGCCGACCTTCGGATACTTGGCATCGTCCTGGATTGGTGCGCCCTCTGGCGTATATCCCTTTACCGACGTCGCCGTCACGAAGGGTTTCGCGTAGATAAGCTTGCCAGTGGTGCGATCGATCGCGTGGAAATAGCCGTTGCGATCGGCATGGACAATCGCGTCGTAGTCCTTGTTCTCGTAGGTGATCTTGGCGAGAACGGGCGTATTGACGCCGTCATAGTCCCAGCTATCGTGGCGCGTGTACTGGTAATGCCATTTGAGATCGCCGGTTTTCGGGTCCAGCGCCAGCAGCGAGTCCGAGTACAGATTGTCGCCCGGCCGCAGGTCTGCAAGCCATGGCCCTGGATTGCCAACGCCCCAGTAGAGTGTCTTCGACACGGCGTCGTAAGTCCCTGTCAGCCACGCGGGTGCTCCGCCGTGTTCCTGCATACCCTTTGGCCAGGTATCGCCATGTTTCTCGGTTGCAGCGGGCACGGTAAAGCGCTTCCACAGCACGGTACCGTCATCGGTATTCAGTGCTGCGATAAAGCCACGGGCACCGTATTCGCCCCCTGCACTGCCGACGACAAGTGCGCCGTCCAGCGCGAGCGGGGCCAGCGAAAACGCGTAGCCGATACCCGGTTCGAACATCTGCTTTTTCCATGCGAGCGCGCCGGTTTCAGCATCCAGCGCGGCGACGTCGCCACTGAGCATCGCGATGTAGACCTTCTTGCCATACAGTGCGACGCCCCGGTTGATTACATCGCAGCATGCTGTCTTGAACGATTCCGCTCCTAGCTTCGGTTCGTATTTCCAGCGTTGCTTGCCGGTTGCCGCGTCGAAGGCATACACGTTGTCCTTTGGCGTGGTCACGAACAGATAGTGCCCGTTCACGATGGGCGTGGCTTCGAAACCCTGTTGAAGTTCAGCCGGGAACTTGTAGCTCCAGACTTGCTTGAGGTTCGCCGCGTTCGATGTATTGATTTGCTTGAGTGGCGAATGCGACTGCCCGTCGTACGAGCGATAGTACGTAAGCCAGCCCGGATCGCTCTGCGCCTTGGTGAGCCGTTCATAGGTCACGGGCGGATAGGGATCGGCTGCGGAGGCGGTCCCTGTCGCGAGACCCGCGATGACGCTGATGCTCATTGCAAGCGGTCCGCATGTCAGCGCTAATATCGAATATTTTTTCATACCTGTCTCCGGGTTTCGTCTTGTCGTTGAAGTAGTGGGAAATCGGGCTACGAACGTTCAAGGCAAGTCGCATGCCATTGATGCTGATGTGGGGTATTCCTAAGGGTTGGGCGGGGGGCGCCGGAGTGGAGGCGAGTCGACGGCCTGTGCGTCGTGAGGGGTGATGTGTTGCAACGGGGGACAGGTGCCGGGGCGAGGTGTTGCTAAACGGCGCAATTTCGGTTCGCTCGCGCGGAGGGTCTGGCTCGGCGCCGGGTTGCTGCTTAGGCCTGAGCGCGATTGGCCACTGTGCGTGGCGGCAGGTTGTTAGCGTTCGCACTCGGTCAGGGTTTTAGGCGCGGGGCTGATGGTCGGTGATCGGGGTCAATGCTGGGTTGCTGCTGCTTACGTTAGTGCGGGTTGTATGTGAGCTAAATTTCCGTTCGCACTCGGGGGTTTTTTGGGGGGCGCTACCGGCGGTGGTCTGGGTCGGTGCTGGGTTGCTGCTGCTTACGTTAGCGCGGGTTATATGTTGGCTATATTT
Source organism: uncultured beta proteobacterium (assembly GCA_963708695.1). Lineage (GTDB taxonomy): Bacteria > Pseudomonadota > Gammaproteobacteria > Burkholderiales > Burkholderiaceae > Caballeronia. The sequence goes on from CAVPTS010000009.1 coordinate 299,833, forward strand.
TTTATCACTATTAGCCACTGTCCGTGGCGGGACTTCATTTCTTTGTCCAACGGCGACAAAGAAACGAAGCAAAGAAAACGCCTTCCCACAATCTGTATTAAGTGTCCCCAGCGTGCAGGCCACTGCTTTTGGTTCCCACGTAGCACGGTGCTCGCATAACCAAGGACACTTGAAACCCTCCTTCTCGCGAATCCCTACATCCCCACGCTTCGCCACCAGTGCTCTCGGGCAAGTTCGATGGCCCACAGACCGGCACAGCCTCGCCCCCGTTCGGCGTTGATCGAAGCTATGAAGCTATACAGTATGAAGTAATTTCAGACGGGGTTGTTCTCTCTTGGCGCGAGGCGCTCCGCGATTTTTCCGGTGCGCTCGTGCCCAAACGATTCCGCGCTATGCGCGCCTCATCTAAATGGTCGCGCGGATCAAGAAGTTCACGAACCGGTAGACGCGTGAGGCCATATTGGTCCGTGCACCATCGATCTTGCCCGAGAGCACTGGTGGCGAAGCGTGGGGATGTAGGGATTCGCGAGAAGGAGGGCTTCAAGTGTCCGTGGTTTTGCGAGCACCGTGCTACGCGGGAACCAAAAGCAGTGGTCTGCACGCTGGGGACACTTAATACAGATTGTGGGGAGGCGTTTTCTTTGCTTCGTTTCTTTGTCGCCGTTGGACAAAGAAATGAAGTCCCGCCACGGACAGTGGCTAATAGCGATAAAAAATTTAGCTCACATACAACCCGCGCTAACGTAAGCAGCACCAACCCAGCACCGACCACCGACCATCAGCCCCGCGCCCAAAACCCTGACCGAGTGCAAACGAAAATAACCTGACCAACCCCTCCCCCAAAAACCTCCCCCATAAAGCCATCCTTGTAGCACCAAGCCAATCTGGTAATCTTAGAGCCAGAAAAACCGAGTGAGAAAACAACAAAACCCGATCGACGGCGATCCCAGCCGCAGCACCACCAAAAGCACCGCCCAAGGCCCCTCGCGGGAGCGCCCCCGACCAAATGCCCAGGCACAACCCAGCGCTGCGTCGTAACCAAAAGGCCCCCATCACCCCGGGGCGAAAGCGCCTTCTCGTCATCGGCGCAATTCTCCTGCTGGCCGCGCTGGCCTGGGGCCTCGTGACCGTACTCAGGCCCGCCATCCAGCGCACGATCGTCATCACAACAGGCGCCGACAAGGGTATCTATCGCGGCTTTGCTGATGGCTATGCCCCTATCCTGAAACGTGAAGGCATCACGCTCGATATTCGCAGCTCCTCCGGTTCGGTCGAGAATTATCAGCGGCTGAAAGATCCGGACAGCGAATACGAAGTGGGCTTTATTCAATCAGGCACCACCACTCCGAAAGAATCAGATGGCCTGCAGACTATCGCCGCCGTCTCATATGAACCGATCTGGGTGTTTTATCGCGGCGATACAACAGTCAACCGGCTCGCGCAACTGCGCGGCAAAAGGATCGCGCATCGGGGTTCCGGGCAGTGGCCTGCTCAACGTCTCGCAAGTATTGCTCAGCTATAGCGGCATCACCGGCGAGCAACACCACGCTGCTGCAAATGGATGCAGTCAAGGCATATCAAGGCCTCGAAAATGGCCAGCTGGATGCGGCTTTCTTTATCGGCAGGCCCGATGCCCCAATGCAGGAAACACTGCTGAACAGCAATCTGAAGCTGATGAGTTTTGCCCAGGCCGATGCCCTGGTGCAGAAATTCCCATCGCTCTCCAAGATCATTTTCCCGCGCGCCTCGACCAGCATCGTCAACGATCTTCCGCAGGCCGATGTCACCCTGCTGGCCGCCACGGCTCTGCTCGTGTCCAAAGACACCCTGCACCCGGCGCTCGCCTACCTGCTGCTGGATGCGGCTAAAACCGTTCACGGCGGCGAAGATTACTTCACGCCGCTCGGCACGTTTCCCAACCTGAACACGAACGAATTTCCCATCTCCGACGAAAGCACGCGTTACTTCAAATCCGGTCGCCCCTTCCTGCAGCGCTACCTTCCATTCTGGCTCGCCAGCTTTATGGAAAGGCGCTTGCTGATCCTGGTCCCTTTCATGGCCTTGCTGATAGGCTTGTTGCAGGCATTGCCGCGCATGGCGGAGGCGCGGATAAAAAACCGGCTCGTGGCCTGGTATCGCGAAATCAAATCGCTTGAAGATGAAATATGGCGGAACAGGGAGCCCACCTCGGACCAGATCGCGCAATGGCGCGAGGAAATCGAGAGACATTGATGCGCATGCCAGCCAGATACGCATCCCGCAGCGTTATTTTCAGGATGTTTACGTCCTCAAGCAGGCGATTCGCGTCGTACGGGACCGGATTTCGCAGGCGGGCAGGAAGGTGAAGGATTAGTCAGGGCGGCGGAAAAAACCAGGCCGCATAGGTGTAGTTTGGCGTCCGCTTTTCGATCTTCAGCATTGACTCGCAGTCAGCTTCGGACCAGGCCATGGCGCATTGAAGCATGCGCGCAGATGAACTCCAGCATTCCCGAGTTGCGCACGTACAAGATAAAGCTGGCCAAGCTCCGGTCAGCGCCACACATTCCCGGACAAAAACGCGTACGCCTTTGTTATATTGCGCTTTTCCAAACTTGGCTTCTGCTCATGCGCGTCGGCCGCCCCGTCCAGCTCCCGCCACAACCGATCTGCGAATATTGCGGTGCCAACGCCCAACTATCGCGCTTCGGCGACGAGCCCTACCCGTACCGCGACGATCACGGCCCGGTGTGGGTGTGCACGCCATGCCAGGCATGGATCGGCATTTTTACGCGCAGCGCGCGCAATGTTCCCCTCGGTCGACTCGCCAACGCGGAACTGCGTGAATGGAAGGCCAGGCTTCATGCAGCGCTCGAACCGATGGCCGAGGCAAAGGTACGGCGCGACGGCGTCAAGATATTCGCCGCCCGCGCCAAAGGCTACAAATGGCTCGCCAACCTTCTGGGAATAGAAGAATCGAAGTGCTCCATCCACTTGCTCGACGTCGACCAATGCAAAGCCGCTGTCGCAATCATCGAGCGATTCGAACTTGAAAGGCGTGCAAAGCACACTTCAGAAGACACACCGCGCGATTGACAGCACGAAATCATTTCGTATTAAGAGCTTAGGCGATTCGATTCATCTATGAGTTCATTGCTAAGCTTTACTGAACGTTGGCATCCACATTTTTCAACCGATCCCGGGGCACATCAGTTCCGTCTTGCTATGACGATGGACCGCGCGTGGCCGCAAGCGGCCACACGTAATCTGCCCTTCGGTGTGTCATCGACCACTATCCAGACCTTGAACGTGACAGGATCATCAAGGACATCGCACACAACGCGCGGCTCTTGTGTCAACATGCGCGACTCAATTTCATTCGCTACACGTGGCATCACTTCATGGCTTCAAAGCAACGCACATCACGCGACGGGATGGGCGGCAGGTCTGATCGCTGCTGCCGTCGTCACCAAGGCGGGCGCAGCCGGTCCTTATCACGTCTGGGGCGTACTGAGTATTTGTGCCGGCGTGTTCGGCGGCACCGCGCCGGACTGGCTCGAAGTGGCATGGTGGACGCGGGCGCGAAAGTTATGGATCACGCATCGCACGCTCACGCATTGGGGCGTGGGCTGGCTTGCACTGCTCGCGGTTTCGTACCATTTTCTCGGCATCCACCCATGGGCCGCCATCAGTTTCGGCTTCGCATGCGGCGGCCTGATGCATCTGTTCGCCGACTGGCCCAACCCGCTGGGCGTACCGTGGCTCGTCTCGCGACACTCCCTGAACTGGTGGAACAGCGGTCGATGCGACGCCTTGATCGTCGGTGCCGCATGGATCGCGGCGGCCGTTGCTCGTAGACCACGTCTGGTTTCACGGCCCTACGGTCTCAGGCTGCTTCACGCGCTCTGAATTTCACCCCTCTGCATACGGCACCGGCCTCCCGATCAACCAAAACGCCCATGCTTCGGCGAGATGTCCGGGCGATTTAATTTTCCGCCAAGCGCAAGCGCACCACTTTACCGACCCGTCATCCACGCGCAATCGATCGAGCAGATTTCCCACGTCGAGCCCCTGCTGAAGACGCTCCGCTCGGACGCCTTTGTTTCTATCGGAAAAGCGACGCAAAACCTGTGAATTCCGCTCGGGCGCAAGCACAGCGCAAAGCGTCGCAAGAATAGCAGCAAAGCGCTCGACGCCCTGCCCCGTGGTTCATTGCTTGCCATCGTCGTCCATCGAAAGGCATTGTTGCGGCGCAATAAAACATCCTCACCACGTTTGAGCAATTAATTTTCGCTGGGGACTATCGGCGCCAGTCGTCCGGGCAACGCCGCCGTCATAAGGCGCGTGCCCGCACGATCGCCGCAGATTCCGAATCCCTTCAACAGACGGAGACACGCACTTGTTCCTATACGGCTATGGTCCACTGCTGCTGGCGGGCGCGAAACAGACGATCGCGCTCGCGGTCCTGTCGCTCGCGGTATCCGTCCTGCTCGGGCTCGCCGGTGCGAGCGCCAAGCTATCGGCGCAACCGCGTCACGCGCGGCATCGCCACCGCCTACACGACGCTGATCCGCGCGGTGCCCGATCTGGTCCTGATGCTGCTGCTTTTCTACAGCATCCAGATCGCGGTCAACAACCTGACCGACGCGCTGGGTCTGGCTCAATTCGACATCGATCCCTTCACGGCCGGCGTCCTCACGCTCGGCTTCATCTACGGCGCCTACTTCACCGAAACCTTTCGCGGCGCATTTCTCGCGGTGCCGCGCGGCCAGCTGGAAGCCGGCAGCGCCTACGGCATGAGCGGCGCGCGGGTGTTCGTGCGCATCCTGTTTCCGCAGATGATGCGCTTCGCGCTGCCGGGCATCGGCAACAACTGGCAGGTGATGATCAAGGCGACGGCGCTGGTGTCGATCATCGGTCTCGCCGATATCGTCAAGGCCGCGCAGGACGCCGGCAAAAGCACCTTCAACATGTTTTTCTTCATCCTGATCGCGGCGCTGGCCTATCTCGCCATCACGACGGTCTCGAACATCGTGCTGATGTGTCTCGAACGCCGCTATTCCATTGGCGTGCGGCACGCCGACCTCTAAGCTAGACCAGCGATAAGCGACCCATCATGATCCAGATACTTGCCGATTACTGGCGCCCGTTTCTTTACTCCGACGGCATGCGCGCCTCGGGTCTTGTCGTGACGTTGTGGCTGCTGGTGAGCTCGCTTGCGCTCGGCTTTGTCGCGGCGGTTCCGCTTGCGTGCGCCCGGGTGTCGAAGAACCGCTGGCTCGCCACGCCGGTGCGCCTTTACACTTACGTGTTTCGCGGCACGCCGCTCTACGTGCAGTTGCTGCTGCTCTACACCGGCATGTACAGTCTCGAATTCGTGCGCTCGCAGTCGCTGCTCGACGCGTTCTTTCGCAGCGGTTTCAACTGCGCGATTCTCGCCTTCGCGCTCAATACCTGCGCGTACACCACCGAGATTTTCGCCGGCGCGATCCGCTCGATTCCGTACGGCGAAGTGGAAGCTGCGCGCGCCTACGGCATGAGCACCTTCACGGTGTACCGGCGCGTGATCCTGCCGTCCGCGCTGCGGCGCGCGCTGCCGCTGTACAGTAACGAAGTGATCCTCATGCTGCACGCCACAACGGTCGCCTTCACCGCGACCGTGCCGGACATCCTGAAGGTCGCGCGCGACGCCAACTCGGCCACCTATCAATCGTTCGACGTCGTTCGGGCTCGCGGCGCTGATCTACCTGGCCGTGTCGTTCGTGTTGATCGGCGCGTTCCGGCGCGCCGAAAAGCACTGGCTCGGGTATCTGGGCGCGAGCCGTCGTTAGAGGTCGTGATTGAGGTCGCGCTCAAATCGTTACCGTTGTCTAAGACCGGTTGATTGCAGTTCAGTCAACACCCCGGGAGTATGAGTTGGAGCCAACCGCCAAAGATGCCGCGACGAAACTGGTCGCGCAAGACATTCACAAGCGCTACGGCGACAATGAGGTGCTCAAGGGCGTGTCGCTGTCCGCTCGCGCGGGCGACGTCATCAGCATCATCGGCGCGAGCGGCTCGGGCAAGAGCACGTTCCTGCGCTGCATCAATTTTCTCGAGCGGCCGAACGCGGGGCAGATCGTGGTGGACGGCGAGACGGTGCTGATCGAAGGCCGATCGCGCGGGCAATCTACGAAGTGGCCGACCGCAAGCAGTTGCAGCGCGTGCGCACGAAGCTCGCGATGGTGTTCCAGCACTTCAACTTGTGGTCGCACATGACCGCCATCGAAAACGTGATGGAAGCGCCGAGTCATGTGCTGGGCCTCATCGAAGAAGGAAGCGGAGGAGCGCGCGCGGATGTATCTTGAGAAGGTGGGTCTCGCGCCTCGGATCGAGAAGCAATATCCGTCGCATATGTCGGGCGGACAGCAGCAGCGCGTGGCGATTGCGCGCGCGCTGGCAATGCATCCCGACGTGATGCTGTTCGACGAACCGACTTCAGCGCTCGACCCGGAGCTGGTCGGCGAAGTGCTGAAGGTCATGCAGAAGCTCGCCGAAGAGGGCCGCACGATGATCGTGGTCACGCATGAGATGGGCTTTGCGCGCAACGTCTCGAACCATGTGATGTTCCTGCATCAGGGCCGCACGGAAGAAGAAGGCGCGCCCGCCGACGTGCTCAGCGCGCCGAAGAGCGAGCGGCTGCGGCAGTTCCTCTCCGGCAGTCTCAAGTAAGCGCGTGAGCGTGAGCCTGAGTGTGAACACGGGCCCGGGCGCCAAGCCGCTCAAGGTCGCAATCGTTGTATTGCCGCCCTGCTCAATGAGCGGCGTCGGGATGATCCTCGACAGCCTGCGCCTCGCGAATGAAATCGACGGCCACGCGCTCTACGAGTGGCAGATCTGCTCGTGGGACGGGCGCCCCTTGACGTTCGCGGGCGGCGCTCAGCTCCCCGCCGACACCGCGTTCGGCGACACCGTCGGTTGCGACTGGCTGATCGTGGTCAGCGAGCGCTATCAGCAATTCGCCGACTATCGGCTGTTTCTGCAAAGCCTCGCGCGAGTGGGCAGCTCGCACGCCGCGCGTGACCGGCATTCACCACGGCGTCTGGTGGCTCGCAATGGCGGGCCAGTTGAGCGCGTACCGCGTGGCCGTGAACTGGGAAACCTACCAGCAGTTCGCCGAGGAATTCGAGCGATCGTATCGTCACGCAGCAGATCTTCGAGATCGACCGCGATCGGTCGACCTGCACGGGCGGACAGGCGACCGTCGACTTCATGCTCGCGATGATCGCGCGCGACCAGGGTGCGGACCTCGCCGAACGAATCGCCGATTCGCTTGGCATCGGCGTGTTGCGCTCGGGTGAAGAGCGCCAGCGCATTCCGTTCGTGACCGCGCCGGGCGAGCGCCATCCGCGCCTGAACGACGCGCTGCAACTGATGGAAGCGAACATTGAAGACCCGCTCGCCACCGATGAAATCGCCGGACTCGTCGGCATCTCGCGACGCCAGCTCGAACGGCTCTTTCGCCAGTATCTCGGCGCCATGCCATCGAAGTATTACGTCAATCTGCGCTTGACCAAGGCGCGCACGCAATTGCAGCGCACCAGCAAGTCCGTGGTGCAGATCAGCCTCGCGTGCGGGTTTGCGTCGGCGGCGCATTTCTCGAATGCGTACCGCGACCGCTTCGGCGTGACGCCGCGCGAGGAGCGCCGCAACTGGATCGAAAAACACAGCGGCCAGGCCGCCGATGAACCGCGCGGCGGCGCCCTGCTCGGTTCATCGCGGGATCGCGTTTGAAGTTCTTTTTTTCGTGCGCCTGGCACTCGCCGGAAGCTGCGTCGAAGGGCTTTCTGAAGACTCCGCAGGGTACGGGCTACGCGTTCGCGGGACTTAGCGTGTTCGACGAGAAACTGCTCGGCGCCGGCGTGGGCTTCGGCGTGGCGAAGAACAAGCGCGTTGAAAGAGTCGCTCGATCGCACGCTCGCGGAACTGAAGTCCGATGGCACCATCCATCAGTTGGCGTCCATGTACTTCGACGTGAAACTAAGGCGTCTTTCATCCGCTCCCGTACCCGGCAGATCACGCATTCGCTGCATCCAGTTCAGATTTCACGCGGTTGCGTCCTGCCTGCTTGGCCCGATAAAGAAGCCGGTCGGCACGTTTAAGCAATTCGTCCACCGTCGGCTGACTGGCAGGATCCGACGGAACAGCAACGCCGAAGCTCGCGGTCATCCTGATGTCGAGTCCATCAGCCTTGACCGCCGTTATTGCTATATGCCGCCGAAGCCGGTTTGCGATCTCGACGGCGCTATCGACATCGCGCGCGTTCGTGAGCAAAGCAAATTCCTCACCGCCAATTCGCGCAAAGATATCCGCAGGCCTGCAGAGCTCCCGGCACACCTTGGCGAAAACCTGTAGTGCGTGATCGCCGGCTGCGTGACCGTGGGTATCGTTGATCTTCTTGAAATGATCGATGTCGAACATGATCAACGCAGGGGTCGTGCCATCGACGCGCGCCTCTTCCAGCGCCTTGCGCGCCTCGCGTAGAAATGCGCGCCGATTCAGCATGCCCGTTAACGAGTCTGTATCGGCCATGATCTCAAGGCCGCGAATCAGCACGTCACGCTCTTGCTCAAGAGACAGCTTCGCGACGCTGTTCGCCTTGAGCACCGAGATGGCGCCAAAGAGCCCCAGAATTTCGTCTCGATTGCTGGGCTGCGGAACGGGTGTCGAAAATTTGCCCTCTGCAATCTCCTTGATCACGCTGGTCGCTTCCACGAACGGCTGGACGAAACGCCGCCGGAACACGCTGCCCGCCAGTAACAACGCACCCGTGAAAAGCATCATTAGCAGCACCGTCATGCCCAGCAGCAAGCGCGCTTTGTCCCGATGATCCAGCACGTCTCTTTCCGCGAGATCCAGCACCTCGTCGCGGTAGTCCGTGATGGGGGACATCGTCGGGACATAGTCCGCCGCGAGTTGCGCGGGCGAGACGTTGGCGCCGCCCGGGCGCATTGCAGCGGCCTGAATATTGTTTAGATAGGCGACCCCGGCGCCGAAGTACCGCGTGTTCATGCTTTCGAATGATCGAGTGGTCAAGACCGCGCGATTTACGACCCGCGCCGCTATCAACTCGCGCAATGCATCAATACGTCCTCGGGTACGCTCAAGCGCAAGGAGTTCCATCTCCGTCAGCGACCGGTTCGCGCTCAACGCGGTGGTGAATCCGGATCCCAGCTGGCCCGCTTGCTCTCGCAACTCGGCGCTCAGGCGCGCAATGCCCAGGCAGTTGATTGCGCCCGGATCGCCTCGAACGACATCGCTTGCGCTCGTCACGACGCTCTGCCCGAACCAGGGGATCACATCGATCATTTGCCTGACCGCATGGGATATTGCCGACTGGCGACGTTGTTCCTTTGGCAAGCCGACGACGTCATCGACATCCTTGCGAGCCGACGCAAGCTTTGCGCGAACTGTTTCAACGCTCTGCCGGGTGACCGCGCAACCTTCGCATACACGCGGGTCAAGCAGCTTGAGCAAAGTTGCGATCCGGCGATCGCTCTCGGCCCGTGCGGACATCAAGCGCTCGCGTGCGACGCTCGCCGCGCTGGCGTCCGCGCCCAAGGCGCCGTTGGCGGGTCCGCGCTCCGCCGATACCTTCTCCATTGCCAGCAAGCTCGCGCGAAACCGCTCAAAGCCCTGCGTGGCGGCTTGTGCGGAAGCGTAGGCCTGCCATTGATGCACGATCAAGCCGGCAGCCACCACGATGACCGGCAGCAACACACTGGCTGCGCTCAAGTTGATCCGCCGTCTGATCGACGTTTCGTGCGCGGGTCTTTTAATCATTGCGATTGGGATGCTCGATACTGACGGATGGCTTACACGCGCGACGATGAATGGGCTCTGGTGGCTTCTCAAGGGACCTGTCAGGCAGATCAGGCCAAGTCAAAGCATCGATGACCGCGCTAATCAAAGCTGATGTGCGAGCGTTAAAAACATCGTTCCGGGCATGCCCGTGGAGATTTTTGAAAGCATTGCAATTTCCGATTCCTCCGAAAAGGGGGAAGGATACTTCATCGGCGTGGCCGGACGAAAGCGGCTGAACCCGTTGCACGATCTCGATGGTTTTCTCGCGACGCGACCCGGCATGCTTGCTCGCAAGCGTGCGCCGATCCGCCAAAGTAGTGTCGCAGGGCGGCAGTTCCACCGCCGCCCTGCGTTGCACGATCAGTAGATCACCACCGACAACGTCACCCCAGGCGGCACCGGCACGCCTTCCGCATAAGTGCCCGATCCGCTCGCGCGCGTGACAGGTATGGCGGCAAACGAGTTGAGCGGTCCCGTGACCGCGGTCACCGGCGTGGCGGGCAGCTGCTTCGTGTATGCAGCAGGATCGATGGCCGCGAGCGTATAGCCACTATCACTGCGCGCGGGGAAGGTGTACCCCGGGGGCGCCTTCGTCGCGGGCACCAGCGCGCCCAACGTCACGCTGAAGCGAGTGAACGAGTCTGCGACGCTCGTCGATGGATTCGCCGCCCTGATCGCTTCGTCGAGCACGGTCAGCGAGTTCACGTTGTCCACGCGATAGAGCAGATCCTTGAAGAACGCGAGCCCGAGCTGGCGATTGAGAAAGCCGCCGAACGAGCCGTTCACCGAATAGCTGTCGCACGTCGCGCTGGTCACGTCGAAACTGATCAGCGAGCAGTTCGACGATTGCTCCAGCACGTAGTTCGGCGCGCGCTGGTCGCGAATATTGTTGAAGGCTGGGTTCAGGGTGAAGCTCACCCAGTCTTCCATCATCATCGCGGTCTGTTCGTTGAGCCAGACGTCGTAGCCGAAGTCCGGTCCCTTCAAAATGTTGCGACGATAAAAGTTTTGCATGTGCGTGCTTTCATGCGCCATGGCATCGATCATCGTGGGCATGCCGTTGGTGCCGCCGAGATACATCGTTTCCGAATCGAGCATGACCATCAGCATGCCGTTGCTGGTCGGTGCAGTGACCGGGTTCGGGACGATGTTGTTCAACGCGCTGAAGCTGCCGAACAGGCCATAAGGCGTCTGGTCGTTCTGGAAATTGATCACCACGAGGTTAATCGGCTGGTGATCCGGTATCAGGTTCGAGTAAATGAGCTGCGGACCCCAGAGCGGACCGCCGATCGACGTCACCATGTCATAGATGCCGCCTGCCCGGATGTAGTTGGACAAGAGCGCGTCGTCGATGACCGCCGTCACTTTGCCCGATACGTTCTCGCTGTCCTCCACCCACACGTTGACGATAGTCCCGTCGCTTGTTGCGCCCTGGCGCACGAGCGTCGTGTGGCGCACCGTTCCGCTGTTGTCAAAGAACGCGTGCGTGCTGTTCAAGGCGAAGCTGTTCGGCGGCGCGACGGCCGCTTTGCTGACTGCGCCGCCGGAGCCCGGCGCACGCGGCTCAAGCAGCGCCTTGTAGCCGTGGCTGTTGAACTCGGCCACGGCCGCTTCCGCCTGCGCTGCCGCCGACGTTTGCGCCTTCGCGCTCACCTGGGCGTGCTTGACCGCAGTCACAGGCAGCAACAGCGCGCCGAACATCGACGTATCCGCGCTGCCGGACGTCGCGTTGGAATACACCAGTTGCACCGTCTGGCCCGTCAGGCCGGAGAGGCTGATCGGGATCTGTTCCAGTGAACCGGTTGTATTGGTCATCGACCACAGGCCCGTGCCCGAGCCGCTGTACTGGGTATTACTGACCGCGGGGCAAGATGTGCAGACAGGCATTACGAGGCTGGTCGTGTTGGGACCGGGTTTCGGCGTAATGGGTCCGAACGTAGTGGACCCGGAGCCGCCCGCGAGCGGCGGGCTGTCGGGGCCGACCGCTGCAGCCGGCAAACCGAAGGCACCCGAAGGGCTGCTGCCGTTGCCGCCGCCGCATGCACCGATAGCGGCTAACAAGGTGAACGCCAGAATACTTTTCCCGATAGCACCCAGTCTTTGTGTTTTTATCATTCGCCTGCCTTGAACTGTTATATGCCGCGCTGCCGGTCCTCCCGGCCACGGTCGTTCTTTTCCACCTGCATGACTTATGTCGGCAGGCTCGGCAAGATCTTGAGAGATTTGTGCTGTGTTCGCTTAAATCGGCTGCAGCCGGCTTGTAGATAAGCCGTGATCACGCCTCGAGGACGGCAGGCGCGCATCGCCTCCCTCAAGTTTTATCGTCCGATGCCGATAAACCTGCCTTGTTCCGGCTCGCAGCGCGCAAAACGCTGCATCTCATCGAAAGGACCCATGAAGGCAAGATTCGCGATACTCGCTTGGGCGTTGACCTGTGCGCTGACGGCTGGGTGCACCACGCCGGAGATTCTCCCGCAAAACGCGGGAAGCATCGAAACAAAGCACGCGGTCGCGCAATCCATTCAAGCGCCCAGGATCGACGCCGATGAGCACGTCGTCACGCCGTGGATTCGCGACAGGATGATTTCGGCGTTTTACGAGCGAGCGGCTCACCTCGGCTTGCGAATCAGCCCCCAAGGTGTTCCCGTTACGATCCGTATCTCCAACGTGCGCAGTCGGTCAGACACGATGCGCTCGATTTTCCTCGGCGCCGATGGCCCCGACCTTTTGTACGCGGACGTGCTGGTCGGTGACGCAAGCTTCGGTGTAGGAGGCTTCACCGTTGTGTGCCCGTTTGCTTCCATTGGGACGCTTGCCCGTCGCGTCGGCACTCAATCAGCGAACGGCGTCGCGATGGTGGGAAACATAGCCCTTTCGGATTGACGGCGCGAGACGATTTTCGGCCACTAGATAAAACGGGTGCCGGCGCGTTCGGGGATGACTGACGCTGGTCGGTCAGCGCCTTTCGCGGTCGTCCGAGGATCTTCGAGTGGGTGCTGGCCATCGAACGGCAAATGACTGGCCATGGTGGTCGTCGTGCCGGGTCGTCGTGCCGGGTCGTCGTGCAGTACTCCGCACAATCTGCTCCCCTACCTCACGAAGGCACATACTCCCGGGCAGTGACCACACTGACAACTGACACCGATTGCCGACTCGCACGCGATACGAGCTTCTACCGCGAGGTTCCAGGCACGCGTTCGCCGGAAATCGCACCCGCTATCCGGACATCGCAAGCAGCGTGTCCGGCACGTTGAAATTCCCCACTCGCCGGCCACAAATTCGAGATACGGTCGCCCCCATCCCGCCGACGTGTAAACTAGCGGACTTTTTGACTCTGGTGGTATGGTGCAAGCCCCACAGCGCACAGCTCTCAGCGGCCCGACGCTCATTCGCCTACTGGCTCGCCTGACGGACGTCGATGTTACCGAATCCCGGCAATCGCTTTCGGACCGGCTGAGCCAATGGCTCCACTGGACGGACGCCATCGCGCTGTCCACGGCGCTAAACGGCAATCCGCCTGCCGTGCCCTCCGGCACGCGAGCCGGCGGCCACGCCGAGGAAAACGAGTGCGCCCGCGTGCGCAGCGCGTTGGCGAACGCCATTGTCGGCGGCGAGCGCGTTGGCCGCCGCCAGGCGACGCGGGCATGTGCACCCGCCTCCTCATGCAGCTCACATGGACGCGGCGGTCGACTATCCCGGCTTTTCGCCAGCGCTATCTCTCCATGCAGCAGGCGATGGAGACGGGCATCGGCAATCTGCGCGGCCGCCTGCGGAGCAAAGCTGGCCGCCAGGACGCCCGCCATGACCCGGCTCGCGGAGGTGGATGCCGTCATGGAGCGCGCGCTGGGCTCGCGCGAGCGGAGTCTGCTGGCCGCCGTGCCCGCGCTGCTCAGGCGGGCATTTCGAGCGTTTGCGCCGGGCCGAGCAGGAGACGCCTGCCGACGCCGAAGCATCGGGGAACGCCCCGGCGCTCACGCCGGGCGCATGGCTGGACGTGTTCCGCAAAGATATGCAGAGCGTGTTGCTGGCCGAACTGGATCTTCGTTTTCAACCGGTCGAAGGGTTGCTCGCGGCCCTTCGCACCAGCTAACTGGGACGCTATGTCCAGATATCTGATAATCTTGTCGTTTTTTTGGCAGGTCTGGCCGCTGTGTGCTGGATCGGCGCCGGCTACGTCGGCTCGAACCCGCTGGCGCTGGCCGTCACGATGCTGATCGGCGCCTGCTATCGTGGCGGGCGCGCTCGAGCTGCAACGCTACAGCCAGGCCACGTCCACGCTGACGCGTGCCGTCGCGGACCTGTCCGGACCGCCGCGCAGCCTGGGCGCCTGGCTCGACCGATTGCATCCCAGCCTGCGCAATGCGGTGCGCCTGCGCATCGAGGGCGAGCGTGTGGCCTTGCCCGGCCCGGCGCTTGCGCCGTATCTGGTCGGCTTGCTCGTGTTGCTGGGCATGCTGGGCACGCTCCTGGGCATGGTGGCGACCCTGAGGGGCACAGGCATGGCGCTGGACAGCGCGACCGACCTGCAGGCTATCCGCGCGTCGCTGGCCGCACCGGTCAAGGGACTGGGATTTGCGTTCGGCACCTCGATTGCGGGCGTGGCCACCTCCGCCATGCTCGGGCTGCTGTCCGCGCTGTGCCGGCGCGAGCGGATCCAGGCCGGCGCAGATGCTCGACGTGAAGATCGCGACGACATTGCGCATCTACTCGCAGACCCATCAGCGCGAGGAAACCTTCAAGCTCCTGCAGCGGCAGGCCGAGGTGATGCCGACGCTGGTCGATCGGCTGCAGTCGATGATGACGGCCATCGAGCAACAGAGCCTCGCGTTGAACGAGCGGCAGATCGCAAGCCAGGACGCCTTCCACGGCAAGACCGAAGCCACTTACACCCGCCTCGCTTCCTCGGTGGAACAATCGTTGAAGGAGAGCGTCGCCGAAAGCGCCCGCGCCGCCGGCGCGGCGCTGCAGCCGGTCATGGAGGCCACGATGGCGGGCCTCGCGCGCGAGACGGCCGTCGTTGCACGACGACGCGTCACGCACGCCGTGCAGCGGCAACTGGACGGGCTGTCGAGCGGTTTCGAGGCGACGCACCACGACCGTGGCCGGAATCTGGAAGCAGGCACTGGCCGGGCATCAGCGATCGAGCGAGGCGCTGTCCGAGCAGCTGCGCACGTCGCTGGACCGATTCACCGAGACCTTCGAGCAACGCTCGGCCGGCCTGCTGGAAGGCGTCTCCGCGCGCCTGGAAGCCACTGCGGGCAGCGTGTCCGCAGGCGTGGAACGAGGCGCTGTCGCGGCAGGAACGCGCCGGCGAGAAGCTGGCGAGCCACAACCAGCAAGCTCTGGCCGCGGCGGCCGCGACCTTCGAGCAGCATTCGGCGTCGCTGCTGCGCACCGTGGGCCAGTCGCATGCGGACTTGCAGGCGGAATTGGCATCGCGCGACGAACAACGGCTCGCGGCCTGGACCGAGACGCTCGGTTCGATGGCCACTACGCTGAACCGCGAGTGGGAGCAGGCGGGCACGCGCACCGCGAGCCGGCAGCAGGAGATCTGCGACACGCTGGCGCAAACCGCGCGCGACATATCGGCCCAGACGCAGGCGCACGCCAGCGACACGATCGCCGAGATCGCCGGCTCGTGCAAGCGGCGTCGGAAGCGCCGAAGGCCGCAGCCGAAGTCGTCGCCGAACTGCGCCAGAAGCTCTCCGACAGCATGGTCCGCGACACCGCGATGCTGGAAGAGCGCAGCCGCCTGCTGGCAACGCTGGAAACCCTGCTCGATGCCGTGAACCACGCATCCACCGAGCAGCGCTCGGCCGTCGACGCGCTGGTCGCGACGTCGGCGGATCTGCTGGAGCGCGTCGGCACCCAGTTCGCCGACAAGGTCGAGCTCGAGACCGGCAAGCTCGGCGCCGTTGCCGCGCAGGTCACCGGCAGCGCGGTCGAGGTGGCGAGCCTGGGCGAAGCGTTCGGCGTGGCCGTGCAGCTGTTCGGCGATTCGAACGACAAGCTCGTGGCGCACCTGCAGCGTATCGAAGCCGCGCTGGACAAGTCGCTCGCGCGCAGCGACGAACAGCTTGCCTATTACGTGGCGCAGGCGCGGGAAGTGATCGACCTGAGCATGATGTCGCAGAAGCAGATCGTCGAAGACCTGCAGCAGCTCGCCGGGCGGCGTGCGTCGGCCGGAGCTGAAGCGGCATGAGCGAGGAAATCGACGGCGGCGTGGAGCCGACCGCGCCGATATGGCCCGTCTTCGGCGACCTGATGTCGGTGCTGCTGGGCGCGTTCATGCTGATCCTGGTGGGCGTCATCGGCGTGCAGCTGGAGCTGTCGTCCAAGCTCGAACACGAGGTCAAGCAGCGGCAGATGGAAACGCAGCGCCGCAAGACCCTGGAGCAGGCGCTGGCGGGGCCGCTGGCCGCAGGACGGGTGACGCTGGTCAACGGACGTATCGGCATCAACGGCAGCGTGCTGTTCGCGCTGAACTCCGATCAATTGCAGCCCGAAGGCCGGGAGGTGCTGAAGAGCCTGGCCGGGCCGCTGTCCGCTTATCTGCAGGCCAACGACGAGATCCTGATGGTGAGCGGCTTTACCGATGACCGGCAGTTGCGCGAAGGCAACCGCCGTTTCGCCGACAACTGGGAGCTGTCGGCGCAGCGCGCGTTGACGGTGACGCGTGCGTTGATCGATGAAGGCGTGCCCTCCTCCGTCGGTATTCGCGGCCGCGTTCGGCTCGCGGAACAGCCCGTGAGCTCGAATACCGACGATCGAGGGACGGGCCAAGAACCGGCGAGTGGAAATAGCGCCTGTCCCGAGGCCGTCGAGCGCAACGGTGAAGCCCCGTGAGTAGCGATGTGAGTAGCGCGGTAAACGCGCGCCCGGCTGACGCTCGACGCATGGCGCGAGCGCGGCGCCGATCGGCTGGATCCCATCCGCTTTCATTTCATCGAAGCGCTGGAGCGGCGGGCGGCCAGCCACAGCGGCGAGGCGCGGCGCATCCTGGACGACAAGCTGTCCGCTATTGCTTGCGGCTTATGCCGATGGTCTTGAGCGTGCTGCCTTCAAGGCCGCCGATGCCGGTCCGCCGTTCGCACGCGAAGCCGATCGCGGGCCACTTGCCGGGCTGATCGGTTATATGGCCAGCCGTGCGTCGGCGGATTATGTGGGCTCTTCAGCGGGTAACGCAGTATCCCCGCCCTCCTCTTATCCGAAATGGAGGCGCTCGATTACTTCAGGGAAATCTGGACCAAGGTCAGTACCGAGAAGACAGTTGCGACAGTCGCTCGCGCAAGTGCCCGGGAATGCCGGTCCGCTCAATTCGAGCAGCCTCGTGCATCGGTCGCTCTCGCTGATGCGCGAGTTGTCGCCAGGGTATCTGCAGCAGTTTTTGTCGTACGTCGACGCCTTGTCGTGGATGGAGCAGATGAACGGCGGCGGCGCCCTGGCGGAGAAAGATGCGCCTCGCGGAGGGAGCGGCCGCAAGGGGGCTCGGGGGAAGGTGCGCTAGAAGAGGTGGCGTTCGCACTTGGGGAGGGGTCGGCGCCGGGTTGCTGCTGCCTACGTTGGCGCGGGTTCAATGTTGGCTAAATTTTTTATCACTATTAGCCACTGTGCGTGGCGGCACTTCATTTCTTTGTCCAACGGCCCCCCATGTCAGGCTAGTTGTCGCGTCACCCGATTTTACTTTTATGCAAAACTGGGGGGCGGCAAGCGAATGGAAGATGAAGCGTTACACCGCGGAATTCAAAGAGTGGGCGATGCGTCAAATGATGCCGCCTTTAAACCGGGCTGTGATAGAAATGTCAGGCGCCACGGGCGTGACGACGGTGACGCTGCACACGTGGCGGCGCCAGGCGCGAAACATACGTAATTCAGGGGAGTACATGCCGGGCAATGGCAAGACGAGCGACCAGTGGTCCAGCGCCGATAAGTTCAGGGTGGTGCTGGAGACCGCGTTGTTAAGCGAAACTGAGATCGCCTATTACGGCCGTGCGAATGGCATTTATCCGGAGCAGATCCGCGAATGGCGCGGCGCCTGCGAGCAGGCCAACGTGCCGCTCGTGCCGAAGCTGAGTGCGGCTGAGCGTGCCCAGGCCAAGCTTGCAGCCAAGCGTATTCGTGAATTGGAACGTCAGCTCAAGCGCAGCGAAGCGGCGCGTGCGGAGGCGGCAGCATTGGTCACGATGTTAAAAAAAGTCGATGCGATCTGGGCCAAAAAAGAGGAAGAGTGATCAGCGCCCCGGATCGCAGTGAAACCATGCAGTTGATCGATGAAGCAGTCCAAGCCGGCGCTCGCCGTGCGACCGCGAGCGCGCATGCGGGGGTGAGTGTGCGCAGCGTGCAGCGCTGGCTGCACCAGCCTGTAGACGCGCGGGCGCTGAGTGTCCGCCCGCCGCCGCCCAACAAGTTCAGCGGCGTTGAACGTCAGGCGCTGCTGGATGCCGCCTGCAGCGCGGAGTTTGCCAGTCTCACGCCGCACCAGATCGTGCCGAAGCTGGCCGATGAGGGAATCTACCTGGGTTCGGAGTCGACGTTCTACCGGGTCTTAAAGGCTGAGAACCTTAGCCGGCGACGTGGGCGCGCCAGCGTGGCGCGACGGCGTATGCCCACCACGCATCGTGCCGATGCGCCCAATCAGCTCTGGTGCTGGGATATCACGTGGATGCCCACCACGATCCGTGGGCGTTATTTTTACTGGTACATGATGAAGGATGTCTACAGCCGCAAGCTGGTGGCCAACGAGGTGTGGGAGGCCGAATCGGGTGAGCACGCGAGCGCGTTGCTGACCAAAGCATGTCTGATTGAAGGCACGGCGGGTCATCCGCTCGTGCTGCATTCGGACAACGGCAGCGTGATGAAGGGCGCGTTGATGCACGCAGCCATGACCACGTTGAAGGTCGATTCGTCGTTCAGCCGGCCGCGGGTGAGCAACGACAACGCGTACGCCGAGGCGCTGTTCCGCACGGCCAAGTACTGTCCGATGTGGCCCGAACGCCCGTTTGACACGGTCGAGGAGGCGCGTGTCTGGGTGGAGACGTTTGTGGCTTGGTACAACGATGAGCATTGTCACAGCGGCTTGAAATACCTGACGCCGAACCAGCGCCACAACGGACACGCCGATGAGTTGCTGGTCAAACGGCGTGCAGTGTACGAGCAAGCCAAGGCGCAAAATCCTGCCCGCTGGAGTCGCAAGACCCGCAACTGGGATCTTGCAGAAGCGGTTTATCTAAACCCTGAAAAAACGGACGACTCGGCGGTGCAATACAAAGAAGCTGCGTAGCGGTGCACGCGACAACTACCTTGACACACGCCGACGGCGACAAAGAAACGAAGCAAAGAAAACGCCTTTCCACAAACTGTATTAAGTGTCCCCAGCGTGCAGACCACTGCTTTTGGTTCCCGCGTAGAACGGTGCTCGCTAGAACCACGGATGTTTGAAACCCTCCTTCTCGCGAATCCCTACATCCCCACGCTTCGCCACCAGTGCTCTCGGGCAAGATCGATGGCTTACGGACCTGCGCGGCCATAGCTTCAAAAAGGGTGCACGAAAAACATTTTGGAACACCACGGCCGCAAAAAACCCAGAGCCAATCGTCATGCGGGTTTTTTGCTACTTCCTCGATGTTCTTTAGACCGCTCTGGACGTCGTCCGCGAAGCGGTGAAGCCGCGACGCTCTGCAATGATCTTCTGCGCTCTGCACGTCGGGACTTCAGGACTTCACGCAGCTCGCCACGTCAAATACACCAAAAAACTTCGCGCTCTTTAAAGTGCCCGCCCTACTTCTGGCCGTCGAAGACAAACACATTGGAGCCGTCGGCAGTTGGGAGCGCAGCCAGCAATCGTCCTTCGTCCAGCATGGCATTCCCCGTAACGGTAGAGGCCGGCGACGGGCAAGGAGCGGGGCCAAAGGTCACGTTGACATCGTATGCATTCAAGCCGGCGTGCGACAAGACCGTGCCCTTGTACACGCAGCCAGCGGCTGTCGTACCCGACAAAAAGCCGTCCGACGTAACAGTGATCTGTCCATTGGTTCCACCGCCCAAGGAGGAAGCACGCCCGCTATAAAGGCCGGCGATTGTCTGCCGCGATGGCGTCTGCCCAAGCATCTGATCAGCGCTGGCCTTGAACATCACCGACGTTGTATTCGGTTGCCCAATGACACCCGAGACCGCCGGCGCCTTCGAAAAGTCTATCGACAGGTTGGCAGGCGACACGCTCTGGCTGCTGAGTCTGTAGTTACGCGCACGCGAGCTTCTATACGCACCGCCGCTCGTTTGCTGACCAGCAGTTGCAATGACGACGCCCTGGATGCTTCCGCTCGGGACCAACGAATAGAAAAGATAAGCGCGCCCGTCATAGAGCATGAGCAACCTGGCGCTCCCTCCTATGGACAGCGTGCCCTTATAAACGCCCGCCGATGTCAACGACAATCCGTTCGATGTGCTCCCCATTTCAACGGGTGTCATCGGCGTGCTGCAGCCGCTAAGGACCACGAGCAAAGCTGTCAAACCGAATACGATTCTCACGTTTCACCTCTCGGCGTCGGCAAAATACCGCGGCTTACTATTTAAAACGTATGTATCCAACATTTGCTCGGAATCGTGACGCATAACCGCATGGCGATACAATAAATCACTAACGCGATCAATTACCGGCTCGACCACCGATTCAGCTCCGAGATCAGCGAAGGCCTCTGATTTCAATACCGCTCAGCCGACTGATCCGTCAGTTGAAGCTAAGTTTGGCCAAGAGCCTCGGGATTCGGCGCCGATACGTGCAACACCTCGTAGCTGTGTGAGTCCGCTGGCAGCGC
The DNA here is from genome assembly GCA_963708695.1 of uncultured beta proteobacterium. Lineage (GTDB taxonomy): Bacteria > Pseudomonadota > Gammaproteobacteria > Burkholderiales > Burkholderiaceae > Caballeronia. The sequence goes on from CAVPTS010000009.1 coordinate 320,466, forward strand.
GTCCTGAGTGCAGGTCCAAAAATCAAAGCGCACAAGCGACCATGTCTGTGGATTCAATCCCACGGCACGCACAAGAACGCCCGATCCGTTCGTAACGACGCTGCGTGCTTCTATAATTTCGCGCTCACGCAACTCGGCCAAGTCGATACCGGGCGATATCGCTTGTTCCGTCCGAACGACACTTCGCAAATTTGGCAAATCGCTCAGTTCACCACCCCGTGCAAACGCCAACCCTAGCCAAGTTTCAATCGGCGTCCACCCGAACGACTCAAGAATTCCACGAAAGCCGGCACCCGCGATAAAACCCCACATCGGTTCAACTTCGGGCCAACAATAAACCGGAGCATATTGGTTACTTTCCGCGCCGAATAAGCCTTTTTCCCGAATCATAAAGGCCTTGATGCCGAGGCCAGGGAACGTGTCGAAGGTCGCACCTTTTGTTGCCACTCGCTCCCGGATGATCTTCATATCGTAGTCGGCAGGTAACGTAACGACATATTGTTTGACGATCATGTTTTATCTCCGTCTTGCAGACGATCCAGTTGCCGACAGTATCCATTTTCCGTAACGCGCCCGAACTACATCGCCGCTTCAGCTTTCATATCTTTTCGTTGTATGCGCAAAGCTCCGCGCGAGCCCAAAAGCAAGATACAACAAAAGATGCAACGCTCAAACTTCAGACCTGGCTGGACCGTCCAGGACAATCTACAGGCAATAAAAAACCCGCAGAGCAAATAGCTATGCGGGTCTTTAGTTACTTCTTGGCACTTCTTCACGCTGCGTTGGACGTTGCTTGCGAAACGGTGGTGGGTGCTGACGGGCTCGAACCGCCGACCTACGCCTTGTAAGGGCGCCGCTCTACCAACTGAGCTAAGCACCCGCTTCGCAATCCTGCAACTTCGCTGGACTGAAAACTGTTCATGAAGCTAACTCAACTGCGCCGCGATTCGATACTGCCAGTGTTTGCATGTCCCGCCAAGCATCATCACGCGCTGTTCAAACCGCTCCGTATCCAGCGAGTCCGCTAGTTTAGCGCATCCTTCAGCGCTTTGCCAGGGCGAAATTTCGGCACCTTGGCGGCCTTGATCTTGATTGCATCGCCGGTGCGCGGATTGCGGCCGATGCGCGCCGTGCGCTTGCCCACGGCAAATGTGCCGAAGCCGACGAGCGTCACCGAGCCGCCCTTCTTCAAGGTCGTCTTGACGCCGCCGATCACGGCTTCGAGCGCGCGGCCTGCCGCTGCTTTGGAGATATCGGCTTGTTGCGCAATATGGTCGATCAATTCCGTCTTGTTCATTGTGATCCCCCGGATGATGATTTGTTGTTGGGCGATGCTGCAAGGAGTAGCTTCATGACAGGCTGCTAGGCACGGGCTCGGAAGCCCACGTGCGGCGGTCATTAGAAGTAGCCGAAACACCTCGTGTCAACCGGGATTGAGCCTGATTAGAGGTGCGGCTTTACACGAAATCTTGCACGTCTAAAGGCGGCTAAACGTTGCGACGCGCGCAATAAAAAACCCGCGGGTCATTGCACTGACCGCGGGTTTTAATAAACTCGCTCGACCTCGGCGCGACGTTTCAGTCCGCGCCTACGATCAGACGCTTCAATGCTTCACGAAGTCACCCGCTGCTGGCGTGTCTTTCTTCTCCGCCGACGGCAGGCGTCGCCGGCTTCGGCTTCTTCTTCCGGCAACGCTGCAGGAACACGTTCGAGCGCAAGCTCAAGCACCTTGTCGATCCAGCGAACCGGAACGATTTCGATCGCGTTCTTCACGTTGTCCGGAATCTCGGCCAGATCCTTCGTGTTCTCTTCCGGGATCAGCACGAGCTTGATGCCGCCGCGATGCGCCGCCAGCAACTTCTCCTTCAATCCGCCGATAGGCAACACTTCGCCACGCAACGTGATTTCGCCCGTCATCGCCACATCTGCGCGAACCGGAATACCGGTCAGCACCGACACGAGCGCTGTCGTCATCGCGATACCGGCGGACGGACCGTCCTTCGGCGTCGCGCCTTCGGGCACGTGGATGTGGATGTCCTTCTTCTCGAACGCTTCATCCGATACACCCAGACGACGCGAACGCGAACGCACCACCGAACGCGCTGCCTCGACCGATTCCTTCATCACGTCGCCGAGCGAACCCGTGCGGATGATGTTGCCCTTACCCGGCATCACGGCGGCTTCGATGGTCAGCAGATCGCCGCCCACTTCCGTCCACGCGAGACCCGTCACCTGACCGACCTGGTTCTCCTTCGCGGCCAGACCGAAGTCGGTACTTGCGCACGCCGAGGAACGTGTCGATATTGCTGCCGTCGATCCGTGACCGCGCCTTCCGCCTTCTTCAGCAGAAGCATCTTCACGACCTTGCGGCAGATCTTCGACATTTCGCGCTCGAGCGAACGAACGCCGGCTTCACGCGTGTAGTAACGAATGATGTCGCGGATCGCTGTCTTCCGTGAGATCGATCTCGCCTTCCTTCAGGCCGTTGTTGCGCTTTTGCTTCGGCAACAGATACTTCTGCGCGATGTTGACCTTCTCGTCTTCGGTGTAACCCGAGAGGCGGATCACTTCCATCCGGTCGAGCAACGGCGGCGGAATGTTCAGCGAGTTCGACGTCGCCACGAACATCACGTCCGACAGATCGAAGTCGACTTCGATGTAGTGATCGGCGAACGTATGGTTCTGTTCCGGATCGAGCACTTCCAGCAAAGCCGACGCCGGATCGCCGCGGAAATCCATGCCCATCTTGTCGACTTCGTCGAGCAGGAAAAGCGGATTGCGCACGCCGACTTTCGCCAGGCTTTGCAGGATCTTGCCGGGCATCGACCCGATATACGTGCGACGGTGACCGCGAATCTCGGACTCGTCATGCACGCCGCCAAGCGCCATACGCACGAACTTGCGGTTCGTTGCGCGAGCGATCGACTGGCCCAGCGAGGTCTTGCCGACGCCCGGAGGCCCGACGAGGCACAGGATAGGCGCCTTGACCTTTTCAACCCGTTGTTGGACCGCAAGATACTCGAGGATCCGTTCCTTGACCTTCTCGAGGCCGAAGTGATCTTCGTCGAGCACGCGTTCCGCATTCGAGAGGTCATTGTTGACCTTGCTCTTCTTGCGCCACGGCAAGCCGATCAGCGTGTCGATGTAGTTGCGCACGACGGTCGCTTCAGCCGACATCGGCGACATCAGCTTGAGCTTCTTCAGCTCGGCGTCGGCCTTCTTCTTGGCTTCCTTCGGCATGCGCGCGTTGGTGATGCGCTTCTCGAGTTCTTCGAGATCCGCACCTTCCTCGCCTTCGCCCAGTTCCTTCTGGATCGCCTTGACCTGTTCGTTCAGGTAGTACTCGCGCTGGCTCTTTTCCATCTGACGCTTCACGCGTCCACGGATGCGCTTTTCGACCTGAAGAATGTCGATCTCGGCTTCGAGCTGGGCAAGCAGATGCTCAAGACGTTCGATAACCGGGAACATCTCGAGAATGTGCTGCTTCTGGTCGAGCTTCAGCGGCAGATGCGCGGCGATGGTGTCGGCCAGACGACCCGCTTCGTCGATACCCGACAGCGACGTCAGGATCTCGGGCGGGATCTTCTTGTTGAGCTTCACGTACTGATCGAACTGCGACACGATCGCGCGGCGCAGCGCTTCAGTTTCAGCGCTGTCGGCGTGGTCGGGTTCGAGCGGCATCACGTCGCAGGAAAACTGCGTTTCCTGTTCTTCGATCGTGAGCGTCTTGGCGCGCTGCAAGCCTTCGACAAGCACCTTCACGGTACCGTCCGGCAGCTTCAGCATTTGCAGGATGTTTGCGATACATCCCACTTCGTACATGTCTTTTTCGGTCGGCTCGTCTTTCGCCGCGGTTTTCTGGGCAACAAGCATGATGTGCTTGCCGCCTTCCATCGCAGCTTCGAGTGCCTTGATCGACTTCGGGTCGTCCGACGAAGAGCGGAATCACCATGTGCGGGAAAACGACTACGTCACGCAGCGGGAGCAGCGGGAGAGTAATGCGTTCCTGCGGGAGGAGTTGGGTTCCTGACATTTTCATTTCCCCAGTAGTGGAATCAGTTCAGTCGTAAATAAGGCCGTGCAAAATGGATTGCAAGCCTTAAGCGTGTGGGAAAAGTTCAGTGAATCGAAAAAATTCGCCTCAGTAACGTGTCAGTAACGTCCACAAGATATCCGAAAAATAAACAAAAAGCCGTTCACGTTGCCATGAACGGCTTTTTCGCCGACACACAGCCCAACTCAGTTCGAACCTGCAACCTTCGGCGTGTCTTCGTAGATCAATAGCGGCTTGCCGTCGCCATCGATCGTGTTGTCGTCGACGATGACCTTGCTCACGCCCTTCATCGTCGGCAACTCGTACATCACGTCCAGCAACGCCTGTTCCAGGATCGAGCGCAAACCACGCGCGCCCGTCTTGCGGCGAATCGCTTTCAACGCAATGGCCTGCAACGCGCCCGGACGAATCTCCAGGTCGACGCGTTCCATGTTGAACAGCTTGTGATACTGCTTCACCAGCGCATTCTTCGGCTCGGTCAGAATCTTGATCAGCGCGTCTTCGTCCAGCTTGCCGAGCGTCGCCACCACAGGCAGACGGCCGATCAGTTCAGGAATCAGGCCGAACTTGATCAGATCTTCCGGTTCCACTTCGCGCAGCACTTCGCCCGCGTCGCGATCCACTTTGCTCTTCACGCTTGCGCCAAAACCAATACCGGTCTTTTCCGTGCGATCGATGATGACCTTTTCAAGGCCGTCGAACGCGCCGCCGCAAATGAACAGAATGTTGGTGGTGTCGACCTGGATGAAGTCCTGGTTCGGGTGCTTGCGGCCGCCTTGCGGCGGCACCGAAGCCATCGTGCCTTCGACCAGCTTCAGCAGCGCTTGCTGAACGCCCTCGCCCGACACGTCGCGCGTGATGGACGGGTTATCCGACTTGCGGCTGATCTTGTCGATTTCATCGATGTAGACAATGCCGCGCTGCGCCTTGTCGACTTCGTAGTTACAGTTCTGCAGCAGCTTCTGAATAATGTTCTCGACGTCTTCGCCGACATAGCCCGCTTCCGTCAGCGTGGTTGCATCTGCAATCACGAACGGGACGTTCAGCATGCGTGCGAGCGTTTGCGCGAGCAGGGTCTTGCCCGAACCCGTCGGTCCGATCAGCAGGATGTTGCTCTTCGACAACTCGATATCGTCTTTCTTCTCGAGATGCTTGAGCCGCTTGTAGTGGTTATAAACCGCCACAGCAAGAATCCGCTTCGCGCGTTCCTGCCCGATCACATACTGGTTCAGGATCTCGCTGATTTCCTGCGGACTCGGCAGATCCGACTTCGTCAGGCCAGCCTCTTCCGCCGCGCCGGCTGCTTCGTCGCGGATGATTTCGTTGCACAAGTCGATGCATTCATCGCAGATGAACACTGAAGGGCCTGCAATCAGCTTCTTGACTTCATGCTGGCTCTTGCCGCAGAACGAGCAATACAACAGCTTTTCGCTGTTAGAACCTTTTTTGTCCGCCATGGATGTGTGAGCCTCCGGACACTCGATTACATAATACGCCGCTCAATTCATCTACGCAGAAATGGCACATGCGGAGGATGAAAGCGTGTGTGGCGTGTGCTTTAACGCCATTTCCCGCTTTGGCGCAAGCGTTGCAGACCGGGTCTTCGCGCAATCTGCGCGGACCCGGAGCAATGCTTGCCGGGACAATACCGCAACGGCCGGCCGGTTATTCCCCGACGGCCGGCGCGGTGCTTCAGGGACGCTTGTGGAGAACCTGGTCGACGAGACCGTACGCTTGCGCGTCGTCGCCGGACATGAAATTGTCGCGGTCGGTGTCGCGTGCAAGACGTTCGACCGGCTGACCCGTATGGTGCGAGAGCAACTGATTCAGACGCTCCTTCAGGTACAGGATTTCCCGCGCCTGAATCTCGATGTCCGACGCCTGCCCGCGTGCGCCGCCCAGCGGCTGGTGAATCATCACGCGCGCGTTGGGCAGCGCCACGCGCTTGCCCTTCGCGCCCGCTGCCAGCAGGAACGCGCCCATGCTTGCGGCGAGTCCCATGCACAGCGTGGCGACGTCCGGCTTCACGAACTGCATGGTGTCGTAGATCGCCATGCCCGCCGAAACCGAACCACCCGGGCTGTTGATGTACAGGCTGATGTCCTTGTCGGGGTTTTCGCTTTCGAGGAACAGCAACTGCGCGACGACGAGATTGGCCGTCTGGTCGTTCACTTCGCCGACCAGGAACACCACGCGCTCTTTCAGCAGACGCGAATAGATGTCATAGGCGCGTTCGCCGCGGCCGCTCGTTTCCACGACCATCGGCACCAGACCGAGCGCCTTGGTTTCGAAATCATGCGGCGCGTTCGACGCGAGCGTGTCCAGCAATTGAGCGCGAAAGGTCATGCAATATCCTTGTTCGGAATAGGGATACTGAACGACAAAGGAACATCCGTTGAAGCGGCAATGCGTGGCGATACGTGCCAATACGTGGCGCCACGCGGCCGCACGTGACATGACGCACCGAAAACGCCCATGCAACCTAAACGCAAAAAAGGCGTGCCGGCCCGTCACTCCGACGGCCCTGCACGCCTTGTCGACGCTGCTTACGCTTGCGCCGTTGCGCTGGCCAGTTCTTCGAAGCTTACTTCCTTGTCGCTCACTTGGCCTTGCCGAGCACGAAATCGACGACGTTGCTTTCCACGACGTACGCTTCCATTTCGGCGAGGCGCTGCTGATTCGAATAATACCAGCGGACGACTTCCTTCGGGTCTTCGTAGCTTTTCGCGAATTCGTCGACTTCCGCGCGGATCTGTTCCGGCTTCGCCTGCAGCTCGTTGGCCTTGACCAGTTCGGCCAGAACCAGGCCCAGCTTGACGCGGCGTTCAGCTTGTTCCGCGAACATTTCTGCGGGGATCGGAGCGTCGGCTGCGTTCGGCACGCCGCGTTGTTGCAGATCCTGACGCGCCATTTCGACCAGACGTTGCTGATCCTGTTCGATCAGCGCCTTCGGCACGTCGAGTTCGGAAATCTTCAAGCAGCGCGTCCATGACCTGGTTCTTCACGATCTGCTGCGTGCGGCGCTTGGCTTCGCGCTCCAGATTGTCCTTGATCTCGCCGCGCATCTTGGTCGTGTCGCCGTCTTCGATACCGAGCGACTTCGCGAATTCAGCATCGATTTCCGGCAGGTGCGCCCATTCGATCTTCTTCATCGTGATGGTGAACTGCGCCGTCTTGCCGGCCACGTCCTTGCCGTGGTAGTCGTCGGGGAACTTGCAGGTCGAATTCCTTCGACTCGCCGACCTTCAGGCCGAGCGCCGCCTTTTCGAATTCCGGCAGCATGCGGCCTTCGCCCAGCACGAAAGTGAAATCTTCAGCGCTGCCGCCTTCGAACACTTCGCCGTCGATCTTGCCGACGAAGTCGATCGTCACGCGGTCGCCGTCTTTGGCCGCCGTGTCCGCGCCGCCGTCGCCATGCTCGCCGCCTTCGCCGCGTGCGTGGAAATGCACGCGCTGCTTGCGCAGGATTTCCAGCGTGCGGTCGATTTCCGCTTCGCGAGATGGTCGTGACCGTGCGTTCGATTTCAGCCGTGGCGACGTCGCCGAGCTTGACTTCCGGATACACCTCGAAAGTCGCGTCGAACGCGTAGTCGGCGCTTCGCCGGCTTCTTCGCCGCCCTTGGGCGCGAAGCTCGGCTGGCCTGCCACGCGCAGGTTTTCCGTGCGCGTGACGTCGAAGAATTCCTTGCCGACCTTGTCGCTCAGCACTTCGGCTTCAACCTGGCCCTGATACTGTTGCGTCACCATCTTGAGCGGCACCTTGCCCGGGCGGAAACCCGGCATGCGCACGTTCTTCGCCAATTGACGGATACGCGAATCCACTTCCTTTTGCACCGTATCTTTCGGCAGGGAAATCGTCACACGGCGTTCGAGCTTGCCGAGGTTTTCAACAACGTTAGCCATGGCTTCTATCGTCCTAGAGTAAATCGAGTATTCGGGTTCGTGTGTCTGGTCAGTTCTGGTTCGATCTCGCGCCACGGTAGGCGCACGGCGTCGCATCGGTTCCTGCAGCATTCTGACGGCCGCGGCCGCATTCAGCCAGACCGTGACAGGAAACCGGCACGCCGGTTTGAGTCAACAGAGCCAAAATTTTAGCAAACTATTTGCGCGCGGTCGTGCGGGATCGATGAGCTTCGCGCTTGTCAAATACTCGGCGATTTCGGGCGCCGATTTCCGCGCTGTTTTCGGCGCGTGTTTTGCGAGCTCCGCTGCGGCGCTATGTTTAGTCGCGTTTCGGCACGCGCGTGTCCGGCAGACTCGGTCGCAGTTGCTATGCTCCGCAACGCATTCGCATATGCCCGCGCGCATCGAAAGGCATGCGAGTATCGGCATACGATCTGACGTACGTTCAGGCCTATGTCGCTAGACTTCGTCAACGCCCATTCGATAACTCGAGACATCATGCCGAACGCCCATCCGCCGACTATCCGTCCAGTCCCCTGCCGCCCGTCGTCGTCATCGCTCCCGATTCGTTCAAAGGCTCGCTTAGCGCCGGAACAGGTCGCGCAAGCGATCGCGACCGGCATCCGCCGCGCGCGCGGCCGGATGCCGACGATCCGCATCTGCCCGATGGCCGATGGCGGCGAAGGCACGCTCGACGCCATGCTCGCCGCGCGGCGGCGAGCGCCGCGTGATCAACGTGCGCGGCGCGGCGGCGACACGGCGCGAGCCGCCACGGGCTTGCTCGCCGACGGCAGCGCGATCGTCGAAACGGCGGAAGTCGTCGGCATCACGGATCCCGACGGCATGGCCGTGCCGGTCGAAGCGAACGCAGCACGCGCGGCATGGGCGAAGCGATCCGCGCGCTGCTCGATCTCGGCGTGCGGCGTTCTACGTCGCGCTCGGCGGCAGCAGCACGAACGACGGCGGCGCCGGGCTTGCTGGCCGGCCTCGGCCTGAAACTCTTCGATGCGCACGGCAACGAACTCGACCCCGCGCCGTCGCAACTCGCGCGGATCGCGCGCATCGACGTATCGCAGCTCGATCCGCGCGCTCGTGCGAGGCCGAATTCATCGGCATGTCGGATGTCGACAATCCGCTCACCGGCGAACACGGCGCAACCGCGGTCTTCGGCCCGCAAAAAGGCGTGACGCCCGAGCAGATCGCGCGACGATCGACGCCGCCCTCGCCCATTTCGCCGATCTGCTCGAACCGGCGCTGCACGCACGCGCGCGCGATCAACCCGGCGCGGGCGCGGCGGGCGGCCTCGGCTTCGCGCTGCATATGCTCGGCGCGCAGATTCGAGCCGGGCGCGGAAGTCGTCGCGCGCGAAGTCGGCCTCGACGCCGCGCTCGAAGGCGCCGAACTGGCTGATCACCGGCGAAGGCCGCTCGGACGTGCAGACGCTGCATGGCAAGGCGCCGTTCATCGCCTGCCGGCACGCGCGGGCGCCGGCGTGGCGGCCACGCTGCTGTCCGGCGCGATCGATCCGGCCGCGTTGCCGCGCTTCGCCGAACATTTCAGCGGCTGCTTCTCGCCGGCGCCCGGACCGATCACGCTCGAGGTCGCGATCCGCGACGCCGCCACGCTGCTCGCCAACGAAGCCGAACAATTGACGCGCCTGAAGTTCGGCGCGCGATAGCCAGTCCTAACGATCATCGCGTGCCGGCGTACTCTCGCGCGAACTGAACAGCGACGACGGTCCGATACCCACACGATCAGCATCGTCAAACCCATCAGCGGGAAGACGATGCCAAGCGCCGTCAGACCGCTCGATCCACGCGCGCATCGGCGGATGCAACGCCGGCCGCGCCGGCGCGCCGACCGCCCTGCCGGGCTTGCGCCTGCGCCACATCACGAAGCCGCTCGACCGACATCGCGGCGAGCCCGAGCGAGATCGCCGAGCGAGAGATCTGGTTCGCCACGCCGAAATAGCGTCCCATGTGCAGCGACGTGCCGTACGAAATCCACTGCGCCACGCGTCCGTAATCGCCGTAACCGATGTCCGAGAGAATCCGGCCGCTGTATCTGGTCGATATGCAGCGTGCGTTCGGCTTGAGGATCGGCGGGAAAGTACGAGACGGTGTACACGCCTTGCGCAGTCGTCGGCAACGCAATGTCGTAACCGTCCTTCACTCCCGCTTGCGCTGCGAGCGCGATGACCTGATCGAGCGGGATCGTGGGGTCGCGATGTCGCGGCGCTGTGCGGAACATGTGTTTCGCCAACCGCCCATGGCGTCTGCGGCAACGGCAGGTCGTCCATTTTCATATCGGCCATTGAGGGATCGTCCATTTTCATCGCGGTGCGGGCGTTCGCGGAATGCACATGCGCGCTGCCCCACGCGCCGGGCGGATAACCAAGCTGCGCCGACGTAGCCAGCGACTTGAATTGTTTGCCCCACGTGCTCGACCACGGCAATCCGCTCAGCACGAAAAACAAGGCGCCGAGCGCAAGCCACACGCCGCCGACGGCATGCAGTTCACGCCACCACGCGCGACCTTTCGCCGACGACAACCGCGGCACGAAGCGGCCACCGCTCCGTTGCGCATTCGGCCACCACAACGCGACGCCCGTCCCGATCATCACGAGCGTCCAGCAGCCGGCAAGTTCCATCACGATCTCGCCGGTCTTGCCCAGCAGCAATCCGCGATGCAGGTTGCGGATCTGCTTCATCAACCGATGCTCGACACTCAGCCGGCCCAGCACAGCGCCCGTATAAGGATTGAGATAAACGCTTTCACTCCCTCCCGATTGCAGCCGGAACACGAATTCGGCGCTGCGGCGTGGATCGTTGTTGATGACTGCGGTGGTCGGCGTAGCGTCGCGCGGTTCGGCAGCAGTCGCTTTCGCCAGCAAGACTTGCTGGCTCAGACGCGGCTCGGCGCGGGCGTCGACGATCATCCGGTCGTGATACAGCAGCGGCTCGATCTGCGGCTGAAAGCAGTACAGCGTGCCGGTGATCGCGAGCACCAGCAGCAGCGGCATGACAAACAAGCCGGCGTAGAAATGCCAGCGCCAGAGCAGACGATGCCGCGCGAGCGCGCGGGCATCGGAGAGAGAAGCGGATTGCATGTGAGATGTCCTTCAACAGTTAGCGGCAAGCCTGAAACAGGCGTCAGATCCCGATCCGCCCTTCGACATAAACCGTCCGGCCCGCATACGGATGGAACACGTAGTAGCGGTGATCGAAGAGGTTATCGACGCCGATGCCAAGCTCGGTTCGCTTGGTCGGCCGGAAGGTGAATTTGGCGTCGACGACCGTGTACGTGCTCGTGCCGCCGTAGGTGTTCGGGTTCGTGTCGGTGTTGGTCAGCGTGTTGTATTCGCGGCCCGAATAGCGCGCGGCGACAGTGACGGCGGTTTGACTCGTCGCGCGCCAGGTGGCGGCCACGTTCGCGCGCCACAACGGAATGCGATAAAAGTACTTGCCCACCGACGCCGGATTGCCGCTGTTCGCAATGATCTTCGACTGCGTGTAGGCAATACCCGCCATCAGATCGAGGCCGCGAATCAGCACGTCCTGCCCTTCGTAGCTCGTCTCCACGCCGCGCGAACGCACCTTGTCGATATTTTGGAAATTCGTGACGTTCGGAATCACCGTCGTATTGGTCTGGCTGAACAACGTGTTTTTCACATCGTCCTGAAACAGCGTGAAGCGATACACGCCGTTGCCGTGCTGCCATTCGGCCGTCAGTTCCTTCGACAGATCGTCTTCCGGCTTCAGGTTCGGGTTGTTATTGATGATCGACAGGCCCGTGATCTGCCCTTGAAACAACTCGCCGACGGTCGGGAACCGGTAGGCCCGCCCTATCGATGCGCGCAGCAGCAGGTCCTGGGTGGCATCGAAGGAGAGCGAGGCTTTCGGCGACCAGTGGCTCTGGCTGGCATCGCTGTAATTCAGCGACGTCGCGCCGATCGCCCGCGTGCCGTCGTACGCGTTCCAGTTCTCGTAGCGCGCGCCGTAGGTGAATTTCCAGCGCGGCAGGAAACGCCATGCGTCTTGCGCGTACACGGCTTGCGTCTCGGTGCGGCCACCGAACGCGTTGGCGAACGACGTCGCCTCCGCCTTCGCGCCAAGCCGGCGTGCTGTAGGTTTCGTTGTCGAGGAAGTAGTTGTCGTAGTGATAGCCGAACGATAGCCAGATGCGCGCCCCAGCCTGCCGTGGGCGTGGCGGGCGTCCAGGTGGTGCGCAGGTCGAGCGTTTTCCAGCCGGTGCCGTCGCCGAATGCGATCGTACCCGCGCCGTTGCCCGGCACGCCCGAATTTGCCGTGCGCGCAATGCTCTGCGTGATATCGAAATACGAGGCCACGGCTTCGGCATTCCAGCCCGACGCGTTGCGCGTTTTCAGCGATAACCCGTACAGGAAGTTCTCGCTCGCACCCTTGGCTTGGCGCAAAGCTGGCTGCGGGCACGTTGTATTCGTAACCGCCGATATTCACGAGGCCGCTATAGACCGGATTGCCGGCGGCATCGCGAAGAAACGATTGCGTGTCGCTGTTGTATTTCTGATGCCAGTAACCGAGCGTGAAGCCGGCTTGCAACGTCGGCGTGAAGTCGTAGGCGAGCTTCAGCTTGAACTGATCCTGAAACGTCCGTTCGATGCCTTCCGCCGTCACGCCCAGAACCGCCGTGCGCGCGTTGTTCTGGTCGTTGTAGAAATACGCGCCGGTGACGGGACGATCCGTGGCGCGGCGCCGGCGTCTTCGATGCCGCCAGCGTCGCGAATTGCAGCGGCTGGCCGGTGTTTTCCAGATGATCGACGCCGATCAGCCAGGACAGGTTGCCGTTTTTATCGCCGATGCGAGCCGATGAATTCGTGCCGTTGAAACTGCGATTCACGCCGAACAGATCGAAGTGCTGGGTGAACGCCTGGACGTGGGCATCGGCTTCGAATTTCTTCGGCATGCGCGTGGTGATGACCACCGTCGCGCCGATCGAATTGCCCGGATACAGCGGCGGAAAACGGGCCGTAGATGACATCGGTGCGTTCGATGTTATCGGTGAAAACCATCGACCAGCGCGGCGCGAAGGTGAACGTGTTGCCGAGGAAATTGCTGAGCAGCAGGCCATCGGCATAGACCAGACCGCGCGCCGTTTGCGAATTGCTCGTGCCGCGCACGGCGATGGGCGAATTCACATCGCCGATAAAACGCTTGCGCACCGCCATGTTCGGCACGTACTTCAGCACATCCTCGGCCGTCACCACGTTCCAGTATTGCGACTGTTCCGCCGTGACCGTGGCGATCGTGGCGGGGAGATTGGGATCGAGCGGAGAACGGGCCGGAAGCGTTCGCTGAGCTTGTTACGACGACGGGGGCGAGCTGCATGGTATCGGCATCGCGGGTTTCGAGCGTGGTTTCGGGTGGTGTTTCCGAGCAGCAGCGGCGGGCGCGGCAAGTGCGAACGCCGGCGCCATCAGGGAAAGCGGCAAACACGCGTGACGATGAAACGTGAACGCGCGCGGACGCACCACGGCACCGCAGCCTGAAGGCTGCCGTGCTCGCTTGAGGAGCTTGAGCATCGAAGAAAATCCTGAATGAGTGGACGCAGACTGGCCGGCCCCGCGCGCTCAAACGGCGCGCGTAGTCACGGCAAACAGTCAAAACGGACGGACTTCAGGAAACGACGGGCGGCGCGCGTGGAGACGCGGCGTTGAACGACTTGACGTGGACAGCTTGCACGACCGGCGCGGCGGCCCGGCGCGTAACGCGCTCGATGCGCACGAGCGCGGCAGCGGGCGCCGATACGAGCGGAACGTTGTGCGCGAGCAGGCCGCAGTATGAACAGGCGTCGAATGAATCGACGCCGGCCATGTTGTGACCGGCGTGCTCCGGGCTTTGCGCTTCGGTATGGAGCGAAGACGAGCCGATCTGCGCAGGGGCATCGGCGGAACAGAGCGCGGCTTGCGGATCGAAACGCTCCCGCGCGGCCAGCGTCTGGCTGATCACCGGCGCAACAATGGCAAGCCACATGGCGGCAATGCCGAGCCATGCAACGAAGCGATTGCGCGAGGTGCGGTTCATCGATGAGAACGCCGTCGAAGATGGGATAAATGAGAATGGCTTGCGATTGTAGGCAGGACATCCCCGCTATGCAATCGGGTTTGGGGGGTTGGTTCGCGCCTGGTTTTTAGATGCCGGGTTTTGCTGGAGCCGGCATTCCCCCTGCAGACATTGGTCATCGATTCGGTTAGAATGCCGGGCTTGGCACGACGCATGCACTTGCGTCGTCGGGAAACACGGTTTCCCGAGGTTTTTAAAGCGTAAAGCGCGTAAAGCGAAAACCAGCCGCAAAAACACGCGTGAGTGGCGAAATTGGTAGACGCACCAGGTTTAGGTCCTGACGGCAGCAATGTCGTGTCGGTTCGAGTCCGACCTCACGCACCAAGATGAAAAACGAAGCCTCGCAGCGAAATCTGCGAGGCTTCGTCGTTTTTGGGGCTCCGTTGGGGCTCCGTTCTCAGCCCGCTCATTTTGTCCGTTGATAACCCCGCATGCGCCGCCTGCCAAGCCACAAACGAATTCTTTCGCTGGAACTGTCTCGTGTATCCTGAATTCCGGTGTCTGGAGCGTCCAGACACCCCGATCAAAGGGTCAACCATGGTTTTCAACAATCAGGCCGCGACTCTCGCGGTGCGGTCGCGAAGCTTTTTTACCAGCGGCCTCCTGCCTGTTGGCCTGCACGCGGGACGGGCAATCAGGTGAACCCGCCCCAACGCTTTACCGTACGGCACACGAGTGTCTATCGATATTCAGAACCCGTCGATTTCGGCGAACATCGGATGATGTTCCGGCCGAGGTCCAGCCACGACCTGCGCATTGTCACCACGCAATTGAAGATCACGCCGGAACCGGCGCGGCTGCGCTGGCTGCATGACGTCTTCGACAACTCGGTCGCCGTCGCCACGTTCGATACCCAGGCAACCGAGCTGACGTTCGAGAGCGAGGTGACGCTCGAGCACTTCGAAACGCCGCAGCCGGACTACGCGCTCGAACGCTACGCGCTCACATTCCCGTTTGCGTACACGAACGAAGAGGCGTCGGATCTTGTCAACGCGCGCAATCGGCCGGAACCGGATGGCGATGTCGATGCGTGGGCGAAGCGCTTTGTCACGCCCGGCGAAGCCATCGGCACGATGGCGCTGCTGCGCGAGATGACGCAGGCGATCAACGACGACTTCAAATACGTCCGGCGCACGGAAAAAGGCGTGAACCGTCCCGCCGATACCCTGCGTCTGCGCACCGGCAGTTGCCGCGACTTCGCGGTGTTCATGATGGACGCGGTGCGCTCGCTGGGACTCGCCGCGCGTTTCGTGAGCGGTTATATCTTCGTGCCCGAGCGCGATGCCACGCGCGGCGGCGGCGCAACCCACGCGTGGCTGCAAATTTTTCTTCCCGGCGCTGGCTGGGTCGACTTCGACCCGACCAACAGCATTATCGGCAATCGCCACCTCATCCGCGTCGCGGTCGCGTGGGGCCCTCATCAGGCCCTTCCGCTTTGGGGAACCTGGAACGGTGAGCCCGGCTCGTTTCGCGGCCTCGACGTCGAAGTCAGCGTGACTGAAAACCGCTGATGTCCTCTTTCATAGCAAGGTAGCTCCCATGAAACTCCGCGTTGGCTACGAACTGGTCTATGAGTGCGCGCAACCGACACCGATGCTGCTCATGCTGAACACGCATTTTTCCTTCGCGCCGCAGGTGTTGCAAGCGGATGTGCTGAAGGTGGATCCACCGGTGCCGATCTCGCAGTATCGCGATGGCTTCGGCAATCTTTGCAGCCGGCTGGTCGCGCCGACAGGAAAGATATTGTTGTCGACAATGGCTTTGCTCGATGTGTCCGGAGAGTACGAGCAACCCGGGCCTGACGGCGAGCAGCATCCGGTTGAAAACCTGCCTAATGAATGTCTGGTCTTCTTGCTCGGCAGCCGCTATTGCGAGACTGACCTGCTCTCGGACGCAGCCTGGAAACTGTTCGCGCATACGCCGCCGGGACGGGCGCGGGTTCAGGCTATCTGCGACTTCGTCCATCAGCACATCGTGTTTAACTACGCGCACGCTCGGCCTACGAAGACTGCCTGGGAAGCCTATCAGGAGCGTCAAGGCGTGTGCCGTGACTTCGCGCATCTGGCCGTGACCCTGTGCCGTGCCATGAATATTCCCGCACGATATTGCACCGGGTATATCAGCGATGTCGGTACACCCCCGCCCTATACCGCGATGGATTTTGCGGCGTGGTTCGAGGCGTATATCGGCGGAAGCTGGCAGACTTTCGATGCCCGCAATAACACGCCGCGGATCGGGCGCATTTTGATGGCACGAGGACGCGATGCCGCCGATGTCGCCATCAGCAATACGTTCGGACCGACGGTCTTGCATAAGTTCGATGTCGTTTGCGAGCCGCAGTAAGCGGCGGTTTTAGTTCGGAACTCTAAGTTTTTATCGAGAGGTGGCGGCGATCCGCCCTTCTCCGTTTCCGCGCCCGCATTGCAGCACATTCTCATCCGGGAGATATAATTCTTTCATGCGTGTCGCTTGCAGTTTTTTCCCTGCGCCGATAAAACCATTGCTCGTCCTCCCTTACTTGTCCTGTTTCCAGACCGCACAGAGCCATTGAGTTTCAATGGCTTTTTTTCTGAACTGGACCAAACCGGCTTCGCGCCGTCATCGCCCCATTGCCGTGAACTTCGACGACTACTGCCAGAAAAAAGCCGCTCCCGATGGCTCAAGCACGTACTACGCACTGCGCCGCGCGCCCTCTTCCCGGCAGGCGCTTCTCACCGCGCTCCACGCATTGCGCCGCGAACTCGAGGAGACGGTCAAGGAAACGAGCGACCCGACCATCGGGCGCACCAAACACGCGTGGTGGCAAAAGGAACTGGCGAGCCTGTTCGGCGGCGAACCCATGCATCCGGTCACCAAGGCGCTGGCCGCGCATAAGGCCGACACGCCCGTCTTCGATGCAGAAGGCCGCGCGTCCATCGACAATCTGGTCGATGGCTTCGGCCTGGATCTCGATCAGGCGCGCTATCTGGACTGGCCGGGTCTCAGGCGTTATCTGGATAACGCGGGGGGAGCGTTCGGCGTGATCGTCGCGCGTGCCACCGCGCGCCGCCCGGACGATGTCGTCAGCTGGGCCACGGCGCTTGGCTCGGCGCTGATGCTGGCGGAACGCCTGGAAGAACTTGGCGACGACGCGCGCCATGGCCGCATCTATATCCCTATCGATGAAATGCAGCGCTTTAAGGTCACCGCGGCTGACCTGATCAACCGCAAATACAGCGACGCGTTCATTGATCTCATGCGCTTTCAAACCGGCCGCGCCCGCGATGCGCTCAATCAGGCCCTCGCCGCGATTCCCGCCGATGAACGCGCGACCCAGCGCGTGCTGCGCTCGCAAGTGGCTTTATCGCTGGCATTGCTCGATGAAATCGAACGCGAAAATTTCCAGGTGCTCCATCAGCGCATCGCGTTGACGCCCATTCGCAAACTGTGGATCAGCTGGCGGGTTCGATAAGTTTCGCCAGGTTTCGCTGGACGAGTCAAACTCTCAGCAGCGGCAACGTCTCGAACTTCTGCCCGAGGATCGCGGCGCAATCCATGCCCCACCACGGTCCGAGCACCGTCGCATATAACTGCCGGAAGTCCACGCCGAGCGGCAGGTTGCCATTGCCATCGAGCCGCGCCAATTCTGGTGCGACGCCGTGCAAGCCGCCATTCACCCGGCCGCCCATCATGAAATGCGGCGCGACCGTACCGTGATCCGTGCCGTTGTTCTGGTTCTCACGCGGCCGCCTGCCAAACTCCGCATAGGTCATGACAAGCGTCTCGTTCCAGCGGCCGAGTTCGGTCAGCGCCGCGCGCATCGCGACAAATCCCTCCGATAGCTTCGCAAGCAACGCCGCCTGCTGGCGCGGCTGGTTCTGGTGGGTATCGAAGCCATTGAGCGTAAGGCGGATCACCATTACGCCCTGCCCCGCTTGGGGCGGGTCGGTAGGGGTATGGCTGGCCCCGAGCAGGTGCATGGCCGTCTTGATCGATGCCCCGAATGCGCCATCCGGGAATTGCGTCTTGAGTGCGAACTGGTCGTAACGCGGACGCAACCAGCCGGCCGCCTTAGCGATATCGGTTCCCACATCGGGAACGGGGGCGAGTTCCTTTGGCGTTACGGCCGTCGTAAACCGCGGCTGACTTGCAAATTCCGTGGGGTTAACGAGTGCGAGCGGCCCCATTTCCACACTGCCGATAACCACGGCGTCGGCGGCAAATTCCGTAGGCACCGGTCGTGCGCGAAACGCGCGCGTGAGCCAGCCGTCATGCAGATACTGATCGGAACGTGAGCCGGTATCCCAGATCTGCGTGGCCCGGAAATGCGACAGGTTCGGCTGCGGATAACTCACGCCCTGCACGATCGCGAGCTGACGGTCATTCCACATCGGCAGCAGCGGCTGCATGGCGGGATGAAGGCCCGTGCGGTCGTCGAGTTGCAGCACCTGTTCCCGGCGAATGGCGATATTCGGACGCAACGCAGCGTATGCGGGATCGGTGAACGGAATCACGGTGCTCAGGCCATCGTTGCCGCCTTTCAGCTCCACCAGGATCAGGATGTTGCCGTAGCCGATCGTCGTGCGGGTATCGCGTTGGGGCAGTGCGGCGAACGCCGATGGCGCCAGCGCGAGAGCGCTGGCTGCGGCGGTCATCGAAAGGAAGGCGCGTCTGTTCATGGGTCGCTTGCTTTTTTCTTGCTTTTTGCGTCGTGTTCCGGCCGCGCTGGCCGTCAACCGGCAACGTCGCGCTCAACGAGCAAACAATCAGCGCTTGTAAAGATCCCGAACCGCTTCCTCAATATGCTGGCGCAGCAAGCGGCGCTCGTCGGCGGTCATCACGCTGTGTCTCGGAGGGCGCTCGGGTGGTTGCGGGTCGACTTGCTGCGTGGGCTGCATGGCAGGCATCGGCTGATCGCGGTTAGCGGCGGGCGGCTGCTTTCCCATTCGATGCTGAGCGCGCATGAAGCGTCCATCGAAGGTACGAGTTCTTGACGGACGCGCATTTAAACTCGCGTTTTCGCCACCCTGTGTATTTGAATTGCGGGACGAAGATAACGAAGACGACGATGCAGACGAAGTTGAATACAGCGACGAATCCGGCCGGTCAGATTCCGTCAGATTGCGATTGGGGGACTGCGATGGCTGAGATGGTTGTGCAAAGGCGGTGCGCACGGCAAACACGGCGTAAAACGCGCTAGCGATAAGCGTTAGTCGGATGATGCGCTTGTTGCGCACAGGTTTGCGCCGCCGCGCTCCCTTCATGTTGTTCCCTTCGTTGCTCGACAACCGGACAGTCTCAGGCTCTTTGGCGTGTATGCGTGGCATGCAGAATCGACGTTAAAGAGTCGCGATAATGCTGACGCGCAATCATTGTACTAATGGAGTATCTACCGAATGACGGGCTTAGGTAAAGGAGTGTACGCATAGAACCTATATGTCGTGCCACAGTCGCCGTAAATTTTGTAACTATCTGTTACCTTAGAAAACTGTCAAACTCGCACCTCTTTCTAATCGCGCTAAGATGCCGACATGGAAACCAAAAATCCCTCAAAAATACTCGTAGTCGACGATGATCCCCGTTTGCGCGATCTTTTACGGCGTTATCTCGGCGAACAGGGCTTTAATGTCTATGTCGCTGAAAATGCGCCGTCGATGAACAAGCTCTGGGTGCGAGAACGCTTCGACCTGCTCGTCCTCGACCTGATGTTACCGGGCGAAGACGGCCTTTCAATCTGCCGGCGCCTGCGCGGCAGCAACGACCGCACGCCAATCATCATGCTCACGGCGAAAGGCGAAGACGTCGATCGTATTGTGGGTCTGGAAATGGGCGCGGACGACTACCTGCCTAAACCATTCAATCCGCGCGAACTCGTCGCGCGGATTCATGCCGTACTGCGACGGCAGTCGCCATCGGAACTGCCTGGCGCACCGTCCGAAACCGCCGAGCTCTTCGAGTTCGGTGAGTTCGCGCTGAATCTCGCCACCCGCACGCTGACCAAGAACGGCCAGGAAATTCCGCTGACCACCGGCGAATTCTCCGTCCTGAAGGTGTTCGCACGTCATCCGCGTGCACCGCTGTCGCGTGAAAAACTGATGGAACTGGCACGCGGGCGTGAATACGAAGTATTCGACCGCAGTCTCGATGTCCAGATTTCCCGCTTGCGCAAGCTGATCGAGCCGGACCCGAGCAGCCCTCGTTTTATCCAGACGGTGTGGGGTCTCGGCTATGTCTTCATTCCCGATGGCGCAGCTTGAGGGTTGAGTCCTGACACCCGCGCCCCGCGCGCGCCACGAGCACGAGCATCAGACCCATGCGGATTGACAGGCGCCTACTGACGCTCGCGTTCGGCGGCCTGTTCTGGCGGACCTTCGCCCTGATCGCGCTGCTGATAGCGGTCAGCATCGCCGCGTGGTTCCAGAGCTTCCGGGTGATCGAACGCGAACCGCGCGCCCAACGCGTGGCGCTGCAACTTGTCGCGGTCGTCAAACTCACCCGCACCGCCCTCCTTTATTCCGATCCCGATCTGCGCCGCGCGTTGCTGCAGGATCTGGAGAGCAACGAAGGCGTGCGCGTGTACCCGCGCGAAACCACCGATAAATACCGCCTGCAGCCCGACGAGTCGTTGAACCGCCTGATCGAGCGCGACGTGCGCGGCCGGCTCGGCAACGACACGGTGATCGCCCAATCCGTCAACGACATCCCCGGCGTATGGATCAGCTTCAAGATCGACGACGACGATTACTGGGTCGCGCTCGACCGCGATCAACTCGACACCGTCACCGGCCTGCAATGGGCCGGCTGGGGCATCTTCGCGCTCGCGCTGTCCCTCTTTGGCGCGGCGTTCATCACCAGTCTCGTCAACCGGCCGTTCGCGCGGCTGGCGCTGGCGGCGCGCAGGGTCGGCTCCGGGCAATCACCCGAACCCTTGCCTGAGCGCGGCATGGGTGTAGCCGCTGAAACTAATCGCAGCTTCAACCAGATGGTGCAGGACCTCGAACAGCTCGACGCCGACCGTGCGCTGATGCTCGCCGGGATCTCGCACGACTTGCGCACGCCGCTCGCACGCTTGCGGCTCGAAACCGAGATGAGTCCCTCCGACGAAGCGACGAAACTCGCGATGGTCGATGACATCGAACAGATGGACATGATCATCGGGCGCTTCCTCGACTACGCCCGGCCGATGCAGCGCATGGCTGAAGCCGTCGATCTCTCGCTGATCGGCGGCGAGATGGCCGCGCGTTTCTACGCGGAAGACGGCGTGCTGATGAAGACCGATCTTGCCCATGGCGCGGTTATCGAGGGAGATCCCACCGATGTCCGGCGGGTCATCGGCAATCTGCTGGAGAACGCGCGCAAATACGGCCGCAGCGCGGAAGACGACATCGCGCGGGTCACGTTGCAGACGCGAGTCAGTCACGGGCGCGTGGAGTTGTCGGTGATGGATGAAGGCCGCGGCATTCCCGAAGACCAGGTTGCGTTGATCACGCGGCCGTTCTATCGCGTGGACACAGCGCGCACGCAGGCGAACGGCACGGGCCTCGGCATGGCGATCGTGCAGCGGCTTGTCACCCGGCAACGCGGCACGCTGCGGCTGCGCAACCGGGCGCCGCACGCGGGCTTCGAAGTGACCATCGACTTCCCGGTCATCGAGAAACGCACGCTCCGGTCTTAGTTGCGCGCGGCGTATCACTGCGCTCGATGATCCTCAAATGCTATCGGTCCATTCGTAAAAAGCTATCCAGTGCGTTAGTTAAAATCTATTGATAATTTTGTTTAATAGAGTTATAGTGAATCTCGTTCAACGCAGCCAATCGACGTCAAGTTTGATGGTGCGTCATGTGAGCGTTATAGCGATCAGGTAGTCTTAATTTTCTTCCAACGAACACAGGAGTATTCATATGAAGACCGTGGGCGATAAAGTCGAAGCGTTTACCGTTACTGCAGCCAAGCCGGGTTTTAATCATCACGAAGAAAATGGCGTGTCGGCGTTCGAAGAGATCACCGAACAGTCGTTCCCTGGCAAGTGGAAGATCCTGTATTTCTACCCGAAGGATTTCACGTTCGTTTGCCCGACGGAAATCGTCGAGTTTGGCAAACTGGCTACGGATTTCGCTGATCGCGACGCAGTGTTGCTCGGCGGCAGCGTGGACAATGAATTCGTGAAGCTGGCATGGCGCCGGGAACACAAGGACCTGAGCAAGCTGAACCACTATTCGTTCGGCGATGTGAAGGGCGAATTGATCGACCAGCTTGGCGTGCGCGACAAGGAAGCCGGTGTGGCGCTGCGCGCAACGTTCATCATCGACCCGGACAATGTGATTCAGCACGTTTCGGTGAACAACCTGAACGTCGGCCGTAATCCGGAAGAAGTGCTGCGTATTCTTGACGGCCTGCAAACGGACGAACTTTGCCCGTGCAACCGCGCTGTCGGCGGTACGACGCTGTAAGTTGTAACTTGTACTAGCCAAGGCCTTCGTGGCTTGCGCTCCAGCCCGTCAGCTTTCCGAGTCCGACTCGAGCCGGCGGGCTTTTTTATCGCGTATCAGATAGGAGAAATCAATGGAATTCCTCGCATCGATTAAAGAACTCATTCCTGACTATGCCAAGGACATCCGCCTGAACGTGGACGGAACGATTGCGCGTTCATCGCTGGAAGGCAATGACGCCGTGGGCGTCGCGCTAGCCGCCGCTTATGCCGCCAAGGCCACGAAGATTGTTGGCTTGATCCGTGACGCTGGTGTGTTGTCGGCCGAGGAAACGAATGGCGCGTTGACCGCTGCCGCGTTGATGGGCATGAACAACGTGTGGTATCCGTATTTGGAAATGGCCGATAACGCCGATCTGAAAACCCAGCCGGCAGGGTTGCGGATGAATGCGTATGCGTCGCATGGTGGTGTCGATAAGCGGCGCTTCGAGATGTATGCGCTGGCAGCATCGATTGTTGGTAAGTGCCACTTTTGCGTGAAATCGCACTATGAAAATCTGGTTGGTGAGGGGATGAGTACGACGCAATTGCGAGATGTCGGGCGGATTGCCGCGGTGATTAACGCGGCAGCATTGGCGATTGCTGCTGAAGGGAAGTAAGGGGGTTTGCTCGCGCCGGTGGACGGTTTGGGGGTTCTGCCGGGCGGGATTTTCGTTCGCACTCGGGCGGGGTTTTGGGCGCGGAGCTGATGCAGTGGTCGGGGTCAGTGCCGGGTTGCTGCTGCGTACGTTAGCGCGGGTTTAATGTTGGCTAAATTTTTTATCACTATTAGCCACTGTCCGTGGCGGGACTTCATTTCTTTGTCCTTCGGCGACAAAGAAACGAAGCAAAGAAAACGCCTCCCAACAATCTGTTTTAAGTGTCCCCAGCGTGCAGACCACTGCTTTTGGTTCCCGCG
>CAVPTS010000010.1:0-99454 GCA_963708695.1 uncultured beta proteobacterium
CTCAAACCGCCATCTTCGGACGGTTCGCAGGGCACGGGCCCGCATGCAGGAGATGTACTCCGCACGTATTAATTTGCTCTGATACTGTTCGGACGTCACTTACCTGGCGCGTCATGTTCGTCCTACGCGCTGTCCTCTGCCTCTTGCCTTTAACCTTTTACTTCCAGGCCATCGCGATCCAGTACGTCTTCAGCGTGATGAGGTACGTAACTAGCAGCGGCACCCACAACACGCCTTTGAAACCGTACGCAATGCCCACGAACATGGCAATCGTCGTGCCCATCTTCATTGCTTCGCCGATCATCCAGCTTGCGATGGTCTCGGCGCCGCTCTTCGCTTTCAAACGCGCGGCGAACAATCCGCTCGGCACCCAGCAAATCGCCCCCCCGAGGAACGCGGACAGCGGTACGGCGCCCGGCGCAGCAGCGCCCGGTGGACTGTAGAACAGCCACCATGCCAACGTCGCACACAGGGACAAAACTATTTGCGCCGCCACGACCTTGAAGGGCGTGACACGCGATGAACGACTCACATCGGGACCAAACAGCGTCTCCGCCTCTGCCCGCGTAAGCGGAACAGTCTTGTTATCTTGTGCTTCGGCATCCCACGAATCGTCGAACGGCCTGTTCGTCGCATGACTCGTCTGACCGGAAGAAGTGGTGTTGGGCGTTGAACCGGTCAAGCTGCCACCAGTCAAATCCGCGGCAGGGCGTGAATCGCGCCCATCTTGCCCGCCTTCCGGCGCTCGATTCTGCTCTCGCACCGCCATCACACATCTCACTAAAGTCAGTTACAGCCTGCGCATTCGCCGTTAGTTTATTGCCGGGTTCAGCAACATAATTACGTCGCGCTTTCGTAGTCGCCAAGCTGATAAATCCGGGGGATTGTAAGCGATTGTTGTCACAGATTCAATAGCTTAGCGCCATCAAAAAAGAAGCGGACAAGCCTTAAAAACACGTCTCGGAACAGAGATTTCGCTTGTATGGACAACGAGTATCGAAGTGATGAGAAGCACGCGTGATTCGCGTCGTATTTCGACAGGACAGTGGCGGCGTTAAATGCGCCGCACCATTATTTGGATGCTCAGACGAGCCACGCCCCGATGATTGCCGCAATGATCCAAAAGGGTATCGATATGAGATGAAACGGTCCCCACATGCCGCGTTCGCCGGACAGCCGAACGGCGATCAGATTGGCAAGCGAACCGATCGCAATTCCGAAGCCGCCGACGCTCACGCCGAACGCCAGCGCGCGCCAATCCTTCGAGAACTCCGCGAGCATGATTGCGGCCGGCACGTTGCTGATTCCCTGCGATAACACCGCGCCCGCCGCATACGCCTTGAGTGGCGAATCGAGGCCAAGGCTTGCGATGGCGTGATGCACCCACGGTAAAGCGGCCACGCTGCGCAGCACAATGAACATCAGCACGAAGATCAGCAGCAGCAGCCAGTCAATCTTCAGCACGACCTTGCGGCGCCACAACAGGAAACCGATGGCGACAGCGGCTAGCCCGGGGCCAGCGTGATGAGCGTCGGCGAGAACCACGAAGGCGATGAACGCGATGAACGCCACCGTGCAAAGCTTGATATCGACGGGATGGGGTTCAGTGTCGCCGGAAAGATCGAGTGGCCGGTTGTGAAACATGGCGGCAGCCAGCACGTAAAGCATCGCCATCAGGGCTGCGCACAGCGGCAGCAGCGCCCACACGAACGCGACGAAGGACACGCCGCTCGTCTGCCAGAGAAAGAGATTCTGAGGATTCCCAAGCGGCGTAAGAATCGATCCGGCGTTCACGGCGATCGCGATAAAGATAACAAGGCGCTTAATGGGAAGCGGCGCGAGCTTGTGTAGCGACAACGTCAACGGCACGACGGCGAACAGCGCGACATCGTTGGTGAGCAAGGTGGAAAGCGCTGCGGAAAGGCCGATCAGCAGAAAAGCGAGGCCGCGCTCGCCATGGATCCGATGCACCACGCGGTGCGCCATCCACATCAGAAAGCCCGACAACTCCACGGCCTTCGTCAGCATCAGCAAACCGGCGAGCGTCAGCACGGTCTGCCAGTCGATCAGCCCGGGCAACGACGCCCACGGCTTGGGATGCAGAATCTGCAGCGCGATCAACGCGACGATGAGAATTGCGAGTACGGGCTCTTTGGTGATTAGCGCCCATGCTTTCGCCGGCGGACTCGTTTCGGCGGGACTGACGTCCGCGGGCAATTGCATCTGCTTATGCCTGCGCGGCGGATAATTGTCCATGGCTTCGGATTTGCCATCGGCTGCGCCGGTGCGCAAGCGCGCCAGAATGCCCTCGAGCGCATCGAGATCGCCGAAATCGATTTGCAGCTTGCCGCGCCCTCGCCCGCCCATCTTGATTTTCACATTCGCCGACAACAGGTCGGACAGCTCTTCTTCGAGCCGGCGCGTATCGCGGCCGCCGTCGTTCGCGGCGCGCGCTTTTGTCGCAGGCACATCTTTGGTCGTCGATGAAACCAGCTTCTCGGTTTCACGCACCGACATGCGCTTGTTTACCACCTGGTTGGCCAGTTGAATCTGCGTGGCGGCATCGACGGCGAGCAGCGCGCGGGCGTGACCCATGTCGAGATCGCCGGCGAGCAGCATGGTTTGAACCGGCGTCGCGAGGTTCAGCAAACGCAGCAAATTCGATACAGCACTGCGCGAACGCCCGACCGATTCCGCCGCTTGTTCGTGCGTGAAATCGAATTCATCGAGCAAACGCTGGATGCCTTGCGCCTCTTCCAGCGGATTCAGATCCTCGCGCTGGATGTTTTCGATCAGCGCCATCGCGGCGGCAGCCTGATCTGGCACGTTTTTCACGAGCACTGGCACTTCATCCAGCCCGGCGAGTTTCGCCGCGCGGAAGCGCCGTTCACCCGCGATGATCTCGTACCGGTCTTCGCCGATAGAACGCACGAGGATCGGCTGCATCACGCCCTGTGCCCGAATGCTCGCGGCAAGCTCCTGCAACGCGCCTTCGTCCATGCGCGTGCGCGGCTGGTACTTGCCGGCCTGCATCACGTCGAGCCTGAGAACGCTCGGCAGGCCCTCGCTGCGCACGGCTTCGGTGATGTCCGAGCTACCGCCCAACAACGCTTCTAGTCCGCGTCCAAGGCCCTTCTTCTTCATCGTCGCGTTCATTTTGCTTCCTTGTTCTGCCATCTTGACGCTTTGTCCGTTAAAGCGCGCGAACGCGCTCGATCATTTCCGTGCCGAACTGGATATAAGCCTGCGCGCCGCGAGATGCCCGATCGAATACGACGCCCGGCAATCCGTAGCTCGGCGCTTCGGCCAGACGAACGTTGCGGGGAATGACGACGTCGAAGAGCTTGTCGCCAAAATGCTGCTTCAACTGATCCGATACCTGTTGCTGCAACGTAATGCGCGGATCGAACATGACGCGCAACAATCCTATTACCTTCAGGTCGCGGTTCAGGTTCGCGTGCACTTGCTTGATCGTGTTCACCAGGTCCGACAGGCCTTCCAGGGCAAAGTATTCGCATTGCATCGGAATCACGACGCCGTGTGCAGCGCACAAACCGTTCAGCGTCAGCAAGGACAAGGCGGGCGGGCAATCGATGAGGATGAAATCGTAATCGGCTGTCACTTCGGTTAGCGCCGTGCGCAAAACGCGCTCGCGATTTTCCACGCCGACCAGTTCCACTTCCGCGCCCGCCAATTCGCGATTCGCCGGCAAGACGTCATAGCGAACGGCGTCCGTGCGGGTGCACGCTTCTCGCACCGTCACGCCGTTGACCAGCACGTCGTACACGGTGCTTTCAACCGCCGCTTTGTCGATACCGCTTCCCATCGTGGCGTTCCCTTGCGGGTCCAAGTCGATCAGCAAAACGCGCTGGTCGAGCGCCGCCAGGCTCGCTGCGAGGTTGACCGCTGTGGTCGTCTTTCCGACGCCGCCCTTCTGGTTCGCGACGCAGAAAATTTTTGCCATCGTGATATGCCCCTTCGTTTCGGGCTGAATTTCGGGCACGTGTGAGATGTCGACTGCAGTGTTCAATGTTGGGCCGCTCCGATTTTAATTTCGATCAGGTGGCGCTCGGCGTCGAGCATGGGCACGCGGAGACGTTCGATACAGCAGACATTTGCTTCGGCCGGAAGCCGTTCAATTTCGCCTTCCGGCCTGATACCTTTCATCGCCCAGATGCGACCGTCGTCGGCGACGAGATGACGCGCAAGTGTAACGAAGTCGGAGAGCTCTGCGAACGCGCGGGACACGATTACATCGAAAAGACCTGGGACCTCTATGCCTGGACGCAGGTTTTCGACACGTCCCGTCACTACCGACAGATTCGGCAATCCGAGTTGCAGTTTTGCTTGGGACTGGAAGGCGGTCTTCTTGTGAACAATGTCGTTTAGCGTGATTTTCCAGTCCGGCAGAACAATCGCCATGACGATTCCGGGCAAACCGCCGCCCGAGCCCACGTCCAATGCGGACAACGGGCCTTCGCGTCGTGTGATGAACGGGATGATCGCGAGTGAATCGAGAATGTGCTGAATCAGCATCTGGCGCGGGTCGCGGATTGCAGTCAGGTTGTAGACCGCGTTCCACTTTGCAAGCAGCGCGACGTAATCGAGTAGCCGTTGCCGCTGTTCACCGCTGACGGCGATGCCGAGTTGCTCGATCCCTTCGTCAAGAAGTACGTTTAACCCGGTGTCCCCGGCTTCACGCTGCATCACGAGACTGAGCGAGCGTTGCCGCGCCCGCCTCGGTTATTTCCCGTGGAATCCAGATTTGCCTCGCGCCATCCGGCGCTCCGCTTCAAATGCACCATTAACAGTGAAATGGTCGCGGGCGTAATTCCAGAGATACGCGATGCCTGGCCGATGGTCTCTGGCTTGTGCTGGATAAGCTTTTGACGCGCTTCGAATGAAAGTCCGCGCACTTCGGTGTAATCGAAGGTCTCAGGCAAGCGCGTGTTCTCATGTGCGCCGTTGCGCTCGATTTCGCCAGCTTGACGATCGATGTAGCCTTGGTATTTCACCGCGATCTCGATTTGCTCTTCAATCTGGCCCAACAAAATCGGATCTTGCGCTAACGGCGCTTCCGGGCCGGATGTATGGCCGCGCAATGCGCAGACGTCCGCGTAGGTGACGTTCGGGCGGCGCAACAGGTCTGCTAGGCTGTATTCGTGATCGATTGGCTTGCCGAGCAACGCAATGGCTTCATCAATTGGCAATGTTTTAGGGTTAACCCAAGTCGATTTCAAACGCTGTGTTTCACGTGAAACAGCATCACGTTTCTCGTTGAACACATTCCAGCGAGTGTCATCGACAACGCCAAGCGTTCTGCCAATCTCGGTCAATCGCATATCGGCGTTATCTTCGCGCAGCGACAGGCGGTACTCAGCGCGACTGGTGAACATTCGATACGGCTCTGAGACGCCTTGCGTGACAAGATCGTCCACTAGCACGCCCAAATATGCTTCGTCGCGGCGCGGACACCATGCGTCCCTGCCAGTGACCTGCAATGCGGCATTGATCCCCGCCAACAAGCCCTGCGCAGCTGCTTCTTCGTAGCCCGTCGTACCGTTGATCTGTCCGGCGAAGAACAAACCACCGATCGCTTTCGTCTCCAGCGACGCCTTCAGCGCCCGTGGATCGAAATAATCGTATTCGATCGCGTAACCCGGACGAAGAATGTGCGCATGCTCCAATCCCTTCATCGAACGTACGAGTTCAAGCTGAACGTCGAAGGGCAAACTCGTGGAAATGCCGTTCGGGTAGAACTCGTTGGTGGTCAATCCTTCGGGTTCGAGGAAGATTTGATGCGAATCCTTCGATGCAAACCGATGGATCTTGTCTTCAATCGACGGGCAATACCGTGGACCTACGCCCTCGATAACCCCGGTGTACATCGGCGAACGGTCGAGACCGGCGCGAATGATGTCGTGAGTGCGCTCGTTGGTGTGTGTCACCCAGCACGGCACTTGACGCGGATGTTGCTCGATGCGGCCAAGAAAAGAGAACACGGGGATCGGATCGAGATCGCCGGGTTGCTCTTCAAGCTTCGAATAGTCGATCGTACGGCCATCGATACGCGGCGGCGTACCCGTCTTGAGCCGGCCCTGCGGCAGGCGAAGCTCCTTTAGCCGCGCCGATAAAGACACCGCAGCAGGATCACCCGCTCTTCCCCCGGTGTAGTTGTTCAATCCCACGTGGATTTTTCCATCGAGAAACGTACCGGCCGTCAGCACGACCGATTTCGATCGAAATTTCACGCCCACCTGAGTCACAGCGCCAACTACTCGATCACCTTCAACGATCAAATCATCCACCGCTTGCTGGAACAGCCACAAATTCGGCTGATTTTCGAGCCGATGCCGAATGGCTTGCTTGTACAACACGCGATCCGCTTGCGCCCGCGTAGCACGGACCGCCGGCCCCTTCGATGAGTTCAGAATCCGGAACTGAATGCCCGCTTCGTCGGTTGCTGCGGCCATTGCACCGCCCAACGCGTCGATTTCCTTGACCAGATGCCCCTTGCCAATCCCGCCGATGGAGGGATTGCAACTCATCTGGCCCAGCGTCTCAATGTTATGAGTCAGCAAGAGCGTGGATGCGCCCATTCGGGCCGAGGCCAATGCGGCTTCAGTTCCAGCGTGGCCGCCACCGACGACGATCACATCGAATTCAGTTGGATAAAGCATGGGTTCCCGCGCGATCTGGCGGACCTTCGAAAGAGATATCGAAGAATTATACCGGTTAGCTTTTGTCACGATTCGGCGCTGAATAGCCAAGACGAAAAAAATGGCGTGTTTCACGTGAAACACGCCATCGAATTTCGTTAGAACAAATCGGTTAAGCGACCTTTTTAGCCAACCCCAAGTAAGTTTCAATCACTTTCGGATCGTGAGCTAAATCCGTGGCCGCACCTTCCATCGCAAATTCGCCGGTTTCGAGCACGTAGCCGTAGTCCGAGATTTGCAGCGCAGCGCGTGCGTTTTGCTCGATCAACAGCGTAGCAACACCCGTCTGTCGAAGCGCGCTGATGATGTGGAATATCTCTTTCACGATCAATGGTGCAAGTCCGAGGCTCGGTTCATCGAGCATCAATAAATCTGGCTTGCCCATCAGCGCACGGCCCACTGCGAGCATTTGCCGCTCGCCACCGGATAACGTGCCAGCCGCCTGCTTCCGGCGTTCCTTTAACCGCGGAAATAATTCGAACACGTGATCGAGTTGATCGAGAAAATTTCGCTCACCCGCCCTCTTGCGCCGATACGCACCCAAAACCAAGTTATCTTCCACGGTCATGCTGGCAAACAACTCGCGCTTTTCCGGCACGAGGCACATTCCACGTGAAACACGCTTCTCGATTGGCAGCACGGACACGTCTTCGCCTAGATATACAACAGTGCCTTTGGCGTAACCGTTTGAAGGCAGCGCACCCATGATTGCGTTGAGTAATGTCGATTTACCGGCGCCATTCGGTCCAATTACCGAGACGATCTGCCCCGCTCCGACGGTCAACTTCCCATCGTGGAGCGCTTCGACCTTGCCGTATCGAACGGACAAGCCGGCGACTTGAAGAATTGCATCGGCCATCAATCCACCCCACCAAGATAAGCTTCCAACACGGCCGGATCTTTCTGTACGTCTTCCGGCAAACCTTCCGCAATCCGAGTGCCGAACTCCATTACCACCAGTCGATCGGTGAGATTCATCACGAAATCCATGTCGTGTTCCACCAGCAGGATGCTCATGCCCTCGCCCTTCAGGCGGCGCAGCAGCTCGGCCAGCTGTTGTTTTTCCTGATAGCGCAAACCCGCCGCAGGCTCATCCAGCAATAACAAAGTCGGATCGCAGCACAACGCACGGGCAATCTCCAGAATTCGCTGTTGCCCGAGCGCGAGACTGCCCGCCTCGTCGTAGAGATGTTTTTCCAGCCCGACCCGTGTGATCTGCTTCGCCGCTTCGGACATCAAGCGCGCTTCCTCCGCCGCATTCAACCGCGCCACGCTGCGCCAGACGCCAGTCTTGCCACGCAGGTGCGCGCCAATTGCGACGTTCTCCAAAACCGTCATCCCTGATAGCAGTCGAACGTGTTGAAACGTCCGGCCGATACCGCGTTTGACGATTTCACGTGAAGTCAGCGCATCGATCCGTTCGCCATGGAATGTGATCGATCCGCTCGTGGCTTGGAGCACCCCTGTCACCAGATTGA
Source organism: uncultured beta proteobacterium (assembly GCA_963708695.1). GTDB lineage: Bacteria > Pseudomonadota > Gammaproteobacteria > Burkholderiales > Burkholderiaceae > Caballeronia. The sequence continues at coordinate 8,198 of CAVPTS010000010.1, forward strand.
ACGTCGTCGATTTCCCCGCGCCATTAGGTCCGATCAAGCCGATGATCTCGCCCGCCCTCACTTGAAAACTGACATCGTTGACGGCGACCAGACCGCCGAACTGCTTACGGGCCTTATCGACGATCAGCAACGGCTCGCCCGTGGCAGGCTTCGGGCGCTGCGGCAGCGCGTCTGCGTGGTCCGGAACGCGAGCCCGCGGACCACTGGGAAACAACCGCGCCACGAACGGCCATACGCCTTGCCGTGCGTATTGAAGCAACAGCACCATCAACACGCCAAACACGATGATCTCGAAATTGCCGTTCGAACCGAGCAGTTTCGGCAGCAACGTCTGCAAATAATCTTGCAGAACCGTGAGAATTGTCGCTCCCAGCACCGCGCCCCAGACATGAGACACGCCACCGACCACAGCCATAAACAGAAATTCGATGCCGTGATTCAAACCGAATGGTGTCGGATTCACCGCGCGCTGCAAGTGCGCGTACAGAAAGCCTGAAATTGCCGCCAGCACGGCCGCGTAGACGAAGATCACCACGCGCATCCACGCGGTGTTCACGCCCATGGCCTCGGCCATCGTGCCGCCGCCGCGCAGCGCACGAATCGCCCGGCCGGGACGGCTATTAAGTAGATTCTGAACAGACACGACCGCCAGCAGCACCACAACCCAGATCAAGTAGTAAATCGATCGTCCCGATTCCAGATGCCAGCCAAACAGATTGAGAACCGGAATGCCGTTGATGCCATCGTATTTGCCGAGAAACTCGAGGTTCCCGAACAGGAAGAACAACGACAATCCCCAGGCAATCGTCCCGAGCGGCAGGAAATGCCCGGACAGCCGCATGGTTACCATTCCAAGCAGCAACGCGATCAGCGCCGTCAGCACCACGCCCACAATCAACGCCAGCCATGGCGAGACGCCAAATTGCGTCGTCAGATAAGCGGTCGAGTAAGCCCCGATACCCACAAACGCCGCTTGCCCGAAACTCGTCATCCCGCCAATACCGGTCAGCAGCACCAGCCCGATAGCGACGATGGAATACAAGCCGATGTAATTCAGCAGCGTGATCCAGTACTCAGGCATGCGAATGGGCTGAGGCAGAACAGGCAGCAGGAACACCACGAGCAGGAACACGCAGAAAAGCTTCTTTTGCATCAGGAATTTCATCGCGTCACTCCTCGTCTTCATCCGAATGCGGGCTTGCCAGACTCCGCCACAACAGCACCGGAATGATCAGCGTGAACACGATCACCTCTTTGTATGCGCTCGCCCAGAATGACGAATACGATTCCAGCAGCCCGACCAGCAGCGACCCGGCCGCCGCAAGCGGATAACTCACCAATCCGCCGACAATCGCGCCGACGAAACCCTTCAAGCCGATCAAGAAGCCCGAGTCGTAGTAGATGGTTGTAATCGGCGCAACCAGCACGCCGCAGAGCGCGCCCAGGCCGGCCGCGAGCGTGAACGCCAACCGTCCAGCCTGCGTCGTGCCGATGCCCACCAGCCGCGCGCCAAGCCGGTTCACGGAGGTCGCGCGCAGCGCCTTTCCGGAGATCGTGCGGTCGAAGTAGAAATACAGCGCGACGATCAGCACCACGGCCGTGCCGACCACCCAGATACTTTGGCCGGAGACCGAAACGCCGCCGAGGTTGAACGTGGCGTCGGAGAAAGCGGTCGTGCGCGAGCCTTCCGCACCGAACATGACGAGGCCGAGGCCGACCATCGCGAAATGCACGGCGACCGCCACGATCAGCAGCAACAACGTGCTCGCTTCGGCAATCGGCTCATACGCGAGCCGGTAGACGAACGGCCCCATCGGAATCACGATCAGGAGCGTCAGCGCGATCTGCGCGATCATCGGCAGCGGTTGCAGCAAGATGCTCTGCGTCAACGCATAGACCGCGATCGGAAACAGCAGGTATTTGCCGGCGAGCATGGCAAGCGTGCGTCCGATCTGCCTATGTCGCGAAGGATGCCGCGCGATCCCCGCTATCTCCGCGATGAAGCACCCCACGCCCATCGCGATCAGCAGCCAGCAAGTTGCCGGCAGCTTCTGGGTTTGCAGCGCGGCGAGCGTCAAGGCGCCGTACGCCACGAACTCGCCCTGCGGGATAAAGATGACACGCGTCACCGAAAACACCAGGACCAGCGCGAGCGCGAGCAATGCGTAGATCGCGCCCGTGGTGATGCCGTCTTGCGCGAGAATCGCCGCAATCGATAAGTCCATACTTCCTCTTTAGGAGCGTTCTGTAACTGGAGGGCTGCCGGGTCAGCCCATCGAAAACATGGCCTGGCGCCGCGAAAAGACGCAGCCTCAGGCCATCATTGAAACCCCGGAACGCCGGGCGTCGCAACGCTAACGCGCCAAATTGCCGGCACGCAAGCAGACGATGACGCTAGTCGTTCTGCAGCTTCCACTTGCCATCGACAATCAGCACCATCACGCGCGCGCGACCGTCAAGGCCGTTGTGATCGGCCGGTGTGGTGTTCATCACGCCGTGCGCGAGCGGCAGATCTTTCATGTTTTCCAGCGCGGCGCGCAGTGCTTCACGAAACGCCTCCGTGCCGGGCTGAGCTGTCTTGAGCGCTTCGGGAATTGCCCGTTGCAACATCTGGCCGGCGTCCCACGCGTGACCGCCGAAGGTGGATACCGACCCTACGCCATACGCCTTCTCATAAGCCGCCTTGTAAGCAAGCGATGACTTCTTCACTGGATTGCTGTCCGGCAGCTGATCCGCGACGAGGATCGGCCCGGCGGGCAGCAATTCGCCTTCGCAATCCTTGCCGCACACGCGCAGGAAGTCGTTGTTCGCCACGCCGTGCGTCTGATAAACCTTGCCCTTATAACCCCGCTCCTTCAGCGCCTTCGCCGGCAATGCCGACGGCGTGCCCGCGCCCGCGATCAGCACCGCATCCGGATTCGCGCTCATTATCTTCAGCACCTGGCCTGTGACGGAGGTATCGGTGCGATTAAAGCGCTCATTCGCGACGATCTTCAGCTTGTGCGCTGCCGCCGCCGTATTGAACACGCTGGTCCAGCCATCGCCATAGGCATCCGCGAAGCCGATGAAACCCACCGTCTTCACGCCATGCTTCTCCATATACTCGGCGATGGCGTCGGCCATCAGGCTATCGTTCTGCGGCGTCTTGAATGCCCACGCGCGCTTGGCGTCCATCGGCGAGATGATCGCGGCCGATGCGGCCATGGAGATCATCGGCGTCTTGCTCTGGCTCGCGGGATCGAGCATGGCGAGGGAATTGGGCGTGACCGTGGAACCCACGATGGCGTCGACGTGATCTTCATCAATCAGCTTGCGCACGTTCTGCACTGCACGGCTGGTGTCGGAACCGTCGTCGAGGATGATGTACTCCACCGACTTCCCGCCAATTTCCTTCGGCAACAACGCGATGGTGTTTTTCTCGGGAATTCCAAGCGATGCCGCCGGCCCTGTCGCCGATAACGTCACGCCGATCTTCACCTGCGCAAACACGGTGCTCGCACCAAATGCGAGCGCCACGCCGAGCGCCGCGCTGGTGAGTTGCCCTTGCCACTTCCACTGTTTGATCTTCTTCATTGCATCGTCTCCAGACGCTATGCCATCGCGCACGCTGGTGCGCTACTGCGAGTTGTTATGAATCTCTGTCGTGCGGTCTTCGTTTAGTTGCCGCTCAATCTACTTTCGTTTTCCCTCAGCGTTAGCCGTCACGCCCAGGCTGCTAAAAAAAAGGCGCGTTCGAAGCAACGCGCCTTGGGTGGGTTTATATCGTGGTGTCGGTCGCCGTCAGTCTTTGGCGAGCTTCCACTGACCGCCGACGATCTCGACCATCACGCGTGCGCGTTGATCGAGTCCCGAATGATCGGTCGCGCTCATGTTGAAAATCCCGTGCGCGCCAGGCAGATCCTTCGTGCTTTCGATCGCTGCGCGCAATGCTTCGCGAAACGCCTGTGAGCCCGGCTGCCCCGCTTTCAACGCGATAGGAATGGCTCGTTGCAGCAACAGTCCGGCATCCCAGGCGTGGCCGCCGAACGTGGACACGGAGCCCGCACCGTACGCGCCTTCATAAGCCTGCTTATAAGTCAGCGCGGACTTCTTCACCGGGTTCGAATCGGGCAACTGCGCGGCGACCAGCAACGGCCCGGCCGGGAGATACGTGCCCTCACAATCCTTGCCGCACACGCGCAGGAAATCGTTGTTCGCCACGCCGTGCGTCTGATAAATCTTGCCCTTATAGCCCCGCTCTTTCAGCGTCTTCTGCGGCAGCGCAGCCGGCGTACCGGCACCGGCGATCAGCACGGCATCCGGGTTCTGCGACATGACCTTGAGAACCTGCCCTGTCACCGATGCATCGTTACGCGCAAACCGTTCATTCGCGACCACCTTGATCTTCGCGAGATCGGCGGCCTTGGTGAATTCTTTGAACCAGCTTTCGCCGTATGCGTCACTAAAGCCGATAAACGCCACCGACTTCACGCCGTGATTCGACATGTGCGACGCGATCGCGGTCGCCATCAGGATGTCGTTCTGCGGCGTCTTGAATACCCACGCGCGTTTAGCGTCCATCGGTTCGACGATGGTCGCCGCCGCGGCCATCGAGATCATGGGCGTGGAAGTTTCCGAAGCCACATCGATCATGGCGAGCGAATTGGGAACGACGGTAGAACCAATCAACGCATCGACGTGATCTTCGCTCGTCAGCTTGCGGGCGTTCTTCACCGCTTGCGTGGAATCCGTCGCGTCGTCGAGGACGATGTACTGCATTTTCTGTCCGGCGATTTCTTTCGGCAGCAACGCGATGGTGTTCTTTTCCGGAATTCCCAGCGATGCAGCCGGCCCAGTTGCAGATAACGTCACACCAATTTTCACGTCAGCCAAAGCTTGCGTACTAATCACTGAGGATGCGCTCGCGACGAATACCGCCGCCGAGATCCAGCGTAAAGCCAACTTCATTGATATGCCCCGTAATGTGTTTTGTTCACTGGCGCAATTTTACGATCTTTATATCCCGACCACGCGGTCGGTGAATGCGAGTGTAGCGGACGAGAACCGCATGGAGCAAGCGTTTTGAAGGGATTTAAACGTGCTGATGCGTGCCACCGCACGCATTAGAAAATGCGCGGGAAAACCCGTATAAAAATGGATAAATTAATGCGCTGGACAGGTATTGGAAGTCGCCGACGGACTCGCGCGGAAAGAAGAGAAAAAGCAGATGAAAAGCAATTGATAAACGTGAAGCACAAATAAAAAGCGCTGTTGGAATCATCCAACAGCGCTTTCGGTCGGGCACTTGATGCCTCGTTGTCTCCTCGTTCTCCACCTCAAAATTCGGGTGCAACAGAACTGAAACGGATATTAGATTGCGCAACGAATACCGACAACCTAGCATTTACCCTAGTGGTGCATGACAGCACCTTTATTGGGCGCTCGTTTATTCATGCCAGGTTAATGAAACATCGAGCGAAGGTTTTAAGTCACTCAATTAGTTTGGATCGCCAAGTAAATTGCATCAGGTCCATGTGAGTTGCGTTAGCCGCGCAACGGACGAACCCGCGCAATGATTTCCCCGACAATCCCGCGCCTGAAAAGCAACACGCAAGCGATAAAGATCAGGCCCGTCACAATCGTCACCGACTCTCCAAGCGAGTTGAACCATTCAACGCCGGTAAGTGAGAACAATCCGCTGCCGATATCGCCGAGACGGTTCTCCAGCGCCACGATAATGAACGCCCCAACAAGCGGCCCGAACATCGTGCTCATGCCGCCGACAAGCGTCATCAACACCACGAGACCTGACATGGTCCAGTAGGCATCGCCGAGAGTTTCGAAGCCGAGCACCAGCGTTTGCAGCGCGCCGGCCAGCCCCGCCAGTCCCGCCGACAACACGAACGCCAAGAGCTTGAAGCGCGACGTGTCATACCCGAGCGAGATTGCGCGCGGCTCGTTCTCCTTGATCGCGGTCAGCACCTGACCAAACGGCGAATGCACGACACGCACGATGAACCCGAACGCCAGCACCATCACGAGCAGCACGATGTAGTAGAGCGTCAGGTCCGAACTAAGGCTGATTGCGCCGAACAGCTTGCCGCGCGGGACGCCTTGCAGACCGTCCTCGCCATGCGTGAATGGCGCCTGCAGGAACACGAAATACACCATCTGGGCGAGCGCCAGCGTGACCATCGCGAAGTAGATGCCCTGGCGGCGAATGGCGAACAAACCCACGATCAGACCCAGCAACGTCGCCACGGCCGTGCCCGCGATCACGCCGAGTTCCGGCGTGAATCCAAGCGTCTGAATGGCGTAACCCGCTGAGTAACCTGCGCTGGCCAGGAACATTGCGTGACCGAACGAGAGCAAGCCCGTATAGCCGATCAACAAGTTGAACGCCGCCGCAAACAACGCGAAGCACAGCACTTTCATCATGAAGACCGGATACACGCCGAGAAACGGCGCCGCGATCAGGCCGGCCAGCAACACGGCATAGAGTACTTTTCTAACCATCATTTTTCCTTGCCGAAAAGTCCCGCCGGGCGCACCAGCAGCACCAGCGCCATGATGACGAAGACCACCGTCGCTGAGGCTTCAGGATAGAACACGCGCGTCAGGCCTTCGATCACGCCAAGCCCCAGGCCTGTGAGTATCGAACCCATGATCGACCCCATTCCGCCGATAACAACCACGGCGAACACGGTGATGATCATCGACTGCCCCATCAGCGGCGACACCTGGATAACAGGCGCGGCCAGCACGCCGGCGAACGCCGCGAGCGCAACGCCGAAGCCGTAGGTGAGCGTCACCATCAAGGGCACGTTGATCCCGAATGCTTCGACCATCTTAGGGTTCTCGGTGCCCGCGCGAAGGTACGCACCCAGCCGCGTTTTCTCGATCACGAACCACGTCGCGAAGCACACCACGAGCGACGCCAGCACCACCCACGCGCGATAGTTCGGCAGGTACATGAAGCCGAGATTCGTCGCGCCGGACAACAACGCCGGTACATCGTAAGGTTGCCCGGACGAACCGTAGATCGAGCGAAACACGCCTTCAATTACCAGCGTAAGCCCGAACGTCAGCAACAAGCCGTAGAGATGGTCGAGCTTGTAGAGCCAGCGCAACATCGTCCGTTCTACAAGTATCCCGAACACGCCCACTATCAGCGGCGCGAGTACAAGCATCGCCCAGTACGGCACGTTGAAATAGGAGAAACCCATCCATGTGAGCATCGCGCCCAGCATGAACAATGCGCCGTGAGCGAAATTGATCACATTAAGCAGGCCGAAGATCACCGCGAGGCCCAGGCTCAGGATGGCGTAGAACGATCCGTTCACCAGTCCGAGCAGCAACTGGCTCATCATCGCCGCGAGCGGAATGCCGAAAATTTCCATTGAATCTGCCGTCAAAGTAGTTTCGACGCATGCCGCCCGGTCAGGGTGACATACGTCGATCGATCATGCGAACCGCGTGCCGCCCGTTTTGTTCACGCCACAACGTCACGCGCGAATCCGCAATGCGGTCATTGCCGGCCGCTTACTTCCACAGCGCGCAGCGGGTCTCCGCCTTGGTGCCGAACGCCTGATCGCCAGGAATGGTTGCAGTGATCTTGTAGTAATCCCAAGGTTCTTTTGATTCCGACGGCTTCTTCACTTCCATCAGGAACATGTCGTGAATCATGCTTCCATCTGCACGGATGTAGCCGTTCTGCGTGTAGAAGTCGTTGATCTTGGTCTTGTGCAACTGGTCCATCACTTTGTCGCTATCCGTCGATCCCGCCGCCTGCACCGCCTTCAGGTAGGTGGTGACCGCGGAGTAATCCGCAGCCTGAAGACTCGTAGGCATCTTCTTCATCTTCGCGAAGTAGCGCTGCGCCCATTTGCGTGTTTCGGCGTCCTTGTTCCAGTACCAGCTATCGGTAGCGACCAGACCTTGGGTTGTTTCGAGACCCAGGCTATGGATGTCGGTCAGGAAGATCAGCAGAGCGGCGAGCTTCATCGTCTTCGTGATGCCGAATTCCTTCGCGGCCTTGATCGAATTGATGGTGTCGCCGCCGGCGTTCGCCAGACCCAGCACTTGCGCCTTCGACGATTGCGCTTGCAACAGGAATGACGAGAAGTCAGAGGCGGACAACGGATGGCGCACCACGCCCAGCACCTGGCCGCCGTTCGCCTTCACCACGTCCGACGTGTTCTTTTCCAGCGCCTTGCCGAACGCGTAGTCCGCTGTCAGGAAGAACCACGTCTTGCCGCCCTGCTTCGTCACCGCCGAACCCGTGCCCTTGGCGAGCGCCATGGTGTCGTATGCGTAGTGGACGGTGTACGGCGTGCACTGCTCGTTGGTCAGGTTGTCTGCGCCTGCACCGATGTTGATGTACGGAATCTTCTTCTCACCCGCGACCTGGTTGGTCGAGAGCGCGGTAGCCGAATTCGTGCCGCCGATAATCACATTCACGCCGTCGCGATCGATCCATTCACGCGCCCGCGATGCCGCGATGTCCGCCTTGTTCTGGTGATCCGCATAGACCAGTTCGATCGGCTTGCCATTCACCTTGCCGCCGAAATCCGCGATTGCCATGCGGATGGATTCGAGGCCGCCTTGGCCATCGATGTCCGCATAAAGACCCGAAAGGTCCGTGATATAGCCGATCTTCACTGTGTCGCCGGGTGCTGCTTGAACGTTGCCAGCCATCAGCGAAGCCGTGGCGGTAGCGACGGCCAGGCAAATTCCCGACAGGCGCACGAGGGTCTTCTTCATTCCAGTCTCCATTAAATTGTTGTTCTTGCGGCTAGCCGCGTGCTGTTGCGTTGAACCTGTTTAAACCCCGAGCAGTTCATGCAGCACCGGCATTTTCGTTTCGAGTTCCCCGGCATTGAAGTGCTCGACAATCTTCCCGTGCTCCATGACGTAGAAGCGATCGGCGAGCGGCGCCGCGAAGCGAAAATTCTGTTCAACCATGACGATGGTGTAACCCCGCGCCTTGAGCGTCATGATCATCCGCGCGAGCGTCTGAACGATGACAGGTGCAAGCCCTTCCGATATTTCATCGAGCAGCAGCAAATTTGCACCGGTGCGCAAGATGCGCGCCACAGCCAGCATTTGCTGTTCCCCGCCCGACAACCGCGTGCCTTGACTCACGCGTCGTTCCTTCAGATTCGGGAACATGGAATAGATTTCGTCGATGGACATTGCGTCCTTCGCGTCACCCACGAGCGGTGGCAAAAGCAGGTTTTCCTCGCATGACAGGCTTGAAAAAATCCCGCGTTCTTCCGGGCAATATCCCACGCCGTAGTGCGCGATCTTGTGCGTCGACATGCCGACGGTTTCATGTCCGGCAATACGAATCGAACCCGTGCGACGGCCGGTAAGACCCATGATCGCGCGCAGGGTCGTGGTGCGCCCTGCCCCGTTGCGCCCGAGCAGCGTCACGACTTCACCACGATGCACGGTCAAATCCACGCCATGCAAAATATGCGATTCGCCGTACCACGCTTGCGCGTTGACCAGTTCGAGCGCCGGCACCTGAGTCGATGCATCACGCGCTTGTTCCGCGCGGCGTTCCTCAACAATCGTGCTCATGCGTGCGCTCCTGCGAGGGCGGCATCGGCGCTGCCCATGTAGGCTTCCATCACCAGCGCGTTCTTCGATACCTCCGCGTAGCTGCCTTCGGCCAGCACTTCGCCGCGTTGAAGGACGGTGATGGTGTCGGAGATCCCGGCAATCACATTCATGTTGTGCTCGACCATCAGGATGGTGCGTCCCGCCGATACTTTCTTGATCAGCGCCGTGACCCGGTCAACGTCTTCGTGACCCATGCCTTGCGTGGGTTCATCGAGGAGCATGAGTTCGGGTTCCATTGAAAGCGTGGTCGCAATTTCGAGTGCGCGCTTGCGTCCGTAGGAAAGTTCGACCGTGGTGGTATCGGCGAAATCGGTCAGGCCGACTTGCGTGAGCAGGTCCATTGCGCGGTCGTTGAGCACACTGAGCACCCGTTCGCTTTTCCAGAATTTGAACGATGTACCCAGCGAGCGTTGCAACCCAATGCGCACGTTCTGCATGACTGTCAGATGCGGGAATACAGCGGAAATCTGAAACGAACGAATGACACCGCGACGCGCAATTTGAGCGGGCCGTTCACCGGTGATGTCGATGCCGTTGAAGACGATCTGTCCCGCTGTTGGTTCGAGGAATTTGGTGAGCAGGTTGAAGCAAGTGGTTTTGCCTGCACCGTTGGGGCCGATCAATGCATGAATCGAGCCACGGCGCACGCGCAGGTTCACGCCGTTCACGGCGGTAAAGCCTTTGAATTCTTTTGTCAGGCCGCGCGTTTCCAGAATCGTATCGCCGAGAATCATGTCCCCTTCCGTGCTTGTTGAGCCTGCATGGCCCGGCCTTTGTTTCAGTCTCAGCTCGGCGCGCTTTTTGCGCATGCCAATGATTTTGCTGGTGGTGATTCGCTGCTTTCGTGCGGTTGCTCTTGCTTGCAGTGTTGCGCTGCTGCTGTTGCGCGTGCTTGAGTTTCCTGCACTTTTTGCGTGCTGCACAACGCTCGTGCAGACATGCAGCGCAACAAGCGCGTGCACGGTATTGTCGCGCCAATGATGCAGCGCAATCATCGGGATTTGCACTTAGTTTTCAGGTTTGTTTTTATTCGTACGCGTGGGCGGCTTTTGAATAACGCTTCGCGCAATCTTGTTGTTGTTCATGCGACACCAGCGCGGAGCGTTAAAAGCTTTGTCCGCGCCTGGACTCTCTCTATAACTCGCTGCAACCGTTCAAGCGGAACGCTGCCCGTCCACCTTTGCGCGTGAACTCAAATATCGTCTGTCGGCTCGAATCATCTCGCTGGCCCTCTCAGCGATCATCAATGTAGGCGAATTCGTATTGCCGGAAGTGATGGTCGGCATCACCGAGGCATCGACTATTCGCAACCCGGCTATGCCGATCACCCTCAAACGGCTATCTACTACTGCATCCGGATCGTTATCCGTCCCCATCCTGCAGGTTCCCACCGGATGAAAAATCGTCGTCCCAACTTTTCCCGCAGCGACGGCAAGTTCCGCATCGGTTTGAAACGCTGTCCCCGGCAAAATCTCCTCGGGCAAATACTTCGCCAGCGCCGGAGCGCCGGCAATTCGGCGCGTCAACCGCATGGCATTGACCGCAACCTCCCGGTCGCGATCGGTCGACAAATAATTAGGCGCGATCAAAGGCGCAACCCGCGCATCCGGCGATGCGATGTGAACACTTCCCCGCGATGTCGGCCGCAACGGGCACACCGAAGCCGTGAACGCGTTAAACGCATGCAATGGCTCGCCGAACCGATCCAGCGATAACGGTTGTACGTGGTACTCAACGTCGGGCCGGGTGATGGTCGGGTCATCGGGATTCGACTTCGCGAACGCACCCAGTTGCGATGGCGCCATCGACATGGGTCCGCTTCGCGTCACCGCATACTGCAAGCCAATCCACGCCTTGCCCCACCAATGCGCCGACAGGGTATTCAACGTCCGCACGCCGCTCACTTTATAAGCCATCCTAAGTTGCAGATGGTCCTGCAAGTTCTCTCCGACGCCGGGCAAATCCTGAACTACATCGATACCCATCCGCTGCAGCCGCGTCCCATTGCCAATGCCCGACAGCTCCAGCAACTGCGGTGAATTTACAGCGCCTGCGCTCACGATCACTTCACAGCGCGCCTTGGCAAGGTAATCAGTATCGCCACCACGATATTCCACGCCCACGCACCGCTTGCCCTCCATCACGAGCCGCTGCGTATGCGCCCCGGTGATGATGGTGAGATTGGAACGCTTCATCGCGGGCCGCAAAAATGCCTTCGATGCATTCCAGCGAATGCCGCTGCGCTGGTTCACATCGAAATAACCGACACCTGTGTTATCGCCGCGATTGAAGTCGTCGGTGGCGGGAAGGCCGCTTTCTTGCGCCGCTTGCGCAAAAGTTTCCAGCACTTTCCACTTCAGCCGCTGCTTCTCGACGCGCCATTCGCCACCGGAGCCGTGCCACTGATTGGCACCGCCGTGATGGTCTTCGCTGCGCTTGAACACGGGCAATACGGAATCCCACGACCAGTCGCGATCGCCGGTCATGCGCGCCCAATCGTCGTAGTCCTCACGTTGGCCGCGCATGTAGATCATGCCGTTAATCGATGAACAGCCGCCCAGAACGCGGCCACGCGGATACGACAGCGAACGACCATCGAGTCCGGGTTCTGCCTGCGTTTTGTAGAGCCAGTCCGTGCGTGCATTGCCGATGCAATACAGATAGCCGACCGGCACGTGGATCCAGTGGTAGTTGTCCCTGCCGCCGGCTTCAAGCAGCAGCACACTCACATCGGCATCTTCGGTCAGGCGGTTGGCGAGCACGCACCCTGCCGTCCCCGCACCAACGATGATGTAGTCGAATTCGCCCTCGAGCTTTCGCGCGTCCTGTTTCATCTGCGTCTCCCACGCGATCCGCTGGTCGCGGCGTTCGCTCTGTTTTCAAAAGTCACTTCTGAAACACGCTACTGCGGACGCAGTGCAGCAATCCAATCAGATATCTTCAATAGCTTTATAAGCTGCGCTAATATCAGGAAATGGACCTGATTCTTCTCCGCGCTTTTGTGACCGTCGCACGCGAGGGAAATCTCACGCGCGCTGCCGTGCAGCTGCACGTATCGCAACCCGCCGTCAGCCTGCAGATCAAGAATTTGCAGGAAACACTTGGGATCGCGCTGTTTTCACGGACATCGCACGGCTTGATTCTCACGCGCGATGGCGAAACCCTGCTGCCGCATGCGGAACGCGCACTGACCGCCGCGAGCGAGGTTCGACGCGTTGCCGCCGCGCTGCGCCATGAAATTAGCGGCCGCCTGACCATCGGTACAATCCTCGATCCCGAATTTTTACGCCTCGGCGGTTTTCTGCGCGCGCTGGTGGAGACCTATCCGCGCATTGAGACGGCGCTGCGGCACGGCATGTCAGGTTGGGTATCGGAGCGCCTGAAGGCGCGCGATCTCGATGTGGGGTTTTATATCGGCGATCCGGCAATCGATGAACCTCGCGACGCCGCCCGCTTTCACGTCGTGCAGTTGAAGCCGTATCTGTATCGCGTGCTGGCGCCGGCGGGTTGGAAGGATCGCGTCAATCGAGGCGAGCGCGGCTGGGTGGCGCTGGCTCGCCTGCCATGGATCTGGACGCCGCCGGAATCCGCCCACAACCGCTTGCTGACGCGAATCTTCGATGCCCACGGCGTCCAGCCCGTCAAGGTAGCCGAAGTGGACCAGGAGCCGTCGATGCTCGATCTGGTGAAGTCCGGCGTCGGGTTGACGCTCGTACGCGATTCGATTGCTCTGGCCGAAGCGCACGCGCATGCACTGACGATCGTGGAAGGTGTCACGGTACCGACGCAGCTTTCGTTCATCGTGTTGGCAGAGCGTCGCGAGGAGCCGAGCATTGCCGCGGCGTTACGTCTGATAGAAGACCAGTGGGCAACCTGAAAACCGGGCGGGAATCTGGCGGTCATTTAAATTTTGTTAATCTTAGGCTCGCGCACCATGCGCCCACGTGAACAGGAATCCCCAAACATGGCACGCAATATTGAAATCAAGGCTCGCGCGCATCAGTTCGACCAGCTTCTGGCGCGCGCCGCAGCGCTTGCGACCGAACCGCCGATGATCTATCGCCAGCAGGATTTTTTCTACGAAGTCCCGAATGGGCGCCTGAAACTCCGTCAATTCGACGACAACACGCCAGCCGAACTGATTTTTTATCAACGCGATGACCGCGACGGCCCGAAGGTTTCGTACTACTCGCGCAGCCCCGTGACGAACCCCGAAGCCACGCACGCGTTGCTGGCGCAGGCGCTGAACACGCGCGGCATCGTGAATAAAGAGCGGCATGTCTACAACGTCGGACGCACGCGGATTCACCTGGACCGCGTCGACGGGCTTGGCGATTTCATCGAACTGGAAGTGCTGCTCGGCCAGGACGACGACGAAGCCGGCGGTGAAAAGGAAGCGGAGAAGTTGTTCGCGCAGCTTGGCGTGTCGAGCGCCGACCTCGTGCCGGTTGCGTATGTGGATTTGCTGAGCGAACCCGCTTAATCCGGCGGATTGGGCGCGAGATGACCAAGAGGCAGCGGCCCATTGCGCTTGAACGTAGTGAGCACGATGTTGGAGCGAACGCTGTCAACGCCCGGTACGCGCATCAGTTTTTTCATCACGAATGTCGACAGCGCGTTCAGATCCGGCGCGACGATCCGCAGTAAATAATCGGCATCGCCCACGGTGGCATGGCACTCGAGCACTTCGGGCAGCAGTTCGATCTGCTGCTGAAACTGGTCGATAACCGTATCGCCGTGATGCTTGAGCTTGAGGCTCGTGAAAGCGGTCACACCGAGCCCAAGCTTTTCCGGACGCAACACGACCCTATATCCATCGATCACGCCCGTTGCTTCCAGACGTTGCAGCCGGCGGCCTATCTGCGATGGCGACAGCGGCACCTCCTCACCGAGTTGCTGATGCGTGGCGCGGCCGAAGCGCTGGAGGACGTCGAGCAGCGCGAGATCGAAGTGATCGAGATCAATCATGGGGAAAACCTGCGTTAAAAGCGAAAAGACGCGAGTTTACCGCGGCCTCACCCAAATCAATGCGCCGGCGACGCGAGCGCGTTTTTGATCGAACTGACATGCAAAAGCCAGCGACCCGCGACTAAACCGTAACAGTCGTATTACAGACGATGACATTTAAAAATCACAAAAAACCGCGATAACCAGCGCAAAAAAGCCTGGCACGTGTCAATTCGAAAGCAAAAACAAAGGCATTCGCAAGCCAGCGCCATCGAAGCCTTTCATCGCGAAAGCAAACTCCTCATCCGGTCGTAAGCTTTCAAAGCACTACACGCGCTGCGGCCGGCTCAGTCCGTTGGTAGCGCATAGCGACCCTGTACAATCAATAACGCACACGGTTAAGACAGCTCGTTCGCCTTTTGAAAAAGGTCCGAATAGGTCGCTTCACGAGACAAAGAGCCGCGCCGGAAACCCTCGCGGTATAACATCCGCAAATGGGCGCCTGGCAGATGTCGAGCCGCAGGAAACCGCTGCACGGCGAGTCGCAATGCAGCATTTGGCGTATAAAAAAGATTGCTGATCTGCCTCGGACGGCGCCGCGATTCTCGTAAAGGTATGAAAATCCGGCTGGCGGCCGCAGCGCGCAATCGAGCCCAACCCATATCGTATAAGAGCGACTTCCATGCGAATCCTTCTGATCGAAGACGACCGCCCCATCGCGCGCGGCATTCAAAGTAGCCTCGAACAAGCCGGTTTTACCGTCGATATGGTTCACGACGGCATTTTCGCGGAGCAGGCGCTCACGCAAAATCGCCATGAACTGGTGATCCTCGATCTCGGTTTGCCGGGTATCGACGGCATGACGCTGCTGTCGCGTTTCCGCCAGGGCAATCGCCATACGCCGGTGATCATCCTCACCGCGCGTGACGAGCTGCATGACCGCGTTCAGGGCCTGAACAGCGGCGCCGACGACTACATGCTCAAGCCCTTCGAGCCCGCCGAACTGGAAGCCCGAATTCGCGCCGTGATGCGCCGTAGCGGCCCGCATGGCGATGTGCCGCGTCCGGAAGTATCGTTGGGTGGCTTGCGTCTGTCGGGCGTGGATCGCCGCATTTTCAACGACGAAAAACCGCTCGAACTGTCGCCGCGCGAATTCGCCGTGCTGGAAATGCTGTTGCTGCGTCACGGCCGCGTAGTCAGCAAGGCGCAACTGCAGGATCACCTGACGCACTTTGGCGGCGATCTCGGCGACACCGCCATTGAAGTCTACGTGCACCGGGTCCGCAAGAAACTCGAAAACTGCCGCGTGGAGATTGTGACGGTGCGGGGTTTCGGCTACTTGCTGCAAGAAATCCGGCAAGCCGCGTAAGCGGTTTGTCGATGGCTAACTAGCCCGACGAGCGGTCACCCAGCACCTTGCGATTCCCTCCGCGGCGCACATTAGACGAACGTTTTGACCGCGCCGACTGGCTGCATCTGGCGCAGTCGAAAACGACGTCCGCGAGCCTGCCGCCCAGCCTGCGGCGCTCGCTGCTGCGCCGCCTTGCCGCGCCGCTGTCGCTGCTCGCCCTGATGAGCGGCTTGATGGCGTACTGGCTCGCGTGGCAATACACGCAGCACGTGGTGGATCGTTCGCTCGCGGACCTCGCCACGGCCATCTCGAAGCAAATTCAGCTTGCCGGCGTCGATGCGCCCTTGACGGTGCCGCCGCTCGCCCGCGCGATGTTTTCAGATCCCATAGAACAACTGATTTATCGGATCAGCGATGGTGAAAACGAAATTGCCGGCGATCCCGATTTGCCGCTGACCGGCACGAACGTGCGCCGGATCCATTACGCCTTCGTTTTCGAAACCACCTATCAGGGGACGAGCGTGCGCGCGGCCCAGGTGCGTGTCGACCAGTTGCACGGCAATCCGATCGTCGTGGAAGTCGCGCAGCGCGTGGGCTCGAGATACAGGATAGCGGTCGAGTTCATGGTCGCAATTATGATGCCGTTGCTGCTCCTGCTGCTCGCAGGATGGGTGATCGTGTGGCGCGTGGTGAACCAGCAGCTCAACCCGCTGACCGATCTTGCGGACACCTTGAATCGGCAGACGCACACCTCCCTGGAACCGGTCGATGAATCCTTTGTGCCGATCGAAATTCGTCCGCTGACGAGCGCCATGAACGGCCTGCTCGACCGCCTGAAGACGGCGCTGGACGGACAACGCAAATTTATCGCCGATGCCGCGCATCAACTGCGTACGCCGCTCACCGCCGTCAAGCTGCACGCAGAGCAAGCGGCGAGCGCCAAGGACCCGGCGAAGGTGCAGGACGCTGTCAAGGAACTGCGGGCATCGGCGGATCGGGCCGTGCGTTTGTCGAACCAGTTGCTTTCGCTGGCGCGCGCCGAGCCGGGCGAACAGGCCGCGCGCTTCACCGATTTCGATTACGCCACGCTCGCATTCGAAACTGGCGCCGAATGGGTGCCGCGTGCATTGAATGCGCACGTGGACATGGGTTTCCAACGCCTCGATGATCCCGAAAACGAACATCCGCTGATCGTGCGCGGCAATCTTGTGCTGGTGCGCGAGGTGATCGCCAATCTCATCGATAACTCTCTGAAATACGTGCCCACGTCACGCAGCGACGGCGCGCGCGTGACGCTCACGGTGACGCAAACCGTTGACGAAAACGGCCGCAAGATGGGCGAAATCGTGGTGGAAGACAATGGTCCGGGCGTGCCGTCGGAGCAGCAGCAGGATCTATTCAAGCGTTTCTTTCGCGGCGATGGCCACGGCGTGGAAGGCGGTGCCGGACTCGGCCTCGCGATCGTCCACGACATCATGGTGCTGCATGACGGCAGCGTGCATTACGAAGATGCGCCGGCACCCGAGGGTGGCGCACGGTTTATCGTACGTATGCCTTTGAAACCCGCATAGCAAAACGCCACGACAAACATGCCGTGGCGTTTTTGCACTCAGTACAGCACGCTGCTTCCCTACTTCTTCAACGCCAGCATCGTGCCGCGGCACTTTTTGGCGCCGCAGCGGCACTCGTATTCCTTCTTCAGCTTCTTCGTGATGCGACCGTCGATGACGAGACCGTAGTCGTAGTACAGCTCTTCATCGGCTTTGATCGCACGCAGCGCGTGGATGAACACGCGCCCTTCCTTCTCTTCGGCTTCGCAATTCGGCGCACACGAATGGTTGATGTAGCGCGCGCTATTGCCGTCGATCTTGCCGTCGATCACCTTGCCATTTTCGAGCGCGAAATAGAACGTGTGGTTCGGCTCGTCCGGGTTGTGCGGATGACGGCGCAACGCCTCTTTCCACGAAATGCGTTCGCCTTTGTACTCGATAATCAGCTCGCCCTTGGCGAGTGGCATCGCGGCGAACACGCCCTTGCCGTGTATGCCCGAACGGCGGACAGCGACCCTCCGTGAACTCATTGAATGAATCCTTTAAAACGAATCGGTTTGGCTTAGCAGACGCTTCAACTTTGCCCCGCCCCGGCTTCACGCGAACGGTGATGAACCGGAACGTGGATTAAAAAAACGCGGCGGCCTGAATGCGAGGCGCCGCCGCGTTGCTTTGCTTCATTTGCTGCAATTCAATTGCTGCTTTGTTTGCCGCTCTATTTGCTGCAATTCGCTGCCTGCGTGGAGATGCAACCGTGCAGGCGAACATCGGCATCGTACACGTTAGCCGCGCACGAATTCAACCGCTCTCTCTATTCCTGCCGCGTGTTTCAGCGCTGGCCGAAAGTGATGTCGCCGAACAACGCTTTTTGATCGCGCGGCTGCGAGCGCCAGTATTGCGGCGGCGCTTCGACAGTCGCCCCAAGTTGCGCGGCCGCGTGCCACGGCCAGCGCGGATTGTAGAGCAGCGCACGCGCGAGCGCGACGAGATCCGCCTGGCCCGCCGCGACGATCTCTTCGGCATGCAGCGCATCGGTGATCAGCCCGACGCCCATCGTATTCACACCGGTTGCCTTCTTGATAGCTTGCGCGAACGGGAGTTGATATCCCGGGGACAGCGGAATCTTCTGCAACGGCGAAATGCCGCCCGACGATACGTCGATCCAGTCCACGTTGTGCTTCTGCAATTCCTTCACGAAAGCGATGGTCTGTTCGACATCCCAGCCGCCGTCCACCCAATCCGATGCCGACACGCGCAGGCCCACGGGTTTATCGGCGGGAAAAGCCGCGCGCACGGCGTCGAATACTTCGAGCGGAAAGCGCATGCGATTTTCGAGCGAGCCGCCGTATTCATCGGTGCGCTGATTTGAGATCGGCGAGAGAAACTGATGCAGCAAATAGCCGTGAGCGCCATGCACTTCGAGCCCATCGATACCCAAGCGTGCCGCACGTTTCGCCGTTGCGACGAAGGCATCGCGCACGCGGATGAGACCAGCGGCATCGAGCGCGAGCGGCGGCGTCTCGCCTTCCTTATGCGGAATTGCCGACGGCGCCGATGGCATCCAGCCACCGTCTGAAACCGGGATTAGCTGACCGCCTTCCCACGGCACCGCGCTCGACGATTTGCGGCCGGCGTGGCTGATCTGCATGGTGATAGCGACATGCGAATACTTCCGAATCGCATCGATAACCGGTTTGAGCGCGGCTTCGGTGGCGTCGTCCCAGAGGCCGAGATCGCCGGGGGTGATGCGGCCATCGGGCTCGACTGAGGTCGCTTCGAGGCATAGCATGCCGGCGCCTGAGAGCGCGAGGTGTCCGAGGTGGATCATGTGCCAGGCAGTGGCTTCGCCGCGTTCGGCGGAGTACTGGCACATCGGGGAGACCACGATGCGGTTCGGAACCGTCACGCTCCGCAGCGTGAATGGCGAAAACAGTGCGCTCATGGGAGGATGTCCGAAGGAGGGAGGGGGCGTTTTAGAATATCACGAGGGGGGGTTTGCTCGCGCGGGGGGTTGGGTGGCGGCCGGGCTTGGGCGCGTGGTGCCGGGGGCGGTTGGGGCTCGGTGCCGGGTTGTTGCTGCGTACGTTAGCGCGGGTTCTATGTTGGCAGTATTTTTTATCAATATTAGCCAGGGTATTTTCGTTCGCACTCGGTCGAGGTGGGCGGCCGTCGGGTGAGCGAGGTTCGGCGGTCGGGGTTCGTGCCGGGTTGCTGCTGTTTTCGTTAGCGCGGGTTGAATGTTGGCTAGATTTTTTATCACTATTAGCCAGGGTATTTTCGTTCGCACTCGGTCAGGGTGGGCGGCCGTCGGGTGAGCGAGGTTCGGCGGTCGGGGTTGGTGCCGGGTTGCTGCTGCTTACGTTAGCTCGGGTTGAATGTTGGCTAAATTTTTTATCACTATTAGCCAGGCTATTTTCGTTCGCACTCGGTCGGGGTGGGCGGCCGTCGGGTGAGCGAGGTTCGGCGGTCGGGGTTGGTGCCGGGTTGCTGCTGCTTACGTTAGCTCGGGTTCAATGTTGGCTAGATTTTTTATCGCTATTAGCCACTGTCCGTGGCGGCACTTCATTTCTTTGTCCAACGCCCCCCATGTCAGGCTAGTTGTCGCGTCACCCGATTTTACTTTTAATGCAAAACTGGGGGGCGGTAAGCGAATGGAAGATGAAGCGTTACACCGCGGAATTCAAAGAGTGGGCGATGCGTCAAATGATGCCGCCTTTAAACCGGGCTGTGATAGAAATGTCAGGCGCCACGGGCGTGACGACGGTGACGCTGCACACGTGGCGGCGCCAGGCGCGAAACATACGTAATTCAGGGGAGTACATGCCGGGCAATGGCAAGACGAGCGACCAGTGGTCCAGCGCCGACAAGTTCAGGGTGGTGCTGGAGACCGCGTTGTTAAGCGAAACTGAGATCGCCTATTACGGCCGTGCGAATGGCATTTATCCGGAGCAGATCCGCGAATGGCGCGGCGCCTGCGAGCAGGCCAACGTGCCGCTCGTGCCGAAGCTGAGTGCGGCCGAGCGTGCCCAGGCCAAGCTTGCAGCCAAGCGTATTCGTGAATTGGAACGTCAGCTCAAGCGCAGCGAAGCGGCGCGTGCGGAGGCGGCAGCATTGGTCACGATGTTAAAAAAAGTCGATGCGATCTGGGCCAAAAAAGAGGAAGAGTGATCAGCGCCCCGGATCGCAGTGAAACCATGCAGTTGATCGATGAAGCAGTCCAAGCCGGCGCTCGCCGTGCGACCGCGAGCGCGCATGCGGGGGTGAGTGTGCGCAGCGTGCAGCGCTGGCTGCACCAGCCTGTAGACGCGCGGGCGCTGAGTGTCCGCCCGCCGCCGCCCAACAAGTTCAGCGGCGTTGAACGTCAGGCGCTGCTGGATGCCGCCTGCAGCGCGGAGTTTGCCAGTCTCACGCCGCACCAGATCGTGCCGAAGCTGGCCGATGAGGGAATCTACCTGGGTTCGGAGTCGACGTTCTACCGGGTCTTAAAGGCTGAGAACCTTAGCCGGCGACGTGGGCGCGCCAGCGTGGCGCGACGGCGTATGCCCACCACGCATCGTGCCGATGCGCCCAATCAGCTCTGGTGCTGGGATATCACGTGGATGCCCACCACGATCCGTGGGCGTTATTTTTACTGGTACATGATGAAGGATGTCTATAGCCGCAAGCTGGTGGCCAACGAGGTGTGGGAGGCCGAATCGGGCGAGCACGCGAGCGCGTTGCTGACTAAAGCATGTCTGATTGAAGGCACGGCGGGTCATCCGCTCGTGCTGCATTCGGATAACGGCAGCGTGATGAAGGGCGCGTTGATGCACGCAGCCATGACCACGTTGAAGGTCGATTCGTCGTTCAGCCGGCCGCGGGTGAGCAACGACAACGCGTACGCCGAGGCGCTGTTCCGCACGGCCAAGTACTGCCCGATGTGGCCCGAACGCCCGTTTGACACGGTCGAGGAGGCGCGTGTCTGGGTGGAGACGTTTGTGGCTTGGTACAACGATGAGCATTGTCACAGCGGCTTGAAATACCTGACGCCGAACCAGCGCCACAACGGACACGCCGATGAGTTGCTGGTCAAACGGCGTGCTGTGTACGAGCAAGCCAAGGCGCAAAATCCTGCCCGCTGGAGTCGCAAGACCCGCAACTGGGAACTTGCAGACGCGGTTTATTTAAACCCTGAAAAAACGGACGACTCGGCGGTGCAATACAAAGAAGCTGCGTAGCGGTGCACGCGACAACTACCTTGACACACGCCGAACGGCGACAAAGAAACGAAGCAAAGAAAACGCCTTTCCACAAACTGTATTAAGTGTCCCCAGCGTGCAGACCACTGCTTTTGGTTCCCGCGTAGCACGGTGCTCGCAAAACCACGGACACTTGAAGCCCTCCTTCTCGCGAATCCTGACATCCCCACGCTTCGCCACCAGTGTTCTCGGGCAAGATCGATACGCCCCGAGATTCGTGCAGCCTTACCCCCTGTTTAAGGATGACTGAACATATGCGGGACGTTGTGCTTGCGCGGATTTCAGCATGCGCTTGATTGCGTTCAACGTGGAGTATCCGACTATTTCTCCGGTGCGCTTGCCGAAGCGTATGACGGTATAGATCCGATGTGACTGGAGCTTGCCCGAGAGCACTGGTGGCGAAGCGTGGGGATGTCAGGATTCGCGAGAAGGAGGGTTTCAACTGTCCGTGGCTCTAGCGAGCACCGTGCTACGCGGGAACCAAAAGCAGTGGTCTGCACGCTGGGGACACTTAATACAGATTGTGGAAAGGCGTTTTCTTTGCTTCGTTTCTTTGTCGCCGTTGGACAAAGAAATGAAGTCCCGCCACGGACAGTGGCTAATAGTGATAAAAAATTTAGCCAACATACAACTCGCGCTAACGTACGCAGCAGCAACCCACCATTGACTCCGACCACCGACCATCAGCCCCGCGCCCAAAACCCCGCCCGAGTGCGAACGAACCCCTATTCCCGATCAAGCCACTCGCCAAACATCTTGCACGCAGCGCGTTCCAATCCCGGACCATACCTGGCCGTATCGGCCCTCAACGCGTTAACGTCGATCCCGCACTGCGCCACTTCCGCCGAATAAGCTACGAGCCAGCTTTCAAACCGCTCAACGAGCACCTCCGGATGACATTGCAGTCCCAACACATGATCGCCCCACGCAAACGCCTGATTCTCACAAACATCAGTCGAAGCAAGCCGCGTCGCGCCATCGGGAAGATCAAAAGTGTCGCCATGCCAATGCAAAACGGGTATCGATTGCCCGTCCACTTCGAAATGCCGCAACGCCGATGCACGTCCCGCGTCAGTCAGCGTCAACGCTTTCCACCCAAGCTCTTTCTGCGCCGCAGGATAAACCTTTGCGCCAAGCGCGCGGGCAATCAACTGCGCCCCCAGACAAATGCCAATAGTCGGCAATCCGGCAGCAATGCGCTTTTCAAGCATTGAAAGCAAGGGATTCAAATGCGGAAAGAGCGCGTCGTCGTAAGCGCCGATCGGTCCGCCAAGCACAACCATCAACGAGGTATCGAGAGGATTCGGCGCGTCGATACGCGCGCGGCCAACATCCAGATAACGCACCAGTTGGCCGCGATCGCCCAGCACCAGTTCCAGACTGCCGAGATCTTCGAAATAGACATGGCGTATCGCCAGGACTTCACGTTTCATCAGCGGTCATCCAGGATAAGCCGGCAAGCAGCGGTCAGAACGCGCACGGAATCAAGCGGCGCACGGGAAGGGGAAGCACGGTCGAGCAGCCAGCGCGCCATCAGCGGGCGCGCGGCTCGAATAGTCTAACCGAGACTCTAATGCTTCGCGCTCAGAACGCGAAGCACGGACGCAGAAAGCGACGGCTCGCGGTGAGCCGTCCCGGCAGAGTCGCTTTAAGCGACCTGCGCGAAAATCTTCCAGTTCTTCTTCTGCTTGGAGAGATCGCCTTCTTCGTATACCGAACAATCAAGACGCAGGTCGGTATCGGCCATGTCGATGTTCAGCAACGCGCAGTGATGCGGCGTTTTCTTCGCGTTCTTGCTCGCTTCAAGGTGCGTGCAGCTCAAACACATGCGATGCGGCGGAATCTGCTGCACCACTTCGAGCTGTCGAATGGTCTTGAGCAGGCTCCGATACAACTGCGTCTGCTCATCGGCTTTCAGCGTGCCGACTGCCTTCGACAAAAACTCCGGCCACACCAGCGCCTTCTTGGCCGCCGTCTTGCCGCGCGCGGTCAGGCGCACAGCGAGCGCGCGCCCGTCGTCCACCGCACGGCGCTTTTCGACCAGACCCTTGCCTTCCAATGTGCTGACGGCGTCGCTGGTGGTCGCGGCGGTCAACGCCGTTTCCTTCGCGATCTCGCCTAGCCGCATGGGGCCGCGCCGCTGCATCAGCAGCACGAGAATCTCGCCCTGTGTCGGCGTCAGGCCCGCACCTTCGGCCCATTCCCATGCCTGGCTACGCATTGCCGTGCTCAACCGCAGCAAACCATGGGTCACCCGCCCTGTGGCCTGCTCTCCGTATACGCCTTCGCTCATAGTCGTTCGCTTCGTCTTTCTTGATGCTTATCTGATGGTTCGGCAGCGGCTCTAAACCGGGCAAAACGTCTGACCCCGCTCGTTTTACCCAAAGCCGTTGCAGGCTCAATCGCCGGCTAGTCCAACCGGCGAATCCTATCGTATCAACTACCGTCTCAAAATTCAGGCGATTGAACCGATGCCGCTAGTTCGTCGTCCGTATCAGGACTTCTACGTTTTTCGTGGCGCCTGTTCTGGACTGTCGAGCGCTCAGTTCGTTTCACCGGCTTCGATTTCCCGCACCGGTAAAACCGACATTCTAAGCGACCCAGAACAAACGTACACCTTAGTTATTCACTAAACATTGTGGATAACGCGGTGGATAACCCCATTATCCGATGTGCATCGATTCTTGATAACCCCTCACGAGGCCAAAACGGCCGACTTGTTATCCCGCGTTCCCCCGCGCGATGCAAACCTTCGCGGTACGGTTGTGCGCACTCCAAAGCGTTGAGTTAACGGCGCTTTTGGCGGTTGTCCACAGAATGGGCCGATGCTTGTTAACTACTATTACTTATGTATACGACTTCATAACGGTAAACCTTAGAGGCGCGTTGTCGGCACTCGACCTGGCAGCGGCGAGAAAAAAAATGACGGAAAAAACCCGCCGGTTGGCGGGCTTACCCGGTGTTCTCCCGGGGCTTACCCGGGGCATCTCTTTTCCAGGCCCTGCGTTCAGGCCACGCCGGCCGCAACCTTGCCGAACCTTTCACTGCCGCCACTGCAAACATTGTTGGCGTACGGCTTCATGCAGCGAGCGCTCACGATCGAAAACGCCGCGCAGCCAAGTCGCATCGTTCGAGTTACTGCGCGCAATATCGCCAACCTGGCGCAGCGCTTCGTTGGAGCCGAGCGCATCAGCGTGAGGCGCGATTGCATCGAGCGTGGCCAGAATGTCTTCCGCGATCGTGCGGCGTTCGCCCGTCTGCGGATCGATGCAACTGCCTTCCAGGCCGAAGCGGCATGCTTCAAACCGGTTGAACGTGTAGACGAGGTAATCGTCCTCTTTTAACGTCAGGGGTTTGTCTAGCAACAGGTAGCGCGCCAGCGTCTGGATGTAGCAGGCAATGGCCGCCGCGCGATCCACGGACAGCGGCGTGTCCATCACGCGCACTTCGATCGTCCCGAAACCCGGCTTCGGCCGGATGTCCCAGTAGAAATCTTTCATGCTGTTGACGACGCCGGTCTTGACCATCTTCGAGAAATACTCTTCGAAGCTATCCCACGTCAGCGTGAACGGCGCGCGGCCGGACAGCGGAAACGCGAAGACTGAGTTCAGGCGCGCGGAGTGAAAACCGGTATCGACGCCCTGCACATATGGCGACGAAGCCGACAACGCAATGAAATGCGGAATGAAGCGCGACATGGAATGCAGCAGGAACAGCGCGCTGTCCGGATCCGGGCAGCCAATGTGCACGTGCTGGCCGAACACCGTGAACTGCTTCGCGAGGTAGCCGTAGAGCTCGGACAGGTACACGAAACGCGGGGTATCGAAGATCTGGCGGTCGCTCCACTGCTGGAAGGCGTGCGTGCCACCGCCACACAGTCCGACGTTGAGATGGTCAGCCGCTGCCACCAACGTGTCGCGAATGGCGTGGAGGTCCGTTACGGCCTGTTCATGCGTCGTACAGATGCCCGTGGACAACTCGATCATGCTTTCCGTGATCTCCGGCGTGATGCTGCCGGGGATCTTTTCGTCCTTGACGAGCCGCATGAGGTCGGATGCAGCCTTCGTCAGGTCATAGTCGTGGGTGTTGACGACCTGGATCTCGAGTTCGACGCCGAAGGTGAACGGCTCCGAGTTAATGAAAGGTTCGAGTGACATGGTGCCTCTTGATTGACAAAGCTTGGGTCATTTTCCGGGTCATTTCAGCCGACAACCCCGTCGGCCTGACGCGCTGGATGGCGCGATGAAAGACCGCCAGCGCGACTTGCCTGGCAACTACCCGGCAGAACTATTCGCGCCGCTCGCCGATTGCCGACAAGCTGCGATACACCAAAAACGGCGTGACGATCTGCAGCACAACGATCGAACACATCACGATCGCGCGCAAGGTCGGGTCATAGTCGGGATACAGCACGTACATATCGTCGACGAGAAGATAGGCCAGCGCCGACATTGGCGTGAGCGAGACCCCGAGCGCCGCGCCCTGTTTCCAGTTGAGGCCGCTCGGTTTCGCGAAAATCATCACGCCGGCCAGCTTGCCGACGAATCGCGCCACGATCAGCGCCAGCGCCGCCACGCCGCCGAGCGCGATATCGCCCCATGCGAACGATGTCAGCGTCAGCGCGAACAGAATCACGGTCAACAGCCAGCCCGCCGTGCCGAAGTGTGTCGGCCAGAGCTGCGGGCGCTCATTGGAATTCTTCACGATGATGCCAGCAGCCAGCAGCGCAAGAATGGTCGACAGCTTGAACACGTGCGCAACCGCGATTGCGAGCAGCACGAGCCCGAACAGCGCGACGAACGAATGCTCGTCGTCGGTATTAAGCCGTCGATACAGCAGGTTGCACGCTAGCGCCAGCAGCAGCGCGAGCACGAGCGAGCCGAGCAGCAAATAGAGCGGCTGCACGATGGTCGCAAATGTATTGCCGTAGATTTCCTGATGCAGCACGCCCGCCGCCAGCTTTTCCACGATCACTGCATACATGCTGTTGAGCGCAGTCAGCGTCAGCAGGCGCTGCGTAACCTGGCCTTCGGCGCGCAACTCGGTCCTGAGCTGAATCACCATGGCCGGCGACGTCGCCATGGCAATTGCGGCGATTACGATCGACGGCATGGTCGGCACTTTGCACAGAGTCAGCGCGATCAGCACGAAACCAAACGTAAGCGTGCTTTCGGCGATGCTGGACAGAATCAGATAGGGGTTTCGGCGAATCCAGCGTAAATCGAGCCGGCTGCCGAGTTCAAACAGGAGCAGCCCGAGCGCGGCATCGAGCAGCGGGCGCGAGATGCCGGCCGAACTGACATCGATCACGCCAAAACCCGCATTGCCTGCAATCAGGCCAATGATGGCGTAGCCCGTGATGCGCGGCAGGCGCCAGGCGCGCCAGAGCAATTCGCCGCAAAGGCCGGCTGCGACCAGGGCGAGCCCGGCCCAGAAGATGGCATCGGGTGTAAGCGGCCAGACGGGTAAGAATGAAAAGGCCGACTTCATCGTGGGGACTTCTCCTTTGCAGCTAGTGCGGATGGGGCAGTGAATGGACGTTTCGTGCGCGGCACCCGGTGTGTGACACCCGGTGCGCCGGAAAGCGTTGTTGCCTGATGGCCTGTTCGACCTGTTGGTCCGATGGCGCGGCTGCGGAGTCCACAGCGCTTGAGCTCAATCCACGCGTGGCGCGGAGCGCGACCGAAGCGATAAGCCGGCGAGGCGGCAAAACGAAAGAACGGCGATTGTGCCATAGCTCCCGGCAGGACCTGAGCAACCCGGGCGCTTGCCGAAGTGAAGCGGTAACAATGAGTTTTCAGCGCCGATACGAGGAAAAATCTACCGTACGGTAGCGGTGATTTGGTCGTTAAAGAGGTGGATTTGGCATTTTGACCCGTGCCGATGACGCCGGTTTTAAGGTTTACAAGTTTTGTTTATATATAAGTAGTAGTAGTTAACAAGGAGCGACGATTTTTGTGGATAACTCCATTTTTATTATTGTTAACAATCACTTGAGGGACGCATAAGTGCATCGTGAAGATGTGAGCGTCGACTGGTGAACACAGAACAACTTCGGCCTGATTCGGTGAGTGCGAGAGTTGTCCCGTTTACGCCCACAGCGAGTACACAGGTCATTTGCGCATAATTCGACGAGTTATCCACAGGGAGCGGTGGACAAGCTTGGTATGCGTTGATTAGACGGGTTCGCCATGTCTCAACGCCCGCAGAAAGAAGCGAGCGGGATCGATAGCTTCAGCGAGTTCGCGTTCTACCGGCCAAGGCTCGCCCTCCACTTGGGCCGCGATCAGCTCGGCAGCCAGCGCGGCCCACACAAGCCCACGCGACCCGAAAGCGAACGCGCCGTATAAACCGGCTGCGCGCGGCAGATCGAGCGGCCATGCGCCGGACAAACGAGCGGCATCGGCGCGTGCGGCGGTTTCATCGGCGAGGGAGCCGATCATGGGCATGCGGTCGCTTGTCACCGACCGGAACGCCACGCGGCCTTCCAAAGTCGCCGGTTTGGGTGCGAACGAGCTCAGCGCCGGCAGCATCTTCGCGACGCGCTCGAGATTCTCGGTATGGCCGTGGTGTTGGAGCCGGGGCTCGGTATCGTCGAGATCGTAGGTCGCGCCCGTTAGCGTGCGGTGCGCACCGAGCGGCACGGCGTAACCATCGCCGACAATCGGCACGCGCAAACCGTCGAGCGGACTCGCGTTCAGCAGTGTGAGCTGACCGCGCACGCCTCGTGTCGGCAGGCCGTGGAGACCGGCGATGCGCTGCGCATCGCCGGCGTTCGCCAGAATGAGAACCGGGGCTTGGGCGATCGCTTGGCCGGCGGTGTCGAAGGCGGTCCACATGCCGTTTTCGCGTTCGATGCGTGCGATTTCCGTGCTGAAGCGCGAAGTAAGCCGATTTTCGGCAGCGGCGCATTGCGCCGCGCAGATCGCGGCCGGCGAAATCCAGCCGCCTTGGGGGAAAAACCAGCCGGCGCGTGAAACGGGTTGACCGGCCAGGCGGCTGGCTTCGTGCTGATCCACAGCGGTTACGTACGACGCCGGCAACCCGAAACGTTCGATAGCCAATGCAATCGCGCGGGCGTCGTCGGATGAATCGGCGATTTGCAGCAAGCCCTCGCGGCTGCGGCCAAGATCGTGTCCGGCGCGTTCGAGCTCGGACCATCGGCGCAGGGTGTACAGAAAACCGGCGCGGGTGAGCCTGGCGGCGATGCTGTCGTCGCGCCAGACGATCGGGTGGAAAACGCCCGCGGGATTGCCCGACGCATCGCGGGCGAGACCTTCGTGGCGCTCAATCAGCGTGACGCGCCATCCTCGCGATGCAAGGCGCTCCGTGATCGCGCAACCGGCAAGACCGGCACCGACGACGATTGCATGGCGCGTCGACGCTTCAACTGACGCTTCAACTGACGCTTCAATGGCTAACGGAAGCGGCGGTTCATGGCGCCGTACGCGCCAGCGGGGCGCGAAACGCGCTTTTACATAGGCGGCGTGCGGGGTTTGATCGCAGATAAAACCTGCGTCCTCAAGCGCCCGCGCGAGCTGCAGATCGGCTTCGGCGCAAAGCGTTGCGTCATCGCCGGCGATGCGCGCCAGTGCCTTGGCGATGAATGCGACCTTCGGGTTTGCATCGGGTAAACGCACATAGAAGGCGTCTGCGCGCAGCCAAAGCTTCTGCAACATGCTGCCCATCTCGCCCACAGCCAGGGTCAGCACGACACGCCCATCGTCGAATTCCAGCCGATGCAGCCCCGCCACGCGCATCGGCCAGGCATCGATCAGCGTTTGGGATAGCGCCGGCTCATGAGCGTGAGCCTCGGGCATATCGAGCGAGTCCAGCGCCGCGACGGCGACGAAATGCAGTCGCTCGCAGCGATGTGGATCGGCGCGCCAAGCAGCCCACGTATCGATAAACAGCCGCCCAGCATCGAATTGCGTCTGCAAAACCGTGAAATTGCGCCGTTCGGCCCAGCGCGAGCGACAGGTGAGAAGGTCTGCGCCACAAGAGGAATCGATCATGCGAGAGCTTTGAAGTCCGGCTGGAGGGTTGACCCTTTTCACGCCTTTTCAGAGGCTGGGCTCATATCCCTCAAAGCCAATAGGGGTAAGGCTTACGGCACAATCGGCTCGATCATTTACGTATCCGTTGGCAAAAACCAACGACGCTCAAAGAGCGCCGTACGAAAGGATTGCTTGCAAGTTTGCGCGGCAGAAAAGGTTTCCGTTTGCGTCCGGTCATGCGTAAATCTTCGAAACCCTTGTCCCGCTTGGGTTTGCGCTGCGTTATGATATCAACCGCCGAGTATGGAGGAGGCCCGGCGGCCAGATTTGTAAGGGTTTGCCGGAATAGTGGGCCAAGGGGCCGGACCCGCGCCAGTGCTCGACTGCAAGGCCCGCGCACGTATAATCGGCGCGTTCGCGCTGTTCGTGTCAACCTAAACTGATAAAGGAACCTTAATGAATAAACAGGAACTGATCGACGCCGTGGCCGCTCAGACCGGCGCCAGCAAGGCTCAAACCGGCGAAACGCTGGACACGTTGCTCGAAGTGGTCAAGAAGGCCGTCTCGAAGGGCGACGCCGTGCAGTTGATTGGCTTCGGAAGTTTCGGTTCGGGCAAGCGCGCAGCGCGCACCGGCCGCAATCCGAAGACCGGCGAATCCATCAAGATTCCGGCCGCCAAGACCGTCAAGTTCACGGCTGGCAAAGCATTCAAGGACGCAGTGAACAAGCGGTAAGTTGTAGCCGATTGTGAGTGCCGAACCGTAGTTCGGCACACGTAACCCGCCCTTGGCGGGTTTTTTTTCGCCCTCTTTTCGTCCGGCTTCTTAGTGGCCGTGAGCGCCGCAGTCGCAGTCGTCATCGTGATCATGGTCGTGGTCGTCGCCATGTTCGTCTAGCTCCCACGATGGAAACGGATCGCTGAACGAAGCCCACCCTGGCGAACCCAGCGACCATTCGTGATCGTTTAAAAGGCAGGTATCGAAGGCGGCGCGCCAATGTGCTTCGTCCAGGTCGATACCGATCATCGCGAGTTCCTGCCGACGGTCGCCGATGCTCATGTCGTCCGCATCGCCGAACCATTCCGCGGCAATTTCTGCTTCCAGTTCCGCGTCGCCGGTCGGCCACTCGCTGCGCTCCTGCGCCGCCCACCACATGCCCGCCGGACCATGCCGCAACGCGCCGCCCGCCTGCGACAGCGAACCGCCGATTTCGCTGCGCGTCGCCAGCCAGAAAAACCCCTTGCAGCGCAAGACGCCGGGCCATTCCTGATGCAGCAGCGCCCACAGCCGCTCTGGGTGAAACGGCCGGCGTGCGCGGTAAACGAAGCCGCTGATGTCCGACTCGTCGGGCAAGCGTGTGGATACCGATTCCGGGTCCGCGTGCAGCATGACGAGCCAGCCGGGTGCGCTCGAGGTGGCATCGAAGTCGAAGCGGTCTGTATTCACCAACTGGTCCGAAGGCACGGCGCCGAAACTCGCGTCGATCAGCTCAGCGCGCGGATTGAGCGCGTGCAAGATGTCTCTTAGCTTGTCGAGCGCAATGTCATCGACGAGATCAGTCTTGTTGATCACGATCACATCGCAGAACTCGATCTGTTCGATCAGCACTTCCACGGTCGTGCGTCCGTCGTCGTGGCCGGTATTCAGCGGATCCGTCGACGCGTAATCGCGCGAAAAACTCTCCGCATTGACCACGTTTACGATGGTGTCGAGGTGCGCGATGTCGTTATCGAAGATCAGGCTTTCCGCGATGGTTTGCGGATCGTCGGCACCGGACGCTTCCACCACGATTGCATCGAAGCGATGCTCAGCGGCCACGCGAGCAATCTCACCCGACAGATCGTCGATATTTCCGCGAACCACCGCAATGCCCGAACCGGCGTGTTGGGCGAGTAGATGGTCTAGCAGCGTGGTTTTGCCCGCGCCCGGCAAACCGGCGAGCACGGTGATTGGCAGTGGCTGATTCATCGCGTTTGGCATCGAGAGAAGGCGCGAATACGCGCGAGCGGCCGCTGGCGAGCGGTGCGCTTTCAAGAAAATTCGCCAGGAAAATAAGCGAGCTGGAACGCGGAATTGTGCATCAAACGCGACTGGAACGCCGCGCCATGCGATGAAAAACGACTGAACCTGAACGGAAACGAAGTGAGACGGACCGCGCTTAACGCGATGCCGTTGTCAGCAGCTTCCACTTGCCGAGGATGTTGATGATCTGCCGCGAATACTGATCGCGCAGCGACGGCGTTTCGGAGTGGTACGCGCCGACGGCTTGCCACGTGTTGCCATACTTGTTCATCTTCTGGCGCAAATGCCACGCCGCGATGTACACCGACTTGCAAGGCTGCATCAGCGTGGTGGTCGAAATTCCGTACTGCGCGAGCCGGCCCAGATGGATGGAGTTGATCTGCATCAGGCCGTAGTCGACTGAACCGTTTGCGTTCTTGTTCATCGCGTCCGGCTGGTTGTGCGACTCCTGCCAGGCAATGGCTCGCAGGATCAGCGGATTGACTTTTTGGTACTTGGCGGCTTCGTCAAAACAATCGGCGTGCGCGGACGTGGCTGCCAGCAGGGCGCCAAAGGCAATTACGAAAAACCGGAAAAAAATTCTCATCATCTGGAGGTCCACCTGATCGACTGCGTGCCGATATTCGATTCTCGCTCATACGAAAGCGGGGAATTATCGGCAAAACCGGGTAACACCCGGTAAAACTAAGTAACAAGACGTAAAAGGCGAGGTAAACAGGAAAAATCTACCTGAATAACGCGAATTTGGACCGCCGATCCGCCCGTATCATACCGGCAGACTATGGCGTTTTAAATTCAGCCATCCGACATAGGCAAGGCATGTGACGCCAATTATGCCGAAAGGATTTTGAAAGTTTACATCCGCTACTGCCTCATCTTTATAGGCTGATCAGAATAAGCGGACCAGATCCGAATGCATCCCCTGTGTGGGCGAAGCCACAAAAATATGACAATTTTCACCGTCCGGGGGCAGTGAAAGCAATACGTAGGTTTTAAGCGGAATCTCTTTTTATCAGAAGGAAGGCGTTGATTCTTCAGGTGTTTTAAGAATTGAACCCCCGTCAGCCAATCGTTAGTGGATTTGTGACAAACCCGTCACGAAAAGCTGCTATGGTTCACGTTTTTGGGATATGGCATTGCCCGGGCATCGGCCCTGGAAACGTCGGTTCAGACCATCGCGGCAGTAAGCGTGTCGAAAATGACGCTAATGCAATGAGTCGGCTGCGACGTGATCAGCAGGTCTAGACATCACACTCCATGAGAAGAAAACGTATGGCATTGCGTCGCGTAGCGACGGCCTTGCTGGTGGCTGGTCTTGTCACCACGCAACTTGCGCACGCACAAGTGACGCTGAACTTCGTCAATGCGGACATCGATCAGGTCGCCAAGGCGATCGGCGCAGCGACGGGAAAGACGATCATCGTCGACCCGCGGGTCAAAGGACAGTTGAATCTGGTATCGGAAAATCCGGTGCCGGAGGACCAGGCTTTGAAGACGCTGCAGTCAGCATTGAGGATGCAGGGCTTCGCACTCGTGCAGGATCACGGAGTGCTGAAAGTCGTGCCCGAAGCCGACGCGAAACTGCAGGGCGTGCCCACTTACGTAGGCAATGCACCGACCGCGAAGGGCGATCAGGTCATCACCCAGGTCTTCGAACTGCACAATGAATCGGCGAACAACCTGTTGCCGGTGCTGCGGCCGCTGATCTCGCCGAACAATACGATCGCCGCGTATCCCGCGAACAACACGCTGGTCGTCACCGATTACGCCGATAACGTGCGGCGCATCGCGAGCATCATTGCGGGCATTGACACCGCGGCGGGACGTCAGGTCGACATCGTGCCGCTGAAGAATGCGAACGCGCTCGATGTCGCCGAACAGATGAGCAAGCTGCTCGATCCAGGCACGATCGGCAGCACCGACGCCACGCTGAAAGTGACCGTCACGGCCGATCCGCGCACCAACTCGCTGATGCTGCGCGCGTCCAGCGGCTCGCGCCTTGCCGCCGCGAAACAGCTCGCGCACAAGCTCGACTCGGCCACCACGCAGCCCGGCAACATGCACGTGGTCTCGCTGCGCAACGCCGACGCCACGCGTCTTGCCAAGACCTTGCGCGCAATGATGGGCAAGGGGGGCGACAGTTCGTCGTCGTCATCGGGCTCGGGATCGTCCAGCAGTTCGAATTCGTTTGGCCAGGGCGGCGGCGGTGCCGGCTCATCGACCGGGACCAGCGGCTTGCCGCCATTGCCCGGCGGACTTGGCGGCGGAGGCTCGGCCTCAGGCAACAATCCGATGTCCGGCGGCGGTCAAAGCAAGGACAGCGGCTTCAGCGGCAGCAACTCTAACGACAGCAGCGGCGGCGGCGATCAACCCGGCAACGGCATGATCCAGGCCGACACCGCCACCAACTCGCTGATCATCACTGCGTCCGATCCGGTGTACCGCAATTTGCGCACGGTGATCGATCAACTCGATGCACGCCGCGCGCAGGTTTATATCGAAGCGTTGATTGTGGAACTCTCCGCGACGACGGGCGCGAATCTCGGCATTCAGTGGCAGGGCGCGCTGCTGTCGAATAGCGGCAACAACGGCGTTTATGGCAATACGAACCTGGGCACGGGCACGTCGAGCATTGTCGACTTGACCGCCGCCGGGGCCACGATCGCGAACAATCCGGCGTTGCTCGCGGGTCAGACGGGCATTCTCGCGCAGGGGCTGAACATTGGCCTCCTGCACAGGTTCGGCAACTTCTTCGGCCTCGGCGGATTGCTGCAGGCGCTGTCTACGTCGGCGGATGCCAACATTCTTTCGACACCTAATCTTATTACGCTGGACAACGAGGAAGCGAAGATCGTGGTCGGCCAGAACGTGCCGGTCGTGACCGGTTCGTATGCCACGCCAACCGCGAATACGGGCACGTCCGTCTCGGCGTTCAACACGTTTGACCGGCGCGACGTGGGTGTGACGCTGCACGTGAAACCGCAAATCACCACGGGCGGCATCCTGAAGCTCCAGTTGTATCAGGAAGATTCGAGCGTCGATTCCACCACGGTGAATAACCCGGGCGGCGTGACGATCAACACGCGTTCCATCCAGTCGACCATCCTCGCCGACGACGGTGAAATCGTCGTGCTCGGCGGCTTGATGCAAGACCAGTACACGACGGGCAATAGCAAGGTGCCGTTGCTCGGCGATATCCCGTGGATTGGCCAGTTGTTCCGCAGCGAACAGAAGACGCGGACGAAAACCAACCTGATGGTGTTCCTGCGCCCGGTGATCGTGCGCGATCAGGCGACCAGCTCGCAGATCTCGAACGATCGCTACGATTATCTGCGTCAGCAGCAGCTCAACTCGAACTCCGATAACCGCATTGAGAAGGATAAGGACGTACCGGTCCTGCCGCCTGCGCCTATTGGCCCGAGCCAGGGTGGCGTGCCGGCGCAAAACCTGTTCGACTGGAACAACATGTCGCGTTCTCCGGCGCAAGGCGGCAGCACGACGTTGCCGCAGGCGCCGCCGCCAGCGGGTCAGCAGCAAATGCAGCCGCAGTATCAGCAAGGGCAGCAGTATCAGCAGGCGCAGCCGCCGGGCCAAGTTCCAGGTCAGCTCCCCAATCAGCCCCAGGGCCAACCCGCGACCGTGAACAACTACGCTGTACCAAACAACTCGGCACCGGGCGTGCCGCTTAGCGGCGATGCGGGGGGCAGGCCGTGAACACGCTGACTCCGTCTGTCGCGAATATCGCTACCAGTATTCCGTCGCCGCTCGCGGCACGGCTGATTCCCTACGCGTTCGCGCGTACCGGGCAGATTCTGGTGGCGCATCAGCACGCGGACAGCATCGAAGTGTGGATCAGCGATAAAACCAGCGACGCCGCACTCGCCGAAGTCGCGCGCAATTTCGGCGCGCTTTCCATCGTGCGATTGCCGGTGGCCGAACTATCCGCCGCGATCAATTCCGCGTATTCACGCAACGACGGCAGCGCCGCGCAGGTCGTGGGCGAAGTGGAAGGCGAAGTCGATTTATCGCGGCTGATGCAGGACATTCCCGAGATCGAGGACTTGCTCGAATCGGAAGACGACGCGCCGATCATCCGCATGATCAACGCGCTCCTGACGCAAGCGGCGCGCGAACAGGCATCGGATATTCATATCGAACCGTTTGAGACGTCGTCCGTCGTGCGGTTTCGTGTCGATGGCACGTTGCGCGATGTCGTGCGCCCGAAGAAGGCGCTGCACGGCGCGCTGATTTCGCGTATCAAGATCATGGCGCAACTGGATATCGCGGAAAAGCGGTTGCCGCAGGATGGCCGTATTACGCTGCGCGTTGGTGGCCGGCCGGTGGACGTGCGGGTTTCCACCTTGCCGACCGGTCACGGCGAACGCGCGGTGCTGCGTCTGCTGGAAAAGGACGCGCAACGGCTGAACCTCGAAACGCTCGGCATGGCGCGCGACACGCTCGTGCATTTCGACAAGCTGATCGGCCGTCCGCACGGCATCGTGCTCGTGACCGGCCCGACCGGTTCCGGCAAGACGACCACGCTTTATGCCGCGATGTCCCGGCTCGAAACCGCCACGACCAACATCATGACGGTGGAAGATCCGATCGAATACGACCTGGGCGGGATTGGCCAGACGCAGGTGAACGAGCGGAT
Organism: uncultured beta proteobacterium; assembly: GCA_963708695.1. Classification (GTDB taxonomy): domain Bacteria; phylum Pseudomonadota; class Gammaproteobacteria; order Burkholderiales; family Burkholderiaceae; genus Caballeronia. The sequence goes on from CAVPTS010000010.1 coordinate 44,563, forward strand.
CGGCATGACGTTCGCGCGCGCGTTGAGATCGATTCTGCGGCAGGACCCGGACATCATCATGATCGGGGAAATCCGCGATCTGGAAACGGCGCAGATTGCCGTGCAGGCATCGCTGACGGGTCACCTCGTACTCGCGACGCTGCACACGAACGACGCTGCCTCCGCCGTCACGCGTCTCACCGATATGGGCGTCGAACCGTATTTGCTGGCGTCGTCGCTGCTTGGCGTGCTGGCGCAGCGGCTTGTGCGGCAGTTGTGTCCGGTGTGCAAGGAAGAGCGCTCGGAGGACGGCCACGTTCACTGGCACGCGGTGGGCTGCCTCAAGTGCGGCAACTCGGGTTACGCAGGGCGTCGCGGCGTGTACGAACTGCTGCTGCTCGACGATCCGATCCGCGCGCTGATTCATCGCAATGCATCGGATGCCGAAATCCTGACCGCTGGCCGCGCGCAAGGAATGCGCACGCTGCGCGAGGACGCGAACCGGTGGCTGGCGACTGGCGCTACCTCGCTGGAAGAAGTGTTGCGCGTGACGGGCGGAGACTAAACATCCATGCCGGCGTTTCGTTTCGAGGCAATTGATCAGGCGGGCAAGTCGCAAACAGGCGTACTCGATGCCGACAGCGCCCGCGCCGCGCGCAGCCAGCTCAGAACGCAAGGGCTGACGCCGCTTGTGGTCGAGGCGGCGGGGTCGCGCACGCGCGGTGAGCGCAAACAGCGGTTATCGTTGGGAAAACGCTTGTCGCAGCGCGAACAGGCCATCCTCACGCGGCAACTCGCCAGTCTGCTGATCGCAGGCTTGCCGCTTGGTGAAACGCTCTCTGTGCTCACGGAGCAATCGGAGCGCGATTACATCCGCGAATTGATGGCCGCGATCCGCGCCGAAGTGCTCGGCGGCCATTCGTTCGCAAACGCGCTGGCGCAGCATCCGCGCGATTTTCCCGAGATCTATCGGGCGTTGGTCGCGGCCGGCGAACATACCGGTCGGCTCGGCCTCGTGCTGTCGCGGCTCGCGGATTACATCGAGCAAAGCAACGCGCTCAAGCAGAAGATCGTGCTCGCGTTCACTTATCCGGCGATCGTCACGTTGATTGCATTTGGCATCGTTACGTTCTTGCTGAGTTATGTCGTGCCGCAAGTGGTGAACGTGTTCGCCAGCACCAAACAGTCGCTGCCGTTCCTCACGGTCGCCATGATGGCGCTCTCCGGCTTCGTACGAAACTGGTGGTGGGCAATGCTGATCGGCGTGGTGGCGGTGAGCTGGTTCATCAAACGGCTGCTCGCGCGGCCCGGACCGCGCATGGCGTTCGACCGGTGGGTGCTTACGGCGCCGCTGATCGGCAAGCTCGTGCGCGGCTATAACACCGTGCGTTTTGCCAGCACGCTCGCCATTCTCACGGCAGCCGGCGTGCCGATCCTGCGCGCGCTGCAAGCCGCAGGCGAGACGCTGAGCAACCGCGCGATGAGCGATAACGTCGACGACGCCATCATCCGCGTGCGTGAAGGCACGTCGCTGTCACGCGCGCTCGGCAATACGAAGACATTTCCGCCCGTGCTGGTCCATCTGATCCGCTCGGGCGAAGCGACCGGCGACGTCACCACCATGCTCGACCGCGCGTCCGAAGGCGAAGCGCGCGAACTCGAACGCCGCACGATGTTCCTCACGAGCCTGCTGGAACCGCTGCTGATTCTCGCGATGGGCGGCGTCGTGCTGGTGATCGTGCTGGCGGTGATGCTGCCGATCATCGAATTGAACAATCTGGTGCAGTGAACGAGACCAACCCAGCCCAACCATGAACGCCTTACAAACGCGCATTCTTTCGCTCATCGCGCTCGCCATTTTCTGCGCGACGCTGACCTGGTGGATCGTCACGCTGACCTCGCACCAGGCCGCGCCGTTGCCCGCGGCGGCGGCGGTCCGCGCGCCGTCCGTGGAACTGGCGGCGACGCTGTTCGGCGGGCAATTGCAGCGCAAGGAGAATCAGGACGTGCGCCTGTTCGGGATTCTGGCGTTGCAGCACGGGGCGGCGGCGATCGTGAGTTACGGCGGCGAACCGGCACGCGCGATCTCGCTTGGTGGTCCGCTCACGCCGGGCGTGACGGTCAAGGAAGTGCGCTCGCGCTCGATCATCATCGACAGAAAGGGCACGCGCTCCGAAGTGTTCCTGCCGCCGAATGCGCCCGGACCCACGATATATGTGCGCTGAAATTGCGCCGCTTTAAATGGACCGAAAGGGACGGAACAAGCCGGCCGGCGATATGAGCCACCTTACGCCGGCCCTATAGAATGCTTTCCTGTCCGCGACAAAACGCCAATTGTTCCTACGAATAATGGCGGAGTAATTAATGAACAGGTATTGAAAGTCACGGCGGCTTGAAGCCCCGTGGACGACATCAAAATTGGAAAGGAAGATCAAGTCATGCAAATGTTGATGAAGCGCCGCAACGAAGTCCAGACGGCGCAGGGAACCCGCAAGTCCCTCCGCCAGCGCGGCTTTACGCTGATCGAAATCATGGTGGTCATCGCCATTCTCGGCATTCTCGCCGCGCTGATCGTGCCCAAGATCATGAGCCGCCCGGACGAGGCGCGGCGCGTCGCGGCGAAGCAGGATATCGGCACGATCATGCAGGCGATGAAGCTGTATCGCCTGGATAACGGCCGTTATCCGACCCAAGAACAGGGTTTGCGCGCGCTGGTCGAAAAGCCGACCAACGATCCGCTTCCGCCTAACTGGAAGGACGGCGGTTATCTCGAACGCCTGCCGAACGACCCGTGGGGCGCGCAGTATCAATATCTGAACCCGGGTGTTCATGGCGAAGTGGACGTGTTCAGCTACGGCGCGGACAACAAGCCTGGCGGCGAGGGCAACGACGCCGACGTCGGTTCCTGGCAATAAGCCGCTCTTTGACAGAAGCCAAGTGACGTGAAAACGCAGCACGAGCCGGACCGTTCAGCCCGTTTCTTCACACGCAATACGCAGCGTGGCCTGAAGGTGCGTTCGCAGGCCGGCTTCACGTTGCTGGAAATGCTGGTGGTGCTGGTGATTGCGGGTTTGCTGATATCGCTGGCATCGCTGCAACTCACTCGCAATCCGCGCACGGATCTGAATGAGGAAGCGCAGCGCCTTGCGCTCTTGTTCGAATCCGCCGGCGACGAAGCGCAAGTCCGCGCGCGGCCTATCGCGTGGCAGCCGCTCGACGGCGGTTTTCGTTTCGATGTCCGTACAGAAGACGGCTGGCGTCCGTTACGCGACGACCTGCTGCGGGCGCGTCGCTGGGAAGGCGGCGTGACCGGCGTGACGATTCAGTACGTAGGTTCCGACCAGGAAACGGGGCGTCTGGTGTTCGGCACGGAAGTTATCGATACCCCCATGGAAGTGACGCTGGTCTCGGCGGTGGGGCGCGCGACGATTGTCAGCACCGGCAATGGCCGGTATCAGGTGCGCTGATGTCGAGTCTTAAATCCAGGCTCAGGCACACCCGCGGTTTCACGATGATCGAAGTGCTCGTCGCGCTGGCGATTATCGCGGTGGCGCTGGCGGCGTCGCTGCGTGCGGTGGGGTCGCTTGCGACGGGCGAGGCGGATTTGCATCGGCGGCTGCTGGCGGGTTGGAGTGCCGATAACGAACTCGCGCAGTTGCGGCTCACGCATACCTGGCCGGAGATTGGGTCGCGTTCATTCGATTGCTCGCAGGGCAATTTGAAGCTGGTCTGCACGGACCGCGTGAGCGCCACGCCGAATCCGATCTTCCGAAAGGTGGAAGTGCTGGTGACGTCGCCCGGCGTGCCCGGCAATCTCGCGCAACTGGTCATGGTGGTGGCGAATGAAACCAATCGTTCGCTCTAAGCGCGGCGCTCGTGGCGCTCGTGGCTTCACGCTCATCGAGATGCTGGTCGCGATCGCGATTCTGGCGGTGATCGCGGTGCTGTCGTGGCGTGGCCTCGATCAGATCATGCGCGGCCGCACGACCATCACGAACGCGATGGAAGACGAGCGCGTGGTGGCGCAATTGTTCGACCAGATGCGCATCGATGGCCGTCAGGCCGCAACCGACGATGAAGCCGGTCAGGCGGCCGTGACTATCGGCGGGAATTCGCTGCAGATCGTGCGCGGGGTGTATACGGCTGGCGCAGCGCCACGCTTGCAAGTGGTCCGCTACCGGTTGACCGACGGGCGCGTGGTGCGCTTGGCGTCGCCGCCGCTCGGTAATGTGGGCGAGGTGCGGCGGGCGTTATCGGCGGGAGACGGTGCCGATGGCTGGACGGCGATACCGCTGATGGGCGGCGTCACGACCTTCGCCACGCGCGCGTACGTTCCGAAAACCGGCTGGACGATGAGGATGAACGACGTGACCTCGCAGATCACGGAAAACGACAACAACCTGAAAGTGCCGCAGCTCGGCAACGCGCCGTTGCCGCGCGCTGTCACGGGCGTTCAGATTGCGGTCGGCGCGCACAATCTTGCGCTGCCGATCACGCGCGTATTCCTGATCGGAGAATGACGATGCGTTCTTCATCCGGCCGAGCGGGACGTTTGAAAGTGCATAAAGAGCGCGGCGTCGCGATCATCAGCGCGCTGCTGGTGGTGGCGCTGTCGGCGATTATCGTGTCGGGATTGCTGTGGCGCCAGGAAGTGCAGATTCGCCGGATCGAGAATCAGCGGCTGCTCGCCCAGGCGCAATGGATCGCGCGCAGTGCGCTCGACTGGACCCGGCTGATCCTGCGTTCGGAAGCCGATTCCGCGCCGAACGTCACGTATCTTGGCGGCGTATGGGGCGTGCCGATCGCGAAAACGCGGCTGTCGGATTTTCTGGGGCAGATTGGCGAAGTGCGAGCGCAGCAAGGGGCATCGACGTATCTGTCGGGATCGATTGAGGACGCGCAGGCCAAGTTCAACCTGCGCAATCTCGTCTCCACGCCCACGCCCGGCTTGCTGACGATCAACGTGCAAGAGATCGCGTCGTTTCAGCGGCTGCTGATTTTGCTCGGGCAGAACGGCTCGCTGGCTAAAACCGTGGCGTTGCAGTTGCGTGCGGGACTGGCGCAATCGGCGACGCGGTTCCAGACGCAATCGACCACCGCCACCGCGAACACCAACCCGCAAGGGGCGCTCGCGGCGATTGCGCAGGGCGGCGGCACCGGCGGCGGCAATTTCACCGACGACCCCGGTCTCGCCGATGCCGACAGCAACGCGCCCGTCGCGCCGCTGCAAATGATCAACGTTGAGTCGCTCCTCGACGTCCCTGGGTTCACACCGGAAGCCGTGGAGAAATTGCGGGCGTTCGTGACGGTGCTGCCGACTACGACATCGGTGAACATGAACACCGCGACGCCCGAAGTGATCGCGGCCACCGTTCCCGGCATGTCGCTCTCGCAGGCGCAGGCGTTCGTCGCGCGCCGCGAGACGGTGTTTTTCCATGACATCGGCAACGTGACGCTTGCGCTGACCGGTGCGGGCGTGAAAGCGGATGGCGTCGATGCCAGCCAGATGGACGTGACCACGAAGTACTTCCTGATCCACGGCCGCGTGCAGCACGAGCGCTCGGAAGTGGACCGGACAACGCTGCTGTATCGCGATCCGGCGACGCATACCACGCGTATCGTCTACGTTCGAGATCAGCTTTGATGCGAGCCGATGGTTTCAACTGCACGGCATCGCAGTACAGTAAATAACTTTCGAACCTGAAAATTCGAATACCCCGAACACAAGAGAGCGGCCTTTGAGCACATTGATCGTCCTACTGCCGCCGCGCGATCCGGCGGTGCGCTCCGAAGAATGGCATTTGCCGGAGCTGCCTTTTTTGCTGCTGGACAAGCGCAACGTCACGCAACGCGCCGGCCGCGCCGCGCTCGGGCTGCTGCCGCGCGCGAGCGCGACGGTGCTGATCGTGGCTGCGCGCGATTTGCTGCTGACCGCCGCGCCGCTGCCGCCGCTGAAAGGACCGCGCTTGCGCCAGGCATTGCCGAACGTGGTCGAGGATCAGTTGATCCAGGACCCGCAGACTTGCCACATTGCCGTCGATCCGGTCGCGCTCGCGAGCGGGCGGCGCGTGCTGGCGGTGATCGACCGAGGCTGGTTCCGCTTCGTGCTCGAGGCGTTCGCCAACGCCGGGCATCGGAATGTGAAAGCCGTGCCGGCCATGCGCTGCCTGCCGCTGCATGAAAGCGAGGCCGATGCGCCCAATTCGTTCGTCGCCGGCGTGCTGGGCGAGGTGATTGCCACCGCGCCCGCGTTGCTGGGCGGCGAGGCGCTTACGCCGCCGCCGAACGCCGCGCCACGCGTTGAGATCGCGATTGCGCGCGGCGAGCACGCCGCGCTTGGCGAAGGTCTCGCGATTCCCGCCGATGCCGTCACATCCACGCTCGGCGCACTCGCCGGCGCGCAACCGATGACGCTGTACACGCTGCGCGATGTCCCCGGTGTGGAACCCCGGCTTGCATCCATGCGTCCCGCCATTCCCGGCTCAGAGCCGCTCACGTTCGAAACCCTCGCGCGCAACGCGCTCGCGAACCGCTTCGACCTGTGCCAGTTCGAGTTCGCCGCCCAGCCGTGGCGCCTCGACCGCGCGACCATGCGGCGCCTGAAGGTGCCGGTCATGCTGCTGGCAGGCGCGCTGGTGGTATCGATGATCGGCATCAACATCCAGTGGCTGCAGCTTGCCCGGCAACGCGACGCGATCAACGCGCAGATGACCGAATTGCTGCTGAACACGTTCCCGAAAACCACCGTCGTGCTCGACGCACCTGATCAGATGGCGCGCCAGCTCGATCGCTTGCGGCTGGCTTCGGGGCAATTGTCGCCGTCGGATTTTCTTTCTATCGCCGATGCCTTCGCCCGCGCGCTCGGTCCCATTCCGGTGAACGGCATCGCGGCGCTGGATTATCGCGACAGGAAGCTTGAGGTGACCTTCAAGCCGGAAACCAAAGTCGATCCCGGCCTGCAGCGACGCCTCACGGCGAACGGACTGACGGGCGGTATCGATACCAATACGGGCAAATGGTCCATCAGGAGCGGTCAATGAAACAGGCAATCGCCGATACCTGGACCGAGTTCTGGGAAGCGCGCACACAGCGCGAAAAAACCATCTTGATGTGGGGCGGCTTGGCAGTCGCTATCGCGGTGGTGTATCTCGTGTTGTGGGCGCCCGCATATGAGGGCCGGGCGCGGCTGCGCGCGTCGTTGCCGGGCATGCAGCGCCAGCTCGCGCAGATGACCGCGCAGGCCGGCGAAGCGCGTTCGCTGGTTGGCAGCGCGCAGGGCGTCACGCCGACGGGCGGCGCATTGCGCGACGCGCTGGCGAAATCGCTCATCGACAACAATATGCCCACCGCGCAAGTCCAGGTGGTTGGCTCGGCCGTGCAGATCCAGTTGAAGAACGCGTCGTTTCCCGAATGGACGGTGTGGCTCGACGACGTCAGGAAGCAGTTCAAGGTGCAGGTCAGCGAGGCGCATATCACGGCGCAGAAGCCTGACGGGCAGGTGGATCTGACGGCATCGCTGCAACCGGCTCAGGTGCAATGAACTACGGAACGCGACGGTTACTCGCGGCGTGGCCCTGGTTTGCTGTCGCGGTTGTCACGGTGATCGTGACTCTGTTTGTGATGCTGCCGGCCGCGTGGATCGTGCCGCAGTTCGGCAAGTCGACGGGCGGCCATGTGAATCTCGTCGATCCGGCCGGTTCGCTGTGGAAGGGTTCCGCCACGCTGATGCTCGCGACGGGCAGCGGCGGCGAGGGCGCGACGCTGTTGCCGGGGCGGATTGAATGGCACACGGCATTCTGGCCCTTGTTCGCCGGTCGCGTGCGGATGGAAATGCGCCAGACAGACGCGATGCCGGATTCGGTTTTCGTCGATGCCGGATTGAGAGGTTCGACGCTTTCGCCGGGTGGGATTGGCGTTCCGGCTAGCTTGCTCGCGGGGTTGGGTGCGCCGTTCAACACGCTGGACATGGAAGGGAATGTGCGGCTGACGTGGACGGAGTGGCGGGTGCTTCGCGGGAACACTTATGGGCAAGTGATTGTGACGCTCGACGATATGTCGTCGCGGGTGTCGCGTGTGAAGCCGCTCGGGTCGTATCGCGTGGTGTTTCAGGCGGTGGGTCAGGCGGGCACGATCGATCTGACGACCTCGAAGGGCCCGCTGTTGTTGAGCGGGCAGGGGACGGTGTCGCAGACGTCGAGTACGTTTAATGGCGTGGCGACATCGGAGCAGGAGGCGAGGGAGAACCTCGCGGGGTTGTTGAATTTGCTTGGCCGCCATACGGGGCCGGATACGGTTGAGCTGACTTTTAACCGGTAAGGGGTTGCCGTTTGCGCCCGGGCCGGGTTGGTGCTGCGTAGGCCTGTGCGCGGTTTATGGTTTGTGTATTTTTTAGCGCTTTTAGCCACTTGCATGGCGAAGGCCGTTCTATGTCCATGGTGCCAGGTCGGCGCCGGGTTGCTGCTGCTTAAGCGTTCGCGGGTTTAATGTTGGCTAGATTTTTTATCACTATTAGCCACTGTGCGTGGCGGCACTTCATTTCTTTGTCCAACGGCGACAAAGAAACGAAGCAAAGAAAACGCCTTTCCACAATCTGTATTAAGTGTCCCCAGCGTGCAGACCACTGCTTTTGGTTCCCGCGTAGAACGGTGCTCGCAAAACCACGGGCACTTGAACCCCTCCTTCTCGCGAATCCCTACATCCCCACGCTTCGCCACCAGTGCTCTCGGGCAAGATCGATGGCCCGCACACCAACACGGCCGGGGGCTTCGCCACCGGCCTACCAAATCTGGCGGAAGACTCCTGCGGCGCGTGATCAAACCGCGCCCGAATCTGGCCTGAAATTGCTTCTCCCCAATAGCTTTGCAGCCAACCGAAATTTCAGGTGAGGCTGGACTTGTGCCCCAAACTGCGTACGCAGCCGCCGAAAATAACGGCTCGGCCATTGCCAACCCCCTACGGCAGCCTACTTCCCGTAGTGAAGAACTCTGAGATCGAAGTCTTTAAAAATCAATGAAGTAGCCTGTTCCGGCACCGCGAATAGCGAAAGTTGGGCTAGTTCGTGGGCCATCGTTCTTGCCCGAGAGCACTGGTGGCGAAGCGTGGGGATGTAAGGATTCGCGAGAAGGAGGGTTTCAAGTATTGGTGGTTTTGCGAGCACCGTGCTACGCGGGAACCAAAAGCAGTGGTCTGCACGCTGGGGACACTTAATACAGATTGTGGGAAGGCGTTTTCTTTGCTTCGTTTCTTTGTCGCCGAAGGACCAAGAAATGAAGTGCCGCCACGCACAGTGGCTAATAGTGATAAAAAATTTAGCTAACATTGAACCCGAGCTAACGTGAGCAGCAGCAACCCGGCGCCGACCCCGACCACTACGCCAGCCCCGCGCCGAAAACCCTCCCCGAGTGCGAACGACCCTCCCTACTCGATTTGCGCCGTATCCCACCCTCCGCCAAGCGCCTTGATCAACCCCACCGACGACACCATCCGCTGGCCCGCGATATTCGCCAGCTTCTGCTCGGCGAGGAACGCCGTGGTCTGCGCAGTCAGCACATTGACGAAGCCCACCGTGCCGGACTTGTACTGGTTATTCACAATTGCCAGCGCCTGCTGCGCCGATGCCACCGCTTGCTGCTGAATCCCAACCTCATTCGCCAGAATCCGCAGCGATGCCAAATTGTCCTCGACGTCCTGAAACGCCGTCAGCACCGACTGCCGATACGTCGCCACCGCCGAGTCATACGACGCCCGCGCTGCTTCCGTCTGAGCGGCCCGCAAGCCGCCATCGAAGATAGTTGCTGCTATGTCCGGCCCAAGCGTCCAGAAACGCGATGGCGCTCGCAGCAACTGCGACAGTACGGAGCTTTGAAAACCGCCCGATGCCGAAAGCGTCAGCGTCGGGAAAAATGCCGCAATGGCCACGCCGATCTGCTCGTTCGCCGCCGCCGCCTTGCGCTCGGCCGCCGCGATATCGGGCCGCCGTTCAAGTATGGATGACGGCAGCTGCAGCGGGGTGACCGGCGGCGTGGCGTCGAGCGGGGACGAAGCAATGGAAAACGTCGATGCCGGCTCGCCCACCAGCACGGCGATCGCATGCTCGAATTGCGCACGCGCAACACCGTTATCGACAGCCGATGCCTGCGCCGACAGCAACTGCGTCTGTGCCTGGATCACGTCCGAACGCGCGACCGTGCCTTGTGCGTACTGGTTCTGCGTGAGTTGCAACGTGCGCTGGTAAGCGGCGACGGTATCGTCGAGAAGCCGTTGCTGCGCGTCCAGCGAGCGCAACTGGAAGTAAGTCTGCGCGAGCGTGCCTTGCGCAGAAAGCCGCGCATTGGCGAGATCCGCGGCGGCGCTTTGCTCGCCTGCGCGCTGCGCGCCGACTGTGCGGCTGACGGTGCCCCACAAATCCGGTTCCCACGATGCATCAAGCGACAGGCCGTACGAATTACTGACGTTGCCGCCGTTCGAGAATTGCGAATTGGTCGAACGACTGCTGGAGCCCGACCGCGACCCCGTAGCCGATAACCCCAGCGTCGGGAAGTACGCCGCGCGCGCTTCGGAGACCAGCGCGCGCGCTTGCCGGTACGCCGCGGCGAACTGCGCGATGGTCTGGTTTGACGCGTTCAGGCGGGTTTCGAGATCGTTGAGCTGTGCGTCGTTATAGATGAGCCACCAGCTTCCCCGATCCGCACCGTCCGCAGGTTGCGCGACCTTCCAGCCTTCCGGCGCCTCTTTGTACGACGCGGGGATGGCGGTTTCGGGACGCTTGTAATTCGGACCGACGGAACAACCCGCCAGTGCCAATACGAGAACGAGGGCGGACTTGCGATGAAAAACGGGGATTCGGGTGAACGGCATCTGCTCTGGATTCCTGTCGGAGGCTGCGCGCGCGAACGTGAGGCGAAGTGCACGCGCAACGGGTCCGAAATGGTGACTGAACGCGCGCGAAGGACGCGCGTTGGGCAGGCGTAAGGGTAACGGCTTGAAAGGAAGCTGGGTTTACGTGCAGCGCGGATTCGATTACGAGCCGTTACTTCAGGCCGAGCGCAATCACGCGTCGCAGTGTTTTGGGCGGCAGAGTTGCGGCTTACTGGTCGCCGGCGCGGGCTTTGCGTCTTTGCGCGTATGGCGGTTTTCGAACCACGCGGCACCCAACACGACGAATGACCCACCGGGCAGCAAGAACACGATCACGTACAACGCAAGCTTCCACGAGCTTAGATTGGGCGGCAGGACGTGCAGCAAGGCGGAGCTGATCGAGTGGCCGAAGCGTCGGCCGAGGAGGCGGGTGGTTTGGGTAGCGCGGTTCATCGGTAAATCCATGTACGCATCGACGGTTTTCGATGCTTTCAATCGGTCAGAACATAGTCTCGGGTGGCGCGTTCGCGCGTAACTCGTTGCTTAGAATAATATTGACTATGCAATCGATTTTCAAGATGGATAGCTTTCCAAATTTTCGCTGTGTTGTTTTTAGGTCGCGGTGCATGGGCCGGGACGGTCGCGTCGCATTCAAGATGCTTTCGCCGGAGACGCTAGGTGCTTTGGCGGAATTCGGTTATCGACGCGGGGTAGGGTGGGAAGCCGGAGCGAAGCATTCCCTTGAGGTGACATAGATGAAAACCCTGTGCGGCTAAACCAATGCCTATGCAAGGGTTTTAGCTATTGAACCAATAGTCTCCAACCTGTCGATGCACTCAATACTATGTAGTCGCCACATTCGCGCCATCGGCTTATTGCGCTCGCCACGCAAAAGGCCGCGTTTCGTGACGAAAACGCGGCCTGTTCAGAACGGATCCACAACTACCCGAAGCTATTGCGGCGTCAGGCTCTGGCCCGACTGACCGGGCTGATTTTGGAGTGTGGGCGGCATCGGCTGAACTGGAACGGCGGCCGGCATCGGCTTGGGTGGCGGTGCCGGAGAAACCGGTGGCAGCGCGTTGCCGCTAGCCGTCCCGCCCGCGGGCACCGCCATTTGCGATGGGCCGCCACGCACGAACTGCTTGAAGTCCGCGCCGGCCTTCCACGGATTCGGCTCGCAGCCGAGCATGTTGTCGCAATGCGCGGCGAAACCGACCGTCGCGGTCCCTTCGTTGCTCGGCGTCTTGGTGATCTGGTACGCCAGCGCGCGTTTGCCGCCCGATGGTCCGTCGGTCTGGATGATCGAATCGGTGACAGTCTGCAGTTTGTATTCCGAGTGATTGCTTACCCAGACCTGCGCCCGCGCCCACCATGCGTCGCATTCGGCCTTGTTCGTGCAGGTGAGCGGCGCCGTGGCCTGCTCCATGGTTTCGCCGGCAATCTGGCCGCTGGTCGAACAGCCGGCCAACAAGGCTAACGCGGCGGCAATAGCAGCCAGACCCGCACCTTTCGGCAAAGCTCCCGGTAACGCTCTCAGTAGATTTTTTCTCATTTTCCCCTCTCCTTGATATGTGTCCAAACCGGCCGATCGCGCTGGAATATCCGCGGATTGACCGGATATCTCTGAATGGTTGATTCGTCGCTAATTTCAGACAGGACGCGCGCACGAGCGTTTCCGCGCGTTGCGCACTGTTGCAAAACAAGTAAGGGTTGCCGCTCTTGAGCGGTGAGGCGAGGAAAAACTGCCTGAACGGAGGGGAAGCCGGCGTCGGAGCTGACGCCGGCCGATTTAAACACTGATGCGATTCAACGTGTAAGCGCGATAAGCACCGACGAACGCATCGAACGAACCAATTTCATCGCGTTCGATTCTTGCCTGGTCTTCCAGCGACTTCGCGGCGAGCACCTTCATCTCGCGTTCGACATCGGCGCTGAGCGGCCGGCTGCGGAAGTAGTCGGCGTGTTGCGCGCTGAGCTCGAACGCGAAGGTATCGAAGCTTTGATGCCGATCGCGCATGGTGGCGAGCACGCGTGCGGACGGCGTGAGCGAGACGTCGGCCAAACGGGCGCGCTGGGCGTTCATGGCGCGCATGTGTTCGTCGGTACCGTGCAGCGCGTCGAGTGCCTGCGCCACCGGTTCAATGCCGTCCATCAGTTCATCGGCCCAGCCGTGCATGGGCACTTCGCGGCCATCGCGAGCCAGCGTCAGGCCCGGCTTGCGCCCCTCTTTCGTGATGCGCGCAAAGTTCTCATTGGCTTCTTCGTTGGCGGCGCGCGGCAAAAGCGGACTGTCTTCAATCGCGCAATACAGCAAATACGCGTCCATGAAGCGCGAGGTCTCGAGCGAAATCCCGGTCGGTTCGAACGGATCGATATCCAGGCAACGCACTTCGATGTACTGCACGCCGCGCGACGACAACGCATGCAACGGCCGCTCGCCGGGCTGCGTGACGCGCTTCGGCCGGATCGTCGAGTAAAACTCGTTTTCGATTTGCAGGACGTTCGTGTTGATCTGGATCCACTCACCGTCGCGCTGCGTGCCCATGGCTTCATACGGCGGATGCGGCTCGCTGACGGCCTTCGCGAGCACATCGAGATAACCGTCGAGCGTGTCGTAGCTCGGCAGCAGCGCCGCTTGCGCCGGATTGTTCGTGTAGCCGAGGTCGCTCATCCGCAAGCTGGTCGCGTACGGCAAGTAAAGCGTGGTGGCGTCGAAGGTCTCGAGCGTATTCGGGCGCTCGCGCAGGAACTGCCGGTTCAACGCCGGCGATGCGCCGAAGAGATACATCAGCAGCCAGCTCGTGCGGCGGAAATTGCGGATCAGCGCGAAATATCGTTCGGACTGGAAATCGACCAGCGGTGTCGCGCTGCGGTTCTCGAGCGCAGCCCACGCGCGCCACACGTCTTCGTGCATCGAATAGTTGTAGTGAATCCCGGCGATACACTGCATCGTGCGGCCGTATCGCAGCGATAAACCTCGCCGGTAAACGTGCTTCAACATGCCGATGTTCGAGGTGCCGTAGTAACCGATCGGGATGTCTTGATCGGCGGGCAGAACGCCTGGCATGGAGTCATTCCAGAGCACCTCATCGCCGAGATGCGCATAGGCGAACCGATGCAGTTCGTCCAGTTGCTCGAGCGTGCGCGCTACGTCGTGCTCGGCCGGCGTGATCAGCTCGATCAGCGCCTCGGAATAGTCGGTGGTGATGAGCGGATGCGTGAGCGCCGAGCCGAACGCGCGCGGATGCGGCGTGGCGGCCAGCGTGCCATCGCGCGTGACGCGCAAGCTCTCCTTCTCGATGCCGCGCAGCCCCTGGCGCAACGCAGCGCCATGCGGACCCGTGGTCAACGCGGATAGACGACGCTGGAAAGCGCTGCCGGAGGGAGAAGCGAAATTCGTATTTGCCATTGCTGCGACGTTTGCGATCGGGCGCCGAGCGGAATGCGCCAAACCAGATTTTTAGGTAGCGGGCACTTTAACATCTCAGTGTAAGACGTGCTTGAAGCCTTGCCGCATAAGGGTTTGCGTGGGTTTCAAGGGGGTCTGGAAGGGCTTGCCGACAGTAGGGTTTTTCGATGTACGGCGCAGGGTTGGCAGTTCTGCTGCGGGAGCGTGGGGGAGTTGCGCGGATGGGCAATCTTGAGCGCGGTTACCTGCGTTTGCTGGATGTTAGGCGAAGAGGGCACGTTGCCCTCGCAAGGACGAGAGCGACCAGGTTTCAACCACCTTTGGCCAATCCCGCCCGGTCCGCGATCTCATTCCACACATGGAGCGCTGCATACGCACGATACGGCCGCCACGCTTCAGCGCGAGCGCGCAACGCGGCGGCTTTGGCCATCGATGGATCGCGCGCCGCCAGCGCCTGCATCAGGATCAGATCGGTGCCGGGCCACGCGTCGGCATCGCGTAAAGCGCGCATTGCGACGTATTCCACGGTCCACGGACCGATACCCGGCATCGCGAGCAAAGCGGCCCTTAGTTCAGCGCGATCGGCTTGGGGATCGTCGAGCGGCAGCGCGCCCGTCGCGACTTCGCGCGCAAAACCCTGCAGAGCGGCCACTCGTTTTCCCGGCATGCCGATCTTGTCCAGATCGACCGCGGCCAGCGCGGCGGGCGTGGGGAAACGCCAGGCGGTATCGGGATGGGGATGATCAGTAAGCGGCGTGCCGGCGCGTTGGACGAGCCTTCCAACTATCGTCGATGCTGCTTTCACGCTGACCTGCTGGCCGACGATCGCGCGCACGACCAACTCGAAGCCGGACCACGCGCCGGGCACGCGCAGGCCCGGCGCGGCTTGCGTGAGCGGCGTGAACCAAGGATCGCGGGCGAGATGGACGGCGATGGCGGGCGCATCGGCCTGAAGGTCGAACATGCGCGTCAAATGCTCGCCGATCGCTTTCGCATGGCGGCTCGCCGCGCCTTCCAGCGTGGCGACGAGGCAAGGTTTCGTGGCGTGGCGGGTGACACTGAGCGTGCCCGGATCGCCGAGCCATTCAATCGCCCGGCGATACGCGCCGTCTTCCACCGCTTCAACGCCGTGCGTCGCGCGTCCTGAGAAAAAACGCAGGATACGCGGCCAATCGTAGGGTTCGACGAACGGAAGCTGAAGGCGGGTGAATTTGGCTGGTGGCAATTTTTTTGGTGCGATTGGAAGCTAATGGGATCGGATGTTGACCGGCATCGTCGCGTCGTTGGTGGTCAGCACGCGCAAATCAACACACATCCCCCGCATCAGCGTCGGCGGTTTCGAGCGGCGCCTCGTCCCGATGCTCCTTTTCCGCCGATAACAACGCGACCTTGCGCGCGGTTCCCCATCGATACCCCGCCAGCGCGCCGTCCTTATGCACCACGCGATGACAGGGAATCGCGAGCGCCACCGGATTCGATGCGCACGCGCTCGCCACCGCCCGCACGGCACGCGGCGAGCCGACCATTTCGGCGATATCGGAATAGCTGCGCGTCTGGCCGTAAGGAATCCGCCGCAGCGCGTCCCAGACGCGTTGCTGGAACGCCGTTGCGCTGATATCGAGCGGCAGGTCGAAGTGCTCGCGCGTGCCGCGCAAATACGCATCGATTTGCGCGATAAACGGCGCAAGCCGCTCCTTGTCCTCGATTCGCTCTGCCTCCGACAACTCTTGCGCCAATTCGGCTTCGAGCGCAGCGGGGTCATCGCCGAAAGCGATCTTGCAGATACCTTTGGCCGTCGCGGCGACCAGCACGATGCCGATCGCCGACTCCGCGGTTGCAAAACGCACGACCAACCCGGCCCCTTTTCTTCGATAAACCGACGGTGTCATGCCAAGTTCCGCGGGCGCGGCGTCATACATCCTTGATGTCGAACCGAAGCCGGCGTCGTGCGTGGCGCGCGTGACGTCGTCGCCACGTTGCAGCGCACCGCGCAACGCGTCCGCGCGGCGAGCGGCCTGATACTGCCTCGGCGACACGCCGACCACGCGCGAAAACAGCCGCTGCAGATGGAACGGGCTGACATGCACGGCATCGCTCAATTGCGCGAGCGTGAGGCGCTCCTGCGGATCCGCGTCGAGCACCTTGCACGCACGCTCCACGATCGCCAGCTCGCGCGACAATCCGCCCGGCTGACACCGCTTGCACGCCCGATAACCGGCCGCCTCGGCTTGCTGCGGCGTCTCGAAGAACTCGACGTTTTCACGGCGCGGCGCCCGCGACGCGCACGACGGGCGGCAGAACACGCCTGTGGTGCGAACGGCGTAGAAAAACGTGCCATCGGCGCTGGAATCGCGGCTGGTCAGGGCGTTCCAACGGGTTTCGTCGCTGGAGATGGCCGTGGTGTCTGGTAGGGGTTTCATCACAATCCTCAGTTTGCGAAGGGTACGTGACTACTTTAGCGGCACACGTTTCACGGTACGCGCCGGATCTTGCGCTGTCATTTCGCCCCTCGATTTCCGGAAATGTGTCCTATGGACAAATGACGCACAGATACGACAATTTGCCACCATAGGGGTTTTTACTACGATAAGTGTTGCAACGTACCAAACCACTGTGTAATATCGGGACTGTCTCCTCCATGTCTCCTCCTGATATGGATTCAGCCCGCTCCACAACGAGCGGGCTTTTTTTCGTCTTTTTTTATCCTTAGGCTTCGCAGACGGGCTGTTTCGTGGCCCGCGCTAAACTATCGGCACGCCAAAAAAACGGAGACACGCGATGCAAATAACCATCCGCGAGATCGATCACGTCGTGATTCGCTGCGCAAACCTCGACGCCATGGTTCATTTCTACGCGACGGTGCTGGGCTGTCCCGTCGAGAAGGAACAGCGCGAACTTGGACTAGTGCAGATGCGCGCGGGACGTTCGTTGATCGATCTGCTGGCCGCCGGCGCGAAGATCGACCGTCCGGAAAGCGGCACGCCGGGCGCGGGCTGCAACATGGATCACGTGTGTTTGCGCGTGGAACCGTTCGATGCCGCCGCGCTGCGCGCTCATTTACAAGCGAATGGCGCACGTCTAGGCGAAGAAGCCCGTCGATACGGCGCCGAGGGCTTTGGCCCATCGCTCTATTTCTTCGATCCGGAAGGCAATCTCATCGAATTGAAGGGGCCGCCCGAAGCCTGAGGCCTCGTTTCGGGCATGAATCAGCGCGGTTTGCCCTTGAGCACCGTCCAGTCGATCGCAACCGGGTCGACGCTCGCGCTCCCCAACGATGCCTCGCCGTCCTGCATCGTCATTTGCAGGCGCATCGTCCGTTCGGCCAATGCGCCGAGCGCTGCGGCGACGCCATCCGTGAGTGACCATACGGTCACGTTTTGCAGCCGTTCGACCTTGCTCTTGACGCCTTGCCACCAGATCTCCGACGCACGGCCGCCATACGCGATCACGATCACGCGATCCGCGCGCCCGCTCGCCTTCGCGATACGGCGTTCTTCCGGCTGACCGACTTCAATCCATGTTTCGATTTGCCCGGTCAGGTCCTTCTGCCAGAGGTCGGGCTCGTCGGTATCCGACAAACCTTTGGTGAATTCGAGGCGATCGCTCGCGAATAGCGCAAATGCGGCGACTCGCACCATCATCCGGTCATCGGTTTCGGACGGATGCCGGGCGATGGTCAGCGCGTGGTCGCCGTAGTAATGCCGATCCATGTCGGCGATTTGCAGCTCAGCTTTATAGATTGTGGATTTGAGGGCCATGCAACACCAGAAAGCCTGTTTGAGAGGCCGGGAAAAGGGAATTCGGAACACATTCGACGATGTTAGACGCGTGATGATACCGAACGCGTTCGCTCGTTGCGGGGAATTGGTGATGAAGGGGAGCTTGCGGGACGGCGGCGGGGTGTTCTTTTTGAACGCATGCAGCATGAATCGCGAGGCAATTTAAGTCTTGCCCCGCGATTTAGATTTCAGCACGAATAACTCAGATGACAGCGGCATTGCGCCGCCGTCATCCGTTTAAACCCTGATTAACAGATTAACTCACTGCTTAATAAATCGATCGGCGGTCCACATACCTTGCGTATCGCTATTCGATGCATTTACGAATTCAACGTCATGTCCGACAACACGTACTACGCGAAAATGCGCGTCTTCCGGAGTCGACAGGCATTGAAACCCTTCGAAGAATTGCTGCATTTTTTGCTGTTCGCCGGCTTGGGCGTGCTGATCGGCGGAATCGAATTTATCCTTCGACACACAGCCATACGAATTTGGCATGAAACTGAATGTTTGTTGCGGCTGGATCGCATTGTCCTGAGCCTGGACCGAGGGGACCGCGGCAAATATGCCGATCATCGCGAAACCGGCAATGACGTGCTTCTTCATCTATAGCCTCCATGCAACTATTCGGGGGATTTAGCTGTGTATTCAGTGACTAGTTATTAATCTGCAGCGTTTATCCTAGACGAGAAATCGCAATAGGCAAGCACAACTTGTGTGCGCCCGCAACACGACAGATTGTCGCAGTTTGGATATTGCGAAGCACAGGCTTTCACGGCGCGCTATAGCGGTAGAAAGCCAAAAATGATGCAACGCAAACTGAGTGCCCATAAAAAATTCGTGATGCGCGCAAACCGACCTTTAAACCGCAAAATCAAAAGGTAACCGCGCGATTAAAGACCCGTTTAATACAATGCAGAATGCGTGCCGAAGTCGAAGAACAATACAAAACGCAAATCAGCAGATGAAGCAGCGTCGAGGCAGCGACTGGGCGCCGCGGACGTGCATGTCAGCCGTCCGCATATTTTTACGCAACGTCTTGTCAGAAGCGCGCCTTCATGGATTAATCGATGCTTCCTCACAGGAGCATTCATGACACTTGCACAATGGCTGCCATTCGCGGTGGCGTCCGCGATTCTGGTCGCGATCCCAGGACCGACCGTGCTGCTGGTAGTTTCCTACGCGCTCGGCCACGGCCGTAAATATGCTCTTGCGACAACCGCCGGCGTGGCGCTGGGCGATCTCACATCGATGACCGCGTCCATGCTCGGACTCGGCGTGCTGCTGGCGGCATCGGCGGAATTGTTCACGGTTTTGAAGTTGGCGGGCGCGGTTTATCTCGTGTATCTGGGCATTAAATTGTGGCGTGCGCCGGTGATGGATACGGACGCAGTCCAGGCGCCTAACGAGTTGCGCACTCGGCGGATTGTCGCGCATGCCTACGCTGTGACGACGCTGAATCCCAAGAGCATCATTTTCTTCATCGCGTTCCTGCCGCAATTCATCGATCCGCATGTGGCGAGCATTTCGCAGATCGCGATCATGGAAGCGACCTTCGTCGGGTTGGCTGCGGCTAACGCGTTTGGGTACGCGATGCTTGCGTCAGTTGCCCGCCGCGCAATTCGCCGGCCCAGCGTGCAGCGGACGGTGAACCGGACGGGCGGCGCGCTGTTGATGGGCGCGGGGGTGTTTGCGGCGGCGTGGAAGCGGGCGGGGTAGGTTTGGAACTCGTACCGCCGTGCCGGTGATGTTGATCACTTGGCACGAGAGACAGCCGCTAAGTGGTCGTTTAGGGGCGAACATCGCGGGGAATCGCTATTCGTCGTTTCTACGAATATCTTCTCAGTCATTCGTCTTCGTTGTCCGGCAACGCGGCGTTGATGTTGTATTCAATGCCTTCTGTTAGCACGCTGATACGCTCCAGCAAATCGCCGCCCAGCGGTTGAAGGCGTTCCGGGCGTGCCGTTATATCGCGTGTAAGAAGGTAAAGGAACGATACCAAAGCTTCGTCTTCGTCTTCGTCTTCGTCGGCGCGCGCCATGACGACTTCGCCGGAAGGCTTTACGGTGTAGTGAATTTTGTCCCGGCCGGCTAATTTCAGGGCGCGCCGGATGGTCTCCGGCACAGTGGTTTGATAGCGATCCGTCAGAGAAGATTCAGCTTCGACGACAAAATCGGGTTTAGCTTTATAAGCCATTGTCCTGATTCCATTTGGTCGGCAATTAGCAAAGGCATCCCGACAAAGGTGCCCTCGATGCCGGTCTACTTCCCAATACAAAACCGACTAAAAATCACCCCAAGAAGGTCATCCGAGCTGAATTCACCCGTAATCGAATTGAGCTGATCCTGCGCGAGCCGAAGTTCCTCTGCGAACAAATCCAGCGCCTGCGAATTCTGGTCCGCGTGATCCGCTGCAATCGCCAGATGCTCGCGCGCGGCACGCAACGCGATCAAATGCCGTTCGCGCGCCAGATAAATGCTTTCAGCACCCGCCTGCCACCCAGCAATCTTCAACAATTCGTCACGTAATAACGCGATTCCATCGCCTGTCTTCGCCGATAAACGCACTTCGCGCACGTCATCGCCGCCAACTCCCGCCGATGCCTCCACCCCCGCCAGATCCGCCTTGTTTAACACGCGCACAACCGGCACGCCCGCCGGAAAACGCGCGGCGATGGACATATCGTCGGCACTCAGCTTTTCGCGTGCATCGAGCAAATGCAGCACGACGTCCGCGCGGCCAATTTCACCCCAGGTCCTTTCGATACCGATCCGCTCCACCTCATCCTGCGTGTCGCGCAGGCCGGCGGTATCGATGACATGCAGCGGAATGCCCTCAATCTGAATGGTTTGCGTGACCTTGTCGCGGGTTGTGCCGGCAATCGGCGTGACGATGGCAAGTTCCGCGCCGGCCAGCGCGTTTAGCAGCGACGACTTGCCGACATTCGGCTGCCCCGCGAGCACGACGGACAAACCCTCGCGCAGCAGCGCACCCTGGCGGGCATCGGCCAGCACCTTGTCCAGCAAGGCGCGAATGCGGGTGAGCTTGCCGCGGGCATCGGCGGCTTCCAGGAAATCGATCTCTTCTTCGGGGAAATCGAGCGTCGCCTCGACGAGCATTCGCAATGTGATCACGTCCTCGACGAGCGCGTGGATTTCGCGCGAAAAAGCGCCATCGAGCGAACGGCCCGCCGATCGCGCTGCCGCCTCCGTGCTGGCTTCGATCAAATCGGCGACGGCTTCGGCCTGGGCGAGATCGAGCTTGTCGTTCAGGAATGCGCGGCGCGTGAATTCACCCGGTTCGGCAAGGCGCAAGCCGAATTCACGGCCGGTATCGATAGCGCGCTGTAACAGCAGTTGCAGCACGATCGGGCCGCCGTGTCCCTGCAACTCGAGCACATGCTCGCCGGTGTAGGAATGCGGCGCGGGGAAGTACATCGCGATACCGCGATCAAGCGCCTCACCGCGTGCATCAATGAACGGCGCGTAGGTCGCGTGTCTCGCGTCGAGCAACTGGCCGCACAGGGTGAGCATCGCGTGCTTGGCCGCCGCTTCACCCGCCCGTCCAAACGACAGCCGGATCACGCCGATACCGCCACGTCCCGGCGCAGTCGCAATCGCGACGATCGGATCGGAGTCGTTATTGGACATGATTGGACATGGTTTTCTCGAACGAAATGCCGGTGGATAGGTGGCGGCATTGTAGCGCGGCGACTTCGTTTCGCTTCCTCAAGCAATGCGCTAGGACGATTCTTAATTTATCTTATGTGGGCTATGATGAAACATAAGAACACGTGCCGAGCTGATCGTTTCATTGTGTGTAAATGTTGTTGGCATCGGGCTCACGCGTATTGATCGTTCAACACGGCATTCACCAGTTCTTTTTCCTGAATGCGCTAAAAATGAGGGAGTTGCGCCATATATAGCGCAGGCGGTTGACTTGGCCGCGGCGTTTGCCTCGCACAATCGCGACCATGCCAACACCCCTAGAAAAAGCCGATTTTTCGGATCGGCTCAAATTTTCGATGAAGCGCGCGCCCGAGAAAATGCGCGGCGCAACTGATCTCGCTTTGCATTTCAATCTCCGATACCACGGTGAACCGGTATCGCCGCAAACCACGCATAAATGGCTGACCGCGCGTTCGATTCCCACCGCCGATAAATTGGCGACGCTCGCCAAGTGGTTCGAGGTCGAGCAGCACTGGCTGCACTACGGACCGCCACCTAGCGGGAACCCGCAAAAAGCACCGAAGCCCCTTGCGCACGACGAGAAGTATCCGGCGTCGGAGGAAACGCTTGAGCTTGCTTCGAAGATTGAAGCGCTTTCGCCGCATCACCGGTATTTGCTGGAGGAACTGGTCGATCAGTTTTATGGGGCGGGTGGGAAGCGATAGCGTTTCAGACAATCGAAAACAAAAACGCCCGGCATAAGCCGGGCGTTTCTAAAACCAACAAGACCGGAAGCTTAAGCCTTAACCGCCTTCTTCTGCCCCATCATCCGCGTGATGTAATACTGCTGCGCAATAGAAAGCACGTTATTCACGACGTAATACAGCACCAGCCCTGACGGGAAGAAGAAGAACATGACCGAGAAAGCCAGCGGCATGAACATCATCATCTTTGCCTGAACCGGGTCCGGCGGCGTGGGATTCAACCGCGTTTGCAGGAACATCGAAACAGCCATCAGCACAGGCAGAATAAAGAACGGATCGGCCTGCGACAAATCGTGAATCCACAAGACCCACGGCGCGCCGCGCATTTCCACCGACGACAGCAACACCCAGTACAGCGAGATAAACACCGGAATCTGCACCACGACCGGCAGACAGCCGCCGAACGGATTCACCTTCTCGGTTTTATACAGCGCCATCAACTCCGCATTCATCTTCTGCGGATCGCCCTTATAGCGTTCCCGCAACTGCGTCATACGCGGCGTGATGGTCTTCATGCGCGCCATCGACTTGTAGCTCGCCGCCGACAACGGGAAGAACACCGCTTTAATCAACAACGTGAGCAGGATAATCGACCAGCCCCAGTTGCCCACATAGCTATGGATCTTCTCGAGCAGCCAGAACAGCGGCTTCGCGATGATCGTCACCATGCCGTAGTCTTTCACGAGCTCCAGACCGGGGGCGACGCCTTCCAGCATCCGCTCTTCTTCAGGACCGGCAAAGAGCCGCGCCTGCACGTCAACGGTCTGTCCCGGCGCAATGGTCTGCAGCGGCTGCTGCACGCCCACGCGATACAACGCAGGATCGATCTTCTGCACGTAGATGTCGCGCTTCGCGCCCTGCTGCGGAATCCATGCCGAGGCAAAGTAATGCTGCACCATCGCGATCCAGCCGTTATCGGCGGAGGGCGTGAACGTGGCCTTGTCCTTGTCGATATCGCTGAAATCGATCTTCTGGAAGTGATGCTGGTCGGTGTAGACGGCCGGCCCGATGAACGTGTGCGAGAAGCGCGGCGTTTCCACCGGCGAATTGTCGCGCACAAGCTCCATATAGAGACGCGGCGTGACCGGCGTGGTGCCGACGTTCTGCACCTTGGTATCGACGTTGATCACATAGCTGCCGCGCGTGAACGTGTAGGTCTTGATGACCTTCACGCCACCCTTGACCGGCGACTGGAACGAGATCGACAGCGTCTTGCCGTCACCCATCGACGTCTGGCCGCCCGGCACCAGCGTGAACACGTCGTTGTGGTTCGGGAAATCGCCGCCGAGCAGGCCCGTGCGCGCGAGATACGTGTGAGTCGGGGTGTGATCGAAGAGCGTGATGTACAGGTCGGGCTGCTTGCCGTCGCCTTCCTTCACGAGCGACAACTTGGAGAGCGTGCCCCCGCGCGTATCGATCTGGCCGGAATAGACGTCTGTCGTGAAATTCACGAGCTGGTCGGCGGCTGCGGCCGGCGCGTTCGAACCAGGTGCGGCTGGTGCGCCCGGTACGCCAGGCGTGGCCGGCAAATCGGCGGCTTGCGTGCCCGGCGTCGTGGTTCCCGGTGCTGCGGCGCCGACCGTCTTGGTCGGGACTGCGCTCGGGAAGAACATCGACGGGCGCCCATGGTCACGTTGCCAGTTGTCGAACAGCATGACAGCCGACATGAAAAAGATGACCCATAGGACGGTACGTTTGATATCCATGCGTTGTCTCAGTGTCGATCGAAGAGCGCGTTATTGGCGCCGTGGGAGTTTGAACTCACTGAATTCGGAGAATCGGGTGGATTCGGAGAATTCGATGGGCTCGGGGCAGAATCGGCGACCGGGGCGGCCACTGTCGAGCCATCCTGCTGAACGCAGCCGGCGGCGGACGGAGGCACGGGAACCAGATCGATGCCGCCAGCCGAAAACGGATGGCAGCGGCACAGACGTTTTGCTGCGAGGAATGATCCACGCGCGGCGCCATGATACTGGATTGCTTCGCGCGCGTAGTCAGAACACGATGGGTAAAAGCGGCACCGGTTGCCGAGCATGGGGCTCACTGCAACCTTGTAAAAGCGCAATAAGGCGATCAACGCCGTTTTTGCCGTTTTTGCAATTGGTGCCGTTTGCATAGAATTCGCGCCTGGATCGACGTCCGGCGAACCGGTTTGGGTCTGGCGCTGCTCATGAGCCCGCAGGCGTGGGTGGATCGTTGACTATAGCCGGTGCGGCGTGCTCCGCCATGCGTCGCGCAGATTCGCGCACGGCACGGTCGAGCAGGCTGTCGATTTCCTCGCGGCACAGCGTGCGAAGCGGCGGCGATTTCGCGCTCGGCATGGCCTTGCGGTCAATTTTCGCATGCAGCCGCAGCAGGATGTCCCAGCCGCCAAGCTCCGCGCGCCGAAGCCTGAATGCTTCGCGCGCAAGCCGCTTGATCAGGTTACGCGTCACCGCGCGCGGCGCAAACTTCTTGCCGATAACCAGCCCAAGCCGCGCCTCGTTGCCTGTTGGCTTACCGTACAACACGAAGTGCGGCGACCGGCGCCACGGGCGCAAACGAAAAACGGATGAGTATTCATCCGTTTTCAGCAGCCTTGCGGCCTTGGGGAACGCGGCACGTGCTCGCAACTGACCGATTTCCTGTCCGGAGCTTGTCGTGCAGCGCACCTGAGCCTCGCACGCGTCTGGGCGAGTGCCGGTGCGCGCCGTCAAAAGCGACCTTAAACTGCCAGGCGCTTGCGGCCCTTGGCTCGGCGTGCGTTGATCACCTTGCGGCCACCGGCCGTCTTCATGCGGACGCGAAAGCCGTGGGTGCGCTTGCGACGGGTGACGGAAGGTTGGTAAGTGCGTTTCATGTTGGTCTCACTTGGGTAAAAACGGACCACACGGCATGACGAAGCGACGTAAAAAGCGAAGCAACAGCCGGGGTACAGGAATTCGGGTTTTGCGGAACCCGCTATTTAAACCGTTTTCCTATTGACCGTCAATAGCTTATGGGGCATAGCGGCAGTTTTCTGAGAAATCCACAGTGCCCGAAAGATAGGCACGTAACGGGGTCTGTTCCTGTGGATAACTCGCGTCGAGGTTGCATTTGGCGTTAGAATCTCCGCTCAATCCGACGTAACCGCATGTTGTCCCGGCCCGCTGTACCGACTGCAAAAGCAGCACGGACAAGGCTTTGGGGCACGCTTGCCCGTTCGCAACGGGCCTCGTCGCCAGGTGGCGGCGGGGGCGGCGGCAGGACTCGCGGTAAACCCTAACGACTGCACTCGATGAACGATTTTTGGCAACACTGTTCCGCATTGCTGGAGCGCGAACTTACGCCGCAGCAGTACGTCACGTGGATCAAACCGTTGGCCATGGTCGACTTCGACGCCAGTGCGAGCACTCTGCGCATCGCTGCGCCTAACCGGTTCAAGCTCGACTGGGTCAAGAGCCAGTTTTCGGGCCGTATTGCGGATATGGCCCGCGAGTTCTGGCACGCTCCTATCGATATCCAGTTTGTTCTGGACCCCAAAGCCACCGCGCGCAAGGCAATGGGCGGCGGGGGGCCATCGGCTTCTGCTTCAGCTTCGGCTTCTGCGCCTTCTTCCCAGCCGATGCCGCGCGCACCGTCCGAGCCGGCTGAACGAAGCAACGGTGGGCACGCGAACGCGAGCGCCCACATCAACGCGCTCGCCGCGGAAGCCGCGCAGCACGCTCAATCGCTGCAGCACAACGACCACGCCGATCACGGCGACCTCGACTTGCCGAGCCTCGACGCCAACGAAGCCGCCGCTGCGCGCCGCACGTGGCGGCCGGGCGGCACGGCGTCATCGAATGGGGAAAACGATTCGGCGTACGAGCGCTCGAAGCTCAACCCCGTCCTCACCTTCGATAACTTCGTGACCGGCAAGGCGAATCAGCTCGCCCGTGCAGCCGCAATTCAGGTCGCGGACAATCCGGGCATTTCGTACAACCCGCTCTTCCTTTACGGCGGCGTGGGCCTGGGCAAGACGCACCTGATTCACGCCATTGGCAACCAGTTGTTGCTGGACAAGGCCGGCGCGCGCATTCGCTACATCCACGCGGAGCAATATGTATCGGACGTGGTGAAGGCGTACCAGCGCAAGGCTTTCGACGACTTCAAGCGCTATTACCATTCGCTCGATCTATTGCTGATCGACGATATCCAATTCTTTTCGGGCAAATCGCGTACGCAGGAAGAGTTTTTCTACGCGTTCGAGGCGCTGGTGGCGAACAAGGCGCAGGTGATCATCACGAGCGATACGTATCCGAAGGAGATTTCGGGTATTGATGACCGGCTGATTTCACGCTTCGATTCCGGCCTCACGGTGGCCATCGAGCCGCCCGAACTTGAGATGCGCGTGGCCATCCTGATGCGCAAGGCGCAATCGGAAGGCGTGAGTTTGTCGGAAGACGTGGCATTTTTCGTCGCGAAGCATTTGCGTTCCAACGTGCGCGAACTTGAAGGCGCGCTGCGCAAGATCCTGGCCTTTTCACGTTTCCATGGACGCGAGATCTCGATCGAGCTGACCAAGGAAGCGCTGAAGGACTTGCTGACGGTGCAGAACCGGCAAATTTCCGTAGAAAACATCCAGAAGACAGCGGCGGACTTCTACAACATCAAAGTTGCCGACATGTACTCGAAGAAGCGCCCGGCGAACATCGCGCGGCCGCGTCAGATCGCGATGTATCTGGCGAAGGAGCTGACGCAGAAGAGCCTGCCGGAAATCGGCGAGTTGTTCGGTGGCCGCGATCACACGACCGTGCTGCACGCAGTGCGCAAGATATCCGCGGAGCGCGGCACGGACGCGCAGTTGAACCACGAATTGCACGTGCTGGAGCAGACGCTGAAGGGGTAGGAAAGCTGATTCCGGGAAGACGGGCGATTCACGCGATTCGGTTCACGCGATTCACCACGAAAAGACGGCTTCGCCAGCGTTGCCGGCCGACCGGCAAAAGCGCTGAAAACACGCCGACGCAACCAGTTTGAAGCCGCTGCTGAAAAGCATGAAAAAAGCGTCGAATAATGAGCCTGTTTATTGACGAAATTGCCCCCATTTTCAGGGAGCGGTCAGGTTTTCAGGCACAATACGGGTTTGACCGTCCAGCGGCCCTGGGCGGCGTTTTGGCGCAAGCCTGGCACGTGTGAGCGGCGGTGACCGCAAGCGCGTGACAAGAGACCGTCCCGAAGCAATAAATGCGGTGGCAAACGCTCCCATGAGAATGGTGGCAAAAGCGGCGGACGGCTGTCACATCAACGAAGGAACTCTATGCAACTGGTCAAGACCGAACGAGATAATCTCCTAAGGCCGCTGCAAACCGTGAGCGGAATCGTAGAACGCCGTCATACGTTGCCGATTCTCGCCAATTTGTTGATCACCAAGACCGGCGCCGACGTGTCGTTCCTCTCAACCGATCTCGAACTTCAGATCACCACGCGTGCCGACTTCGGCACCGGCAGCGAGCAGGCCGCCACCACGGTCGCCGCGCGCAAGCTGCTCGACATCCTGCGTGCCATGCCGCCGGGTGAAGTGTCGCTGGATCTTACCGACAAGAAGCTGACCGTGCGCTCCGGCAAAAGCCGCTTTGCGCTGCAGACGCTTGCTGCCGATGAGTTCCCGACGGTGAACCAGGCTACAGAGTTCGGCGCGAGCCTGTCGGTTCCGCAAAAGACCTTCCGGCAATTGCTCGGCATGGTCCACTTCGCGATGGCGCAGCAGGACATTCGCTATTACCTGAACGGCATGCTGCTCGTGGTCGACGGCGACCAGTTGATGGCAGTCGCAACGGACGGTCACCGGCTGGCGTTTTCATCGATGAAAATCGAAGGGGCTTTCCCCCGCCAGGAAGTGATCATTCCGCGCAAGACCATTCTGGAATTGCAGCGCCTGCTGGAAGATCTCGACGACTTGCTCGTGATTGACATTGCGGCGAGCCAGGTCAAGTTCACGTTCGGCCAGGTCGAACTCGTCTCGAAGCTGGTGGAAGGCAAATTCCCCGACTTCCAGCGCGTGATCCCGAAGTCGCACAAGAACACGTTCCTGATCGGCCGCGAAGAATTGCAGCGTTCGCTGCAGCGCGCCGCCATCTTGACGTCGGATAAGTTCAAGGGCGTGCGCTGCCTGATCGAGCCGGGCCAGTTGAAGATCATGTCGACGAACGCGGATCAGGAAGAAGCGCAGGAAGAACTGGAAATCGCGTATCAGGGCGACAGCGTGGACATCGGTTTCAACGTCACGTATCTGCTCGACGTGCTCGCAAACCTGAAGATCGACATGCTGCAAGTGAGTCTCGGTGACGCCAGTTCGAGCGCCTTGATCACGATTCCCGAGAACGATGAATTTAAATATGTGGTGATGCCGATGCGCATCTGAGGCGGCCAAAACTAAAAACATTCCAAGGGGCGCACTGCCCCTTTGGCATTTTTAAGGTGTTTCGAAAAGTCCCCTGCAGCGACCGCGCAGCAACCCCGTAGTGACCGCGTAGTGACCCAGTAGTGACGCAGAACCGGAAAAAAACCCATGACTGAAAACCCAATTTCGCAGCCCGACAACGCCTATGGCGCATCCTCCATTCAGATCCTCGAAGGTCTGGAGGCGGTCCGCAAGCGGCCGGGCATGTATATCGGCGATACGTCGGATGGCACGGGTTTGCATCACCTCGTTTTCGAAGTGCTGGACAACTCGATCGACGAAGCGCTTGCCGGCCATTGCAACGACATCCACGTCACCATCCACGCCGACAACTCCATCTCCGTCACCGACAACGGCCGCGGCGTACCGACCGGCCTGAAGCTCGACGACAAGCATGATCCCAAGCGCAGCGCCGCCGAGATCGTGATGACCGAGCTGCACGCAGGCGGCAAGTTCGACCAGAACAGCTACAAGGTGTCGGGCGGCTTGCACGGCGTGGGTGTGTCGTGCGTGAACGGCCTGTCCGAGTGGCTGCGCCTCACCGTGCGCCGCGACGGCAAGAAGCACTTCATGGAATTCCGCCAGGGCGTGGTGCAAAACCGTGAGCTCGTCACGGAAAACGGCATTACGTATTCGCCGATGCACGTAGTTGGCGATACGGAAAATCGCGGCACCGAAGTCCATTTCATGCCGGACATCACCATCTTCGGCAACGTCGAATTCCACTACGACATCCTCGCCAAGCGCATGCGCGAGCTGTCGTTCCTGAATAACGGCGTGCGGATTCGCTTGACCGATCAGCGCGACGGCAAGGAAGACGATTTCGCGTTTGTCGGCGGCGTGAAGGGCTTTGTCGAATACATCAATAAGGCCAAGCAGGTGCTGCATCCGACCGTGTTCCACGCAGTCGGCGAGAAGGACAATGTCACGGTCGAAGTGGCCATGCAGTGGAACGACAGCTACAACGAAAACGTGCTGTGCTTCACGAACAACATTCCGCAACGCGACGGCGGCACGCACTTGACCGGCCTGCGCGCGGCCATGACGCGGGTGCTGAACAAGTACATCACCGACCACGATATCGCGAAGAAAGCGAAGATCGAGACGAGTGGCGACGACATGCGTGAAGGTTTGTCGTGCGTGCTCTCCGTGAAAGTGCCCGAGCCGAAGTTCAGCTCGCAGACGAAAGACAAGCTGGTGTCGTCGGAAGTGCGCGCGCCGGTGGAAGACGTGGTCGCCAAGGCGCTCGAGGACTTCCTGCAGGAAACGCCGAACGACGCGAAGATCATCACGAACAAGATTATCGATGCAGCGCGTGCTCGTGACGCCGCGCGTAAAGCGCGTGAAATGACGCGGCGTAAAGGCGTGCTCGACGGCGTTGGCTTGCCGGGGAAGCTGGCCGATTGCCAGGAGAAGGATCCGGCGAAGTCGGAGATCTATATCGTCGAGGGCGATTCGGCGGGTGGATCGGCGAAGCAAGGACGTGACCGGAAGTTCCAGGCCATTTTGCCGTTGCGCGGGAAGGTGCTGAATGTGGAGCGCGCGCGGTTCGACAAGCTGATTTCATCGGAGCAGATTGTGACGCTTGTGACCGCGCTCGGCACGGGGCTTGGCAAGGACGATTACAACCTCGAGAAGCTGCGCTATCACCGCATCATCATCATGACCGACGCGGACGTGGATGGTGCACACATCCGCACGTTGCTGCTGACGTTCTTTTATCGGCAGATGCCGGAGATTGTGGAGCGCGGGTTTATTTATATCGCACAGCCGCCGCTTTACAAGATCAAGGCGGGTAAGGACGAGCGGTATCTGAAGGACACGCACGAGTTGAATCAGCATATGTTGAAGCTCGCGCTGCAGGGTTCCGAGTTGACTGCCACTGAAAACGCCACGCCGATCAGCGGCGATGCGCTCGGCGAATTGGCGCGCGCCTATCTGCTCGCGCAGGCGGTGGTGGATCGTCTCAGCCGGTTTTACGACGTCAATGCGCTCGGCGCAGTGATGGACGGCATCGAGCTGGATCTGTCGACGCAGGAATCCACCGTGGCTTCGGCCGCGGCGTTGCAGGATGCCTTGCGTGGCGATCCGTTGAAACCGGAGGTTACGGTTGAGCCGGCTTATGACGCGGTGCGCGAGGTTCGATCGCTGCATATCAAGCGCCGGCATCACGGGAACGTGAAGGTTTCGGTTATCGATGAAGACTTCCAGTTGACCGCGGATTACAAGCAATTGCAGACGACCGCGAATACGTTCAAGGGGTTGATCGGGCCGGGTGCTTTGATCAAGCGCGGTGAGCGTTCAATGGCGGTGACGGACTTCAAGAGCGCGATGAAATGGTTGATCGCAGATGCTGAGCGCAATGTCACCAAGCAGCGGTACAAAGGCTTGGGCGAGATGAATCCGTCACAGTTGTGGGAAACGACGATGGACCCGACCGTGCGGAGGTTGTTGCGGGTTCAGATTGAGGACGCTATTGCAGCCGATGGGATCTTTACTACGCTGATGGGTGATGATGTTGAACCGAGACGCGCGTTTATTGAGTCGAATGCGTTGCGGGCGGGGAATATTGACGTTTGAGGGTTGTCTTCGCAAGATAGTTGGCTAAGTTGTCGATAAGCTAACCGAAGGAACGAAAAAGCCAGTTCATCTTTGATGCAACTGGCTTTTTTGTTTTGGCTTGCCATATCCACATAATCGCGGCTGCGGCCAACTCTCCAACCACAATGATTACGCACCGTGAAATTGTGAAAATCGGTCGACAACGTCGGCAATAGACGCCGCGCCGTTTAAAGTCGTCGGTTACCCGGAAGCGATGCGAAGCCGCTAAGCACACGCGCACGCATGACGCCCGGTCGCCAGACAAACCAATAAACGGCCATGACCCGATCCAACTTTCATCAAGCGAAACAATCCGGCGGCGCGCGCCACCTCAATGCCGCGACGCAAGCGCGAATCACGGCAATCGCGGAGCAATTTCGCGTTGCCTACTCACTCGGCGACTTTCAAAGCGGCGTTAAATTCGCCGAAGAGGCGCTGAAGGTCTCGCCCGACAACATCTCGATTTTGCCGGATTACGCGTTGTGCCTGATGCGCACCAGAGCCTACGATCGCGCTTACAAGGTGTACATGGGCATTCATGACGCACCGGCCAGCAAGCGCAAGCAAGCGGCGCCAACGTGGCTCGATGGCCTGGTGGAACTGTGCGGCTGGATGGGCAAGAACGACGAAATGCGCGAGTACGGAGTGCGCTCGTTACGCGCGTCCGATGCGAAATGCGGCGCCAATCCGAGCATGCCGATTCCAGATCAGGCGCCGCCCGCATTCAACCCGGCGAACCCCGCTGAAAACGTCATCGCTTATTCGCTGTTTGGATCGAATCCTCGATATTGCGAACCGGCCGTCATCAACGCCGAAATAACGCGCGACCTTTTCAAAGGCTGGACGTGCAGGGTGTATCTCGACGCTACGGTTCCTGCGCATGTCCAACAACGGTTGAAAGCCGCCGGCGCCGAAGTCGTCTTCATGGAGCGCGATACTGCTATCCATCCGTTGATGTGGCGCTTTCTGGTTATCGACGATTCGAGCGTCAAGCGCTTTCTTCTTCGCGATGCCGACGCATTACTCTCCGAGCGCGAAGATGCGGCGGTACAGGAATGGGTGGAAAGTCCGTATTACTTTCACGTCATCCGCGATTACTTCACGCATACCGAACTAATCCTCGCGGGCTTATGGGGCGGATGTACGGGCATTCTGCATAACGCGGTCGAATCCATGCAGCAGTTCGTCGCGAAGAATACAGATAGCGGCCGTTTCATCGACCAGCATTATCTGCGTGAGCACGTATGGCCGACGTTACGCAAAAGCGTGCTTACTCACGACGACCTATTCGGTTTTCACGATGCCAAACCCTTCCCGCCCCACGCGCCGAACCGATGGAATACCGACAAGTTTCACGTCGGCAGCAATACGAGTTATCAGGCGATAGGCGGTGAAAGCGCATTGCCGGAAGGCGCTACGCAGCGGCTTATTTTCAGTTCGACAGACGGCACGGAACTGTTCGATTATGAGGTGCCCGTAGTGAATGGCGAGTGGCGACTGGACATGCCGTTTTTCATCATCGAGAAGATTACATCGCAAGAACTCGTCGTGCGCCGGGACGAATAACAATGAATAACAACGGATAACAACTCATCACGCGCCCACCACTTCCAGCGTCGAAAAGCCGATTCCCACGCTCTTCGCCACTCTGATCTGCAACGGGATGCGCTCCTTGAGCGCATCCACGTGACTGATCACGCCAATCATCTTGCCGCTCGCATTCAGCGAATCGAGTGCGTTCAATGCAATCTCCAGTGTCTCGCCGTCGAGCGTGCCAAAGCCTTCATCGAGAAACAACGAGTCGATAGACGTTTTGAAACTCACGAGATCCGATAAAGCCAACGCCAGCGAAAGACTCACGAGGAAGCTCTCGCCGCCGGAGAGCGTGCGGGTATCGCGTGCCACGTCGCCTTGCCACATATCGAGTACTTCCATTTCAAGCTCGCCGGCAAGTTTGCGATTGAGTTGATAACGTCCATGCAATTGCATGAGTTGCCGGTTCGCGAGATAGATCAAATGATCGAGCGTCAGGCCTTGGGCAAACTTGCGGTACTTCGCGCCATCGGCGGAACCGATCAGACTGCTTAAGCGCTGCCACAAGTCGTAGCGCGTGCGTTGCGCATCGATCTGCTCAAACAAGGCCTGCTTTTCCACACGCAGCCGATTATCGTTTTCAAGGGTCGCGCGAACACCGCCTCGCTGCTCGCTTAATGCCTTCAATTCCACCAGCATTTCATCGAGTGATCGTTGCAATACTTCGGCATCCACATCGGTCTTCGGTTCTTTCAGCAATTCCGCACGATGACTTTCCGCGTTCGTGCGCAGCGTGCGAACCGTCGTGAATAACTCGTCAAGTTCTCGCTTCAGCATTTGCAAGCGTTCGCGTTTTTCGTTCGACAACAGCGCTTCGATGAACGCTTGTTCACTGGCGAATACGCTTGTACTCAAAGCACTTACCCACGCCGCTGATGTTTTCTTCACGCGTTCCGTGTCTTCGCTAAAGCGAATCGTCAGCGTCTGCTCTATTCCCTCGAGCGTGATGGTTTTATCGCGTGCGGTTTCGTAGCGTTGCGTAGCCGATAAAAACGCTGCATCGGGATCGTCTGTCGCTGTAACGGCTTCAGTCTCCAACTCGGCGAAATCCGCTTCGCAAGCGGCCCATCGAGCAGACCATTTTTCCGCCTCTGCCGATGCCGATTCAAGCGCCCGCTGCGCGCGATCGACCTGCTGCGTCAACGCACGGCTTCTATCAAAAGCCTTCTGCCACGCGTTCCATTCGGCTTCACGCTCAGTGAGCCACGCTCGACATTGCTCCCACGAATCAGGACGCGCATAGCCAACGGCGGTGACCGATTCATTAAGCGCCTGTTCTCGTTTAAGCAACGCGCTCTGCAATGACTGGGCGTGATCGGCGGTTTCCTTCAGCGACTTTCCAGCAGCGCTTTGCTTTTCTTCAAGCAGCGTCAGAGCGTGCTGATGCTGGACCGAATTGCGCTGCGCCGCATTCGCGGCGTTCGCGTGCTGCTCGATCACCGTCTTTTGCCGATCCACCGCCGAAAGCGTCTGTTGCGCGAGCTTCAACTTGGTTGCGTGTTCGCGGATATGCGCATCGAGCGCGTCGTGATCGATGGCGTCCAGTTCAAGCTCTACGCATATTTTTTTCCAGTTCGACGTGTGCAGGGTTTCATCGGTAAGCCACGAATGGATGCGCTTTCCAAGCTGCTCGATCGCGACGTTCAGCTTCGCAATCGTCACGTCTATCGCCGATGCTTCCTTGTTTTTGGCAGCCAACGCGAGCTGTTTGTCCTTCAACGCACGCTCGGTGGCGGATATATCGAGCGCTTGGTACGCGCTGATCGCCGGGTGTTCCGTCGATCCACACAACGGACACGCCTCGCCCGGCTGCAACGCGGCGCGATGATCGGCAAGGTCGAGAATGCGCTGCTCCTGATGCAGCAATTTGCGCTTGTCTTCAATCTGCTCGACGAGCGTTTCAGCGTCCTTCGCTAGACGATCACGTTGCTCGATCAGAGGCGTGCACGAAGCACTTTTCTGCGCGAGCTCATCGCGATCGAGCGCGAGTTGCTTGTTCCCATTGGCGATCGTTTCGCCGATATGCCCCAGCTTCACGAACAGATGATGTTGATCCTGAAGCAGTTGACAACGCGCTTTGAAAGCAACTTCCTCTTCTCCATCGAGCGTCGTCGTCAGAAGCTTTGCGCGCTGCTCGGCTTCGCCATTGCGCGCGCTTTCCGCGCTAGCCAAAGCGTCCCGCATCGCGATGCGCTGAGCATCGATAGCATGCTTTTGCTTATCGATTAACGCAGCCAGCTCGTCCTGCTTTTTCCGCGTCGACTCTATGTCGCTCAACGTCTGCTGACGCGCGTTGAACTGCTGTTGCCACGACGCAATCTGTTCGCCAAGCTTGCTGCGATGTGGATGTTCATCGAGCGCGGACTGAACGGCTTTTGCCTCCGATACAAGCTCATTCAGCGTGTTTTGGCGACGCTCGGTGATGATTTTACCCATCGCCGATGCCACACGCAGACCACGCGCCGCATCGAGTGAAGCGACCCGCCTGTCTGCCTTAGCGCTGGCTAACTGACGCGATGTTTCCACGTGCCTTTCGCGCGCCGTGAGCATCGCCGTATGTTCGGCGCGCAGTTTTTCAGCGGGTTCGCTTGCAGCCAGGCGATCGAGTTGCGGCTTGGCATCTGCAATCTTCGCGTCTGCTTGCCGTTCATTCGCCAGCGCCTGTTCAAGCTGCTTTTCCGCCGCCGATAACGCCACCCGCCAAGCCAGCATTACTCGCGTGGCATCGAGTTGTTTGCCGAGCGCCGTCTCCTGTTCGCCAACCGCAACCTGTTGCTGCTCCAAGCTCGTTCGCTGCTCTTCTGTCAGTAACTGAACACCTTCCGCGCGAGCCTGAAGCGTGTCCAGCGCAAGCTTCTCGTGGCGCATGCGCTCGAATACGTTGCGCGAGATCGTGCCGTAGATATCGGTGCCGGTGAGTTCTTCCAGCAACTCGGCGCGCTCGTTCGCCCTCGCTTCGAGAAACGCGGCAAAGCCGCCTTGCGCGAGCATCATCGACTTGGTGAAGCGGCCGAAATCGAGTCCGGTAATGCTTTCGATGAGCCGCAGTTTGTCCACCATCCGCTCGGTCATGATGGTCCCGTCAAGCCGCGCGAGTTCCACCTTCGGCGGTTGCAGATTGCCATCGGCCTTGTCGCGTGAACGACGCTGACTCCAGAACGCGCGATAGCCTTGGCCTTTCACTTCGAACTCGACTTCCGCGAGGCATTCGAACGTGTGCCGCGTCATCAACTCGTTGGTCCCTTGCGAGACCGTATCCATGCGCGGCGTGCGGTGATAGAGCGCGAGGCAGATTGCATCGAGCAAGGTCGTCTTGCCGGCGCCGGTCGGACCGGTGATCACAAACAAGCCGTTGTCTCGAAACGGCGGCTGGCTAAAATCGATCTTCCACTCGCCCTTAAGCGAGTTCAAATTCCGCAAACGCAACGACAAAATCTTCATGCCGCATCCGCCTCACCGATCTCCGCCACGACCTCGCGATACATCGTCAAAAGCTGCAAACGCGTTTCCTCATCGATAGATTCAGATTGCAGCCGGCGAGCGAACACATCGTCGGGCGTCAGCTCGTTCAAGGTTTCCTTCGCTTGCGATTGCAGCGCGTTGAAAGCGGCCGAGCGCTCGCGACGAATGCGCAGCACTTCCACCGGCAAGTTTTCAGTGATCTTCTGGATGCGCGAGTGGAGATCGCTGAGATAGTCATCGGCGGAAACCACGATTTCAAGCCATACGGTCTCGCCTTCGGTCGCCCGGGAAGCAGCGTCCACTACCGCGGATTCAAGCTCCTTCAACGATCCTTTCATCGATAACAACGGCTGAAAGCACGGCACCTGAAGCACCGTGACGGCATCGAGGCCTGCAGAAGAAACATCCACAAGCAGCATCTCTTTCTGCTGCCGCGCTTCGTCGAAGCTCAGCGCAATCGGTGATCCGCTATAACGAATATGCTCGAATCCGCCCACTTTCTGCGGCCGATGAATATGCCCGAGCGCGATGTAATCGGCAGCGGGAAACGCGGCGGTAGGGAACGCCTCAAGCGCGCCGACATAAATCTCCCGCACCGATTCGCTCGCGCTCGCGCCGACCGTCGTCAAATGCCCGGTCGCGATGATCGGCAAATGTGCGCCAAGCGCCTCCCGCTTTTGCTCGGCCAGCGCGAACAGCGCCTGATAGTGCGCATGAATTGCGTCTTGCAGCGACTGCTGCTTCTCGCGCGCGCTTTGTCCCGCGATGCTCTGCAAGACATCGCGCGGACGAATGAACGGGATCGCGCAGACAATCGCGCCGGGCTGGCCATTGCGCGTGTTGAGCACGCGAACCTGTTCGTTCGGATCGTCTTGAACGGAGGGAATGACCACGGTATGCAACGCCGTCAGCAAGTCGCGCGACTCTTCCAGCACCGCGACGGAATCGTGATTGCCCGCAAGCAGCGTCAAGCCGACGCCGGCATCGCGCAACGCGAGAATCAGCGCGTAATACAGTTCGCGGGCGTAGCTGGGCGGTGCGCCGGTATCGAAGATATCGCCGGCTATCAGCACCGAATCCACTGCATGCAGCTGCGTCTGCTCGACTAGCCACGCAATCAGCTTCTGATGTTCGGCTTGCCTTGAATGCCCGAGAAAGTACTGGCCGAGGTGCCAGTCCGAGGTGTGCAGGATTCGCATCGAAGGGTCGGGTTGGGGGCGTTGCCGCGCGTCGTTTTAGTGGCTGCCAGTTTAGCCGATCGACTTTGGCGAAGCGGAGCAAGGGACCGGAAAACGCCGCAAAACGAGGCAATTGCGCCGTGTACGCGTACACTTCGGCTTCTAATTGCGCGGAAAAACAGCGCGCGCCGGTCTGGCCGGTGCCCCGCTAGTGCCCCATTTCACGCCGCAACCCCCGTCAATCAAGCTTCAAGACCCTCAAACGATCATGTTTATCTGCCGAAACCAGCCGTGCGGCGCCGAATGGCAACTCGCCGACGTGCTCATCAAGAACGAAGGCCAAGGCCTGATGTTCCGCTGCCCCATGTGCGGCGCGCGCAACAAGGTGCTTCGCCACGACGCGCCCGACGGCACCATCACCTACGAGCAGGACAATTCGGTTCCGCCGAAACCTGCCGCAAAATAAGTAAAGCACCCTCATGACCACGCCTACCTCTTTCAGCGCTCTGCCGCTTTCGCCAGCCATGCTGGCGAACCTCGAACAACTCGGTTATCTCACGATGACCCCGATCCAGGCCGCCAGCCTGCCGATCGCGCTCGCTGGCCACGACCTTATCGCGCAGGCGAAGACGGGCAGCGGCAAGACTGCTGCGTTCGCGTTGCCGCTGCTCGCGAAAATCGATCCGCGCCTGTTCTCCGTGCAAGCGCTCGTGCTGTGCCCGACGCGCGAACTCGCCGATCAGGTCACGCAGGAAATCCGCCGGATTGCGCGCGCCGAGGACAACATCAAGATCCTGACGCTGTGCGGCGGCTCACCGATGCGTCCGCAGATCGCCAGTCTTGAACATGGCTGCCACATTGCCGTCGGAACGCCCGGACGGATCATGGATCACCTCGAACGCGGCACGCTGCCGTTGACCGCGCTGAAAACGCTGGTCCTCGATGAAGCCGACCGCATGCTCGATATGGGTTTCTTCGATGACATCGTCGCGGTGGTCAAGCAATGTCCGAAGGATCGCCAGACGCTGCTGTTTTCCGCGACGTATCCGGAAGGCATCGCGAAACTGAGCCAGCAATTTTTGCGCAAGCCGCAGGAAGTCAAACTCACCGAGCAGCACACGAATTCGAAGATCAAGCAGCGCTTCTACGAAGTCCACGACAACGAACGTCTCCACGCCGTCGGCCAGTTGCTCGATCACTATCAGCCGGTCAGCACGCTCGCGTTCTGCAATACGAAGCAGCAATGCCGCGATTTGCTCGATGTTTTAGTCGCGCAAGGTTTTAACGCCCTCGCGCTGCACGGTGAATTGGAGCAACGTGAACGCGACCAAGTGCTTGTACAGTTCGCCAATCGCAGTTGCTCCGTGCTGGTCGCGACCGATGTTGCCGCACGCGGGCTCGATATCACGCAACTGGAAGCCGTGATCAACGTCGACGTCACGCAAGATCCCGAGATCCATGTGCATCGGATTGGCCGCACGGGCCGCGCGGATCAGGAAGGCTGGGCGCTGAGCCTCGCGAGCATGAATGAAATGGCGCGCGTGAGCTCGATCGAACAGGCGCAGAAAAAGGAAGTGGAGTGGCACAAACTGAGCGAACTGACGCCGGCGACGCCGGGTCATCTTCAGCCGCCCATGGCCACGCTGCAAATCCTCGGCGGCCGCAAAGAGAAGATTCGTCCCGGCGATGTCCTCGGCGCGCTGACCGGCGACGCAGGTTTCGAAGGCTCGCAGATCGGCAAGATCAACGTGACGGACATGGTCACGTATGTGGCGGTGGCGCGGGACATCGCGGATCAGGCGGTGAAGAAGTTGTCGGCGGGAAAGGTAAAGGGTAAGAAGGTCAAGGTACGGCGGATCTGACGCGCCAGGTCTGCAATTTGCACCGTTGATTCGATGAAACCGGTTGGGGCGGATATGCGTATGCATTCATATCCGCTCTTTAATACGTTGCTCGAACTTTTTGGTGCGCCATGTCTCGTTATGCCGTTTTATTCGTGCTGATGTTAAGCGCCTGCATCTCTTCGCCGCCCAATCCCAATCCGCGCGCAAATGACGAAATGAAGCTCGCGTCTGTGGATTTACCGCGCTATATGGGGCGCTGGTATATCGTCGCGAACATTCCGTACTTTGCGGAGAAAGATTTCGTCGGCAGTTATGCGCAATGGAAACTGCGCGATGACGGCAAAATCGACGATTCGTATTACGCGCACAAGGGCTCGTTCGATGCCCCGCTCAAGCATTATCAATTCACGGATTCCGTCGTTCCCGGCACGAACAACGCCGAATGGAGCGTGCGTATTTTCTGGCCGATATACGCGAGCCAGAAGACGCTTTACGTGGATCCGGATTATCAGTACACGATCATTGGCTATCCGGACAAGAAGCTCGGCTGGATATTCGCGCGCTCGCCAGATATCAGCGACGCCAAATATCGCGAACTGCTTGGCCGCCTGGACTCAATGGGCTACGACACTTCGCGATTTCGTCGTGTGCCGCAGACGCCGGAGCAAATTGGCAAGCCCGGTTTCCATTCCCCCGGCGATAAAAACTAATCGCTCATCTGAGCGAAACGCATAACCTCATGCGGCGAAACAAGGGATAGGACCAATCCGATAGCTGGGCGGCAGGGCGTCATTTAGCATCGGCAGGTTATCTACTTTGTTGAACAAAACCCGCCATGAATCAACTTTCCGCGCCGCTTGCCATCGCTTTAGAAAATCACCAAGCTGGAAACATGGCCGACGCGGAAGCGGGTTATCGGGCGATTCTCGACGAGCGCCCGGACTATGTCGATGCGCTGCATTACCTCGGCGTCCTGCTGCATCAACGCGGTGACAACGAACAGGCCGCGAA
This sequence comes from uncultured beta proteobacterium, assembly GCA_963708695.1. Taxonomy (GTDB): domain Bacteria; phylum Pseudomonadota; class Gammaproteobacteria; order Burkholderiales; family Burkholderiaceae; genus Caballeronia. The sequence goes on from CAVPTS010000010.1 coordinate 85,112, forward strand.
GCTTCTGGATCATGCGCTCAGCCTCGCGCTCGACGCCTCGGCATGCTGGAGCAACCGCGGACTGGTAGCGGCGGCGCTCGGCGATCTTCCTCATGCCGTGGAGTGCTACGAGCGGGCGCTTGCCATCGATCCGGCGTTCTCGAACGCACGCAACAACCTCGGCGTGGCGCTGCAAAAGCAGGGCCGCTTCGACGAATCCATCGAGCAGCACAAGACTTTGCTTGCCCAAGACCCCGATTTCTTCGACGCCCGCCTGAACCTGGGTTCGACATTCGCCGCAGCGAAGCGTTACGACGATGCGTTGGCGGTGTATCGCGAGGCGCTTCTGCGCAATCCGCGCAGTTTCGAAGCTCATTTCGGCGAAGGCAATGCGCTGCGCGAACTGAAGCGCTTCGACGAAGCCGTGGCGAGCCTGCATCGCGCGCTGGCGTTGAGGCCGGACCACTTCGAAGCGAACGTGAATCTCGGCACAACGCTTGGGCTCTACGGGAAATTCGTGGAAGCGGAAGCGCAGTATCGGCGGGCGTTGACGTTGCGTGATGACCCGCAGATTCACGTCTGCGTGGGCGCGGCTATCGGCTCGCAGGGGCGCTTCGAGGAAGAGGAATCGCACTATCGGCACGCTTTGGAACTCGCGCCCGATCACGCCGATGCACAGCACAACCTCGCGTTGCTGCACTTAAGGCGCGGCGAGTTCAAGGAGGGATGGGCACTGCACGAAGTGCGCTGGCGTTCGAGCAAGTACAACGCCATCGAGATTCCCGGCGTGCCTGAATGGCGCGGGGAATCGTTGCCGGGGCGCACGTTGCTGCTCGTCGGCGAGCAGGGTCACGGCGACATGATGCAATTCGCGCGTTACGCATCGGTGCTCTCGGACATGGGCGCGACCGTCGATATGTGGGTGCCGGAGAACATCGTGGAACTGATCCAGAGCGTGCGCGGCGTGCGTCGGGCATTGACTCGCGGTCCGACGGACGAATACGACTACTGGGTGCCGTCGATGAGCGTGCCGCACCGCGTGGCTGATCTCGTGCCCGGCGTGCTCGCCGAAACGCCGTACATGAGCGTGAGCGCAAAGCGGATTGGTACGTGGCCGGCGCGCGTGAACAAGCTGGCGGGCGGCCGCAGGAAGATTGGGATTGTGTGGGCGGGCAGTCCGACGTTCGGCAACGATCGCTTCCGTTCAATGCCATTCGCCGCGTGGTCGCCTCTCGCCGACGTAGCCAACACCGAATGGTTTTCGCTGCAAAAAGGCGCGGCGCGCGACCAGCTTTTGCATGCCGATTGCGCGTTGAAACCCCACGACTTGACCGACGATATCCACGATTTCGCCGATACCGCCGCGCTGATCGAACAACTCGATCTCGTGATGACGGTGGATACATCGGTCGCGCATCTGGCCGGTGCGCTTGGCAAGCCGGTATGGGTATTTTTGCCCGCGAACTACGACTGGCGCTGGATGCTGAATCGCGACGACAGCCCATGGTATCCGGGCACGCGTTTGTTCAAGCAAACCACGCTGGGCGACTGGACGGCGCCGGTGGCGCAGGCAAAAGCCGCATTCATGGCGGTTTGATCCCGGCTACTCTCCCGCGGGCCGCATGACTTCGGCCGGCTTGTCGCGAGTAATCAGCCGCAAGCCGCTCGCGATACTCGCCACGCCTGCAAATCCCGCGCCAAGCGCAAGCGCCAGCGCCGGTCCATGAGGTCCGGCAATGCCAAAGCTCAATGCGACCAGCGCTGCGCCGGTCGCCTGGCCGATCAGCCGCGCTGTCGCCACCACGCCGCTCGCACCGCCGCTACGTTCGCGCGGCGCGCTCGCCATCAGTGCCTTCAGATTCGGCGATTGAAAGAACCCAAAACCCGCGCCGCATATCCCCATTCGGATACAGATATCGAGCGCATGGGGATGAGCCGGCAGCAACGCCAGCGACGTCATGCCCGCGCACATGATCGCCAGCCCGATGCCGCCGAGCAATCCCGGCTGGTATCGATCCGATAAACGGCCGGCAACCGGCGCCAGCAACGCCACCATCACCGACCACGGCGTCATCAGGAAGCCGGTTTCCACCTGACTGCGCCCGAGCACGCTCTCGAAATAAAACGGCAGCGACACAAACGCCAGCCCTTGCGCAGCAAACGAGCAGACAGCAGTGGCCGTCGATAAAGCAAACATCGGCCGCTTGAAGAGATCGACGGGGAGCATTGGCGCCGGATGACCGTGTTCACGGCGCAGCATCAAGCCGCCCGCCACCACCGTCACCGCGAGCGCCATCAGCACGACATGCGCCGGCGCGCGTTGCGCCGCCTCGCCGAGCGCGAACACGAGCGCGGCGAACGTCACAACGTTCAGCCCGGCCGCGACGCGATCAAAGCCGTGCTTGGCGCGCGGCGTATCCGGCAACGCCGGCCAGCCGATATACAGCGCCAGCAAGCCAACGGGCAGATTCACCGCGAACAGCCACGGCCACGGCCCGAGCGAGAGCACGATGGACGCCACCGTCGGCCCGACCGCGAACGATATCCCCACCACCAGCGCATTCAGCCCGAAGCCACGCCCCAGCCGATGATGCGGATAAATTGCACCGATCAGCGCGGTATTCACGCTCATCAATGCACTCGCGCCGATTCCTTGCAGCAGCCGCGCCGCGGTCAGCGAAGGCAGCGACCACGCCAGCGCGCAGAGCAGCGATGCCGCGAGAAACAGGATCAGCCCGCTCAAATAGACCTTCCGGTGCCCGACAATCCCGCCGAGCGCCGCGAACGGCAGCAGCGTAGCCACCATGGCGAGCTGATACGCGTTAATGATCCAGACAGAGGCGGCGGGCGTTGCGTGAAGATCGGCGCCGATCGCGGGGAGCGCCGTGTTTGCGATGGCGGTATCGAGTGTGGCGAGCGACACGGCCAGCAAGATGGCCGTCATGCCGCGACGCTCGAGCGAGGTCAGGGGTGCATCGGCGGGAAGAGTAGTGGGGTCGGGCACGTTTTTTAGGATAGGGCGAAATCGGCGATAGACCGACACGATACGGGATCGTGGCAAACCTCGCCGAGCACCCCCGCGCCAGCTTTCAAACAGGTGTCAGTACCGCCTGGCCGGCGAAGTGCCGCGTGGCGTTATCGATAAACATTTGCACCGACGCCGCCACCGCTTCCGGCGATCGCCCGCCCACGTGCGGCGTTAGCACCACGCGCTCCGAGCCCGTCAGCAAGGACGGCGGCGCGGGTTCGCCCTCGTAGACGTCCAGCCCCGCGCCCGCGATGACCCCGCGTTCGAGCGCATCGGCTAACGCGGCTGTATCCACGACACTGCCACGCGCCACGTTCACCACGAAGCCGTGCGAGCCGAGCGCGGCGAGCACGCTGGCATTGATCAGATGTTTCGTCGATGCCCCACCCGGCGTCGCGACCACGAGGTAATCGGCCCATTCGGCCAGCGCGATAACCGAGTCGAAGTACCTGTAAGGCGTGTCCGGCTTCGGCTGCCGATTGTGATAACCGATCTCGATATCGAAGCCTTGCGCTCTTCTCGCCACCTTTCCGCCGATGTTGCCCAGCCCGATCACGCCGAGTTTCTTGCCCGAGAAATTGGGCTGGAATGGCAGATCGTCGCGCCAGATGCCGGCGCGGCATGCGTGGTCGAGCGCCGGGATCTGGCGAACTACACCGAGCAGCAACGCGAAGGCGTGATCGGCGACGCAGTCGTCGTTGGTTCCCGCGCCATTCACGACCACAATGCCGCGCGCCTGGGCCGCCTCCCGTGCGATGTTTTCGTAGCCTGCGCCTAACGCCCCGATCAGTTCGAGGTTCAGTAGTCTGGCGATCGAGTTTGCATCGAAGCCGATGGTGCCGTTGGTCAGCACGGCGCGGATTTCATCGGCGTGATGGGTGAGGGCTTGATCGAGTGCGGCTTGGTCGAGCGCGGTGATGGCGTTAAACGAATGCGCGATGCTGGCTTGGTTTTCCGGGCGCAGCGGGACCAGAACAAGGACGGTGGGGAGCATAGAGTCGAAGTTGGAGGGGCGAGGGCCGAGTTTCGCATTTTTGGATTTGTTGCGGGTGCGCCGGGATTTCCAAAGGGCTGCAGACCGGCTTCGCCATTGCCTGGAATTTCAATGCACCGATTTCCGACCATACATAGGGTTTACACCTAAAACCACAATAATCTCTTGCGCGGTTAGCCGTTAATTTTCAGCGAGCGCTTACCTACACTGTCTTCACAGAACGCGAACAAGGTTGTTCGCGGCAAAACAAGCTTCGGAGGTAAGTATCATGAAATCGCTCATTCAAGCCGTTGTTGTGGCTGCAGTGCTGGCTCTGCCGGTTGCATCGTTTGCTCAATCGAACCAGCCGCTCACCCGCGCAGAAGTGAAGGCGCAACTGGTTGAAATCGAAGCCGCTGGCTATAACCCGGCAGTAGCTAACGACCCTCAGTATCCCGCCGATATTCAAGCTGCAGAAGCACGCGTCGCTGCAAAACATGCTGCGACAACCGGTTACGGTGGTGTAGCGGACGGGTCATCATCGAGCTCAGGCAGCGCGGTGCGCGCCGCAAGTGGCGAACAAGTGCGTTCGGTGTACATGGGCCATTAATTCGGCCGGCGTTTGATCAGGCAGGTTGTGCGTGGCGATCGGCTAGATCGCCACGTAACGTTTTATGAGGGCGCGTAGAAGGAATACGTGGCTCTATTAAAAATCCCGAATTCGTACCTCCTCCAGCGAGTTCATCTCGTTGGATTTGCCCAGCTTCGTTGCCTGGGCTTTTTTGCGTGCGCGCGCTGGCGCCCGCGCTGCGACACTCGCTTTCCGAACGGCATGTCCAGCGAGTTCATCTCGTTGGATTTGCCCAGCTTCGTTGCCTGGGCTTTTTTGCGTGCGCGCGCTGGCGCCCGCGCTGCGACACTCGCTTTCCGAACGGCATGTCCTAAAATGTAAGCATGTCGTGACGTAATAAGGAGGCGGCCATGACTCAGTCGATGATTGGGTTTGTAGTGGGTCTGGCGGTGCTGATCGTCATCGCGGCTGTGCTGGGCCGTCGGTATCGCCGGGATCATCCGGAAGAACCCGTCGTAGCGATCCGCATGCGTGAATGGCTCGATTCCCATCACATGAGCTGGATGCACCATAGGCATTGAACTACGTTGAAAAGAAACAAGCCCGCGCAATGCGGGCTTGTGGGTTTATGGTGGTCAGATGAAGGTCGAGAGGAGCATGAAGCGATTACGCGTTTCGTGCTTGTTTTGAGGTAGTGGCCGGTTTGTCGCACGGGCGCTGCCGCCTCGCTGAAAATAACGCAATGCTCCGGACGCCCAGCGCTCTATCTGGCTTGGTGATGATGCGTGACGAATGGTTTCGTCAGGCACTCCTGGCGAGCGCTTCCGAGATCTCCTCCGTCATTTCGTAGACTGGATGCATATTGGCGCCATCAGACCAATCACGTTGATAACGCCACTTTTCATCGCCGAGCATGTAGCGCCATGCCGCCGGCTTATGGGAAGTTTGCTCCGCAGGCGATAGCCACTCGCTGAAGTCTTCGCGTTGCCCCATGATTTGCTCCCAGTTGTTTTACAACATCCTAGGACGGGACGATTGGCCGTTCTGCTCGCTTGCGCTCACATGGAAACGACTGGGTCGTCGGCGGGTGCGCGGGTGGGATAGGCGGGTTATCGGACTTGGAAGAAACCGGTCCTCAGCCGATAAAAACGTCATGGCTGGCGGCGGCCAAGCGCGACGTTGGCGATTAATTGCGCCACACAGGAAGCACAAAGCTTGCAAACCCTTTCAATACTTGGTGCGGCGCGAGAGATTCGACTGTCACTTACTGCTATGGTCCGCCGACTTTTCCGCTGATGGGTACAGGTAGCCCAAAATCTGGATGCGAAGTCGTCGCCGTGAACTCCGCCAGTTCTCCTACCTACCAATCGGAGCCGGTGGCTTCGCGCAACCTCATTCGCGCGCAGGCGAATAATGAGATGTCGATGGAGCCGAGAGGGCTGGCCGCCGATTCCGCGCTTGATTTGGCATATCTACGAATGCGCAAAACTCAATAAGACTAGTCTGATTTTGTTGGAGTGATTTCCCCAGTATCCTTGAAAATTCACGTATATAAAATAAAAGATCGAAACGTTAAGGTTGATTGTTCAGCGGTTTTTCTAATAATCTAAAAATTACGATTCGCAGTACTTTTCATAAATCCTATTGAAATCGATGACATTGAGGGCGCCGTACGACGTGAAGGAAGCATGTACTCAGCTCGAAAAAATCGATTGGTGAACGGCGACTGCACGTTTGTCGGACGCCCTGTATTGAGAAGCACCCCGGATGTAATAAAGGGGGGCTAAGAGGCTCGTCGTCGCGGAAACTAAACAACAAAAAGGCGTCTGTGTTAATGCATTCATCTAACTTCCATAAAAGTAAGAAATTCGATATTTCTTTTTTTAAAACAAAACAGGTGCTCAGGCTTGTCGCGTCCATTGAAGGGATGCTAATTCAGCACATCGAGTCGACTTTAAAGCAAAGCAGTAGATAGTCCTTGTCCTTGCTAAAGCTTTTACTGCTTCCCCAGAATATCGAAGTGCATCTGCCTGCCAATTCGGCTCTCACCGACCTCGAGTTCGAACTCCACGACCAGAAATCAATCCCCTTCGGATGCCGCTCCGGCGCCTGCGGTGCGTGTCTGATCGAGATCGTCGAGGGCGCGGCGCCGTTCAGCGAGAAGGGCTCGGAAGAAGAAGCCTTCCTTGCCGTGCTCGGCTATACCGGCGACAGCTATCGGCTGGCCTGCCAATGCCGACTGCGCGCCAACGCCACGATCCGCCCGGTTTCATAAACGGGTCGAAATCTGCTCGACCCAACGCTGTCCCACCCACAACGAGGCAATACCTATCATGACAAATCGTGTGAAAAACGTTGGCCTGGAAAACCGCCAGCCCTTCCTAAATGCGGCAGCATCAACCCAACTACGGGCGGAAATCGACGCCATCATCGATCGGCAGATCGAGAACTGGTACGCCACCGTGCCCTACGCCGCCCATTTGGAAGGCAAGACCGTGGACTCGGAGTACTACCGTCGCCATCTGATCGAAACAGCATGGCGTATTCGGCTCTTGCGCGTGGCCGAATCCAAGGCACTTGCAGAGATCGCCAAGCGCAGCCCCGAGGCCGCGCAGATCTGGGCGAACTACGAGCGTGAAGAAATGCTGCATGACGAACTGTTCATTCAGGACCTGGCGCGCGCCGGCGTATCGCGCGAGCAGTTCCTGGCCACCGAGCCCTACCTGGCGACCAAGCTGCTAACTGGTTTCTTCTCCTACCTGCTCGACCACGAAGGCCCTCTGGGCGTCGTCGCGTATTCGTACTTAGTCGAGTACGTCAATGTGAAGCTCGAGCCACGAAAGCTCGCGGCACTGAAGGACTCCGTCGGCGAAGGCAATATTTCCGGCCAGATCTCACACTCGCATACGGACATCAACGACGATCATCCGGGCGAAGTGTGGCAGGCAATCCGCTTCTTGCTCCGCAGCGACGAGGACATTCACAACCTCAAGCGCTACCTCGACGAGCATCAGACCGTGCTGGCTCTGTACTTCAAGGAACTCTACGAAGACAAGATCCTGCCGTCCGAACAGAAGGCAGCCTGAAGATGGAGCGGCAAATGACGACCAATGGCATTCTTCTCTTGAGCCACTGTGGTTTCTCTTTCCTCGAGGACTTGATTGCAGCGCTGGCCGCGCGAGGCCTGCGAAGCTACGTGCTGTCGTCACTGCCGCTCGCAGAGTACCGCCCTCAGCGACTAGTTGAGTTACAGCAGAAAGTGACACACCTGTATTCGACGGGGGCGCACGAACTTACGCGGGACGACATCGACCATGTGCTCAGCCAACTGCATGCCCTTGGCGAGCGAGTGCTGGCCTGCATGACGGTGTGGGAAGGTTATCGCGGGCTCATGGCGTATGCCAATACCACGCTTGGCGTACCAGACCTCGCACCAAGCAAGATTGATGTCTTGCGAGACAAGCTCGCCGTTCGCAACCTGCTCAACGACGCTGGCCTGTCACAACTGCGGGCACAGGTCTTGACCCCGGAACTGCTGGTCCAATTGCAGCACGGCGGAAGGCGCTACTTCATCAAGCCGGCGTCGGGCATCGCCTCTTATGGCGCCTTCCCCTTGCGTGTGGACACAACTTGGGACCAGATTCAGCGCATCCGTGATGAAGCAAAGGACGACATCATCTATCGGTCCGCACTGAATGCGGACCAGACCTTTCTGGTCGAGGACTACCTTGTCGGGCGGGAATTCAGTTTTGAGTTAATCGTGGCCGATGGCCAAGTGTATGTCGTAGGCATCCACGAGAAATGCGAAGTGACCGAGACGGCGGGTACCGTGCTTGAAGACAGTTGCACCAGTCCGCCCCACAGCATCGACCAAACGGCCACGGCTGCCGGCATCAACTGGGTGCGGGCAATGTTCGCGCACCTTGACCTTAATTGGGGGTGCTTCCACGTCGAAGCGCGATTCGACGGCTCGCGTTGGGACCTGATCGAGATTAACCCACGCGTGGGCGGTAGCTTGATCTCGCATAGCGTCAAGGCACTCAACGGAGAACTAGGCGCACTCGAATTGTGGCTGGACCTGCTTGCCGTACACGCGCCCGGCGGCGCATCCAATTCTGACGACAAGCAGGCCTATCTGAGCCGGCTCGCCGACCTTTCATACACCGACAGCGGGATAGCGCCCACCGATCAGGCGACATTCTTCCGCGTGTACTTCGCCGGCCCCGGCAAGGTGGCCAAGGTCAGCATGCGCGAGATGGATCCCAAACCAATCGTGTCACACGTGTTGCTCAAACCCGGCGACGAGATCGCCTGCACTTCGCGTGAAGTCTTTCTCGGTCAGCTGCTTTGGCAACTGACGCGAGAAGAGCGCGACGCCACTTTGCCGGCTCTAATCCGTGGCTCCGACGGTGCTATCGATATTCAGTACGACCAACAAGCAGAATCTGTCGCGAAAGGGACACCATCATGAGCCAAGCAGAAACGCTGTTGATCGTCGATTACAACCTGTCGCGGGTCGCCGATGTGGCGCGCATGGCCCACTGTGCGCGCACGCGTCATGGCGCACGTACCTTGCTGATTCGGGCCAACCCGGGTGCGAGTGACTTCGCGATCTGCGACGACGTGATTGACCTCGACCCTGCACTACCTGACTTCGTTGAGCAGGCGCTGGCGCGGCTGGCGCTACGACGCAACACGTTGCGCGGCGGCTTAGTGTTCTCCGACAACGCGGTGCACAGTGGCTCTCTTCTACTTGAGCGGCTCGGCTTGCGCGTGGATTGCGCGAGCCTCGCGTTGGGCGCCTTCAGCAAATATGTTTATCGGCAGGCTGAAGCTTCGTACGGGCCGCTGCTACGTTCGCAGCATGTGCTCGAGCTCGATTGCATCAGTATCAATTCGATGAAGGAGTTGCAGGCCTTTGCCGACACGCATCCGGATGGCTTCGTCATCAAGCCCGCATGCGAGGGCAACAACCGGGGTGTGGTCGTGGTGCACGCAGGCGACGACCTGCAAGCGGCGTTCGACGAAGTGTCGCCATACCTGGCCAAAGGCGTCATTGGCGAGCAACTGATCCCTTATCGCCGCGAATACTCATACGACGGAATCGGCGCGTTGTCCTTCATCACTGAGAAGGTCAGCGCCTGCGGGCGCTACCCGGTGGAGGTGGCGCAGGTGCTACCGGCCCGCCTCTCGCCGGCGGAGCGGCATACCCTGGAGCGGGCTGGGCAGTTATGCAATCTGTTGGTGGGGCAGCGCGACGGACCGTTTCACAACGAAGTCAAGCTCAGCGACGACGGGACACAGGCCGCAGTGGTCGAACCCAACCGGCGGCCCGGCGGCATGAAGATCTGGTCGCTGGCCGAAGCAGTTTACGGCATCGACCTGTATGCGATGTGGGTCGACTCGGTGCTTGGCGAGCCAGCGCCACTTTCGTTGCCTCAACCGCTGCGTCAGGCGGCGACGGTGATGCTTGGTGTCTCGCAGGATATGCCCTTCTCGCCAATCAACCTTGATGGTGGCCCGTTGTTCGAGCAGGCACTGGCCATAACCTCTGGGTTGTGCGGCCTGCAGCCCGGGCAACTGCGCATCGGTGAATTCGGCTGGATGGTGCAGGCCGAGCGCTTTCTGCACGTCGTACCCCGTGACAATAACGACTTTGCGGCGCAGGCCACCATCGTTCTTGATGCCAACAATGTCGACATCCGCCAGATCATCGCGACCTTGCGCCAACAATGGGTGTCGCTTTTGTCGACATCACAAGCCGCCAACGCCAAGCGAGACCGAGCCGCGGCCCCTGCGTTCGACGCGGCCCACTAAACCACGAATCCCCATGAATATTCTGATCCTGCATCGCATTCCTTATCACAAGATCGACTATCACCGCGGTATCGATCACACACAACACGATGTCACGTATTTCGGTACGGCCGAACTGCTCGACACCTTGCCTGCAGGCTTGCGCCACCGGCGCGCAGAACGGCCGGGGCTGGCTCCTTCCTTTGAAGAGGCGCAGGCTTGGCTGCTTACTGCGCCGCAGCGCTTCGACCGAGTCATTTCCTTGTCCGAATACGAACTGCTGGACGCCGCGCGACTTCGTGAATGGCTCGGTGTGCCGGGCGCACTTGTCGAGCAGGTCACACTAGTACGCGACAAGATCCAGATGAAGCGGGCTGCGGCGCGCGCCGGGCTGCGGGTGCCACGTTTCCTGCCTCTTACGTCCTTCCTGAAAGAGCAGGGCAATGAAGGTTGGCACGGTGCCACAGTCCTCAAGCCGCACAGCGGAGCCTCAAGCGAAGATGTCGTGGTGTTCGCAACGGCCGCCGAGGCGCACACCGCTGTGACCACCTTCCACTCGGGTGTTCCGCGACTCGATGCGGCGACGGGCATCTCAGCGCGGCAGGCCTTCGAGGTGGAAGAATTCATCGTAGGCGCGGTCTTGCACTTCGATGGAGTCGCGGTACAGGGTCGCGTCCTCGCGCTCACCGCGAGCCGCTATGTCAACACCTGTCTGGACTACGCGAACGGCACGCCGCTAGGCTCCTTTCATATCCCGGTCACCGACGCCGCGCGAGCCTGGGTAAAGCAGGCGCTCGGCAGTGTTGGCATCCGCGAAGGTAGTTTTCACCTCGAAGCGATCGAGAGCGACGATGAACTGGTGTTCCTTGAGGTCGGCAACCGTGTAGGAGGAGCCGATGTAGTGGCGACATTCGAGCTCGCCACCGGCATCCACCTTCCCTCGCAGGAACTGAGCATTCTGCTTGGCGACCAATCGCTCAGGTGTGACGGCAAGCACACGGCGACCGGTATGTGGCACGGTTGGTTTGTAGTGCCGCCCGACAGCCTCGGCGGTGGGCGCCATACCGGAATTGACGGCATCGCAGCCTTTCGCCACAGCGCAGCCGTTTTGCGCTGGAACGAGCTTGCTCCCGGCGGACTGCTACCGGAAAGAATCACCTACCAAGCTAATGAAGTGCCACTGGCCGGCATCATCGCTACTGCTAGCGTAGAGGAGACCAGGCATTGGCTTGAATCACTGTTTGCATCGATTGCCGTGTCCCGGCAGGCACCCTGCCGCCAGCAGCACGATAAGCGTCGTCATATCGAACCTCAACAGGCGATGCGATGATACGGTTTCTTTTCGCCACGCTGTTTTACCGTCTTGCCAACGGCCTGCTGTTCTTGTCTGTGGCGTGGAATCTGGTGCGCGGAAGCGGCGACGGCGCCATGTCACTGGCCATTTCGTCGATCATTGGCTTTCTGCCAGCCGTGCTGATCGCGCCGTTCGCCAAGCGTCTGCTCGACCGCGTCGACAGCCTCAAGCTTACGGTCGCGGGCATGGCGTTGCTGTTGATGCTGGCGCTGGTGTTCGTTCCGTTTCTGACGCTGCCGGTTGCCGTCCTTGTGGTCAACTTCGCGCTGCTGCTGGTGTTTTTCCTGCTAGAGGGTGCGTGGGATACGCTGCTCGCCACCATCGCCGTGCAGCTACCAGCAGGGCAATCCGATGCGCTTAACGCGCGCCAGAGCGCTGCGACACAGGCCGGATTGATGCTCGGAGGCCTGCCTCTGGGCCTGCTGACGCGAGCCGGCGGCCCGGCACTCTCTTTCTATGTGTCGGCTATGCTGTACGCCGTCGCCATTGCCTTATTGTTCCTGTTGCCACATTTAGCGAAACAGCGCGATGTGCAGGCCGATCATGCGTCCGCGCTGAGGGCAACGAGCCGGCCAGCCTTGCCAGCAAGGCCCGATAGCCCGGCGGTCCCTTGGTACATGCTATTGATGCTGGTCATGGTCTGGCCTTGCCTAACGCTAGTGAATATGGCGATGCCATTGTTCGCGAATTCCTATGGCAAGGGCACTGTCGAGCATGCTGCATTGCTAGACGCGATGATCGGTCTCGGCATGGCGTTTGCCGCCTTGGCCTATGGTGTGTTCGGCCGCATGAGCGCACGCAGCCAGCGGTACGTGACAGTTATCTGTGCGGCCTGCGTCCCGCTACCCTTCCTCCTATTGCAAGTGGTGGGCTACCAGCTGCTGCCACTCGCCTTGAGCTTTTTCTTATGCGGTGTGGGATTCGGTTTGTTTCGCGTCAACGCGCGTAAGCAACTGATCGCGACGCAGCCGGCGCAGCGCGTGGGCCAGATCGTTTCCACGTGCAATGCCTATGGTTTCCCAGTGCTGATGGTCGGCGCCTTGCTGTACGCGCTAACTTGGGCGCACGGGCCGGCAGTACCGCTTGCAGCCTTCGTGGTCTTTGCGCTTGTCGGTGCAAGGACGATGCGCGGTGGACGCGACGTGAAAATGCATGCAGGACCGTCGCCCACCCCCTCACAGACCAGTTCGGTTTCACCAACGGAATAGCCCCAGCACGACGCACGGTCGAGCGGGCGGCATGCTCCCGTCCGCCGACAGCGCGCAAGTCAACGGACACACTTCTATGAAACTCAAGCATCTCGCGCTCGCCGTTCTGATTACCGCCATATGGGGATTGAACTTCTCGGTTATCAAGATCGGCCTGAAATCGGTCGACCCCTTCGTCCTGGCTGGCATCCGCTTCTCGCTGTGCGCCTTGCCAGCGGTGTTCTTCATCAAGCGGCCCGATACGCCATGGCGCTTTCTAATTGCGTACGGTTTGGTGTTCGGCGTGGGGCTGTGGGGCGTGGTCAATCTCGGCATTCAAGCCGGCCTTTCGGCCGGCATCGCCTCGCTGGTATTGCAGTTCAGCGCCTTCTTTACGATCCTGCTCGGCTCTGTCGTATTCCGCGAAACCATCTCGAAATACCAGTACGCAGGCATCGCCGTGGCGCTGCTCGGGCTTGCAAGCATCATCTCGATTCTCGATGGCAGTGTGACTATGGCAGGCGTATGGTTGGTTATCTTCGGTGCGGTCTCGTGGAGTGTGGCTAATATCATTATCAAGAAGTCCGGCACCAAGGAAGTGCTCGGTTTTCTGGTCTGGTCAAGCCTGTTTTCGCCGCTGCCGCTGTTTGCTATTGCCTTCGTCCTACACGGCACTGCTGGATATACCGCGCTGGCTACCCAACTCGACTTACCGGCGGCGCTGTCTATTCTGTTCCAAGCCTATCCGACCACGGTGTTCGGCTATTGGATCTGGAACTCGTTGCTGAAGACCTATCCAATCTCCACGGTGGCGCCCTTGTCGTTACTAGTGCCAATTTTCGGCATGCTCGGGTCGGTCATGATTTTCCATGAACCTTTGAGCTCTACCAAAGTGCTTGCCATCGTCCTGATTGTTTTGGGACTCGCGATCGGACTGTACGGCAGGCAATTCATTGCAAGATTCTCAAAAAGGGTCGCACCTGCTAAGTGATCACTCTGATTTCGCCGGGCGTGAGCAGGCTGCAATTTCAATCTGAATTGCGAGTGGATCGAGGTGCAAAGGCAACGCAGCCTCGAATTGACACTGAACCCCAGTCCGATTTTCAGATGCGCCAACTTTCGAGCATTAAGGTTTCCGTTCGTAAGTCTGAGGATCGACGACCGGCCGTAAACAAGCTTCGATATCGGCGCATTAGGAACGTACACGAACAACAGCGGCGAAATGCGGTGTTTGGGGTGAATGGAACGTTTCCTGATCTTGGCGAAGACATACTGAGTCGCGGGCATCAACCAAGACGATCGACGCGCCGTCTTTATGCAGCACTGTTCAGGATGTTCGAGGCCTTGAATGCCTACACGGATTCCAGAAAACAAAAAGCCCAGTCGCAAGGACGGGGCTTTTTGAATGAATCTTTGGTGGGGCGTGACAGATTCGAACTGTCGACCTACGGATTA
>CAVPTS010000011.1:0-223359 GCA_963708695.1 uncultured beta proteobacterium
CTTCCTCAACGACGCGATCGAATGCGATGTCGACTGCATCTCGGATGGCGAGGCCGTGTTCATCGGCGGCGTGATGGAGCACATCGAACAGGCGGGCGTGCATTCCGGCGACTCGGCTTGCTCGCTGCCGCCGTATTCGCTGTCGCAGGAAACCATCGACGAACTCAAGCGCCAGACCGGCGCCATGGCGAGGGCGCTGAACGTGGTCGGCCTGATGAACGTGCAGTTCGCGATCCAGCAAGTGCCGCAGGAAGACGGCACGAAAGAGGACATGATCTACGTGCTGGAAGTGAATCCGCGCGCTTCGCGCACGGTGCCGTATGTGTCGAAGGCGACCAGCTTGCCGCTGGCGAAAATCGCGGCGCGCGCGATGGTCGGCCAGAAGCTCGGCGCCAGGGCGTGACGAAGGAAATGATCCCGCCGTACTTCAGCGTGAAGGAAGCGGTGTTCCCGTTCGTGAAGTTCCCGGCGGTCGATCCGGTGCTCGGACCGGAAATGCGTTCGACGGGTGAAGTGATGGGCGTGGGCCGTACGTTCGGCGAAGCGCTGTTCAAGTCGCAACTGGCGGCGGGTTCGCGTCTGCCGGAAAGCGGCACGGTGCTCCTGACCGTAATGGATGCGGACAAGCAAAAGGCCGTCGAAGTCGCGACCATGCTGCACGAACTCGGCTATCCGATCGTCGCGACCAAGGGCACGGCTGCGGCTATCGAAGCGGCCGGCGTGCCGGTCAAGGTCGTGAACAAGGTGAAGGACGGCCGTCCGCACATCGTGGACATGATCAAGAACGGCGAAATCGCGCTGGTCTTCACGACCGTCGACGAAACCCGCGCCGCGATCGCCGATTCCCGCTCGATCCGCATGAGCGCGCAGGCCAACAAGGTCACGTACTACACGACCATGTCCGGCGCCCGTGCGGCGGTCGAAGGCCTCCGATATCTGAAGGACCTGGAAGTCTATGATTTACAAGGACTGCATGCTCGCCTAAACTAAGGCTTCGATTCGAGTCTCAGCAGTATCAGCAGTCTCCATATGAAGTCTAAGTATCAAGGGCCGCGGTTAAGCGGCGTCTCCCATTTTTACCGGGAGATGCACTTAACCGCGGTAATTTTTTTACGTCTGCATTTTTGCGTAATGAGTTGGTTATGAGCACAGTTCCTTTGACTAAACGCGGCGCAGCGTTGCTGCGCGACGAATTGCAACACCTGAAATCCGTAGAACGCCCGTCGGTCGTCAATTCGATCGCCGAAGCGCGCGCGCAGGGCGACTTGTCGGAAAACGCGGAATACGACGCTGCCAAAGAGAAGCAGGGCTTTATCGAAGGCCGGATTGCCGAAATCGAGTCGAAGCTGGCCGGCGCGCAGGTGATCGACCCGACCGC
This sequence comes from uncultured beta proteobacterium, assembly GCA_963708695.1. Taxonomy (GTDB): domain Bacteria; phylum Pseudomonadota; class Gammaproteobacteria; order Burkholderiales; family Burkholderiaceae; genus Caballeronia. The sequence goes on from CAVPTS010000011.1 coordinate 1,379, forward strand.
GGTGGAAGCCGACGGGCGCGTGGTGTTCGGCGCGACCGTCGAACTGGAAGACCTGGATTCGGGCGATCGGTCAAGTATCAGATCGTCGGCGACGACGAAGCGGACATCGACCACGGCCTGGTGTCGATCAGCTCGCCGATCGCGCGGCATTGATCGGCAAGACGGAAGGCGACGTTGCGTCGGTGCAGGCACCGGGCGGCGCGCGCGAATACGAAATCATCGCGGTCAGCTACGTCTGATGGCTCATCGATTCTTCCGGTCGTCGCCATGATATGGGTCGGCAGCCTGCTGACGCTCGGGTTATGTCGCGGCGCCGGTGCTGTTCACATGCTCGACCGGACGTCGGCGGGCGCGGTCGCGGCGCAGCTGTTTCGCATCGAGGGCTGCTGGGCGTGGTGTGCGGCTTTGCTGCTGGTCATGGCGAATCGCCTGGTCGTACGGGTACGACGAGTACAAGCGCGCGCGCTGGTTGATCGCCGGCATGCTGGTGTGCGTGCTGATCGGTTATTTTGCCTTGCAGCCGTTCATGAATGCCATGCGCATGGCGGCGCACGAGGGCGGGATGGAACTCGCGCAGTCGCCTTATGCAAGGCGCTTCGGCATGCTGCACGGGGTGTCGAGCGCGTTTTACCTGATCGAGAGCCTGCTGGGACTGGTGCTGGTCTGGCGCCTGCCGCCGGGACAGTTCCCGGCGCAAACCGCTGGTTCCGAGGGAAAGACAGCCAGCGTCGCGGCACGTCGCGCGCGCGGTTAAAAAAAGCCGTGGTACCCGAGCTGATCGGTCACACCGGCTTTCCGCGTCCGGGCGAGCCCGCAGCCTCACACGGCTTACTTCGACGACTGATGGTGGCGCTTGGCGCTCGTCTGGCGTTTCTTGGCGCGCTTGATGTTGCCGCCGGCGGTGACGCGTTCGTTGCCGCGAACCAGCAGCTTTTGCTTCTTCGGCTTGCGACACCGGTGCATCGCGGGTGATCTTCACGACCTTCACCACGCGCGGGGCGCGGCCTTTGGCTTGGTTTCATCGGCCGCTTCACGCGCGCTCGGCAGCGCGCCGCGTTTGGCGCCGCGCCCGCCGGCGCGCGTGCAGGCTTGCAGCCTCGCCTTCCGGCCTCCAGATCACCAGCAGCTTGCCGATATGCTGGACGGCGCCGCGTTCAGCGGTCGCAGATCTGTTCGTAAGATGGCGAGGCGTTCTTCGCGTTCGTCGCCGAATACGCGGATCTTGATCAGTTGATGCGCGCCGAGGTGGACCTTGATCTCGGCCAGCACAGCGTCGGTCAGCCCTTCGGCGCCGATGAGCACGACCGGTTTGAGCGCATGTGCCTGGGAGCGCAACTCGGCGCGTTGGTCGGAAGAGACTTTAAGGGCTGGCATGGAAAGTGGGGGACTCGACTAAAATGGGGGCGCCGAAGCGTAAAAGCGGATATTGGTCGCGATTCAGAACAATGCGGGCAGGGCGGCGCTGGATCAAGAAAATGGCGGACGGCGCGAGGCGGTGCGGCGAGCAAACGGACTTGATTTTAACGAATCTTTAATCGCCGAAGCTCAGGACACCGCCAATTGCCTGGAAAGCCTTGAGCACGGATCGCCTCGGCCTATGGCATACGAAGCGCAGGCAAGCACAGGGCGCAACAGCGCCAGAATCGTTAGTAATTCGGTTGTCCATATGGGCGCCGGTTGCTTCGATGACATTGCCATAAATGGGCGGCCGCCCGAATTAAACGCGTATTATCCGCTAAAAGCACTGCATTACGCAGCAAGAGTTCATTCTTAATGGCAAAAAACAACTTCAACACTCGTGGCTGCACGATCACATCAACGACCCCTACGTGAAATTCGCGCAGCGCGAGGGCTATCGCGCCCGCGCAGCCTACAAGCTGAAGGAGATCGACGAGCAGGACAAGCTGATCCGGCCGGGGCAGGTCATCGTCGACCTGGGCTCGACGCCGGGAAGCTGGAGCCAGTACGCCCGCAACAAGCTGGCGCAAGGGCGCGAAGCGCGATGCCACGCGCGAAGGCGGGATCGACGGCACGATCATCGCGCTCGATCTGCTGCCCATGGAGCCGATTGCCGACGTCACGTTCATCCAGGGTGACTTCCGCGAGGACACGGTGCTGGACCAACTGAAAGAATTGGTCGGAGATCGTCAGGTCGACCTTGTAATTTCGGACATGGCGCCCAACCTCTCAGGAGTGGCGAGTGCGGATGCCGCGCGGATGGAGCATTTGTGTGATCTCGCGCTGGAATTTTCGCAGAACCACCTGAAGCCGGATGGTGCCCTTTTAGTCAAATGTTTTCACGGCAGCGGTTATAGCCAGATTGTGGAAAAGTTCAAGCAGCAATTCAAGATCGTCGCGCCCGCAAGCCTAAGGCGTCGCGGGACAAATCGTCCGAAACGTTTATTTTGGGCAGGCAGCTGAAGCGTCGTGGGTGAGAGTTGCCGGTGAAAACGCCGCCGGAGGAAGTTGTTCCGAACGGACAAATTTGCCGGATATGTCCGAAAATCGGGTCCGGGCCGCTATTTCGTGCTAGTTAAAGGTTATAGCAGGGGTTTGCGGTCTGGATTAGAATGCTTTCGTGGTGCCGCAAGGCGAATGTAGGCGCCCGTCTATGAGTGAAGGAGTGGTGCTTTGAACAACAATATGTTTTCTAAGGCAGCAGTGTGGCTGGTTATCGCACTGGTGCTGTTCACGGTGTTCAAGCAGTTCGACAAGCCCCGCGTCCAGGAAGGTGTTTCGTATTCGCAGTTCATGGACGACGCGAAGAACGGCAAGGTCAAGACCGTCACCGTTCAGGGCCGTAATCTCACGGTCACTCCCGCAGACGGTCAGAAATACCAGATCGTGTCGCCAGGCGACATCTGGATGGTCGGCGACCTGATGAAGTATGGCGTTCAGGTCAGCGGCAAGGCCGACGACGAACCCAACGCGCTGGTTTCCGCGCTGTATTACCTCGGACCGACGATCCTGATCATCGGTTTCTGGTTCTACATGATGCGGCAGATGCAGGGGGGCGGGAAAGGCGGGGCGTTCTCGTTCGGCAAGTCGCGAGCGCGGCTGATCGACGAGAACAACAACGCAATCAATTTCACCGATGTCGCCGGTTGTGACGAAGCGAAGGAAGAAGTCTCCGAACTCGTCGACTTCCTGCGCGATCCGCAGAAATTCCAGAAGCTCGGCGGGCGAATTCCGCGCGGCGTGCTGCTGGTCGGGCCTCCGGGTACGGGTAAGACGCTGCTGGCGCGCGCCATTGCCGGCGAAGCGAAAGTGCCGTTCTTCAGCATCTCGGGTTCGGACTTCGTGGAAATGTTCGTCGGTGTCGGCGCGGCTCGGGTGCGCGACATGTTCGAACAGGCCAAGAAGCATGCGCCGTGTATCGTGTTCATCGACGAAATCGACGCGGTCGGCCGTCATCGCGGCGCCGGCATGGGCGGCGGTAACGACGAACGCGAACAGACGTTGAACCAGATGCTGGTCGAAATGGACGGCTTCGAAGCGAACTCGGGCGTGATCGTGATCGCTGCAACGAACCGTTCGGACGTGCTGGACAAGGCGCTGCTGCGTCCGGGCCGTTTCGACCGCCAGGTGTATGTCGGCCTGCCGGACATCCGCGGTCGCGAACACATCATGAAGGTGCACCTGCGCAAGGTGCCGATTTCGAACGACGTCGACGCATCGGTGATCGCACGCGGCACGCCGGGCTTCTCGGGCGCCGATCTCGCGAACCTCGTGAACGAAGCTGCGCTGTTCGCGGCTCGCCGCGGCAAGCGCATCGTCGAAATGACGGACTTCGAAGACGCGAAGGACAAGATCTTCATGGGTCCGGAGCGCAAGTCGGCCGTGATGCGCGAAGAAGAGCGCCGGAACACGGCGTACCACGAGTCGGGTCACGCGGTGGTTGCCAAGCTGCTGCCGAAGGCCGATCCGGTGCACAAGGTCACCATCATGCCGCGCGGCTGGGCATTGGGCGTGACGTGGCAGTTGCCGGAGCACGATCGCGTGAACCTGTATCGCGACAAGATGCTCGAGGAAATCGCCATTCTGTTCGGCGGCCGCGCAGCGGAAGAAGTGTTCCTGAACTCCATGTCAACGGGCGCTTCGAACGACTTCGAGCGCGCAACCAAGATGGCGCGCGACATGGTGACGCGTTACGGCATGTCGGATGTGCTCGGCACGATGGTCTACGTCGACACCGAGCAGGACGGCATGTTCGGCAAGATGGCGTCGAAGACGATTTCGGAAGCGACGCAGCAAAAGGTCGACGCCGAAATCCGCCGGATTCTCGACGAGCAATACGGCCTCGCCCGCAAGCTGCTGGAAGACAACCGCGACAAGGTCGAAGCCATGACCAAGGCGCTGCTGGAATGGGAAACCATCGACGCCGATCAGATCAGCGACATCATGGGCGGCCGTCCGCCGCGTCCGCCGAAGAATCTGCCGCCGCCGTCGGGCGATCCGTCGTCGGGTGGCGGCAATACCGGCGCGGAAGTCAAGCCGGGCAACGCTACGGCGCCGCTCAGCCTGACGCGAACCTGAGGCAATTCGGAAGGGCCGGTGTGTTTTCACACCGGCCCTTTTTGTTTGTACCGGCGTTTGGCCGATGCGAGGTTCACATGTTGCAATTTGCGCAGCTACGGCGCCGAAAACCGCTTGGCGCACTTGCAAAAAAACGTCTAATGCCCTGCTGCCTCATAGGCCCTCGATGCGGGCTTCAATACTTCCACAATGACATGCAACATGCCGTCCAACCGCTGCAATGCGGCCGATTCACGCTGACATTCGAGCGCCCGCTGGTCATGGGCATCCTCAACGTCACGCCCGATTCCTTTTCCGACGGCGGCCGTTTCGTCGCGCGTGACGACGCGCTCGCGCAGGCCGAGCGGATGATGCGCGACGGCGCGGACATCATCGACATTGGCGGCGAATCCACGCGCCCCGGCGCGCCGCCCGTGCCGCTCGACGAGGAACTGGAGCGCGTGATTCCGCTGATCGAAGCATTGCGGGCGCGAACGTGCCGCTTTCCATCGATACCTACAAGCCCGCCGTGATGCGCGCCGCGCTGGCTGCCGGCGCGGACATGGTCAACGATATCTGGGGCTTTCGCCGCGAAGGCGCGATCGATGCGGTGAAGGACAGCGAGTGCGGTCTGTGCGTGATGCATATGCTCGGCGAGCCGCAGACCATGCAGCTGCACGAGCCGGCGTATGAGGATGTGGTGGCGGAAGTGCGCGATTTCTTCGAGGAACGCGTGCGACGTTGACGGCAGCCGGGATCAGCGCGAGAACGAATCAGTCTGGATCCCGGATTCGGCTTCGGCAAGTCCGTGATCGGGCATAATTACGAGTTGCTGGCGCATTTGCCGAGACACGGCCCGCGTACCTGCGCGTGTCCGTTGCTGGCCGGCATGTCGCGCAAGTCGATGCTCGGCGCGGTGACCGGCCGCACGCCGCCGTCCGAACGCGTGGCGGCAAGCGTGGCGGCAGCGGTGTGCGCGGTCGAGCGGGGCGCGTCGATCGTGCGCGTGCACGACGTCGCGGCAACCGTCCGACGCATTGAAAGTCTGGCAAGCGATCCGCGACGCTGGCAACCGAACACAATAAGCGGCGCTTGACGGAAAGACGCTGCGAACGCGATATCGGTAATCAAACATACATAAAGGGCGCATTGACATTATGCGCAGAGGATACAACGAAACAATGGCACGTCGATATTTCGGAACAGATGGCATTCGCGGCAAGGTCGGCGAAGCGCCGATCACGCCGGACTTCGTGTTGCGGCTCGGCTACGCGGCCGGCAAGGTGCTGGCAGGCGCGGACCGCTGGGCGCAACGCGGGCAACCGGCCGACGGTGCTGATCGGCAAGGACACGCGGGTGTCGGGCTATATGCTCGAAGCGGCGCTGGAGTCGGGCTTTTCGGCGGCGGGCGTCGACGTGATGCTGGCCGGGCCGATGCCGACGCCGGGCGTCGCGTATCTGACGCGCGCGCTGCGGCTCGCCGCGGGCGTGGTGATCAGCGCGTCGCACAACCCGTACTACGACAACGGCATCAAGTTTTTCTCCGCCGATGGCAACAAGCTGCCCGACGAAGTCGAGTTGCAGATCGAGGCGCAACTCGACCAGCCGATGTCCTGCGCGCCGTCCGAGCTGCTCGGCAAGGCCCGCCGGCTGGACGACGCGCGCGGCCGCTACATCGAATTCTGCAAGAGCACGTTCCCGGCGAGTTTCGACTTGCGCGGCCTGAAGCTGGTGGTCGATTGCGCGCACGGCGCCGCGTACGACGTCGCGCCGCAGGTGTTCCATGAACTCGGCGCGGAAGTGGTGACGCATCGGCGTGGCGCCGAACGGCTTCAACATCAACGACGGCGTGGGCGCCACCGCGCCCGACGCGCTGGTGCGGGCGGTGCAAGGAACATCAGGCGGATATCGGCATTGCGCTCGACGGCGACGCCGACCGTCTTCAGGTCGTCGATGCCTCCGGCCGCCTGTACAACGGCGACGAGCTGCTCTACGTGCTGGTCAAGGACCGCATCGCGACCGATGGCAGGGTGGAAGGCGCCGTCGGCACGTTGATGACAAACATGGCGGTGGAAGTCGCGCTGAAGCAGGCCGGCGTGCAGTTCGTGCGCGCGGCGGTAGGCGACCGTTACGTGCTCGAAAAACTGCGCGAGAACAACTGGCTGCTGGGCGCGGAAGGATCGGGGCACATTTTGTCGCTGGACCGGCATTCAACGGGCGACGGCATTGTCTCGGCGCTGCTCGTGCTCGCGGCGGTGAAGCGCAGCGGCCGGGCGCTCGCGGATCTGCTCGAAGGCGTGACCCTGTTCCCGCAAAAGCTGATCAACGTGCGCATGAGGCCGGATGCGGACTGGAAGGGCAGCGACTGCGATCAAACGCGCCATCGTGGATGCGGAGCGCTTGCTGGAATCGAAGGGACGCGTGCTGATCCGCGCATCGGGAACCGAGCCGGTATTGCGCGTGATGGTGGAGGCGGCGTCGCAGGCGGACGCGGTCGATGCACGCGGAAAGCATCGCGAAAGTCGTGAAGGAAGCGACGACCTGAAAGTCATTGCGGGTCGTACAAAAATGCCACGGATCATTCCGTGGCATTTTTTATGGTGCGCTTAACTCACGACAGTCATTTCACCCAAGAACCACGACCCTCACCCCTGCCGATAAAACTTTCACACCGTAAGCTCATTGTCACGCTGTCTTCATCGATAGTCATCGGACTGTCACATAGAGACCCTATCCTTCGCGGTGTCGAGCCACTTGCTCACAACCCTGGAGATCACATGAAATTGATGCACACCGCGCTCGCAGGCATCGTCGGCGCAATGTTCGCGATGTCGGCCCAAGCTGCCGATATCACCGGCGCGGGCAGTACCTTCGCTGCCCCGATTTACACGAAATGGGCCGATGCGTACCAGAAGTCGGGCGGCGGCAAGGTCAACTACCAAGGCATCGGTTCGTCGGGCGGCATCAAGCAAATCATCGCGAAGACGGTCGATTTCGCTGGCTCGGACGCACCGCTGAAGGACGATGAACTGGCAAAGCAGGGGCTTTTCCAGTTCCCGACAGTGGTTGGCGGCGTGGTGCCGGCGATCAACGTGCCGGGCATCAAGGCGGGCGAAATGACGCTGTCGGGTGAAGTGCTCGGCGACATCTACCTCGGCAAGATCAAGAAATGGAACGACCCGGCGATCGCTGCGCTGAATCCGAAGCTGAAGCTGCCGGATACGGACATCGCCGTGGTGCGCCGTGCTGACGGTTCGGGCACGAGCTTCATCTGGACGAACTATTTGTCGAAGGTGAACGCCGAGTGGAAGTGCAAGGTCGGCGAAGGTTCGACGGTCAACTGGCCGACGGGCACGGGCGGCAAGGGCAACGACGGCGTCGCCGCGTTCGTCCAGCGTCTGCCGGGCGCCATCGGTTATGTGGAATGGGCGTACGCTAAGCAAAACAAGATGACGTACGTCGACTTGAAGAACGCAGCGGGCGCAGTGGTCGAGCCGAAGACGGAAACGTTCAAGGCAGCAGCGGCAAGCGCAGACTGGTCGAAGTCGTTCTACCAGATCCTGACGAACGAGCCGGGCAAGGACGCATGGCCGATCGTCGGCGCAACGTTCGTGCTGCTGCACACGACGCAAGAGAAGGAAGCGCAAGGCACGGAAACGCTGAAGTTCTTCGGCTGGGCGTTCAAGAACGGCACGCAAGCCGCGAACGAACTGGACTACATCTCGCTGCCTGATTCGGTTGTTGCTGAAATCGAAACGCAGTGGAAGGCGAAGGTCAAGGACGCAGCGGGCAAGGCAGTCGCGCAGTAAGCGGCAGTAGTGCATCAAGCTTAAGTAACAGTTAGCAAGGCTTCATAGTCCGTATCGCCGCGCGGCATCCGTCGCGCGGCCCTTCCGAAGGCTCCCATGTCGGACATCAACCTCTCATCGACCCCACCTGCCAGCCGCGCACAACGCGCTCCAGGCCGGACCGGTGATATCGTTTTCGGTGGCTTGGCACGGCTTTCCGCCGTGGTCACGCTGCTGCTGCTGGGCGGCATTATCGTGTCGCTGCTGGTGGCTTCGCTGCCTACGCTTCAAAAATTCGGTCTCAGTTTCCTCTGGCGCGCCGAGTGGGATCCACAAACCGATAGTTTCGGCGCGCTCGTGCCCATCTACGGCACCATCGCCACCTCGATCATCGCGTTGATCATCGCCGTGCCGGTGAGCTTCGGCATCGCGCTCTTCCTGACCGAGCTCGCGCCCGCGTGGCTGCGCCGGCCGCTTGGCGTCGCCATCGAATTGCTCGCGGCGATCCCGTCGATTGTCTACGGCATGTGGGGTCTGCTCGTTTTCGCCCCCATTTTTGCGACGTATTTCGAAAAGCCGCTGGGCAAACTGCTCGGCGATGTCTGGTTTATCGGCCGCTTCTTTCAGGGCCCGCCCATCGGCATCGGCATTCTGTGCGCCGGCGTCATTCTCGCCATCATGATCATTCCGTACATCGCGGCCGTGATGCGCGATGTATTCGAAGTCACGCCGGTGCTGCTGAAGGAATCGGCTTACGGCATCGGCTGCACGACGTGGGAAGTGATGTGGAAGATCGTGCTGCCGTTCACGCGGACCGGTGTGATCGGCGGCGTGATGCTCGGTCTGGGCCGCGCGCTCGGCGAGACGATGGCGGTGACGTTCGTGATCGGCAACACCAATCTGCTCGATAACGTCTCGCTGTTTTCGCCAGGCAACAGCATTACGTCGGCGCTTGCCAACGAGTTTGCCGAAGCGAGTCCTGGCCTGCATACATCGGCGTTGATGGAGCTCGGCCTGATCCTCTTCCTGATTACATTCATCGTGCTGTCGCTATCCAAACTCATGCTGCTTCGGCTTGAAAAAGGGGAGGGCGCCAAGTGAGCCAGTCCACCCTTCAATTCCCCGGTTCCGGCAATCCGGAACGCGAAGAAGCCACGCGTATGAAGCTGCAGCGGCGTCGGCGCGGCAAGAATGTCGTCGCGCTGGTGTTGTCGCTGGCGGCCATGGCGTTCGGCTTGTTCTGGCTCATCTGGATTCTCTATACGACGCTCAAACTGGGTATCGGCGGTTTGTCGGTTGAGCTGTTCACGCAGAACACGCCGCCGCCGAATACGGATGGCGGCGGTCTGCTGAACGCCATTGTCGGCAGCTTGATGCTGGTGGGTCTCGCGACGTTCATCGGCACGCCGCTCGGCATTCTGGCGGGCGTTTATCTTGCCGAATATGGCGACAAGCGCTGGCTTGCAAGCGTGACGCGCTTCATCAACGACATCTTGTTGTCGGCGCCGTCTATCGTGATCGGCTTGTTCGTCTATGCGCTCGTGGTCGCGCAAATGGGCCGCTTCAGCGGCTGGGCCGGCGTGATCGCGCTCGCGTTGCTGCAGATTCCGATCGTGATCCGCACCACCGAGAACATGCTGAGACTCGTGCCGAATGCACTGCGCGAAGCGGCGTTCGCACTCGGCACGCCGAAGTGGAAGATGATTGTCTCGATCACGCTGAAGGCATCGGTGAGCGGCATCGTGACCGGCGTTCTGCTGGCCGTTGCACGCATCACCGGTGAAACCGCGCCGCTGCTTTTCACGGCGTTGTCGAACCAGTTCTTCTCGTGGGACATGAATCAGCCGGTGGCCAACCTGCCCGTCACGATCTACAAGTTCGCGATGAGCCCGTTCCCGCAATGGCAAGCGCTCGCGTGGGCCGGCGTGTTCCTGATCACGCTCGGCGTGCTCGGTCTGAACATCCTGGCACGCTCGATCTTCTCGAAAAAATAAAGGCGGAAATCTTTCCATGAACACAGTCGCAAGCGATGTGAGCACCCGGAACGCGAATCCGGCCAGCAACACGAAAACGGACCCCGTAGAGCGCGGTGCCGTGCCCGGCAGCTTCAAGCCGACGCACCAGGCGCCCCCGGTCGGGTCGATGAAACCGAAGATCGAGGTGAACAACCTCAATTTCTTCTACAGCAAGTTCCACGCGCTGAAGAACATCAACCTGCGCATTCCCGAGCACAAGGTGACGGCGTTTATCGGCCCGTCGGGATGTGGCAAGTCGACGTTGCTGCGTACGTTCAACAAGATGTACGCGCTCTATCCGGAGCAGCGCGCCGAAGGCGAAATCCTGATGGACGGCAACAACCTGCTTGACACCAGCCGCGATATCTCGCTCTTGCGCGCACGCGTGGGCATGGTGTTCCAGAAGCCGACGCCGTTCCCCATGTCGATCTACGACAACATCGCGTTCGGCGTGAAGATGTTCGAGCAGCTGTCGCGCTCGGAGATGGACGACCGCGTGGAATGGGCGCTGACGAAAGCGGCGCTCTGGAACGAAGTGAAGGACAAGCTGCAGCAAAGCGGTTATGGCTTGTCGGGCGGACAGCAGCAGCGCCTGTGCATTGCACGCGGCATTGCGATCCGGCCGGAAGTGCTGTTGCTCGACGAACCGTGCTCGGCGCTCGACCCGATTTCGACCGGCCGCATTGAAGAATTGATCGCCGAACTGAAGAACGATTACACGGTGGTGATCGTGACGCACAACATGCAGCAGGCGGCGCGTTGTTCGGACTACACTGCATATATGTATCTGGGCGAATTGATCGAATTCGGCGATACGGAAAAGATCTTTATCAAGCCGTCCCGCAAGGAAACGGAAGATTACATTACCGGCCGGTTTGGTTGATTTTTCTTGAACGATGCAGTTGCGTTGTTTGCAAAGTCACACGGGCTAAAAAAGGACTTCAGGAGCACATATGTCCGATAAACATTTGTCGAGCCAGTTCGACGCCGACCTGAATGCAGTGTCGTCGAAGGTGCTGGAAATGGGCGGTTTGGTCGAGTCGCAGATCATCAACGCCATGCAGGCGCTCAACACGTTCGACATGTCCATTGTCGAAAAGGTGATTCTCGCCGAGCAGCGCCTGAATACGATGGAAGTCGAGATCGACGAGGAATGCAGCAATATCATCGCGCGCCGTCAGCCGGCCGCGCGTGACTTGCGCTTGTTGATGGCGATTTCGAAGACCATTACGAATCTCGAACGCGCCGGCGACGAAGCCGAGAAAATCGCCAAGCGCATGAAGCGTATTAACGAAGACGGCATGGGCCGCAACGTCAATATCGCGGAAATCAAGTTGTCGGGCGAGATGGCGGTGTCGATTCTGCGCCGCGCACTCGATGCATTCGCGCGTCTCGATACTGTGGCTGCTGCGCAGATCGTGCGCGACGACAAAGCCATCGACGAAGAATTCCGCGCGTTCGTGCGCAAGCTGGTGACGTACATGATGGAAGATCCGCGCATGATTTCAGCGGGACTCGACTATTTGTTCATTGCGAAAGCGGTCGAGCGGATTGGCGATCACGCCAAGAACATTGCGGAATTCATCATTTACATTGTGAAGGGAACGGATGTCCGGCATGTGTCGCGCGATCAACTTGAACGCGAAGCACTGAGCTGAATCTTTTGTGATCCAGATGTTGGTTGTTTAACTTACGCGAAGAAGGTTACAGAGGTGCCGATGCCCAGCAGCATTCTCGTTATAGAAGACGAACCCGCGATTTCCGAATTGATTTCGGTGAATCTGCAACACGCGGGCCATTGCCCCATTCGTGCTTATAACGCGGAACAGGCGCAAAACCTGATCAGCGACGTGTTGCCCGACCTGGTGCTTCTCGACTGGATGCTGCCGGGTAAATCCGGCATTGCCTTCGCTCGGGAATTACGCGGCAACGAACGCACGAAACATATTCCGATCATCATGCTGACCGCCCGCGGGGACGAGCAGGACAAAGTGCTCGGACTTGAAATCGGCGCGGACGATTATGTGACGAAGCCGTTCTCGCCGAAAGAGTTGATGGCGCGGATCAAGGCGGTATTGCGCCGGCGCGCGCCGCAATTGACGGAAGACGTGGTGGCGATCAACGGCTTGCGTCTTGATCCGGCAACGCATCGTGTCGCGGCGCATTCTAACGGCCACGGCAGCGACGATATCAAACTCGATCTCGGTCCGACCGAGTTCCGTTTGCTGCATTTCTTCATGACGCATCCGGAGCGCGTGCATAGCCGCACGCAATTGCTGGATCAGGTGTGGGGCGATCATGTGTTCGTGGAAGAGCGGACAGTGGATGTGCATATCAAGCGTCTGCGCGCAGCATTAAAGCCCGCAGGTTGCGATGCTATGATTGAAACGGTTCGCGGCAGTGGTTATCGGCTGGCCAAGAGTGCTTGAAGTCCGTAACCAATAGGGGTTGCGTGGCAATAATCTCGATCCGCTAATTCATGAATATCATCTGGACACGTTCGCTCGTGTCCCTCGCGTTGCTCGCGGTATTGAGCGTGATTGTCGGCGCGCTGTTTGGTTTGCGCGCCGGGCTGTGTTTCGCGCTCGTCATGCTCGTTCTGCAAACCCTGTTCACCACCTTCCATACGCAGCGCCTGTGGCGTCTGCTCGACGCGCCCGTGTACGGCGAAGTGCCGAGCGCGCCGGGCGTGTGGGGCGAGATTTATTATCGCCTGCATAAGCTTGCGAAGCGCTGGCATGCGCAAGTGCGTCAGGTCGAGCAGCAGCATTCGCGTTTCATTCAGGGCATTCAGGCATCGCCGAATGGCGTCGCCATGCTCGACGATCACGATCAGATCGAGTGGTGCAACGCCATTGCGGAAACGCATTTCGGTCTCGATGCCAAGCGCGATCTGCGTCAGCATATCACGCATCTCGTGCGCCAGCCCGACTTCGTCCGGTATCTGGCTTCGCAGCATTACGAAGAAATGCTGATCATGCGCGGGATGGGCGAGAACCGTCAGAACGTGTTGTCGGTGCAGGTATTTCCGTACGGCGAAAATCGCAAGCTGGTGCTGTCGCAAGATATTACCGAGCTGGAACGAACGGATTCCATGCGGCGCGATTTCGTCGCGAACGTCTCGCATGAATTGAAGACGCCGTTCACCGTGTTGTCCGGCTTTCTGGAGACCATGCGCGAATTGCCGTTGAGCGAAGCCGACCGCGCGCGTTATCTGGAAATGATGGAGCAGCAGTCGTCGCGCATGCAGAATATCGTGCGCGATTTGCTGGTGCTGGCGAATCTCGAAGGCGATGGCAAGACCGCCGAGCGACGATGTCTCGACATGCGCGCGGTGCTGCGTCATCTGGAAGAAGACGCGGATAATCTTTCGAGCGGCCGGCATCGAATCACATTCGATGTCGACGAAGGGCTCACCGTGACCGGTGTCGGAAACCGAGATTGTCAGCGCGCTCGGCAATCTCGTCACGAATGCGATTCGCTATACGCCGGATGGCGGGACTATCCAGGTGATCGTGGCAGCGCGTTCGCGATCGTGCGGTGTTTTCAGTGCGCGATAGCGGGCTCGGCATTCCAGCCGCACATATTCCGCGTCTGACCGAGCGGTTTTATCGTGTGGATCGAAGCCGCTCGCGCGATACCGGCGGCACGGGCCTGGGACTCGCCATCGTCAAGCACGTATTGCAACGCCATCACGCGGACCTCGAGATGAAGAGCGAAGAAGGGCGGGGACAGTACGTTCCCGGTCGAAGTTTCCGGCGGCGCCCGCACGGTTGCTGCGGAAATCGATTGCGGCTTGATGCCACCGCGTTCTGACTTCGCGGCGTTTGCGATCACGCATCATCAGGGCAGAACTTCGCAAGCAGCCTCAGTCTGCGCATTGCGCATCGATTTACCCGGACGGCGACGCCGATAATGCCCATCGCTTTGCATGAGCCACGCCGCTTGATTGTCGCCGAGAAAAACTGACAGCCCTTCCGCGATAATCCGCCGTTTCAAACGCCGGTCATTCACTGGAAATGCGACTTCAACGCGGCGGAAGAAATTGCGGTCCATCCAGTCCGCGCTCGACAAATACACCTTCTCCTTGCCACCCGCATAGAAATAAAAGATGCGGTGATGTTCGAGAAAGCGCCCGACAATGGATCGCACCGTGATGTTCTCGGACAGATCTTCCACGCCCGGTTTCAGCGCGCAGACACCCCGCACGATCAGATCGATTTTCACGCCCGCCCGCGACGCTTCGTAAAGCGCGGTAATCACGGTGGGTTCGAGCAGCGCATTCATCTTCGCGACAATGCGCGCTTTTTTCCCGGCGCTGGCGTTCTCGGCTTCAGCCCGAATAGCTTCGATAAGATTCGGTTGCAGCGTAAACGGCGCCTGCCACAGCTGATGCAAGCGCAATTCGCCGCCAATGCCGGTGAGTTGCTGAAACACGTGATGCACGTCTTCGCAGATTTGCTGGTCCGACGTCAACATGCCGAAATCGGTGTAAAGACGCGCCGTGCGCGGATGGTAGTTGCCCGTGCCGAGATGGACATAACGCCTGAGCACCATCTTGCCGTTCTGCGAGACGCGCCGCACGATCAGCATCATTTTCGCGTGGCATTTGTGGCCGACCACGCCATACACCACATGCGCGCCCACGGCCTCGAGCTGCGAAGCCCAGTTGATATTTGTCTCTTCGTCGAAGCGCGCGAGCAGCTCCACCACCACGGTCACTTCCTTGCCGTTGCGCGCGGCCTGCATCAACGCGTCCATCAAGGGCGAATCGGTGCCCGTTCTATAAATGGTCTGCTTGATCGCGACCACTTGCGGGTCCTTGGCTGCCTGCAGCAGCAACTCGAGCACCGGCTGAAAACTCTCGTACGGATGGTGCAGGAGCACGTCGCCTTGATCGATGGCATCGAAGAGATTCGATGTGCTCGCGATCGCCTTCGGCACCGCCGGAATATGCGGCACGAACTTGAGATCCGGCCGGTCCACCATCTCGGGCAGCTGCATCAGGCGCACGAGATTCACCGGCCCGTTCACGCGATAACAATCGCGGTCGTTCAGCTCGCTCTCGTCCAAAAGACGCCGGATCATGTGCGGCGGCGTCTCCGCCGACACT
Organism: uncultured beta proteobacterium; assembly: GCA_963708695.1. Classification (GTDB taxonomy): domain Bacteria; phylum Pseudomonadota; class Gammaproteobacteria; order Burkholderiales; family Burkholderiaceae; genus Caballeronia. Next base: position 16,810 of record CAVPTS010000011.1, read on the forward strand.
TCGAGGCGCACCGCATTGCCGAGATGCCGCGCGGGCAGTTCGCCTTGCAGCGCGACACGCAGATTGGTGATTTCGTCTTCGTCGACGAACAGTTCGCTATTGCGCGTGATGCGGAACTGGTTGCAACTGCGCACGACCAGATGCGGAAACAGCTCATCGACAAAACGCTGCAGCAGCGAGCTCAGCAGCACAAACCCGTGCGCATAGCCCGACAACGCCTCGGGCATGCGCACGAGCCGGGGCAGGGCGCGCGGCGCCTGGACGATACCCATCACTGCCTGCCGGCCGAAGGCGTCCTTGCCCTCCAGCTCGACCACGAAATTCAGGCTCTTGTTCAGCACGCGCGGAAACGGATGCGCGGGGTCGAGGCCAATTGGCGTCAGCACCGGCAGCAACTCGTTCTGAAAATAATCGCGGGCCCAGTCGGTCTGCGCCTCGCTCCACGATTCCACGCCGTGAAAATAGATCCCTTCGTTTTCCAGCGCGGGAAACACGGTGTCCTGAAGCATCACGTATTGCTGATGTACCAGCCGATGCGCACGCTCGACCACGAGGTCGTACACATGCTGCAGCGACATGCCGTCGGGCGAGAGCGAGCCCGGGTTGTCGCGCATCTGCTCCTGCATGCCGGCCATGCGGACTTCGAAGAATTCGTCGAGATTGCTGCTGGTGATGCAGATGAAGCGAAGCCGTTCGAGCAGTGGGACGGCGGTATCGGCGGCTTGCGACAATACGCGCTCGTTAAAACCCAGAATGCCCAGTTCGCGGTTGAGAAGGGGGTAGCGGTTGGACATCGATAGTGGAAGCAGCCAAAAAAGCAGAATGTGCAAGGATCACCCGGAATGCAACACAGTATGATGACGTTTTTGTGAAAACGTAATGTGTCGCCAGCGTCACAAATTATACGCAGGGCGTGTGTAAGGTCGAATCTGGCAAGATTTGCCCAATATTCGCTTCACTCGCCTGATTCGTTTCATTTGATTATCTGCAGACCACCACAGTCGTCCGCTTGGACTTAAAATTGGCGCGCTGCGGCAGCGCGCGTGTTTGCAGCGGCTTGCAATGTCACCCGCGATGTCACCCGCGATGTCGCTTGCAAGATCACTTGTGACGCCTGCGCCGTCTGAACGCGCAGGGCACTGCGCAGGCACAACCCTACGGAACCTGGAAAATCGATGGTCAACCCCCCTCATCTTTTGGCAGCCGTAGATCTTGGATCGAACAGCTTCAGGCTGATTGTCGGACGCGTCGAGGAGACGCCGTCGGGCAGCCCGATCTATCAGGTCGACGCGCTGCGTGAGCCCGTACGGCTCGCGGCGGGCCTGTCGCGCGATAAATTCCTCGACCGCGCTTCGCAACTGCGGGGCTGGGACGCGCTCAAGCGCTTCGGCGAACGGCTGCGCGACTTCCACCCCGACCACGTGCGCGCGGTGGCGACCAATACGCTGCGCGTGGCCAAGAACGCCGATGAATTCCTCGCCGAAGCCGAGAACGCGCTTGGGTTTCCCATTGAAGTGATTGCCGGGCGGGAAGAAGCGCGCCTGATCTACGCGGGCGCGGCGCACTCGGTGCCGGCCAGCGCGGGCAAGCGGCTGGTGGTGGACATTGGCGGTGGATCGACGGAATTTATTATCGGCTCGCATTACACGCCGATCCATATGGAGAGTCTTTATATCGGCTGCGTCAGTCATAGCCGGCAGTTTTTTGCCGCCGGCAATGTCGATGAATATTCCATGCGGCAGGCCGAACTCGCCGCCAAGCGCGAAATCGAGATTATTTCCAGCGAGTACAAGCAGACGGGCTGGGACCAGGCCATTGGTTCATCGGGCACGGCGCGAGCGCTGGCGGAGTTGATCGAAGCGAATGGTTTCAACGATCCCGGTATCACGCACGGGATTTCGCGCGGTGGCCTGGAGCGGCTGAAAAAGGCGCTGATCAAGGCCGAGAATGTGAACCGGCTAAAGCTGATCGCTTTGAAAGCCGACCGGATTCCTGTGCTCGCGGGCGGGTTGTCGATCATGCTCGGGGTGTTCGAGGAACTGAGCATTGATTATGTGGATACCACCGACGGCGCGTTGCGGCTTGGCGTGCTGTACGACCTGCTCGGGCGCACGCAGCATCAGGACATGCGCACGGTGACGGTCGAGGGGTTCAAGCGGCGCTATGCCGTGGATGGCGATCAGTCGGATCGCATCGCCGAGCTGGCTATCAGCTTTTATGAGCAGCTTGAAACGCACGATGCTTCCGTCGATGACGAACGCCAGCTCGAGAATCAGATGTTCCTCGGGTGGGCCGCCGCGTTGCATGAGATCGGGCTTTCCATCTCGCATAGCGCTTATCACAAGCATTCGGCCTATATAGCGAGTCATGCGGATATGCCCGGGTTTTCGAGGACCGATCAGGCTCGGCTGGCGGGTTTGGTGCTTGGGCACGTGGGGAAGCTGGGCAAACTTTCGCATGCGCGCGATGTGGACTGGACGCTGCTGTTCTGTTTGCGGCTCGCCGCGCTGTTGTGCCGCAGAAGAGCCGATGTCGGGCTTCCCGCTATTGAGGTCTCTTCGGCCAACGGCGGCTTCGATGTGAAGCTGCCCAACGACTGGGTCGCGCTTAATCCGCTTACCGACTACAGCCTCGTGCAGGAGGCCGCCGAGTGGGAGAAGATCGGTAAGCCGTATCGCGTGGTTTATACGGGAGTTTGATCTGGTTTTTGTAGTCGTGCCGACGGCTCATACGCGCCGGCGTTCTCCCGTGTGAAAGTAATACGGACTTCGAAGTGAAGTTCGCTATTCACCGGCGCGACCTGATCTCCCGCGCCGCGCTCAGTCCGCCATGAAATGGCGCGCGTACCGCTCATTGATCTCCGACAACCGCAGCAACGTCAAGAAGTCCGCTGTGTTGAAATCGGGATCCCACGCCGGTGCGCCGCAGATCTTTGCGCCCAGACGCAGATACCCCTTCAGCAACGGCGGCGGCGCGACCTTCGCGCCCGTGCGCAATTCCTGCACCGGCAACGGCGTGTGCGCAAACGCCCGATACTCGAGCGCCGTCAAGGCGTCGTTCCCCAAGGCGTCGCACAGGTCTGCTGCATAGTGGCCGCCATCCGCCATCGATACACTCGCGCAGCCCAACATGGTCTCGTATCCGCTCTGCTTCATGTAGGCCGCCAAGCCGCCCCACAACGACATGATGACCGCGCCGCTCCGATAATCCGCGTGCACACAAGAGCGCCCGACCTCCACCAGCTTCGGCCTCAAGTGCGCGAGGCGCGATACGTCGAATTCGCTCTCGGCATACAGCCGGCCGGCGCGCGACGCCTGATGCGGCGGCAACACGCGGTACGTACCCACAACCTTCAGCGTATCCAGATCACGGACCAGCAAGTGGTCGCAGAAGGCATCGAATGCATCGACGTCCAGGCCCGCCGGTCCCTTCAGCTGCGCGCCCATTTCGTCGGCGAACACGCGGTATCGCAAGCGCTGCGCTTCCCGTAGTTCAGCCTCTGAATGCGCCCACGATACCCGCAGCCGATGGTGCCCCGTCACCGTTTCTGCCGCATGCGGCAAGCGCTGGCGGTGTTCTGAAACGTTCGAGCCTGCCGGCCCGCCCAGTCCGTTCGATGTGCTCACGAATGCATGCGTCGTCGATTCCTGCATTGACAATCCCCAAAGTGGATTTGGCTGACGTATTCCTGACGTATTCCGTTAGCCGACAATGTAAGTATCCCGAATGACGCTCGCATGGCGTGACGATGACGATTCAGTGAAGCGTCACTGTGCAGCCTTCTTAATCTCCTTTTCGATTGCTATCTTTGGCCCGCTACGCTAAAGCAGATCCGGACCGGCCACCGCGCGTAGCACGATCTGGTCGTCGCCCGCGCGTGAGCGTTGCTGGAACCACCAGATGCCCGATTTTTTCATCGTCCAGTTGGCTTCGTGACCGGTCATCAGGGACGCGGCGACCTGGCCGAGCGTCGGCTGGTGTCCCACTACCACGACCGTTTCAGCAATGCCGCGCGGCCACTCGACGACATCGAGCACGGTCTGCGCGCCGGCGCCCGGCGCCAGCTCCTTCACCACCCGATACTGGTCGCCGAACGCTTCCATCGTCTGGATCGTGCGTGTGGCCGGGCTGACGAGAAACACCGTATCGTCGTCGATACGGCTTTTCAGCCACTTCGCGCTCGCCTGCGCCTGTTTCACGCCGCGCGCGGTCAATTGGCGCACCAGATCGCTTGCGGCCTGATCTTCGGCTTCGGCATGGCGCCAGAGAATGAGGTTCATCGAATGTCTCCTTGGGGTGTTCTCAAAGTTGTGTTTCGTTAAGTCTGACACTTTCGATTGCGTGCGTTCCGGGAAAACGCTATGATCTCGTTCTTGTCGGAGCGTAGCGCAGCCTGGTAGCGCATCTGATTTGGGATCAGAGGGTCGAAGGTTCGAATCCTTTCGCTCCGACCACGTTTCAAATGAAGGGGTCATGAGTTCAACTCGTGACCCCTTTGCCATTTCTGGCTCGGTTGGTCGCAACGCCGTGGCGCCGAAATCATCCCGTTCGTCCCATTCCGCATTCCCGTTCGATCGCGAATTCCCGATATCGTTTAATCTTCTGCGCTCGCACTCCGAAATCCGAATCACGACTTCTATCCGGGCCGTCCATGCCGCGCTTTATTCCAAGCTCCGCCGTTCTCTTTGCTTGCTCCGTGCTCCTCGGCGCCTGTGCCGATACCACGCCGCACCATGTGCCGCCGCAAGATCCGCCTGATTACAAAGGCGTGCCGACCGACACCACGCCGCCGGTGATGATCATCGCGCCGGCCAAGCCTGCGCAGCCGCAATGACAGCCAGCATGCAGACCGTCCGCTGCCTGCCGGCATGCGGCAGCAGCGTATAATTCGCCCATGAACACGCCCGTCAACGCCGCCCAATCTCACGACCATTCTTCCGCCGACGCGCTTCAGGCCGCGGTCACGATGGCCGACGATTATTGTCGTGAGCGCGGTCAAAAACTCACGCCCATTCGTCGTACTGTGCTGGAGTTGCTGCTCGCGTCCGGCCGCGCGACCAAAGCTTATACGCTGCTCGACGAAATGCGCGCGATGCATCCGAACGCTTCGCCGCCGACGGTGTATCGGGCGCTGGATTTCCTGCTGTCGGCGGGCCTGATTCACCGCATCGAATCAATCAACGCATTCACGGTCTGCCACGATCTCACGCATTGTCAGCACGGCGTGCTGGTCGTATGCCAGCAATGCGGGCGCGTGACGGAGTTGCAGCAGCAAAAGCAGTTGCGCCAGAGCTTGATGTCGCAGGTGGAGGCGAGCGGTTATCGGCTGGCGGGGGACGACATCGAGTTAAAAGGTATCTGCCCCGCATGTCAGGCCGCTGAAGACCCCAGCGCACATTTGCACGATCACGCACATTGATCCGCAGCGGGGGTGCACAAAGCGATTGCCGATAGCTTTAAAGAGGGCCGTTCTCACTTATCTGGGAACGGCTTTTTTTACGGAATAAACGAAACCCCGATGCGGGCACACCGGGGCTTCTGACCCGCGAGAACTGTTCGCGCAGAGAGGCGCGGGCTGAAACCATTCTAGAGCGCAACAATCCGCCGGTTTGTGATCACTTGTATCAACGCGTAACCCAATGTGCGCGGACGAATGGCGCACGAGCAGCACGAAGCCGATCAAGCTGAAGAGGGCCGGATCACGTAATTATTACGGCTGAAACGCTCAGATAAGCTCGTGTTGTGCGAATTTCTTGCCGCAAAGGTATGATCAGAAATCTCCCATGTTGAAGCTGATTTCGATCATGACCTCGTTGTGGATTTTTCTCTTCGTTTGCCCCATCGCGCTGGGTTCGCTGCTCGCGTTCGCATCGCACATCGACCCGCTCTCAGGCCACTGGCGCGGCGCGCGGCTGATCGACTCGCTACGCCCTCAAGGAGTCTTCGGACGCGGCAAGCGCTCGGCGCGCCTCGGCAGCGCGGTTAAGAAACACATAAGCGCTATTGCTTGCAGCGAATCACCATCGACCGGTTCTTGACGTTCGCGCCGAAAATCCCGGCTACTGACCCACCCGACGTCGCGCCGTTGTCCACATCCTTCGACACCACGTCGTAGCCGTACGCCCCGCAGACTTCTCCCGCCTTCTTGTAGCATTCCGCCCAGCTCGTACTCGCGTCGCCGCCGCTGCAATTGATCGCGAAGCCGGTGTCGCCGGTTGGCAGATAGGTTCTTGTTCGCCGTGTTGGCGCAACCGGAGAGCGTTGCAGCGCAGCCGCCAATACCGCAGCCGTCATGGCCAGTTTTCCAAGCGCCGTGGCGCGAACATTCACTTTCATCAGTTCTTCCCTGTACTTGATTGATCAGGCATCGCGCTTGTAGCGCGTGCCTGTAAAGCGTCTATCGGGCAGGCAGATAGCGCGACGGATCGATCGAACTGCCCTTGTAGCGCAATTCGAAATGCAGCATCACGCGATTGGTGTCGGTGTCGCCCATTTCCGCGATGGGCTGACCTTGCGTAATGCTCTGGCCTTCCTTCACGAGCAGCGCGCGGTTATGCGCGTACGCGGTGAGATAGTCGGCGTTGTGCTTTACGATCAGCAGGTTGCCGTAACCGCGCAGGCCGTTCCCTGCATAAACCACCGTACCGGCCGCCGCCGCGACGATCTGCGTTCCCGGCGCGCCGGCAATGTCGATACCCTTTGAACTCTTGCCATCGAAACCGCGGATCACGGCGCCTTGCGTCGGCCAGACAAGCGCAATGCTGGTGGCCGGCGTGACCGAGCCACCGGAGACGGCCGGCGCTTCGCCCGACGTATCCGCGCTGCCGGTGCGGGCGGGCGGAGCTGCAGGCAGGGACGCTGTGGCGCTTCCTGCCGGCGGCGCCACACGCAGCACCTGATCCACTTCAATGGCATTCGGGTCGGTGAGATTGTTCCAGCGCGCGATGTTTTGCACCGACGTCCGGTTCGCGCGCGCGACCTTCGAGACCGTATCGCCCTTTTCCACTCGATAAAACCCCGGTCCGACAGGTGCGGAGCCACACGCGGCGAGCACTGCGATCAAGGACACGCAGGTCAGCCGTCGAATTATTTTTACCAAACCCAAAACCTCGCAAAGCGCCGTACAGCCTGCAACGCCACGGCAAACAAACAAGAACGCGTAACGGCGAAATGTCCGATTTTAACGTGCCCCGCGCCGCCGCTCTCAGAAGTGAGCGCCGCGACGCACCTCATTCGTACCGGCGAAACGCTCAGGCGGAGCGCTGCGGTTTCGGTTTTTCCCGGCGCGAGCCAGCGCAGTCCGTGGCCATTGTGAATGGCATCGGGCAAGCCGACCCACGGTTCGATGCAATAGAAATCCGATGTCGCCGCCTCGGTCCAGGTCGTCACGGCGTACCAGGGCACCGAGTCCGGGCGTTGCAGGTCGAAATGCACCGCGCGCTTCAGGCCTGGCGTAACGAGCCGCACCGGTTGGTCGGAGGGGCCGGTAAAACAGTGGAAGCGGTCAAGAATGTTCGCGTCGTCCAGTGCGTAGCGCCCGGCGCCCGCCTCCGGGTCGGTGATCGAGCCGTCATCGCGTTGCCGGCGCGTTTCCGTGCGCGGCAATTCCAGGCTGCTGATGCCGCGCTGATCGTGCGGCAGGGCAAAGTAGAAATGATGGCCGGCGTAATAGGGCAGCGGCACTTCGCCGGGGTTCGACGTGGTGAGTTCGACGTCGAGCGTGACGGCATCGACGAGCCGGTACGCCGCCTCGAAACGAAACGCGAACGGATAGCCCTGGCGGGTGAAATCGTTGTCGACGAGCGTCATTCGCACGCCGTGGCCGTCCGCGTCTTTCCGGTGTTCGAACGGCAGATTGCGCGCGAAGCCGTGCATGGGCAGGTCGTGCACGACGCCTTCCGGATCGCGCCACTTGCCGATCTCGCCGTCCACGAAATGGCGGCCGAGGAACGGGAACAACAACGGATTGCCGCCGCGAATCTTGACGAAATTGGTCCAGTCCGGCGCGGCCGGCCAGAAAATGACGGGTTCGCCGCCGACGCGCCACGTCATCAGCCGTCCGCCCGCGTGCGGCGCGAGCTCGAGAACGGCGTCGTCGCGGGTGATTTCCAGGATGTCTTCAGGCTGTGATGGCATATCGGCGGTCTCCTTGAGTGGGGGTTTCATTGAACGGGGCAGCGAACAAATTGCATATTGGCGAACCGCTCAATTCTACGGGGAAACCCTTTTGGGGAAATTGCGAGTGACACAGCTGGTTTCATTGCCCTGATAATGCAAACGCCATGTAACGCGAATGAAACATTTTTCGGCCTTGACGATCTATATTCGATCAAGTTAATCCAGCGCACCAGCGAGGATGATATGGATCTGGCGATGATGTTCGGAGTGTTCATTTTCGGTACGTTCGGCGCGGGCACGGCGCTGTTTTTATACAAGCTATGACCGTGACACGAATATGACGCAACGCATAAAAAAGGCTCGTCTTACGACGAGCCTTTTTAATTATTACGTTTTATATCTAATTACCTGACGATTTACTTTCGTTTGCGCGAAGGCTTACGCAAAGACTTGGCGCTGCTTTTGGCGACCGGCATAATCGGCCCGGTTTGCGTGCCGTTATGCTGCATCGCGGCGGGACTTGCGGTGTCGCCAGCATGTCGTCAATAACGAAAGAGGATCGACGCGTGACTTTGTGGTTTCTGATTTTTCTGAGCGTGCTGCAGGGCGTGACCGAGTTGTTTCCGGTCAGCAGCCTCGGCCATACCCTCCTCGTGCCCGGCCTGATCGGCATGCACATCGACAAACACGCGCCGCAATTGCTGCCGTTCCTTGTCGCGTTGCATCTGGGCACCGCGCTCGCGCTGCTGTGGTACTTCCGTAAGCGCTGGATTGCGCTTGTGAAGGGGTTTATCGGCTCGCTGCGCGGTCGGAAAAGCGCCGATGGCCACATGATGTGGGCGTTGATCATCGGCACGATCCCGACGGGCATTGTCGGTCTGGTGCTCGAGAAGCGGCTGGAAGCGCTGTTTCACGATCTGCGGATCGTCGCCGCGGCGCTGATGGTCAACGGCGTGCTGCTGTGGGTTGGCGACCGGTTGACGCGTGCGCGCGCGGAGCGTTCGCCCGAGGAACTCACGTTCAAGCAGGCATTTCTCGTGGGTCTTGCTCAGATTGGAGCGCTGATTCCGGGCTTTTCGCGCAGTGGCTTGACGATTATCGCGGGCGTCGGTGCGGGGCTGAGTTCCGAGAAAGCGGCGGAATTTTCGTTTCTGCTCGGCACTCCGATTATCTTCGCCGCCGGCGTGCTCGAACTGCCGAAGCTCTTTCACGCACCGGATCAACTCGCCGATGCCATTCTCGGTGGCGTATTGACGGGAATTGCGGCGTATTTGAGCGTGCGTTTCCTGATGCGTTATTTCGAAGGAAAGGGGCGGCTGGCTGCGTTCGGCTTGTACTGCGTGATCGCGGGCGCCTTCTGTCTTGGCTGGTTCATGCTGCATCCGCAACCGGTTTAATACGCGTTGAAGGGTGCAAGGTCCAGGAATGAGGCCTCGCACCCTTTCGATGAGGTAAAATCCCGCATCAACTGCAACGCGGCAGTAGCTCAGCTGGATAGAGCATCGGCCTTCTAAGCCGAGGGGCGGGGGTTCGAGTCCCTCCTGCCGTACCAAGTTGCTCTTCAGATCGATATCAACGCGCGCGCGCGCCGCTTCTTCACGGCGATTTTCTCAAGCAATGCAACGCAACGACGACGCCGGCCATGGCGGCGGTGGATTCGCGCCTTGAATTTGATGACGCGGTGAGTGAAATACTTTTATCGATAAAAAAGCAGCCGAAGCTGCCTTTTGATTCACGTCCTGTCCGCGTTATTCACAATGCCAATTGCCGGCATAAAAAGATCAGCGTGAGAAGCGCGGCGAACAATAGCGCACCGCCTATGGCGGTAATCACGCGTGGCCAGATCGGCAATTGGATTGTGTGCGGCTCTTGAAGTCCATCGGGCCAGCCGGACCATTCGGAATGTGCCGGCCGTCTGGCCAGCAGCCGATCCATCGCAAGCAAACCTTTAGGCATGACGAGCGCACATGCGACGACGGCGATGCACAACCATCCGTAGAGCGTGGGCGTGAGTGTGGTAGTGAGCAGGGTATCCATGAGCGGATTTGAAGCGGAGTCGACAAGTTGTCGATATTAGTTTTCCGCTCCAACAGGCTCCATCGGACACATCTGAGATAGTCTTAATTTGCTCTGAGAATCACACGGGAAGGCCATTTGGCGACAGTTCGACGCTTGCAGCGCCCTTGTACCCTCATGCTATCCTCGACGCCAGACGTTTCTTATTCGCCAGTCACTCTCGATCATTTCGAATTGCGAATCATTGCAAAAGCCAATCAATATCCACGAGAGGAATGTTTCATGCCACACCAGTCTCGCGCTCTCAAACGCGTCTCCGTGCAACTTGCAGTGTCGTTCGTTGCAAGCTGCGTTCTGCTTGCCGGCGGCGCGGCTCAGGCGGCCAACCTCGGGTTTCTGAGCAACACGCCCGTCACGTACATGAAGCAGCGTGACCTGCAGGCGCTCAACAAGGCGGCGCATACGGCGCTCGACACCAAGCAGGACGGCGAGTCGTTCGACTGGAGCAATGAGGGCGCGGGCAATCCTGTAGCAATCAACGGCACGATCACGCCCTCGGATACGGAAAAGAAGGACGACCGGGCCTGCCGCAAGCTCACCATGGTCGCTTACGCCAAGGGCCAGACGCAGAGTTGGGCGCCGACCATCTGCAAGACGAACGGCGGCAGTTGGGCGTTGTTAAAACAGTGATGCGCTCAAACATGTCGAAGGACTCACGACACGCAGTATCTCGAATCCGTAAGGCCACCTGATGGCCGAGCGAACAGTGTCGTGCGGCGTCGTGATTCTGAACACGAAAGGCGACGTGTTGCTCTGCCACGCAACCGAGACGTCCCACTGGGATATCCCCAAAGGCCAAGGCGAGCCCAATGAAGAACCGGTTGAAGCGGCTTTGCGGGAACTGGTGGAAGAGACGGGAATCGTGTTGAAGGCGGAGCGCCTGAAGGATCTGGGGCGCTTCGTGTATCGCCGGGACAAGGATCTACATCTGTTTGCCGTGCGTGTCGGGCAAGACGAAGTGAAGCTGGAAGAGTGCGTCTGCGAGTCGTATTTTCCGCGTCGCGGGGATGGCGCAATGATTCCGGAAATGGACGCGTACCGATGGGTTACGCCCGCTGACGTCGACCAGTACGCAAGCCGCAGTCTCGCGCGCCTTTTCCAGACCACGTTGTCGCTTGCCGAACTGCATCAGACCCTGGCTTGATGGATTCAGCAGGCGCGTCCAGTGCGCGCAATCAGTTGTCCGAGGGGCGGTCGTTCGGATTGGCGAACAACGCCCTCATCTCCGGCGAAAGTGGAAACCGCAAGTTGGTGTTGTCGGGCGGAATGGGCTGCATGAACCACGTGTTGTAGAGCTTTTCAGCTTCGCCCGAGCGCTGCATGCCGGCAATGACGTCATCGGCCAGTTTCTTGAAAACCGGGTCGCCTTTACGCATGATGCACGCGTAGGCTTCATGCGCTAACGGATCGCCGGTGACCAGGTAGTCCTGCTGTGCAGGGCCCTCCTGTGCGATCTTCCCGTACAGCAGCGGATCGTCCATCACGAACGCCACAGCGCGGCCACTCTTCAGCAACTCGAAACCTTCCGCATGGTCCCTCGCGCTGATGATTCGCAGATCGAGTTTCTGATTCAGCGAGAGTTCCCGCAGCAACTGTTCGTCGGAGGTGCCTGCTGTAGTCGATACCGTCTTGCCGGCAAGATCGGCGTAGTTCCGGATGCCGGATTTGCGCTTGACCACCATGCGGATGCCGTAGTCGAAGAAGCTATTGGAGAATGCGACAAGTTGCTCGCGCTCGCGAATATGAGCGGTGGAGCCGCACTCCAGGTCGATCTGATGATTCACCACGTACGACAACCGATTCCCCGATGTCACCACCACCGTGTTCACGGCGAGATGAGGCGTTTGCAGCCGGCGCCTGACTTCATCGACGATCTTGAGCGCAATCGTTTGCGAATAACCTATAGGTTTTTGCTTTGCGTCGAGATAAGAAAACGGCACCGACGACTCGCGCACGCCCAGGACGATGACGTTGTTCTCGGCAATTTTGCGCAGAGTAGGCGATGACTCTTCGGTCGCGGTAGCGGGGACCGTCCGCGCCGCAATCAGCAGCGCGAACGCGCACCGCGCGAACATCGCGCCGAAAGACCATCGTGGCAAGGTGCGTTGCAAAGCGTTCCCCAACAACATGCGCGTTCCCGGAAATTGCGCGCCGGCTTTAAGCCGGCTTGCCCCAGCTATCCCGCAAGCTGACGATGCGATTAAACACCGGTACGCCCGGCTTTGAATCCACGCGATCGGCCACGAAATAACCGTGACGTTCGAATTGATAGCGGTCTTCGGCGTTTGCGTCACGCGCGGAGGGTTCGAGATACGCGCGCACGATGCGCTTCGAATCCGGATTCAACGCATCGAGAAACTCAGCGCCGCCCGCGCCCGGTTGCGGTTCCTTGAACAGCCGGTCATAGAGCCGCACTTCGGCTTCGTACGCGTCTTTTGCGCTGACCCAATGAATCGTGCCCTTGACCTTGTAGCCGTTTGCGCCTTCCGTGCCGGATCTGCTGTCTGGGAAATAATTGCAGTGCACGGCCGTCACGTTGCCGTTTTCGTCCTTGTCCGCGCCCGTGCATTCCACCACGAAGCCGTACTTGAGCCGTACCTTGTTGCCCGGGAACAAGCGGAAATAGCCTTTCTTCGGCGACTTCCTGGAAGTCCTCGCGCTCGATCCACAGTTCCCGCGAAAACGGGAACTCGCGCGTGCCGCGCTCGGGATGATGCGGATGAACCGGCGCGCTGCAGGTTTCGCTCGAGCCGTCCGGATAGTTGTCGATGATCAGCTTCAGCGGGTCCAGCACCGCGATCGCACGCGGGGCTTTTTCGTCGAGATCGTCGCGCAACGCGCCTTCCAGCACGCTCATGTCGATCCACGAATCGACCTTCGTTACGGCGACGCGGTCGCACATCAGGCGGATGCTTTCCGGCGTAAAACCACGACGCCGCACGCCGACGATAGTCGGCAAGCGCGGATCATCCCAACCCTCCACATGATTTTCGTTCACCAGTTGCAGCAGCTTGCGCTTGCTGGTGATGGCATACGTGAGGTTCAGGCGCGAAAACTCGATTTGCTGCGGCAGCGGGCGCTCGAACTTGCCGTCATCGGCGAGTTGATTCAAAAACCAGTCGTACAGCGGACGGTGATCTTCGAATTCAAGCGTGCACAGCGAGTGCGTGATGTTTTCCAGTGCGTCCGATACACAATGCGTGTAGTCGTACATGGGGTAGATGCACCACGTATCCCCGGTCCGGTAATGATGCGCGAACCGAATTCGGTAAATGACCGGGTCGCGCATATTGAAATTCGGCGAGGCCATGTCGATCTTCGCACGCAGCGCGTGCTCGCCTTCCTTGAACTCGCCCGCTTTCATGCGGCGGAACAGGTCCAGGTTTTCTTCCGGCGAGCGGTCGCGAAACGGTGAGTTCGTGCCCGGTTCCTGGGCCGAACCGCGCGTCGCACGCATTTCTTCGGCCGATTGGCTGTCCACGTAGGCCTGACCGCGTTCGATCAGCAGTTCGGCGAATTCGTAGAGTTTGTCGTAGTAATCGCTCGCGAAATACAGGTGCTCGACGCCGTCCTTGTTCCAGTCGAAGCCGAGCCATTTGACGGCATCGATGATGGAATCGACGTATTCGACGCTTTCCTTTTCCGGGTTCGTGTCGTCGAAACGGAGGTGGCAGACGCCACCGTAATCATGCGCGATCCCGAAATTGACGCAAATACTCTTCGCATGGCCGATGTGCAGATAGCCGTTCGGCTCGGGCGGAAAACGCGTCTCGACCCGCTGCGACCATTTGTCGCTGCGATTGTCTTCGTCGATGATATTGCGGATGAAATTGTTTATCGCCGGGGCGTCGTTACGATCGGTGTTCATGCGAAAAAGAAGAGAGAGCGGACGAGGGCGCTAGCGTTCGACTACGTGCGGCTTGCGTTCGGTAAGACTTATCTGATCTAACGATTCTACCTTAGCAACACGGGCAGGGCAGCGCAGGGCGGGTTTTTGCCGCGATGTGCGGCGTGGCTGCGACACATGTCCAGGCGGGGAGACCGCTAGTTTCAATACCGGATGTATCGAGCGTAACGGGACGTAAATCGCGTTGTCCGCAATGGTGGGAGGATTTTAAGATAGCTTCGCTTTCTGAAATAATGAATTTGAAAGGTTCGTTGTGCGAGCGTATTTGACGATAAAAAGGACAATTTCAACATGAACAACATCACACGCGTTTCTTTTCGGCTTGCTGCAATTGGCGTGCTGATCGGCTCTCTCTCAGCTTGTGTGATGAGCCGCACGCAGGAGCATGCGGGTATTGGCGCGGCTGCAGGCGGTGCGTTGGGATACGTGCTTACGGGCGGTCCGGTTGGGACGATTGCCGGCGCGGCCGCGGGAGGGTTGATCGGAGCTGGCACCAGGTAAGGGGTGTTGGGCGGGAGAGTTCTAAGGGTGGTCGGGATGGGTGCCGAGCTTTGCCCCGACCGAGCACCATCCCCACGCCTCAACCCCAATCCCGTCCACCGGCGCGAGCGAAAAACCTACCCGTCCACCCCCGAGACCCCCGTCGCCCCCGACGCTTCCCCCTCAGCCCCTTCGTTCTCGTAAAGCCCCAAGCGGTTATACAAAGTCTTCAGGCTCACACCAAGCGCCTTGGCTGCACGCCGCTTATCCCCCCCACAATGCTTAAGCGTGCCAAGGATGATCTGCTTTTGCGCATCGGCCAGCGGCGTGCCGACCCAGACGTTCATCGCATCGCCCTGGGTGACGGGCTTCTTCACCCGCGATGCCAGATGCGGATGCGCAATCTCAACAGTCTTCTCGGCAAGAATAAACGCGCGATACACCGTGTTCTTCAACTCGCGCACATTGCCGGGCCACGAGTACGTGCGCAGCATGTCGAGCGCACGCTTGCTGAAGGACTTGTTCGTGCCTTCCTGCGCGTTCATCTCTGACAGAAAGTGCTGCGCCAGAAATTCGCGGTCGGTATCGCGTTCACGCAAGGGCGGCGCGCGCAACGGAAACACGGCGAGGCGGTACATCAGGTCTTCGCGCAAGCCGTTCTCCTTCACAGCCACGATCGGATCGCGATTGGTCGCGGCGATCACGCGGACATCGGAATGGATCAACTCGCTGCCACCCACGCGAAAGAACGTGCCGGTTTCTAGCGCACGCAACAGCTTGACCTGGCGCACCGGCGACATCTCGGTCACTTCATCCAGGAACAACGTGCCGCCGTTCGCGTGCTCGAAATAACCCAGGCGACCCTGCACGGCACCCGTGAAACTGCCTTTCTCGTGGCCGAAAAGTTCGGGTTCGATCAGGTTATCGGGGATCGCGCCACAATTCACAGCGACGAACGGAGCGTCACGACGCGCACTCTGATCATGGATCGTGCGGGCTATCAACTCCTTTCCCGTTCCCGACTCGCCAATAATCAACGCCGTGGCATCGGTCGAGGCCACCCGTTCGATCTGCGAGTAAAGCTCCAGCATCACGGGTGACGAACCGTACAGATGTCCGTACGACTTCAGTCCGGCGATTTCTCCCGCGTTGCGTTTTTTCTGCGATGGCGTATCGCCGGAGGCGACGGCCGGCGAGTCCAGTTCGGTTGACGCCATGAGTCTTATGTCCTGCAAATGTTGTTCGGGCGACAAGTCGGCCGCTGGCGGAAAGAGTGTGCGGCGCCACGTGAAGTCGTAACGCCAGCCCTCGCCCTTTTCGGAACGGCAGGCTGCATTTCACTGCCGTTCAGGTAGACGAAGTATCGTTTGACGGGATCAGCCCCGCGTATGTGGCCCCTCGAATCGAGCCCGCGCATTGACCCCGATTACCGCCATTGGTCGTTTCAGTGGCCGACGCGTGCGTGCGGCTCATCTCATAAACCGTATTTAACCATCCGCAACGACTTGGCGGCAATGTGCTTTGTGCGCCACGGTTTTCTGGCGCGGCAATTAAATACGTAAATCGAAAAATGGCGCCGCTGAGGCGGAAAGCTCTTCGAAACCGCACTGAAGTTACACGCGCCCGGCGTAATTGTTACGCGCGAATGAGCGCGGGCGGGCGTTTGTCGGGCATCGGCGGCGGCATGAATCGATGTCCATCGCCGGAAGCGAATGCGTTTTGAGGGAGATGGCACGGAATCTGCGTCATCGGTGGCATCTGCAATCGAACGGCCGTAACCGGCATAAAGCTATGGAAGATTCCCTTCATTTCGACATTCCCGTGCAACAGCGCGTGCGCCCTGTTCGCCGGGTGCGCGCGCCCCAACGCGCGGCCGAGCGTCCGGAACTCCTGGCGGCCGAGCCGATCAACGTATATCACTGGGCTGCCGTGGCGCTGGTCACTGCGCTGATGTGCGTAGTGATGGCGTGCGCTGCGGGAACACCCGCGCTGGCCCGGGCAGCGGGCATGACGAGCGCCGTGTTCGGTTCGCTCGGCGGCGCACTCGTATTTGGCGGCATGTTGCGCGCGCTGCGTTTGCGGCGCCTGGATCGTCGCACGGCCCCTGAGCGCGGGGCATCCTGATGCAGGCGCAGAACGGCAGCCGCTCGGCACAAGATCAACCGGAATTTATTGGCAAGGGGTTTCATAACATGAGTCAAACCACAGTCCAGATGGCCCTGGGCAAGCAAAAGATCATCGAAGACATCAAGGTCTTGCTGAACGATTCAGAAGAACTCGTGCGCCTGAGCGCGTCGTTGCCAGCTGAAGGCGTGGACGCGCTGCGCACGCGCTTGCGAGATCACGTCGAAACAGCGCGCAACGCGCTTGAAACGGCGCAAGCCAGTGCGCAGGAGCGATATCGCGCGAGCCTGGACGGCACCGTGCGTTACACGCGTGACAACCCGTGGCAGGCGCTTGGCATTGCGGCGGGTATCGGCTTTCTGGCGGGCATTCTGGTTTCGCGATAGAGCCGCGCTTCTAGGTTTAGAGCGGCAAGCGAGGCACGCTGGCGCTATCGCTTATAACGCGCTGAACAAGATCAACTTGCAACAAAACCGTCGACAAACGGAGGAACACAATGGCACGACCTAAACTCGGCCTGTTCGGTGCGTTGTTCGCGGTAGGCAGCGTCCTCGCCTGGCGATGGGCGCAAGCGCAGCGCGATGCTTCAAAACGCGAGCGCCGCGCGAACTCCATCGCTGGGAAGACGAAGGCGGCAAGGTCGTCACGCCGGCAAGCGCTCGGCTGCCGCGCCGCGGCGCCGGTCACAGCCGGCCAACGGCATGGGCAATGGCGCGCTTGGCGGCACGCCGGAAGCATGGAATTTTCCGCATAGCTGATTCGATGGGCGCTGGGTCAGATTTTGTCGCAGAGCGATCTCTTCGAGCGCTTAATCGAAACCCCTGAAGGCACTAGTCGAAACGCACGCCCCGGCGTGCGTTTCATCTTGATAAAGCCTTATAATCGATGACCCACAGCAATAAGTTCGCTATATGGCAATAATTGCGCGATGCAGTCAGGTGCCATATAGCGAAACCGGAAAGACTTTCATCTTTCGGCGTGCTTGAGGTTCTCTCGGTGCGCATTCGGCCTGGCGGCGGTTACGTGCTCTTCACATGAAAGCACATCGACGCCCCAGAGACCTCCACGACGCTTTCAGCGCCGTGTGACCTTCAACGCTTTGGATAAATTCGAGACGCATGCCACACGTATTGATTGTCGATGACGATCCCAGTACCCGCGAGGCACTAGCCGCGATCATCGGCGAAGACGGACTGACGACAGCCACTGCGGGCGATCTGCGCGAAGCGCGGATTCAGCTCGTGCGCCAGACGCCGGACGTCGTGTTCACTGACCTCAAGTTGCCCGATGGCTCGGGCGTCGACCTGTTCGAGGATCTCGATCCGCGATCCGGCGTGGAAATCATCGTCATTACCGGACACGCGACGGTCGAGTCGGCGGTCAACGCGCTGAAGATGGGCGCGACCGATTACCTCGTCAAGCCGATCAACATGCAGCGCGTCAAGGCGATCCTGAGCCGCCTGCCGCGTCCTGGCGACCTCAAGGCCGAGATCGGCACGTTGCGCGGCGAGCTGCGCCGCATGGGCCGCTTCGGCCTGATGCTCGGCAATTCGCCCGCCATGCAAACGGTCTACGACCAGATCGGCCGGGTGGCGCCGACGGCGGCGTCGGTGCTGCTGATCGGCGAATCGGGCACCGGCAAGGAAGTCGCCGCGCAGACGCTGCACGAGCTGAGCCTGCGCCGCAAGCATTCGTTTATCGCGGTGAACTGCGGCGCGATCTCGCCGAACCTGATCGAGTCGGAAATGTTCGGGCACGAGCGCGGTTCGTTCACCGGCGCGGACCGTCAGCACAAGGGTTATTTCGAACGCGCGAACGGCGGCACGCTGTTCCTCGATGAAATCACCGAGATGCCGATCGAATTGCAGGTGAAGCTCCTGCGCGTGCTCGAAACCGGCATGTTCATGCGGGTCGGCACGACCAAGGAACTCGAAACCGACGTGCGCCTGATCGCCGCGACCAATCGCGATCCGGAGCAGGCCGTGCTCGAAGGCAAGCTGCGGCTCGACTTGTATCACCGGCTCAACGTGTTCCCGATCAACCTGCCGCCGTTGCGCGATCGCGGCACGGACGTCGAGCTGCTGGGCCAGGCGTTCCTCGACGAACTCAATTCGCGCTACAACACGAAGAAGACGTTCCCGGCTGCCGTGCGCGACATGCTGGCGTCGTATCCGTGGCCGGGCAATGTGCGCGAGCTGAAGAACTACGTGCAGCGCGCGTACATCATGTCGGGCGCCGAATCGGACAGCACGGCGACCGTGCCGCTGCAGATCTCGCTGGCGAAGCCATCGGCGGGAACGGCTGTCACGATTCCGTTCGGCACGTCGCTCGCCGAAGCGGACCGCCAGTTGATCCTCGCCACGCTCGAGCAATGCGGCGGCGTGAAGACGCGTGCGGCGGAGATTCTCGGCATCAGCCTGAAGACGCTTTACAACCGGCTGGTTGAATATGGCGATGACGCCGCGAACAAGGCAGCGAAAGCGAAGCCAGCGAAGTAGGGGATGCCGACGCGGCCGGTCTGAACGGTTCGCTGATGGCACGTAGTAAGCATCGATGAGTAGACGCCCGTCTCATTGGGACATCGAAAGATGTCCGCTTTGGACGGGCGATTTTCTTTGGCGCGCGCGAATGCAGCGCCGATAATGTTTAAAGGCCTCGCGGATGCGAGTGTGCGGACGCTGTGAACCCGGGGCATGGCCCTTGCTGCAACTGGATGGCTTGGCTCGTGCG
Source organism: uncultured beta proteobacterium (assembly GCA_963708695.1). Taxonomy (GTDB): domain Bacteria; phylum Pseudomonadota; class Gammaproteobacteria; order Burkholderiales; family Burkholderiaceae; genus Caballeronia. The sequence goes on from CAVPTS010000011.1 coordinate 36,245, forward strand.
CGGTCTATATGCCTTGCAGCATGCGAGCCAGCTCGAGAGTCCTTGGCCGGATCTGCGGTTGCTGCGCGGATCCGAACGAGTGTCATCATCACAAGATCCAGGGAGCCCGCCATGACCGATCTCGCCTCGCTTCAACGCCAATCCGGTTCGCTTGACAATGCCAGTCCCGTATCCCATTGATCCGCAGTTCGATACCGGTGCACGCGCAGACACCGCAGCCGCCTGACCCGCCGTTTACTCCCGACACCCGCCGTCGCCGTCGCCGCAAGAACCGCCCGGACACGATTCCCGATCCGACGCGCGAGCCGCCGTCGCCGCCGAGTCAGCCGATCGGCGATCCGCCTCCGGGGCCGAACGAAACGCCGCATGTCTCGGGCACGCTTGCATTGACGCGCTGGACGATGCTGCGTTCACTGAACTGACTCGACGCCGGGCGGCGAGTTTGAAGATTTTTCATCGTACGCTGTAGGCATTACAACGCATTAGGCAAAAATGACCGGATAACGCTACTGGATCCGGTCATTCTTTGCTGGGTTTTGTTAGTAATTCGCCGCCGAACACTTCTCCGACGGCCTTCTTTCTGGAGGCACCCATGAGGCACCCCGCACTCCGTCGTTCAGCGCGCCATTCATCGAAGCGTGAAGCGCGGCCCGATCCAGCCAAAATGATCCCGCCGAGCCGCGCGTTCCGGCTGATCCGGCCATCGCGCAGTCCGCCGCACGATCCCGCCGGGCAGAACCGCCCGGCGCCGGGTGTGCCGCCGGACGGCGACCACAACCAGGGCGGCATCCGGAAAGAAGGGCTCGACTACCAGCGCGATCTCGGGTCGGAGCAGGACGCCTGAACTAGCGTCGAGCTGGCCGGATTGTGCAGCCCGCGCGTCACCATCGAAAATCTTCTGCGCGGAGCATGTTTGCCGCGTGTTTTCGTTCGTCTGTCACATTTACACACAATTTTTATTTTCCAAATTGTAAAAAAGGCACGTGTCTTGCATTGCTATGTCCGATCAATTCGAACGAGCAACGACAACTGATGAGGTGAAGCAGTAATGAGCAGATTGATCGTGGTATCGAATCGTGTCGCGCCGATCCAGGAAGGCAAACCCGCTGCGGGCGGTTTGGCGATCGGCGTTCTGGACGCGCTGAAGGAGACAGGCGGCGTGTGGTTCGGCTGGAGCGGCGAGATTGTGGGTGAGGCATCGGCGCCGGTGATCGAGAAGCGTGGCAACGTGACGTATGCGACGGTCGGGCTGACCCGGCGCGATTACGACCAGTACTACCGCGGCTTTTCCAACGCGACGTTGTGGCCGACGTTTCATTACCGCAATGACCTGTCGCGCTTCGACCGTGAGGAATATGCCGGTTACGCGCGGGTGAACGAGGCGCTGGCGAAACAGCTCAAGCCGCTGCTCGAGCCCGACGACATCATCTGGGTGCACGACTATCACTTGCTGCCGTTCGCGCAGGAATGCCGGGCGGCGGGCATCAAGAATCCGATCGGCTTTTTCCTGCATATTCCGTTTCCCGTGCCTGAAATCCTGCGCACGGTGCCGCCGCACGAAGAGCTGATCAAGGCGATGTGCAGCTACGACGTCGTCGGTTTCCAGACCGAAGCGGACAAGCAGTCGTTTGTCGATTACATCGAGCGCGGGCAGCTGGGCCATCTCAGCGAAGACGGGATGCTGCAGGCGCATGGGCGCATGCTGAAGGTCGGGCGCGTATCCGATCGGCATTTATCCGGATGCCATCGCGAAGGCCGCCGAGCAGTTTTCGAATCGCAAGCCGGTGAAAAGCCTGCGCGACAGCCTGCGCGGCCGCAAGCTGATCATGAGCGTCGACCGGCTCGATTATTCGAAAGGGCTTGCCGAGCGCTTCCAGGCATTCGAGCGTCTGTTGCTGCATGCGCCGGGCTGGCATGGGCGGGTATCGATGGTGCAGATCGCGCCGCCGACGCGCTCGGACGTGCAGACGTACCAGCGCATCCGCCAGAACCTGGAAGGCGAAGCGGGGCGCATCAACGGCCGCTTCGCGCAGCTCGACTGGACGCCGATCCAGTATCTCAACCGCAAGTACGATCGCAATTTGCTGATGGCGCTGTTCCGTTTGTCGCAGGTGGGCTACGTCACGCCATTGCGCGACGGGATGAATCTGGTCGCGAAGGAATATGTGGCGTCGCAGGATCCGGCCGATCCGGGCGCGCTCGTGCTGTCGCAGTTTGCCGGCGCGGCGGACCAGTTGCCGGGCGCGCTGGTGGTCAATCCGTTCGATTTGTCGCAGATGTCCGAGGCGCTGGAGCGCGCGTTGTCGATGCCGCTCGCCGAGCGTCAGGCGCGTCACGCGGACATGATGGCGCCGTTGCGCGAGAACAATCTATCGGTGTGGCGCGACTCGTTCCTGAGCGATCTGCGCAGCGTGGCGACGGCTGCATCGGTGACGAAGAAAGCGGTGCGGCAGGTGACGGAGGCGAAACGGCCGGCGCGCGTGTCGAGTTAAAAGCGCGCACGACCGCGGTCGATCGCTCCCCAAAAGTCGCCCGGTTCTCCGGGGTCAGTTCAAAGTATCGAAGACGAATGGAAACCAGCAACGGCGCGCCCGCAAGGGCGCGCCGTTTTGCGTCAGGCGGCAGCCATCGTCTGGCGCAAGGTCGAAAGCTCAGCGATGCTAAGTAAGTAACCCGATGCACCCGCACCCGCCGCCTTCTGCGATAAAACTGGCAATCCGCGCTACCATCGCAAAAAAAGAAAGCCTTGGCGGGAGCGCGACCCCTTGAACACCGCAATAAAACCGAAAGACGGCAGACTCAAATCGTGCTGGTCCTGGATTCAGGACCCGATCGTCCAATGGTCGCAGGACCATTGCGTCATGTTTTCAGCGTCCATCGCTTTCTTCGCCGCATTTTCGCTCGCGCCGTCGCTTGTCATCATCATCGCGGTCGCGAGCATTTTCTTCGGCGCCGATGCGGTGCAGGGCCGCTTGTTCGGCGAAATAGCCGGGGTGGTCGGCGCAGACGCGGCCCATGGCCTTGAAGCGATCGTCGCCAATGCCTGGCACGCGGACATCGCGACGCGCACGGCGATCGTCTCCGGCGTCGGGCGTGCTGGTCGGTGCGTCGGCGACTTTTTCGTCGCTTCACACGGCGCTCAACGTGATCTGGCCGGCACCGATCACCAGCACGCGGGAAAGCATCCTCGCCATACTGCGGGTGCGAGCGATCTCGTTTGCGTTGGTCCTCGGCGCGGCCTTGCTGATTGTGGCGTTGCTCGTACTCGATGCGCTCGTGGTTCTGGTCGGACAGTGGGTGCTGGGTACGAGCGGGCCATCCTTCCTGATCGCGGCGCTTGCGCAGCGTGCTGTTTCGCTGCTGGATGATGGTCGCTGGCGTTCGCGGTGCTGCTCAAATTCCTGCCGAGCGCGCGCATGCAATGGCGCGACGCGGCGCTCGGCGCGTTGACCGCCGCGTTGCTGTTCGAGTGCGGCAAACGGCTTGTTCGCGTTCTACCTGCAGCACGCGGGCATGGCGAACACGTTCGGCGCGGCGGGGTCGCTCGCGATCATCCTGATGTGGCTGTACTACTCGGCGGCGGTGTTCCTGCTGGGCGCGGAAGTCGTCGGCAATGGCCGCGCGCAGGCGCACGCAACGAGACTCCGGCTGGCGATAAAAAACGCCCTTCGAAATCTCGAGGGGCGTCTTGTTCATGCTGCGAGCCGATACGACTTGCTTCAACCGCGACGCAACTCCGCCGGCGGCACCTTCATCAGATGCCGATATTTCGCCACCGTCCGGCGCGCGACGATCACGCCCTGATCCGCGAGCATCTTGGCGAGGCTCACATCGGAGAGCGGATCGCTGCTGCTTTCCTTCGCGATCATTTCCTTCAGCAGCGCGCGCACAGCCGCAGCCGAACACGTGCCGCCGCTTTCGGTGCTGAGCTCGCGCGGGAAGAAGTGCTTGAACTCGAAAATGCCGCGCGGCGTGGACATGTACTTGTTGCCCGTCGCGCGTGAGATGGTGGACTCGTGAAGTTCGAGTTCATCGGCGACATCGCGCAGCACCAGCGGCTTCAGCGCAATTTCGCCGTAGTCGAAGAACGCCTTCTGATGCGCGACGATGCATTCCGCCACGCGCTGGATCGTCGTGAAGCGTTGCTGCGCGTTGCGGATCAGCCAGCGCGCTTCCTGCAATTGCTGCGCGAGCGGCGAGCGGCTTGCGCCGGCGGACTGCGCGAACAGCTCGGCATACATGCGATGAATACGCGCGCGCGGCAGCACGGCCGGGTTGATCGTGACGACCCAGTTCTTCTTGACCTGACGCACGATCACGTCGGGCACCACGTAGTTGTCTTCCGCCGCGCCATAGTTCGCGCCCGGCTTGGGATCGAGCTTGCGCACGAGCGCGCAGGCAATGCGCAGTTCTTCCGCGCTGCAGCCAATCTTCTTTTGCAACTCGGCTTGCTCGCGGCGCGCGAGCCGTTCCAGATGATGCGTGACGATCTCGAGCGCGACTTCGCGTCCCGGCGTTTCCGGGTCGAGCGCATCGAGTTGCAGCGACAAACATTCGGACAACGTACGCGCGCCGACGCCGGGCTTGTCGAGCGACTGCACGAGCTTCAGCGCGATATTGAGTTCGTCCGTCAGACAACGCCGGCTCGATATCGACGAGCTCCGACAGCTCCTGCAGATCCTGACGCAGATACCCGTCGTCATCGAGTGCTTCGATGATCAGTTGCGCCACTGCGCGGTCGCGATCGTTGATCGGATAGAGCCGCAGCGTGTCGTGCAGCGTCTCATGCAGCGAAGGTTCAATGCGAACCCAGTCGGCCGGGTCGGAGCCTTCGCCATCGCCGTTATTGCGCGTCGATGTCCGGCCAAACGGATCGGACGAGAACTCGTTCATCGAGTCTTCATGCGACTGCGAGTCGTTGCTGTCCGATGTGTCGGCGCTGCTCTCGGCGGCCATCGGTGCATCGACTGGCGCGTGTCTGGTCGCCGGGCGCAGGCGCGTCGCCCATGGAGTTGCCGTTGTCGGTGGAAAGCGCGTTGTCTTCCGCTTGCGTCTCGTCGTACTCGAGGAAGGGATTCGTATCCAGCGCGTTGCGCAATTCCTGCTGAAACTCGAGCGACGAAAGTTGCAGCAGACGAACCGATTGCTGAAGGCGCGGCGTGAGCGCAAGACTTTGCTTGGTGCGTAGTTCGAGGGAAGGCGGCATTGCGTGTTGTTCCTCAACGTTGGGACTTTCGTGGGTCCTTAAGAGCAACAGTCGTGCCATGCGAGACTGCCGATGCGCGTCAACGCGCTGGTTTTTCAAGACGATTTTCACACGCCGGACGGAGAATTGCTCAGCGCTTCGATCAGCGGCGAAATGCGCGCACTTTTTACACGCGCACCGGCAAAAGCACTGGGCTTGAGAGAGGCGCTAGCTCTCGGTGTCGACAAACATCACTTCGACAAAACGTGCGGTGCGCATTGAGCGCATGGTGCTACGCGCGGCTTTCAACCTTGCCATTTGCCGATATGCCGCCAATGGTGCGGCACGCTACTTGCGATGAATGGCTCGCTACCGGTGGCATTGCATGCTGACGGTTATGATAACGAGCAGGTCTGTGCAGCAGAGAAGCTGCGGCCGTACGAGGCGGCCTGCGCTCAAACGAGACAGCGGTCATGCCGCAGTCTTTTAAACCAACTAGAAGGAGAGTCATCGATGAAGTCGACCCAATTCCTGAAGGCAGCTGGTGGTATCGCGTGTGTCGTGTTTGCGCTTAATGTCAATGCACAAACCGCCACGACGTGCGACAGGTGCTTCCACGTCGATCGGTACAAAGGTCGATGACTCGGCAATCACGACCAAGGTCAAGGCCGAATTGCTGGGCGCGAAGAACGTGAAGTCCACGCATATCCATGTGAAGACGCGTGCTGGCGTTGTGTCGCTGACGGGTACGGTGCCGACGGCTGAAGACAAGAGCGGCGCGGAAGACGTGTCTCGAAGGTGTGACGGCGTGGAATCGGTGCAAGCAACCACTTGAAGATCGTTCAGTAAAGTAAAGCGGTGGAGCGGAACGGGCAGCGTACTCGCTGTCCTTTGTTTTCTGCGTCTTTATCGTTAAATAATTCAATCAGAAGTCCGAATTTATCAGTTGAATAGGACGTAACTCATAACGGCTTGGGTCATCGATTCGAATCGATGAAGTCAGGCCTTCAAGGAAAAGGAGATGTTCATGAATAACACGAAAAAGTTTGCTTTGCTCGGCGCGCTTGCCTTGGCTTCTCAGGTCCGGTAATGGCGCAATCCGGCGGTGGATCGGCGGGCGGTCCGACGGCAGGCGCGGGCGCGAGCGAAGTGGGCGGCCACGGTGCCGCAACTGCTGCGCCCACAGAGGGTGGCATGGCGGCGTCGGGCACGATGGGCAAGAAGGGCATGCACGGTACGACCCTGCACAAGCAGGACAAGGCGTCGCATCTCCGGGGCGCGTCGGCGGCTGCGGCGGCATCGGCGCTGGGTACTAACGATAAGGGCGCGCCGCAATGAGTTGGGCTGTTGCATGGTACGATGACAAGAACCCGCCGGTGCACGGCGGGTTTTTTTGTTGCCACGGCAAAGTGGATTCGAATCAACCAACGCCGAGTAAAAAAGCCGCTGCGCTTTCACGCGCAGCGGCTTCAGCCGCACACAGGACTGCTAGTAGCTTACGGCTTCGGCAGCAGCGTATTGGTCGCGCAGGTCGCGGATACGGTCGTGGTTCTGGATCACGCCCTGGTACTGGCGCTCGACCACAGCGCGCACATCCGCCGGCAGTTCCTTGTCCAGCGCTTCGCGATAATTTTTCTTCGCGACATCTTCGCCGCGCTCGCATTCTTCAAGGATCGCGTGATCGGTACGATGGCTCACGGCCGATTTGACATCCACCCAGCCGCGATGCAGTGCGCCGCCCACGGTGCCGCCCGTTTCCGGCTTGCCGCCCAGGCGCTGCACAATGCCTTGCAACTCTGTCGCACCGCGTGCGCAGTCTTCGGCGCGGCCCGCGAACAGTTGCTTGAGGCTCGCAGTCCTTGGTGTCTTCAGCGGCCTTCCGGAAGCCCTTTTCGCCGTCCTTCGACGTTTCAATCAGATCGTTCAGTACCGATACGATGTTAGTGCTCATATGAACCTCCTGTGAGTGATCGAAGATGGCCCGCGGTCGGGTTTTCCCCTCGGACCGTGGTCAGGAATGTGTCGCAAATGTCGTGCCCGAGGGGGTGGTTTTCGAGTGCTCGCGGCGCGCCTCGGCGGTAGCCTGTGTGTATGCGTAATGCAATTGGCAGGATTGCGAATCATAAAAGCAAAAAGGCCGCTCACACTGCCTAAGCGTGAGGCGGCCCTGATAAACAAACTGCAAATCCTACACGCGCGGTTCCGCGAATTCGCTTACCGGTTCCGGCGGCTTCTCCGGATCGAAGTCGGCCCAGCGGCCATTTCGCCATTGTCCCGATGCACGTTCGACTTCCTTGCCGCCCGCATCGCGAAGAATGCTAGCCACTTCTGCCTGCAATTCCGGCGCGACGTGAACCGCGAGGACAACGCCGGAGTGCCGGGCATCGAGTGTCGGAGGGGCGCCGTGGCTGGTCCGCCTTCGCTGCATTAGCCATTGCGCGCTCGGCGGATTTCGCATGAGACATTGCGCCGACGAGCGACCCCACATACGCGCCCGCGCCCGCCGCCAAAACGGCGGCCAGCCACGGCGCCTTGGTCAACACGAAAATACCCGCGCCGATGATCGCGCCAATCACCGCGCCGATCGTGACGCCTTTACCCGCCCCTTTGCCGGCTTCCTTCGCGCCCGCCTCGGCATGGTGGACGCTGCTCGCCCCGAGCCCTGCATGCTGACCGCTCGGTGCGACATAGAACAGCGTGACATCTTCTTCGAGAAATCCGCGCGCAAACAGGCGCTGGGCTGCGGCTTCGGCTTTTTGAAACGTTTGAAATCGTCCTGCAATGATCAGCGACATGAGGACCTCCGCAAAACATCGAATCGATTAAACCGAACTTTTCGCCTGCTGCCTGACCTCAGTGGAAGTCAGCGGATGTCAGCGGATCATTCCGGCTCCATGCCCGCTACGCGGAATAAGCCGCTGCGTAACACGACACCTTTGCCGCCGTTGCTGTCGAGCGCTTCGGCGCACACCGAATGGATGCGCGCACGGCCCTGTTCGAATGCCCCGAGCAGATGTTCCTCCCGCGCGGAAGGTGCACCGAAATGATCTTCGAGCGCTTCGGCGGAGATGGAACACACCACCGGCTGGGCGTCGACCAATGCGGTGAAGTGAAGCGCGAGATCGTCCCCGTCGTAGATTGGCGGGTTATCGGCGAACTTGATGTGCATGGTTGAATCCTCGTAGGCCGGCCGGGGTTGCGCCACGCGGGTGTCAAGCGAATCCGAGGCAGCGCTCATGACGATACACCTTTGAGTTTAGTCAGTTGCTGTGCCATTGCGTAGTGATGCTTGGTGATCGTCACGACTTTGGCGGCGGAATTCTTAACGAGCGCCGGGCTGACGCTCCCGGATTCGACGCTGAGTGGGGCTACCGCTTTTCGATGCCTGTCCGCGCGCATGGCGACGCCGTTCACCACGACGCCCGGCAGCACAAGCCTCAGGAAGTCAGCCATGAAATGGGCTCCTCTCAGTGCATTGAACGAACGAGTTCCGCGTACGGAACCTTGCTCGTTCGCCTCAGCAAAGGGTGTGCCTAATTACTCTCAAATGGCTCGGGGAACGTACGGAAAGGCTTACGCCGCAGCAGGCGTCTCGCTGCGGGAAATGCGCATCAGGCTGACGAGCGCCGCCACGGCTGCGAACCCCGCCGCGACAATCAGCGCAATGGTCGCGCCATGCTGCGGCGCGATACCGAAGATCAGCGCGACCAGCGCCGCGCCGAGCGTTTGCCCGGAAAGCCGCGCGGTGCCAAGCATGCCGCTTGCGCCGCCGCTGCGATTCCGCGGCGCCGACGACAGCATCTGGCGGTTGTTCGGCGACTGGAACAGGCCGAAGCCGAGGCCGCACAAGCGCCATGCGCCACGCGATGTCGAACGGTGCGGGATGCGCGCCGGTTGTTGCGAGCAGCAGCAGGCCGACGCTCAGGAGCGCGAGCCCGATGCCGCCGAGCACGCCGGCTGAATAACGGTCGGAAAGCATGCCCGCAAGCGGCGCGATGAACACGATCACCATCGGCCACGGCGTCATCAGAAAGCCGGTCTGCACCTGGCTCATGCCAAGCGTGTTCTGCAGCATGAACGGCAGCGAGACGAACGCGAGCATCTGCGCGGTGAACGAGCAGAACGACGTCGCGATCGACAGCGCGAAAATCGGGAATCCTGCAGCAGATCGATAGGCAGAAGCGGCGCGGTCTGAGTCAGTTGCCGCCGCACGAAGAAGTAGCCGATTACCCCAGCGAGAATAAATTCCGCAATCACATACGGACGATGCTCGCCGTGGCCGAGCCCATCGATGGCAGTGATCGCGAGGCCGAACACCGCCGCGTTCATCAGCGCGCTGAGATAGTCGTAGGGCCTGCCGATGTCCCGGCGTGCGCGGCAACGCTTTCGAGCCGACGGCGTACGCGGCAATGCCGATCGGCACGTTGATCGCGAAGAGCCACGGCCACGGCGCGATGGCGAGCACGCCGGAGGCGACCGTCGGTCCAATCACCGACGAGATCGCCACCACGGAGGCGTTGATGCTGACGCCGCGGCCCAAGATGCTCCGGCGGGTAGATCATGCGCACGAGCGCCGTGTTGACGCTCATGATGCCCGCCGCGCCGAAGCCCTGGATCACCCGCGCAACGGCAAGCGCCGTCAGCGAGCCCGGACAGCGCGCAGCCGAACGACGCAACGGTGAACAGCGCCAGCCCGGCCATATACACGCGCCGGTAGCCGATCCGGTCGCCGAGCGAGGCGAGCGGCAGCAGCGAGACGGTGATGGCGAGCTGATACGCGTTGACGACCCAGATCGAGTCGGCGGGACTCGCGTTCAGGTTGCGGGCGATGGTGGGAAGCGCGACGTTGGCGATGGCGCCGTCGAGCACGGCGAGCGTGATGCCGAGCGCGACGACCAGAATGGCCCAATAGCGCTGGGGAAGACGGAAGGCCTTGTTCTGCGTCCATCGATAGGGAAGAAGTGGGAGAGCGGCGAAGTGTAAGGCTCGCGCCTTTCAGGCGTGTTTACGTTCGTAAACGGCAAACCCTCGCGCGCAACCGCCGGCGGCGCGCGGCGAGCCGGGGCTTATTTCGCTTACTTCAACTGGTACAGCCCGGTATAGGTCGCCGAATCGATTTCGTTCAGATGCAGCATGAAGCGCGCGACCGCATTGGTCGCGGTCGCATCGAGCGACAGGTGATCCGCTTTCAGCGCATGGATGCGGAAAATATATCGATGCGGCTTGTCGCCGCGCGGCGGCGCGGCGCCGCCGAAACCGACCGTGCCGTAGTCGTTGCGCAGTTGCAGCGCGCCGGCCGGCAGCAGGCTGCCGTCGGCCTTGCCGGCGTTCTGCGGCAGCGAGCGCGTGTCCACCGGAATGTTCACCACGATCCAGTGCCAGAAGCCGCTGCCGGTGGGCGCGTCGGGATCGTAGACGGTGAGGGCGAGGCTCTTCGGCCTCGGGCGGCACGCCGTCCCATTGCAGCGCGGGCGAAAGGTTTTCGCCATCGACGCCGAACGCTTGCTGATCGAACTCGTGTGTCTTCGACAAGATAGCCGTTGGCCGCGAATTCATCGGACCAGATACGAAAGTCAGCCATGGAACGTGTCTCCTTTGACGGGTTGAAGATACCGGTGTTTGCCGGTGTTGAGCCGCTCGCGCAAACCTGTACTGGCCGCGGACGCCCGGCCTGGGCCGTTTCAGCCTCAATGCCGATGAGCGCTTCTGCGCAGCAAACATGCCTTGGGCGCTCTACGCGTTGCCCTTCGCCGCCGCATAGGCGTCCGAGGCTTTTTGCTTCCAGCATTATTCCGCCACGTCTGCGCATAAAATGGCGGAACTGGAACATATCAAGCTCGACTATCGGAAAAGGATGGACATGCCGAACAACCTGGGACGCGCATTGCAGAGTGTGGTGATGACTTCGAGTGTACCGGCGGATGACGCCGATATGTTCGACCTCGCGCCCGTCTCGCTGTGGCTCGAGGACTTTAGTGCAGTGCGCGATGTGTTCGAAGGCTGGCGCGCGCAAGGGATCGTCGATCTGCGTGCTTTCCTGCTCGAGGACACGGCGCGGATTGCGGAGTGCTCGTCGCGCATCCGGCTGATCAAGGTGAACCGGCGAACGCTTTCGCTGTTCGGTGCAAAAGATATCGACCATTTGGTGCAAAATCTCGGCGCCGTTTTCCGCGACGACATGCTGCTGACCCACGCCGATGAACTCGAACAACTGTGGTCCGGCAAGCTGCAGTTCGTAAGCAAGACGGTGAATTACACGCTCGATGGCAAGCGCCTCGACGTATTGCTGAAAGCGGTGATCCTGCCCGGCCACGAAGCGACCTGGGACCGCGTGCTCGTCACGGTGGAGGACATTACGGAACTCGAGGACGTGCGCCGCAAGGCGGCGTCGAGCGAGCTGTATGCCCGTGGTCTGTTCGAACATTCGCCCGTATCGCTGTGGGTTGAAAACTTCAGCAGCGTGAAGATGCTGCTGGACGATATCCGGGAACGCGGCATTGTCGACTTCCGGACTTTCACGAATGTGCATCCGGAATTCATCGAGCGCTGCATGCAGGAGATTCATGTGCTCGATGTAAACCAGCACACGCTGACCATGTTCGGCGCGCCCGACAAGGCGACGCTGCTCGCCCGTCTGGGCGACGTTTTCCGCGACGAGATGGTGAGCCATTTCCAGGAACAGCTCATCGATCTATGGGAGAACCGCCTGTTCCATCAGCGCGAGGTGGTCAACTATTCGCTGGAAGGGCAGCAGTTGCATGTCCATCTGCAATTCTCGGTGTTTCCGGGGCACGAAGCCGACTGGGACCTCGTCCTCGTCGCGCTCACCGACATCACCGCGCGCAAGAAAGCGGAGGCGTACCTTGAGTTCCTCGGCAAGCACGACGCGCTGACGAAACTCAAGAACCGTTCGTTCTACATCGATGAAATGAACCGGCTGGAGCGTAAAGGTCCGTTCCCGGTGACCGCCGTTGCAGTGGACGTGAACGGCCTCAAGGCCATCAACGACCAGCTCGGCCACGCCGCCGGCGACGCGTTGTTGCGGCGCGCGGGCGAAGTGCTCGGGAAGGCGGTGGAAAAGCCGGGGCACGCGGCGCGCATCGGCGGTGATGAATTCGTGCTGCTTCTGCCGGGCGTCGACGAACGCGGCGGCGCTGCGGTGATCGACGGCATCCGGCAACTGGTCGAGGTCAACAACCAGTTTTATTCAGGCATGCCGCTAAGCCTCGCGATGGGCGCCGCGACCGCGCATGACGGCGAGCGGCTCGAAGCAATGTTGCAGCGCGCCGACACCGCGATGTACCTCGAAAAGCGCGGTCATTACGGCACATCTGCGTGAACTCACCGCACGTGCATCACGGCGTGGCGGTCGCTTCATCCATACCGCGGGTTAGCGCCGGACAAGCCTCGCCAGTTTCTTTTGCATACTCTTTCGGATCGCTGGTCTTGAGCGCCGTGAAGCGGTCGACTGTTGATTGCGCTTCCGTGTAGCCGAGCTTCCACTCGCCGTCGAAATCGGGCGCGGCGGGGAAGCTCTTGCGCGCCATCGCCTTGAAACGCTCGACTTTCGATCGGTCGATGTGACAGATATCGATGGCGCCCCGAGCGATGTTGGCGCTCGTGCGCACGCCTTCGGCGGCGAGACTTTGCGGTGATGGCTGCTGCACGGCCGGATGACCCGGCGGCAACGCCTGGGCGGGAAATGGCTGCTGATCTGATTGGGTTTGCGTATGCGTTTGCGTTTGCGCTTGCGCGCCGAGCGGCGCGGCACAGGCGAGAACGCATGCGATCAAAGTTGCAGCCATGCGCGGCGCGGCTTGCTTGAAAATCATTCAAATCCTTGTATTGGGGCGCAGGCCAGGGTCTGCGAAATTCTGTCGAAGTATATCGAAACCTCGCAAAATCCCCTTGAAACAAGGGCTTTCGATGGCAATCCCGAGCGGCAATAAAGGCCCAATGCGCGTGGCAGGATATTTTTCACATGGAGGCGCAATGCGCCTTTTGAGCGAGCGTGTTGAATTCACACGTTTATTCGCTCGGGTTTCAATTTGCTCGCGCGTCCTGTATTGCAAATGAAAAGCCGAAAGCGTTAAACAGCGCCGCCGATCTCCCGCTTCCCGTTGGTTAACCTATCCTTGAACCATGGCTGTCGACCGGAATGGAGGGCGCCATGGATGGCTTGGAACATATTCTTGTCGGTATCGCATTGCTTGCAGCATTGGCGATTGCCTTGCTGGCGCACGACTGGCGTGACGAATTCCGCGACCGCATGATGGGGCGCACGGTTCACGATTCGTTGCATGACTGGTGGATGCGGCACCGGCACTGAGCGCCGGGCCCGGTATTAGCCGGTGGGCGAAGCGGTATTCAGCGCGTATCGAGCGTGGACTGGTGGCTGTCCTCTCGGTGGTCAGCCTCATACGCATCGATCTGCAAATACAGCCGATGCACCGTCTGGATCTGCGTGTGCGACAGATGCGATGTCCGCGCAACCAGCGCGAGCCGTTCGCGCCAGTAAGTGGGCGGCAGGATCGGGCTGATCGCGTCGTCGATTAATGAGCGCCGCAGCACCAGTTCGAGGTGCGTCAGCTCCTGGTCCGCCAACAGCGCCGAAAACGCGCCTTGCGGCTTCATGTCGATGACTGTTTCCATCAATGCTCAACGGCATCGACGCGTAAAACTTTAGCCCGTTTGTACTCGGGACAAACCCTTGGTTCAGACCGACTCACGAAATGGGCCTGGCAACAGCCCGGTTCAGATCCGCCCGCGCCCGGTTGACCTTGCGCTCCCAAGCGGCAATGTTGAGCTGATCCGTACCTTTTTTCTGCGCCCTCGCCAGTTCGGCTTCCCAATCACGTAAGCGGTCCCTGGCTTCTGCCACGGCATCGTCGTGGCGCTTCAACGCGTCCGCGTGCTTTTGCGCGATTGCTTCGGGTCGGCAGTCCGGCATTGGTCTTGTCGAGCGCGGCTTGCAATGCGTCGAGTTGCGCCGAGTTGTCCTGACTCAGCACGGTGGCCATCTGTCTTTCGAGAGCCTGGCGATGGGCGTCGCATGCATCGGTTTCCGGCGAGGCGTGAGCCGTCGACAAACACAGGCTGAAGGCGACGGCGGCAAACAATTTCATAGCGGAATCCGTGACTGGCGAGATTGGGCTGGGGTTTGCCGGCTGGTTTCTGGCTGCTTTGGTGGTTATTAACCCGCAAGGTGTTCTTTGGTTCGGCCGGGACGGAGCGCATTGCATTGTGTTGGGTAAGTTTGGGTAAAGAACGGGACGCGCATCCGGTCGGCGTATTTTAACGAGTTGCGGAGCCGATAGGGTCAATGCGGTGCTTGAACGAGCCATTCATAGGGCACTTATTCGAAAAAACGCGGAATGAGTTTTGCGTACAGTCCGGGCACGTTTTACTTTTTGTGGAGAATGCCTTTATGCGTTTCGATTACAAGGGCTTTCACATCGATTGTCGTTCGCGACATGATCAAGATGGCTTGTACTACGCGCAGGCTCGAATTACGCGCCTGCCGGCGGCGGGTGATGTCGGGCACGCGGAAAAGCACGAGTCAGGCGACATCGATGCATTCGATAACGACGGCGATGCCATCGCGTGCGCGCGGGCATGGGCGCTCGACTGGTGCAGTGAGCACGAAGCGGCTAGACAGCGTGCACAGGCTGCGGACTCGCCGCGCACCATGCTAGGATCGCGTCCTGCCAACGGGAGAAGCCATGCGTTATATGCACAATGAACATGTCATCGACGTGTTCGTCGAACAACGCGGCGCACGCTGGGACTGGTCCGTGCAGGCGGGCGCGCTGCCGCTGAAGACGAATACGGGCGAGATGGCGCCGACCAGCAATGTCGCCGAAAACGAAGCGCTCATGTGGGCGAAGCGTGAGTTGAACCGGCGCTTTCCGGTCGAAGCCGGAGTAGGGCGCGCTTTAAAGTTTGCTTCATGCAGGCCGTTAGTGGTGGCATGGATACCCAAAACCCCACTCCCCAAGCATCCCGCGAGAAGGTTCGAGCCGCGGGTGAGACCCTTGAATTGATCTGCCGTCTGCGCGGAATTGCGCTGGAAGATCTCTCCGACGATGAGCTCGGAGAGTTCTTCCTTAATGCACTTGCCGATGATATTTGAGGGTGTTTGCGGTCCTGACGACGCACGGCTGAACGCCGTGGCATCGGCATAATTAAAGTCCGCCACGTGCTGGCCGTTATTCCTGCCATGCGACTCGACAAACTTACCTACACCGACACCCGCAGTGCACTGAACGCGGCCGATGAAGCTTTGGAATTGCTTTGCCGCCTGAGGCAGATTCCACTCGACAGCCTTTCCGATGCCGCACTTGGAGAGTTCTTCTTCAATTCGCTCGAAGACGAGCTTGGCGGCGCGGCGTATTTGAATGGGCGTTCGTAGGTGCGCGGTGGAGTGTCGCTTACGCGTTTTATCTTGAGTACGCGAGCAGGTACTCCGGCCTCGGCAGCACGCAACAATATTCGTGCGCAATATCTAAAGTTGTTTCGCGTGAGGCCGTTAGGCCAGTATGAACACGACCAACCCCACCTCGACCGCTTTTCGTAACCTCGTCATCGCCGCCGACGAGACACTCCACCTGCTCTGCCGCCTGCGCGGTATCACGCTCGACGATTTATCGGAGGATGCGCTGGAAGCTTTCTTCTTCGAAGCGCTCGGCGATGAATTCTGGATCGATGCCCGGTAGGTTGCGGTGTGCCCGCGAGAGATGACGTGATCCAAAAAGCAAAACCCCGCGGCGCGAAGCGAGGCGGGGTTGGAAACATCATAAAGCGAGCATGACTGTGGTCCCCCTGGCAGGAATCTTTGCCCCTTCGATCATCGGGTAACCAGTGGTGAGCCGTAACGCTCAGACCCAAGTGTAGCAAGGCCTAACGCCCGGTTCAATGCCTGAGGCCCGAAGGAACCACATCGGCGCCGTTGGTACAGTCGAGCGTCCTCCGTTGGTACAGACCGCGACGGTGGCCGCTCAGAACTCCACAGACGGCCGGACACCTATCGGGGGGGCACGTTATAGGAAAAGGTAGCCTCCTCATTCCTTAGGATCCCTCGGCAACTTCCCCAGGTTAGACCCCCGCCCTACTCAGATCCAAAGAAAACTTCATGGATGGCGCGTTCCCGCCAACGTGTCCGGTAGGTGAGGGTTATTACCTATGCGCCAGCAAACGCACGCAGCCGTTATGCGCTGTTGAGGGTCCGTCGATAACGGTGCACATAAAAGTGGCGGGTGAGGGATGAAAAGAGTTATTGCCGGGGTGCTGGTGGCTGGACTGGTTGCGGGTTGCACGACTGAGATGCAAAGGGAAGCACAGGAAGACAGGCAGACATTCCTGCAATGCAAACAGGCCAACCCAACGACATGGGGCGACAAGTGCAATGCGGAAATGAACATGTACTACACAACCTCAAGTGCGGCCCAAGCTGATTCTGCCAACCGTGCTCAGACGGCCAATGCGATTGCATCGGGCCTTCTTGCTGGAGCGGCAGCGGTAGCAGCAGGGGCTGCGGCAGCAGAAGCAGCGCGGCCTGTTTATGTCGTTCAGCCGGTTGTAATTTGCCGCTGGCATTGCTGGTAGTCGCGAAGTGGCCCCGGCACTCCACGGGGGTCGCACTTTGGCAAACAAGGCCCCTCAATTCCTTGAGGGTCGCTAGGCACTTCCCAAAATGGCCGGGACCCCTACCGGGGGTCAGCGTATAGGAAAACAGGCCCCCCCCTTCCTGGAGAGACCTGGAGGAAAGTCCGGAAGCCTTACAGTACCTTTCAGGGTCCGAAAGATTCTCGGGGCGGGTTCTCTCATGCAGAATCCTCAACAACAATAACAACGGTCGAGCTTTAGCGGAATTTTTGAAGTGGAGTGCCGGGCGCTTCGGGTACCGGTCTTTTGGGTGTCAGGTTTTGCGAATCGATTTGAAAATCCGAACGCGAGCCACGCAGTCAAAGGCGCGGGAACGACAGCGGCGCGAGGCCCAAGTTACAGCCCTGAAAACCGATCACAAATCGTTGTGGTCGAACAGGCCAGACTGCCCGTCTGCATGCTTTTTCTCGAAGCGCTTCCTTCGGCCTTGCGCCGTTTCATAGACCCCGCCAGTGCTTTCGATTTTATCAAGCACGGTGAGTACGCGATGCCCCGTGACCTTGGGGTTCCCCTCTTCGTCAAGCTTACGGTCGCTTTGAAGTATGCAGCGGATGCTGTCACCGTGTTGGAAGCTGATCTGCCTGTGAAACACCTGGTCCTTGAAGACCTTGTCATGCATCGCGAAGGATATCGTCTCGCCGTTCCACCTGCCTCTCCACTGGATGTCTCCCTCAGTGATCACGGGCGAGACGATCTCGATAACCGCCTCGGTGGACTCAGGGTCGAGTATGTCGGTCTGTAGCAAGAATGCAGAGAAGCCCGACCTGAAAATCACTTGCTCGTCTGGCGCTGGCTGGTCGCCGGGTAGCCAACGAAACCCTACGGCTGTGACTGCCTCGTAGGAAATGAGTTGCTTGTAAAAATTGGATCTGGGCTTTCGGACCTTCGGGTCCATCTGCAAGCTAAGCACCTTTGGCGCGGCATTTGGGGCGGTGACCGGCGCTGCGCTTTCCAGTTGAGCATGGGGCAAGTCGACAGCTGCAGCAGAAGAGGATGCTGGCGTTTGCTGGCTGAGCGTAGGAGGCACTGCGCCCAACTCGAGTCTCAGCTTTTTTCCTTGCAGTTCGGAATTCTGGTTCTCCAGTTTCCAATGCTCAATGATGAGTTGGTTTATCTTTAATTGTTGTTTTTCCAGTTCTTGGTCAGGCTTTGAAGGCGCATTCCAGATTGCCACGGCTGCACTCAAGATAGCCGAGAGCAGGGTAGTAAGCACGGGCAAGGTTAAGGCTCTGTTTTCCTTATCGAACGCTTTGAACGCCACCTGCCAGATGTCGCGGAATCCGCCCTCAGCGGGGACCGTAGCTTCAAACTTCAGCGTAGCCCCAAGCGACTGAGTGATGTATGCGACAGCAGATAGGAACTCTGCTTCGCAGCGATTGCGGACCATGGCATCCATGGTGTGCAAACCATCTCTCAGGTGGTAGTGCACTTCTAGGCGCGAGATGTTCTCCACCTGTGCTTCTCCTTTTAGTCGCAGCATTCTAGCAAGAAGATTGAGTACTGGCCCCGAATGCCATAGCGGCTCACAAGGTGTATCTATTGCGCTATTACAACAGTCGATAAAAAGACTGGCTCAAAAGGTTGATTGTGATTTGAGCTATCAGTAGTATTGAGCCAAGGATGTTTTGAGCCAGCTACGGAGACCAACATGACGAAGACCATTTACTACGGACGGATCAGCACCACCGATGGGCAGACACCTGCAAGCCAGTACGACGATGCAGCCAAACAAGGCGTTAGCGCCAAGCACGTCCATATCGATGAGGGCATCAGCGGCTACCACGTAGCGCCTGAGGACCGCCCCGAGTGGAAGCGGGTGATGGACAAGCTGTCAGACGGTGGCGTGCTGTATGTGCGTTGGTTGGATCGTATCTCCCGCCACTATGACGTGCTGCACCGGACCATGCGTCAGCTTATGGAGTCTGGCGTCAAGGTAGTCTGCACAATGAACGGCATGGTGTTCGATGGCACGGCTACCGATGCAATATCCAAGGCCACCCGTGATGCAGTCCTGGCATTCATGGCTGCACAAGGTGAAGCGGACTACCTGAATCGGCGCGAGATGCAGCGGCGCGGGATCGAGACCGCCAAGGCCCAAGGGAAACACCTGGGACGCGCTAAGGCTGCGGATGCTGCTGATGTGGTGGCGTGGAGGGCCGAGCACGGCGCGACCATTGCCGTAACGGCGGAGAACTTTGGAATCTCTGTGGCGACGGTCAAGCGCTACTGTGCCGAGGTCGCGGCACAAGCGTAAGTAGTTGACTATCGGGAAACTAAAAATAGTAAACGCACCATGGTAATGCATGTTTTCGACAGGCAGACGAACTGGATGGGCCGGGGACGAGGACGGCAATCTTTAACGCCGGACCGTTAACGGATTTCGCCGATTCGGGACGTCTCGTTAACATGAAACACGAGGTTTTGACGCAAGTTTGGAACATCCTTGTTATTTACTTGTGTCGGGCTTCATTCGCTTGTATACGTGCGACCAAATCAGCACAATCTCGTTCGCGTCGCCCTACCGGCGGGTCTTTCGACCGGTGCAGAAAAACTGTGTCTCGGTTCCGGCGGCGTTAGCCGACTTTGAGGCGGTGTGACGATTCGTCTGTCGGTAACCTGTCTCAGCGCTGAAACTGATTTAGTTAACTTTTCAACCAAATTACAACATGGAAGTAGCAGAAGGAAGTGACGTCCGTACCTGGTTCGATGACTATTGGGAGCTCAATTTCCATCCCGGCCATTTGCCAGAGAACCCTCAGGAATGGACGCCGGAACAGTGGGAGGAAGCCAAGCGACTCAAGGAGCAGAATGAGGAACGCATCCTCAGCGAGCTATTCCAGGATCGACAATACAGTCGACGTAGTTGGGATGATCGTCCTTTTGTCGGCGGACGCCGTGCGAAGACACCGCAAGCCAAGGGCATAATTGACCGCATCGCTGTGGAGTTTGTGGAAGGCTTCAAGTTGTCACGGAAGTCCGCTGGTCGAGCGAAGACGCTGGAGCAGGTTCACGCGGCAATAGCGGACGCCCTGCATCTCGGGCTATCGAATATAGGCGGCGGTGTTTCGGTTAGTCTAAACACCGGGGCGGCCCCCTGCTATCGACACCCCGTGATCGGCAAGGGATTTTCGGACGTCCTGAAGCACTTGGAGACCCTTGGCTACATCCGGCTGATTCTCGGACATCGCAATCCTGCAAAGCAGGAAAGCGGCAGACAGTCGACGTTCTATCCCACGGCGCAACTGATGGCGCGGGCAATCTTCAGTGTGCCTGCGGTGACCGCTGACGACTTCGATGACATTGGCGGCGACCAGACCATCATCTTGCGCGGCAGTAAGCGGACGAACACGGGCTGGAGGCTGAACCGAGCCCCAACGGTTCCGTACAAAGACAGCGACGACCCATGCATCGTACCTTCACGCGAGCGACTGGGGGCGTTGAACGAATGGTGGGCGCACGGAGACATTCGGCTTTTGCACAACGAAGGTTCGCCATTAGACGGGAACGCCTTTGGTTTTGAAGAAACCGAGGAATCCGGGGGCTTCATTGTGGACCCTTCATGCAAGCGCATGGTACGGATTCACAGCAACGGTGACTGGCGCCAAGGTGGTCGACTGTATCGGGGCTTCTGGCTGAACCTCCCAAGTGAGGAACGGCTGGAGCGAATCCTGATCGACGGACAGCCGGTGGTAGAAATCGACTACAGTAATCTTCATCCGACGATGTTGTATGCCCGCGCTGGGATACCATTGGAAGGGGACGCCTACGCGGTTCCTGGAATTGATCCACGATTCCGAAAGACGCTGAAAAAAGTGTTCAATGCGGCACTCAACCATAGTGAAGAGTTGGGCCGATATCCCGATGGAATCGCTAAGAAGGATCAGATTCCCGGTCTGAGCGCCCCGCAAGTTCTGCGGAAGCTGACGGACCGCCATGAAGGATTAGTACTTGCCTTCAGGTCCGAAACAGGAGAGGAGCTGTTTGGCACCGGTCAAGGGCTGTTTCTGCAGCGGCAGGATAGCGAGCTTATGCTCGATCTTTTGGAATCCCTGAAGGCTGAAGGAATCTTGGCGCTGCCGGTTCACGACTCTGTGATGGTAGCTGTCGGAGCGCATAGGCGAGCTATGGAGTTGATGGCTCATCGTTGCAAGGTGATTTTGGGATTCACACCCGTACTGGGATTGAAGATCGCCACTGCGGCGGTGCCGTTGTTGGAAGAACAAGAACTGGCCGAACTGGGCTTGTACGGTCCCTATCGTATACAGTGAAATCGAACCTGCATATTCCATCGATGGATGAGTCTTTGAACCTAAGGGCTCTGTACGACTCCTGTACTGTCCCTTCTCTCTACCCCTGTATATATTTCCCCTCAGCGTCGATTTCTCCAGATCCTGTACTGATACTCCGAAGTGTAAAGCCCGTTCACGTGCGGAATTGACCAACGTTCCTCATGGGGCTCGCTACGAGCGGAAGGAGCGGATACGACATGCCAAAGCACCGTCGGCGGCGCGAAGTGCTGAGTCGGTACGGACACGTCGCGAGTTGGAATGCGAGTCTGTGGGAGCGGGTAGACCGGCCTCGGGGTCAACCGCCTGTGCGAGAAAGTCGTGCAACAGTTTTGTGCGAGGGGGAGTTCACCGAACCGGTTGGCGAAGCGACCCGAATCTCGATCCAAGTTTCTCCAACGGAAAAGCCGCTAAATGAACACCGACACTCCAAAATTTGAAATGTCGAAGCGGCGGTTGTATATCACTCTGCCCGAACGCTAGTGGAGGCAAAAAATGATTACGGAAGAGGAGTACAACGGCCTGATAGGTGACGGGTTAATGGCCAGGCTTGGCCCGGCAGCATTCGCGGTCTTCAGTGCCCTATGCTTCACCGATGGCCGCGAACCCGCCGAGTTGGCCCAAATGACTGGAGTCCCGACGCTGGATGTCATCAAGGCCCTAGACACTCTTGAGAAGCTGGGGCTGTCCCACTGGTGGCAGAAGCATTGACTAGAACAAGGAGAACCAGTTGGAGCCGCTCATGGAAGAGAAAGTCCTGGCCGAGATTCGCGAGCTGAACGCCGAGACCCAGAAGCTGTTCGAAGAGCGTGACAAGATGTAGACGGAGCGGTGGTGGTATCCATTCGTGGCTGGCGCGGCAGTCATGGGTGGTCTGGTTGCGCTGTTTGCCGCAATCGCCACCGTACTCATCAAGCTGTAGGTACACTGAGTAACGGAAATAGCGCCCCCCTGTCGACCGACAAGGTCCGCAAGCGAAAGCAACTCCGGTCTATCATCGAACGCCGGAAGTTGATGGCGAATGACCTGACGATAGCGAAGAACCTGCAGATTCTGAACCCGAACATCACGAAGCAGGAAATCATCGAAGACGCATCGAAGCTGTACGACTCTCGCTATCTGCCGGTCGCAGCCCCCCATCGAATCCAGTGGCATGGGTTTCTCCGAAGTCGCGGTACGGTCAACTCCGGTCATCCGCTTGATACCCTCTTGGACTTTCTAGCAGTGGCCGTTGGCGTGTGGACCGGAAACAGGTTCGCTGGTCTGCTGAGCCGAAACTCCTTGAGCAAAGGAAGTGGCAATTCGTGATGACCGCGCCTAGGTCGCCCGGAAGCGACCACCTACGCACTGGCATTGACTATTGCGAGAGCCACTTGATTTACTTGTTTTTCCCGCCTTTCTTTACAAAGTCGAGTACCGAAGAAAGAGTTTTCGCAACATCGGTCCATTGTTCTCGGTCTATGCGTGAGCGCTCTAGATCGACGGTTGTCTGCCCCTTTTCCAAAATGTGATTGCGCTCGGTATCAACGAAAGAACTAATGACCTTGTTGCTAAGCGTGACCGAACCCGCGAGAAACGCGGCTCGCAATGCCAAATGCTTTGCTTCTATATTGGTTATTTCGTTTTGAAAATACTTTATTTCCGACAGAGAGCTTTTATAAAGCTTTAGGAAGAAGTAGGCGAACAGCTCAATCAGCAGGACAAACGTCAGACGAGGAATGAAATGAATCAGGAAGGATATGACCTCATTCGACATCTTTCCGCCGTTTGTCACTATACTGATGTTTCCACCAGCGGAAACATTGCTTATTATAAAGTTGCTTGGTAACAGAAATATTCCTAGTACGCTCAGTCCCGAAACTGATATAAGGATTCCGAGGACTAAGTTCAGATTCCCACGCCACTGTAGGCTGGCTATTTCTCGTGATAGCCTCGCGCGAGATTGCTCGAATTGTTGCTCTACAATTCTATCTTTAAGCGATGAAACTTGAGGCTGCTCAATCACCACCGACGAGCCGAGGCTCCCATCGGGTTTTACTATAGGCGTGGAGACTACGTTCCCAAAGTCGTCGATTACATCCGCAGCGTAAGATCGAACTGGAGGAGCCTTGTAGGCTTCAAGTTCGACCGCGGAAGCGAATCTAACAGTTTCGCCGTTTGATATCGACGCTTTTCTAAAACCGGTTTGAAGGTACAGAAGAGCGGCAAGACAGAACGAAACGAGCAGTGAAAACAGAGCCACTAAAAAAATTTCCCCACGCGCCCAATAACCCGAGAGCCACCACTCTCTGAATAACCATATAAATCATGCAAGGCAACGAACCCAGCGTCCGAAGTCGAAATAAATAGCCCCAAAATGGAAAAAATACCAAAAAATCCGGCTCCAAGCGCGAGTAATTTCCGCCTCAAATTGTTCTTGGCTTGTTCGATAACGTACCCATCGTCTCTGTTCGAGGAGTGTGTGGCCGTTGCTTCGCCGCTATTCATTGCGCGTCCCTTATTCAGCGGAGTAAGTGCCCCGTGAGCTGTCCGTCCCCTGGGCGATCACCTCGAGCGACCGTTGCTCCATGATAGCGGACGTCGACTATCAGCAGCGACGGACGACCGAGATGGGTGGACACGGGTCTATTGCATTCCATTACCGGCAACGGCAGAGTGCCCCCACGGGAACCCCTTGGCATGACTTCTGTATTCGCATCGGAAACATCGACACGCCCCTGTACACGGTGATGGTCCTGCGTGGGGTCGGCATCGGGGAGTTTCAGTCCAAGGACGAAGCTGCGGTCGCGGTTGCAACCATCGAGCAGGCGCAACGGCGCAAGGGACTAGAGAGGGAAGCGCAGAAGCAGCGGGGCGTTCCAAGGTTTTAAAGGTGACAGGCTTACCGGTCACACGAACCGCTCTCATGCCTCCGCAACCAAACAGCGCCGTGCCAACTCGCCTGCTACAAGCAGGGGGGCGCGGTCGAACGCCACCTCGGTCAGTCGGTCTATGACAAGTGCCAGTGGCGAACTTACTTCGATATGTGCCAGCCACTTATCCGGGTAATACCGGGCGAAGTTACCCGCGATATGGAGTGCAACGTATAGCAGGCCGAACTCGTTCAAAGACTCTTGCCGGGCGCTGAACCAAGTATTGTTGACGTCCGGGCAGACACCCCAAGGTATCTTCCCGGGCACGTCGATTGCCCCTGGGAACTGCAACATAATCCCATTGGGATACTCCGTTACGTTGACGCGTTCCAGCCCCCGTGGCGCAAATGAAACCAATTCCATGAAGTCATTCATCGTCGAGGGAAGCGCGGGGTGGACGATAATAGTGATAGACGGCTCTGGATTGTCACCGCCAGATAAGGCTGTGCACGTGGCACGTACGAGCTTTGGCCTCACTCCATAGGCTGCGAGAATCTCAACCATCTGAGGCAACCCCAATAAAGCGTCGAGCAAGCTGAGTCCGCTTTTCGGGTACGCCTCCGGTTCGACGTCTGAACCGGCCATAAGCGCCTGTACTCCGGACGTGGTTGTAATGTTGCCCTCATGTGTTTGGGAATATCGACCAACAATGGGAAGCTCCCGACTTGAGCGCCGCCAAACCTCGTAGGTACCGCGTGGGGACCCATCGGGCGCGGTCTGCGGCTTAGCTCGCAATGCGGTGGCCGCTAAGTCCAAGCTATCCGTTGGGGCGACTGCGTTGGCGAGTGACAACTGGAGTCCGTGACAGCCATGGAACTCGCGTAGCTTCTCAAGCCGACTATCGGCACTCTGCTTCATCAGGACTTCAGCCAGAGCAAGGGACATTACGGCGTAGTACAACAGCACGGGGCGCGTCGCGAGACTAACGGATCGAGCGGCATCGTAATACTCTCTCGCCTGCATTAAACATTGACGAAGCTGCGTGGCCTGTTTTCTCGCATTGGTCCGCTGCTGCTGCGGCAACTGATGCAGATCGGTTATCTGACCGGTAACCGCCTCGATGTTTTGGAAGTGAGCGAGCTGTCCCCAAGCATACTTGCCAACATCAGTCGTTCGAAACGTGCTGCACTCAGTAATAATCAATTGATATCTCACCATAGTGTTGTTATGTCGCGTTGCAGGTGCTACTGACGCTTTGTCGACAGACTGCCGAAGGTTACTCGGTCTTCTTCGGCATAGCCGCTTCGGCGGCAGCGAAGACCTCTTCAACCGCGCTAACATGCCAAACGCGGCCTAAATCTGATTCCGGATTCACCCTCCCCGAGTAGATTCCAAGGAACTCCCAAGCCGCAGAGCCAGGGTCTACACTTGTCGAGACTCGGTTATTCTCAATCTTCGAGAAACCATTCATCCGGTACGCAATGACCGGCGAACCAGACTGGCCTTGGCGTGTCCGACAATCAACTAAAAACGTCTGGTTATCTGGCGTCACAATTCCCAATTCCTGCGCCATGAACCCAGTTGCCCAAATTGGAAACCGCCCGGTTGACGATAGGCCAAACGGGAAGCCGATTACGCTAATGGGCTCGGCGGGGCGAATTACCATGTTGACCCGGTCAAGGTTCGACTTAAGATAGTACGGCAGCTTATGGACATCGCTTCCCCATTTCAAATTAAGAGCAACCAGGTCAGCCGAGGCACCTAGACGTGGGTGTTCGATCCACCACGGCTGTCCGTCATCCTTGAATAGGGGCAGCCGAATACATTGCCACTCCCCTAAATCCAACGGCTCCTTATGAAAATAAATAAGAACGTTGTCGGGAATCGCGCCGTTTTTACTGAGGCAAACGCCTGTTTCTTGGTGTCTGCCCGTGACGTTATGGCGATTTGTAATCAATGCGCAATGTGAGGATTTGTCATTAGCGACGAGAAATGCAGTACCGCTGCTAAGAACTGTTTCCTGAAATCGCATTTCGATGAAGAGCGACTTCATTGTCGGGATTTCCAAGCGCAGAGTTAATGCGCTTCCTGGTGCCGGAATCATGTCCGGAGGGGTTGCGGCCTCTTGGGTGCTCATAAGTTTTTCCGATGTGAAGTGCAGATGATTTTAGCAATACGAACTATATCAACACCGTCGACTGAGGTCCGGAATTCGCAAGGCTTCTCAGAGGTGCAGGCGTGGCAGATCGTGCGAAAAAAGCCCGCCGTTCCTAGGGACCGGCTTCATCTAGCGGTAGATCTTCAAGTCTCTCCACATAACCCCGAATGATGTCTCCGGTACTGAGAGTGCATCTGATCCGATAGAAGGTCCTGGTCGAATCGAAGCCCGTCAGCATTTCATCAACAACATAGGTGTCACCTTGCTCTAGCACGCAAAGCTCCTTGCTGCCCTCTGCCGGTTTTTCCAGTACCGGCTGACCTACATATGCGGGAGGGGTGTCGTAAGGCTCATCTTCAGTGGGACGGCGTGCGGCTCGAATGTGATCGTGCTTTCGGCGTATCACTTCGATGGTCAGGTCTAGGCACGTTGAGGCGTTCTCGCGGTTGACGCTGTTCGCAGCGTACGCTGTCGGCTGCCTGATAAACCAGTCGCCTGTAAACTCCAACTGAATAGCTTCAGGTGTCAGACGCCGGATATTGTTTAGTGTTTGCGTGTTAATGCCCCACTCCATAGCATCGACACGCCAAGTTTCGTCGTTGATTTGGATATAGTCGAAGGGCGTGTTTACGTGTTCGGCTATCCATTCTGAGTTACGAGTCCAGTAGTGCGCCTTCCGGCCATTCAGCAAAAACAAACCGATAAGCCCTACGCGAGAAGTGCCATCCCTCGAAACATTGCGATGGTCGTATATGCAATACTCCCGTTCAAACTCGAGGAAAAACGCTTTCCGCGTCGCGACCAGCGATTTTAAATAATCACCGTCCGCTAACGCGGATACTGCTTCCTCAAGAAACGGTCGCGATTTGATCTGGCCTAACAGTTCCGTCAGGAATACTTCCCTAAGTGGCTTGCCCACGGCTGAGTTAAGCACCACGTCAATTGCCACTTTTGAGGCATTCAAATGTCCCTGAACCGTCAGCGGTTCCATCACCTGACCGTAGTGCTTCGCCGTAACCCTCAGCTTGTTCATGGCCCTAAGCGTGCCGGTCTTCGGGATTTTTATTCCTTTTTGCCCAATTACTGCAATCATTTCGTCGAACGTAAGCTTCTCAATGGCACGCTCTTCGTCCACTTCTTTCTCGATTAAAACGGCAAGGAACACAAGTTCGACGGCGTCCTGCAAAACGATCAACCCAGCGGTGGCTAAGTATCGGTCGCCTAATCCGCAGTTCCGTTCAGCCTGTTCGAGAAGTGCACGCGCCGTTATGAGTGTTTGAAGCGTGGCGTCTTTCATATCTTGGTTCAGCAGGGGGGAGCGCATAGCTTGCCATATTTAATGCCGATTTTGGCAAGACTGACCGCTGCCGAGTAACGAAACTGCCTTCGCGAGGCCTCCCAACGTCCAGCCGCTTCAAGCCCTAGCTTCCGCTTCAGTGGCCTTCTCCAACCAATCCGCCAACATGTTGAGCGGATATCCCTTTCCGTAGGTCGCGCCGACACCCGGCGGTGGTATGACCGAGAATCTGATCCTGGACCGAATCCGGACAACCGGCGGCGCGTAGCCAACCAACTTGAGACCCTTGTTTCAGGAGCCATGGGGCGGTATTGGTTATCCGGTCTCAGCGCGGCAGTCGGCGCAGGGTTCTAAGCATCTCCGTCAGCCAACGCCCTATGCATCCACTCAGCCAAAACTGGCAGCGGGTAGCCTTGCCCGTAGGTCGCACCGACCCCGGGCGTAGCGTGTCCCAGAATCGCATCCTGGATCGAGTCCGGGCATTGCACAGCACGCAGCCGGTCTTTCATCCCATGGCGCAACGAATGATTGCCTAGCCGGGACCCCTTGAGGCCTTCACGACTCCGCAGCCAATTAACCAGCGCAGCACTCACCGAGTTGGTCTTGTGGCCCTTGGCGGTCGCGTAGGTCGGAAAGAGTTGTGCAGCGTCTCCGCACTTGTCCAAGGCAACCCGCGCAGCCTCCACGGCCCGAGGACTCAGGGGCAAGTCTCGAGTCGAGCCTGAGGTCTTGAAGGTTCGCCAAGGGTTCTCCTGGAGCCTGAGGAACGGTACAGATTCCTCAAGGCGAACATCACCAGCGGCAAGCCCGACCACCTCAGCAAGGCGTGCTCCGGTCTCAGACACCAGCGTCAAGATGCAGCGCAGGGGGTCCAGGCCCTTGGTCTCAGACCAGTGGTCAATTGCGTGGTGCAGGATCCGATATTGGTCGACCGAGAAAGTTTCTCGCTCCTTTGCGTCCTTGCCTTGGTCCTTTATCTCGACCTTCAGAAACACGTTCTCGATGCCCAACTCGTTTTCACGGATGGCCCGAGCGAAGGCGGCGCGTAGCGTCGTCAGGTAGCGTTCCACGGTGGTGGTCGAGACCTTGCGTCCCCCATGCTCTCCGTTACATAGCCAGGACACGAAACCATTGACGTAATCCCGGCGAACTTTCCGCAGGTCCGCAACACCGCTCAGGCATTGACCAGGACCCTTCAGGTACGTCTCCAGGTAACCAAACACCAACCGCGCATCCTTCTCCGTCGACGGCCTAGCAGCGATGTATTGAGCGAGACAATCGGCGAGGGTGAAGGCTTGGCGACCCTGGAGGACCTGGAGGGCCTCACGGTGAACGGATGACAAATACCGGTCAAGCTGATGGCCTTGGGTAATGTTTCCGTCAGACCTGACTGAGTGCGGTAACTGGTCCTCCAAGAAGTCCTCGAAGGCCCAAGCGGCCTCAGGAACAGCCTTGGGGTCTGAAGGATCCACGCCATATGATTCCAGCAGCCGCTTAGCTTGGGACCGCAGACCCTCAGTGCCTGGAGCGCGTAGGGCAGACCACTCCTTATCTTGGTCGGTGGCATGCATGGCGATCAACCGCGCCGCTTGCCTGGGGTCCTTAGTCCCGAGGGAGAACTGGATCCAGGTCTTTCCCACAGCGGAGACCAGATCCTTGGGGACCTTGCGCTTAAACCACAGGGCCTCCGTTCCCGGCCTAGACCACAGATAGCGGATTGACACAGACATGATGTTATTGAGACGAAGTGCAGCCATGTTGGTACATCCGTAGGTACAGTTTTAGGTACGTTACGGACACCACGGGAACCCTGGGAGCCTTATGGGGAAAGGGATTTGGGGCAATCGAGGAGGGTTTCATGGTCCCCCTGGCAGGAATCGAACCTGCATCTAGCGCTTAGGAGGCACTTGTTCTATCCATTGAACTACAGGGAGATGGATATTTGCAACGGGTTGTCCGAGGCATCAAAGACCAATAATTCAGCCTTACCCGGCATACGTTCCCGGCTGATTCGCTTCTTCCTAATGAAGCACCGTGACGTACCTTGAATCGTAATCTACCCACTGGTGGACGGGATCACTCCGCCACAGCGGGCAGAGTATATCAAAGACATTTAAGACAAAAGTCGCGGCCCGAGTCCCCGAAGGCCTACAGCGCCGAGAGCTCGCCGCACGCTACCGTGTGCGCGCTTGCGCCGGCCACTCCAGTGATCAAGGTCAATGCCACCCGCAGCGCATCGTCCGATAACGAACTTTCTTTCGACCTCGCAAACGGCTGAATCGATCGATTCGTGCATTCGTTGCCCATCACGCTCGCCTTGGACGGCATTGCGCTCAGCCGGACATTATCAGCGGCGGTATTTGCGAATACGCAACTGCTGGCGGCCAAAGCAAGCGCGCTCAGCAGAAATTTTGTTCCTTTCACAACCCATCCCGACGATAAAACCACCACAACCAAGCAGCCCAAACCAGCCGACGATTATCGTTCCGACTCCGTAGTTGCGTCAATTCCGTGTATTGATTCATTGGCGTAAGGTTCGGGACGACTTGATCGTGATCAAGCCGAACCGCTCACCTGGAAAACAACGGCCCAAGTCGCTCATAATCACCCGGCCATGACCGAATTTCAAACCGCTTCAGTTGTCTTCGTGTTGCTGCTCGCGTCCGCGGGGTTGGGTGCAATCGTCCGTCCGCTGCTGCCCGAGGAGCACAAGGCGTTCGAGACTGTGCAACTGCTGAAGCTGGTGATCGGCATGCTGGTCACCTTCGCGGCGCTTGTGCTGGGTTTGCTGACGGCATCGGCGAAGACCGTGTTCGACACCACCGATACCGATATCCGCTACTACGCCACCGCGCTGATCCAGCTCGACAACACCCTGCGCCAGTACGGCCCGGAAGCCGACACGACGCGCCAGATAATGCGCGCCTACACGGCGGCTGCGATCGCGTCCACGTGGACCCAGGAACCGCCGCCGGCGGGCAACTACTATCCGAAAACGCTGCCGCCGGGCGTCGGCAGCGACAATCTCGACAGCCGCACGCTCGGTGCGATGCTTGAGCGCGCCCAACGGCACACGCGCGAGCTGCAGCCGCACGATCAGTTCCACCAAAAGCTCGCCGACGAAGCGCTCCTGCAGTTCGACCGGCTGATCCAGCAGCGCTGGAAAATCGTGGAGGAGGCACGCGGTTCGACTATCGTCGCCATTCGACCGGATTCTGGTCTTCTGGCTGCTCGTCATCTTCCTGTGCTTCGGCCTGATCGCGCCGCGTAATGCATTGGCGATGGTTACAATCACGCTCGGGGCGTTATCGATAGCGTCCACCGTGCTGGTGATCCTCGATCTCGACACGCCATTCACCGGTTCCATCCTCGTGCCGAGCCAGCCCATGCGCGACGCGCTCTCTTATTTAAGCCGATGACACGGCGAGCTTATTCAACGCCATCAATGCCATCGATGCCATCCACGCTCTACACCGACCCGCGCCTCGTCGCGCTGTACGACACCCTGAACCCCTTCGCCGCCGATACCGACTTCTACCTGGCGCTGGCCGCAGGCAAGCAGCGCGTTATCGATCTCGGTTGCGGAACGGGTTTGCTCGCGTGTGAACTGGCGTCGCGGGGGCATCGAGTGATTGCGGATCGATCCCGCGCCTGAGATGCTGCGCGTGGCGCGGCAAGGCCGAACGGCGAGCGCGTTCAGTGGATTGAAGGCGATGCTCGCGCGCTCGCCTTGCTGCCGCCCGCCGACCTGCTGGTGATGACGGGCCACGTCGCGCAGGTTTTCCTCGACGACACCGCGTTCCTCAATACGCTCAAAGCGGCCCGCTACGCGTTGCGCGACGGCGGCGAACTGGCGTTCGAGAGCCGCAATCCGGCCGCGCGAGCGTGGGAATCCTGGACGCCCGCGCAATCGCGCAGGCTGATCGACGTGGATGGGATCGGCGAGGTGGAGGTGTGGCAGGACGACGTGAGCGGAAGCCCGGAGTCGGGCATTCGCTTCAACACGTATTATCGATTTCAGGCGACGGGCGAGACGTTGACGTCCGCGAGCGAACTGCGCTTTCGCACTCAGGATGAACTCACCGCGCAGCTCGAGGCTGCGGGATTTAGCCACCTCACGTGGCATGGCGGCTGGGACGGAGCGGCGGTATCGGCGACGAGCCGGGAACTGATTGTGATCGCGCGCTAAGTCAACGCGGGCGGCAAGATCAGAACTCGACTGCCACGAAATCGTCTTTGCCGACGTCACACAACGGGCAGCGCCAGTGTCCGGGATATCGGCGAAACGGGTTCCGGCCGCAATGCCGTCTTCCGGCAAACCGTCTTCTTCGTTGTAAATCCAGCCACAAATCAGACAAACCCAGCTTTTATATTCTAAAACTTCACTCACGACAGACTCTTTCTTCTCGTTCAACAAAACAACGTTAAATATTCCACTCGGCGGCTGTCTGCCCGGAAATTCGTATTCTGCAAGCCAACGCCGCACTCACTGCCGAAACGTCCGGCGACCCGAATAGTACCGGAATGTCACAATCGGTTCATCGAAGTGGAGCAGCCCCAGGGCAGGGCGGAAGCACGGATCTGCGTGATTTCTTATGCTCGGTGTATCCTCTCCCCGGCGGTTTTTGAGTCCCTTGCGGGTCGTGTGGCTAATACAAGCTACAGTCGATTCGCCATGCGTGTCGCACGAAGCCGTTTTGGCCTGCCTGGATCGTTGATCCGGCAGCCGCATTCTTCTGGGAGCAAAAAAATGATGTTCAAGAAACTGTTGTCGGGAGCGGTGTTGTCGAGCGTTTTCCTTGTGGCCGTCGCGGCGCACGCAGCAAGCGCGCGTGTTTTTCGTCGAGCCGAAAGACGGCGCGACCGTCACAAGCCCGGTGCACGTGGTCTTCGGCCTGGAAGGCATGGGGCTCGCGCCGGCCGGCGATAAGGACCCGCAAAAAGGCCACCACCATGTGCTGATCGACGCCGGCCCGATGCAAAAAGGCCTCGTGATCCCGGTGAACGATAAATCGCTGCATTTCGGCAAGCTGCAGACGGAAGCGGACGTGAAGCTGCCCCCGGGCGATCACACGCTGACCCTGCAGTTCGGCGACGGCGCGCACCAGTCGTTCGGGCCGGAAATGAGCCAGACGATCAAGATCCACGTGAAATAACGGACTGTCATTGTCACAAGCCGCCGGCCGACTGGGCTGGCGCTTATCTCAAAAAACGCGGCTCGGCCGCGTTTTTTGTATCTTGGCGCAGGGCACTTCGCCTTGTCCTGATGGCATAGGGGCTCCGGGCGCGCCGGTCAAGACCGGTACAATGGCCGCTTCCAGTATTTGCACTTTTCCGGCTGCCTCCCATGTCGCTTTATTCCATTTCGAACGCGCAACTCGCGTTCGGCCACGTCGCGTTGCTCGATCACGCTGACTTTTCTCTCGAAGCGGGCGAACGCGTCGGGCTTGATCGGCCGTAACGGCGCGGGCAAGTCGTCGCTGCTGAAGATCATCGCCGGGCTTGCCAAGCCGGACGACGGCCTCATCACGCGCCAGAACGAGCTCACCACCGTCTACGTGCCGCAGGAACCCGAGTTCGACCTGGAGGCGTCGGTGTTCGACGTCGTCGCGTCCGGGCTTGTCGCACGCGCGGGAACTGCTGGACCAATATGACGTCGTGGCGCACAAGCTCGCGGACGCGCCGTCATCAGGCCCGGAGCACGACGCATTGCTGGCAAGCATGAACGCGCTGCAGTCGTCGCTCGATCTGACCGATGCGTGGAACTGGCAAACGCGCGTGGCGACCACGCTGCAGCAGATTGGTCTGGACGGCGACGTTCGTTCGGGCGCGCTCTCGGGCGGCATGAAAAAGCGCGTGGCGCTGGCGCGTGCGCTGGTTGTGCAGCCCGATGTCCTGCTCCTTGACGAACCGACCAACCACCTCGACTTCGACGGCATCCGCTGGCTGGAGGAGTTGCTGGTTACGTTGCGCACTGGCTTGCTGTTCATCACCCATGACCGGGCGTTCCTCGACAAGGTCGCCACGCGTATCGTCGATCTGGATCGTGGACGTTTGCTGTCGTATCCAGGCAATTACACCGCCTACCAGACGCGCAAGGCGCAACAGCTTGAAATCGAACAGGTCGAATCGGCCAAATTCGACAAGCTGCTGGCGCAGGAAGAAGTGTGGATTCGCAAGGGGGTGGAGGCGCGGCGCACGCGCAGCGTCGGGCGTATCGCGAGGCTGGTTGAAATGCGCAACGAGCGCGCCGAACGCCGCAACGTGCAGGGCAATGTGAAGCTCGACGTCGGGCAAGGCGAGCGCTCGGGCAAGATTGTCTCGGAACTGACGGACGTGACGAAGAAATACGGCGACAGAAAGATCGTCGACAACTTCACGGCCACTGTCATGCGCGGCGACAAATTTGGTTTTATCGGCCCGAACGGTGCTGGCAAGACCACGCTGCTCAAGATGATCCTGGGCGAGCTCGCGCCGGACGAAGGCACGGTGCGCACCGGCACGAATACGCAAGTCGCGTATTTCGACCAGATGCGCGAGCAACTCGACCTGGACAAAACGCTCGCCGACACCATCAGCCCGGGCAGCGAATGGGTCGAAGTGAACGGCGTGAAGAAGCATGTGATGAGTTATCTCGGCGACTTCCTGTTCGCACCGGAACGCGCGCGCTCACCGGTGCGCTCGTTGTCGGGCGGAGAACGCAACCGGCTGCTGCTCGCACGCCTGTTCGCACGGCCGGCGAACGTGCTGGTGCTGGACGAGCCGACCAACGACCTCGACATCCAGACGCTCGAACTGCTGGAAGAACTGCTCACCGACTACGACGGCACCGTGCTGCTGGTCAGCCACGACCGCCAGTTCCTGGACAACGTCGTGACCTCGGTGTTTGCGTCCGAAGGCGGCGGCAAGTGGCGCGAGTACGTGGGCGGCTTCAGCGACTGGCAGATCCAGAGCGCGCGCTCCGAGAAAATCGCGCTAGACGCCGCACGCGACACAGCCAAGCAGGCCAAGAAGGACGACGGCCCGAAAGATAGCGGCGCGGGCCGCAATTCGCAGCGCTCGACCAAGCTGCCGTACAAGGAAGTGCGCGAGCTGGAAGCGCTGCCTGCGCAGATCGCAGCGCTTGAAGCCGAGCAGAAATCGATTGCGGCGAAGCTCGAAGACGGTTCGGCGTTCGCGAAAGATCCGAAAGAAGGCGCGCGCCTGAGTGAGCGGCACGCGGCTATCGACGAGGAACTGCTCGTCGCGCTCGAACGCTGGGAAGAGCTGGAAGCAAAGCGCAAGTAAGTTGGGCTTCGGGCGGGCGTCTTCCGCCCGTATCGAAAAATTTGTTGAAATCAGTAAAATACGTCGCGGTTTCGGGCGCACGGCCTTGGGGATTTCTACGGTTACATCGTGGTGAAATCCTGTAGTGAAACGCTGTAGCGAAGAGAGCGCTAAGCGGGAGGGCGTCGCGGTTTCGAGTTCGGTTTCAACATAGGTTTCAACTTAGATTTCAGCTTAGGTTCCAAGTAATCACGCGCAATCCGGCGCGGCCGGCTCAGGCGCGCTCGGCCGGGTTGGCCCGCACTGTTCACGCATTCGCCGGTTCTCCGGCCTGGCCGCAGCTGAATTCCGCTCATGAATTCACGCCTCGGCCGCACGGAGCGCCGGACCCACGTCCAGACATGTCCACGAAAAAACCCAGCACCGCCGACGGCGGCAAGAACAGCGGATACAGCGAAGCATCGATCAAGGTGCTGAAAGGGCTCGAGCCGGTCAAGCAACGGCCCGGCATGTACACCCGCACTGAAAATCCGCTGCACATCATCCAGGAAGTCATCGACAACGCCTCCGACGAAGCGCTCGGCGGCTACGGCAAGCAGATTACCGTCACGCTGCACGTCGACCATTCGGTGTCCGTCGAAGACGACGGGCGCGGCATTCCGTTCGGCATGCATCCGGAAGAAGGCGTGTCGGTCGTCGAGATCGTGTTCACGCGTCTTCATGCGGGCGGCAAGTTCGACAAGGCCGCCGGCGGCGCGTACACGTTCTCGGGCGGCTTGCACGGCGTGGGGGTATCGGTGACAAACGCGCTGTCCACGCGAATGGATGTCACCGTCTGGCGCGACGGCAAAGTAGCGGAACTCGGATTTTCGAACGGCGACGTCGTGAAACCGCTTGAAACCCGCGCGATGAATCGTGGTGAGAAGAAGTCCGGTACGCGTGTTACCGCCTGGGCCAATCCCAAGTATTTCGATTCGCCGAATTTGCCGGTGAGCGAGTTGCAGCGGTTGTTGCGATCGAAGGCGGTGTTGCTGCCGGGCGTCGAAGTCGTGCTTATCAATGAAAAGACCGGCGAGCGCCAAAGCTGGAAATATGAGGACGGGTTACGCGGCTATCTGCTCGAAGGCATGGGCGGAAGCGACCTGCTGATTCCGTTGTTCGAAGGCGAGCGCTTTGCGGGCAATGCGAAGTCGAACGAGGATACTTTCGCGGAAGGCGAGGGCGCGACGTGGGTTGTCGCGTGGAGCGAAGAAGGCCCGCTCTTGCGCGAGTCGTACGTCAACCTGATCCCGACGCCTGCTGGCGGCACGCACGAATCCGGTTTGCGCGACGGCCTGTTCCAGGCGGTCAAGAGCTTCGTCGAATTGCACAACCTTCAGCCGAAGGGCGTGAAGCTGCTCGCGGAAGACGTGTTCGCGCGGGTGTCGTTCGTGTTGTCGGCGAAGGTGCTCGATCCGCAGTTCCAAGGGCAAATCAAGGAACGCCTGAATAGCCGCGACGCGGTGAAACTTGTGTCGTCGTTCTCACGGCCGGCGCTCGAGCTGTGGCTGAACCAGCACGTCGAGTATGGCAAGAAGCTTGCGGAACTCGTGATCCGTCAGGCCCAGGCGCGCACGCGCGCCGGGCAGAAGGTGGAAAAGCGCAAGAGCTCGGGCGTGGCGGTGTTGCCAGGCAAGCTGACCGATTGTGAATCGACGGACGTCTCGCGCAACGAGCTCTTCCTCGTGGAGGGCGATTCGGCGGGCGGCTCGGCGAAGATGGGCCGCGATAAAGAATTCCAGGCGATTCTGCCGCTGCGCGGCAAGGTGCTGAATACGTGGGAAACCGAGCGCGACCGGCTGTTCGCGAACAATGAAGTGCATGACATTGCGGTGGCGATCGGCGTTGACCCGCACGGTCCGGATAGTCTCGACAGCAAGGCTGATCTCTCGAACCTGCGCTACGGCAAGATCTGCATCTTGTCGGACGCGGACGTGGACGGCGCGCACATTCAGGTCCTGCTGCTCACGCTGTTTTTCAAGCACTTTCCGCAATTGATCGAGCAGGGCAATGTGTGCATCGCGCGGCCGCCGCTGTTTCGTGTCGACGCCCCCGCACGCGGCAAGAAGCCGGCGCAAAAGCTCTATGCGCTGGATGAAGGCGAACTCGAAGCGATCCTGGACAAGCTGAGAAAAGATGGCGTACGCGAGACGCAATGGTCGATCAGCCGCTTCAAGGGCCTGGGCGAAATGAGCGCGGAACAACTGTGGGACACCACGATGAACCCGGACACGCGCCGTCTGCTGCCGGTTGAACTCGGCGATCTCGGTTTCGACGACACGGTCACGCGCATGACGATGCTGATGGGCAAGGGCGAAGCGGCGTCGCGGCGTAGCTGGCTGGAAGAGAAGGGCAACGAAGTCGAAGCCGACATCTGATGCCCGCTAAAAGCCTGCAGACGCCCCTGAACCTCGTCAACGCATAACACTGGAAATTCGATGGACGATCTCTTCGCGGAACAAGAAGCCGCGCCCGAAGGCGAAAAACTAACGCTCGGCGACTACGCCGAGCGCGCGTATCTCGACTACGCGGTGAGCGTGGTCAAAGGCCGTGCCTTGCCCGATGTCTGCGACGGGCAGAAGCCCGTACAGCGCCGCATCCTCTTTGCGATGAACGAGATGGGCCTGGCCAACACGGCCAAGCCGGTTAAATCGGCGCGGGTGGTGGGTGACGTGCTGGGTAAATACCATCCGCATGGCGACCAGTCGGCCTACGACGCATTGGTGCGGCTCGCGCAGTCGTTCTCGATGCGCTATCCGCTGATCGACGGCCAGGGTAATTTCGGCTCGCGCGACGGCGACGGCGCGGCGGCCATGCGGTACACGGAAGCGCGGCTTACGCCCATCGCTAAATTGCTGCTCGATGAAATCGACATGGGCACGGTCGATTTCATGCCGAACTACGACGGCTCGTTCCAGGAGCCGAAGCTGTTGCCGGCGCGTCTGCCGTTTGCGCTGCTGAACGGCGCATCGGGGATTGCGGTGGGTCTTGCCACCGAAATTCCATCGCACAATCTGCGCGAAGTCGCGGCGGCTGCGGTGGCGATGATTCGCAATCCGAAGATAGAGCATGCCGAACTGATCGACATGATTCCCGGGCCGGATTTCCCCGGCGGCGGGCAGATTATTTCGACTCAGGCCGAAATTTCCGCCGCCTACGAAACCGGGCGGGGCAGTTTGAAGGTGCGGGCGCGCTGGAAGATCGAGGAGATGGCGCGCGGGCAGTGGCAACTCGTCATCACGGAATTACCGCCGAACGCGTCGGGCCAGAAGGTGCTCGAGGAAATCGAGGAGCTGACGAACCCGAAGATCAAGCTTGGCAAGAAAGCGCTGAGCCCGGATCAACTGCAGACGAAGCAGACCATGCTCGCGTTGCTCGACACGGTCCGCGACGAATCCGGCCGGGACGCGCCCGTGCGGCTGGTGTTCGAGCCGAAGTCGAGCCGTATCGACCAGACCGAGTTCGTGCATTCGTTGCTCGCGCATACGAGCCTGGAATCGAATTCATCGATCAACCTCGTGATGATCAGCGCCGACGGCCGGCCGCGTCAAAAAGGCATCGGCGAAATTTTGCGCGAGTGGATCGGCTTCCGCTTCACGACGGTCACGCGGCGCACGCAGCATCGGCTGGGGAAGGTGAACGACCGGATTCATATTCTTGAAGGGCGGATGATCGTCTTCCTGAATATCGATGAAGTGATCCGCGTCATTCGCGAAGCCGACGACCCGAAGCAGGCGCTGATGGAACGGTTCAACCTGAGCGAGCGCCAGGCCGACGACATCCTCGAAATCCGCTTGCGGCAATTGGCGCGGCTCGAGGCAATCAAGATCGAACAGGAACTCAAGGAGCTGCGCAGCGAAAAGGAAAAGCTCGAAGAGTTGCTGAACAGCGACGCCGCCATGAAGCGGCTGCTGATCAAGGAGATCGAAGGCGATGCCAAGCTGTACGGCGACGACCGCCGCACGCTGATCCAGGCGGAAAAGCGCGCGACCTTCGAAGTGCGAGTCGTGGACGATCCGGTGACGGTGGTCGTGTCGCAAAAGGGCTGGGTGCGTGCGTTGAAGGGGCATGGTCTCGATCCGGCGAGCTTCCAGTTCAAGGCGGGCGATGGCATTTACGCCGCGTTCCAGGCGCGCACGCCCGACATGCTGATTGCGTGGGGCAGCAATGGGCGCGTGTATTCCGTGCCCGTCGCGGTGTTGCCGGGCGGGCGTGGCGACGGCGTGCCGGTCACGTCGCTGATCGAACTCGAGGCGGGATCGCACTTGCTGCACTACTTCGCCGCGTCGGTCGAGCAGCCGTTGCTGCTGGCATCGAGTAACGGGTTTGGCTTCATGGCCAAGCTCGGCGATATGGTCAGCCGCGTGAAGGCGGGCAAGTCGTTCATGACCATTGACGATGGCGCCACGCCTTTGACGCCGATGCCGGTCTTGCCGGGCGCCACGCAGGTCGCGTGTTTGTCGAGCAACGGGCGCTTGCTGGTGTTCGGTATCGATGAAATGAAAACCCTGTCGGGTGGCGGCCGTGGCGTGATTCTGATCGCGCTCGATCCGAAGGAGACCTTGCGGCAGGCGCTTGCCATCGACGCTCGTGGTCTGGTGCTGATCGGTACCGGCCGTGGCGGCAAGGTGCGTGACGAGAAGCTGGCGGGCACGGCGGTCGAAGCGCATGTTGGGAAGCGGGCGCGTAAGGGCCGTGCGCCGGAGTCGACCATCAAGGTGACGGAATTGCGGCCGGTGTTTGAAGGCTGAAAAATAGTAGTGGATCATGCGCCTCAGGTTGCAACGTCGACCTGAGGCGTTTCTTTTTTGTGAAATACTTGAACTGGCGCGGATTGGTCGAGTCGAACGGCCGAACCTTGTGGAAGCGCGCAAGGGCATGAGACCCCAAGGCTAGATTTATCGAGTGGCTTCAGCACTGACAACCAGTGATTCACCTGCAATTAGGGACGTTGATGAATAAGGCGATTGAAGTGGCGCTGTTCCTGCATTTGTTGGGAGTAGCGGTGTGGATTGGCGGGATGATATTTGCGCACTTTTGCCTTCGACCGGCCATAGCGGATTTATCGCCGCAATTGCGGTTGCCGTTATGGGAGTCGGTATTCAGCCGGTTTTTTAATTGGGTGGCGGGGTCGGTGCTGGTGATCTTGCTGACGGGCGGCTTTTTGCTGTCGCAGTTCGGTGGTGGTCATGCGCCCTGGCCGTTGCATGCAATGGCCGGAATCGGCATTGTGATGATGCTGATTTTTGGTCACATCCGATTCGGCGTATTCCCGAAGATCCGGCGGGCGGTCCAATCACAAAACTGGCCCGATGGCGCGAGAGCGGTCGGTACTATCCGGCGGCTGGTGCTGATCAATATTGTATTGGGCGTGGTGACCGTGGGAACGGCGGTGTTGTCGCGGGGAATATAGCGCCCTGTTGTACCAGCGAGTCTCAGTATTTCACTCCCTGTTTGAAGACGTCCTACCCTATCGCCAATGCCTTCATGACCGACTAAAGTGCTGAGTCGCGTCATTTGGGGAATGGGTAATGCGTGCTTCCAGCGATTCAGAAAGGGAATGGCCCGTTTGTTCGGTATCCTTTATAAAAAGAAGACGCGGCTGGTTTGGCGTGCCAATAGCAATACTTGTGCTTACCAGTTGCGTTGTCGAAACAGCGAGCGCAACTGATCTCACCAGCTCCCAAACCGGTTATGTATTGAGCCAGGCCGGTAATCCGTATAACGTAGTTGCCGGCGCGATCATCGATACCTCCGCCGAGGTCAGCAATGCTATTTACGGAGATATCAATAAAGCAGCCACATGGGTGTTGACTAATAACGGAGCCGTTACCGGCGGCTACTTTTCCGTTGAGTTCGACAGCCCGGTTGCGATCCTTAATAACGGCTCGATGGTCAGCCGGGTTACCACCGCGCTCGCCTTATACGGCGGTGGCAACGTGACCAATTCCGCCGGCGCAAATATTGTGGGCCGCTTCGATGCCGTCTTTGCCAATAGCGCGAGCAGTTCGGTTACCAATGCGGGCGACATCGGTGGTTCTGCAGCGGACATTACAAAAACTCAGTCGAGCATTCACTTGCCGAGCGGCGGAACGGTCACCAACCTCGCTACGGGAAGAATCGCGGCCTATGGCCCCGGTATTCTCGCTAACTCGGCGACGACCATTCAAAACGCCGGACTTATTATTTCGATTGAAGGCACGGCAATCGATCTGACTCTGACTTCCGGAGCAACCGGTACTGGCAGCGTGGTTTCCAACAGTGGCAGCATCGTCGGCCAAGGCGGCACGGCAATTCTCTTCGGCCCCGGCGATAATTCCTTGATGCTGGCGGGCACCTCGACCATTACGGGAATTGTCGATGCGAGTTCGCATAGCGCATCCGGAACCAGCGCGCTTATTCTTGGCGGAACAAGTCCGGGCAGCTTCGACATTTCAACTCTTGCCGCGACGGGGCAATATCGCGGCTTCAACACGCTGCGCAAAAACGATTCAAGCACCTGGACTCTGACTGGCACCAACGGCTCGGCTCAATCATGGCTTGTGAGCGCAGGCGGCATTGCGATGGCGGGTCAATTGAACGGCAGCCTGATTGCCACGCCAGGGGCGACGGGCGTCGATATGGAAGTATTGTCCGGCGGCTCGATTCACGCTTCGTCGGCAAGCGCGGTGTCGATCAATGATGAGAGCCGGGTGGTCAACAGTGGATCAATTACCAGTAGTGCTGAGAGTGTGGCCGCGGTAGTCGCGACGGGAGCGGGAACGAGCATTGTCAACGCGGGTTTCATTGCAGGGCAGGGCGTAAAGGGCGCCGGAGTTGCAATCGATGCGCCAGTGGGCGCCGCAAGTTTGACGAATGTACAGGGCGGATTGATCGAGAGCGCAGCGGGCATTGCAGTGCATGCAGGTTCGAATGTTTCGATCGCCAATTTCGGGTCCATTGCGGCCGAGGGTGCAAACGGGATGGGGATTGCGATCGATGCGCCCGTGGGTATGACGAGCCTGATCAACCAACGGGGCGCATCGATCAAGGGCGCCACGGCTATTTCTGTGAAGGCGGGTTCGAACGTTTCGATCGCCAACGCGGGGTCTATTGCAGGGAACGTAATTGGGATGGTCATCGACGCGCCCACGGGTGCCGCGAGCCTGACAAACGCACAGGGCGGATTGATAGAGAGCAACGGGGGCGTCGCGGTGACGGCGGGCTCGAATGTTTCGATCGTCAACGCCGGGACGTTAATCGGTAATGGGAACGCAGGAACCACGGGGACCGCCGTTCGTTTTACCGGCTCAAATAACCGGCTGACACTGGACAGCGGCAGTGTTGTATCAGGTGACATCGACGGCGGAAATGGCTTGGGCAACGTCTTGGTTTTGCAAGGTTCGGGAATACTGTCCAGCCACACCTACGGCTTTTCCACGATGACGATGCAAGGCGCCGACTGGACCATTGCCAGCCCGGTTGAAATGACTTCTGCCAGTACCATCGCCAGCGGCATCTTGAGACTCACGGGTACGTTGACAAGTCCGGTGATAACCGTCAAGCCGGACGCGATTCTCACTGGAACGGGCACCTTGCAAGGCGCGATCACGTTACAGGGCGTCATTGCTCCGGGTGTCCAGAATGCAGCCGCGGTGGCGGGTCTTCAGCCGTTGGCGATCGGCACGTTGTCCGTCGTCGGTTCGTACAAACAGGCTGGCGGCAGCCGATATGCGGTCGATGTCTCCCCGGAAGGCAACGGCCTGATCAGCGTCGACGGCACCGCAGCGCTGCAAGGCGGCATGGTTCAGATGCGTTTGCGCGCCAGGTCGTTCACACCCAGTGACACTTATAAAATACTCAGTACGACTGCTGGCCTGAGCGGGATGTTTTCCGGCATCACAACGCTCAACCCGTTCGTTTCGGCGACGCTCGTCTATGACGCCGACAACGCCTACGTTCACGTAAATCGCGGCTTCCAGTTTGCCGGTGGCACGCCGAACCAGATAGCGGTCGAGGCAGCGCTCGATCATGGCGTCGCAGGTATCGGCGCAGGTGCGGTACCGACTCGCGATTTTCTGTCGGTTGCGGGCGATCTGCTCAACCTTGAAGGTTCATCGGCTTACGCCGCACTCGACCAGTTGAGCGCAGAAGCGTATACGGCGTTGCCGAATGCGCACTTCGAAGCCGCGCGACTTGGCATGGAGGCAATCGATTCAAGGTTGAGCGCCGCGCGTGTCACGAACGCTTGCAGCGCGGGCGAGACAGCGTCCACGTCTGCCAGCGAGTCTGCCAGCGGCGCGCGAGTGTGCTCCTGGATCAGCATGCTCGGCAGCACCAGCAAAATAAGCGGTTATGACACGTGGCTCGGCCAGCAAACAGGGCTGGCCGGCGTGATCTCCGGCCTCGATTACCGCGTCGCGCCGAAGGTCACGCTCGGCGCGGCGATAGCCGCTATCCACGGCAACACGTCCACCGATACGCTGCCTGTTCACGGTCAGTTCGATAGCTATCAGGCGGCGCTCTACGGCAGTTACGTGCCGGGACCGTACTGGCTCCAGGCCACGATCGGCTACGCGCGCAACGACGATTCAATGAAACGCTCCCTCTTTTTCACCGATACCCCGCGTACGGCGCTCGGAAGCGTCGATGGAAACCAGTACTTCGCATCGCTACGTAACGGTGTGGATTTGCCGATGGGCGGATTCGGCATATTGGCTCCGTTCGTTGCACTCGAAATGCAGCGTGTAGAGAGTCCTGGATTCACCGAAACCGGCGCGCAGTCGGTGAATCTGGCGGTGTCAGGAAATACAGCGAACTCGACGCGTTCGTCACTTGGCGCGCAAT
This sequence comes from uncultured beta proteobacterium, assembly GCA_963708695.1. GTDB lineage: Bacteria > Pseudomonadota > Gammaproteobacteria > Burkholderiales > Burkholderiaceae > Caballeronia. Next base: position 79,818 of record CAVPTS010000011.1, read on the forward strand.
GGCGCAACGGATTCGACTGGCTCGGCCATGCCTGGAATTTCAACGGGGAGCTGGCGTGGGCTCATCAATACGGGACGCAGACACAAACAATCAGTGCGAGCTTTGAGGGCGCGACCGCTAGCGGTTTTACGCTGCACGGCGGTCGGCCCGCGCGGGATATGGCGCAGATCGGCCTTGGTACCCGAGTAGCTCTGAGCTCACAAACGCATGCCTTTTTGCGCTATGACGGCGAACTCGGCGGCCGTGGTCATACCCATGGCGGAAGTGCCGGCTTCGATTACCGTTGGTGACTTGGGAAAACTGACGCATCCCGCGCGAACGCGTTTTGCGTAGCGGCGCAGTATCGGTAGTAACGCTGCGCACGCCGAATCATCTTCGAAACGATCGGACCGGAAGCCAGGGAGCCGCAGGTTCAATCAATCGCGTTAGACGGCGCTTCACCAAACGGCGCGGCTACAACATCGGCTACCAGACTCAACCCGCAGACCCCGAACCGATCGAGCAACGCCTGCACGCCTTCGGCCGGCACGGCGCGAGAGAACAGAAACCCCTGCGCTTCGATAGGACCAAGCCGCGACAGCCACGCGATCTGCTCTTCGGTTTCAGTCCCTTCAACGACCACCGTCAATCCCAACGACCGCGCAAGATTGACTATCGCGGAAACCATCACGCAGACGCTGCGATCATGTGGAATAGCTTGAATAAACGATCGGTCGACCTTGAGCGTATCGACAGCAAATCGATTCAGATAAGACAGCGACGAATACCCGGTGCCGAAATCATCCAGAGCGATCCTCACCCCAAGCCGCTTCAAAGCAGAGATCTTCTCGGCGACAATATCGGGGAATTCCATCATCACCGTTTCGGTAATCTCAAGCTCGAGTTTCCCCGGGGCGATACCGCTTTCGCGAATTGCCGCAGCGACGGTCTCGAGCAAATCCCCGCGCCAGAACTGCACCGCCGAGATATTCACCGCGAGCGACAGGCTGTCATACCCCTGCCGCTGCCAGACGGCCAATTGCCGGCAAGCCGTATGAATCACGAAATCGCCGATGGGCACGATCAGACCAGTTGACTCGGCGACCGGAATAAATTCGTTAGCCGGAATCAGCCCGTGCTGTGGATGATTCCACCGGGCAAGCGCTTCAAAGCCCGTAATGCATCGCCGGCTTAAATCGATCTTCGGCTGATAAGCAAGGAACAACTGATTCTGGGCCAGCGCGACCCGCAACTGCTGCTCCCACTTCATCAAGTGATCCGCGCGATGCGACAACTGCGGCGAATAGAACTGGTAACAGTTCTTGCCCGCATCCTTCGCGCTGTACATGGCCAGGTCGGCCTTTTTCAGCAAGTCGATTTCGCTCTCGCTCGACACTGAATACAACGCAATGCCAATGCTCGCGTGCAGCACGAACGCGCTGCCGCGCACGTCGAACGGCGTTGCGAACATGTGCGACACCGCCTCGGCCAGCTCGACCGCTTGCCGCTCGACATCGGCGCCCTTGACGACCACGACGAATTCGTCGCCACCGATGCGTGACAGCGTGCCGTTGTCTCCAACCGTTTCCGCCAGCCGCGACGACGTCATCTGTAACACGATATCGCCGGCGTTGTGCCCGAGCGTGTCGTTGACGGTTTTGAAGTTATCGAGATCGATGAAAAGCAGCGCGAGATGGCCGACGTTTTCTGGTTTCGCGACGTCGTGGCGCAGCGTCTGCAGCGTGGAATAGCGGTTGCGCAGGCCGGTCAGCAAATCGTATTCGACCAGATGCGTCATCTCGCGCTCGCGTCCGAGCAGCTTGCCGATCAGCCCGGTAGCAACGGCGAAGAAGCCGAGCATGGCGAGCGAGATGAAGGTTGCCATCAGCAAGTAGACGCGGCGCGTGTGATTGAAGTCAGTGAACTCTTCATTCTGCGACAGTCCCACGAGCACACCGAGCGGATAACCGTCTATATGCCGGTACGAAACAATGCGCGTGACGCCATCGATAGGGTCGACATAGATGCCGGACGCGTGTTCCGAAGTCGGATACACGCCGGTTGCCGTGAAGGCGCCGCGTGGATCGCCGTTGCCATCGACCTTTTTCGCCGGGCTGCCGTTCACCTTGGAGGAAGACGCGCCTGCGCCCGTGCTGCGCGCCAGCACCGCGCCGCTGTCCGAGACCACGGCGACCACGCCTTCGCGCCCTATCGATGCGACGTTGTAGAAGTCGCTTGTGAAATAGCTGGGGTCTTCGGACACGACCACGACGCCCGCGAACGAGCCGTCGGGGTGATTCAGGCGGCGCGTGATCTGCAGCGTCCATTGGCGGGAGACGCGGCCAAGGACGGGCTTGCTGATGTAGAGCAGGTCGTCATTCGATAGCGCGTGAACCTGGAAGTGTTCGCGATCGGAAAGGTCGAGGGGTTTGGGATTCGCTTCGGAGGTCGTCGCGACCAGGATGCCGCGTTCGTTGATTAACGCGACCTGCACGAGCGTGTCGCTTTGCACCACGCCTTTTTCAACCGTGCTTACCAGATTGAACTGTCCGGGCGTCTTCTCGAACTCATATTTGACGAAGCGCGTGATCTGGTCGACCTGGTGAATGGCTTTGATCGTGTGTTGTTCGAGCGCGGACGAGAGGATGGCTGCCGACGCCATGGATGCGTGCGTCGCCGCTTCGCGTTCCACAGACAGACGCGCGAAGATCACCGTCCACAGCAGCACGAGCACGAGCGCGCCCAGCGCGGGAATGGCGAACAATGCGCGGCGCCTGCGCGGGAAATCCGCATGTTTCATGTCGCGTGGCGCTCTGGGCCGTGATCGATTCATGGACACGGTCAGTTAAAGGACCCGGTGGCGCGTTGGACCGGCAATGTGTCCGGAACGACGCAGGTGAATTTGGGCATGGTTGCAGCGTGAGTCCAGCGCCGCAGCGGCGAGGCGATATTGCCCGTGATCGGGGTGAATCCAGACGCGTCGTTCAGGTTTGCATGCGGACTCGCGCATGCGGGCGTCGAGTATTTCTCGTGTGGCATTGCTTGCATTTAACTTACGATAATTTCAGCAGTGCTGCCGTTCGAAACCGTTCGGCGTTACCGCAAGTCTGCTAATGCCCTGGACTGCCGCGTTTGTGGCCGTACCCAGCGATGGCGGCCGGCTCAAATAATACCAATGACAACCGGCTTAGATATTACTGAAGGCGACCCATTTAAGGAAGCACGGCGGTGGGGGGGCGTATGGAGGTATACGCGGAGGGGTGGGTGCTCGCGCCGGTGGACGGGGAGGGGGGCGGGGATGGTCGGGGATGGGTCGATGCTGGGTTGCTGCTGCTTACGTTAGCGCGGGTTCAATGTTGGCTAAGTTTTTTATCACTATTAGCCACTGTCCGTGGCGGGACTTCATTTCTATGTCCGGCGGGATGGGTCGGCGCCGGGTTGTGCTGCTCACGTTAGCGCGGGTTGTATGTTGGCTATATTTTTTATCACTATTAGCCACTGTCCGTGGCGGGACTTCATTTCTTTGTCCAACGGCGACAAAGAAACGAAGCAAAGAAAACGCCTCCCCACAATCTGTATTAAGTGTCCCCAGCGTGCAGACCACTGCTTTTGGTTCCCGCGTAGAACGGTGCTCGCAAAACCACGGAAAGTTGAAACCCTCCTTCTCACGAATCCTGACATCCCCACGCTTCGCCACCAGTGCTCTCGGGCAAGAACAACGGCCCATGGGCCTACGGTCATCCGCTTCGGTACCAGTTACCAGAAACAGTGGCACACCCGGCGCGACGCGCAACAACCGCGCCCGAAATCTGGGGCTGAAATCACTGCGCACGGAATAGCCCTCCCGGTAACCGGAGCACCGGTAAGGCCGTACCAGGTCATGGACCCGCGAGTCAGCGCTTTGGCACCGTTGACCAGAAAAATGGTGGAACATCCCGCGCTGCGCGCGTAGACCGCGCCTGAAATCTATACCTGAAATTACTGTGCACCAAATCGCTTTGCAGCCAACCGCGATCATGGGTGAGACCGTCTAATCTTCTGCGCGCATCGATCTTGCCCGAGAGCACTGGTGGCGAAGCGTGGGGATGTAGGGATTCGCGAGAAGGAGGGTTTCAAGTGTCCGTGGTTTTGCGAGCACCGTTCTACGCGGGAACCAAAAGCAGTGGTCTGCACGCTGGGGACACTTAAAACAGATTGTGGGGAGGCGTTTTCTTTGCTTCGTTTCTTTGTCGCCGTTGGACAAAGAAATGAAGTCCCGCCACGGACAGTGGCTAATAGTGATAAAAAAATGAGTTCACATATAACCCGCGCTAACGTAAGCAGCACCAACCCAGCACCAACTCCGACCACCGCTAGCGCGCCCCTAAAACCCCGAGTGCGAACGCAGAACACTGCCAACATAGAACCCGCGCTAACGTAAGCAGCAACCCAGCACAGACCCCGCCCCCAAAAGCACCGGCACGGCCCCTCCCAGCACCGCGCCAGCGCCCTTTAGCATCCTCAACCCACCTCGGCGATCAGCTCAATCTCCACACACGCACCCATCGGAATCTGCGCCACGCCAAAAGCCGACCGAGCGTGCTTACCACGCTCGCCAAACACATCGGCGATCAGCTCCGACGCTCCATTCGTAACCAAATGCTGCTCGGTAAAGTCGAGCGTAGAGTTGACCAAACTCATCACCTTCACAATCCGAGTGACCTTGTTCAGATCCCCGACGTGCGCATGCAGCGTCGCCATCAAATCGATGGCAATCGAGCGCGCCGCTGCGCGGCCTTCTTCCGTTGTCAGCGAGTCGCCCAGCTTGCCCGCCCACACCTTGCCGTCTTTCTTCGCAATGTGGCCTGACAGGTAAACCGTGTTACCACTTTGTGCGCTCATCACGTAAGCCGCGGCAGGGGCGCCGGCTGTAGGCAATTCAATGCCGAGTTCCTTCAGCTTGTCGTAGACGTTAGGTTGGGCCATGGTGTGTTCCCTGAAAAATGAATGAGATGGCCAACGCGTGACAGACAAAGGTCAGCCACGCGCGGCCGGCATAAAAACGGTTTTCAGACCTGTGCGCGGATCAGCACGCCGAGCTTCGCGACGCCTTCGGCGATCTTCGCCGGCGGCACCGTCACGAACGACAGGCGCAGCGTATTGTGCTCGGCCTCGTTCGCGAAAAATGGTCCACCGGGCACGAACGCAACGTGCTGTTCGATGGATTGTTCGAGCAGTTTCATTGTATCGATGTGTTGCGGCAGCTTCACCCACACGAACATGCCGCCTTCCGGCCGGTTCCACTCCACGCCCGCCGGCATGTATTGCTCGAGCGAGGCGAGCATGGCCGCGCATTGATCGCGATACAGCGCCCGGATCTTCGGAATATGCGTTTCGAGGAAACCGTCCTTCACGACCTCATGCACGATGCGCTGCGTCAGGCTCGGCGTGTGCAGATCAGTCGCCTGCTTCGCCTGGACGAGCTTGAAGTGCAATTCCTCGGGCGCGATGATGAAGCCCACGCGCAGCCCCGGTGCCAAAACTTTCGAAAACGAGCCCAGATGAACAATGTGATCCGGCGCCATGGACAACATGGTCGGCAGCGGCGCACCGGCGTAGTCGAGCGCGCCGTAAGGGTCGTCCTCGATCACGGGGAAGCCGGCGCGCCGCGCAAAGGCGGCAAGCGCGGTACGGCGTTCCAGCGACAGACGGCGTCCCGTCGGATTCTGGAAATTCGGCTGCGCGTACAGCAGGCGCGCGCCTGCTGTCAGGGTGGCGTCGAGCGTTTCAGGAATCAGGCCGTGGTCGTCAGTGGGGACTTGCACGTAGTTCGGTTCGTACATCGAAAATGACTGTAATGCGCCGAGATACGTCGGTGTTTCGACCAGCACGCGGCTCTCCGGATCGATCAGCACCTTGCCGAGCAGGTCGAGCGCTTGCTGTGAGCCGGTGGTGATCAGCACTTGCGATGGCCGGATCGACGCGCCGTTGACCGAATAGCGCTGCGCTACCCATTCGCGCAGCGGCAAGTAGCCTTCAGTGGCGCTGTACTGCAGCGCGGCAGCCGGGCTGTCGCGCAGGATGCGCTCGCACGCCACGCGCATTTCCTCGACCGGAAACGTGGCCGGCGAGGGCAATCCGCCCGCGAACGAAATGACCTCGGGCCGCTCGGTGACCTTCAGGATTTCTCGAATCGCCGAACTGGTGAGCTTTCTCGCGCGTTCGGAAAGTTGCCACGGCTGGGCTTGAAGGTCGGCTTGATTCATGGGGTCCTCGGGCTGTCTCGGTGAGCGGTTCTGGGTCTGACGGCTACGTGTTGCTTCAAATCCGGTGGTATGCGCCGGTTACTTAAACTAAGTCCATGGGCTTCCGGCGGACGTTAATTATTGCGCCGCGGAGGGTCAATGCCCAGCGCGAACGCTATGCGATGTTTCTACTGTTCGTCTGACGCTGTTGTCTCGTCGGGCGATAAATCGGTTGCAACCTGCGCGGCGTCAGCGTTCACATCAGCAACGGCTTCTTCAGCGGGTTCCTCGGCCTTCTTGCTCTTCGCCCGCTTGCGGGCTGGTTTGAGCGCGGCAATTCGGCCTGTTGCGCCGCTTCGATCGATTCCGACGATTCTCCAAGCGTAACGATCGACCCGTCCGGCAATTCGAATTCCGCGACGAGCACCGGCGCACCTGCCGTCACCTCGACGCGCATCAAGTGCGATGCGCCGAGCCACGCCAATTGCTCGGAGAGCAAATCCGCCCGCGGATGAAACCCGGTCAGCGACTTCAGCGCGATGCCCGTTTCCGGCAGCGTCGCACTCGGATGCGCGGGCGTATCCCACTGGATCAGCGAGGGCAGAAGTCCATCGCCGGCGCCTTGCCATGCGGGAAATGCGCCGTCGTCGGGAACCGTGAGATCCCAGCTATTCGAGCCGCGCGTCATCGGCACGACGGCGGAATGCGCTGCGGGATACTGCGCCTGCCAGCGCTTCAGCAGCTTCGGCCGCTCCACCCGCGCAACCCAATGCACGAGTTACGGACCGCTTTCGAGCGCGCTTGAGAAGTCGCCGGGTCGTCGAGCGCGAAAAGAGCGCGGGCGCGTGGCGTTGCCGCTGGCCGGCGCGGCGCCTCCGGATCGACCGCGATCACCTCCAGATACACGCCGCCCCACAAGTTCAGCAGGCGGTTATGCGTGCGCATCAGCGGATGCGCGCCGCCGCCGGCCGGCTGCGACGCCGAGCGTCGTCGGCGACGAAACTGCGCGCCTTCGTCGAGCGTGCGGGCGGCGATCACGAGATGGTCGAGTCGCAGCGGAGGAGCAGTCATGGCGCGCGATACTTGAGAGGCGGAAATTGCCTGGACAACGCCGGCTAAGCTCGTCAGCATACCTGTTCCGCCCGGTCGTGCCGCCGCGTTAGCCATCAGGCCGAGTAGCTGGTGCACGATCCATGGCGCCCCGAATCGCATGAAACCGCACGAAAACTCGCCGAACTTAGCTATCGTCGCTGATCCTAAAATGTAGCGGCCGTGACCATGCACAGTAACGGTACAATCGATCCGATACTCTTCGGTACAGCTAGCAGCATGCCTTCAAACTCGATGGAGCCTGACATGTCCGTCCCGCTCGACCAGATTCCCGCGCCGCACGACGCACCGCAGCTGACGCTCGTCGACCAGCTGGTCCAGTGGGGCGCGGCGCCGTATCGAGGAACGCGTGTTCCGCCCCGGCATGCGCATGCCGTCGATCCGCAAGCTCGCGCTCGACAAAGGTGTGTCGCGTTTCACGGTGGTCGAGGCGTACGAGCGGCTCGTCGCGCACGGCTATCTGGATTCGCGGCGCGGCTCCGGCTTTTTCGTGCGCGACCGCAGCAGGTCGAACGACGCCCACGTCCACCAGCCGTCGGCCACTGAGCGCGCGCCGGTGACCGAGCACGATCGACGTGGTCTGGCTGCTGCGCAACATGCTGCATACGTCGAGTCCGGCGAAAGGGCCGGGCTCGGCTATTTGCCGGCGAGCTGGCTCGACGGCGAACTGATCACCAGCGCGCTGCGCACGCATCGGCCGGCAAAGCGGCGCGCAAATGCTCGGCTTCGGCACGCCGCAAGGGTTTCTGCCGCTGCGCCAGCAGTTGCAGACGCGGCTGGAAGAGCTGGAGATCGGCGCATCGACGCAGCAAATCGTGATGGTGTCGGGCGTCACGCAAGCCATCGACCTGATCGCGCGCATCTTCGTGAAACCGGGCGACACGGTGATCGTCGGCGATCCGGCCTGGTTCCAGATGTTCGGGCGCTTCGTGGCGCAGGGCGCGCGGCTTGTCGGCATGCCGTACACGCCCGACGGCCCCGATCTCGACGCGCTCGAAACCCTGGTGCAGACCTGGCGCCCGAAGATGCTGGTGATCAATTCGGTGCTGCAGAATCCGACCGGCACGTCGCTCACGGCCGCGCAGGCGTTCCGCATCCTGCAGCTCGCCGAGACCTACGATTTCATCGTCGTGGAAGACGATATTTACGGCGATCTCTGCCCGACCAATTTCCCGGCCACGCGGCTCGCAAGCCTCGACCAGCTGAAGCGCGTGATCTTCCTCAACAGCTTTTCGAAGACGCTCGCGCCCAATCTGCGCGTGGGTTACATCGCGTGCGCGCCGGAGGTGGCGAACGCCATCACCGACCAGAAAATGCTGGTCGGCATGACGAGTCCCGAACTCAACGAGCGCGTGCTGTACAAGGTGCTTACCGATGGCCACTACCGGCGTCACGTCGAGCGCCTGCGCGTGAGGCTGGACGGCGTGCGCGAGAAGACCGTCGCGGATGTTCGAAAAGATCGGCTTCAAGCCGTATCTCGTGCCGTGCGGCGGGCATGTTTCTATGGGCCGACACCGGCGTGGATTCCGAAGCGTCTCGCCGCCGCCGGGCACGAAGCCGGGTTTCTGCTGACGCCGGGCAGCCTGTTTTCGCCGCATCAGTCGCCGAGCACGTGGATGCGCTTCAACATTGCCAATTGCGGCGATCCGGGATTGCCCGCGATGCTTACCGGTTATGCCGATCGGGTAGGTCGAGGCAATCCCGTGGCGCGATGCGCCTCTTGAAATCATCGCGGGCGACCCATGTGTCGCTGAATTCGCGCGATGAATATCCGGTGCATTTTCCGGCCGCATTCGCCGCCGCTTAGAAAGCCCGCACAAAACTCCGTACAAAACCCCCGTTAACTCGCAACAACGAGAGGAACCGACCATGGCACAAGAAACCATGAGCTTTCAGGCAGAAGTGAAACAGCTTCTGCAACTGATGATCCATTCGCTGTACAGCAACAAGGAAATTTTCCTGCGCGAGCTGATTTCGAACGCCTCGGACGCGGCCGACAAGCTGCGCTTCGAAGCGATCGAAAACAGCGCGCTGTACGAGAACGATCCGGATCTGCGCATTCGCGTGTCGTTCGACAAGGCCGCGCGCACCATCACGATCGACGACAACGGCATCGGCATGAGCCGCGACGAAGCGATCTCGAACCTCGGCACGATCGCGCGCTCGGGCACCAAGGAATTCTTCTCGAAGCTGTCCGGCGACCAGCAGAAGGACGCGGCGCTGATCGGCCAGTTCGGCGTGGGCTTCTACTCGGGCTTCATCGTCGCGGACAAGATCACGGTCGAAACGCGCCGCGCCGGCTTGCCGGCCAGCGAAGGCGTGCGCTGGGAAAGCGCGGGCGAGGGCGATTTCGCGGTCGAGCAGATCGAGCGCGCGCAACGCGGCACGACCATCACGCTGCATCTGCGCGCCGGAAGAAGACGAGTTGCTGTCGACGCACAAGCTGAAGTCGATCATCCAGAAGTACTCGGACCACGTCGCGCTGCCCATCCTGATGAAGAAGGAAGAGTGGGACGCGGAGAAGAGCGAGATGGTCACGAAGGACGAGGACGAGACGGTCAACCAGGCGAGCGCGCTGTGGACGCGTTCGAAGAGCGACATCACCGACGAGCAATACAAGCAGTTCTACCAGCACCTTTCGCACGATCATGACGATCCGCTCGCCGTGGACGCATAACCGCGTGGAAGGCCGCAGCGAATATACGCAGCTGCTGTACGTGCCGAAGCACGCGCCGTTCGACATGTGGAACCGCGATCATCGCGGCGGGCTGAAGCTGTACGTGAAGCGCGTGTTCATCATGGACGACGCCGAACAACTGCTGCCGGCGTATCTGCGTTTCGTGAAGGGCGTGGTCGATTCGGCGGATCTGCCGCTGAACGTATCGCGTGAAATCCTGCAGGAAAGCCGCGACGTGAAGGCGATCCGCGAAGGCGTGACCAAGCGCGTTGCTGTCGATGCTGGAAGAAGTGGCAACGTCGTCGGCTGAAGCGACGGACGAGCCGAGAAAGCCAAGTACGCCACCTTCTGGAAGGAGTTCGGCCAGGTGCTCAAGGAAGGCATCGGCGAGGACTTACGGCAATCGCGAACGTATCGCGAAGCTCGTGCGGTTTGCATCGACGCAGTACGGATTCGCCGGAGCAGACCGTGTCGCTGGCCGACTACGTGGCGCGCATGAAGCCCGAGCAGACCAAGATCTACTACGTCACCGCCGACACCTGGCAGGCCGCGAAGAACAGCCCGCATCTCGAAGTGTTCCGCAAGAAGGGCGTGGAAGTGCTGCTGCTGACGGATCGCGTCGACGAATGGATGCTGTCGTTCCTGAACGAGTTCGACGGCAAGCCGCTGCAAAGCGTCGCGCGCGGCGACCTCGATCTCGGCGCGCTGAACGACGAGGAAAAGCAGGCGCAGGAGAAGGTCGGCGAGGAATTGAAGCCGCTGGTCGAGAAGATGAAGGACGCGCTGAAGGGCAAGGCCAAGGACGTGCGGTCTGACGTTCCGCCTGACCGATTCGCCGACCTGCCTGGTGGCCGATGACGGCGAAATGAGCGGTTATCTGCAACGCATGCTGAAGGCGGCCGGTCAGCAAGCGCCGGCGATGCAGCCGATTCTGGAAGTGAATCCCGAGCATCCGCTGGTGAAGCAGCTTGCACGCCGATGACGCGAATTTCGGCGACTGGTGCCATCTGCTGTTCGATCAGGCGATGCTGGCGGAAGGTGGATGCGCTGGAAGATCCGGCGAGTTTCGTGAAGCGGACGAATGCGTTGTTGCTGGCGCGTTAATGACGTTAATGACGTTAATGATCTAGTTCAAGCAGGATAAAAAAGCGCCATTCGTGGCGCTTTTTTTATTTGCTATTCAGTAACGCCAAGGAATTTCAATCATCCAACAGTTTCCTTTCATCTTGCATCTAATTTAGGAAACGTCCCCTTTCATCGTTGTTGTGCCCTGACTCAGACTTGGTTGCTTTCGAATTTAGCTGTTTTGCAAACGGCAACTGATCTGCGTTCCGCTTTGGAATTGCAGTCTCAACTCGATATTCATCGAAGGGTCTTCAAGATGTCTGCCAACAACCTCAATAAAGTCTCCTCAATACCCGTTTCAACGCCCGCATTTGCCGGCTCGATCGATCCCGCACTCAGCAATTTTGCTGATCACGACGCAGCACATTCGCTTCTCGATACCATCCCGGCGGTGACCCTTGAAGGTAATGTCGAGGCTCCGATATTCCTGGGCATGATCGACCACTCGGCCGGTGACCAAGCAAATTTGGGCATCGGTGAAACGTCGCATGATGCATTTCCGGGTATCGTGTTCGCCGCCGTTCCGGGCATGACCTACAAGCTCTTCGACAACGGTGCGTTGATCGGCACGATGGTCGCTACGCGCGTGAACACGAACTGGACCGTTCCGAGTCAGTTGTTCAACGGCGAGCATAACCTCGTCATCAGGGCTGTTGACGCAACGGGCAAGGAAAGCGCCGCGTTATCGGTGAATCTCACGGTCGACGCAGGTCCGCCCGTGGTGATATTGCTCGGCATGATCGACCATTCAGTCAGCGAATTCGCTGACGTCTACGCCGGACACGCATTCGCTGACGCGACGCCGGGTATTATCTTGCGCGGGCATATTGGCGACACCATCGGTATTTTCGATAACGGCCTGCCCATCGCAACAATCATGCAAACGAAGGAAAACATGAACATCACATTGCCCAAACTGGACAATGGGATTCATCACTTGAGCATCACGACGTCGAACGCAGCGGGCGTGAGCATGCCGTTGTTCGTTGAGTTCACGGTCGCGGTGCCGGCGCCGGTTATTCCGGTTATTCCGGCTACGCCGGTCTTGCTCGCCCTGGCCGATCGCTCGGACGGCAGCGCGGTTAATGTACCGCAGGGCGGAACATCGCACAGCGCAACGCCCTTCATCGCGTTCGAGACGGTTCCTGGCAACGTCTACACGCTTTACGATCACGGCGTGAAAATCGGCGAAATGGTTGGTGGGAAAAATGCGGCCGGGCAGGACTTGGCTAACTGGAGCGTGCCGGTGCAACTGGCTAACGGCGCACATCAGCTCAGCGTGACTTCAACGAGTCCGGAAGGCTGGACGAGCCTGCCAATGACCGTAAGCTTCAAGGTCGATGCAGGCCCGGCTGCGCCGATCAACTACGGGTTGATCGATCATTCAATCAGCAAGTACGCCAACGCCGGTTACGCGCATGTATTTAATGACGCCACGCCGGGTGTGATCATGGCCGGTAACGTGGGCGACACGTTGCGGTTTTACGATGCCGGAATCTTGATCTCGTCAATCGTCATGACCGAGGCAATGATGAACATCACGTTGCCGGCTCTGGGGAACGGCGTTCATCACCTGGAGGTCACGTCAACGAACGCGTCCGGCATCAGCGTGCCGCTGCTTTTGGACATCACGGTCGCAACAGCGGCTGCGCCGGCCAGTAGCATTCAGGATGTTGCACCGACGGCTGTCGTGGAAGTTCGCACCGTGGTTGGCCTGCATGACAAGTTTGTCGCGACCGGTGACCATCAGACGGCTGATCTGGCCGGTCAGCCGTACGAGTACTTCAGCCAGGCGTCTGCGCACATTGAAGGTGGCGCGAGCGGCGTGCATACGTTGCATCTGACGGGCGACCACGAAATGCTGAACCTGACATCGCTGACGGGCAAGACGGCCGCAGCGAAGATATCGGGCATCGAAATCATCGACCTGGGCGGTCATTTCAATACCGTGAGCCTGTCGCTTATCGACGTGCTGAATCTCGGCCAGACCGATCTGTTCCAGCATGACGGCAACACGCAGATGATCGTCAAGGGTTCAAACGGCGACATGGTCAGCCTGTCGCAGGCAAAGGTTGCAGACATGGCCGATGGCGATTGGGCGAACCACGGCACTGCCAACGTAGGCGGCGTTGTTTATAACGTGTACGAACATGCCGGTGCGCACGCTGAATTGCTGATTCAGCAAGGCGTGCAAGTTCTTGTGCATTAAGGATGCGTCAGACCCTGGCTACTTGAATATGCGGCCAGGAGCGCGGTAGGCGCTAATAGTCAAGCAAGCCAGGCCGTTCCGGAAGCGATTCCGGAACGGCTTTTTGTTACTTAAGCTTCCGGTCCTTGGTCGATTGCGCCACGACAGACGCCGCGAGCGTCTTCGTATCTTGCGAATACTTGTTGCTCTTGAGCACCTGTCCCGCCAGATGCTCCACCTTCGCGCTCGTCTGGTTCTTCGAATGCGCTTGCGAAACGGCGGAACCCGCCAGCGTTTTTGCCGTCGCCGATGCCTTCGGGTCGTGCAGTGTATGAGATGCAAGCGTGGCTACTTTCTTCGATGTTTGCTTTGTATTAACTGACATGTCGGGCCTCGTTATTGATATGGCTTGAAGCGGTATCGCTGCAAACACCGGCGGGGAAAACACACCGTCCGCCGGACTGTCAGTTTTCCTTGACCAATCCCGCGATTCCATACGATTCGTCCTATATCCATGGCGCCAGTTTTATAATCCCGCCCATGCCGAATCAATCATCGACCCGTCAATGGCGCGTTCAGCCGCTTCCCACCTTCACCGCCGATCAAAAGGATTGGCTCACACGCAGCGGTTCGCTGACGGCGCATCTGCGCGAACTCGGCGCGGTGACGGTTGACGTGACGCGCGAAGCGGTAGACCAGCCCTGGCGCGATGAAGCCGCCCCTTTGCAAATCACGCCGCGCACGCCGGTGTGGACCCGTGAGGTCGTGTTGAAAGTGGACGGCACGCCGTTCGTCGCAGCGCATAGCGTCGTGCCGCTCGACGCAAGCTCAGGCGTGTGGCAGGCGATGCGTCGTTTGAGAACGCGGCCGCTCGCCGAGTTGTTATATAGCGATAGCAGCGTGTGGCGCTCGGATCTCACAAGCCGAAGGATCGACGCTCGTGATGAGCTATACAGACTGGCCGCGAGGCAAACGCCGCTTCAAAAACCGCACGCCTTCGTCGCGCGCCGCTCGGTATTCTTGAGACTGAAAGAGCCGTTGATGGTCACCGAATGCTTCCTTCCGGCGCTGTGGTCATTGTTAGCGAGTCGCGACGCATGCTGAAAGGCTTCCCGCCCATCGCCGATGAAAACACGCACACGCTGATTCTCGGCAGCTTTCCCGGCGTGGCGTCGCTGGTGGCGACGCAGTACTACGCGCATCCGCGCAACCAATTCTGGCGTCTGGTGGGCACGGTGATCGGCGAACCGCTAAGCGAGCTTCCCTACGATGACCGCGTGCACAAGCTGCTGAATCACGGCATCGGCTTATGGGACGTGCTTGCTGCCTGCGAGCGCGAAGGCAGTCTCGACACCGCGATTCGCAACGCCAACCCCAACGATTTCGCCTCGTTCCGCCTGCACGCGCCACGCCTCAAAAAGCTCTGCTTCAACGGCAAGACCTCGGGCCGCTTCGAGCCGGTGATCCGCGCGGCAGGCTACGAAACGCGGGTCCTGCCGTCGTCGAGTCCGGCGAATGCTATCCTCTCGTTCGATCAAAAATTGCGCATCTGGCGCGACATCCTTAAATGACCCAATTAATCAAACGCGCGTCGGCCGAAGCGCGCGCGTTCAGAAGCAAGAAAGACAAGAACGACAAGCACAACAAGAAACAAGACAAGCGTGCAAAGCGCGAACGCGATGACGATCTCGACGACGCACCGCGCATCGAGACCCCACGCAAACCACGCTTCGCACCGGTAACGTTCTCGGAAGAGGGCGGCGTGCGTTTCCTGCATTTCGGCACCGAATGGGTGCAAGGCGCCATGCGCCTCAAAAAGCCGAACCATATCGAACTTGAATACGCGCAGCAGATGATGGCGTGGCTGTTGTTCATCGAAACGCCGAAACGCATCGTGCAACTCGGACTCGGCTCCGCAGCGCTGACCAAGTTCGCGCACGCTTTTCTCAAGCGCGCGAAGGTGGAAGCCGTCGAATTGAACCCGTCCGTCGTGATAGCAGCACGTACGATGTTCGAGCTGCCCAACGACGACGCGCGCCTGACCGTTCACGAGCAGGATGCTTGGGACTTCGTCAACGATCGCGCGAATCACGGCACCATCGGTGCGCTGCAAATCGATGTCTACGATGCCTCCGCGCGCGGCCCGGTGCTCGACAGCACGTCGTTCTACCGCGCGTGCAGGGCGTGTCTGACGGCACCGGCCGGCATCGTGACGGTCAACCTTTTCGGTGACCATCCGAGCTTCGTGCGCAACATGAAGCGCCTGAACGAAGCCTTCGATGGCCGCGTGATCGCGCTGCCTGAAGTCCACGATGGCAACCGCATCGCTATCGCCTTCGCAGGTCCGGCGCTCGACGTGACGTACGCGCAGCTTGCAACGCGGGCGAAGCTGATCGAGAAGGAACTGAAGCTGCCGGCGCGTCAATGGGTGAAGGGTTTGTCGATCAGCTCAGGCGCGGACGATGCTACGAGCTTCACCATCTAGGCAATGCAGGCAATGACGAAGAAAGCGTAGATTACATAGCGCTTTCTTCTGTCATTACGATTCGGGTTCGCCCTGCTTGACCGACTTTGATGCGTCCATATACTCCACGTGTTATTTCGGGGCGCTATTAGACTGGATTTTGCCGCGAGATCCGCGCAGAGACTGGTCGAGAAGCACATTTCAAAGAAAAGAGGAGACCGTCATGGCTCAAGAAGCGGTGACCGCCACAGGTCAAACCCGCAACAAGCAGTGGCTCTGGCTACTGGTGCTTCCCTGGATCGGCGTCGTCTGGGTGCCGTTTTACAACAAGATCGAACCGGTACTGTGGGCTTTCCCTTTTTCTACTGGTATCAACTGCTCTGGGTACTGATCAGCGCTGTCAATCACCGCCGTGGTCTACGTCAAGACCAGGCCGATTCACGACGTTCCCAAGTTCACCCCCGGGAGCCCGCGATGATGAATCCCACCGCAACTTTCGTCTTCGTCCTGTTTTTTATCGGCGTGACGATTCTCGGTTTTGTCGCTGCTCACTGGCGCAAGGCCGATCTCGGACAACTCGATGAATGGGGCCTCGGCGGCCGTCGCTTCGGCACCATCGTCACGTGGTTCCTGCTCGGCGGCGACCTTTACACCGCCTACACCTTCGTCGCGGTGCCCGCGCTCGTGTTCGGCGCGGGCGCTACCGGCTTCTTCGCGTTGCCGTACACCATCCTGATCTATCCGTTCGCGTTCGTGGTGTTCCCGAAGCTGTGGGCATCTCCAAGAAGTTCGGCTACGTGACCGCCGCCGACTTCGTGCACGCGCGCTACGACAGCCGCATGCTCGCGCTGGCCATCGCCGTGACCGGGATCGTCGCCACGATGCCGTACATCGCGCTGCAGCTGGTCGGTATCGAAGTGGTGATCGGCGCGCTCGGGTTCGACACGCCGGGCTTCGTCGGCGACCTGCCGCTGATCATCGCGTTCGCGATTCTTGCGGCCTACACGTACACGTCGGGCCTGCGCGCGCCGGCCATGATCGCGGTCGTGAAGGACGTGCTGATCTACATCACGATCATCGCCGCGATGATCATCATTCCGGCGCAACTCGGCGGTTTCGGCGCGATCTTCAGTGCATGTCGATCCGGCGAAGATGCTGCTGAAGGCACCGGACACGTCGAGCCTGAACGGCTACAGCGCCTACGCCACGCTGGCGGTGGGCTCGGCGCTCGCGCTGTTCCTGTATCCGCACTCGGTGACGGCGGTGCTGTCGTCGAAGTCGGGTAATACGATCCGCCGCAACATGGCGCTGCTGCCGGCGTATTCGCTGGTGCTCGGGCTGCTCGCGCTGCTGGGTTACATGGCGCTGGCATCGGGCGTGAAGGACATGCCGGAATTCGCGCCGTACTTCAAGGCGTACGGTTCGAACTTCGCGGTGCCGGCGCTGTTCCTGCACTTCTTCCCGTCATGGTTCGTCGGCGTGGCGTTCGCGGCGATCGGCATCGGCGCGCTGGTGCCGGCGGCGATCATGTCGATCGCGGCTGCCAATCTGTACACGCGCAACGTGCATCGCGAGTTCGTGAACACGAACATGACGCCGGAGCAGGAAACCAACGTCGCGAAGCTGGTGTCGCTGCTGGTGAAGGTCGGCGCGGTCGTGTTCATTCTTGCGCTGCCGCTGACCTACGCGATCCAGTTGCAACTGCTCGGCGGAATCTGGATCATCCAGACGCTGCCGGCGCTGGTGCTCGGGCTTTACACGCGCGATTCTCGATCACCGTGGCTTGCTGATCGGCTGGGCCGTAGGTATTGCTACGGGCACGTGGATGGCGGTGTCGCTGAAACTGGCGGGTTCGATCTTCACGATCCATCTGTTCGGTTACGCAATTCCCGGTTATGCCGCGGTGTGGGCGCTGGTCGTGAACCTGGTGGTATCGATCGTGGTGAGCGTCCTGGTGCGCGTGATGGGCCTCAAGCGTTCGGACGACCGTACGAGTCCTGAAGATTATCTGGATGTCGCGGAAACCTGAGTCGGGAAGCGAAACCTGACGTTGCAACCCGCAGTATCAGGAAAGCTGGTAAAACGCCCGTAACGGATGTTGCGGGCGTTTTTTTTCGGACCCCGTTTTGTTTGCTCCTCAATCGCACCGGAGCCGTATGCCTTCAACCGATACGACCAAGCCCCTGCGCAGCCACGCGCGGCGCAAGTTGCACGTGCTCGGCTCGCCGTACTTTCGCTATCGGCACGCCAGGTATCTGCATGGGGCGCGCGTGGCGCTGGCGCTGCTCGCGTCGATTGCGCTGACATCCGGCATCGATATCCCGCACGGCGAATGGTCGACGGTGACCTTGCTGGTCGTGATCGGCGGCTTGCAGCATCACGGCAATATCCGCAAGAAGGCGGCGGAACGCGCGGTGGGCACGCTGCTGGGCGCGTCGCTGGGCCTCGGGCTGATCCTGCTGCAATCGGTGACTCACTCGACCATGATCACGTACGTGCTGCTGGCCGTCATTGCCGGCGTGTGCGCGTATTACGCCATCGGCAAGCCGGGGTATATCGCGTTGCTGACGGCGATTACGACGATCATCGTCGCGGGACACGGCAATCTGTCTATCGATGTCGGCTTGTGGCGCACCTTGACGGTGCTGATCGGCATCGTGATCGCGCTGGCGTTTTCGTTTGTGCTGCCGCAATACGCGACGTATTCGTGGCGTTACCGTCTCGCGGACAACATGCGCGATTGCGCGCGGATTTATTCGATGATCGTGGAAGGGCGGCAGATGCCCGCTGAAACCATGACGAAGCAATTTCTCACGATGAGCGGAAGGCTGGTGTCGTCGCGCTCGCTGATGGCGTCGGTGGCGAAGGAAATCGATGTGCCGGTTTCAGTGCTCGACGAGATCCAGCGCCTGCACCGGTCGATTCTCACCGCGCTCGAAATGATGGCGGCGGCCATGCCGGACGACGCGAGCGGTCTCGCCGCGAGTTGCCACGCGGAGGGGCGCACGGTGCGGCATACCTTGCTGCTGATCGCGCGAGCGTTGCGTTTTGGCCGGGTGGGTTTGCTGCATGCCGCGACTGGTTCGCCCGCTGCCGCTCTGCGGCTGGAACGCGCCGTCAGTGCGGCGGCTGAACTCGCCCCCGACTTACAGGGGCCGTACTGGCTTGCTCAACGGCTGGTGGAGCAAGTGGACCGGCTGCGCGTGCGGCTGATCGAGATCGAGCGGCAATGGAACCTCGAGGGTGCGCAGCCGTTTCATCGATAAAACGTCTCAACCCTCCAGATCGTCCATCACGGTCACCATCCACGGCATGCCGAATTTGTCGGAGACCATGCCGAAGCCGGGCGACCAGAATGTCGGCTGCCAGGCCATCCGCACGTCGCCGCCTGCGCTCAGTGCATCGAACATTTTTTGGCCGGAAGCGATGTCGTCGGCGGCTATCGAGATGCTGAAACCCGAGAAAACCTGGCGGTCGGCGTTCACGCCATCGGATGCCATGATGATGCTCGACCCGATCCTGAACGTGGCGTGCATGACCTTCTCCAGCCATTCGGGCGTGGCGTTCACCAGGCCTTCAGGAGAGTCCTTGAAGTGCAGTATCGACAGCGTTTCCGCGCCGATTGCTTTTTGGTAGAACGCAAGCGCTTCTTCAGTGCGGCCATTGAAGAACAGATAGGGTTCGAGACGCATTCGCTACTCCTTTTGTGCCGGGCTTCGCTGCCCGTCTCAAAAGTCTAGCGCACGCCAGACGGCTGCAAACGCACGCGCAGCTTCGATCCGCACAAAAAAAGGCGCCGGCGAAATAGCGCCGACGCCCGTTTCCAGACTAGAACTTCAAGTGCGAAATTACTTCAGCGCTTCGATCAGTTTTTCGAGTTTGACCGCGTCCGCGGCGAACGCGCGGATGCCTTCGGCGAGCTTTTCGGTTGCCATGGCTTCGTCGTTGACGAGGAAGCGGAAGCTGGGTTCATCCACTTCGATCTTGCTGACCGGGTCGTTCGCGACCGATTCCGGCGATAGCTTGCGCTCGACTTTTTCGTTGCTGTCGGCGAGTTTTTTCAGCAGGTCCGGGCTGATGGTCAGCAGGTCGCAGCCGGCCAGTTCGGTGATCTGGCTGGTGTTGCGGAAACTTGCGCCCATCACTTCGGTTTTGTAGCCGAACTTCTTGTAGTACGCGTAGATCTTGCGCACCGATTGCACGCCCGGATCGTTCGCGCCGCCCATTTTGACTTCGTCCCAATCCGCGCCGGCCGACTTCTTGTACCAGTCGTAAATGCGGCCGACGAACGGCGAGATCAGCTGCGCGCCGACGTCCGCCGCGGCCACGGCTTGCGCGGTCGAGAACAGCAGCGTCATGTTGCAGTGGATGCCGTCCTTCTGCAGCGTTTCCATCGCGCGGATGCCTTCCCACGTCGATGCCAGTTTGATCAGGATGCGTTTGCGGTCAATACCTGAGTCTTCGTACAGCTTGATGAGCTCGTGGCCCTTCGCGATGGACTTTTGCGTGTCGAACGAGAGGCGGGCGTCGACTTCAGTCGATACGCGGCCCGGGACGATCTTCAGGATTTCCTTGCCGAAAGCGATCAGCAACTGGTCGATGATCTGGCCCATCGGCTTGCTTGCGTGTTCCTTGACGGTCTTTTCGAGCAGCGGCTTGTAGGCGTCGTTCTGGACAGCCTTCAAGATCAGCGACGGGTTCGTGGTCGCGTCTTGCGGCTTGAACTCGCCGAGTTGCTGGAAGTTGCCGGTATCGGCGACAACGGTGGTGAATTGCTTGAGCTGGTCGAGAGCGGTGGTCATATCTGGTCTTCGGCGCGTTGTGCCGTTGTCAAAGATGCGGAATGCCCGCGGTGAAAGGATGTTGCGAGGCCGCTGATGTTGCTGCGGCGCCAAAGCTGCTGGCATGCGGCTCGCCCGAGATACTCATTCTATTCCTGCCGCGCCGTTTGGCGCAGAGAAGGGCGTCTGACGGCGGTGCTTTGCGTATCGATGTCACCGACATCGTCTCGCAATCCCAATGCCAGCCACCTGCAACTTGATACGGTCATTACACGACGGCCGCGTGAACATTTCGCGTCGACGCAGCTTAAATCTACGCCCGGCGCGCGCGGAGCACAATCTGCGCTCCTCGGCGAGCGGGTTCACGCAAGCCGTTATTTGGACAGCACCCGCATAGCGCTTTCAAGCCCTGCAAGCGTCAGCCCGAACATTCGGCCGCCGAGCACCTGACGAATAATCGATACCGACTGCCGGTATTCCCAAAGCCTTTCCGGCTCCGGATTAAGCCATGCAAAATGCGGGAATTGATCGGCGAGCCGCCTTAACCACACCGCGCCGGCCTCGGCATTGTTGTATTCGACCGAGCCGCCGGGTTGAACAACTTCATAAGGGCTCATGGTGGCATCGCCGACGAAAATCAGTTTTGTATCGGGCGAAAACTTATGCAATACGTCGAACGTCGCCGTCCGTTCCCCGTGCCGCCGCCGATTATTCTTCCAGAGATAGTCGTAGACGCAGTTATGGAAGTAATAAAACTCGAGATGTTTGAACTCCGACTTCGCGGCAGAGAAAAGTTCTTCGACGCGCTTGATGTGGTCGTCCATTGAGCCGCCTACATCGAGCAGCATCAGCACCTTCACCTTGTTATGCCGCTCCGGCACCATTTTAAGATCGAGCCAGCCGGCATTGGCGGCGGTGCTGCGGATTGTGTCGGCGAGATCGAGTTCATCGGCGGCGCCTTCGCGTGCGAAGCGCCGCAAGCGCCGTAATGCCACCTTGATATTGCGCGTCCCGATTTCGACCTGATCGTCGTAATCTTTATAGGCGCGTTCGTCCCAGACCTTCACGGCTGTACGGTTGCCGCCGGAATCGCCGCCAATGCGAATTCCTTCCGGATTAAACCCGCCATTGCCAAACGGAGAAGTACCGCCCGAACCGATCCACTTGCTGCCGCCTTCGTGGCGTTCTCTCTGCTCGTCCAGAAGCTGCTTCAGGCGCTCCATTAATTTATCGATACCGCCAAGCGCCTCGATCTGACGTTTCTCTTCCGGCGTGAAATCGCGTTCGAGGCGTTTCTTCAGCCATTCGAGCGGCACGTCCAGGTCCATTTCATCGAGCGTCGCGACGCCGTGAAAATACGTGCCGAAAGCCTGATCGAATTTATCGAAGTATTTCTCGTCCTTGATCAGCGTCATGCGCGCGAGAAAATAGAATTCATCGATGGAAGGCCCGATTACCTTGGCCTTGAGCGCTTCGAGCAGCGTCAGGTATTCCTTGACGGAAACCGGCAGCTTCGCGCCGCGCAAAGAATAGAAGAAGTCGATCAGCATGACGGGTTCCTTGCCGGTTCACTCAAGCCCGGACTGCGGCAGGGTATTAAGCCGAAAAACGAGATTCGCGCGCACGGCCGGCCATTCGGACTCGATAATCGAGAATACGACCGTATCGCGATAGATACCGTCCCGGCCAATCTGGTGATTACGCAGAATCCCGTCCTCCTTCGCACCCAGCCGCGCGATAGCCGCGCGAGATTGGCGGTTCATGAAATGAGTCCGGAACTCGACCGCGATAGTCTTCAGCGTATCGAACGCGTACGAGAGCAGGAGCAGTTTGGCTTCGGTATTGATCGCCGTGCGCTGCACGCGTTTCGCGTACCACGTATGGCCGATTTCGAGCCGCCTGTGCGCCTCTTCCACATTGAAATAACGCGTGCTGCCGACCACATCGCCGGTGTTTTTATCGATGATGACGAAGGGCAGCGCGCCTGCCGAATCGCGCATGGCGAGCGCGGCGTCAATCCATGCGGCTGTGGTTTCGGGGGAGGGCACGCTCGTGTACCAGAGCTTCCACAACTCGCCGTCGGCGGCGGCGTTGGCGAGCGCATCCTCGTGCTCGCGCTCGAGCGGCACGAGCTTGACCTGCTCGCCTTCCAGTGTGACCGGTTCGATCCAGCGACTCATGCCTGGAACCCTTTTAGCGATTATTGCGGTTCATGAACAGCAGCCGCTCGAACAGGCTCAGGTCCTGTTCATTCTTGAGCAAAGCGCCGTGCAGCGGCGGAATGATCTGCTTCTGATCGGCGGAACGCAGCGCTTCCGGACCGATATCTTCGGCCAGCAGCAGCTTCAGCCAATCGAGCAATTCCGACGTCGATGGTTTTTTCTTCAGCCCTGACACGTTGCGTAATTCGAAGAAACTTTGCATGGCGGCTGCGAGCAGTTCCTGCTTGATGCCGGGAAAATGCACCTCGACGATCTCTTTCATCGTCGTGGGTTCGGGAAACTTGATGTAGTGGAAGAAGCAGCGGCGCAGGAACGCGTCGGGCAGTTCTTTCTCGTTATTCGATGTAATGATCACCAGCGGCCGGTGTTTCGCTTTCACCAGCTCGTGCGTTTCGTAGACGTAAAACTCCATGCGGTCGAGTTCGCGCAGCAGGTCGTTTGGAAACTCGATATCGGCCTTATCGATTTCATCGATTAGCAGCACGCCGCGTTCGTCGGCGTCGAATGCCTGCCATAGCACCCCCTTCACGATGTAATTGCGGATGTCCTTCACGCGTTCGTCGCCGAGTTGAGAATCGCGCAGGCGCGATACGGCGTCGTATTCGTAGAGGCCTTGCTGGGCTTTCGTAGTCGATTTGATGTGCCATTGCAGCAACGGCATGCCGAGCGCGGCGGCGACTTCCTCCGCGAGCATGGTCTTGCCGGTGCCGGGCTCGCCTTTGATGAGGAGCGGGCGCTGCAGCGTGATCGCGGCGTTGACGGCGAGCTTGAGGTCGTCGGTGGCGACGTACTGCGATGAACCTTCAAAACGCATGACGCATCTCTCGGAGAAGGAAAAATTGCAGTATATGTCAGATGTTGGTGGGGGTTTGGACGGGGGCCTGGCGGCGGTGCTGGCGCGGGGAGGGGGGGCTGTGGCGGGTTGTTGCTGCGTACGCCGGGGCGTGGTCTATGTTTTGTGGATTTTTTAGCGCTTTTAGCCAATGCGAGAGTTATTGCTGTTTGCACTCGGTCGGGGTTTTTGAGGGCGGGCTACCGGCGGTGGTCAGGAATCCATGCTGGGTTGTTGCTGCTTACGTTACCGCGGGTTCAATGTTGGCTAAATTTTTTATCACTATTAGCCACTGTCCGTGGCGGGACTTCATTTCTTTGTCCAACGGCGACAAAGAAACGAAGCAAAGAAAACGCCTTCCCACAATCTGTATTAAGTGTCCCCAGCGTGCAGACCACTGCTTTTGGTTCCCGCGTAGAACGGTGCTCGCAAAACCACGGACACTTGAACCCCTCCTTCTCGCGAATCCCTACATCCCCACGCTTCGCCACCAGTGCTCTCGGGCAAGATCGGTGCGCCTACGGATCGGCACGGCCAAAAGCTTCGGCGCCGGCGCACCAAAATATGGTGCAACAGCCTGCGCAACGTCCGAACAACCGCGCCTCAATCTGGGCCTGAAATCACCACGCACCGATCAGCTTCGCCGCCAACCGCAATCACGGGCGAGGCCGTGCAAGTCTCGGGGTAAGCCGAACTTGCCCGAGAGCACTGGTGGCGAAGCGTGGGGATGTAGGGATTCGCGAGAAGGAGGGTTTCAAGTGTCCGTGGTTTTGCGAGCACCGTTCTACGCGGGAACCAAAAGCAGTGGTCTGCACGCTGGGGACACTTAAAACAGATTGTGGGGAGGCGTTTTCTTTGCTTCGTTTCTTTGTCGCCGTTGGACAAAGAAATGAAGTCCCGCCACGGACAGTGGCTAATAGTGATAAAAAATTCAGCCAACATTGAACCCGAGCTAACGTAAGCAGCAGCAACCCAGCACTGACCCCGACCACCGACCATCAGCCCCGCGCCCAAAACCCGGACAGAGTGCGAACGAAAATAACCTGGCTAATAGCGACAAAAAATATAGCCAACATACGACCCGCGCTAACGTAAGCAGCAGCAACCCGGCACCAACCTGGCCCACGGCCATGAACCGACCTGCCGCCACGCACAGTGGCTACCAATACAAAAAAGAACCACCAATCCAACCCGACCACCGCGGCAGCGCCATCCCCAACCAGTGCGAACGAAAGTCCATCTGACATATTGTCGCAGTCTGCGGCGCCTTAACCGGCGCACCCCGGTCGCACCCCCGAGACACCTGTGGGCCGTGCGGCCCAGACCGCCACACCCTGTGGACGGAGGGTAGGTCGCGCGGTACAATTAGCGCGATTTTTTTGGCCCGCGTGGCTGGAAATTGGACCGGGCTCTCAAGGCAAATTTTGGTAAAGTTTCAGCGCCGTTTCACAGCAGTCTCAGCGCCCGTCCGTTTGACAGTCCCGAGAAAGACCCGGAACGCCAAGCCAACACAAGGTGCCGGATTTCCCCTCATGCCAGGTTAGAAGCTATGAATAAATTCGTCGGCAAATGTGCCGTGATCGCAGCGCTGTCGGGGCTTGCCGGCTTCGCGACCCAGGCATCCGCCGATGTCGTGGGCAACGCGAAAGCGGCCCAGGGCAAGGTCGCGATGTGTATCGGGTGTCACGGTATTCCGGGTTACCGCACCGCGTATCCCGAGGTGTACCGGGTGCCCATGCTCGGCGGCCAAAGCGCCCGCTATCTCGAGAACGCGCTGCACGCCTACAAAAAAGGCGATCGCCATTTCGACACAATGCACGGCATAGCAGCATCGCTGACCGATCAGGATATCGCCGATATTGCTGCGTACTACGCCGCACAAACCTCATCTTCGAAGAACAATCCCGACAAGTGATCCACGCGAACTTGATTTGGCTCACGAGCCTCAGATCAAGGGCGCCCGTCACTCGGCAATCACAATTCGCGGGATAGGAGAATTCATGAAGGCACTCGAAACAGTGTTGAAAACAGCGTGCACGGCAGCGGCGCTGGTCGGCGTCATCGCCATGCAGCCGGCGCATGCCGCCGATGCCAGCAACGGCAAGGTGCTCACCGAAGCCCATAATTGCGCGGCCTGTCACGGCCCGAACCTGAACAAGCCGGTGAGCGCGGAATATCCGAAGCTCGCAGGGCAACACGCCGATTACCTCTATTGGGCGCTGCGCCAGTATCAAATGGGCAACGGCAATCCGAACTTCGGGCGCAGCAACGCAATCATGTCGGCGCAGGTGCAGAGCCTGTCGCAGAGCGATATGAAGGATATCTCGGCGTATATCGAATCGTTGCAGGGCGATCTGGTGCTGAAGAAGTAAGCATCGCCGGATTTTCTGCGCATAAAGAAACACCCCGCTCGAACGCGGGGTGTTTTCGTTTCAAGACCTGTGGTTTTCAGTCCCGCGATGCCCGCTGTTCGATCAACGCAAGATAGGCGTCGGTGTCGGGCGGCGTGTTGTTGCGCTGCGCTTCCCAGATGATCTGCCCGAGGCATTCCATGATGGCGTGCTGGGCGTCGTGCGTCGAACCCATGCGCCCCACCAGCCGTTCGTGCGCGCGCCGGATGCCGGGCGGCTGATCGATGGAAAGTTGCTCGGTGATCGCCAGATGCATCGATAAATGCAGGAACGGATTGCTCTTGCCCTGATCCGGCGAGTAGTCGGCATGGGCGACGTCGGGATCGGCGAGTTCCTGCTGGTATTCCGGATGCTCGCCAATCCAGTCGGCCGCGATGCTCTCAAGCGGCGTAAGCACGCCGCCTTCGCGCTGCTTGCGCCAGGTGTCGGTGAAAAATTGGCGAACTTCGTCGCGGCTGGGGTTGAACATGGTGGCGTGGTCGCTTGCGGATTCGTTTTCAGACGCACATTTTAAGCGGCATTGGTACGCATCGCTTGGCGCCGCCCATTGCGCTTCATTCGATAG
This sequence comes from uncultured beta proteobacterium, assembly GCA_963708695.1. Classification (GTDB taxonomy): domain Bacteria; phylum Pseudomonadota; class Gammaproteobacteria; order Burkholderiales; family Burkholderiaceae; genus Caballeronia. The sequence goes on from CAVPTS010000011.1 coordinate 106,396, forward strand.
GCGCCGGCGTTTTCGGCCGGAATTCGCACAGCGGCTCGATCGCGCAATGCCAACATTCGCGGCACGCGTGCGCGGCACACGTAACGCCCGTGCAGGATCAGCCAGTGATGCGCGTCCTGTTTGAATTCATCGGGGACGAATTTCTCGAGCGCAATTTCCACGGCGCGCACGTCCTTGCCGGGCGCGAGGCCCGTGCGGTTCGATACACGAAAGATGTGGGTATCGACGGCGATGGTCGGATGGCCGAACGCGGTATTCAGAATCACGTTCGCCGTCTTGCGTCCGACCCCCGGCAGCGCTTCGAGCGCCTCGCGATTGTCCGGCACCTCGCCGCCGTATTGCTCGACCAGAATCCGGCACGTCGCAATAACGTTCTTCGCTTTCGTCCGATACAACCCGATGGTCTTGATGTACTCCGTCACGCCTTCTTCGCCGAGCGCCAGCACCTTGGCCGGCGTGTTGGCAACCGGGTACATGCGCCGCATGGCCTTGTTCACGGAGACATCGGTGGCTTGCGCCGAGAGCAATACCGAAATCAGCAGTTCAAACGGCGATTCGTGCTCGAGTTCGGTGGTCGGATGCGGGTTCAGGCTTTGCAGCGTCTCGAAGATCGCGCGGCGTTTTTGGGCGTTCATCGGTTCAGGCGTTGTGATCGTTGTCGGAGTCGGTGGACTTTGAGGGCGCGCTTTCGTCATCGTCCGGGCGGATCATTCCCAGCCGGCGCCGACGGGCTTCGGCTGCATCGATTTGCGCCTGAACCTCAGGGCTGACGGTATCAGTATTTTTCGGCGCGGCGCCGAGCGTCGCCAACTCTTCTTTCTTCTTGCGGGCGCGGTCCATCGCGGCTTGGATGATGGCGCGCTTCCTGGCTTGGGCGTCGTCGTCAGGCGCGGTGGCGCCGGGTTGCGCCTCGGCCGGTTCACCTGCCTCATCCGGCGATTTATCCAATCCGGCTACGCGCGCTGCCTTGCGCGCTTCGGCCTCATCACGTTCGCGTGCGAGCCGCGCCAGCCGCTGGTCGTGTCGGGCGCGGGCCGCGTCCGCTTGCACTCTGGCTCCATGCGTCCCAGCCGGTGTTGCTGCCGGTGACGGGAATCATTTCTATGCAGTCCACCGGGCAGGGCGGCACGCACAGGTCGCAGCCGGTGCACAGCTCGGGGATGATCGTGTGCATCTGCTTGGCCGCGCCGACGATTGCATCGACCGGACACGCTTGCATGCACAGCGTGCAGCCGATGCACAAGTTTTCATCGATGACCGCCAGCGGCCGCGGCCGTTCCAGGCCGTTATCCGGGTTGAGCGGAATGACGGGTTTGCCGAGCAGGCGGGCGAGTCGGGCTACGCCTTCCTGTCCGCCGGGCGGGCATTGGTTGTAATTCGCCTCGCCCGAGGCGATAGCTTCCGCATACGGCCGGCAGGCGGGATAACCACATTTGGTGCATTGCGTCTGGGGCAGCAGATCTTCGATCCGGCCGGCGAGCGTCTTGGGGGAAGTTACAGTCACTGCAGTCACACGCTTAAGTCACATTAACGGCTTGGGGAAGGGCGGTGCCGGCTCTTACGCGAACTTCACGCGAACTTCACGCGAACGCATGCAAGGCAATCGATGCAGCCGTCGATAAAAAACCAACGATTCGCCAATCGCGTGATCACACAACTCGCATGCGCCGACGACGCTTGGGGGAATATGAAAAGCTCATGTCGCGATCGTTTTGAGGTCAAGTTCGCGCATTTCGGCGCGTTTCGATGTTTTGGCGTCTTTCAGCGTTTTCGGCGTCTTGCAGCGTGTCGGACCTGAGGCGGCATTATCGCTGAATTTCAAGCTGTTCCCAATCATTCCCAATTGCCAATCGGCCAGTGATGTGCACATAATCAAATTGCTTTCGATTGACTGCAGGACGGTATTCCCAATCACGTTGGTGCAACCGATCCATCGCATGCTTCTTTAGGACACAGGAATGCATGACGCTACCCTGAAAACGCGGTTTGTCGATCACGAAGCCACCATGAACCAGCCAAAAATCAAAAGAGATCCCGAGGGTACACGCCGTCGAATCCTGCTTGCCGCCGCAGAGGAATTTGCGGCGGGCGGCCTGTTCGGTGCTCGTGTTGACCAGATTGCCCGCCGCGCCGAAACCAATGAGCGAATGCTCTACTATTATTTCGGCAGCAAGGAGCAATTGTTCACGGCCGTGCTGGAACACGCATTTGCCGCTCTGACGGATGCCGAGAAGACGCTCGATCTTGACGGCGTTGCGCCGGTCGAAGCCGTCACGCAGCTCGCGCACTTCATCTGGAATTATTATCGTGAGCATCCCGAACTCTTGCGGCTCATCAATAACGAGAATCTGCATGAGGCGCGGTATATAAAAGGCTCCACGCGCATTCGCGAGTTGATTTCGCCCGTGGTTGCGACCCTCACGAGAATTCTCGAACGCGGCCAGCATGCCGGGTTATTTCGCAACAACGTGGACCCGCTGCGGTTTTACGTGACCTTGTCGGGTCTCGGCTATTACATCGTATCGAATCGATTTACGCTCGAAGCCACGTTCGGACTCGATTTCAGCAAGGACGCCGAACGCGATGAAATCATCAAGATGAATACGGAATTGCTGCTTGCCTACCTGATGCGCCGCTGAAGGCGTACTCGCTTCACGCAATGCGTGCGGCCGATACAAAAACACGCCGCAGCGCGGCGTGTTTTTTCATGCCAATGAATCAAGCTCAGGCGGGGACAGCTTCCTTCTTGGGCGCCTTGTCGTGCGCGAGAATGAATTCGCGCAGTTGCGGGTACACCATCGTGCGCCAGCGGCGTCCCGAGAAAATGCCGTAATGACCGGCTTTCTCCGCCATGTAGTGGCGCTTGTTCTTCGCCGGAATGCCCGTGCATAAATCATGCGCGGCACGCGTCTGGCCACTGCCCGAAATATCGTCGAGTTCGCCTTCTATGGTCAGCAACGCCGTATTCTTGATGTCCTGCGGACGCACGCGTTCGCCATGCACGTCCCACGTGCCTTCGGCCAGACGGAATTCCTGGAACACGATGCGGATGGTGTCGAGGTAATAATCGGCGTCCATGTCGAGCACGGCGTTGTATTCGTCGTAGAAGCGGCGATGCTGCTTCCGCATCTTCGTCGTCGCCACGCATCAGGTTCTGATAGAAGTCCCAGTGCGCGGTCACATGGCGCTCAGGGTTCATTGCAACAAACCCGGCATGCTGCAGAAAGCCCGGATACACCTTGCGGCCCACGCCCGGATAGTTCGACGGCACCGTATAGATCACGTTGTTCTCGAACCATTCGTATGAATGCTCGCTCGCAAGCGAGTTCACCGATGTCGGCGTGCGGCGTGCATCGATAGGTCCGCCCATCATGGTCATGGTGCGCGGAGTGTCTTCGCCGCGGCTGGCCATCAGGGAAATTGCGGCGAGTACCGGCACCGTCGGCTGGCAGACAGAAACAATATGCAGGTCCTTCGCGCCGATGAGGCGGATGAACTCCTGGATGTATTCCACGTAGTCGTCGAGATGGAACGAGCCGTCTTCGAGCGGCACCATGCGCGCGTCGAGCCAGTCGGTTAGATAAACCTTGTGATCTTGCAGCAGCGTCTTGACCGTGTCGCGCAAAAGAGTGGAGTGGTGGCCTGACAGCGGCGCGCACACCAGCACGATGGGTTCGCTCTTGAGTTCGTTGACGGTAGCGCTGTCGTCGGAGAAACGCTTGAAGCGGATCAGCCGGCAGAAAGGCTTTTCAATCACGATCTGCTCGACGATAGGAATGGCATGGCCGTTCTTCTCGATCTGATGCAGTTCGAACTCCGGCTTCTCGTAATCCTTACCCAGGCGATACAGCAATTCATAGCCTGCGGCGAGGCGCGTGGAACCGGGGGCGTAGGCGAGGGGACTTGAGGGATTCGTGAACGACTTGGATGCCGCTTCCGCCCATGCCGTGAGCGGGCTCAACATGGCCCGCTGAAATTCGTGCAATTGATAGAGCATGTTTGACCTGTATAAAACCGGCTGCGCCTGTATTCAGGCTTGCATCCGGCGGTTGGCCTCTATCGGCGGCAGCGTCATGCCGGGTTCAGAGTTTCGCTGGGTCCCGGCTCGGCAAGCAGTTCGTCGATTGCACCGCGTTGTTGCTGGTGCTGGCAGTTATTCGTTATTACTTATGGGGTGGTACTTAGTCGGTCCTAAACGGACCCGGCACTGCGACTTCTCTGCTGAACCTTATGGGCAGCACACTAAACACGCGCCGGCGAATCTCTGCTTGTGCCCTAAATTCGCCGAACGACCGGTCGGAAAGCCTCTTCGATCATAGCCAAGAACCGTGTTTTGTGCAATGCAACATACGTGCTCTTTACCTCGTTTTTCCATGAATTTCGTCGCATTTTTGTCAATTATCGTTAGCTGTTCGAATTTAATTACAAATTGCTTTCTTTTCGCTGCGTTGCGTCAGAGGGTTTGTTCTGACGCGAGGTTGGCTGACCCGTCGCCTTCGCCATGCCTTGCTCGTGGCGCATCAGGTTCATGCCGGTATGCACCAGCGCGACATGTGAAAACGCCTGCGGAAAGTTACCGACCTGACGTTTCGCGACCGTGTCATATTCTTCGGCAAGCAGACCGACGTCGTTGGCGAGGGCGAGCAAGCGCTCGAACATGGCATACGCTTCCTCGTGACGGCCTTGCAACGCGAGGTTATCGACGAGCCAGAAGCTACACGCGAGAAACGTGCCTTCTCCCGGCGGCAGGCCGTCCTGCACTTCGGCCGTGTGGTAGCGCTTCACCAGCCCGTCGTGGGTGAGATCGCGCTCGATTGCGTGCACGGTCGCGATCACGCGCGGGTCTTCGGGCGGCAGAAAGCCGAGCAACGGGATGAGCAGCAGACTGGCGTCGAGATCGTCGCCGCCGTAGGTCTGGACGAACGAGTTCATCGATGCATTCCAGCTCTTCTCGCACACGTCTGCGTGAATGACGGTACGCATCTCGCGCCAGCGGTCGAGCGGGCCTTCCAGAGCAAATTGTTCCGCCGATTTGATCGCGCGGTCGTAGGCGACCCACGCCATGACCTTCGAAAACGTGAATTGCTGGCGGCCGCCGCGCGTTTCCCAAATGCCTTCGTCGGCTTCCTGCCAGACGGTGTCGAGATGATCGAGCATGGCGCGCTGGATCGACCAGACGGTATCGTCGGATTGCAGTCCCCCAACGCGCGCCAGATGCAGCGCGTTCATCACCTCGCCATAGACATCGAGTTGCAACTGGTTGACCGCGCCGTTGCCGATGCGCACGGGCTTTGACCCTTCATAACCCGGCAGCCAGTCGACTTCCCATTCCGGCAGCCGTCGCTCGCCGGCAATGCCGTACATGATCTGCACCTGATCGGGGGAGCCGGCCATCACGCGGCCCAGCCATCCTCGCCAGGCGCGCGCTTCGTCGTAGTAGCCGCTGCGCATCAGCGCGAGCAGGGTGATGGTGGCGTCGCGCAGCCAGCAGTATCGGTAATCCCAGTTGCGCGTTCCGCCCAGTTGTTCCGGCAGCGAGGTGGTCGGCGCCGCGACTATTCCGCCGGTCGGCTCGTAAGCGAGCGCCTTGAGCGTGATTAGCGATCGGCGGATCGCCGGGCCCCAGCGGCCGTCCAGGTTGCTGCGCCCGGACCATTCCAGCCAGAAATTCTCGGTGCGTGCGAATTGCGTGTGGGGATCGCGGGCGGGCGGCAGGCGCAAATGCGATTGCGAATACGCCAGCGAGAAGGGCACGCGTTCGCCCTCGCTCACGGTGAATTCGCCGACGGTGCGCATGTTCTCGCCGGTGATGTCGACAGGCGTGCGCAACACGCACAGATCGGGGCCGGCGATTGCGCGGATGCCGCTGTCGTCGGGAAGCCGGCTTACCCATGGAATGGACGAGCCGTAATCGAAGCGCAACACGAGTTCCATCTTCATTTTCACGCTGCCGCGCCGGCCGACGACGATCCGCACGAGGTCGGACACGCCGTCGCGCACGGGCATGAAATCGATGAGCGAGACCTTGCCGTCGGGCGTCTCGAAATTGGTTTCGAGGATCAGCGTGTCGCCGCGATATCGGCGCGTGATGACCGGCGGATCGGCGCCCTCGGGCAAGTCCGGCGCGATCAGCCAGCGGCCGTTTTCGGGCGTGCCGAGCAGGGCGGCGAAACACGCGCCGGAATCGAAGCGCGGCCAGCACAGCCAGTCGATCGATCCCTCTTTTGAAACCAGGGCGGCGGTGTGGCCGTCGCCAATCAGGGCGTAGTCCTCAATCAGTGCGGGCATAGGCGGGGCATGGTGTCGATGAAGCGGCAAGGCGCGCCGCGTGTTGTTCGGGGAAGCCGTTCCGGTCTTTCAGACTTCGACTTTCGTGCCGTCGATTATGAAGCGCATTCGCGATCCGCGTCGTTTTGGGGCTCTCGAGGAATTTCACTTTCCTTGCACAGCACAAAAAGCATAGGTTGAAAAAAAAATTCACAAGTGCCTAGAATGGGGTCTCACGCCTGACAAATTCGGGTTACACCTGAGCGGGGTCCCGCTCTCCAGCCCGAGACAATCGCGTCACGCGTCCAAGCTTGCCTAACGTGCTTACCTAACGTTTTCGAGGATATCGAACGTGAAAGCCATGGTGAATCCGACAAGAGCCGATTGCATCGCAATTCTTTCAGCCGCGAGCCGTATTGCCGATCAAACAACCTTCATCGACCTGGATTACAAACATCTCGGCCTGTCCCGCAACGGCATGGAAACCGCGGCGTCGTTTCTGATCGAACGCGCGTGTTTCATGCGGCATCGCGAAATAAATGGCCAGGTGGCGGTCGGCAGCTTGTCGCTGCAAGGCCGCATGCGTCTTGATCAGCTCGCCAATAGCTGATCGCACTGCCGCGAATATAGCCCTTCGATTACTGCAGAATCATTACTAGCGTGGGACCGCTATCAGCGGTCCCACGCGTTCTGCCCGCTCGTCCTTTCGGAACCTCCCTCCAAAAGCAACGTCTTACCTGACCTGTTGCGTTCAGTGGCGACCCGTTAGCGGGCATAAGCGCCCAAGTCGTACGAACGCTGTCAGAAATGCGTCGCGCCAAGTCCAAACAGGCCAATCAACCCAATCACGATCAGATAAATCGCGACGATGAAGTTAAGCAGGCGCGGCATGATCAGGATCAAAATGCCGGCTATCAAGGCAACCAGCGGACCGAGGCTAAGATGAATATTCATTGCGGCTCCTTGCGTTGTTTTAGATGGGAAGTGGGCTGCATCATGCGCCGAACCGGTGGCCGGTGACAATGGGGCGGCACCCGGCGGTTCCCCGGCGGCACCTCCGGTAGCATTCGAAAGCAATCGTGCTCGTTGCGCGACAAACAAGACCTGAAACAAGCCGTAATAACGAACGATCAGGAGGTTGTAATGCATTCCACTTTTACTTGGTATTCCCCGCGCATGGTCCCCACGCAAACATCGTGCCGGTCCACCGGGCTTGTACATTCGAGGGCGCAAATCCGGCCGAGGTTGTTATCGAAAGCGTTCGCGGCAAGCTTCGCCGCGGTACTTTCGCTAGCGGCTACTCAGGCGTTTGCGCAAGGTGCGGAGACTACGGCCGGCACGTCGGGAACCACTTCCAGCGCCGCCGATAACGGCGTCTTCGACCTTCTGGTCGGCACCTACACCGGCAGCGGCAAGAGCGAAGGCATCTATGTGTATCGATTCGATACGAGCAACGGCGCGATCACGCGCTTGTCATCGGCCAAGGCGGTGAATCCGTCGTATCTCGTGGTGAGCAAGGATCGGCATCATGTCTATGCCGTCAACGAACTGCCCGGCGACAACGGTCCCGCCTCGCAGCGCGGCGGCATCAGCGCATTCAACTTCGATCCGGCGAGCGGCCAGCTCAGCTTCGTGAACCACGTCTCCTCCGATGGCAACGATCCCGCCTATCTCGCGATCTCCCCCGATGGCCGCTATCTGGTGACGGCGAACTATTCGGTGGCATCGAATCCGGGCGGCAGTTTTGCCGTGTTTCCGCTGGACGGCGAGCGCGTCGGGCCGTCGGTGCTCACCGTGCATCACGACGGCAGCGGTCCCGTGAAAGGGCGCCAGGATAATTCGCATGTGCATTCCACCGTGTTTTCGCCCGATGGCCACTATCTGTTCGCGCAGGATCTGGGCGCGGACAAGTTGTATTCGTATCGATACACACCCGACGGCAGCCGTGGTCTCTTCGGCCCGACCGAGGCGCGCTACACGCTCGTCAAACCCGGTTCCGGCCCGCGTCATTTGATCTTCGATCAAGCCGGCACGCACGCCTACCTGACGACCGAGATGAATGCATCGGTGTCCGTCTACGACTACAACGACGGCAAGCTCACGCTCAGGCAAACCCTGCCGATGACCGCGCCCGGCTTCAAGGGCAAGATTGGCGGCGGCGCGATCCATCTGTCGCCCGATGGGCGCTTTCTCTATGCCACCAATCGCGGCGATGCAAACGAAATCCTGACCTACGCGGTCGACCCGTCCGATGGTCATCTCAAGCTGCTCGGCCGGCGTTCGACGCTCGGCAAGACGCCGCGTGAATTTGCCATCGATCCGACCGGACGCTGGCTGGTCATCGGCAATCAGGACAGCGATAGCGTGTATTTCTTCCGGCGCAACCCGCAGACCGGTGAACTCGCGTCCGACCCTAAGCGCCTTGAGATCGGCTCACCCGTCGATTTCAAGTTTGTTTCGCCTTCCTGATGATCGTGCTCTACCCCGCGCCGTTGAGCATTCGGCGGCGCGGTTTTTGCTGACCCATTTTTGCTGACCCAGTAACACGAGCAAGTGCGGGGGTTGTCCCGGTACTGAAGGAAATCAAAGTTGAATACAACGCCAATAACTAGCCAGGAAGCCGGACGCGCCGGCGGCAATTGGTCTAAAGACGCGCCCACGCCGCCGGGTTTTATCTGTGCGTTTCGCTTTTCCGGCGCGCAGGCGTTGCGGTTGTCATGGGACGAAGCGCGCCGCGAGATCGCGGGTGACGGTCCCATATGGCTGCATTTGAGCGCGAACGACGACACCGTGGAGAGTTGGCTGACCGGCGTCACCGCCATGCCGGACGTTGCGCGTGAATTCCTGAACGGTGAGGACAAGCGGCCGCGCGTGCACATGGGCTCAACGTTCATGTACGGCGTGGTTGCCGATCTGGAGCGCGTCGCGGACACGCCGGAGGCCGATCCGAACGCCCAGGCCACGCGCCGGGCGACGGGCGCGCTGCGCTTTTACGTCGATAAAAACCGCATGATCACCGTGCGCGCGCAGCCGCTGCAATCCACCGACCGGTTGCGCCACGCCGTGCTGGAGGGTGCGGTGTTTCGCGACACCATCGAACTCTTCGCCGGCCTGATTCGCGCGCTGAACGAGACGTTTGCGGATCGTATCGATGAAATCGGCGACCGGCTCGACGACGTGGAAGAGGGCGTGCTGGACGGCCGTCATACGAACTGGCGCGCGGAGCTGGGCTCGGTGCGGCGGCGGCTGGTGGAGGTGAAGCGGTTCGTCGATCCCGAACGCAACGCGCTCACGCAACTTGTGTTGCGGAAGCTGGAATGGGCGGAACCGCGATCCATGGAAACGCTGATTCAGGCCATTCAGGTGCTAAACGGCCTGGGTGCCGGACTCGAAGCGCAATACGAACGCTCGAAGCTGCTGCAGGATGAGATCGCGGCGCTGCTTTCGGAGGACATCAACCGCAAGCTGTTGTGGCTCGCGATCATGTCCGCGCTGCTGATGCCTGCGACGCTCGTGTCCGGCATCTTCGGCATGAACGTGTCGGGATTGCCCGGCACGCACGATCCTTATTCATTCGCGGTGGTGATGGGCGTGATGGCGGTTTGCGCGGCCGTGACGCTGTATTTGCTGCGCAGATTCCGGTTGTGGTGAGCTCGGTGATCCGGTGACTGCGGGCACCAGATCACCAGGTCACCGAATCACCTTTACTCAGGCTGACCCGGCGCCAGCACTTCGCGGTTGCCGTTCGTGCCCATCGGCGAAACTAGGCCGGCCGATTCCATCTGTTCGACGAGCCGTGCTGCACGGTTATAGCCAATCCGCAATTGCCGCTGCACCGACGAAATCGATGCCCGGCGCGTACGCAATACAAACGATACGGCTTCGTCATACAGCGGATCGGCTTCAGCATCCGGCGTCTCGCCGAACAGGTCCTGCGCGCCGCCTTCAGGCGCTGGCCCCGACAAAATCCCTTCCTCGTATTCCGGCTCGCCGAACTGCTTCAGATACTCCACGACGCTGTGCACTTCCTCATCGGCGACAAATGCGCCGTGCACGCGCTGCGGATAGCCCGTGCCGGGCGGCAAGAACAGCATATCGCCGGCGCCGAGCAGCGATTCCGCGCCCATCTGGTCGAGAATCGTGCGCGAATCGATCTTCGATGACACCTGAAACGCGACGCGCGTCGGAATGTTCGCCTTGATCAAGCCGGTGATCACATCCACCGATGGCCGCTGCGTCGCGAGAATCAAATGGATGCCGGCGGCGCGCGCCTTCTGGGCGAGCCGCGCAATCAATTGCTCGATCTGCTTGCCGGCGACCATCATCAGGTCGGCGAGCTCGTCGATCACGACCACGATCATCGGCAGCTTGGCGAGCGGTTCGGGCGCGTCGGGCGTGAGCGAGAACGGGTTGGTCAGTTTCTTGCCGGCTGCATCGGCGTTGCGCACTTTCTGGTTGAAACCCTGCAGGTTGCGTACGCCCACCGCCGACATCAGCTTGTAGCGCTTCTCCATTTCCCCGACACACCAGTTCAGCGCGTTCGCGGCCAGCTTCATGTCGGTCACGACCGGCGCGAGCAGATGCGGAATGCCTTCGTACACCGACAGCTCCAGCATCTTCGGGTCGATCATGATCAGGCGCACGTCTTCCGGTTTCGCCTTGTAGAGCAGCGAAAGGATCATCGCGTTGATCGCCACCGATTTGCCTGAACCCGTCGTGCCGGCGACAAGCATGTGCGGCGCGCGCGCGAGGTCGGTCACGACCGGATTGCCGACGATGTCCTTGCCCATCGCAATCGTGAGGAACGACTTCGAGTCGCGATAGACATCGGCTTCCAGGATTTCGGAAAGCCGGATCATTTGCCGCTTGGCGTTCGGCAGTTCGAGACCCATGCAGGTCTTGCCGGGAATTGTCTCGACGACGCGTATGGATGTCAGCCCGAGCCCGCGCGACAGATCCTTCATCAAACCGACGATCTGGCTGCCGCGCACGCCGAGCGCCGGTTCGACTTCGAAGCGCGTGATGACCGGTCCCGCCGATGCACCGACCACGGTTACCGGTACTTTGAATTCCTGCAGCCGTTGCTCGATGAGCTGGCCGGTGTCGGCGAGGTGTTGCTCGGAGACGGGCTCGACTTCGTCGGACGCGGGCTCGAGAAGATCGAGGCCGGGGAGGTCGACGGCTGACGCTGCCGGCGCGTGGAACTCGAATTCGGTCGCGACGAATCCGCGTACTGGCGGGCGGGTTTCGGGTTGTGGTTCTTCGGGCGCGGGTGCTGCGCCGGCTCGCGGGAAGTGGACGATGTTCGAGGGAGCGGGGGAGTGGTCGTCGGCTTCGGCTTCTGCCTCGGTTTCTGCTTCCGCTTCGTAATCGGCCGGGAGCGCGGAGGCAGATTCGAATCTGCGAGCGTCGGCGTCATCCTTCTGCGACGCGGCGTTCGATTCGACGACGCGAAATGGCGGCACGGGAGGACGTGAGCTGCTTACGCCCGCTTGCCAGTTCGGCGTGGAGAATGGCGGTGCTGCGCTTTCCGGTACCGGAGATTCTGATGCGACGTCGCGCGTAGAGTCGGCGCCGCGCGCTTGCTCGATGCGAGTGGCCCACGGTGGAACGTCGCCGACGTGCGTTGGTGTCGGCACGACGCTTTCCGATCTCGGCGATACCGGTGTGGCGTCGCGCGTCGCATCGGCGCCAAGCGCTTGCTCGATGCGGGTCGCCCACGGTGGAACGTCGACAACGTGCGTTGGTGACGGCACGATGCTTTCCGATCTCGGCGATACCGGAGCGGCGTCGCGCGTTGCATCGACGCCAAGCGCGTGCTCATTGCGGGTGGCCGACGGTGGAACGTCGCCGACGTGCGTTGGTGCGGAAGGTGCCGTTGCTTGGGCCGTCTGGCTGCTGTTATTCAGCGCAATGGGACCGGCTTCGTCGCCAATATCCGCTTTACCGCTCGCGCTCGTAATTGTCTCGGGCGGCGGCGTTTCGCGCACGATGCTCTGAGCGCCAGTCGCGAAGGTGTAGCCATCGCGTGACGATGCGCTCGACGAGTACGTGCCTGCAACACTCGATGCCGCAAGCGATGCAACGCCTTCCGTCGACACCGTTTCGGTCGGGCGCGTTTCAACGGCCGGTTGTAGCAGGGCATCCGCCGATGACACCGGCAGATTGGCCGCTGCTGCAGTTTCTATCGGCGTGTCTGGATGTGCGCTTGGTTGGGTCGAAGCCGTTGCCAATGGCGCTTCAAAAGGCGCTGCGGTCGAATTGGAAGTGATCTCGATAGCAGCGGGCGAGGCCTTCGCCAATTCCTCGGTGCTCGGCGCAGGCGCAATGACAGCGCTGTTCTCCGCACCGGGAACCGTCTTCGACACATCCACAACGCCCGCGCGGGAGGTCCATTGCGCGGTGCTTTGCTCGATGGAGCGCAGCGCCTCCTTGATACGTTCAGGCTCCGGCGGCGGACCGGCCGGTTTCGCGGACTGCGTGTTCGCGGACGATCCCGTCGCCGCAAAAAAAGACTCACTCGAAACGACGCCCGGAAACGCCTTGCCGCGGGCCGGAGTCATCGACGAATTACGCGCCGCCTGAGACGACCCAGTGGACAAACCGGACGCACGGACAGTGCCAGACCCAGATGCGTTTCGGTTCGACGCCACACGCGATACCTCGGGCGGACGGGGCGCGGCGGTATCGGCGGGACGAGCGGTGCTACGAGGAGTGGCGTGAGCGGAAGAATTCAACGTCGTCGCCCGCGCGGGGGCACCGGCGTCCGGCGTATTCACGCCCGCAGCCCGATACCCCGTTCCCTGCGATCCGCCGGTCTTCAACCATCCGGCCGGGGCGACAGGTTCAAGCGGCTCCTGCGGCACGACGCCACGGCCGTTACGCGAAGCCGTCGGCAGCGCATCGGGGAAGTGGTCCGAGTAGCTATCTTTGCCTCGCGGTTCACGACGTGTCGTCGACGACGGTTCGATGGGACGTGCCGCCTCGGGACCCCGCATCGGCCGCTCGGCTTCGCTTCGCCGCGCCGGTTGCGGGCGCCAGACCGTCGGCCTCTGATAGCGGCCGCCCTGGCGTTGGGTCGCGCTCGGCAAGCCGAGCGCCGGGGCATCGTGCGATGTTCTGCCGGGTGATGTAGCGCCGCTCACGCCGCTCGTCCTGAAACTGCCAAGGCCAACGCTGCTGCCGCGAGTTTCGGCTTTGCCGCGCGATGGTTTTTCGCGAACGGCGCGTTCCCGTGCCGCGAACCACTCCGGCTTCATACCGAGCCCGAATGCGCCGTTCGCCCATCCGAAAGCTTCGCGCCACAGGAAGCCGCAAAGCCACGGCAAGCTGATCAGGAACACGATGGCCGCGCCCGCACCGGCGCCAACCGCGCCCTCTGTGCTAATGACGCCGCCGTGACCCGCCAGGCCGAGCAACAGCGCGCGTCCGAGATGGTCGGTGTCTGCGGCGAATGCAAACGAGTGAAACAGCGCGGCTTCGAGCGTGCAACTCGCGAGCAGCACGCAAAAGAAGCCGAGCCAGAGCCGGATCGTGCCGGGACCGCGCAGGCCGCCGCCGTTCGGCAGAACGGACTTGACGATGCGCCAGAGAAGAGGGATGAACCAGACGGCCGAGACACCGAACCAGCCGAAAACTACCGTGTGCATGCAAGGAACCAGGAATGATGTAAGCGATGTGAGCAGCGAACCCAGGCTCAGACAAAGATAAATCCAACGATAAAAACGATACCGCCGAGTTTAACCGCCATGAACGCGGCGAAGCAGGGCGGTGCTCAGGCGGAAGGCGCCGTAGCTGAACCGTGGCTGAACATCACGCAGCGTCGCCCGAACTATTCCCTCAAGGTTGCGCGCGTTGTGTGAACTTCATGACATCGCCGTTTTTGAGCGTGATCTGCAATTCTTGCGGCGGCCGCATTTGCACCCCGGTTTTATCAATACTTGCCAGTCCGCTCAGGAACGGCTGTTCGAGCGAACTTCCGGGCCCCGGCGCGCACGCCATCCGGGTGCTCGCAAGTGGCCCGAACGTAAGCTTGCCGTCGGTCAGATCGTAGGTGCCTGCAAAACGGTTGCAGCCGGAAAAACCATTCGTCTTGCGCTGACCGCCTTGCGTCGAAAAATTCAGCGTGATCGGCTCACCAGCGCGGCCGGCGCTCGCGTCCGAACTACCGGGAACCGGGCGCGTTTTACCGTTGGCGTCGGCCCAACTGGCGAGCTGCCATTGGGTATCGTCGAGAAGCTGGGTTGCTGCGGGGTTGTACGGATCGGTCGGCGGCGCGGCGCTGTCGGGGTGCGTCGGCAGCGCGCAGCCGGCGAGCATGCTGCTAAAAGCAAGGGCCGCTATCGAAACAACCGCGGCAAACGAAGGCCTGGAACGCGGGACGGCAGCATGGACCCGGCTGCGCGTGGAAGTCTGCGCAGTTTGCAAACGGGAAGGCTGCATCGACATGGAATTTCCTCAGGCTGGCAAAACCGTAAGGGTATCGCACTCATCAGGCGAATGAGCAAGACCGATTGCGGGGAAATCGTTGCGATGTGTAAAGAAACATCACACGCGGCGGTCTTTCTGGCACGCCAGAACGAGCTACGTCCGCGATGCAATTCTGTCGCTCGAACGAGCAGGGACGTTCTCCGTTGCTCCTGGCAACTCGTCCCGTAAGACCTTGCAGATCATGCGCCGTCGCGGGTGCGCGTGTTAACATCCCGGGCTTCACAGGCCTCTTTCCCGGAGCATCCATGCAGAGCGCGAAGTCCGCTGCGTCCTCCCCTCAGTCCGGCGTGCAGCCGACGAATATTGGCACGCCGCTCACGCCCGGCGCGACCCGCGTGATGCTGCTCGGCGCGGGCGAACTCGGCAAGGAAGTGATCATCGCGTTGCAGCGGCTCGGCGTGGAGACGATCGCCGTCGACCGTTACGCCGATGCCCCCGGCCATCAGGTCGCGCATCGCTCGCACGTGATCGACATGACCGACGGCGCCGCGTTGCGCGCGTTGATCGAAGCGGAACGGCCGCATCTGATCGTGCCGGAAATCGAGGCGATAGCAACCGATACCCTCGCCGAGATCGAAGCCGCGCAGCTCGCCGTCGTGATCCCGACCGCGCGCGCGACGCAACTCACCATGAATCGCGAAGGCATTCGACGGCTCGCCGCCGAAACGCTCGGCCTGCCCACGTCGCCCTATGCCTTTGCCGAATCGCTGGACGAGATGAAGGCGGCTATCGGCAAGATCGGGTTTCCGTGCGTGGTGAAGCCGGTGATGTCGTCGTCGGGCAAGGGGCAATCCGTGCTCAAGACCGCCGCCGATATCGAACCCGCGTGGCAGCACGCCATGGCCGGCGGGCGCGTCAATTTTGGGCGCGTGATCGTGGAAGGGTTTATCGACTTCGAGTACGAGATCACGCAACTCACCGTGCGCGCGGTCAGCCCGGAAACGGGTGATCTGCAGACGTATTTTTGCGAGCCTATCGGCCATGTCCAGGTGGCGGGCGACTACGTGGAATCGTGGCAACCGCAAGCCATGAGCGCCGCAGCGCTCGCCAGATCGCGCGATGTCGCGGAAAAGGTCACGACAGCGCTGGGCGGGCGCGGTTTGTTCGGCGTCGAATTGTTCGTGCGCGGCGACGACGTCTGGTTTTCGGAAGTCAGCCCGCGTCCGCATGACACGGGTCTGGTCACGCTCGCCACGCAGCGTTTCTCCGAATTCGACCTGCACGCGCGCGCAATCCTCGGCCTTCCCGTCGATACCGCCTTGCGCGCGCCGGGTGCATCGGCGGTGATTTACGGCGGGCTGGACGAAGCCGGCATCGCGTTCGAAGGCGTCGCCGATGCGCTCGCCGTCCCTGATTCGGACCTGCGCCTCTTCGGCAAACCGGAAAGTTTCGCCAAGCGCCGCATGGGCGTGGCGCTTGCAACCGGACGCGACACGGACGAAGCGCGGGAACGCGCGAAGCTGGCTGCGTCCAAGGTAAGACCCGTCTCCCTCCGATGACGGCAACACGCCGCTCGCCACACGCTTCGCGCGGGCGGCACGGAGGTTTCAAGTGAAATGGTGTGCAATGGTCGCGCTGTGCGTGACGTTGGTTGGGCTGAGCGGATGTGGCGTTGCAGCGGCGCCGTGCCGGGTGGCATCGGCGGGATTGAAGATCGTGCCTTTGGTCGGCCATCTGGCCGCCGCGCCCACCGACGCGTGCGCCGCCGTGATCGATCCGTGATTGGGCATGGAACGACGCCGAATCAATGATCAAGAAGTCACTGGCAAGGAAGTAACAGAAGGATGGAACGATGAAACAAGTTTTCGAACGAACGATCAAATCTCTGGCGGCGACGTTTGTTGCAACGTCAAGCGCGGCGTGTCTGATGACCGCGACGCAAGCAGCTTTCGCCATGCCGCTGACCGTGCCGCAGATTCAGACGGCGACGACGAATACGCTTCGTTACGTATGCAGCGGCGGCAATGCGCTGACCGTCCAGTATATGAATACGAAGAACAAGCAGAGCTTTGCGCTCTTGACAGTCGATGGCCGGAAGATGCTGTTTGTGAACGTGCTCTCGGCATCGGGGGCGAAATACGTCGGCGATCACTACACGTGGTGGACGAAGGGTCCGCAAGGCACGCTCTCCGACGATACCGCCGACCCCAACGCCCCGCCGATGCTCGCCGATTGCAAGACCGGAACCTAGGAACCTAGTAGGCAGCAGCGCTGGATGATGACAAAAAAGCCCGTTTCGACGTAAGTCGGAACGGGTTTTTTAATTTCGTGTCTCTCCAAGGACATTGCGCGTCAAGGCGCGGACGGTGAGCAGGGTTACCTCGTCGCTCGCGGCATCGAATGGCTATACGGAGTAATGTTGCGCAACGTTTCCCCGATTACGGCATGACGCGTAGAACCCGGATTTTGTCGCCTATGCGCAAAGTTACGGGGCGCTGGGACAGAGTGAATTCGGCGGCTGGCCTGGCGCCGTCGCTGCGCGAGACTATTCGGACTATTCGGACAACGAGCGCGTGCTCAATCGCGAGATCGAACGGCTGAGCGCGCAACTTTAGACTGATGAAAGGGCTGACATGCTGAAGAAAACCTATCCGTATTACCTGGCCAATGTTGCTGTCGCGGCGAACACGGACCTGGAAGTCACCGATAAATTCAGCGGCGAAGTCGCGACCCGCGTGGCAATGGCCGACGCCAAGGCGATCGATGCGGCCATCGGCCATGCTGTCGCGGCCCAACGCGCGATGCGGGAATTCAAGCCGTATCAGCGGCAAGCGGTGCTCGATCATTGCGTGAAGCGCTTTCGCGAGCGTTTCGATGAACTCGCCGAGGCGCTTTGCATTGAAGCCGGCAAGCCGATCAACGACTCGAAGGGCGAGGTGACGCGCCTGATCGATACCTTCAGGGTCGCGGCGGAGGAGTCGGTGCGCATCGACGGCGGCATGATCAACCTCGAAATCGCGCCGCGTGCGGCCGGGTATCACGGCTATTACAAGCGCGTGCCGATAGGGCCGTGCTCGTTCATCTCGCCGTTCAATTTCCCGCTGAATCTCACGGCGCATAAGGTCGCGCCGGCGATTGCGGCGGGTTGCCCGTTCGTGCTGAAGCCCGCTAGCCGCACGCCCGTCGGCGCGCTCATCATGGGCGAGATTCTCGCGGAAACCGATCTGCCGAAGGGCGCGTTTTCGATCCTTCCGGCCCATCGCGACGGCGCGGATCTCTTCACCACCGACGAGCGGTTCCGTCTCCTGTCGTTCACCGGATCGCCGGCGGTCGGCTGGGATCTGAAGAAGAAGGCGGGCAAGAAGAAGGTGATCCTGGAACTCGGCGGCAACGCGGCGGCGATTGTCGACCGCGACCAGGGCGGCCAGCTCGATTACGTCGTGGACCGCCTGGCGTTCGGCGCGTTTTATCAGTCGGGGCAAAGTTGTATCGGCGTGCAGCGGATTCTGGTTCACGCCGATATCTACGATGCGCTGCGTGAAAAGCTCATCGCCAAGACGAAGTCGCTGAAAATGGGCGATCCGAAGGACGAACAGACCTTCGTCGGCCCGATGATCTCGGAATCCGAGTCGAAGCGGCTTGCCGGCTGGATGGAAAGCGCTGTGACGAGCGGGGCGAAGATCGTCGCGGGCGGCAAGGTGGATGGCGCGATGTTCGAGGCGACGCTGCTGGAAGGCGTGAAGCGCGACCAGGATCTGTATCGGAAGGAAGCGTTCGGGCCGGTCGCTATCCTCGAAAAGTTCACCGATTTCGCCCAGGCGCTCGAAACGGTCAACGACAGCGATTTCGGCCTGCAGGCCGGCGTTTTCACCGATAGCCTCACCAACGTGAATCTCGCGTGGGACGAGCTGGAAGTGGGCGGCGTGGTGATCAACGACGTGCCGTCGTTTCGCGTCGACAACATGCCGTATGGCGGCGTCAAGGATTCGGGATTGGGTCGCGAAGGCGTGAAATACGCTATCGAAGACATGACGGAATTGCGCCTGATGGTCGTAAGGGATGTGGTGAAAGCTGTGTCGAAACCGAAATAGGCTGTTGTAGCGGTGGTGTTCAATGGCCCCGAATCCCTGCTGGCCGGGCTTTTCGGGGCCACAAGCGGCTTGAACGACAACCGTCCGATCGACACTGAGGTGTAGCTGCGGAGTGCTACAATGGCGGGCTTTCCTGTGGTCCGAACGCCTCAGTCGGCGGGACTGGAAAATGCGCCGCAAAAATGGCCTCGAAGATTGGCCTCGAGGCGGGCAGGGCCGGTGAGCTTTCAGATCGCCTGGCCATTTGTTTCAAGCCCGCGGCTGCCGCCAAGGCAACGCAGCACATGTGCTTGCCACCCGTACTTAGCCGCTTGTATCAGCTTTATGCCAGCTATATGTACTACGCTGTCCGGTTGCGTCAGACCGGACCCAAGCGAAAATTCGCAGAGGTAGAAGCCTTGCGGGTTCGAAGTCCGTACGTTGATCGTCGTTTGCCGGTTTTGTTTCACGCGGCGACGAAACGCGCGGCTTCTTCATCGATGTCCATGAGCGGTGGAATGACCGCTCGCGCGCCGCTCCGGCGCATTTTTAGCGAAAGCGAAAGCCACCAAAGTCACCATGTCCGATTCCGTCGCCACGAACCCGTCTGCCGTTTCATCCGACGCTGCGCCCGCGCTTGCATCTGCAGTTGCACCCGCGGCCGATACCCGCACTGAACATCACGCGCCTCAGGCCGCTGCCGAGTTGGGCGCCACCGAATCCGCGGTGCCCGGTCCCGTGCCTACGTTCGACCAGTTCGGCCTGTCGGCCGATATCTTGCGGGCGGTGGTCGATTCCGGCTACACGATCCCCACGCCCATCCAGGCGCAGGCGATTCCCGTGGTGCTGGCCGGCCGCGACATGATGGGCGCCGCGCAAACCGGCACCGGCAAGACCGCGAGTTTTTCGCTGCCGATCATCCAGCGCCTGCTGCCGATGGCGAGCACGAGCGCATCGCCTGCCCGTCACCCGGTGCGCGCGCTGATTCTCACACCGACGCGTGAACTCGCCGATCAGGTCGCCGCCAACGTGCAGGCCTACTCCAAGCACACGCCGTTGCGCAGCACGGTGGTGTTCGGCGGTGTCGATATGAACCCGCAATCGGAAGCGCTGCGGCGCGGCGTGGAAATTTTGATCGCCACGCCCGGACGCTTGCTCGATCACGTTCAGCAAAAGACGCTCAATCTTGGCCAGGTGCAGATTCTTGTTCTCGACGAAGCTGACCGCATGCTCGACATGGGCTTCCTGCCGGACCTTCAGCGCATCTTGAATCTGCTGCCGAAAGATCGTCAGACGCTGCTGTTTTCGGCCACCTTTTCGGGCGAAATCAAGAAACTCGCGGCGACGTATTTGCGCAATCCGCAGACCATCGAAGTCGCGCGCAGCAATTCCACGAACGCGAACGTTCGGCAGATTGTGTTCGAAGTTGCCGAAAGCGACAAATCGGGCGCGGTGACGCAACTGATTCGCGATCGCGGCCTGAAGCAGGTGCTGGTGTTCTGCAACAGCAAGATTGGCGCGAGCCGCCTTTCCCGCGTGCTGGAGAAGGACGGAATTATCGCGACGGCCATTCACGGTGACCGCACGCAAGGCGAGCGGATGCAAGCGCTCGAGGCGTTCAAGAAGGGCGAGATCGAGGCGCTTGTCGCAACTGACGTTGCTGCGCGCGGCCTGGATATTACGGATTTGCCCGCGGTGATCAACTTCGATCTGCCGTTCAGCGCGGAAGATTATGTTCATCGAATCGGGCGGACAGGGCGGGCCGGGGCAACCGGCGATGCGTTGTCGCTGTGCAGCCCGAACGAGCGTAAGCAACTCGCCGATATCGAAAAGCTGATCAAGCGGCCGCTTGAAGTCATGGTGCTGAAGGTGGATTTGCCGCTGAGGCGCGAGGCGTCTTCGCCTGCTCGTCGTGAAGAGCGGACGGGGCGACCGGAGCGTGGTGAACATCGGCATGCGCGCAGCGAGGAGCCGCGTCGGCGCTCGACGTCGTTCGAGCGGTCGCATACGCGTCAGCAACCTATCGATGACTTTTTCCTGAAGCCGTATGTGCCGTCGGCGGCGTCGACGAGGAAAACGCAGGATGACGCGGCTGCGGAAGCGGAGCGCAAGAGCACGCCGAGGCAGCCGCTGGCAGCGTTACTCGGTGGGTTGGGGATGCCGAGGAGGACTCCGTCAGGGTCTTGAGGTTTTTCTTGCTCGCGCAGGGCGATGGGGGTGGGGTTGGCGGCGGTTCTTGCGCTCGTGGTCGGGGTCGGTGCTGGGTTGCTGCTGCTTACGTTAGCGCGGGTTGTACGTAAGCTATATTTTTTATCACTATTAGCCACTGTCCGTGGCGGGACTTCATTTCTTTGTCCAACGGCGACAAAGAAACGAAGCAAAGAAAACGCCTCCCCACAATCTGTATTAAGTGTCCCCAGCGTGCAGACCACTGCTTTTGGTTCCCGCGTAGAACGGTGCTCGCAAAACCACGGACACTTGAACCCCTCCTTCTCGCGAATCCTGACATCCCCACGCTTCGCCACCAGTGCTCTCGGGCAAGATCGGCGCGCCTACCCACCCGCACGGCCATAAGCTCGGCACCGGCGAATCTAAATATGCTGGGACGCCCCACGCCCCACGCTACGCGCGAAAAAGCCACGTCTTAATATCGCGCCTCTTCCCGCCGGAATCCCTGAATCCCTGAATCCCTGAATCCCTGAATCCCTGAACCCCTGAACCCCTGAACCCCTGAACCCCTGAACCTCGACTCGGTTTTCAGCTCACTGTAGCTTGGGTGAGGCCGTACCGGCTCGCGTGGGCGCGTTGATCTTGCCCGAGAGCACTGGTGGCGAAGCGTGGGGATGTAAGGATTCGCGAGAAGGAGGGTTTCAAGTGTTCTTGGTTCTAGCGAGCACCGTACTACGCGGGAACCAAAAGCAGTGGTCTGCACGCTGGGGACACTTAATACAGATTGTGGAAAGGCGTTTTCTTTGCTTCGTTTCTTTGTCGCCGTTGGACAAAGAAATGAAGTGCCGCCACGCACAGTGGCTAATAGTGATAAAAAATTTAGCCAACATTTAATCCGCGCTCACGTACGCAGCAGCAACCCAGCACGTACCCCTGACCGCCGCCGGTAGCCCGCTCCCCAAAAAACCGAGTGCGAATGCAAAAAACCTGCCGCCACGCACAGTGGCTAATAGTGAAAAAAAATATAGCCAACGTATAACCCGCGCTAACGTACGCAGCAGCAACCCGGCATCGACCTCGCCCGACCTCAGAATAGCCCCGACCACCCGGCACCGACCCCGCCCACCGAATCCCGCAACAGCGTCTAAACCGCAAAGCGCCTGGCCCACTGCATAGTGGCATCGGAGAAAAACCCTTCAAGCGAAGCGGCCGAGCCTGGCGCAAGGCCGAGATGTTGTGCGGCTTGCATCAACGCAACGAGCGGCGTCGCGCCGTCCAGTCCCACCGCGCCTGTTTGTTTGCTCAGCTTCTCACCGAACTCATTCACCACCACGGGAACGTGCAGATAAACCGGCGTCGAAACACCCAGGCAACGTTGCAAGTAAATCTGCCGCGCGGTCGAATCCAGCAGATCAGCGCCACGAACAATATGCGTGATGCCAGCCTGCGCATCGTCCACGACAACCGCCAGTTGATACGCCCATTCGCCATCGGCACGCTTAAGCACAAAGTCGCCGACGTCTCTCGCCAAATCCTGCGTTTGCGTTCCCTGCCACCGGTCCTCGAAGGTTAAAACGGCCGCATCGCCATCGGGAACGCGCATCCGCCACGCACGCGGCAATTTGCCGTGCAGCCCGTCGCGACACGTTCCCGGATAAGCCAGCGTGGCATGCCGGGCATGGCTATGAGCGCGCGAATCAGCTATCTCGCGACGCGTGCAGCCGCAAGGAAACACAAAGCCGCCGGCGAGCAACTGCTCGAGTGCCCGCTGGTAGGCATCTTCACGCTGACTCTGCCAGACCGGCTGCTCGTCGGAATGCATGCCGAATTTGCCGAGCGTGTCCAAAATCTCCTCGGCCGCCCCCGGCACCGTGCGTGGGCCATCGATATCTTCAATCCTGACCAGCCATGTCCCTCGATGAGCGCGCGCATCGAGGAAGCTGGCCAACGCGCTCACCAGCGAGCCAAAGTGCAGCGGCCCGGTAGGTGAGGGCGCAAAACGCCCGCGATAGCCCCGGTCGGTGTTCATCCGGTGCGCCGATTTATCAAGGTGGGATTCAACGCGTTCAACGCGACAGGTGCGACGAATGACCGTCAGTAGCGGTCGGCCCGGCCGGCCCGGTCACCTCGCGGCGGGCATCGGATGGATGAGGGAACGATGCCTGGCCATCAGCCGTGATGGCCGCGTGCGCTTCATCGCTATCGGCCGCGTCGTCTTCCGCGCGTGCCGCCGCCGTGCTCTCGCCGCCATTCTCCGTAAGCGCCGCTGGTTCAAGCGCGGCATTCAACGCCGTCCGGTGATCGAATACAAAACACTCGCCGTGGTAATGCGCGCCGCCCACTTCCTCGAAGTACTTGAGAATGCCGCCCTCGAGCTGATAGACGTGGTCAATGCCCACTTCCTTCATGTGGATCGCTGCCTTTTCGCAGCGAATCCCGCCGGTACAGAACGACACCACCGTCTTGCCTTCGAGATCCGCGCGATGCGCTTCGATTACACCCGGAAACTCGCTGAATTTCGCGATGCGGTAATCGAGCGCCTGGTCGAACGTGCCGACATCCACTTCAAACGCATTGCGCGTGTCCAGCATCACGACGGGACGGCCTTCGTCGTCATGTCCGCGATCCAGCCACGACTTGAGCGTGGCCGCGCCGACGGACGGCGCGCGCCCCAGTTCAGGCCGGATCGCCGGCTTTTTCATGGTGATGATCTCGCGCTTCAGCTTGACGAGCATCTTGCCGAACGGCTGCGTCTCCGACACGCTTTCCTTGAACTCGAGATCGGCGAATTTGCCCTCGAAAAGCGGATCTGTACGAAGGTAGTCCATGAACGTGCCGATCTGCTCCGGCTCGCCCGCGACAAACAGGTTGATGCCCTCGGGCGCAAGCAGGATGGTGCCGCGCAGGCCAAGCGCGGTGCACCGCTCGGCTATCAGCGGGCGCCAGTCGGCGCCGCTCTCGATGGTCACGAACTTATAGGCGGAAAGATTGACGATGCTCATGACGCAAATGCTCTTAAAGTGCTGGAAAACGGGCGTTGCCGGAGGAAAAAGCGGTTTCGACGAGCGCCTGGAGGCGTTCAGCGAATCCGTATTATCCCGCAAACGGCGCAGCGCTTCCGACTCGGCCGATCGGCCGATGAGCCCACACCGATGCGGCACTTTTTTCCATCCAGCTTATTGCGAATTAGCCTTGGCCGAACGGCTAACGCGTGTGCGTCGGGCGAATTTCGCGAATAGGCGCATGTACAATATCGTTCATGTCAGATCCCCGCTTTGTCCATCTTCGTGTTCACTCCGAATTCTCGATTGCCGACGGCATCGTGCGCCTTGACGACGTCGTTAAAGCCGCTGCCAAAGACGGTCAGGGCGCGCTCGCGCTGACCGATCTCGGCAACGCTTTCGGCCTCGTCCGTTTCTACAAGGAAGCGCGCGGCAAAGGTGTCAAACCCATTGCCGGCTGCGACGTCTGGATCACCAATCCGGCAGATCGCGACAAGCCTTCGCGCTTGCTGTTGCTGGTGAAAAACCAGCGCGGTTATCTCAATCTGTGCGAGTTGCTGTCGAAGGCGTGGTTGACGAATCAATACCGCGGCCGCGCGGAAGTCGAGTTCGAGTGGCTGGAAAGCGGATTGTCGGAGGGCTTGCTGGCGCTATCGGGTGCGCAGCATGGCGATATCGGCATGGCGTTCGCCGCCGGTAACGACCAAGCGGCGCAAGCGTCACGCCGAGCGCTGGGCCAAGCTGTTTCCGGACGCGTTTTATATCGAATTGCAGCGCGCCGGGCACCCGGGCGGCGAGGCATATATGCAGCAGGCCGTGGCGCTGGCCGCGAAGCTCAAGCTGCCGGTGGTCGCCACGCATCCCATGCAGTTCATGACGCCGGACGATTTCACCGCGCACGAGGCGCGCGTGTGTATTTCCGAGGGCGATATGCTCGCGAATCCGCGTCGTCAGAAGCGCTTTACGACCGAGCAATATTTCCGCACGCAAGACGAAATGTGCGCGCTGTTCGCGGACATTCCGTCGGCGCTGGCCAACACGGTCGAGATCGCGAAGCGCTGCAACCTGAAGCTCGAACTCGGCAAGCCGAAACTGCCGCTGTTCCCAACGCCCGACGGCATGTCGCTCGACGACTACCTCGTGCAGTTGTCGAAGGAAGGGCTCGAGAAACGGCTCGCGCAGCTTTATCCCGATGAAGCCGCGCGCGAAGCGCAGCGCGAGACGTATTACGCGCGCCTGGAATTCGAGTGCAAGACGATTATCAGGCATGGGCTTTCCGGGCTACTTCCTGATCGTCGCCGACTTCATCATGTGGGCGAAGAACAACGGCGTGCCGGTCGGTCCGGGCCGGGGTTCGGGCGCAGGATCGCTCGTCGCGTACGCGCTGTTCATTACCGATCTCGACCCGCTCAAATACAACCTGCTGTTCGAGCGTTTCCTGAATCCGGAACGTGTGTCGATGCCTGACTTCGACATCGACTTCTGTCAGGAAGGGCGTGACCGCGTCATTCAGTACGTGAAGGAGAAGTACGGCGCGGACGCTGTGTCGCAGATCGCGACCTTCGGCACGATGGCGGCGAAGGCGGCCGTGCGCGACATCGGCCGGGTGCTCGATCTCGGCTACATGTTCACGGACGGCATCGCCAAGCTGATTCCGTTCAAGCCGGGCAAGCACGTGACCATCGCGGACGCGATGAAGGAAGAGCCCACGCTGCAGGAGCGCTTCGACAACGAAGACGAAGTGCATCAGCTGATCGAACTCGCGCAGCGCGTGGAAGGGCTGACGCGTAACGTCGGCATGCACGCGGGCGGCGTGCTGATCGCGCCGGGCAAGCTCACGGATTTCTGCCCGCTTTACACGCAGGGCGAAGACGGCGGCGTGGTCAGCCAGTACGACAAGGACGACGTGGAAGCGGTCGGCCTCGTGAAGTTCGACTTCTTGGGCCTGACCACGCTCACCATTCTCGACTGGGCCGAGCGCTATATCCGCCGTCTCGATCCGTCGAAGCAGGACTGGAATCGCTCGTCGCAGGTGCCGCTCGACGACCCGGCTTCGTTCTACGATCCTCAAGAAGGCGAACACGGTCGCCGTGTTCCAGCTGGAAAGCCGCGGCATGCAGGGCATGCTGAAGGACGCGCAGCCTGACCGCTTCGAGGACATCATC
The DNA here is from genome assembly GCA_963708695.1 of uncultured beta proteobacterium. Lineage (GTDB taxonomy): Bacteria > Pseudomonadota > Gammaproteobacteria > Burkholderiales > Burkholderiaceae > Caballeronia. Next base: position 132,499 of record CAVPTS010000011.1, read on the forward strand.
GCGCTGGTGGCGTTGTACCGTCCGGGCCCAATGGACCTGATCCCGAGCTTCTGCGCGCGTAAGCACGGCCGCGAGATCGTCGAGTATCCCGATCCGCGCGTCGAGTCCGTCCTGAAAGAGACCTACGGCATCATGGTCTATCAGGAGCAGGTGATGCAGATGGCGCAGATCATCGGCGGCTACTCGCTCGGTGGCGCCGACTTGCTGCGTCGCGCGATGGGTAAGAAGAAGGCCGAGGAGATGGCCGAGCATCGCGAACTGTTCCGCGCAGGGCGCGGCGAAGAACGGCCTGACCGCCGCAGAAGGCCGACGAAATCTTCGACTTGATGGAGAAGTTCGCCGGCTACGGTTTCAACAAGTCGCACGCCGCCGCTTATGCGCTGCTCGCGTATTTCACCGCGTGGCTGAAGGCGCATCATCCGGCCGAATTCATGGCGGCGAATATGTCGCTCGCCATGGACGACACCGACAAGGTCAAGATCCTGTTCGAGGATTGCCTCGCCAACAAGATGGCCGTGTTGCCGCCGGACATCAACCAGTCGGCGTACCGGTTCGAGCCGGTCGCCGAAGCCGACGGCAAGCGTTCGAAGACCATCCGATACGGCCTCGGCGCGGTGAAGGGCAGCGGCCAGAACGCGATCGAAGAAATCCTGCGCGCGCGCGAAGAAGCGTCCGTTCACCGATCTCTTCGACTTCTGCAATGCGCGTCGACCGCCGCATGGTGAATCGCCGCACGGTGGAAGCGCTGATTCGCGCCGGCGCGTTCGATTCGCTGCATGACGAATCGCGCGCAATTGATCGCGTCGGTGTCGCTCGCCATGGAAGCTGCCGATCAGGCAGCCGCCAACGCGATGCAGTCCGGTCTCTTCGACATGGGCGACGAGCCGCAGCAAGGCCACGAACTTGTCGACGAACCCATGTGGTCGGACAAGAAGCGCTTGCAGGAAGAGAAGAGCGCGCTCGGCTTCTATCTGTCGGGCCATCTCTTCGACGCCTACAAGACCGAAGTGCGCCGCTTCGTGCGCCAGAAGATCGGCGAATTGAAGGAAGGGCGCGACAAGCTGGTCGCGGGCGTGATCACCACCATGCGCACGCAGATGACCCAGCGCGGCAAGATGCTGATCGTGAATCTCGACGACGGCACCGGCCAGTGCGAAGTGACCGTGTTCAACGAGCAGTTCGAAGCGAACAAGGCGCTCTTCAAGGAAGACGAGTTGCTGGTCGTGCAGGGGCAGGCGCGCAACGACGCGTTCACCGGCGGCATCCGCTTCACGGTGGAAGCGGCGATGGATCTCGAACGCGCGCGCAGCCGTTATGCGCAGGCGGTGAAGGTGGAAATGAACGGCAACGCCGACGCGCTGCGGCTGAAGAAGGTGCTGGAAGCGTATAGCGCGCCGCCCGAACAAGCCGCCGCGCCGGCAGCGGCGCAAGCGCCATCGCGTGGTGGTCGCGGAGGCGGCGAGCGCGACGGCGGCCGGGATGGCGGCCAGCGTGCGCCCGTGCAGATCCCGAACGGGCTGAACGTGAGCATCGTTTATCGCAGCGAGCATGCTGAAGGCGAAGTGCGACTGGGCGACGCGTGGCGCGTGAAGCCGACCGACGAACTCATCACGGCGTTGCGCGGCGAGTTCGCGGGAAGCTCAATCGAAATCGTCTATTGATGCGAACCGCATGCGAGCCGCAATGAGCGCGGTGACACGAATCGGCATCTCCGCCAATGCGCTGAAACTGAGCGGCGGACTAGAGCGTTATGCGCTGGATCTGATTCGCGGGTTCAACGCCGCGGGGTTCACAGGTGAACGGAAGCCGGCGTTTTTCGCCCGCATGATCGATACGTCGCAGCCGGAAAGCACGATGGTCGATGCGCATCGGATCAACGTGTCGTTCTTGCCCTCCAAGCTGCGCGACACGTACTTCAACTGGGCGCTCAAACGAGCGCGCAAGAAGGCGCGGGTAGATGTGCTGATCGGCTGTAATCGGGTGGAGTCGTCGGAGATTGCGATTTGCGGCGGTACGCATATCGGCTTTCTGGCCGCGACCGGCCGCCACGAGCGGCGCTCCGACAGCCGCCAGATTGCGCTGGAGCGTTTGCAATACGCGCAAGCCGGGATCATCGTCGCGCACTCGGAGATGATGCGCGACGAATTGCGCGCGCTCTACCACGTGCCCGACGCAAAAATCCGCGTGCTTTATCCGCCTGTGGACGGCACGCGCTTTTCCCCGCGCCCGCAAACAAGCGCGCCGAGCTGCGTAAGCAGTTCGGTTTCGCCGATAACGAAATCGTCCTGCTGTTTCCATCGAGCAGTCACGAACGCAAGGGTTTGCCGCTGATCGAAGCGGCACTGCATGACGACGGTGATAGCAGCTTGCCGGTGGTCGTCGCCGTTGCTGGACGGCCGCCCGCGCAGACCTCGGACAGGCTGCGTTACATCGGCTATGCGAAGAATATCGAGGATGCTTATCGCGCCGCCGATTTCACCGTGCTCGCTTCCACGTACGAGCCGTTCGGGCTGGTGGGCATCGAATCCGTGATGTGCGGCACGCCGGTGATTTTTCCGACGAGCATCGGCTGCTGCAGCGCGATTGCGGACGACGCGAAGTTCATGTTCGAACCCGGCAATGCGGAGGATCTGCGCCGCGCAGTGCAACGCGCGCTGGAAGCAAAGAAGGTGAACGTATCGGCGAAATCGGTTCTCTACGATACAAGCATCGCCGCACACATTTCGGCGTTGCTTGCGCTTGCTGGCGGAATCAAAACCCCGGTCAGCGCGGCTGGTTCAACTGCGCGAGCTTGAGGAACCGGTAATACACCGTCTGCGCATTGAACACGGCGATCATGAAGCCTGCGCGGCCATCGAGAAAACCGCGTCGCAGAAAGTACGTGCGAACGAATGCCCACAAACCGCGCAGCACCGCAGTGCCGAAGCTGCCGCGTTTGCCCGCCGCGTGGCGTTGCCGCGCGCCTGCCGTGGAGTAGGTATCGAGCTTGCGCAGGACGGTCTCGAAGTCCTCGTACGAGTAGTGCATCAGCTTGCCCTGCAATCGCGCCACCTTCGTCGCGGCCGGGTTCGCCAGCACGAGCCGCTCGTGCACGAGGTCATCGGAGAAGCGCGCCGTGCCTCGCTTGAACAGGCGCGGAATCCAGTCCGGATACCAGCCGCTGTGGCGCACCCATTGCCCGCAAAAATTCGACAGCCGATCGACCGAGTAGACATCGGCTTGCGGTTTGGCAAGCGCCGCGCGGATCGCGAGACCCAGTTCCGGCGACACGATTTCATCGGCGTCGATGGACAACACCCAGTCGGTCGTGAGCGCATCGAGTGCGCGGTTTTTCTGCGGCCCGAAGCCCGGCCAGTCGGGCGCATCGATCACACGTGCGCGATGCGCTTCCGCGATGCCGGCGGTGGCATCGGTGCTGCCGCCGTCGATGACGACGATCTCATCGGCGAAAGAAACCGCTTCGAGACATTGCGCGAGGCGGGCGGCAGCATTGAAGGTGATGAGGGCGATACCGAGCGTTGGGCGAGTCATGTGGCTTCGAGTGGGGCACGTGAATTGCTATAATTTGAAGCTAAAAGCTTCAGCGGCGGATGCTGCGTTTATAGTCTCTGTCTCCAGGCGAACCGACACCGCAGGCGTGCTGCCTGAAGGCGCGCTGACTGGCCATCGTTATACCAGACCCGGTCTTGCAGGCCTTTCCGGCGTGGTCGAAGTTCCCATGCAGCCACCGCCGACACAACACCTCGCGGCCTGACAAGACGCAGAAGATGAAGAAGACAACGCGCCCGACACAGCGCGCAGTAACGCAATAACGCAGTAACTTGGAACCGACAACCCGCGGATCCGCGCCATTCACGCGAAACTATCAAGAATCACCGGAGTTCACCATAGTAATGAAACCGCTGAGAATTTTGCACAGCGAATCGTCCAACGGATGGGGCGGTCAGGAACATCGCACATTCAAGGAAATGCTCGCGCTGCGCGAGCGGGGTCATACGCTTGAACTCGTGTGCGTGCCGGGCGCGCGCCTGGGCGAGCGGCTTGGCGCCGAGGGTTTCACGATCCACACCACACCCATGCGCTCAGGCGCCGACGTGAGCGCCGTCGCTCTCATGCGTCGAATTCTCAAGCAAGGCCGCTTCGACGTGCTCAACACCCACAGCGGCCGCGACAGCCTTCTGGGCGGCGCGGCTGCGCGGCTCGCGGGCACGCCGCTGATCGTACGCACGCGCCATCTCGCGCTCGCAATCACGTCGCGGGCGACTTACACGTGGCTGCCGCACAAGGTGGTGGCGGTGAGCCAGTCGGTGCGGCGTTATCTGGTGTCTGAAGGCGTGCCCGAGAAGGACATCGTGACCATCTACACAGGCATCGTGAAAGCGTCGTCGGTGAGTCGCGCCAACTCCACGCTGCGCGGGGAACTGGGTCTCGGCGAGGACGCGGTGATCGCCGGCACGGTCGCGATCATGCGCGACAAGAAGGGCCATCCCGATTTGATCCGGGTCGCCCGGGGGTTGATCGAACAGCGGCCGAACCTGCATTTCGTCTTCGCCGGCGACGGTCCGCTCTTCGATGAAATCCGCTCGAACGTACAGGCGCAGGGTCTCGCTGATCACATCCATCTGCTCGGCCTGCGCCGCGATATTCCGAACGTGCTGGCGGGCTTCGACCTGTTCGTCCTGCCCACGCATCAGGAGGCGTTGGGCACGTCGTTTATCGAGGCGATGGCGGCCGGCCTGCCGGTTATCGGTACGGCGGTGGATGGGGTGCCTGAGGTTATCGACGAGGGGGTTAACGGCCTGCTCGTGCCCGCGCACGACGACCCCGCGCTCGCCGCCGCGCTGCTGCGCCTGGTCGATGCGCCCGAGGAGCGCCGCCGCATGGGCGCGGCGGGTTTGCAGATCACCCAGACGCGTTTTTCCGTCGATACCATGGCCAACGAGATGGCCGCTTTCTATCACGGCAGCTTGCGAGAGCGAGGCGCTGCATGAAGACGGCGCGCGCCGTGCCCGTGCTGATGTATCACCACGTGAGCCAAGCGGCGGGCGCGGTGACGGTTTCCCCGGCGCATTTCGCCGACCAGATGGCGATGCTCGCGCGCGAGGGCTACACCACGCTGGGTGCAAACGCGTTCAGCGCGTATCTGGCCGGCGAGCCCGTGCCGGACAAGTCGGTCGTGCTTACCTTCGACGACGGTTATCTCGATAACTGGGTCCACGCGCATCCGGTGCTCGCTCAACATGGTTTTACGGCCCTCGGGTTTTTGGTGTCGGGCTGGGTGAATGCCGGACCCGTGCGCCTGAATGCGGCGAGTTCAGGCGCAATTCCGGACTTGCTCGGTCATACGGCGTCGAAGGCGGCTATCGAGGCGGGCGAGACGGATAAGGTGATCTTGCGCTGGTCGGAGATCGAGGCAATGCGTCAGGCCGGCACCTTCGAGTTCCACAGCCATACGCACACGCATACACGCTGGGACCGCGTGAGCGCTAACGCCGCCGCCAAGCGCGCGAGCTTGCGCGACGACCTGCTGAAATCCCGTGCGGCGCTCGGGCAGAATCTCGGCGGGGTATCGGATCATCTCTGCTGGCCGCAAGGTTATTTCGATACTGACTATCTGGAAGAAGCGGCCGCCGCGGGCTTTCGCCATCTGTACACGGTGGAGCCCGGCACCAACGTTCATCAAGGCGATCCGGGGCATATCTTCCGGCTGGACGTGCGCGACAAGCCGGCGAAATGGCTGAAAAGCCGCCTGTGGGTACATAGCCGACCGCTCCTCAGCCGCCTTTACTTGAAAATAAAATGACGGCAGCCCGGTGTAGTCCCGGCCCCGCGCCAATCATGACAATCAAGAGCACTTATCACCATGCATGATCGCCACGTCTCTGTTATTGGCCTGGGCTATGTGGGTTTGCCTGTTGTCATCGCTTTCGGCTTGCAGCGCCGCACCATCGGTTTCGATATCAGCCCGAGCCGCCTCGCCGACCTGCGTGCGGGCTTTGATCGAAACGGCGAAGTCAGCCGCGAAGAACTGGCCGCCGCGACGCTTGAACTGACCGATAACATCGATGTCCTCCGGCAGGCGGATTTCCATATTGTCGCGGTGCCTACGCCCATCAGCGCGGGCGCTCAGCCGGACCTGATGCCTGTCATACGGGCATCGGAGACGGTCGGACGCGCGCTGAAACGCGGCGATGTGGTGGTGTACGAATCGACCGTGTATCCCGGCGTCACCGAGGAAATCTGCGTGCCGATTCTCGAGAGCGAATCGGGCCTCAAACTGGGCACCGATTTCACGGTCGGCTACAGCCCCGAGCGGATCAACCCCGGCGACAAGCAGCACACGTTTTGCAATATCGTAAAGATCGTGTCCGGGTCGGACGCGGCGACGCTCGACTTGGTCGCCGAGGTCTATGGCTCGGTGGTGACGGCCGGCGTTTATCGCGCGGGGTCGATCAAGGTGGCCGAGGCCGCGAAGGTGATTGAGAACACGCAGCGCGACCTGAACATCGCGTTGATGAACGAGGCGGCCATCATCTTCGATTACCTCGATATCGATACCCGCGAAGTGCTCGACGCCGCCGGCAGCAAGTGGAACTTTCTGCCCTTCACGCCGGGGCTGGTGGGCGGGCATTGCATCGGCGTGGACCCGTACTATCTGACGCACAAGGCGCAGGTGTCCGGCTACACGCCGCAGGTGATCCTTGCTGGACGGCGGGTGAACGACGGCATGGGGCGCTTCGTCGCGGATCGCGCTGTCAAGACGCTGATCCGGACCGGCCGCGCGCCGCTCGGTGCGAAAGCAGTCGTGCTCGGGCTGACATTCAAGGAGAATTGTCCGGATCTACGCAATTCGAAAGTGATCGATATCGTGCATCACCTGAACGACTATGGCCTCGACGTTCAACTCCACGATCCGCTCGCGGACCCGGCAGAAGCCTTCGACGAATACGGCGTGACGCTGACGCGCTTCGACGCGCTGCAGCCCGCCGACCTTGTCGTGCTGGCGGTGCCGCACCGCGCTTTCCTGGAGAACACGGCTGCGTTGCTGGCGCTGGCGAAGCCAGGCGCGGTGCTCGCCGACGTCAAGTCGAGCCTCCCGCTCGACATGATCAGCGGGGCCGGTCTCGTGGTCTGGCGGCTGTGAGCGCCCGCAGCGCATCAGGCGCCATCTACGGCCACCGCCCCTCAAGCAGGAACGCCGCCCGATGAGCCGACTTTCTGGACGCGTGCGCATCTTCGCCCGCGCATTGCCCCGGCTTGCATTGAAGCCGTTGCGCCGCAAGCCGCAGGTTCTGAAGCGCATTCTGATTGCGCATCACTTGCTGCTCGGCGATACGCTGCTGCTCACGCCGCTCATCGCCAAATTACGGGTTCAGTATCCGCAGGCGCAGATCGTACTGACGTGTCCGAAGCCGATCGTGCCGCTGTACGCCGGCAGGCCGTTCGGTATCGATGTCATTCCTTTCGATCCACGCGATTTCCACTCGGTGAATGCCGTGTTGCGTTCGGGACCGTACGATCTTGGCATCGTGGCCGGGGATAATCGGCACGCATGGCTTGCGTTGGCGGCGGAATGCCGCTGGATCGTCGGGCATGCCGGCGATATCCCCGCGTGGAAGAACTGGCCGCTCGATGAAACCGTGCCGTATCCCGCCGTACCCGCCGCGTGGGCGGATCTCGCCACCGAACTTGTGGCGGGACCGCCGCCGCGGCCGTATCGGCTGAGCGACTGGCCGGCGCCCGCGCCCGCAGCGTTTTCCGCAGACGATGCCCGCACGTTGCAACGACCTTACGTCGTGCTGCATCCGGGCGCGAGCACGGAGGTCAAACGCTGGCCCGATGATCGCTGGCGCTCGCTAGCTGAGTTCGTGGAAGCGCGTGGTTGCACGCCGGTCTGGAGCGGCGGGCCCAGCGAAAGGGTGCTCATCGACGCAATCGATCCCGATGCCCGTTATCCGAATTTCGCGGGGCGTCTCGACTTGCGGCAGGTGTGGCATCTGTTTGCCGGCGCGCGGGCGATTGTCTGTCCGGATACCGGCGTGGCGCATCTTGGCCGGCTGACCGGCGTGCCCACTGTCGCGCTGTTCGGGCCGGGTAATGCGTTGATTCACGGCGCGGGAAACTACTGGCGCGACGCGCCGTTCATGCCGGTTACTATCGCGGACATGCCGTGCCGCGACCAGCCGGATATATTCAGGCGGCACGTGGCGTGGGCTCGCCGCTGCGACCGCAATACCTCGACTTGTGTCGCGTGGCGCGGCGACCATGCCGACTGCATGGGATTTATATCGCTTGAGGTCGTCTGCAATAGTTTGCGGACGGTTCTTCCGGGAGTGCAATGACGAAGATGTGGATGCAGGCGGAACGCGTTCTGTGGGTGGCGTGTCCCGTCATTATGTTTGTCGCGATGTTCGCCCACATGACCGCGCTCGAAAACATGGCGCTGGGGCTGGTGGGTATCGGCACGCTGGCTGCGGCATGTTCGCCGGACCGGCCGTCGCCGCTGCGCTGGCCGCTGCTGTGGCCTATTGCTGCGTGGAGCGCGTGGGCGCTTGCGTCGGTGGCCTGGTCGCCGTTTCCGCGCGACAGCATGCATGCCTGGCTTGATGAAGTGTTGTATCCGCTCGTGTCGTTCTTCGCGTTCTGGCTGGTCGGCACGCGTATCGAGCGGCCTGAGCGGATGGTGCTGATCAACTGGGTTGCGTGCGTGCTGCTTGCTGCGGGCAGCTTGTACTACTGGGGGCGTTTGCTGCCTCCCACCAATCCCGCCGATGTCCTGCTGCACTACTACAACCGTGTCGGCCATACGAGCACGCTAGTCATCTTCTCGATGACCCTCTTCACCGGGCTGATGATGAACCGCCGCTGGTGGCCGATCGGCCTGAGCGGGCTGGTGCTGGCGCTGGTGATTGGGCTCGCTACGCTCAACCGTTTTTTCTGGCCTGCTGCCGGCGTGACGCTGGTGATTGCGGCTTACCCGTTGTACCGGCGGCATCTGTTGTTTGCGGCGGTATCTGTCGTGGTGATTTGCGTGGCTGCTGTCGGCACGTTGGAGATGAGTGTGCGGATGCGTCTCGGCCATAACATGCCGAAGCCTGAAGCGCGCGAGGTGACGGTGGCTGGTGACAAGCTGTTTGTGCCGCAGGCGCTGGCGGGCATTGGCGATGCGATGTCCTCCGATCCCCGTCCCAAGCTTTGGGCGTTTTACGGTAGGGAAGGTGAGGCGCATACGTGGACGGGTGTGGGTTTTGGCAAGCCGTTGCCGGGGCGGGTGTTTCAGGCTGAGATTCCGCCCACGTTGCTGGAGCGTGAACCGCAGGCGTTGACGCACGCGCATAACCTGTTTTTGAATACGTGGCTGGAGACCGGCATTATTGGTGTGGTGCTGGAGATTACGCTGCTGCTTGCGTTGAGCAGGCGGTTCTGGCGCCTGCGGCATGGGGTACCGTGGGTGAGCGCTGCGGGGTTGGCGCTCGTGGGCGGGATGATAGCCAAGAATTTCACCGATGATTTTATGTGGCAGACCACGGCGCTTGCCTTTTGGTGTTTTGCGGGGTTTTTGCTTGGGCGGGGGGAGAGATTAAGCCGGGTGGTTCGTTCGCACTAGGGCGGGGTTTTGGGCGCGGGGCTGGCCGGTGGTCGGGGTCGGTGCCGGGTTGTTGCTGCTTACGTTAGCGCGGGTTTAATGTTGGCAGTGTTTTTGCGTTCGCACTCGGGGTTTTTGGGGGTGGGCTGCCGGCGGCGGTCGAGGGTCAGTGCTGGGTTGCTGCTGCTTGCGTTATCGCGGGTTGTATGTGAGCTAATTTTTTTATCACTATTAGCCAGGTTATATTCGTTCGCACTCGGTCGGGGTTGGGCGCGGGCGGTGCAGTGGTCAGGTTCAGTGCCGGGTTGCTGCTGCGTACATTAGCGCGGGTTTAATGCTGGCTAAATTTTTTATCACTATTAGCCACTGTGCGTGGCGGCACTTCATTTCTTTGTCCAACGGCTGTATAGACCGGGGACATAGCTGACAGGTGTGCGGGGACATGGTTGACACTTCCGGGCAATTTAACTGCCTTGACTCAACCATGCCGTGGAACCCGCGAGACACCATGAAACTACGCCACGAGTTCGTCGAACTTGCGTCACATCAGAGCGTGCCATTTACCGAGTTATGTTGCCGTTTCGGCATTAGCCGACAGACTGGATACAAGTGGCTGAAACGGTTTAAAGAAGGGGGCATTGCGGGTCTGGCTGATCATTCGCGCCGACCGTTGAGCCATCCCTCAATTACCGCGCCCACCCTTGAGCAGCATGTGCTCGGGGTGCGGGCACAGAACCCCGCCTGGGGCGGGCGCAAGATCAGTCGATACCTGCGCGATCAAGCCCTGACACCCCAGGCGCCGGCCCCCAGTACGATTACCTCGATCCTGCATCGCCATGACAGAATCACCCCACAGGCATCGGCCAATGCCACCGCTTGGCGGCGCTTTGAGCGCGAACAACCCAACGAACTGTGGCAGATGGACTTCAAAGGCCACTTTGCGACTGTGGGCGAAGGCCGTTGCCATCCGCTAACCGTTCTTGACGACCACTCGCGCTTTAACGTGGTTCTGCAAGCTTGCGCGTTCGAGGATACGGCCACCGTACAAAAGCACCTGCAGCGGGCCTTTAGCACCTACGGACTGCCGCGTCAGATCAACACCGACAACGGCGCGCCGTGGGGCGCCTCCAAGCAACTCGGACAATTGACGGAACTGGCCATCTGGCTCATTCGCCTGGGCATTCGGGTGAGCCATAGCCGTCCCTATCATCCGCAGACCAACGGCAAGGATGAGCGGTTTCATCGCTCACTAAAGGCCGAGGTGCTCGCCGGAAAGACCTTCACGACACATCGTGAAGCGCAGAGCGAATTTGAGCGCTGGCGCGATCTTTACAACAACTACCGCCCGCACGAAGGCATCGCGATGAGCACGCCGATCAAGCGCTATCGACCGAGCGAACGCGCCTTCCCGGACACGCTGCCCGCCCCCGTATATGGCCCCGATGACCAGGTCGTGCGAGTCGGGTGGCACGGCAGATTTACCTTTCGCGGCTACCCGCTCAAGGTCTCGCGCTCATTGGAGTTAATGGATCTTGCCGCACGCCCGAATGCCGAAAAAGACGGCCTGTATGATTTCTATTTTTATCAACATCGCGTCATGGAGCTTGACCTGAACCAGCCCGTTATTCCATTATGAAAGTGTCAGCTATGTCCCCGCACATGTGTCAACCATGTCCCCGGTCCAAACACAACGGCGACAAAGAAACGAAGCAAAGAAAACGCCTTCCCACAATCTGTATTAAGTGTCCCCAGCGTGCAGACCACTGCTTTTGGTTCCCGCGTAGCACGGTGCTCGCTAGAACCAAGAACACTTGAAACCCTCCTTCTCGCGAATTCCTACATCCCCACGCTTCGCCACCAGTGCTCTCGGGCAAGATCGATGGTCCACGGACCAATACAGCCTCACGCGTCTTTACAGTTAGTGGACTGCGCGATCCGCGTGACCATTTAGGTGAGCCGGGGCCTGCACGGCGCGCAATACCGCGATACATTAGGGCGCCATTTCACCAGAGAGACCGTGGAACGCTCCAGGCCCGGCGCCTACAACCGCGCCTGGAATCACTACGTCCCGAAAAGTCTGAAGCCACCGCAATTACGGGTGAGGCTGAATCGCCCGGGAAGGTCCGAAGCCCACCGCAATTACGGGTGAGGTTGGACCGCCGGGGAAAGTCTGAAGCTACCGCGATTACGCGTGAGGCCAAACGAGTCTGTAGGCGCGTCGAGCTTGCCCGAGAGCACTGGTGGCGAAGCGTGGGGATGTAGGGATTCGCGAGAAGGAGGGTTTCAAGTGTCCGTGGTTTTGCGAGCACCGTTCTACGCGGGAACCAAAAGCAGTGGTCTGCACGCTGGGGACACTTAATACAGATTGTGGGAAGGCGTTTTCTTTGCTTCGTTTCTTTGTCGCCGTTGGACAAAGAAATGAAGTCCCGCCACGGACAGTGGCTAATAGTGATAAAAAATATAGCCAACATTGAACCCGCGCTAACGTAGGCAGCAGCAACCCAGCACTGACCCCGACCACTGCACCATGCCCCAAAACCCAGCCCGAGTGCGAACGAAAACAAACGGCCGCCACGCAAGTGGCCAAAAGCGCTAAGAAAAATACAGAAGCCAAACACCACGCGAAGCCCCAAACACCAATCCCCCCGACCAAGCGCCAGCGACCTTAACGATCCACGGCACCCCACAGCATTACAATGTCGGTTTGCCGCGCCGGCAGGAAAATTCAAGCACCCGCGCTGCGCCGCCGCCGTGCAAACCCCCGACCAAGCAAGCCCAGCGCGCGCCCCCACGATTAAGGACATCTTTTGAGTCAAAAGCCAACCCTGAGCAAGACGATCGGCGGCGGCGAGAACACCTCGCCGTCCGCCGTGATGAGCCGGCTCTGGCCGTATATCCGCCCGTTGATCGGCATTGTTGCGCTGGGCCTGATCGCCATGGGTTTCGTGGCGGCAAGCGAAGCCGGTATTCCCATGCTGCTCAAGCCGCTGCTCGACCACGGCTTCGGCGCGAAAGGCAGCGAAAACGCCAAATGGATCGTGCCGGCAGCGGTAGTCGGCCTCGCGGTAGTGCGCGGCGGCGCGCAGTACGCATCCGGCTATCTGCTCGCCTACGTCACCAACAAAATCCTGCTCGACCTGCGCCTCAAGATGTTCGACCGGATGATCCACACCAGCGCCGGTTTCTTCCAGCGGGAAACGGCCAGCACGATCATCAACGCAATCGTGTTCGAGGTGAACCAGATCCTCAACGTGCTGCAAAGCGTGGTCGTCACGCTCGTGCGCGATTCGCTCACGGTGATCTTCCTGCTCGGTTATTTGTTCATCCTCAACTGGCGGCTCACGCTGGTTATCGCCGTGATTTTGCCGGCTATCGGCTGGCTGGTGAGCAAGATCAACCGGCGGCTGCGCCGGCTTAATCGCGAGTCGCAATTGCTGACGAACGAGCTGTCGTACATCGTGGAAGAAACGGTCGGCGGGTATAAGGTCGTCAAGGTGCACAACGGCCAGAAGTACGAAAACGACCGTTTCACCGAGATGAGCAACCGCCTGCGCGGCTATTCCATGCGCATGACGGTGTCGGGCGGGCTCGCGCAGCCGCTTACGCAGTTCCTGGCGTCGATCGCGCTTGCCATCGTGATCACCATCGCAGTGGTGCAGTCGGCGAACGACCAGACGACCGTCGGCGGCTTCGTGGCGTTCGTCACGTCCATGTTGCTGGTAATCTCGCCGCTCAAGCATCTGATCGATATCAACCAGCCTTTGCAGCGCGGCATGACGGCGGCGGAACTGATCTTCGGTCTTATCGATGAACCCGCCGAGCCGGAAGGCGGCGGCCGGCCGCTGGAACGCGCGCGCGGTGAGGTGGAGTTCCGCGACGTGTCGTTCACTTACGGAGCTGCCGCAAAAGCGACGCTCGATGCCATCTCGTTCAAGGTCGCGCCCGGCGAAATGGTGGCGCTGGCCGGCGCCTCGGGAAGCGGCAAGACCACGCTGGTGAATCTGTTGCCCCGTTTCTTCGATCCCGCCAGCGGCGCGGTGATGGTCGATGGCGTGCCGCTCACCGAATACAACCTGCACGATCTGCGCGGACAAATGGCAATGGTCAGCCAGGACGTGGTGCTCTTCAACGACACGATCGCCGCAAACGTCGCGTACGGACAGATGCCGGATCGCGAACGCGTGCAGGCGGCGCTCGCCGCGGCGAATCTCGCGGATGTGATCGCGGCAATGCCCGATGGCGTCGATACGCGCGTAGGCGGCAACGGCATGCGGCTGTCGGGCGGCCAGCGCCAGCGGCTCGCGATCGCGCGCGCAATCTATAAGGACGCGCCCATTCTCATCCTCGATGAAGCCACGTCCGCGCTCGATTCCGAGTCAGAACGGCACGTGCAGGAAGCGCTCGAAACGCTGATGAAGGGGCGCACGACGCTGGTGATCGCGCACAGGCTGTCGACCATCGAGCGCGCCGATCGCATTTTAGTGATGGACGCTGGGAAGATCGCTGAGCAGGGCAGCCACGCGGAATTGCTGCGGCAAAACGGGCTGTACGCGAATCTGCATCGGATCCAGTATCAGCAGCAGGCTGCCTGAGGTTTTCGATTCGATTCGATTCGATTCGATTCGATTCGATTCGATTCGATTCGATACGATACGATACGATACGATACGATACGATACGATACGCGCCCGCGGCCGTTCTGGCAGCGGGCGCGTTTTGTATTTGGGCGCACATTGTCACTTTGCAAATAGCGTTACTCGGCCTGTTTTATCCGGGTCAGCCAGGAAAGCATGATCCGCTTGAAAATTACTATCGAGCAGCTTTCGCCGTGACACGCACTGCACCGAATTCATAACGCCGCACTACGGACGGACCGTGCCCGTCGGCTCGGACGTGGCGCGGCTTTGCAAGCGCTTGCGATACATCAGCGTCCAGACGGTGAGACCGCCATAAATTCCATAGCTGATGAACGGCGAAACGACCAGAAAGCGTTCGATCGGCCAATGCCACGCCAGCCAGGCGCGTAGCAGATTTTCTCCGGTGAGCCCCAAGCCCCAAACGAGCGTCATCAGGCGAATCGATCGACGCAAGACCGGCCGCTCATCCCAGAGCGCTTCGAAGCGGGCGGCACCGCCCTCGGATTCGCGTGCGACGGTCGCTCGCGCAAGATAAAACGTCAGCGGCCGCCGCATGGCAAGCGACAGCAGGAACACCACGCCGATGGCGCCGGAGGCCATCGATTCGCGCATCAACAAGAGCCGCGGACTGCCGCCGAGCGCCATCAGCACGATGGACATCGCGATTCCGAGCAGGACCAGCACACTGAGGGCATCGACGCGGCGGGTTCTCAGGAACTCCACCAGACTCCACGCGATGGGCGGCACCGCCGACGCGTACAGCGCGCCCAAGGTGCCCCAATGCGGCAGCGCGAGCCGATAGGCAAGTCACGGCAGCACGAGATTGACCCCGAGTTCGACGACAAGACCCGCACGCAGCTTCATGTTGGAGGGGAGAGCGGCGCGCATCACGTGAAAACCGACACGACAATCGCCAGCCACAACGCAGCCACTCCGGCGAGGAATGCGTGCCGGGCTACCCGGATGCGGGATTCATCGTCGGGGTGTTTTGGCGGGGTGGTGGCGAGCCATGGGACGAGGCCCAGGCAGGCGAAACCCGCAAGCGCGAGGACGGCCACGGAGAAATCGATGGAGCGCCAGTGAGATCCTTCGTGGACTCCCCAGTAACCCAGGAACACGATGCCGATGGAAAATACCGTCGAGGCGGCCGAACTGAGCGCTTGAACCGATCCGGCTGGAAATTGCATGACTAGGGCCTCCGGGGACGCGGGTGGTCGGTCGGGGAATCATAGGGGATAGCTGGGAGGGACGGTGTTGCTCGGGCCCTCGCGCGGTCTTTCGCTTTTGTATTTTTTGGCACTCTGAGCCAAGGTATTTTCGTTCGCACGCGGGCGGGGTTTTGCGGGGCGGTCGGGGTTGCTGCTGCGTACGTTAGCGAGGGTTGTTTGTTAACTGTATTTTTTATCACTATTAGCCACTGTCCGTGGCGGGACTTCATTTCTTTGTCCAACGGCGACAAAGAAACGAAGCAAAGAAAACGCCTTTCCACAATCTGTTTTAAGTGTCCCCAGCGTGCACGCCCATGCTTTTGGTTCCCACGTAGAACGGTGCTCGCTAGAACCACCGGTACTTGAAACCCTCCTTCTCGCGAATTCTTACATCCCCACGCTTCGCCACCAGTGCTCTCGGGCAAGATCAACGCGTCCACGCTTGTGCCGCTTCATCCGTATTTATAGTTGGCTTGAACGATATTCAGCACGTCGCTTTTATATTCATTCGGGACTTGTGAGATTTTATCGGAGCGGTTTTTAGCGGGTGTTGTAGTCAGACTGATTTTTATTCAATATCGCGTTTGATACGGACATTTTTTTCGCGAGGTTCAGCAGTTACCGCGGCCCGCCTCCGGCGGCCCGTCAGTAACATGCGTTCCTTCAGCCGAAACTCGATGTGCCGCCAGAAGCTGTCGCTTCCAGCGTGGAAATCACGGCGGCTATATGCACAATGCGCTTGCGCTGCGATGGCATAAGACTCAACGACAACATCGAATCGACACGCTTTCGCCAGTAACCCAACGTCAAACCATGACTCGATGCAATCCTGCTAATGATGCGCTCAAGATGCGCAAGATCTCTTTCTAAAAACTGATGATTAATCATTTTATATTCCCCATTACGCCGACACTTTTTCGGTCGTTTGTTTTAATCGCCCGGTTCAAGGCTTGTTTGAAACACCTTTTAAACCATTGCAGCGATCCTTCATATAATCCGGCCCGCAATCAAATAAGAGCCACTCCGCCGTCGCACTGGTCAATGCGTGGCACCCCATAGCTACAGCACGACGCGTGCCACGACCCATGGAGGAAGGAAGTCAATGGGGATCAACGAGTAGTCGGTACTATATTGCCGGATTTTTTTAAATCGGCATTTTATGCCGGGAAATTATTACCTCAAATTTTCATCAAGCTACTTATTAGGAACTATGCGAGGGTTCGATACAAGAATTAATCGGGATTGCCCGCGATACTCCATAGAAGGATTACTATGATTTACAAAACAGGCGAAAAAAACGCTATCCGAACCTGATTCTCTCGCGCAGACTCAAGACCTCGCGATGCGAATCAGCCAGGCACCAGACCTGCGAATTGCTTCGAACGCTCCACGCGATGCCGGACGATGCGACTCACCGGCGCTCGGAAGGAGCTTTCGATGACCACTGGAAAACCACCGGGCGCCCGGGTCGCTTCATCTCCCGACCCCTTGCCCAAATTCCACCCAATCGACTTTCCCGTGGTCGGCATCGGCGCGTCGGCCGGCGGTATCCAGGCGCTGATGCGCCTGCTTCAGGCCATGCCGGACGACGCCGGTATGGCGTTCGTGATCGTGATGCATATCTCGCCGAATCAACCCAGCCACATTGACGAGATTCTGCGCCGCGCGGTTTCCATGCCGGTGACGCAAGTCTTCACCACGACACCCATCGAAAAAAACACGGTCTATGTAATCTCGCCGTCGAACGATTTGTGGCTCGCGGACGGTTATCTCCACGTCACGCCACGCGATCAGCTGCGCACTCGGCCGATCGCCATCGACCTGTTTTTCCGCAGCCTTGCCGACGCGCACGGCGCCCGCGCCATCAGCATCATCCTGTCAGGCATGGGCAGCGACGGCGCCATGGGCATTGCGCGGATCAAGGAGCAAAACGGCATCAACATCGTGCAGGATCCAGTCGATGCCGAATTCGACGAGATGCCGCGCAGCGCACTGGCAACGGGCTTCGTCGATATCGTGCTGTCGGTCGAACAAATTCCCGCGCGCCTGATCATGCTGCGCGACAACGCCCGCGCGATGAAAATGCTGCACGCCCCCGACGACCGGAGCACAAGCGAGCCGGTCGTCGAACAGCCCGATTCCGACGAAGAAGTGCTCCAGGCACTGCTGACCATCCTGCGCATCCGCACCGGCCACGACTTCCGGCACTACAAGCGCGCGACGGTCATGCGCCGCATCGAACGGCGCCTGCAGGTCAACGGCGTGAGCAACCTGGCGGGTTATAGGCGGTTCATCGGGACGCATGCCGAGGAAACGACCGCGCTCTTGAAGGACATGTTGATCGGCGTGACGAATTTCTTCCGCGATCGCAAGTCATTCGACGCATTGGAACAAAGCGCCGTGGCAAAGATCTTCGATCGGCGCTCGCCCGACGAACCCGTACGCGCGTGGTGTGCGGGGTGTTCCACGGGCGAGGAGGCGTACTCGCTCGCCATGTTGCTCAGCGAACATGTGCCTGCCGGCAGCAAATTTCCACTGATTCACGTCTTTGCCACGGATATCGATGAAAACGCGATCAGCCGGGCACGCACCGGGATGTATCCGGAATCGATCGTGGCGGATGTATCGGCGCAACGGCTCGACCGGTTTTTCCTGAAACCCGGCAACCAATATCAGGTGACCAAGGAACTGCGCAAGAAGGCGTTGTTCGCGACGCATAACCTGCTGAGCGATCCGCCATTTGCACGCCTGGACATGATCTCGTGCCGCAATCTGCTCATCTATCTCGACAGGACGGTGCAGCGTCAAGTGCTGGAGACCTTCCACTTCGCGCTGCGTCCAGGCGGGTTTCTCTTTCTCGGCGACTCCGAATCCGCCGAGATCGCAAGCGAGCTGTTCGCGCAGGTGGACAAGCGCAACCATGTCTATCAGTCAAAACGCACCGGCACGCGCACCGTACCGCCGCTGCCGCTGATCCGGCCCGGAAAGTTCGAGTCTCCCGGGCGCAACAGCGGGGGGCGGCACACGCCCGAGTCGATCGTGGCGCTGCGCCAGCGCGCGTTCGAACACTACGCGCCGCCCAGCGTCACCGTGGATCGGGAAGGCGCGATCCTGCATATGTCGGAACGGGTCGGGCGCTTCCTGCAGTATGTCGGCGGCGAGCCATCGCGCAATCTGCTCACGCTCGTCAATCCGGAGCTTCGGCGCGAGTTGCGTGACATGCTGCAGCGCGTGTTGGGCGCGGGGGATAGCGTGGTGTCGCAACGCGTGCGTTTTTCGCGCGGCGAGACGCAATCGTTCGTCAACATTTCGGCGCGGCCATTCAGCGATGAGGAAAGCGGCCAGGACGTGATCGTGGTGTTCTTCGACGAGATCGAGAGTCCGGATGATGGGAATGAAATTGAAACTGCGGGCGCAAAGGCCCCGGTTCCCGCTGCGGCCACGCAGGATTCGTCCGCCGATGCATCGAAGATAATCGACCTCGAACGGGATCTGGATCAAGCACAGACGCAGATGCGTTCGTGGATGGAAGACGCCAGCGTGTCCGCAGAAGAGCTCATGGCATCGAATGAAGAATTGCAGGCGATCAACGAAGAACTGCGATCGACGAGCGATGAACTCGAGGTCGGAAAGGAAGAGCTTCAGTCTGCAAACGAAGCACTGGTCACGGCGAATCTCGAACTCACCGAGACGGTGGCCGAGACGACCAAAGCCAACGATGACCTGCGCAACCTGATCTCATCGACCGGCATTCCGACGGTGTTCATCGACCGCGAGATGCGCATCAAGCGTTACACGCCGGCGGCGGTCGGGCTTTTCAAGCTGATTGCGTCGGACATCGGGCGGCCGTTGCTCGATCTCACGCATCGGCTCGACTATCCGCAAATGGCCGCCGATGCCCGCGCCGCCTTCAATGAGCTCAAGCTCACCGAGCGCGAGATCTGCACCGAGCGCGAGGAATGGTTTCTCGCGCGGGTGATGCCGTATCGCACGGCCGACGATCATATCGACGGCGCGATCATCACGTTGATCGACATCACGGCCCGGCGCGCCGCCGAAGCCGCGGCGCGCAGCAGCGAAGAGCGCTTGCGGCTCGCCGCCGTCACCACGAACGATTACGCGATCATCGTTCAGGATATGGACGGGTTGATCGTCACGTGGAACGGCGGCGCGCGACGTATTTTCGGCTATACGGAAAGCGAAGTGCGCGGCAAGCCGATCGATCTCATCTTTGTCCCCGCCGATCGCGAAGCACGCGCGCCGTTGATGGAGCGTCAGCGCGCCGCGCACGCCGGCCGCGCCGAAGACGAGCGCTGGCACGTGCGCCGTGACGGCACCGAAATCTATTGCAGCGGCGTCACCACGCCCATCGAATCCGATTCGTTTCGCGGCTACGCGAAGATCGCGCGAGATGTCACCGATAAAACCGGCGTCGAAAGCCAGCAGCAACTCGCGCTTACCCTTGAGCGCGCGATCCGCGTGCAGGCGGACGCCGCGAACCGGGTGAAGGACGAGTTCTTTTCGGTGCTGTCGCACGAGCTTAAAAATCCGCTCAACCTGATTCACGTCAAGGCCGAATTGCTCACGCGCATGCCCGACGTGCGCGACATCGCGACAGTGCAGGACGCCGCCGATGCCATCCAGCGCGCCGTGGCGGGGCAGGCCAAGATCATCGACGACTTGCTCGATCTGTCACGAGTGCGAACCGGCAAACTCGCGCTACGATTTGCGCCGGTGGAAGTGGCGTCCGTGCTGCAGGCGGTCGCGGCTGCGAGCGCCGCCGATGCCGCCGCGGGCGAAATCGAGTTGTCGGTGGCGGGCACGGATGCCGCCGTGATGATTTACGCCGATGCCGAGCGCGTCGAGCAGATGGTCTGGAACCTTGTGCGCAATGCGCTGAAATTCACGCCGCGTGGCGGCTGTGTGCGCATGGCGTTGTCACGCGAAGGCGGGTTTGTCTGCGTCGATGTGACGGATACGGGACAGGGTATCGATCCCGGCTTCCTGCCGCACATCTTCGAGGTGTTCAGCCAGGCCGATGGCGGTGGGCGGCGTGATCGCGGCGGTCTTGGGATCGGGCTGTCGCTCGTCAAGCAACTCGCGCAATTGCACGGCGGGCGCATAGAGGCAGAGTCCGCCGGGCTGGGGCAGGGCGCGCGCTTCCGGTTGTGGCTGCCGGAAAACGCGCCGTCGCCAAGGTTGGAAACGCCGCCTGAATTCATCGATCCAGCCGTTTTGAAAGGCTTGCGCGTACTGCTCGTCGATGACTCGTTGGAGGCGCTCGAAGCCTTTCGCACGCTGCTCGAAATGGAGGGCGCTCAGGTGCGGGCGGAGGCTAGCGCGGAACAGGCGCTTGATGCCACGGCGCAGCAGGAGTTCGACGTGGTGCTGTCCGACATCGGCATGCCGACGATGAACGGTTATGAAATGATCCAGCAGATGCGCCGGACGCCGCGGACCGCGAGATTGCCGGCGCTTGCGCTGACGGGTTTTGGCCGTGAACAGGACGTGACGAAAGCGCTCGATGCCGGGTTCGACGGGCATTTGAGCAAACCGGTATCGCTGCGGGAGTTGGTGTCGGCGATTGGCCGGAGTTTGCGGAAGTGAGGTTAGCGGGCGTGGGTGAATGGTATGGATTTGGAAACGGGCCAGATTTCTTGAGGAGACGGGGAGGCTGACTGGGTGGGGCGGGAACTTGTCATTCGACCCCCTGAGCGATTGCCGCCTTGGAGCAACGGGTCAAAACGACGTTGCCCGTCTTTGTTCGACCGAGATGGAATGGAAAACGCAAAACATTTGGTTTGCGCGCGAAACACGACCTTCAGGAATGGGATTGACTGCATGAGGCACCGGCGGTATCTTTTCTGCCGGAGTATCACGTCCCCTGCGCCGCTTTACAGTTCCTTTGATTCCGTGCCGGCTGTGGAGACTCGTCGTCACAGTAACTCGGACCGAACTCATGCGTATGTACTTCCAGAACGCGTCTATTCCGACGCGGGCCGTCAATCGGCTCAAATACGGCCTTTCGCTGAAGGAATCCCGGGCGCGACAGGTAACCTCCGAAGTCTTCGGCTATGGAGACTGGACCGAGCTCCACGGCGAGCTGGGCAGCAAGGCAGCTTCCGCGCTCGACGAAGCGTGTGATAGCGCGACACTGACCGAGAGACGCGAATATCAGGCGTCGCAATTGGTCGCGTCGTCCGTTGATCTTCACGGTAAATCCGCGGACGACTTTGTTCGATGGTGGCAGCCATCGGCGGCGAATCCGCACGAAGAGGGGAGCGGCTCAATCGCAACGCCGTTTGCCGGCTCAAAGGAAGATCTGAGTTTCCAAGAGGCGCTAAGCACGTTGGCTCACGCCGCGCACCAGCCCGTTGGTCACTTCGAACAAGCGCTCACGACTGGCATATACAGAACGGAAAACGAAAGCTCGCTTAGGTTTGCAGAATTGATTGCTGATGAGTTGCTAAGCGGCAATCGAAACCGGGAACCCGAAGTGGCTCGTCGTCTCCTTGAGGCTTTGGCATCGCGAGGGCTGCCTCGATCGATACTTAATCTGGCAACGAGTTTGAATCTTGGCGATGGCGGACCGAAAGACGAAAAGAGAGCGAAAGCCTTGCTTGAGCAGTTGGCTGAATCGGTTTCTACTCCCGATGATCTGAAGCGGATTGCCGAATCGCGTCTGGGCACTTAGCGCTCGCTGGACTTACATCAGCACAATGTCGTACTGCTCCTGACTCAGATTCGACTCCACCTGCAGCGACACCGGCTTGCCGATAAAGTCCATCAGCATTGCCAGATGCTGCGACTCTTCTTCAAGAAACAAATCAATTACCTGCTGCGACGCCACCACGCGAAACTCTCGCGGATTAAACTGCCGCGACTCGCGCATGATTTCCCGCAGTACGTCGTAACACACCGTGCGCGACGTCTTGACCTGACCTTTGCCATCGCAAGTCGGGCACGGCTCGCACAACACATGCGCGAGCGATTCGCGCGTGCGTTTTCTCGTCATCTCAACCAGCCCGAGCTGAGAAAACCCATTCACCGTCACGCGCGTCCGATCCCGCGACAACGCCTTCTTCAACTCCCCAAGCACCTGATCGCGATGCTCGACGTTCTCCATATCGATGAAATCGATAATGATGATTCCGCCCAAATTCCTCAATCGCAATTGCCGTGCAATCGTATGCGCCGCTTCGAGATTGGTTTTAAAAATGGTGTCGTCGAAATTACGGGCACCTACATAACCACCCGTATTCACGTCGATGGTAGTCATGGCCTCGGTCTGGTCGATCATCAGATAACCACCCGATTTCAAATCCACACGACGTGACAATGCGCGCTGAATCTCGGCTTCAATGTTGTACAGATCGTAAAGCGGCCGCTCGCCCGCATAGTGATGCACGCGCGACGCTACCGCCGGCGTGAACTCGGCCGCGAAGTCCGCCAGCATCTGATACGTCTCGCGCGAATCGACTTGAATGCGCGAGGTTTCATCGTTGACGAAATCGCGCAACACGCGCTGTGCGAGATTGAGATCCTGATGCAGCAGCGAGGTCGGCGCGACCCGCTGCGCCTGCGCGACAATGGTCGTCCAGGTCTTGCGTAAATACGCGACATCGGCAGCGAGTTCTTCACTCGATGCATCTTCAGCAATGGTCCGGACGATATATCCGCCTTTCTCATCCGCCGGCAGAACGGCCGTGAGCCGTGCCCGGATAGCCTCGCGCTCGGACTCGCTCGCGATCTTCTGCGAGATGCCGATATGCGGCTCCTGCGGCAAATACACCAGCGTGCGCCCCGCGATGCTGACCTGCGTGGAAAGCCGCGCGCCTTTCGTGCCGATGGGGTCCTTCACCACCTGCACCATCAGCGCCTGGCCTTCGAACACGATCTTCTCAATGGGTGTATGCGGCGCGCTCGAATGCGTTTCGCCGGCAATACGTGGATGCCAGATATCGGCCACATGCAGGAACGCGGCGCGTTCGAGCCCGATGTCGATAAAGGCCGACTGCATGCCGGGCAGCACGCGCACGACCTTACCGAGATACACATTGCCTACGCGTCCGCGCGACAACGTGCGCTCGACGTGAAGCTCTTGCACCGCGCCTTGCTGAACGAGTGCTACGCGGGTTTCCTGCGGTGTGACGTTGATCAGAATTTCTTCGTTCATGGACGGTTTAGAAGTCGACGCGCGCCACGCGCAGGAGTGCTGCTGTTTCGAAAAGAGGCAGGCCCATGATACCCGAATAGGACCCGTCAATCCGTTCGATAAACGCCGCCGCTCGTCCCTGAACGCCATACGCACCGGCCTTTCCGAGCGGTTCACCGCTATCTGCGTAACGTTGCAGTGCAGCACGGTCCACGGCGGCGAAGCGCACGAGCGAACGCGATAAAACCGGCGGGAGCAGAACGCCTTCTGCATTGACTACGGCGAGCGCCGTCAGGACTTCGTGGTCGCGACCGGACAGCCGTTCGAGCATGGCTACGGCGTGGTCGGCGTCATCGGGCTTGCCCATGATCGCGCCATCAAGGGTGACGGTCGTATCGGCGACCAAAATCGGCGCCGGCGCATGCCCGCCTTTCACGAGGCGAGCATGCGCCGCGTGCGCCTTCGCCGCGCAAACCCGCACTACGTATGCGTCGGGCGCTTCGCCGGGCAGCTCGGCTTCGAGCGCTTCGGCGTCTTCATCGGGACGCGGCAGCAGCAGTTCAAAACGAACGCCGAGTTGCTGCAAGAGTTCTTGCCGTCGAGGACTTTGCGAGGCGAGATAAACAAAGGGGAAAATGGACGATGGCATGCGGGCAATCCTCGAAGCTCGCGCGCCGGCTGGCCAGGCGGTGATGCCACGCCTCGATGCCGCTGTTTTCAGCCTTTCACGCGCGATGATAGGGGTGATTTTGCGTGATGCTCCACGCGCGATAAAGCTGTTCGGCCAGCAGCACGCGGACCATGCCGTGCGGAAGCGTGAGACTTGAAACGCGCAGCAGCACTTCGGCGCGCGCTTTGACTTGCGGGTCGAGACCGTCCGCACCGCCGATCACAAAGGCCACATCGCGGCCTTCCTGCTGCCAGCCCGGCAGCGCGTCGGCAAGTTGCATCGTGGTCCAGTCGCGGCCGCGTTCATCGAGTGCGACCACACGGGCATTCTTCGGCAGCGCCGCCTCGATTCGCAGGCGTTCGGCTGCCATCACGCTCTCGGCGTTACGTCCCGATGAGCGCTGTTCGGGCTTTATCTCGCGCAACTCAATGCGCAGTTCCGGCGGCATGCGTTTCGCATACTCGTCGAAGCCCGTCGCGATCCAGTCGGGCATCTTGTGGCCGACCGCGAGGATATGAAGTTTCATGGCGACATGCGCGGCGCAAAGCGTCCCGAGGCTTCCCGAAACAACCGCAGTTTTGCAGCGAGACGGTTCGCGTCGGACAAGCGTCAGCGACGCGTGGTTTTGCGAGCCGGCTTGGCGGCAGGTTTGTCGTCCTCGTTCTCTTCGTCGTCCGGCGCGCTGACCTGAACGCCACCGAAGCCGCCCGAGCTTTGCAGCTTCACGCGGACCGGTTTGTCGCCCCACACTTCTTCGAGGTTGTAGTACTGGCGCAGCGCCGGTTGCAGGATATGGACGACAGCGTCGCCGCAATCCACCAGCACCCACTCGCCAATTTCCTCGCCTTCGGTGCTGATGACGTTGCCGCCCAGCTCCTTGACCTTGTCGCGCACGCTGTTCGCCAGCGCTTTGGTCTGACGATTCGACGTGCCGCTCGCGACGATCACGCGGTCGAAGAGGGCGGTCAGGTGAGTGGTGTTGAACACCTTGATGTCCTGCGCCTTGACGTCTTCCAGACCGTCGATGATCGCGCGTTGAAGCTTTGTGATTTCCATATTTTTACCGATGGTACAAGTGGTGTTGAACAATATAGTCCCATACGGCGGACGGAACATGATTCTCGGCGTCGATCTGGCCTGCCGCGTGCGCCCGCACGCGCTCGCCCAACTGCTCGCGGATTCCGGTCGCCGACACTTCGAGCGTCAGCGCGGCATCAATCAGCAGATGACCGTGCGGCGTGGATTGCAGCACGTCGGCGCGAGGCGCTGCGAGCAGCAATTTCTTCAGCAACGGCCGCGGAAACTGTCGATATATCGAAGCCGGCGCGGGTTTCCACGCATACGTGCGCAAAGTCAAACAGGCGTTTCCAGTCGCGCCACGAATCCAGATGCACGAGCTGATCGGCGCCGATCAAAAGCGCCAGCGATGCGTCCGCGCCTTCCCTTTCGCGCCAGCGAGCAAGCGTGTCCACGGTGTAGGTCGGGCCGTTGCGCTCGATTTCGTCGGTGGAGACGGTGACCTGCATGCCTTTAATATGCAGCGAATCCGCCGCCGCGCGGGTCATCGCGAGCCGGTGATGCGCCGCCGATACTTCCTTTTTCTGCCACGGCTGGCCGGCGGGCAGCAGCACGAGTTCGGTCAGGTCGAGCAACTCGGCGAAACGTCGCGCGAGGGCGAGGTGAGCGTCGTGAATCGGGTCGAACGTGCCGCCCAGCAAGCCGACGCGTCGAGCACAAGGGAGATTCGGTTTCAGTGGACTGTCCTCTTTGGGGACGGGTTGCAACGATCGCAACGATTGCAGCGCTCAGATCTCATGGTTTCTTAGCGGTCACAGCCATTCTTTGGCCACGAGAAAATCGGAATAAAGCCGCGCTTCAGGCGTGCCCGGTTCGGGTTTCCAGTCGTAGCGCCATGTTACGGCTGGCGGCATGGACATCAGGATGGATTCCGTGCGGCCACCGCTTTGCAGCCCGAACAGTGTGCCCCGGTCGAAGACGAGATTGAATTCTACGTAGCGGCCGCGCCGGTACGTCTGGAATTCCCGCTCGCGCTTCGGTGTAAGGCGTATCGCGCCGTCGTTCGATGATCGGCAGATACGCGCCCAGAAAACTGTCGCCGACACTGCGCATCATCGCGAATGATTTGTCGAAACCAGGTTCCGAGAAGTCGTCGAAGAAAATCCCGCCAATGCCGCGCGGCTCGTTGCGATGCTTGAGATAAAAATACTCGTCGCACCATTGCTTGAAGCGCGGGTACAAATCCGCGCCGAACGGCACAAGCGCGTCCCGGCAGGCGCGGTGAAAATGCTGCGCGTCTTCCTCGTAGCCGTAAAAGGGCGTGAGGTCCATGCCGCCGCCGAACCAGAACAGCGGCGCCTCGCCGGCTTTCGTCGCGATCAGCAAGCGCACATTCATATGCACGGTCGGGCAGTGCGGATTGCGTGGATGCATGACCAGCGACACGCCCATGGCCTCGAAACCGCGCCCGGCCAATTGCGGTCGCGCTGCACTCGCCGATGCCGGCAGAGAGTCACCCGCCACATCCGAAAAGCCGATGCCGCCGCGCTCGAAAAACTGGCCGCCTTCGAGAATCCGTGTACTGCCGCCGCCGCGCAGCCGTTCTTCAGGGCCGCGCGTCCAGGAATCGATGGAAAATTCGGTGCCGTCAAACGCGCCAAGCGTTTCCGCGATCTGCTTTTGCAAACCGGTCAGATAAGTGCGGACAGCTTGTACGTCGTAAGTCGAGTCGGTCATCGTGTGCTGCTTTACGGCTTGGCTTTCGGGAATTCGGGAACGGAGCGCGCTGGTTTGTTCATGCAATTCCGGCGCGTTCTTCTGCGATTTTTCTGCGTTTTTCAAAAAAGCACTGCCGGACGCGAAGGTCCGGCAGTGCGGTGCTTGATTACTGCGTGCAATTTGTCAGCGGCTGCGCATCAGCTGTGACGGTCCGCTGCTTTACGGCTCAGCGCACGATGCCCGATATCCTGCCGATACTGCATGCCGTCGAACGTGATCTGGTTGATCGTATCGTAGACAACGGATTGCGCGCCGCGCACCGAATCCGACAAGCCCACGACGCACAAAACGCGACCGCCCGACGTACTGAGCTTGCCGTTTTCCAGCGTGGTGCCCGCGTGGAACGTCACCGCTTCCGGCGTTTCCGGCGGAATGCCGTTGATCCGGTCGCCCTTGCGCGGCGTGTCCGGGTAGTTGTGCGCGGCTAACACTACGCCAAGCGCCGTGCGCCGATCCCATTCAATGTCCGCCGTCGCCAGCGTGCCGGCGATCGCCAGTTCAAGCACCTTCGAGAAATCGCCCTTCAGGCGCGCCATGATCGGCTGCGTTTCCGGATCGCCCATCCGGCAATTGAATTCGAGCGTCTTCGGGTTGCCGTGCGCGTCGATCATCAGGCCGGCGTAGAGGAAACCGGTGTAACGAATGCCTTCCTGCTCCATGCCGCGCACCGTCGGCAGGATGATTTCGCGCATCACGCGTGCGTGCAGTTGCGGCGTGACGATGGGCGCGGGCGAATACGCGCCCATGCCGCCGGTGTTCGGGCCCTTGTCGCCGTCGAGCAGGCGCTTGTGGTCCTGGCTCGACGCCAGCGCCAGCACGTGCTTACCGTCCACCATCACAATGAAGCTCGCTTCCTCGCCATCCAGAAACTCTTCGATCACCACGCGCGCGCCGGCATCGCCGAGCTTGTTGTCGGCGAGCATGGAATCCACCGCTGCGTGCGCTTCTTCCAGCGTCGTTGCCACGACCACGCCTTTGCCGGCAGCCAGTCCGTCCGCCTTGATCACGATGGGCGCGCCCTTCGTGTCGAGATAAGCGTGAGCGGCAGCGATGTCCGTGAAGGTTTCGTATTCGGCCGTGGGAATGGCGTGGCGCTTCATGAACGCCTTGGCGAAGTCCTTCGAGCTTTCCAGTTGCGCCGCTTCCTTTGTCGGACCGAAGATCTTCAGCCCGCGCGAGCGGAACAAATTCACGATACCTGCAGCCAGCGGACCTTCCGGACCGACTACGGTCAGCGCGATCTGCTCTTTTTCGGCGAAATCGGCGAGCGCGGCGGGATCGGTGATGTCGACATTGAGCAGACGTTCGTCCTGAGCCGTGCCGCCGTTACCCGGCGCGACATAGACCATCTGCACGCGCGGCGACTGCGCGAGCTTCCAAGCGAGCGCATGTTCGCGACCGCCGGAACCGACGACGAGTAACTTCATTTAAATCCTCGAAGACCTTAAAAAATTCGTGGCGGTGGGCAGGGAATCGCTCCGAATAGCTCTGAACGGTTCGCCGCGCCTGATCCGCGGATATTGCTTTGCCGCGTGCCGGATGCGCTGTGGACTTTTTGAAGCGGGGAAGGGGGCTCGCGCCAACTAGCGGCTGCGTCACCCAACTTCCGGGCATTCAAATGTTGCTTCCGTCCGGTCCGACTACTTCAACGACTACTTCGAGCTTGCTTTTAAAACTCACGTTTTGGCGATATCCCTGACGTGGGTTGGTCGCTCGGCTTTTCACATAACGTGTGAACCTGGGTGTTTATTCGCCTGGGTCCACGTTGGAAGCGTGCGCCCGGTGCTCATTGAGCGCATATGCACCAATCGAGCCCGAAGTGTCCGCCGGTTTTGCGGCGGCTCACCGGGTACGTCTGTCGCCCGGCCGGCGGTTCACCTGCTCGACGATCACTCTTCGTCGATAGTCGCGTTGGTGTACACCTGTTGCACGTCGTCCAGATTTTCCAGCGCGTCGAGCAATTTCTGCATTTTCGCCGCTTCCTCGCCGGTGAACTCCACTTCCGTCTGCGGCTTCATGATGACTTCGGCCACTTCCGCCTTGAATCCGGCGGCTTCCAGCGCGTCTTTCACCTTCTGGAAGTCATTTGCCGGACAAATCACTTCCATGCTGCCGTCGTCGTTCGTCACCACGTCGTCTGCGCCCGCTTCGAGCGCCGCTTCCATCAGCTTGTCTTCAGACGTGCCCGGCGCGAACAGGAACTGGCCGACGTGATCGAACATGAACGCCACCGATCCGTCCGTGCCCATGTTGCCGCCGAACTTCGAGAACGCGTGACGCACCTCCGCGACGGTCCGGGTGCGGTTGTCCGTCATGGTGTCCACGATGATTGCCGCGCCGCCGATGCCGTAGCCTTCGTAGCGAATTTCTTCATACGTCGCGCCGTCGACACCACCCACGCCACGCTGGATCGCGCGGTTGATGTTGTCCTTGGGCATATTGGCGTCGTAAGCCTTTTCGACGGAGAGCCGCAGGCGCGGATTGGTGTCCATTTCTCCGCCGCCCATGCGCGCCGCGACCTGAATTTCCTTGATAAGACGCGTCCAGACCTTGCCACGCTTGGCATCGGTCGCTGCTTTCTTATGCTTGATGTTGGCCCATTTTGAATGACCCGCCATACGTATCTCCATCGCGCGCGAGCTTTACTCGCACGCCTGTGTCCATCGCGCGCGAGCTTTACTCGCACGCCTGTGTGTCAATGATGCCGTCCGATACGGCGTTTCTCGCCGGCCGGCTTTTTATGTTCGCGCTGCTTGCGTGGCAGGGCTCGGATATCACGGTGGCACGTGCTGTTTCTTCGGGTCAGGGCCGGGTGCCGGGGGCGAATTTTCCATCGTTCATTCCGCCATTCCGCGGACAAATCCCTCACACGTCCCGGCGCCGGCCGAAGGCATTACAAAGCGCCACACCACCCAACAACGCGCGATCCGCATATTTGGAGGACCCGAATTTTATCATGGCGCGCCGCTTCAGCAGGCTTTGGCCTTACTGCAAAGCCAAGTGCGCCCACGTCTTGACCCTTGCTCCGCCTTAGTTCTTCGTGCCGAACAGCCGGTCGCCGGCGTCGCCCAGGCCCGGGACAATGTACGCGTGCTCGTTCAAATGCGAGTCGAGCGACGCCACGTAGAGCTTCACGTCCGGGTGCGCGTCGGAGAACACTTTCACGCCTTCGGGTGCCGCGACCAGCGCCACGAAAATGATGTTCTCGCCGAGCACTTTGCGCCGCTTCATCACGTCAACGGCGTGGACGGCGGAATAACCGGTCGCCACCATCGGGTCGCACAGAATGAACACACGTTCTTCAAGATCCGGCGGCAGGCGCACGAGATACTCGACGGGCCGGTGATCTTCTGCACGATACACGCCGATATGGCCGACCCGTGCCGACGGAATCAGGTCCAGCAGCCCGTCCGACATGCCGATGCCCGCGCGTAGCACTGGCACGATAGCGAGCTTCTTGCCGGCAATGACCGGCGAGTCGACGGTGACGAGCGGCGTCTCCACACGCTTTGTGGTCAGCGGCAGGTTGCGCGTGATTTCATAACCCATCAGCAGCGTGATCTCGCGCAGCAACTCACGGAACGTGCGCGTGGACGTGTCCTTGTCCCGCATGTGCGTCAGCTTGTGCTGGATCAGCGGGTGATTGAGGATGAAAAGATTGGGAAAGCGGCTGTCCTGTTTCATGGCATTCGCGCGGTTGCCGCGGCATTAAGTGTGGATTCGGGTGGTTCGGGTGCTTGGGTCAGCCGGCACAGGAGCGGCATTTGTTCTGTGTGCCTGAGGCGGGCCCATGACTTCGGGCGGCGCGAGCCCAGACGGTTTTCAATGGCTGAGCTTAGGCAGTGCCGCCAGTTTACCCAAATTAGGCACGGCTAAAGCGGAGATTGCGGGCGATAGGCCATCCGGTCTATTGCGCGGCCGACGTCCGATCCCTCATTCTTCTAGAATTGCATCATGCGATCCGTTCGATGCGGATTGCGGACAGGATTGCGAACCAGGATTCGGCACCAGGCTTCATCAGCCCGGTTTTTAACTGATGTAAGCCGGCTTCAACGCGGACAACCAGAAAGGGACAGCGATGGATATGGGAATCAAGGGGCGCACGGCGCTCGTGTGTGCGGCCAGTAAGGGTTTGGGACGAGGTTGCGCAGAAGCGCTTGCAGCCGAGGGCGTCAATCTCGTGATCGTGGCGCGTACGGCGGGGCCGCTGGAAGCCACGGCCGAGCACCTTCGCACACGTTTTGGCGTGAACGTGACGGCAGTCGCGTGCGACATCACCTCGGCCGAAGGGCACGCTGCGGCGCTGGCCGCCTGTCCGGCGCCGGACATCCTCGTGAACAATGCAGGCGGTCCGCCGCCAGGCGACTTCCGGCAATTTTCCCGCGACGACTGGATCAAGGCGCTCGATTCGAACATGCTGACGCCCATCGAACTGATCAAGAAGACGATCGACGGCATGATGGAGCGTGGCTTCGGGCGCATCGTGAACATCACGAGCTCGGCGGTGAAGGCGCCTATCGACGTGCTGGGTTTGTCGAACGGCGCGCGTTCCGGGCTGACGGGTTTTATTGCGGGCCTGTCGCGTAAGGTGGCGGCGAGCGGCGTCACGATCAACAACCTGCTGCCGGGCTCTTTCGACACCGACCGCCTTGTCACCACGTTCGAGGCAGACGCCAAGGCGAACAACATCACGGTGGAGGAGGCCAAGAAGCGCCGTATGAGCCGGCTGCCCGCTGGCCGCTTCGGCACGTCGGAGGAGTTCGGCGCGGCGTGCGCTTACTTGTGCAGCGTTCATGCAGGCTATATCACGGGGCAGAACCTCTTGATCGACGGCGGTGCTTATCCGGGCACGTTTTGATCGTCGAATTTCTGAAAACACCACAACCGGGAGGCATCCAATGACCCCACGCGTCGCGTTGATCGCGCACGACATGAAGAAGGACGACATCGTGGCGCTGGCCGGCGAGTTTGCGGCCACGCTCAGCGTTTGCCGGCTGGTGGCGACCGGCACGACCGGCGCACGCATCGCGGCGGCCCATGGGCTGGAGGTTGAGCGCAAGCTCTCCGGCCCGTTCGGCGGCGATTTGCAGATTGGCGCGGAACTCGCGGAAGGACGGGTGGACCTGGTGATTTTCCTGCGCGACCCAATGACGCCTCAACCGCATGAGCCCGATATCAACGCGCTGGTGCGCGCGTGCGACGTCCACAACGTGGCGTGCGCGACGAACCTCGCGACCGCCCGCATGATTCTCGATGACCTGAAACTGCGTCTGGGCGAGGCCGCTTAAGTCACTAAAGCCACTGAAGCCACTGAAGCCGCGCCATGGCCAACTGAAACCAGCAAAGGAGACAAACCAGTGACAAAAGCAATTCGATTCGAGAAGACGGGTGGCCCGGAAGTGTTGAAATGGGTCGATGTCGAAGTGGGCGAACCGGGCAAGGGCGAGATCCGCGTGAAGCATCATGCGGTGGGCCTGAACTACATCGACGTGTACTTTCGTACCGGGCTTTATCCCATGCCGCTGCCCGGCGGGATCGGTATGGAAGCCGCGGGCGAAGTGACGGCGGTTGGCGCCGGCGTAACGGACTTCAAGGTGGGCGAACGCGTGGCATATGCATCGCGTCCGCCGGGCGCTTATGCCGAGGAGCGAGTGATGTCGACGCAATACGTCGTGCGCTTGCCGGATGCAATCAGCTATGAGGACGCGGCGTCGGTGATGTTGCAGGGCTTGACCGCGCAGTATCTGTTGCGGCGCACGTATCGCGTGAAACCGGGGGACACCGTGCTGATCCACGCAGCCGCCGGCGGCGTGGGCATGCTGGCGTGCCAATGGGCGAAGGCGCTGGGTGCGACGGTGATCGGCACGGTCGGGTCGGACGCGAAGGCGGAACTGGCGAAGGCGCATGGCTGCGATTATCCGATCGTCTACACCCGCGAAGACTTCACGAAGCGCGTGCGCGAAATCACGAACGGGGCGGGCGTGCCGGTGGTCTACGATTCAATCGGCAAGGACACGTACACGGCGTCGCTCGACTGCCTCGCGCCGTTGGGCATGTTTGTGAGTTTCGGCAATACCTCGGGTCCGTTGCCGCCGATCGATTCGTCCGAATTCGCCGGGCGCGGTTCGCTTTACTTCACGCGACCGACGTTGTTCAGCTATGTCGCCAAGCGCAGCGATCTTCAGGAAATGGCGACCGAGCTATTCGACGTGTTGAGCACAGGCAAGGTGAAGACGAGCGTGCGCCAGCGTTATCCGCTAGCCGACGCAGCGAAGGCGCACGAAGACCTGGAAGCGCGCCGGACAACCGGATCGACGATTTTTCTGCCGTGATGGATGACTGAAGGATCGGCGTGGCGAGGAGGCGTCTGCGAGGTCAAGTCGGGCGGTGGAGCGACATTTGAGTTGCGCTGCCGGTCACAAAGATCTCGCTCGCCACGCGACCGCTCAGCGCCGCGTTTACATAATTTTTACATCGACCGCGCGATCTTTGACCCGGTCTTTACGCCGACGCGCTTAATGTTCGAGCCATCGATCAATACCGAACTCAATGCAAAAGCAAAAAGCAGGAAACCTGGGACGGAACAACACGTAGTAGCCCGAACGGCGGAGGATACAAAAACCGCCAGTTCGGCATACTGGGAAAGCCGCATATCGATGATTCGGCACCGAATCACGCCCTGGATGCGCCGCTCCTAAAGTCAAAAAATGAACCGCCCAAACCCAGACGAACTGCTAGGAAAGCTCCAAAGAGAAGAAAAGAAGCGTCATCGCGGACGGCTGAAGATATTCTTTGGCGCATCGGCAGGCGTGGGCAAGACGTACGCCATGCTGCTTGCCGCGAGACGGCGAAAAGAGCAGGGCGACGATGTCGTTATCGGCATAGTGGAAACGCATGGCCGAAGCGAAACGACCGCGTTGCTGGAACACCTCGAACAACTGCCGCTGGCGCACCTCGCTTACCGGGGCCACGCGCTGCAGGACTTCGACCTCGACGGCGCACTTCAGCGCCATCCTCAACTCATCCTCGTCGATGAACTCGCCCACTCGAACGTCCCGGGCGCGCGCCATCTGAAACGTTGGCAGGACGTGCATGAACTGCTGGACGCGGGCATTGACGTCTACACCACGGTCAATGTCCAGCACCTCGAAAGCCTGAATGACATCGTTGGCCAGATCACCCAGATCCGCGTCTTCGAAACGGTTCCCGATCGCGTGCTGGATCAAGCCGATGAAGTCACCCTCGTCGATCTCCCGCCGGAGGAACTGCTCGAACGGCTGCGCGACGGCAAGGTCTACATGCCGCAGCAGGCGGAACACGCCGTTCGCAACTTCTTCCGCAAAGGCAATCTGATCGCGTTGCGCGAACTGGCGCTGCGACGCACGGCGGATCGTGTGGATGCGCAGATGCGCGAATACCGCGCCGACCGGTCTATCGACAGGATCTGGCAGGCGCGTGACCGGCTGGTGGTCTGCATCGGGCCGGGACCGGAAGCGCCTACGCTTGTGCGCGCCGCAGCGCGGCTTGCGGCCAGTCTCCGCTCAGACTGGATCGCGGTCTACGTTGAAACGCCGCGCCTGCAAAAACTTTCCGATGCCCGCCGCGAACGCACGCTCGCCGCGCTCAAGCTGGCTGCCGAACTCGGCGCCGAAACGGTCACACTGGCAGGCGCCGACGCGGTCGCAACGCTGATCGGTTATGCGCAGGCCCGCAATGCATCGAAGCTGGTGGCGGGGGCATCGACGCGGCGCGGTTTTGCGCGCTGGCTAAAACGCCCGTTCGGCGAGCAATTGGCGGAACGCGCGGGAGATCTGGACCTCACATTGATTCGCGCGCGCGAAAGCGATAAAAGCGAACCCGTTTCGAATGTGGAAGAGCGAGAAGGCGCCGCAAGCGACTGGCGTGATGCATTGAGCGCCGCTCGCGAGCCGCGCTCGGCGCCGCGGGGCTACCTATATGCCGTCGCGATTTGCGCCGTTGTCACGTTGCTCGCGAGCCAGATCGCCGATCGCTTCGATCTCGCGAATCTCGTGATGTTTTATCTTGTCGGCGTGATTTATACGGCGGCGCGAATCGGGCGCGGTCCGGGCGTGCTGCTGTCGTTTCTGAGTGTCGCGGCTTTCGACTTCTTCTTCGTGCCGCCGCGCATGTCGCTGTCCGTCACCGATACCCAATACCTGCTGACTTTTACCGGCATGCTGCTGACGTCGCTGGTGATCAGCCACCTGACGTCGAGCCTGCGACGCGAGGCACGCGTGGCGTCTAAGCGCGAACGCCGTACGGGCGCGATGTACGCGATGGCCGGCGAACTCGGCGCGGCGCTCGCAACCGAGCAGATCGTGGGGATCGGCATGCGGCACGTGAGCGAAGTGTTTCGCGCGAAGGTCGCCGTGCTGCTGCCCGATTCCGCCGATAAAGTCCGCCAGAAGTTGGATCCATCGGAGCCGTCGGCTGCCGCGTGGCTGCTCGATGAAAACGCGCTGGATCTCGATGTCGGCCAATGGGTCTACGACCAGCAGAAGCCGGCCGGCCACGGCACGGACACGCTGCCCGCGGCAGCCGCGCTCTATCTGCCGCTCAAAGCGCCGATGCGCACCCGCGGCGTGCTCGCGGTGCTCACGCGTAACGCCGCCGAGCTGGAGGTGCCCGAGCAAAAGCGCATGCTCGACGCGTTTGCCGCGCAGATCGCGCTCGCACTTGAACGGGTGCATTACGTCGAGATTGCGCGTGACGCGCTCGTCAGCATGGAGTCCGAGCGCCTACGCAATTCGCTGTTGTCCGCCATCTCGCACGATCTGCGCACGCCGTTGACGACCATCGTAGGCTTTGCATCGATGCTTGCTGAAACGCACGGCGACGCGCGTTCGCCGGCGAACGCGGAGCTGATCGCGGCCATCCACGATGAATCGCTGCGCATGACGAGCATTGTGACGAATTTGCTGGACATGGCGCGCCTGCAGGCCGGCGGCTTGCGGCTGAACCGGCAATGGACGCTCCTGGAGGAAACGGTCGGAGCAGCGTTACGGGCGTGCCGGCGAGTGTTGACTGGCCGTCCGGTCGAGGTCCGTCTGCCCGCTGACCTGCCGTTCCTGCAACTCGATGCCGTTCTGATGGAGCGACTCTTCTCGAATCTGCTGGAAAACGCCGCGAAATACACGCCACCGCATTCGAAACTCATCATCGGCGCTGAGAGTATCGGCGTGGACGGCAAGCCGTTCGTGCGCGTGTATATCGACGACAACGGTCCGGGTCTGCCCGCCAATATGGGCGACCGCGTTTTCGAGAAATTCACGCGTGGAGAGAAGGAGTCCGCAAAGCCGGGCATCGGGCTTGGACTCTCGATCTGCCGTGCAATCGTAGAGGCCCACGGCGGTACAATCGGCGCGAATAACCGGCTCGACGCGAACCTTCCCGACGCGCCGGTTCAGGGCGCGCGCTTCTGGTTCACCTTGCCTGTCGACACCCCGCCGCCCGTGCCAAGTTTCTCCGATGAAGCCGAACAGGACTTCGCGGATTTCCCTCCGTCCGACCCTAAAACCTCATGAGCGAACCTACTCTCACTGTCGTGCTGATCGAGGACGAAAAGCAGATTCGGCGCTTCGTGCGCGCGTCCCTCGAGGCTGAAGGCATCACCGTGCATGAAGCGGAAACGGGCAAACAGGGTTTGGTTGAAGCGGCCACGCGCAAGCCCGATCTTGTGATTGTCGATCTCGGTCTGCCTGATACCGACGGTCTCGATGTCATCCGCGAACTCCGGAGCTGGACCGAGTTGCCGGTGATCGTGCTGTCGGCGCGTACGCAGGAAGAGGAGAAGGTTGCCGCACTCGATGCCGGCGCTGACGATTACCTGACCAAGCCGTTCGGCGTATCGGAGCTGATGGCGCGGATTCGCGCGCATTTGCGGCGCCGCAATCAGGCGGCATCGAGTGAATCGCCTTTGGTGAAATTCGGCGATGTCGTCATCGATCTCGGTTTGCGTCAGATTACGCGCGCCGGTGCGCCCGTGCACCTGACGCCGATTGAATACCGGCTGCTTTCCACGCTTGTGCGGCACGCGGGACGTGTGCTGACGCATCGTCAGTTGCTGCGCGAAGTGTGGGGGCCGTCGCACGTGGAAAGCCACCACTACTTGCGCATTTACATGGCGCATCTGCGGCAGAAACTTGAACGCGATGCCGCTCAGCCGGAGTACATCGTGACCGAGACCGGCGTGGGTTATCGGTTGATCGGGGCCGTTTGAAGCGTATCGAGCACACGGTCAATCGGCTCGTCGCCCCCGACAAAACCGATTACTTCGTCGCGCACGCCGCGTGTGATGCACTCCACCGTGATGCGTGCCACGTCTTCGCGTGAAACCGGCAACACGCCTTCGGAGCGTTCAGTTGCAAGCGCGATCGTGCCGCGGCCTGTGTCATCCGAGAGGGGGCCGGGTCGCAGGATTACGTAGGGGACGCCGCTTGCCTGGACGTAATCGTCGGCTTCGCGCTTCATCTTCGAGTAGTGCTTGAGTGCGAGCGAATTTGATTCCGGCCAGTACGCGGAGATGGCGCTGATCACGATGAGTTGCTGCGTGCGGCGGCGTTTTGCGTAATCGGCGGTGCGCTGGACGGCGTCGCGGTCGATTGCGCGTTCTTCGTGCACGCCTTCGCTTTCCGCCGATCCGGCGGCGTAGATCACGTGGGTGATGTCGTCGAAGGTGTGGGAAAAATCTTGCGTCAGATCGCCGAGGGCGATTTCAGCGCCGAGGGCGGCGAACTCGCCGCGGTGTGCGGATTTGCGTAGCAGGACCTTGAAGGGGAGGGATGCTGCGCGGAGATGTCGGGCGATGTGACGGCCGGTGCGGCCGTGTGCGCCGATTAGCAGGACTTTCATCGCGGGGGGGCTCCTTGGGGTGGGGGGCTGCTGGGGTTTGCGGTCGCTGTAGGTTACGGGTATTTTCGCGCTAATTTGGTTACGTTCGCACTTGGTCAGGGTTTTGGGCGCGGGGCTGATGATCGGTGGTCGGGGGTTGGTGCTGCTTACGTTAGTGCGGGTTGTATGTGAGCTATATTTTTTATCACTATTAGCCACTGTGCGTGGCGGCACTTCATTTCTTTGTCCAACGGCGACAAAGAAACGAAGCAAAGAAAACGCCTTCCCACAATCTGTATTAAGTGTCCCCAGCGTGCAGACCACTGCTTTTGGTTCCCGCGTAGAACGGTGCTCGTAAAACCACGGACACTTGAAACCCTCCTTCTCGCGAATCCTGACATCCCCACGCTTCGCCACCAGTGCTCTCGGGCAAGCGCGATGACCCACAGACCAATACGGCCTCACGCGTCTTTACGGGTTGGTGGACTGCGTGATTCGCCTGCTCATTTAAGCAAGGGGCGCGCGTAGCGCGCAATACGTTTGGGTGCCAGCATACTAGAAAAAATGTGAGATGCGCGCGAGGCAGGACAGCCAGAAATTACTAGGTGCTGAACAAGCTACAGCGTACTCAGCGAACCACAAATACGGGTGAGACCGTACTGGTCCGCGGCGGACCGATCTTGCCCGAGAGCACTGGTGGCGAAGCGTGGGGATGTAGGGATTCGCGAGAAGGAGGGTTTCAAGTGTCCGTGGTTTTGCGAGCACCGTGCTACGCGGGAACCAAAAGCAGTGGTCTGCACGCTGGGGACACTTAAAACAGATTGTGGAGAGGCGTTTTCTTTGCTTCGTTTCTTTGTCGCCGTTGGACAAAGAAATGAAGTGCCGCCACGCACAGTGGCTAATAGTGATAAAAAATTTAGCCAACATAGAACTCGCGCTAACGTCAGCAGCAGCAACCCGGCACCAACCCTCGACCGCCGCCGGTAGCACGGCCCGTATGAACCTCCGAGTGCGAACGAAAATACCCTGGCTAATAGTGATAAAAAATTTAGCCAACATTCAACCCGCGCTAACGTAAGCAGCAGCAACCCGGCACCAACCCCGTCCACCCCCCGTCCACCCCCCGTCCACCGGCGCGAGCAAAAAACTCACTCGATGATTGGCCCTCGCGCCCCTCTCCCCCGGCGGTTCTCCGACCAGATCCGCACCCGGTCCATATAAAGATAAACGACCGGTGTTGTATACAGCGTCAGCAACTGACTCACGATCAACCCACCCACAATCGCAATCCCAAGCGGCGCTCGCATCTCCGACCCTTCACCGGTCCCAAACGCCAGCGGCAATGCGCCAAGCAACGCCGCCGCAGTCGTCATCATGATCGGCCGGAAGCGCAGCAAACACGCCTCTTCAATTGCCTCGCGCGAGCTCGCCGCGCCATGCCGCTGCGCCTGAATCGCGAAGTCCACCATCATGATCGCGTTCTTCTTCACAATCCCGATCAGCAAAATCACCCCGATCAACGCAATGATGCTGAACTCCGTCCGAAACAGCAGCAACGCCAGCAATGCGCCAATACCCGCCGACGGCAACGTCGAGAGAATCGTAATGGGATGGATGTAACTCTCGTAAAGAATCCCAAGCACGATATACACCGCGGCCAGCGCGGCCAGAATCAAGATCGGCTGGTCCTTGGTGGAATCCTGGAACTGCTGCGCCGTGCCCTGGAAACTGCCGTGTATCGTATTGGGGACGCCGATGGTCGCCATCGTTTCATAAATGGCGGCCGTGGCATCGGAAAGCGATTTGCCGGGCGGCAAGTTGAACGAGATTGTCGATGCCACGAACTGGCTCTGG
This sequence comes from uncultured beta proteobacterium, assembly GCA_963708695.1. GTDB lineage: Bacteria > Pseudomonadota > Gammaproteobacteria > Burkholderiales > Burkholderiaceae > Caballeronia. Next base: position 172,256 of record CAVPTS010000011.1, read on the forward strand.
TGATTCACCGAAAGCGGCGTATTGCCCGGCCCGAACTTGGCAATGGCCGACAACGGAATCATGATTTCCTGCGATGTCGATACCGCCGCGCCCGCCGATGAACTCGACTTGCCGCTCGCCGCAATCGAGTTGGTCGCAGCGTTGCGAATGGACGCAAGCGACAACGAGCTGGTCACGCTCGCGGCCGCATCGGCCGGTGTGCTTGACGTACTCGTGCTGGCCGACGAGCTGGACGAGGACGTGGTAGTGCTTGCATTCGTCGATGCCGCCCCGTTCGCCGTCCCGCCCGATGTGCTGACGTAGATCTGCTTGAGCATCTCCGGGTCTTGCCAGTACTTCGGCGCAAGCTCCATCACGACGTGATACTGGCTGAGCTCGTTGTAGATGGTGGACACCTGACGCTGGCCGAATGCATCGTAGAGCGTGTTGTCGATCTGCGCCGGCTTGATGCCAAAGCGCGCGGCAGTTGCCCGGTCGAACGTGACAAACGATTCCAGGCCGCCTTGCTGCTGGTCCGAATTGACATCGGCGAGTTCGGGGCGGGCAAGCAGGGCTTCGGTGAGTTTCGGACCCCACGTATAGAGGTCGGTGGTGGAATCGGCGAGCAGGGTGAACTGGTATTGCGCGTTCGATTGCCGGCCGCCCGCGCGAATGTCCTGCACGGATTGCAAGAAGGTTCGCACGCCGGCGACGTTGGAGAGCGGTCCGCGCAGGCGCTGGATCACGGTATCGGCGGAAACCTTGCGCTCTTTTTTCGGCTTCAGCGAGATGAACATGAAGCCCGCATTAGTCTGGCGTCCACCCGTGAAACCGGCGACGCTGTCCACGGCGGGATCGGCTTGCACGATCCGCATCATCTCCGAAAACTTGCCTTTCATGGCCTGGAACGACGTGCTCTGGTCAGCCTGAATGCCGCCCACAATTCGCCCCGTATCCTGCTGCGGGAAAAATCCCTTCGGCACGATGACGTACAAATACACATTCAGCCCGATGGTCGCAAGCAGCACGAGCAGCACGATTCTCGGGTGCGCGAGCGCCACGCCGAGCGTGCGCTTGTAGCCGCCCTGCATCCGGTCGAACTGGCGTTCGAGCCAGCGCGAGAAGCGGCCGGGCGGCTTCTGGTCGTGCGGTTCCTGCAGCAGGCGCGCGCACATCATGGGCGTGACGGTGAGCGAGACGACCAGGGAGACCGCAATGGCAAGCGACAGCGTCAGCGCGAACTCCCTGAACAGCCGGCCGACGATTCCGCCCATCAGCAAAATGGGCAGGAACACGGCGACCAGCGAAATGCTCATGGACATCACGGTGAAGCCGACTTCTTGCGCGCCGAGTATCGCGGCTTTCATGCGCGGCATGCCCGCCTCGATATGCCGCGAGATGTTCTCCAGCACGACAATGGCGTCGTCGACCACGAAGCCGGTCGCAATGGTCAGCGCCATCAGCGAAAGGTTGTCGAGCGAAAACCCCAGCAAGTACATGGCGGCGAAGGTGCCGATGATCGAGATCGGCACGGCCACGCTCGGAATCAGCGTTGCGCGCCAGTTGCGCAAGAACAGGAACACGACCATCACGACCAGCGCCACCGCGATGATCAGCGTGGCCTCGGTGTCGTGCAGCGACGAGCGGATGGTGGTCGAGCGGTCGGACGTGGGCGTGATCTCGACGTCGGCGGGAAGGGCGGCCTGAAGCTGCGGGATCATGGCCTTCACGCGGTCGATGGTCTCGATGATGTTCGCGCCCGGCTGCCGGTACAGGATCACGAGCACGGCGCGCTTGCCGTTGATGAGGCCGAGGTTGCGCAGATCTTCGACGGAATCGACGACTTCTCCCACATCGCTCAGATGCACCGCCGCGCCGTTGCGATACGCGATCACGAGATCGCGGTATTGAGCGGCTTTGGTCGCCTGGTCATTGGTGTAGAGCTGGAAGTGCGTGCCGTTGAACTCGATCGCGCCCTTCGGACTGTTCGCATTCGCCGACGCCAGCGCCGCCCGCACATCTTCCAGGCCGATGCCGTAGTGAAACAGCGCGCCCGGTTCCAGTTCCACGCGCACGGCCGGATTGGCCGACCCGCTCACGTCCACTTCGCCGACGCCATCGACCGTGGACAGCGTCTGCTGCAGCACGGTCGCGGCGGAATCGTAGAGCGAGCCCGCCATGCGGGTGGGCGAGGAGAGCGCGAGAATCAGGATGGGCGCGTCGGCGGGATTGACCTTGTGATAGGTCGGATTGCTTCTGAGCGACGTGGGAAGATCGGCGCGCGCCGCATTGATCGCGGCCTGGACGTCGCGCGCGGCGCCGTCGATGTCGCGGTTCAAGCCGAACTGCAGCGTGATCCGCGACGACCCGACCGAACTCTGCGACGTCATTTCGGTGACGTCGGCAATCGAGCCGAGATGACGTTCCAATGGACTCGCCACGCTGGTTGCAACCGTTTCCGGACTGGCGCCGGGCAAGCTCGCCTGGACGGAGATGGTCGGGAAATCGACTTGCGGCAGCGGCGCGACCGGCAGCTTCGTGAAGGCGAACAAGCCGGCAAGCGCGATGCCCACCGCCAGCAGCGTGGTTGCGACCGGGCGCGCGATAAACGGTTGCGACAGGTTCATGCGCTTACTCCGCTTCGGTCGCCGGACGCGGCGGCGCGTCCCGGTGCAAACGCGCCCTCACGCGGCGGGCGAGCGAATCGAAGCCGAGATAAATCACCGGCGTGGTGAAAAGCGTGAGCGCTTGCGACACGATCAACCCGCCGACAATCGCAATCCCCAGCGGCCGGCGCAACTCTGAACCGGCGCCCCAGCCGAGCATCAGCGGCAGCGCGCCGAGGAGCGCTGCCATCGTGGTCATCAAAATGGGCCGGAAGCGCAGCAGGCACGCCTGGAAAATCGCGTCGCGCGGGCTCTTGCCTTGTTCGCGTTCAGCTTCGAGCGCGAAGTCGATCATCATGATGGCGTTCTTTTTCACAATGCCGATCAGCAGCACGATGCCGATAATGCCGATGATGTCGAGATCGTGTCCCGTGATCATCAGCGAAAGCAGGGCGCCGACGCCCGCCGACGGCAGCGTGGAGAGAATCGTGATCGGGTGGATGAAGCTTTCGTACAGCACGCCGAGCACGATGTACATGGTGACGACCGCCGCGAGGATCAGGAACAGTTCGTTCGACAGCGACGCCTGGAATGCCAGTGCTGCGCCCTGGAAGCGGATCTGGAACGACGGCGGCAAGCCGATGTCCTGCTTCGCCTGGTCGATGGCCTTCACGGCCGCGCCGAGCGACGCGCCGGGCGCGAGGTTGAACGAGACCGTGGTCGCGGGGAACTGGCCGAGGTGCGTGACCAGAAGCGGCGCGGCCCGTTCATGGAAGGACGCGATGGCGGAAAGCGGCACTTGCCCGCTCGACGCCGTGGAGGACGGCAGGTAGATGCCGCTCAGCGTTTCGCTGTAATGCGCCTCGGTCGGCTCGGACTCCAGGATCACGCGATACTGGTTCGACTGCGTGAAGATGGTCGAAATGATGCGCTGGCCGAACGCGTCGTAGAGAGCGTTGTCCACGGTAGCGGGCGTGATGCCGAAGCGCGCGGCCGTCGCGCGATCGATTTCCACGTACACCGACTGGCCGTTTTGCTGCAGGTCGGTGGCGACATCGGCGAGTTCCGGCGATTGCTGCAAACGCGCCGTCAGTTTCGGTACCCATTCGGCGAACTCGGTGGAATTCGGATCGGTAAGCATGAACTGGTATTGCGTGGGACTGACTGTGGAATCGATGGTCAGGTCCTGCACCGGCTGCATGTAGAGCCGGATGCCGGGAATATTCGCCACGTCTTGCTGCAGGGCGCGGATCACGTCACTCGACGTGCTGCTGCGGTCGTCGCGCGGTTTCAGGTTGATCAGCATCCGGCCGCTGTTCAGAGTGATGTTGGTCCCGTCCACGCCAATAAACGACGTCAGGCTTTCAACATCCGGATTCTTGAGAATTTGCGCGGCGAGCGCCTGCTGCTGCTGCGCGACCGCCTGATACGACGCGGCTTGCGGCGCTTGTGTAATCGCCTGGATTACGCCGGTATCCTGGATCGGGAAGAAACCTTTCGGAATCCAGATGTATAGCAGGGCGGTGAAAACGAGAGTGAGCAGCGCGACCACCAGCGTCGAGCGCTGCCGGTCGAGCACCCAAGTCAGCGCGACGGCATAACGCCCGATCACATAGTCGATGAACTGATGCGCGCGTGCTTCGAAGCGATGGCTTTCTTTCGGCGGCGTATGACGCAGCAGCTTCGCGCACAACATGGGCACGAGCGTGAGCGAGACGATTGCCGAAATCACGATGGTCACCGCCAGCGTGATCGCGAATTCGTGGAACAGGCGCCCGACCACGTCGCCCATGAACAGCAGCGGAATCAGCACCGCGATCAGTGAAACCGTCAGCGAAATAATCGTGAAGCCGATCTGTTTCGAGCCCTTTAGCGCGGCTTCGAGCGGCGACTCGCCTTCTTCCACATAGCGCGCGATATTTTCGATCATCACGATGGCGTCATCGACGACAAAACCGGTCGCAATAGTCAACGCCATTAGCGAGAGGTTATCGAGCGAGAAGCCGCACAGATACATCACGGCGAGCGTGCCCACCAGCGAAACCGGCACGGACAAGCTCGGAATCAGCGTGGCCCAGACGTTCGCGAGGAAGAGATAGATCACGAGCACGACCAGCACCACGGAGAGCGCCAGCTCGAACTGCACGTCGCGCACGGACGCGCGGATGGTAGTGGTGCGGTCGGTGACAATGCGCACATCGAGCGAGGCCGGCAACGCCGATTGCAACTGCGGCAGGATCTTCTTGATACCGTCGACCACCGCGATCACATTCGCGCCCGGCTGGCGCTGCACGTTCAGGATAATGGCCGGCGTGGTGTCCACCCACGCGCCGAGCTTGGTGTTTTCCGGACCTGAGACGACAGTCGCGACGTCGGTCAGCATCACGGGCCGGCCGTTCTTGTACGCCACGACGGCGCTCTGGTAGGCGCTGGCGTCGGTGAGCTGGTCGTTTGCGTTGATCGTGTAAGCGCGCGACGGGCCGTCGAAATTGCCCTTCGGCGTGTTGACGTTCAGGTTCGCAATGATGGTGCGCAAGTCGTCGATATTGAGACCGTACGACGCCAGCGCGCGCGTGTTCGCCTGAATCCGCACGGCCGGCCGGTTGCCGCCGCTGACCGACACCAGCCCCACGCCCGCGACTTGCGAGATCTTCTGCGCAAGACGGGTATCGGCGAGATCCTGGACCTGTGTGAGCGGCAAGGTCTTCGAACTGATGGCGAGCGTGATGATGGGTGCGTCGGCGGGATTCACCTTGGCGTAGATCGGCGGCGCGGGCAGGTCGGACGGCAGCAGGTTGCCCGCCGCGTTGATGGCGGCCTGCACTTCCTGCTCGGCAATATCGAGCGGCAAGTCGAGACTGAATTGCAGCGTGATGACGGACGCGCCCGCCGAACTCTGCGACGACATCTGGTTCAGGCTCGCCATCTGCCCGAACTGCTTTTCAAGCGGTGCGGTGACCGACGTGGTCATCACATCCGGAGAAGCACCCGGATAAAACGTCTGCACCTGGATGGTCGGATAGTCGACGGCCGGCAGCGCGGACAACGGCAAAAAGCGCAGCGCAACGAGGCCGACGAGCATGATTGCCGCCATCAGCAGCGCCGTGCCTACCGGACGCAGAATAAAGGGACGCGATGGATTCATGCGATGTCGGTGCGGTTAAGGAGCTTCAATGCGGGCATCACCGGGTTATTGCGGCTGCTGCTGACGATGGCGGCCGTGGTGGGTACCCGACGCACCCGACGCACCCGACGCACCCGATGCAGCCGCGGCTCCGGATGCGCCTGACGCGCCTTTGGGCTTGTCCGCCGGAATGGTGATCTTCGCGCCTTCCTTCAACCGGTCGGAGCCGTCGATCACTACGCGCTCGCCCACTTGCAGACCCGTCTTGATGCTCGTGCGCTCACCGTCGACCGGACCGATCTTCACATTGCGCACAGTCACCGTATTGTCCGGCTTGACCACATAGACGAACGCGCCCGACGAGCCGTTGAGCACGGCAGGCGTCGGTACGATGACCGCGTCCTTGATGACATTGACCAGCAGCTTCGTGTTCACGAACTGGTTCGGAAACAGCATGCTTTCCTTGTTGTCGAAACTCGCGCGCAGCTTGACGGTGCCGGTGGTGGTATCGATCTGGTTATCGACCGTTTCCAGATAGCCGCTTTCCAGCGACACGGTGTTCGCCCGGTCGTAAGCCGTCACCGACATCTTCGTGCCCGCGTGCAGCGGTTTCAGGATGGCCGTGAGGTTGTCTTCGGAGGTGGTGAAAATGACGCTGATGGGCTGCAATTGCGTGATGATCACCACGCCGTTCGCGTCACCGGTCGTCACGTAGTTGCCCGGGTCGACCTGCCGCAAACCGACGCGTCCCGAGACCGGCGCCGTGATGCGCGCGTAAGTCAGGTCCAGCTTGAACGTATCCACGTTTGCCTGGTCCGACTTCACCGTCCCTTCGAATTGCTGGACGAGCGACGCCTGCGTGTCCACCTGCTGACTCGCGATGGAGTCCTGCGAGAGCAGCATCTGGTAGCGCTTCAAATCGAGCCGCGCGGTTTGCAGCAGCGCCTGGTCCTTGGCGAGCGTGCCTTGTGCGTTGCGCAGCGAAATTTCGTACGGACGCGGATCGACTTGCGCGAGCAGGTCGCCTTTCTTGACCATCTGGCCTTCACGGAACGCGACTTCCTGCAGCGTGCCGTTGATCTGTGTCTTGACCGTCACCGACGCCAGCGGCGTCACCGTCCCGAGCGAGTTGATCACCACCGGCATTTCGCCTTGCGTCACGGTCGCGACGTGCACGGGCTGCGGCTGGGCCGCTGAGCCCGCGGCGCCGCCTCGCCTTCCGCCGCCGCCGGCTTGCCGCGCGCTCTGCGAGCTATCTGTTGCGCTGCCCCGATTCCACGGATGCCACGCCAGCAAACCCGCCACGATCAACACCGCGACGACAATCCACATGAGCCTGCGGCGGCGGGGCCGGGAAGCGGGTGGGAGGGGAGTCGAGGCTTGGGAAGTGGGCGAACGCGGTTCGGAGTGAGGCGGTGGCGCTGAGTGGTTTTTTGGTTCGTCCATCGTTTCTGGGGCTCGGTGAGTCAGTGATTCGGTGATTCGGCGGGCTGGAAACTGTCTTGAGGTGCTGGCTTGCCGTGCGCGCGTTCGGAACGACGGGTCGAAGAACGGACCTGGGCCTCCGGCGACTACAACGTTGGCGTGCACGCCATAGGCGCCCGCGGCGGCGAATGAAAGCTTTGAAAGACTGGCGGGGCTCGCGAAGCATGATGCTACGTCCCGCGCTTCGTTGCAGTCCAGCTATCTTTCTTTCGATTAATTACGAACGTTACAAGGGTGGGGAGAGGCCGGAAAAGATGTCTGTTCGATCATTGAGACGGTGGGCATGGTGGCGAACTATGCGCCTGCCGATCGCAGCGATCCGTGCGAAGGCATTGCCGGGACGCGTCTTCGTTGGTCAAAAGGGAGGGTGGGGCCGCGCCCTGGAGCACGGTATTGTCGAGGAAACCGAAACAATCCGTAGCGAGCCGATGCGCCGGGAAGTGCGGCATCGGCTCGATGTCAGCGCGTTACTCGCTCAGACGCGCGGTGGGTGTGCCGCCGATCTCATTCGTAATCTTCGCGATGCATTCAAGCAACGCGGGCGCCACCTTGTTCAGCAGTAGCTCTCGCGGCGCCTGATACTCGGCGCCGCCGCAATTCACGGCGTAGCGTTGCCCTGACGGTCCGACGAAGCCTGCCGCCACCGCGTTGAGCCCTTCATGCCATTCGCCGGTGGAGATGGCGAAGCCGCGGCGCAGTGCATCTTCGAGGCCCGGCTGCAAGCCGCTGTCAATGCTCGGCCAGTCGTCGCCCGAGGCTGTTCGAAGGCTATCGAGCAAACCGGCCCGGTCGTCTTCGCCGAGCGCCGCCAGATACGCACGGCCTACCGCTGTACGCCCCAGGTCCATGCGCGCACCCACTTCAAGCCGGGAAACGAGTACGGCCGAGCGTGGCCGGATGGTGTCGATGACAACCATGTCCAGACGGTCGCGCACGGCCAGATGAACGCTCAGCGTAGTGCGATCGGCCAGCTCGATGAGAAACGGCCGCGCTCGCGCCCGAATGTCGAAGTTGCGCAGGAAGCCGTTGCTCAACTCCAGCACCGAGGCCGTCAGTACAAAGCGTTCGCTGTCGGGCAATTGAAATAACAAGTTGGCGCTGACGAGGGTGGCCGTCAACCGCGAGATGGTCGGCTTTGGGATGCCCGTCCATTTGGCCAGTTCACGGTTGCTGACCGGTGCGTCGGCCGCGGCTATTCGCCGGAGTACGTCGAGTCCTCTCGACAACGCAACGACTTCATCCCCCTCACGCCCTTTTTCCTTTTCCCGGCTCGAAGGCATGCTCTCAGTTGTTTGCATTATTTTTTCGGAACTTGGTTTCGTTAGGAACGTTGGAGACGCCATTCATCGACGCCGACTGACTATGCGCCCCCGCATACCGGAATCGTAACAACCAGCTGTGTGAACTCGCGTTCGCTGGACCCGTTTTTGTCATTAAACCCGCGTACCGCACCGTTGGATAGTCGTTCATCCCTCGAAATTTCGCTTGACTAGGTTTCGCATAACGTAAAAAATGGAACCCGATTTCGAAAGCACTCCGGAAGCGCGGCCTTCGCGCGCCGTCATGCGGTCGATAACCAGCTCTCAGGTTCTAGCACGGCCCTCGGAATGGCTAGAACTTTTAAGGCGCTACGGCAACGTAGCGCCTTTTTTTTCGCTTGGTGCAACCTTTGGAACATGTTGTGACGTTTTCGGGATGGCGATAAGGGAGTGTGAACGAGAGTCGGCGTTGCGGAACGTATTATTTTGTCTCGTCGATATCAGCACAATCGCCCACTTAGTGGGACGCGTAGATGTTCGGGAGTTACGAAACGCCTGTTTTTTTGGTCGAAAATCACACTTGATTTCGATGCATGTTAAGTACTTTTAGCGAACTGTAAGGTCTCGATCTTTCGCGCTGACCAAGGCGTTCACCAAGGCGTTCGGCTAGACGGTTTACCGGTGCGACGTGAACATCTTGCCCGGCTTCAGCAAGCGCCTTCCGCGCATCGCCCAGTAAATTCCCGCGATACCCAAAATTGTTGCGCTGACAAACACGAGGATCGGGGAAATCTGTTGCGGCGAGGGATTGCTGGTAGCGACCAGCATGGCTGCGAACAGCGCCGCGCCCGCCTGGAAAAACGCGCGTTTCGCCCGGCTGCGACGGGCGGAAAAGCGGACAGAACGCGACACGGGCGCGCGCGTGAACGGTTCGAACAAAATCAGCCCGGCGACGAGGGCTACCAGCACATTCATAAAGATCATGACGTCACTTCAATATCGGATTCAGGGATGGCGTGCACTATAAAAAAAAGCGCTGATCAAATGAATCGGAAGCGTCTTAAAGCGGGTCGAATAATTAACGTTGTCGGCGGTGGTTGCGGGTCGTTTGGTTTGCGTGTCGAGCGCGCTAGATCGTGCCCGAAACATGGCCGAATGGACAGCGTTCAGTCTCGAAAAGAAAGACGGCGACCACGCGCGGTTATGATTGGCGTCCAGTGAGCCGTTGAACGGCGAATGTGATTGAAAGTAATGAGAGTGACAATCGGGCGAAGCGGACGCATGGCAAGCCGCGCTCGCCCAAGAGGACGATGATGATGCAAAAGAAATGGATGAACCGACTGGCCAGCGCCGTCGTGATGCTCGGACTTCTCGCCGCGTGCGAAAAGCACGACGCCGAGGCGGGGCAGGCCGTGCTGAATAATGTAGCCAGCCAGGCTGGCCAGAAATTCGATCAGGCGGCGAGCTATGTGGGTCAGCAGGCCGATTCGGTGAAGCAATCCGCGCAACAAAATCTGCAGTCGGCAGGTACGTTGCCGGATTTATCCGCGAGCGGTGTAGTGGCGACGGCGCGGGCGAACATGGACGGAGCGGCTAGTTCGGCGAACGCGGCTATCGCGAACGCGGCAAGCGATACCGGTGCGGGCTTGCAGTCCGCCGGACGCAAGCTGCAGGAATGGTCGGCAAGCGGGACGTCTACCGGACAAAGTGCGGCCAGCACAGTTTCCGGGACGAACTCGGGACGTTCTTCGAGCGCGTCTTCGGTGTCGTCGGATCCTGGAAACGCGCGGGCTGACATGGACAAATAAGCGTCGAAACGCGGGGCCGATGGCACGTTTTGCACAGCCCCCAGTCGTGCAGATTGCGCTCGCGCCAGCTACATCTCGTTACCTGCGTGACTATTTCGTCTTAAGATAATTTCAGCGCAGCGGCTAAACTGGCGGTCTTTTACATCTTCCGCACCGCCATGAAGCCAAGCCGCATCCGGGCGCTCGCTGGCGCGCTGGCATTTGCCGCGTTGGTCAGCGCGGCGCTTACAGTTTTCTCACTTTCCGCGAACGCCGCGCCGCCCACACTCGCGTTGCCGTCGTTCCAGGAACTCATCAACAAGGCTGCGGCGCCTGAGCCGGCTTCGGCATCTGCCGCCGCTTCGGCCTCGTCCGACGGCGTGGCGGGTCCTGCCAGCGAAGCCAATCTGGCGCGCTCGCTCGACACGGTGATCTCTACGCTCGACAGTGACCGGCAGCGCTCGGCCTTGGTCACGCAGCTGAAAAAGCTTCGCGATGCCAAGCGCGATGCCGATGTAGCCGTCCAGCCCACGGACGCGTCCATCGCGCCCGACGGTACGGCGGCAGCCGCGGACGCTTTGGGCGCGAGCGGGGTGGCGCCGGCGTCGTCGGCGAGTTCATCGACGGCAGCATCTGCCGTGGTCGCAGCCATTACGCCGAAAACCGGGCTGCTCGGGGCGATCGCGTCGGGCTTGTCTAGTGTTGAAGCCGACATCAGCCGCGGTCATACGCCGCTCGCATACTGGGGCGGCCGTTTCAACGCCGCCGGGAACGAGATGTTCACCATCGTCTCGAGCCAAAGCCGTGAGCATTTCGGCCGGACGCTGCTCAACTGTTTCCTGACGCTGGCCGGATGGGGCGCGTGCGCCTATTTGCTGGTTTATCTGCAGCGGCATCTGCACGCGCGCTACAAGATTCATTTCGGGCTGCGCGCCAACCCGACTACCAGCGAACTCTTGATCTTCGCGCTGAGGCGGGTCGGCCCGTATCTGTTCGCGTTTCTCGCGGCGCTTACATTTGTGCGGCTGATGCCGGTGTCGCTCGGACGCACCCTCGCGATGGTCGTCGCTTACGCGATCGTCGCGGGCGCGGTGTTTTCATCGATATGCCTGATCATGTTCTCGCTGTTCGGCTCGGCGCACCGCCGTGTGGCCGTGCATCTGCTGATTCTTCACGCGCGCCGGCTGTTGTTCCTGATCGGCACGCTCGGCGCGCTCGGTGACGCCGCCTCGAATTACGACGTGGCGCAACAGCTCGGCACGAATTTGTCGGCGCTGATTTCGACGTTCGCGAACATGGGCGCGGCGATCCTGACCGGTTACTTCACGCTTGCGTTCCAGCGGCCGGTGTCGCACCTGATCCGCAGCCGGTCTTATGAGCAGCGCAGCCAGCACAAGGCCGCGACCGAAACATTCGAGGTGGTCGGCTCGCTCTGGCAGGTGCCGATGCTGCTGCTTGCATCGGCGTCCGTGATTGCTACGCTTGCCGGCATTGGAACGTCCGAAAACGTGCTGCAGATGGCGATTGCAACGGCCGGCTTGCTGGTCGTCGGACTGTTTCTCAGCGCCATCGTGCTGCGCGTGACGCGTTTGCCGCAGCGCAAGACACGCCGCCAGTCGGCCTATGTGCGCAGGCTTTTCAAGTTTCTCGGCCGCTTGGTCGTGCTGCTGATCTGGCTGGGATTTCTTGAGCTCGCATCGCGTTTCTGGGGGTTTTCGTTCACGAAACTCGCGGAGGAAAGCGTGGCTGCACGCGGTGTCACGCATGCGGTGACGGCGATCCTGCTGACTATCTTCATCGCTTGGCTGGTGTGGATTCTCATCGATACGGGGATTCAGGAAGCGCTCAATCCGAACACGCCGCGCGGCAAAGGGCGCGGTCCGAGCATGCGCGCGCGCACCATGCTGCCGCTGATTCGCAACGTGGTGTTCGTCGGCCTGCTGACCATCGCCGCGATTGTGACCGCCGCGAATCTCGGGCTGAACGTGACGCCGTTGCTCGCCGGCGCCGGTGTGATCGGGCTGGCGGTGGGTTTTGGCGCGCAGTCGCTGGTGGCCGATCTGATCACCGGGCTTTTTATCATCATCGAGGACACGATTTCCGTCGGCGATTCGATCGAGGTCGACGGCGGCCATGCGGGCGTTGTGGAGACGCTGACCATTCGGACGGTGCGCCTGCGCGACGGGCAGGGTGCGATCCACGCCATTCCGTTCTCGCAGATCAAGATGGTGAAGAATCTGTCGCGCGATTTCGCTTACGCGGTGTTCGAGGTTCGAGTGCCGTTTTCCGCCGATGTCGATCAGATCACGCAGATGATCCGCGAAGTCGGCGCGGAATTGATGGCGGATTTCCGATACCGGCGCGAGATGCTCGGGCCGATCGAGGTGTGGGGTCTGGATCGTTTCGACCCGAACTGGATGGTCGTGAAAGGGCAGATCAAGACCTTGCCGCTGCAGCAATGGAGCGTCGCGCGGGCGTTCAATGTCAGGGTCAAGCGCAAGATGGACGAGATCGGCATGGAGGTTCCCGTGCCGCAGATGCAGGTGCGGGTATCGGGCGATACGCGAGAAGCGCGCGGATCGGCGGGCAGGGACGCGGCTTGGGACGATCTGGAGGAGTTGCCGGAGTCGGTGCCGTTATCGCCGGTTGAACGCAGCGCTGCGGCGAAGGCCCGCGATGTCTCGCATGAGCCGCAGGCCGCACCGCCGCCGACCGATCAGTCCGTGCAGGTGCCACCGCAGATTCCGACCGCTTCCGGGCAGGGGAAGGTTTAGCGCCGGGACGGCATTGAGCGGGATCCGGTCGCAAGTCACTTAAGCTGCCATCACGAGATCATTCACGTGAGTCGACATTTGCGCGCCGGGCACACCATAAACATGTATGGAAACGGCGGATTGTCCTGTCGACGATGCATTCCCCAACTGATGAATAGTTCCACGTCCCGCGCCCACAAACGACACCGCGCCGCAAGCGCGCTCGTGCCGGCGCGTTTGAACTGCGCGATGCGCATTGGCATCCCACGCGAACAGCGTCTCGGATAACGTTCCCTCGATCACCGTATAGGCGCACCACGTGTGATGGCCGTGCACCGGACTCGCCTGCCCGTCTTGCCAGACAAGCGCCGCAACGGCGTATCGGCCGAGCGGGTCGGCCAGCAGCAAATGCCGCCGATAACAATCCACTCCGCCTTCCCGCTGCGCGTCCGATAGAACGCCCGCTTCCTCTGATAACCCGTCAAGCGCTGCACGCACGCCAAGCGCAAATGCTGCCGACGCCGGATCGAGGCAACAGGCTTTATCGAGCGCGTGAGACAACCGTGCGAGCGGCGATTTCGTGTCTAAGGCAAAAGTCATGGCAAGGCTCGTCATCAGGCGAAATTGAATGGGAAGTTATGCCTCTTTTATACCGGTTTGCATGTGGAAAAAGTTTCCATATAATTTCGTCAGGACGCAGCAAAAGTAGAATAATTTCCTACGAGGGACGGGCTGTGGGCATGGACCTTATTGATCGCAAGCTGCTGGAATTGCTGCAGGAAGATGTCACGATGCCGATTGCGGAATTGGCTACGCGCGTGAATCTTTCGCAGACGCCATGCTGGAAACGCGTGCAGCGGCTGAAAGAAACCGGCGTGATACGCGCGCAGGTCGCGTTGTGCGATCCGCGCAAGCTGGGCGTCGGGACGACCGTGTTCGTCGCGGTAAGGACCAATCAGCACACGCAGACCTGGGCCGAGGACTTCACGCGTGCGGTCTGTGACATTCCCGAAGTGGTCGAGGTGTATCGGATGAGCGGGGAAACGGATTATTTGTTGCGCGTGGTGGTGTCGGATATTGACGATTACGACCGGGTCTACAAGACGCTGATCCGCGCCGTTCCGCTCTACGACGTGAGCTCGAGTTTCGCGATGGAGCAGATCAAATATTCCACCGCGCTGCCCGTGCGGCCGCCGCTCGGCGTGACGGGAAACTAAGAGGAAATTGAGCTTCCAGACGCGACGTGGTTCGCGTTTTGCGACGGTGAATGACGATGGCGCCGCAATCCTTCTGAAATCAGTGTCGGGTAAGATCGTGCGCTTCGTTCAATCCCACTCCGAGCTTCAATTTCATGACCGATGACCGCCGCAAAAAGGCCCCGACGCGCAAGAATCCCACCTTCGCGATCAGCATTCTCATTGTGGTCGTGGTGTTGCTGGTGATCGGCACGCTGTTCTTCAATGCGATCCGCGAAAAGCGCGACTACGAAAAAGAGAATGCAATGCCGGCGTCGACCACCACGGTGCCGGCCGTGCCCGCGACGGGCGCTTCTCAATAAAGCGGGTCGCGCCGTAGGATGTGTTTCTATTCCGGCAGGTTAATGAGACACGCGTCCTTGCGAATCAGGAACGACGCCGTGAGCATCTGCTTGCACTGATGCGCGAGCAGCTTCAGATCCTGGACGGCGTCGACAGGAATATCTTCTGCACGCTCCGCTCCAACCACCATCGAATCCAGTTCCCGCGTGAGTTGCTTCGACTGCTCGGCCTGATCGTCGGGCGCGGGAATGCCTTCCTGTGACTGCGTTAGATTGTCGCGGATCACGGTCAGCGCGCGCTGCACGGGTTGAGCCGCGTGGCCCGCTGCGGATTTTCCGACCGACTGCAGCAAAGGTCCCGCCGCCGTGATCTGCGAGGCGAGCACATGGCTGCGGATCAGCAGATCGTTGAGTTCGGGGACGAATTTTTGCTGCGCCTTCGGTTCGAGCATCATGCGCTGGAAGGCGTTCGCCAGATTCGCAAACGCAATGTGCACGTTCTTGCGCGCCAGGCGATAGCGGAAATCGCTGTCGAGCGCGGAGGCGGCGACAGCCGCTGCGGCGGATGCGCCTGATTGAGCGGTTGCGGCCGCGCTTTCGCCGGTAACGACTTTCTTCTTCGATACAGCGGCGCTTGTGTCGCTTGCCTCGACGGGTGCGTGCGTTTCATCCAGGGTGCTCGGTGTTGCAGCCAAGGACGGTTGGCTCGACATGACCGTTGTCGGCGCCGCGTCCGTTTGCGCCATGGACAAATATGGTCGGCGCGGCGCAGCTATTGTTGAAGCCCTGTCGGTTTGCATAGCGAAGGCTTCGGCTATTTCATCGTTCTTGCTCGGCGCTTCGTTGCTTCCATTTGACGTCGGCTGTGCGCCCGCCGTCTTAGTTTCACCCACTGCGGCAAGCTCCGCCCGTGCGAGCGCCGCCGTAGCCGCTTCTGCCGTGCCCGCGTTGGCATCGGCGAAAAGATTCGCGTCCACCGCGCTCTTCGCCTCAGCCGGGGCTGCGGGCTTGCCGGTCCACCACCAGCTGGCTTCCAGATAATTGCGGGTTGCGTCGATCATGTCGTGCACGAGCTTGCCCATCAGCCGGTATTCCCAGTACGGAAACAGGTGGCTCGCGGCAATAGCGATGGCGCATCCGACGGCTGTATCGATGGCGCGTTCGCCGATCAGCCGCATGCCGCCCGGCGCAAGCAAGTGCAACATCAGTAGCACGTAGGCAGAGGTGAACACCACGCTCGCCGTGTAGTTGAAGAGCAGCAAGCTATAGCTCATGACCATGCAGGCGAACATTGCCACCAGCAACACGTGCGGGTTTTTCACCACGAGAATCAATCCGACGCACGCGGCGCATCCGATTGCGGTGCCAATGATCCGCTGCACGTTGCGCTGTTTGGTAAGCGAATAACCGGGCTTGAGAATGATGACGGTGGTCATCACGATCCAGTAAGCGTTGGTGAGCGGCAGCAGGCGTCCGAGCCAGAACCCGACGCCGACTGCGATCGTCACCCGAAGCGCATGCCGGAAGCTCGGCGAGGCCATGGTCAGGTTCGAAAAAATCTGCATGAACGGCACGCGCCGGCTCGATACAAAACGCGAGAGCGTAGGGTCGACGCGAATCTCGGTCTCCGTAACGCTGGGATCGTGCCGCGTCCGGCGCCGCATTTTGTCGATGAGCCGGGTCGAGCTCCAGAGCCGCCTGAACGCTGCCGACACTGCCGAATAAGCCTCAGGATTTTTCTGCGGGACTTCATGCCGGCGCATCTGGTCGAGTTCGTACTCGATCGCGCGCAACTCCGCTTTCACATTGATTCGTGCTCGAGCCGGCCGGTTTTGCAGCACCGCGAGGCCGATGTCCTCGAGATCGAGCGCGGCCTTACGCATCAGGTCGCGATAAAAGATCAGGATGTCCGAGCCGCCGAAAGTATTGCGCACGAGCGGGTAATCGGTGTGCGCGCCAACGAACATCTCGTGCAGGTCGACCACGTTGATGAAGAGGTTGAAGAGCATGACGCGGCGTGCGTCGAGCTTGCCGCTTCTCAGCTTGGGCAGGTTGCGCAGCACGATGTCGCGCGCCGCGTCCTGGCGCTCGACCGCTGCGATCTGCTTTTCGATCAGCCTTCTATAACAGTCGTCGAGGTTGGTGTTGAGATCGTAAAATCCGGAACGGGCCATCAGGTACTCGGCGCAGCTGAACACGCTTTCAGCCAGCGCTTGCCGCTCGATCCGATACACCAGCCAGCGGCTGACAAGGGTGGCCCAATACGTGTACCAAAGACCGCCAAGCAAGATCCACGATGCGTTCACAAGCGCTTGCATCGGCGTGAAATGCTCTTCCAGCGTCACGATCATCATGAAGAGCGTGGCGAAACTGATCTGCGGCCAGCGGTTGCCATACACCACTACCAGCGACATCACGAACGTCAGCGGCACGACCGTGAGCCACAGCGTGACTGAATGCGCACTCGCAATGCCCGTGGCAAGCGCCGATAAAAAGCCGATCACCGTGCACGCCAGCATTTCGTTGTGCTTGTACTTCAGCGGGCCAGGCATGTCGACGACGCTCGCGCCCAGCGCACCGGTTGCAATGGTGAAACCGAGCTCACGATTGTGAAACACCGTCAGCATCAAGATGGCCGGCAGCGAGACGCCGAGCGCGATCCGCAAGCCGCCGAAAAAGTACTGGCTATAAATGAATTTTCTGATTTCTAGCGAGTAACGCATCGACTTCCTAGTTTGCTGCCCGGGTCTTCAGTTGCCTTAAGTCCGGGATAGTCTCGGTTTTCCACATCACGGCATTCGGACCTGACTCGAGGACCTGACTCGAGGACCTAACCCAAGGACCTGACTCAATGTGGGTTCGAGTCTAACCCAACTCGATGGCATCGAAACCTAGGCCGATCGGTCGAATCGCGGTAAATAACGGCCTTTGCTATCCTGTCGTTTCACCTCGCGACACGTCTCTGGCTTTTGCCGAATGAGCCGTTGCATATCAGCTCAAATTCACTCTCATCACGCTTAACTAGCAGGACCCATGCTCGAACTCTTCTATTCGAACCGCCATGAAACGCTGTCGCAGGCGTTGCTTGACGACGTCGCCGCGTTTGCACTGAATGACGGCGATCCGTTCGCGAGCCAGGCGATCATCGTGCCGAGCGCGGCAGTGCGCCGGCGGCTCGAACTGGATATGGCCGCGCGCTTTGGCATTTGTGCCAACGTGGACCTGTGTTATCTCGCTCAATGGCTATGGGCGCGGATTGGAGACGTACTGCCCGTACCCGAGCACTCGCCTTTTGCACCGGACCGGCTGGTGTGGCGCTGCTTCCGGCTGCTTGGCTCACTGGCCGAGGCCGCGCCGGAGGGCTCGTCTCGGCTCCATGCGTATCTTGATGCCGCCGACGACTCCATGCGCTACGAACTCGCACGCCGTATCGCGACGGTGTTCGATCACTATCTGACGTACCGGCCGGAATGGCTGCAGCATTGGCAAGCGGGGGGCTCGATCCTGGCCTCTGCGGGTGGCGCGATCGACGCCAATGGGCCGCGCCTGCCGAACGCGACCGCAATCCAGCGCGAGGATGAACGCTGGCAAGCGGCGCTATGGCGGGCGCTCCTCGCTGATCTCGCGGCCGACACCCGCGCTGACGATCCCACGCCGCCTGCATACCGGTTCCTGACGGAGGCGCCGAAATTCGATCTCGACGCAGTCATGAAAGCCGAATGGCCGGAGCGCGTGAGTGTATTCGCGTTGCCGACCATGCCGCCGCTGCACATCGCGTTATTGCGCGAGCTGTCGCGCTGGATCGACGTGCGTATTTATGCCATCGATCCGTGCCGCGAGTTCTGGTTCGACATTGTGAGCGAGGCGCGGGTAGAGCAGCTTGAACTGGCGGGCAAGCTGGACTTTCAGGAAGTCGGTCATCCGTTGCTCGCCGAATGGGGCCGTCAGACGCAGGCGCAACTGCACATGCTGCACGAGTTGACGGAAAGCGCGGCGTCGCGGGAAGCCAGTCATTTCGAGGAGAACCCCGCGCCGACGTGGCTTGCGCACGTGCAAAACGCCATTCTCAATTTGAACGAGGTTTCCGAGCCGGATGAGGCGCTGGAGCCCGGTATCGAACTTCATGTTTGTCACAGCTTGTCGCGCCAGCTCGAAGTGCTGCATGACCGTTTGCTCGGCTGGTTCGACGAGATAGAAGGGCTGCAGCCGTCGGATGTGCTTGTGGCCTTTCCCGATCTCGCGGCGGCCGGTCCGCTGATCGATGGCGTGTTCGGCACTGCGCCCGCCGGGGTGGCCGGCGAGCGCCGGCGCATTCCGTATCGGATTACGGGCCTGCCGCCGTCACAGGCGAACCCTGTCGCGCGCGTGTTGCTCGACTGGCTGGCGTTGCCTGAACGCAGCGTCGGCGCGCCCGAGTTGATCGAGTGGCTTCGGGTCGATGCTGTCGCGGCACGTTATGGCATTGACGCCGTCGCGCTGGAAACCGCGCAGACGTGGCTTGCGGCAGCCGGCGCGAGACGCGGACTTGCGCCCTTGGCCGTCACTGCCGCTGACGTGCCCGCAGCACGCCACACTTTTTCCGATGCCCTCACGCGGCTTTTCCTCGGCTACGCATTGCCCGATGGCGGCGCCCCCGTGGACGAATGGCTGCCCGTCGGCGGCGCGCAGGGGTCGGACGCGGAGTTGCTGGGCCGGCTGACGCGGTTTATTGACGATATCGATGCATTCGGCGAGCGGGTCGCCACGCCGCGTACGCCGCAGGCCTGGACGCAATTGCTGCTCGACGCGCTCACGCAATTCTTCGACGCCGGTCTGCCGTTCGCGGATTCAATCGCCGACGTCCGCGCGACGCTCGATGCGCTGATGCTTTCCATGAGCGAAGGGGCTGTCGATACCGAAATCGCGGCAGACGTCTTACGCACGGCGCTCACCGACGCCCTGGACGACGCCGCGCGTGGCGGCGTGCCGTGGGGCGGCGTGACGTTCTCGTCGCTGACGAGCTTGCGCGGCTTGCCGTATCGCGTGGTTTGCCTGCTCGGCATGGACGACGGCATGCTGCCCAGCCTCACCCGTGCCGATGAATTCGATCTGATGGCGAGTTTCGGCAAGCTGGGTGACCGGCAACGCCGCGATGACGAACGCAATCTGTTCCTCGACTTGCTGTTGTCGGCGCGTGACCGTTTGATGATTGCGTACACGGGACGCAGCATTCGCGACAACGCCGCGCTGCCGCCCGCCGCGCTGATCGACGAATTGCTCGACTATCTCGCGGAAACGGTCGCGGGCGAGGGCGCATCGCCAAAGGAGCTCGAGACGGCGCGCAGCCGCTTCGTGTTCCAGCATCCATTGCAACCGTTCGCGCCCGACTACTTCAGCGAGCCGTTGTTCACCTACGAGCCGGAACGCGCCGAATTGGCGCGGACGCTGGCGCTCGGCAGGATCGAGCCGTCGATGAAATTCTTCAGCGTGCCGTTGCCGGCTGAGGACGTAGAACCTATCGCCTTCGATGACTTCGAGCGTTTCTGGCGTCATCCGGCGCGGGCGATTTTGCGTGATCGGCTCGGCATTGCGCTCTTTGACGCTGAAACCGAACTCGGCGATACGGAACCGTTCGAGCTCGAATATCCAGGCCGCGCCGCGCTTGCCGATCGCGTGCTGCCGTCGCTCCTTGCACTTGACGCAGACGACGAACGCCGCGCGCTTGATCGCGCGCTGCATGTGGCGCGCGCGAGTCCCGAAATGCCGGGCGGCGCGACGGGCGGCGTGTGGCAGGCACGGGAAATCGGCGCGCTGCATTCGCTCGCCAATCGCGTGCGTGTCGCGACCGAAGAAGGGACGACGCGCTTGCCGTTCACACTCGAAATCGCGCCGCGCTGGCCGGACGCCGAGCTGTTCGGCCGCCACGACGCCGCTTTGCAAGCGGACGCGTTGCAGCCGATGCAGCTCCACGGCACCTTGAACCTGCTCACCGACGAAGGCCAGATCATCTATCGATACGACGTGCCGCGCGCCCGCGACTATCTCTCTGCATGGCTCGCCCATCTGGCCTATTGCGCGGCGTTGCCCGATGGCCCGCGACGCACTGTCTGGCACGGTCGCGGCGCGCAATCGAGCGGCTTCGAGATGACGCCCGTCGACAATCCTCACGCGCATTTGGCAAAGCTCGCCGCGTTGTACCGCGCGGGACAGCGCTTGCCGTTGCGCTTCTTTCCGAAGAGCGCGTGGACGTGGGTCAAGGAAAGCGAGTCGAAAGCGCAGGGCGTGTGGGTGTCGGACAGAACGCGCGGCGAATCGGACGATCCCGCGTTGCGTATCGCGTTTCGCGGCGCTGAACTGAGGCTCGATGAAACCTTCGCAACGCTGGCTCGGATTGTCTTCGAGCCGCTGATCCAGCACATGCGGAGCGACGCATGATGCCTACTCAAACAACAAGGGCAACAATGGCCGTGGATGAGTTCCACAATGAACTCGACGTCTTCGAATGTTCGCTCGATGGCGTGAACCAGATCGAGGCATCGGCGGGAACGGGCAAGACGTGGAACATCTGCGCGCTCTACGTCCGCCTTCTGCTCGAAAAGAAGCTCGCCGCCGACGCAATTCTTGTCGTCACGTTCACGAAAGCCGCCACGGCTGAACTACACGAACGGATTCGCTCGCGACTCGTCCAGATCGCCCACGCGATGGAAACCGGCGACACAGCGGACGACGCGTTCCTCGAGCGCCTGTTCGAAACGACGCTTCAACACATCGATCCTGACGAGGCACTCAAGCGAATCAACATCGCGCTGCACACCTTCGATCAAGCCGCGATCCACACCATCCACGCGTTCTGCCAGCGTGCGCTGCAAGAGGCGCCGTTCGCCGCCACCATGCCGTTTGCATTCGAACTCGAAGCCGACGACAGCGCGCTGCGCTTCGAGATGGCAGCGGATTTTTGGCGAGAACGGGTCGAACCGGCGGCGGCGCGGGATACGTCGTTTGCTGTGTGGCTCGTGAGCCATGGAGCGGGACCGGCGTCGCTTGACGCGCAACTTTCGCGTCGATTGAAAAAACCGCTTGCCACACTGCGCTGGGGCGAACTGGATGCAGGGGTTCGTGAAGACGCGCGAGCGCTGTTCGATACGGCGCGAGCGTTGTGGCACGGCGAACGCGACGCCATCGTGCGCCTGCTTCTGGACGCCGAAGCGAAACTCAGCAAGACCACGCACAAACGCACACTGATCGATGCCGCGATTGCCGCATGGTCCGACTACTTCGCCGACGACGACTGTCACTCCGCGCCGCCGAAAGAAGCGCTGAAGCTCACGGCAAGCGCGTTGAAGAAGGGCACGAAGGTAAAGAACGAGCCGCCTTCGCACGATTTCTTCGATCACGCCGAGACGCTCGCTGCCGCCGCTGCTGCCGCGGAAGCGGCGCAGCGCGCGGCGTGGCTCGGTATTGTCCGTGAATGGCTCGACTACGCGCCGCTGGAGCTCGCGGCGCGCAAGCGCACACGGCGCGTTGTGTCGTTCGACGATCTGTTGTCCAACCTGTATCAGGCGCTGGCCGCGAATCCGTGGCTCGCGGATGCGCTTCGGGCACGTTATCCGGCTGCGTTGATCGACGAATTCCAGGACACGGACCCGCTGCAATTCGCCATCTTCAACGGCATTTTCGCGCCGCAGGGGCCGTTGTTTCTGGTCGGCGATCCGAAGCAGGCCATCTACAGTTTCCGCGCAGCTGATCTGCATACGTATCTGGCGGCGCGCGCGCAGGCATCGGCGAGATATACGCTTGCGGTCAACCAGCGTTCGACCGCGCCGATCATCGACGCTTGCAACCGGATTTTCAGCGCGAATCCCGCTGCGTTCATCCTCGACGGACTGACGTACCAGCCCGTGCGCGAAGGCACGCGCGAGCGTAAGCCTTTCAGCGACAACACGGCGTCCGCGGCGTATTCCGATACCGCCGACTTCTGCGTGTGGATGTTGCCGCAAGGCGAATCGACGCTGTCGAAGACGAACGCCAATCGACAGGCGGCGGAGGCGTGCGCCGCTGAGATCGTGCGGTTGTTGCGTGGCGCTCAGAACGGCGAAGTCACCATCGGCGACAAGCCTTTGTCGCCTGGACAGATAGCCGTGCTGGTGCAGACGCATCGGCAGGGAAGTCTCGTCAAGCGCGTGCTCGCCAGTTGGGGCGTGGGCAGCGTGGAACTGGCGCAGGCATCGGTGTTCGGCACGTTCGACGCCGAGCAGATCGAGCGTCTCCTGGCCGCCATCGATACCCCCGGCGATTTGCGACGCCTGCGCGCGGCGCTTGCCACCGACTGGCTGGGGCTGGACGCTGCCGCGCTGTGGAATATGGAGCACAGCGAAACAACGGAAAGCGCCGCCGACGCCATGAGCTGGGTCGAGCGTTTCTCGCGTTACCGGATGCTGTGGCACGAGCGCGGATTTGCGGTCATGTGGCGCACGCTTGCGCGCGAGTTGCTGATTGCGCAGCGTCTGGTTGTCGGTCCCGATGGCGAGCGTCGCCTGACCAATGTCAATCATCTGGCCGAGTTGATCCAGGCACGCGGCGCGGTGCAGCCGGGCATTGCGCCCACGCTGCGCTGGCTTGCCGCGCAGCGCGCGGAGCAGAGCGGCGGCGAAGACGCACAGTTGCGGCTCGAATCCGACCGCAATCTTGTGCAGATCGTCACCGTGCATAAGTCGAAGGGGCTCGAATATGCGGTCGTGTTCTGTCCGTTCCTGAACGACGGTGCATTGCGCGACCCGCCGTCGACCGGATTGCCCGATGCCCGCGAATATCACGACGACGGCGCGGCCGTGCTGCATTACGGCTATACCGACGAAGAGGGCGAGCGCGCGTCCGGCCTCGCCACGCGCGAACAGGCGGCCGAACGCGCGCGGCTCGTGTATGTGGCGCTGACTCGCGCGGTGTATCGGTGCTATGTGGTGGGCGGCGTGTATCTGATCGGTAAGTCGGCGAAGGAATCTCGGCGCAGCGTGCTGAACTGGCTGGTCGCAGGCGCGGGCCGGGAATTTGGCGACTGGCTCGCAGAGCCGCCCGAAGAGGACGATGTAATCGGAAGCTGGCAGGCCCTTGCGGGAGGATCAATCTCGGTCGAACCATTGCCCGTGATCGATGTTCGCGAACCGCTCGTGGTGCGCCGTGACGCGGAGTTTGCGCCCGAGTCGCGGACCAGCCGGCGCGTATTGCGCGACAGTTGGCGAACCGCGAGCTTCAGTTCAATGATCGCGGCCGGGGCGCGCGAGGAATCGAACCAGACGCAGCCCGCCGATGAACGTCCGGACCACGATGGCCGTATCGACGCCATTGCGTCCATCGAAGCCCCTTTGCCTGCAATCCCGATCCAACTCGATCCCGACGATATCCTCGCGTTCCCGCGCGGACCGTCAGCGGGCGAGTGCCTGCACAGAATGTACGAGCTCGCGGATTTCACCGACACCGATACCTGGTCCAAAGCCATCAAGAGCGCATTGCACGAGCATCCCATTCCGCTCTCTGCATCCGAAGCGCCCGCCGCGAACCTGCCCGCCATGATGGCGCGTGTTCTCGCCGACACCGTTACAACAGAACTCGTCCCGGGCATGCGCCTCGACGCCATCGCGACAAAGCGGCGCATGAATGAACTCGAGTTCTTGTTTCCGGCGGCAGCGCTTGATTTCTCGGCTTTGCGGCGCGTGCTTATTGCACACGGCTTCCCCGATGTCGCACTCGAAGCCGGAACCTTGCGCGGCTTCGTCAAAGGATTCATCGACATGATCGTCGAACACGAAGGGCGCTTCTGGATCGTCGACTGGAAGTCGAATCATCTTGGGCTGACACCGGCTGATTACAACGCGCAGTCTCTCGATGCCGCCATGGCCTCGCATGCTTATCACTTGCAGGCACTGTTTTACGCGGTCGCGTTGCACCGGTATTTGCGCTTGCGGCTGCGCGACTATTCGTTCGAGCGGCACATCGGCGGCTATTTGTATTTGTTCGTGCGTGGCGTGCGGCCGGATTGGCGCGATGGTGAGCGACCGGCCGGCGTGCATGTGGGCAAGCCATCACTGGAACTGATCGATGCGCTTGATCGCCTGATGCAAGGAGTCGCCTCATGAACGCGCCCGATGCAGTACTTCTCCCGGACGACAGCCTGGCGCTTGCCGAGGGCTTCGCGCGTCGCATCGGCGCGTTGTCGAAGCGCCTTCAGGGCGATGCCAACAATATGCGCTGGGCGCAACGCGCCGCGTTTGCGGTGAGCCGCGCGACCACGCAGGGTCATGTGTGTATCGCGCTCGATGCGCTCGCGCAACGGTATGGCGAGAGCGCCGGTGCGGTGCGCGCCGCGTTGCTCGCGAGCGGCGTGGCGTGCAATGGCGAGGACGCTGCGGCGGACCTGCTGCCGCTGGTTATCGATTCGGGCCGGCGCATTTATCTTGCACGCTATTTCGATTACGAGCGGCGGCTCGCGCGTGCGCTGGTTGAACGGTCTCAGGCGCCCGCTGCATCGTTCGATCCGCTTGAATTGAAAGCGCGCGTAGGGCGGTATTTTGCGGCGTCAACAAAGGACGATGACATCGACTGGCAACGCGTGGCAGCACTGGTCGCACTGTCGGGGCGTCTGACCATCGTGAGCGGCGGTCCCGGAACGGGCAAGACGACGACGGTCGTCGGCGTGCTTGCCTGCCTGCTCGATGAGAATCCGGCGTTGCGCATCGCGCTTGCCGCTCCGACCGGCAAAGCGGCCCAGCGCATGCAGGAGGCGCTGGTGGAGCGCGCGGGCGAATTGCCGCCCGAACTCGCCGCGCGTTTGCCGCGCACGTCGTTCACGTTGCAGCGGCTGCTTGGCACGCAGACGAACGGGCGCTTCCGGCATCATCGCGACAATCCGCTGCCGTTCGATGTGATCGTGATCGACGAGGCATCGATGATCGACGTCGCGCTCGCCGCGCATTTACTCGAAGCGGTCGCGCCCGACTCGAGGCTTGTCATGCTCGGCGACAAGGATCAGCTTGCCGCCGTAGAAGCGGGCGCGGTGTTCGCTGAACTGAGCGCCCGGCCGATTTTCACCGATAAAGGCGCGGCGCGAATTGCGGCAGCGCTCGTCCATACCGGCGGACCGTTTCATCGCCGAATTGCCGGGTGACGAGGAAGACCAAGCCGCGCCGTTGCAAGAGATCGGCCCCTCGTGGATAGACGACCCCGACTATCCGGTCTTCGATGACAACACCGAAGGCTACGCCGAACTCGACTGGCAACCGGTAACGCCCATCGCGCCCGGTGAAGTCACGGCAAGTCCACTGACCGATTGCGTCGTGTGGCTGCAGCGCAATTACCGGTTCGGCCTGGATTCGGATATCGGCAGGTTATCTGTCGCGATCCGGCGCGGTTCGGTGGACGAGGCGCTTGCCGCTTTGACGCTCGATGGCAAGGAGCGCGCCGCGACGCTTATCGACGACTCTGGTACGCATCTCGCGGACCGCACCCTGGCGCGGTTGACCGCCGGTTTCGAACCCTACGCGCGGGAGCTTGCCGAAACGCTCGCCGCAGGAACCGGCGCCGCGCCGCTTTTCGATGCGCTCAACCGCTTCCGCATCCTCGCCGCGACGCGGCACGGGCCGCGCGGCGTCGATGAAATCAATGCGCGCGTGTCGGCGTGGGTTCGCGCGGCGGCATCGGTTACGTTGAGCGCGGGTGCGCAGTGGTTCGCGGGCCGGCCGGTGATCGTCACGCGTAATGACTACGCGCTCGGCTTGTTCAATGGCGACATCGGCATTGCGCTGCCCACGCCGGGTGGCGCCATGCAAGTCTGCTTCCGGCTGGCCGACGGCACGCTGCGCGCCATCTCGCCCGCCGCATTGCCGCCTCACGACACGGCGTTCGCGCTGACCGTCCACAAGTCGCAAGGCTCGGAATTCGATCACGCCGCGCTCGTGTTGCCGGGCGCGTTCGGCAGGGTGTTATCGCGGGAACTGGTTTATACGGCTATCACGCGGGCGCGCAGGCGTATCGACGTGATCGGCTCGGCTGCGGTCTTCGCACAGGCCGTTCAGACACCAACGCGGCGTGATTCCGGTCTGGCGGCGCGCATTGTGGAGGCGGCATCGTGAAGGTGACATCGTGAATCAAGCATACGACTATGTGATCCAGCCGAACGAGGTCGAGCTGATCGCCGTGCGCGCGCAAGGTGCAGGCGGGCAGAACGTCAACAAGGTGTCGAGCGCGATCCATTTGCGCTTCGATATCCACGCGTCGTCGCTGCCTGAGCACATCAAGATGCGGCTGCTCGCGTTGCGCGACAGCCGCATAACACGCGACGGTGTGATCATCATCAAGTCGCAGGAGCACCGCACGCAGGACATGAATCGCGCAGCGGCGCTTGCGCGGCTCGACGAGATGATCCAGCGCGTCAGCGTGACGCGCCGCACGCGCGTGGCGACCAAGCCGACGCGGGCATCGCAGCTTCGAAGGGTGGATGGAAAAGTACGGCGCGGCGCGGTGAAAGCGACGCGCGGGCGAGTGGTGGGGGAATAGGCGCCGAAAGCAGGGGGCGCCCTATTCCTATCTCGCCGCGCGCCGGTTCGCCCCCGGCAGGCCCTTGACCATGCCCGTCGCGAGCGCGGTACCAATCAGCACGACGGCGCAACCGGCAATCATGGTTGCGGAAACCTGTTCGTGCAGAAACAAAGCGCCCCAGAGAATGCCGAAGATCGGGATCACGAAGGTCACGGTCAATGCGCGCGCCGGGCCGGCCACCACCATCAGATGGAAGAACATCAGATACGCAACCCCGGTACAGCCGATGCCCAGCGCGAGCACTGCCTCCCAGGCCGTCGTCGAGATTGGCGCGGCGGGCCACGTCGCAAACGCTATCGGCACGAGCACGAACGTTGCTCCCAGCATGCTGCCGGCGGCGATGGTCAGCGAATCGACGCCTGTTAGATATTTCTTCGTGAAGCTTCCCGCTACGCCGTAGAGCGCGGCAGCCGCAAGCGCTGCTGCGGCGGCGAGCAAGCCCTGGACCGGCAAGCCGGACGTTGCGTCCGCGCTGCCGGCAGCCGGCGTCGCAATCTGGTTCCACACAAGGATCAGCACGCCGGCGAAACCGATCGCCATGCCAATACTGCGCAGAGTCGTCAGCCGGTCTTTAAGCCAGAGGAACGCGATGAGCGCGCCAAAGAGCGGTGTGGTCGCGTTGATCACGGACGTAACCCCCGCCGATAACGTCAGTTCGGCATACGCGAAAAGGCAGAACGGCATGGCGGAGTTAAGAATGCCGACCACGAGCAGCGGCCACGCGCGCTTGCGCAAGGTGGTCATGGATTCGCGCAACGGACGCCGCGCGAGCAGCATGGCGACAAGAAACACCGCGCCGATACCGACGCGCAATGCCATCAAGGGCGCCACGCCGAAGTCGGGCACTGCAACCCGGATGAACAGAAACGAAGCGCCCCAGAGGGCGGCGAGCACGAGCAACTGAATGAGATTGGCGGGGGACATGAGGCGGAGCCTTGATTACTGTCCGCGCATGGTAGCACCGTGTTTTCAGACAGTAACGCGCGATTTCGCCGGTACGCATGAGACAGCAAGAAGCGGGAAAAAAGCGGGAAAAACCGGGAAAAACGAGGGGGTATTGGAATGAATGAAGCCCGAACAAACACCGTTCGGGCTTCATTTGATCAGGCTTTATTCAGACAGCGGAAACAACACCACGCATCCCACGCGTCAATGCGGAATCATCCACGTCAGCACGTTCTGTTGCAGCCAAACGAGCAAGCCGAGCAGCACCGTCAGCAGGATCGAGTGCTTGAACGTCTTGGCGAACACCACGCCTTCCTTGCCTTTGAGTTCTGTCGTCGCTACGCCAGTTGAAATATTCTGCGGCGAAATCATCTTTCCCATCACCCCGCCGGATGAGTTCGTGGCGGCCATTAAGATGGGGTTGAGATTCAGCTGGCGCGCCGCGACGACTTGCAGGTTACCGAACAGCGCATTGCCGGAGGTATCGCTGCCTGAAAGGAATACCGCGACCCAGCCAAGAAACGCCGATACCAGCGGGAAAAACGCGCCCACCGACGCCACGCCCAGACCCAGCGTGTAGTTCATGCCGGAATAGTTCATCAGGTACGCCAGCCCGACAATGGTCGCAACCGTGAGAATGGCGATGCGCGTCTGCACCCACGTATCGACAATCGCCGCGCGGAACTCGCTCGCCGGCAGCCGCACAATCAGCGCTGTGATAATCGATGCAACCAGAATTGCTGTTCCCGTCGCGAGGGGCTGGAAGTCCCAGATCGCGCCATACGGCTGGTTGTACAGCGTGATGAAGACGGCTTTATCGAGGCCGGGCCATGGCACTTTGACATCGCCGATGAGGAAGATCTTCGCAACCGTCCACACGATCACCACAACCGATACCACGATCCAGGGCACCCAGCCATGTCCGCCGGAAAGCTGCCCGCGCTTTTGCGCCGCACGATCCACGTTGATGGCAAATTGCGCGTCCGGCTCCGGTTTCCAGACACGCAGGAACGCGATTGTGAGGATGAGGGACACGAGTGAGGAGAGGACATCGGTGAGCGCGTAGCTGATGAAGTTCGACGTAACGAATTGCGTCAGCGCGAAGGTCCCGCCCGCCACCAGCAGCACCGGCCAGATCTTGAGCATGTTGCGAAAGCCCGCGTACACGCCGATCACGTAGAACGGCAGCATCAGCGCGAAAAACGGCAACTGCCGGCCGACCATCTTGGCGAGGGCATCGGTGGGCAGGTGGGTGACTGCGCCGAGCACGGTGATCGGCACGCCGAGCGCGCCGAACGCAACCGGCGCCGTGTTGAAAATCAGCGTGAACGTGAGCGCTTCGAGCGTCGGGAAACCGAGCAGGATCAGCAGCGAACTGGTGATCGCGATCGGCGTGCCGAACCCGGAGATGCCCTCCAGCAGCGCGCCGAAAGAAAAACCGATCACGACCAGCACGATGCGCCGGTCGTTGGGCAGGTTATCCATCATCCACATCCGGAACGCTTCGAAGCGGCCCGAACGTTGCGCGATGTTGTAGAGCAGGATGGCCGCGAAGACGATCCACATGACTGGCCAGACGGCGAACACCGCACCTGCCGCGACTGAATCGATTGCGAGACTTACGGGAAAATGCCAGACGGCAATGGCGATCACGATACCGACGGCTAGCCCCGCGAGCGACGCTTGCCAGGCCGGCCGGCGTGCCCAGCCAAGCAGAATGAGCACCACCGCAATAGGCAACACCGCGACAAGAAAGGACAAGCCGAGCGACCCGCTGACCGGCGTCAAAAGCTGATGGAACATTTTGTCTCCTGATTTTTATTGTGAACGCGCGACGTTCTACGGCCGTGGCGACCGGTCCTATCTTTCTTGCTTCTTTCTTGCTAACCCCGTGAGCGTTTCGGTGCGGATGAGCACACCTTGCCCGACACGTTACGAAGTAAGTATTCGCATAATGTGTCTCGACTAAGAATAGAGCGAGTTTAGTGAACGTCAAGGCAGGAATACCCATGCCTTGGGGTCGAATCGAAGCCTCAGTTTGCGGTCGGTTCTCGTGGCTTGGCGGCGTCTGGATCGGGCGCGTCGCGCAGCACCCAGACGGAAAGCACACCGAGGCAAGCTGCGAGCCAAAGCAGAATCAGCGCGAAGACCAGCATGATGAAAGCTCCCAATGGCAGCGCGCGGATCGGCGCAGCGACGCAAAAATCACAGCGAAAAGCGTGCCAGATTGCACCGATTGCAATCGATGCGTTGTGTGACAAGCTTTTACGGAGTGAAACGAGGGTCTGATGAAAGACAAGCTGCCCCATTGCGGCGCAGGTGGTTTGAAAGGGTTACATCGAATGCGTAAGGTGGCGCGGATAGTTTGGCTGACGCCCGGTGTCATGCTGAAGCCGCCGGGCGCCCGACAATCGAAAATTGGTCTACACGCTTACTTGCCGACCTGGTTCCCGATCAGGCCACCCGCAGCTGCGCCACCTACCGTCGACAGCGCATTGCCGCCGAGTGCCGCGCCCGCGATACCGCCGGCACCCGCGCCGATGGCCGTATCGCGTTGACGGGTTGTCATTTGATCGCACGCAGACAGGCCCCCTAGTAGCGCGACGACTATCGCAGCCGCGCCAATCCGTTTGATCTTGTCCATATCAACTCTCCAATTCGATGATTTGCACCAAGGTGTGACGTGTTGCAGCCGAAACGGCGTGGCATTCGATCGTGCCGATCTTTCATCTAGGAAAAATATGTCCTGCCGATTCTTACAATGGAGCAGCA
Organism: uncultured beta proteobacterium; assembly: GCA_963708695.1. Lineage (GTDB taxonomy): Bacteria > Pseudomonadota > Gammaproteobacteria > Burkholderiales > Burkholderiaceae > Caballeronia. Next base: position 203,070 of record CAVPTS010000011.1, read on the forward strand.
GAAACGGTGCCTGATACGGTATTCGGCAGACAAAATAGATTTCTAGTTGCCGCACAACGCAAACGGCCTGTCGCACATGACATGCGACAGGCCGCTGTGATTATTCGACGCTCCCGCCATGCAGCGCGGGCGTGGTCTTTTAAGTGCGCTGGTAAATCTCCGAACCCTTCTTCACGAATTCGATCGCCTTCGTTTCCATGCCTTGCTTCAGCGCCTCGATATCCGATACCCCTTGCTTCGCCGCGTATTCACGGACGTCCTGGGTGATCTTCATCGAGCAGAAGTGCGGGCCGCACATCGAGCAGAAATGCGCGACTTTGGCGGAATCCTTCGGCAGCGTTTCGTCGTGGAATTCGCGCGCCTTGTCGGGGTCGAGGCCCAGATTGAACTGGTCGTCCCAGCGAAATTCAAAGCGTGCCTTGGAGAGCGCGTTGTCCCGCACCTGTGCGCCCGGATGTCCCTTGGCCAGGTCGGCGGCATGCGCGGCGAGCTTGTACGTGATGATTCCGGTCTTGACGTCGTCCTTGTTCGGCAAGCCGAGATGTTCTTTCGGCGTGACGTAGCAGAGCATGGCCGTGCCGAACCAGCCGATCATCGCGGCGCCGATTCCCGACGTGATGTGGTCGTAACCCGGCGCAATATCGGTGGTGAGCGGCCCGAGCGTGTAAAACGGCGCTTCGTCGCACCAGTCCAGTTGCAGGTCCATGTTCTCCTTGATGAGCTGCATGGGGACATGGCCCGGACCTTCGATCATCACCTGCACATCGTGTTTCCACGCAATCTGGGTCAGCTCGCCGAGCGTCTTCAGTTCGCCGAGTTGGGCTTCGTCGTTGGCGTCGTAGATCGAGCCGGGACGCAGGCCGTCGCCGAGCGAAAAGCTCACGTCGTAAGCCTTCATGATTTCGCAGATGTCTTCGAAGTGCTCGTACAGGAAGCTTTCCTTGTGATGAGCCAGACACCATTTCGCCATGATCGAGCCGCCGCGCGAGACGATGCCCGTCATGCGGTTTGCGGTCATCGGCACGTAGCGCAGCAGCACGCCGGCGTGGATCGTGAAGTAGTCCACGCCTTGTTCGGCCTGTTCGATGAGCGTGTCGCGGAAAATTTCCCACGTCAAGTCCTCGGCCTTGCCGTTGACCTTTTCAAGCGCCTGATAAATCGGCACCGTGCCGATGGGCACCGGGCTATTGCGGATAATCCACTCGCGCGTTTCGTGAATATGCTTGCCGGTCGAGAGATCCATCACCGTGTCGCCGCCCCAGCGGATCGCCCAGGTCATTTTGTCGACTTCTTCGCCAATCGATGAAGTCACCGCCGAATTGCCGATGTTCGCGTTGATCTTCACCAGGAAATTGCGCCCGATGATCATCGGCTCGCTTTCCGGGTGGTTGATGTTGGCCGGGATGATCGCGCGGCCACGGGCGACTTCCTCGCGCACGAATTCCGGCGTGATTTCCTTGGGCGCGTTTGCGCCGAAAGCCTGGGCGCCGAACGCCTGGCCGGGATGCTGGCGGCCCATCGTCGTGGCGAGTTTTTCGCCGTTCGGACCGCTCGTACGCAGCGATTCCAGATATTCAGCGCGGCGCTGGTTCTCGCGGATCGCGATGTATTCCATTTCCGGCGTGATGATGCCTTGCCGCGCGTAGTGCATCTGCGAGACGTTCTTGCCCGGCTGAGCGCGACGCGGCGTGCGATGCAGGCCCTTGAAGCGCAGATCGGCGGTGGCGGGATCGGCGGCGCGCTCACGGCCGAAGTTGCTCGAGAGTCCGTCGAGCGATTCCGTATCGCCGCGTTCCTCGATCCAGCCCTGACGGACGGCCGGCAGACCCGAGCGGATATCGATTTTTGCTTCCGGGTCCGAATAGGGACCGGAGCAATCGTAGACATAGACCGGCGGGTTTTTCTCGCTGCCGAAACTTTCGTTGGTATCGGACTGCGTGATTTCGCGCATTGGCACGCGGATGTCGGGACGTGATCCCGTCACGTAGATCTTCCGCGAATTGGGCAGCGGGGCGATGGCGGCGGCGTCGACGACAGCGTCGTCGGACAGGAATTTCGGATTGGCGTTCATGCGGCTCTCCATGGGACGGGTAATTCCCAGCCGGCCGGCGAAAACGCATAGGCGCGCGGAATCGGCTGACGGAATCGGCTGACGAAATCGACTGAGTCAAACGCTAGCGACGGGAGACCGACGAAAAAAGCAGAGAGAGAAGACGGCGGATTTGGCGAGGATGCGCGAGAAGAAAGAGAAAGACCCCAGCGCGGCAAAATCCGAACGCTTCCCTGCGCTGGCATTATCCAGATCAGGTTCAAAGGGTATTTCTCACCCGCGACACACGGACAATCCAGTAGCAGATTGCGATGTGCAGCGCAGGACCCCCGCGTTAGCAGCCGCAACAATACACCGGGCCGTAGCGTGTTGGCAACCATCTGTAACACCCTCGTGTTTGCGCGAGGCGCTTACTGCATAATGGCGACCACCGCGTTTTCCCGGATGCGCTCCGATGTTTTTTTCCGATCGGTCCGGCAAACTCGCGGCGGTTCGTGCCGGCTTGCAATGCGGTATCGAGCTTCGGCATTTCCGTGCCCGACCCTTTTTTGCCGCTTCCGACATGTTGTTCTGCCTTGCCCGTTTTGCCGCGATGTCCAAGCGGCATGCGCGCCGTTCATCGATGTTCCCCGTATCGGGGGACGCGATGCCGGCGGTTCTCAGCATGGCCGTCCGGCCGGCTGACTTTGCCGTCATCGCGGAGTAACGGATGTCCACACCGTTGCCGCCTTCTCAATCGCCCGTGTCTGCTTCGTCGTCTTCGCGATTCGCGCAGCCGTTGCCGCAACATTCCGCCGATGTCCTGCCATTTCCGCAGCCGCCGGTCGACGTGCAAGAGCAAGCTTCAAGCTTGCCGCCGGAGCCGGCGCCAGTCGATACCCCCGCGCGCCGCCCATTCAATCTTCCCAACCATTTCCCGTTTCGCCTCCCCGCGACGCGCGGCGGCCGTGTCGCGCTCGCGCTCGGCGTGGTCTACCTCGTCTGGGGCTCGACCTACATGGCCGTTCATCTGTCGCTGGAATCTTTCCCGCCGCTGATGCTTTCGGGGCTGCGTAACCTGTTCGCGGGCATCGGCTTGTTTATTTTCGCCGCGCGGCGCAATCCGGTCTGGCCGACGGCCGCGGAAGTGCGCAACGCGGCGGTGGTTGGAACGCTGCTTGTCGGGTTATCGAGCGGGATGCTGGCGTTTGGCATGCGCACGGTGGAGACCGGCACGGCGGCTGTCATGGTCGCGACCGTGCCGCTATTTGCGACCGTCATCGCGGCCATTGCCGGGCGCAAGGTGGCAAAGGGCGAATGGGTCGCGGTGGGCCTCGGGCTGGTCGGGATCGCGTTGCTCAATCACGGCGATCCGTCGTCGGGTTCCACGGCCGGCAGTCTCGCGATTCTTTGCGGTGCAATTTTCTGGGCGGCAGGTTCCCATCTCGCCGGGCGTCTCAAGCTGCCGTCGGACCTGCTGGTATCGACTGCTTTGCAGATCAGCCTCGGCGGCGCGATGGCGACGATCGTCGCGTGGGTGTCGGGCGAACGCATCGTGAGCATGGCATTCACCCCGTTTCTCGCTTATCTCTACCTGATGCTGGTCGGTTCGATGTCGGCGTATGTCGCCTATGCCTACCTGATCCGCCACACGAGCCCGATTATCGCGAGCAGCTGCATGTACGTGAATCCGGTGGTGGCAGTGGTGATCGGCGCGCTGTTTCTCGGTGAGATCATCACGAAGTGGACCGTGATGGCGACGCTGATCATTCTGGCGAGCGTCGGCTTGTCGTTCTGGTTCGATTACCGGCGGCGCGGGCTGGTTTGACGGGTTGAAGAGGATAGAACGGAGGGCAAACGGCGGAGCGTTTCGAAGAAACGCTCCGCCGTTTTGTTTTGGGGATCTGCGGATGGATCGGTTATGGCCACCATCGGCTATCGCGCGGGTTCTGAGGTGGAAAAGCACAAAACTCTAGATCTAGTACGACACAAAACTCTAATTATGGTCGGAAGTCCCGGAGCGATTAATTGGCGGTTCTCGCGGCGCTCGAGCAAGCGAGCACGTATGGAAATATCAAGCCTTTCGTCGATTTGATTGGTGGCCTGATCGAGTCCCAGGCTGCCGAACCGGTCGAGCGCATCACGCAGCGCCCCGAGTCCGGCAACTGGACGTCTCCGCCGCCTGGTTCGGACGTTTAGCATGTGTCCGCGTAGGGTAAAAAAAGAACCTCCTTGCGGAGGTTCTTTTTCAATCGGGTTTTCAGGAACAGCAGGCAAGGCGTCTCAAGCTAACCGACGCAGATTGCCTCCCGTTCTCTTATTCCGCGTTGTGTTTATCGGCCGAATTCGTGATTGCATTGCCGGCCTTCGAGATGTCCTGCCCGGCGCCGGCCGTCGTGTTGCAACCCGTAAGCGAGCCTGCGAGTGCGGCGGTTCCGACGATCATCAGCAAAGCGATAAGTCGAGTCATGAGCAATTCCCCTTGAGTGTGGTGCGTTTGATTCGGGCGTGCCGGCGTGTCCAGCCTTAAGGCCCGCCCGATGTTCGAATCCTGACCATTCGGCTTGACACAAACGCGGTTGCCAAACACGCCATGGTCTTGGTGCCGTCGATCGTTGAAAAACTTTCACGCTTTCGCGGGACTGCAAGCGACTTGATCGACCACACCGTTCGGATTAATCATAAAAAACTACGCGTTCGCAAGCTGTAGGCGCTGGTGGTTTTCTTGCGTAGGCGTGCTCTGTAATCTGAGTCGGCGCCGTCCTACATCCGTCGCAAATGCCCAGTGGCGCGCCGCTCAAACATCGAAGTTGCGCACGCGCGGCATGGTCACGCGAATGTCGGTTCCATGGGCGATTCCACGCGCCGTCCCATGCGGCTCGCGCCGTGCGATCTCGATATGCCCGCCGCGCGCGCTGACTCGCTGGCGCATGCCAAGCAGCCCGTGCGTATGCGTGCGCAGCAAATCTTGCGGCCGAATACCGACGCCGTCATCGGCGATATGCATCGATACGCGCTCCTCATCCAGCGTTAGCGCAATCGATACCCTCGACGCGTGCGCGTACTTGGCGGCATTCGTCAGCGATTCCTGCGCAACCCGGAACAACGCGATTTCCACTTCTTCGCCGAGCTTGATGTCGTCGTCGGGCAGCGCGAGTTCGAGCGTCCAGCCGGTGCGTTGCGCGGTTTCATCGGCGAGGGTTCGCAACGCCGTGACCAGCCCGAAATTCGCGAGCACGGTCGGGCGCATGTCTTCAATAATCCTGCGCTTGAGCGCAATTCCCTGATCCAGATTGACGATCGCACGGCCGAGCTTTTCGGCCATCGCGGGTTCCGTGCTCTTGAGCTTGTTGTTGACCCACGCGACATCCATCTTGCTTGCCGTCAGGATCGAACCGAGTTCGTCGTGCAGTTCGCGGGCAAGCTGGGTTTTCTCGTTTTCACTCACCGATTGCAAATGCCACGCGAGCGCTTCAAGTTGCCGCGTGCGCTCGAACACGAGCTGATCGAGTTCTTCCTGTTGCGTAATCAGCTTCTGTTGCACGCGGTCCTGCTTGTCCAGCTGGATGCCCAGATTGCGGAAGAGCAGCACGAACAACACGATGTTCAACGCGCACAGCGCGCCCACACAGAATGTGGAGATGCGCTGATCGGAGCGGCTTGCATCGAGCGCGGACTGCGCGCGGTGTTCTTCATTGAGGCGCAGCAGGGCGAGCGTGCGATCGACGACGTCGGAGCCGGCAGCGGCTTGCGAACCGGAGCGATCGGCCAGGCCCGCTGCGATCCGCGCATCGAGGATCGCGCTGACCTGCTGGAAATTGGCGAGCGCGTTGTCGTCGGCTTTACGGCGATAGTACGCATCCAGCGATGCGATCGTTTGCCTGATCCTGCCGACGGCGGCATCGTAATGAGCGGTGTAGGTGTTGTCGGGCGCGAGGCGCAAGGCTCGCTCATCGGCGCTCATCGACGCGATGTCAGCCGCGAGAGCCGTCAACTGCGTGGTCGCGCCTTTCGCTTCGAGCGCCGTCTCGTATTCCGCGGCAATGCGCATGCGGCCCGATTCGAGTATCACGAGGCCGCCAACGGTAATGACGATGGCAACGGTCATCGCGACGGCCCAGCTCCAGCGGCGCATCCAGCCGTTGATGCGCGCATTGAGCCGCGTCGCAGGGCTCACGGCGCCCGCTGCCGGGTTCGCCGCGCCGCCTTCGCGCAAAGAGGAAGTCATAAGGATCGCCGGTTTTTCTGTCCGGCCAGTTTAACTTTTCGCGCCGTCAGGAGCGGACTGAATACCCGGCGACAAGTGTTTTGAAAGCGCTTGTCAGCGGCGTCCTACATCAAAAACGGCGTCCGTCCAGATGGAAGTCGATGAGCTCGCCGCTAACATTCTGTTACCAGTCCAAACTTTGGGGAACCGATCATGTTGAAGTGGGCATTGTTTTTTGCCATCGTCGCCATCGTTGCCGGATTGCTCGGCTTCACCGGCGTCGCGGCGGGCGCGGCCAGCATCGCGAAGTTCCTGTTCGTGCTGTTCCTTGTCTTGTGCGTGGTCTTCCTTGTGCTCGGCTTTGTCATCACTAAGAAAATAGTCGATTAGCGGCCATCGCCAGCGGTCAATGCCTTCGAGCCGGGTCCTGGGGTAGCGGGCATTTTCTGTCCCAGGAACGCGAGTTGAAGCCTTCCTTGAAGCCTTCAAAACCACCACGGGGGAAAGTCGCCATGCTTCACTACGCCGTAGTTTTCTTTGTCATCGCGATTATCGCGGCGGTGTTCGGCTTCACCGGAATTGCCGCGGGCGCCGCAGAAATCGCGAAGATCCTGTTCTACATCTTCCTGGTGGTGTTCGTCGTCACCTTGCTGCTTGGCGTGTTTCGAACGTGATGCACGTAATACCCGAGCAGGCACGTCGTATGCGAACGATGACAAAAGCGGCCGTGGACAAATAGACCGTTATTAGTCCGTTATTCGCCGGCCGGGCGCTCGTCCCGATTCAGCCGAACCGCCGAACATACAAAACAACCCCTCTTTTGGAGCACATCAATGTCGAAATCGTCTGCTGTAAAAGCTGCACCGGTCCAATCGAAGGAACCTGGACAGAAGTCAGATCCGTTCGTGCTGGACATGGAAAGAATTCGCGCCGATGCCCGTCAGCACATGGACGATGGTCCCGTCACCTCGACCTACGGCGCCGACAAGGAAGTCGTGCTCAAACTGCTGAACGACTCGCTTGCCACTGAAATCGTCTGCACGCTTCGATACAAACGCCACTTCTTCATGGCGAAGGGTATTCATTCGGAAGCGGTCGCGGCCGAATTCGCGCAGCATGCGACCGAAGAGCAGGAACACGCCGATACCATCGCCGAACGCATCGTCCAGTTGGGCGGCGAGCCGAATTTCGCGCCTGACAGCCTCGCGTCGCGTTCGCATTCCGAATACAAGGAAGGCAGCAATCTGATCGACATGATTCGCGAGAACCTGATCGCGGAACGCATTGCGATCGATACGTATCGTGAAATCATTCGTTATCTGGGCGAAAAGGATGTCACCACGCGCCGGCTCTTCGAGGAGATTCTCGCGGTTGAAGAAGAACACGCCGACGACATGGCCGACCTGCTCGACGGGCTTGACGGCTGATCTTGCGTTTGCAGATGTGGGCGAATGCAGGCAAGGGCGACGCGCGGTGGGAACTCCCCGCCGCGCGTCGTCAGTACAATGACTTACGATTCACCAAAAAACGGCCGCGGGCAGAATGATTCGAGTGTTGATAGCGGACGATCACGCCATCGTGCGGAGCGGATTCCGGCAATTCGTCGCCGATGAACCCGACATGGAAGTTGCCGGCGAAGCATCGACCGGCGACGAAACCATCGCGCTCGTGCGCGAAAGTGCTTTCGACGTGGTGCTGCTGGACATCGCCATGCCGGATAAAAACGGTATTGATACCCTGCGCGTGATCAAGCAGATTCGGCCGGAGCAGGGCGTGCTCATGCTTTCGGGTTATCCGGAAAACCAGTACGCGATCAACCTGCTGCGCGCCGGCGCCAACGGGTATCTGAACAAGGACGCGGCGCCTGACGAAATTGTGCGCGCCATTCGCACGGTCGCGCGGGGGCATCGGTATTTGTCGGAATTTATCGCCGATGCGCTTGCCGACAAGCTCGAAAGGCCCGCCACCGAGCGGCCGCACGAGGCTTTATCGGAGCGGGAGTTCCAGATATTCTGCAAGCTTGCCGGCGGCCAGATTCCGACGGAAATAGCGGAGGAACTGCATTTATCGGTGAAGACGATCAGCACGTATCGCGCGCGCGTTCTCGAAAAAATGCGCCTCGCGAACAACGCCGATCTCACGTATTACGCGATCAAGAACGGGTTGATCGAGTAGGAGGGTGCCCGCCGTGGGCCAACAAACGATCGTCGATGAAGCCGGAGTCGCCAACAAGCGGCCGCTGAGCGTGCTGCTGATCGAAGACTCGCCGTTGATCCGGCGCAGCATAGTGGAAGCTATCGATGCATCCGGCGAGTTGCAGGTCACCGCCTGGGCCGACACGCCCGAGAACGCGATCGCGCTGCTGGCATCGACGCAATTCGATGCGGTGATTGTTGATCTGCAGCTTCAGCGCGGCTCGGGCGTCGAGGTTCTCGCGTACTTGCAGCGCACCGGGATGACCGACTCGACCTTCGCCGCCGTGCTCACGAACCATGCGCTGCCGGCGTATCGCGAGCGCTGCCTGCAATACGGCGTGCGCCATTTCTTCGATAAATCGCTGGAATTCGACCGCGTGCTTGACGCGCTGCATCATTACGCACGCGGGCGTGGTTGAACGCGCGAAGCTTCTCGGGACTCAGGCACTTTTCAAACGGTTTCGCGAATGGCTCAACCCGGCAAGCCCGGTGGCCGCCAGCCCTGCCATACACACACCGATCCATCCGAACGCGTGCCACGCAAGCGATGCAATCGCCGATCCGGCTGCCCCGCCGATGAAATACGCCACCATGTACACCGTATTGACGCGGCTCCGGGCCTCCGGCTTGAGCGCGTAGATTCGCGATTGATTTGAAATTTGCGCGGCCTGCACGCCGACATCGAGCACGATCACGCCGATCACGAGCCCCACGAGACTTTTCCCCGACAGCGCGAACACCACGAACGACACCGCCACGAGCACGATGCAGAGCGATACCACCGCACGCGGTCCGCGCTTGTCCGCCGACTTGCCTGCGAGCGGCGCGGCCAGCGCGCCCGCGGCGCCGACGATCCCGAACAGGCCGGCTGCTTGCGGACCGAGATGGAACGGCTCGCCGGCGAGCAACAGCGTGAGCACCGACCAGAAGATGCTGAACGCGGCGAACAATGCGCCGCCGGTTATCGATGCCTCGCGCAGCGCGGGCGTTTCCACTATGAGGTGCCACATCGACGCCAGCAGCTTGCCGTAAGGCAGCGTGGACGTCGGCTTGCTGCGCGGCAGGCGCACGACCACGAGCGCGGCGAGGGCGAGGGTCGCGACGACCGACGCGCCGTACACCGCCCGCCACCCGAAGTACTCCGCGACGAAACCCGACACCGTTCGCGCGAGCAGGATGCCGATCAGCAGGCCGCTCATGACCGTGCCGACCGCGTGGCCGCGCTGGGCGGCCGGCGCGAGTTCGGCGGCGAACGGCACGGCTTGCTGCGCGATAGTCGCGACAATGCCGATAGCGAGACTCGCTGCGACCAGTACACCAAGCGAGGGCGCGGCGGCTGCGGCCACGAGGGCGATGCCGAGCGCGGCGAGTTGCAAGAGAATGATCAGCCGACGATCGATGCGGTCGCCGAGGGGTGCCAGCAGCAGCATGCCGAGGGCGTAGCCGAGTTGCGTGACGGCCGGCACTGCGCCGATGAGCCATTCGCTGCCGGGAAACGATGCACGGAATGCGTCGAGGAGCGGCTGGTTGGTGTAGATATTCGCCACCGATACGCCCGCGATGGTGGCCAGGACGAGTAGCGTGGCACGCGAGTAGTGCGGGTGCTGGGGGCGTTCAGGGTGGTGCGTGGTAGCGGAATCCGTGGCGGCAGCGGGCATGGGAGAAGGCTCGAGATCGGGGCGTGCAAGGCGTGCAGCGAGCCGCCGATGATACTAAAGACAACTGGGATCTGCTGAGCGTGAAAGGGGAGTGCCGGGGTGGGTTGTTGGTCTACGTAAGTTGGCTGTATTTTTTTGGCACTTTTTGCCGCCGCCTGTGGTTGTTGTTCGCACTCGGGCGGGGCGGAGCGCTACCGGCGGCGGTTGGGGTTGATGCCGCGTTGCTGCTGCGTACGTTAGCGCGGGTTGAATGTTGGCTATATTTTTTATCACTATTAGGGCGTGTTGACATTAGACGAGCCATATGAAAGCGGCGGCTACCTCGATAAAGGAGGCAAAGCGTTCGGCTAGCTTGTCATAGCGGGTGGCGACACGACGAAACTGTTTGAGACGGGCAAAGTAGCGCTCAACCAGGTTACGCGAACGATAGGCATGTTTGTCCAAAGGGCGTTGTACCCGGCGCTTTTTGCGGCTTGGAATAACGGCGGCGGCACCGATGGCCTCAAGATGCGCGAGGATCTCGCCGCTGTCGTACGCTTTATCAGCGGCCGCGCTCGCGGGCTTGAGATCCCCCATGAGGGGCAATGCCTGGGGGCTGTCGCCGGCTTGGCCGCCGCTTAGTCGGAACTTGGCCAGCATGCCCAACCCCTCGACCAGCGCGTGAATCTTGGTGCCCCAACCGCCCCGCGATCGGCCAAGCGCCTGATCACCTTTTTTTTGGCGCACCTGCTGCGTGCTGATGAGCACGCACAATGGTGCTATCAATGAAGACTTCCTCGAAGTCTGCGTCAACCGCCAACGCCTCAAAAACGTCGTGCCATATGCCGTTACGTGACCATCGGGCAAAGCGCATGTACACGCTATTCCAACGCCCGAATTCAGCAGGCAAGTCCCGCCACGGAGCACCCGTTCGTGCCATCCACAGCACGGCCTCAACGAACAGTCGATTGTCTGCCGCCGTTCGCCCCCGGTCTCCGGCTTTGCCCGGTAGCAACAACGCGACGCGCTCGTATTGGTCGTCTCGCAACATCATTCGCGGCATGCCTGTCTCGCCCAAAAGACAGGATGTAAACAGATTTCCCGAAAAGTTTAACAGCGAAATCTGCGTCAGATATGCGTAATGTCAACACGCCCTAGCCACTGTGCGTGGCGGCACTTCATTTCTTTGTCCAACGCCCCCCATGTCAGGCTAGTTGTCGCGTCACCCGATTTTACTTTTAATGCAAAACTGGGGGGCGGTAAGCGAATGGAAGATGAAGCGTTACACCGCGGAATTCAAAGAGTGGGCGATGCGTCAAATGATGCCGCCTTTAAACCGGGCTGTGATAGAAATGTCAGGCGCCACGGGCGTGACGACGGTGACGCTGCACACGTGGCGGCGCCAGGCGCGAAACATACGTAATTCAGGGGAGTACATGCCGGGCAATGGCAAGACGAGCGACCAGTGGTCCAGCGCCGACAAGTTCAGGGTGGTGCTGGAGACCGCGTTGTTAAGCGAAACTGAGATCGCCTATTACGGCCGTGCGAATGGCATTTATCCGGAGCAGATCCGCGAATGGCGCGGCGCCTGCGAGCAGGCCAACGTGCCGCTCGTGCCGAAGCTGAGTGCGGCCGAGCGTGCCCAGGCCAAGCTTGCAGCCAAGCGTATTCGTGAATTGGAACGTCAGCTCAAGCGCAGCGAAGCGGCGCGTGCGGAGGCGGCAGCATTGGTCACGATGTTAAAAAAAGTCGATGCGATCTGGGCCAAAAAAGAGGAAGAGTGATCAGCGCCCCGGATCGCAGTGAAACCATGCAGTTGATCGATGAAGCAGTCCAAGCCGGCGCTCGCCGTGCGACCGCGAGCGCGCATGCGGGGGTGAGTGTGCGCAGCGTGCAGCGCTGGCTGCACCAGCCTGTAGACGCGCGGGCGCTGAGTGTCCGCCCGCCGCCGCCCAACAAGTTCAGCGGCGTTGAACGTCAGGCGCTGCTGGATGCCGCCTGCAGCGCGGAGTTTGCCAGTCTCACGCCGCACCAGATCGTGCCGAAGCTGGCCGATGAGGGAATCTACCTGGGTTCGGAGTCGACGTTCTACCGGGTCTTAAAGGCTGAGAACCTTAGCCGGCGACGTGGGCGCGCCAGCGTGGCGCGACGGCGTATGCCCACCACGCATCGTGCCGATGCGCCCAATCAGCTCTGGTGCTGGGATATCACGTGGATGCCCACCACGATCCGTGGGCGTTATTTTTACTGGTACATGATGAAGGATGTCTATAGCCGCAAGCTGGTGGCCAACGAGGTGTGGGAGGCCGAATCGGGTGAGCACGCGAGCGCGTTGCTGACCAAAGCATGTCTGATTGAAGGCACGGCGGGTCATCCGCTCGTGCTGCATTCGGATAACGGCAGCGTGATGAAGGGCGCGTTGATGCACGCAGCCATGACCACGTTGAAGGTCGATTCGTCGTTCAGCCGGCCGCGGGTGAGCAACGACAACGCGTACGCCGAGGCGCTGTTCCGCACGGCCAAGTACTGCCCGATGTGGCCCGAACGCCCGTTTGACACGGTCGAGGAGGCGCGTGTCTGGGTGGAGACGTTTGTGGCTTGGTACAACGATGAGCATTGTCACAGCGGCTTGAAATACCTGACGCCGAACCAGCGCCACAACGGACACGCCGATGAGTTGCTGGTCAAACGGCGTGCTGTGTACGAGCAAGCCAAGGCGCAAAATCCTGCCCGCTGGAGTCGCAAGACCCGCAACTGGGAACTTGCAGACGCGGTTTATTTAAACCCTGAAAAAACGGACGACTCGGCGGTGCAATACAAAGAAGCTGCGTAGCGGTGCACGCGACAACTACCTTGACACACGCCGAACGGCGACAAAGAAACGAAGCAAAGAAAACGCCTTCCCACAATCTGTATTAAGTGTCCCCAGCGTGCAGACCACTGCTTTTGGTTCCCCCGTAGAACGGTGCTCGCTAGAACGACGGACACTTGAAACCCTCCTTCTCGCGAATCCCTACATCCCCACGCTTCGCCACCAGTGCTCTCGGGCAAGATCGGAGCGATCGAGGACGGGCGCGGCTCACCGATTTTGAGGTTGACCGAATTTATTCGGTGCGTGGCGACATCAGGCCCAAGATTTCAGGCGTGGTCGTTCGCGCGTCGCGCGGAGGTGTTCTACTTTTTTGGTCCTGACGCCGAAGCGTACGCCCGTGCAGGTTCGTGGCGGCTGGATCTAGCCCGAGCGCACTGGTGGCGAAGCGTGGGGATGTAGGAATTCGCGAGAAGGAGGGTTTCAAACATCCGTGGTTCTAGCGAGCACCGTACTACGCGGGAACCAAAAGCAGTGGTCTGCACGCTGGGGACACTTAATACAGATTGTTGGAAGGCGTTTTCTTTGCTTCGTTTCTTTGTCGCCGAAGGACCAAGAAATGAAGTGCCGCCACGGACAGTGGCTAATAGTGATAAAAAATTTAGCCAACATACAACTCGCGCTAACGTACGCAGCAGCAACCCAGCATCGACCCCGACCACTGCCGGTAGCACGCCCCTCCAAAACCCGAGTGCGAACGTTATTAACTCGCACAGTGGCCAATGGCGCTAAAAAATTACAGAAAACATAAACCGCGCGTAGGCCTAAGCAGCACCAACCCAGCCCCGTCTACCCCTCAGTCAACGTCGCCAGCACCCGGCTTCGGAGGGTACTTCTCCGCGAGATCCGCCGGCGTCAGCCACTGAAAGGTTTGCAGCGTGCTACCGGAAAACGTGCACTCGACAGCCGCCGAGACCGGCCACGTCGTCGTCTTGATGAGGGTTACGCCCGTCGGCGGAATCTTGATGGTGTAGCTGCCTTCCACCACGACACGCGTGCCGTGATAAGAAACCCGCGGGATTTCATAGCTCAGTTTTGGCTTGGAGGCGGGGTAGGTCTCGACCATCTTCGCCTTGCATTCCTGGCCATTCCGATACGCCGTGGTGCAGCCTGCGGTGCAGGTCAAAACGGCAACAGCGGCCACCGCATAAAAGGTTCGATGTTTCATGTTGGCTCGCGCTAAGTGGGACGCGCAGTCTACTTCAGTCAGTTAAGCGAAGACCGGCGACTAGCGGGCGAAAAGCAGTGGATCAAGCGGCTCGCATCTCGTTCACGAACGCGAGTGACATCGGATCGACGCTCGGGAAATCGCGCAATCACGCCAAGATCATGGCTGTACGGATACACAGTGAAACGCTGTTCTGATCAGGATCCGGCGGAAAGATACGCACCTAGTTCCGGCGAATTTCTGTTTGACTGCCAAAGTCTTGATCAGGTGATTCGGGCGCTGGTAGCGGGGACCGGACTTGAACCGGCAAGCCGTTAGGCGGCGGATTTTAAGTCCGCTATGTTTACCAATTTCATCACCCCGCCAAGCGGACGGGATTCTACCATCGGACGACGGACGAGCCAATCCAGACTGCCGCCAGCCGCTCCCTATCCCGTAAATCTCCAAGGCCATTTTCCAGCCTATTATCCGGCCGATTTTTATCCTGCGAGCGAAGCTGTCGCGTGGCTCTTTCTTTGCATCGATTGGAAGCCGATGGAAGCTGTCGGCGCCCCGCATCGCGTGAAGGCAAGAAAGTGAAATATATTCGCCCCGCGTGCATCCATTCAGTCCCACGCCCGCGTATCCAGCTACGTGAAGATCAGCCGTCCTGATGGCATCGGCCTCTCTCCGGTGTGTCTTCACCACTTCACGTTCTCGTCTCATGCATCACGGCGCTGTGTCGTCGTGTGTGGCCGCTGTTGTCGCTGCGGTTTGCATCGCGCGTAGTCGCCGTACAGGTAGCTCAAAGCGAAGGTTAAGGGAGATAGTCATGTCAGAAGAAACAGCGATCCTCGATGTTTTCGAACGCCGTGCCACCAAGCTCGCGAAACGCCGGCAATTTTTCAGGAGCGCGGGCGGTTTGGGCTTGGGACTGGTCGGCGGCACGATCCTTGGAGCGTGCGGCGGCAGTTCCGGCGACAACGCCAACGCCCAAACCGGCCCGACCGATCCGGAAATTCTCAACTTCGCGCTTAACCTCGAATACCTTGAAGCCAGCTTCTATGCCTACGCAGTGACGGGCGCGGGTTTGCCGGCGAATCTCATGAGCGGCGCTGGCACACCCGGCACAGTTATCCCGGGCCAGAAAGTCGATTTCACCGGCGATCCGCTCGTCGGCGCCTACGCGGCCGAGATTGCCCGCGACGAGCTCGAACACGTCATGTTCCTGCGCACCGCGCTTGGCGGCGCTGCGGTGGCGATGCCGGCACTCGACGTCGGCGGCACGAGTCCTACTGGCGCATTTTCGGTAGCGGCACAGGCCGCCGGGGTCATCGCGGCGGGCCAGGTGTTCAATCCGTACGCGAATCCGACAAACTTCCTGATTGGCGCGTTTATATTCGAGGACGTCGGCGTGACTGCCTATAAGGGCGCGGCGCCGTTGATCACGAATAAGACGTATCTGGAGGCAGCGGCCGGGATTCTCGCGGCCGAGGCTTATCACGCGGGTTTGATACGCACTGTGTTGTTCTCGCGGGGCATGACGACGCCGTCCATCTATACGACGGTTCAGCAGATCTCCGATGCACGGGATTCGCTGGATAACTCGACGGATGAAGACCAGGGGATCACTGGCGCGACGCCGGGCAGTTCGAACATCGTGCCGTTGGATGCGAACGGTCTCGCGTTCAGCCGCAGTTACGACGATGTACTGAACATCGTGTATCTGAACAAGGGTGCGGTGACGCAGGGCGGCTTTTTCCCGGCTGGTGTGAACGGCACGTTGCACATGAGTAGCGCTTTTGCCTAGGCGCTTGGTGGGCGTTGTTGCGATGTGATCGAGGGGGTTGCGCGCGGGTTCTGGCGGGGCGGCCCGGTGCCGGGTTGGTCGGGGGGAGTGCCGGTTGGTGGATTCGGCGCTTGAGATCGGCGGTCGGTGTCGGGTTGGTGCTGCGTACGTTAGCGCGGGTTGTATGTGAGCTATATTTTTTATCACTATTAGCCACTGTCCGTGGCGGGACTTCATTTCTATGTCCGTGGGGCTGGGTCGGCACCGGGTTGCTGCTGCTCACTTAGCTCACTTACAACCCGCGCTAACGTAAGCAGCAGCAACCCGGCATTGACCCCGACCACAGACTGCGGAACCACCAGCAACCCCGCCCCAACCCCGACCCACCCCCGCCCCCAACCCCACCCCGCTGCAAGCACATCCCCCTCGCAGGCTAAATCGACATCGCCGTGTCGCTCACGCATAATTTGCAGCGCGCGAGCGCGAAACCCCGGCGCCCCGGCCGCTTCCCCCGGCGCCAGCAAACAAAACAACCGAGGACTCCGATGGGCACAAACCGCATCGAGGCATTCAGCGACGGCGTGATCGCCATCATCATCACGATCATGGTGCTCGAACTCAAGGTTCCGCACGGCGCGGATCTCGCTGCGCTCGCCGAGCTGTCCGGTGTTCTGCGCGTACGTGCTGAGCTTCGTCTATGTCGGTATCTACTGGAACAATCACCACCACCTGATGCATGCGGCCAAGCGCGTCAACGGCCGCGTGCTGTGGGCGAATCTTCACGTGCTGTTCTGGCTGTCGCTGTTTCCATTCACCACCAACTGGATGGGCGAGAACCATCTTGCGTCCTGGCCCACCGCGCTTTACGGCTTCGATCTCTTCATGACGGCGCTCGCGTGGTACATCCTGGCGCGCGCGCTAATCAGCTTGCACGGCGCGAACTCCATGCTCGAGCGGGGGATCGGCGACGGATCCAAGACCATACTGTCGGCGGTGCTGTATCTCGTCGCGATAGGCGCGTCGTTCTGGGAGCCGTGGGTTGCAGCGGCGTTGTACACGATCGTGGCCGTCTTGTGGCTCGTGCCCGACCGGCGCCTGGAGAAAGTATTGCTGATGGAAGAGCCGTAAGGAAAAGGCATATGGAAGAGCGATAAGGAAGAGCTATAAGCGCCGCGCAGTCGATTCCACCAGCTTGAACGGTGCTACGCTCGGGGGCACAACGTCCTGCGAGCGAAGCCATGTCATCAGCAATGCGCATCGGCATCATCTCCGATACCCACAACCTCGTGCGTCCCGAAGCGCTTCACGCGCTACGCGGCTGCGAGCAGATCATTCACGCGGGCGATATCTGCCATCCCGCCGTCCTCGATGCGCTCAACGCGCTCGCACCGGTCACCGCGATTCGCGGCAATAACGACTCGGGCGCGCGTATCGATGAACTACCAGAAGCGCGGACGTTTCGGATCGGCGATACGTCGATTCATCTCGTGCACGATATCGCCGATGTCCCCACGCGGCTCGATGGCATCGACGTCGTGATCACCGGCCATTCGCACAAGCCGCTGGTCGAGCGGCGCGGCGAGACGCTCTTCGTCAACCCGGGAAGCGCCGGGCCGCGACGATTCAAACTCCCGGTGACGCTCGGCATCATGGTGATTGAAGCGGGCGAGGTGCGGGTCGAGATCGTGCCGCTGATCGATTGAATTGAATAAATGAAAGAAGGGGCCGTTCCAACGCAAAGTCGGAACGGCCCCTTCAGTTTGAATTTACGGAATTGCGCTAAGCGTGTACCGGCTCTTGCGGCATCCGTTCATCCATTTCGGCGGCTTTCTGCACGCCGCGCAACACGGCATGTGCCTCCGAGTGCGTGCTCACCGATGGCGGCGAACCCTTCAACGGCTTCCTGGCCGTCTCGTGCAGCGCGAGCACCGAGACAATTCCGATCACCGATGCACCCATCAGGTAGTAGGCGGGCATCATCAGATTCCCCGTCGATGAAACCAGCCACGCGGCGACCAGCGGCGTCGTGCCGCCGAAGAGCGACACCGACACGTTAAAGCCGATGGCGAGCGCGCCGTAGCGGATCCTGGTGGGGAACAGCGCGGGCAGCGCCGACGGCATTGCGCCGGTGAAGCACGACAACAACACGCCGAGGATCAGCATGCCGCTGAAGATCGGCAGAGCGGTGCCCATTCGGATCAGGGTCAGCGCGGGCATCGACAACAGCAGCAAGCCGACGCATCCGAACAGCATCACCGGCTTGCGGCCGATCTTGTCAGACAGATGGCCAGCGCCGAGCGTCATCGGCATCATCAGCACCATCACGATCAGCACGATGAACAACCCGGCCGTTTCGTTGAATTTCAGCGTGGCGGAGAGATAACTCGGCAGATACGAGAGCGCCATGTAATCGGTCACGTTGAAGATCAGCACGAGTCCGACGCATTGCAGCATCGGCTTCCACTGCTTGATCAACATGCTGCCAAGCGGTTCTTTCGGCGTGCTGTGCGCTTCGCTTTCGCGCTTGTCGGCTTCACGCTGGAAGGCCGGCGTTTCTTCGAGCTTCAGCCGGATATAGAGCCCGATCAAGCCCAACGGTCCGGCGATCAGGAACGGAATGCGCCATCCCCACGACAACAGCGATTGCTCCGACATCGTCGCGGTCAGCACCGCGACACAGCCCGCGCCGAGCACATAACCCACGAGCGTGCCGAACTCCAGGAAGCTGCCCATGAAGCCGCGCCGCTTGTCCGGCGCGAATTCCGCGATGAACGTCGCCGCGCCGCCGTACTCGCCGCCCGTCGAAAAGCCTTGCAGCAAACGTGCGACGAGCAAGAGGATGGGCGCGAAGATGCCGATGCTTCCATAAGCCGGAATCAAGCCGATACAAAACGTGCCGATGGCCATCATGATCATCGTCATGGCGAGCACGCGCTTGCGGCCGATGCGGTCTCCCAGCGGTCCGAACACCATGCCGCCGAGCGGACGCACGAGAAACGCCGCGGCGAACGTGCCGAATGTCGCGATCAGCTGCGCGCCCGGATTGCTCGACGGGAAGAACACTTTGCCGAGCGTCACTGCAATGTAGCTGTACACGCCGAAATCGAACCATTCCATCGCGTTGCCGATTGCCATCGCGCCGACTGCACGCTTGAGCAGCGCTTTATCGACGATGGTGATGTCGGCGAGCGACAGGTTTTGTTCGGGCTCGGATTCGGATGCTCGCGGTTGTCGGCCGCGGCCGTCGATCAGTGTTGCCATGAAGAGAAGCTCCAGGTTTGTCGCCGAGCCGTGCAGAGGACGGATCGGCGTGTGCGCTGTGCGCACGTTGCCGGGAAAGTGCAGTTTCGCGACGAGGCGGGCTCGGATGAGAGCCCAGGCGGACTGAATAGGCGTTGCTCGCACGCCGAACGTGTCGGGAATGCATGAAGCAATGCATCAGGCAACGCATAAGCCTCGCGGCGATAGTCGCGAAATGGCACTTCTTGGGTGCAGCAGGAATGAATGGCTAGACGCAGCGAAATTTCACAACGGACGGCGCTCACGGGCGCTACGAACGGTTGCTTGCTGGTCAGGATTGAAGAGGCTTGGGATCAACTTTCCGCGGACATAATCCAGCCCCGCGGGAGCCTCCACAATCACACGCCGATATCTGGAAATCACACCTGAATAAAAGCCTCAAGCGCTGTATGACCGAGAAATGACTTTGAATTGCAGTTGGAAAGAAGGAGATGTTAGCACGATACACGACGATGCGCAAACCCGCGGGCGGCGAGCGCTTCCCGAACCGGTCTTGAAATAGAAAAAGCCGGCCTCGAAAGACCGGCTTTTCACTCACCGAAACACGCTTGTCCGATCAGGTCGGCGAAGGCGGTACGTAGCCTTGCGCGGTATCGGCGCCTTCGCCGAAGAAGTACTTTTCCGTCTGCTTCAGCAGGTATTGACGCGCGCGCGGATCGGCCATGTTCAGGCGATTTTCGTTGATCAGCATGGTTTGCTGCTTGAGCCAGCCTTGCCACGCTTCCTTCGAGATCGTTTCATAGATCCGTTTGCCGAGTTCTCCCGGCAGCGGCGGGAAATCGAGTCCTTCGGCTTCCTTGCCGAGCTTTGCGCATTGAATCGTTCGGGCCATCTGTCATTCTCCTGTAGCGGGGTAGCTGGACGTTTCGCTTCGGGCGGCGCATTGATGCACCCGCAACCTGACGGACACGTCTCGAAATGGGTTAAAGCTGCTTCATCAGCACAAGCGATTTACGTTGCCAGTTGTAAAGCCGGCGGCGGTCTTCCGGCAAATCGTCGACGGTCACCTTCACGAAACCGCGCTTGAGAAACCAATGCTCGGTACGCGTGGTCAGCACGAAAATATGCGTGAGGCCGCGAGCGCGCGCACGCTGCTCGACGCGCTTTAACAAGCGCT
>CAVPTS010000012.1:0-60907 GCA_963708695.1 uncultured beta proteobacterium
CTGGTGGCGAAGCGTGGGGATGTAAGGATTCGCGAGAAGGAGGGTTTCAAGTGTCGGTGGTTTTGCGAGCACCGTTCTACGCGGGAACCAAAAGCAGTGGTCTGCACGCTGGGGACACTTAATACAGATTGTGGGGAGGCGTTTTCTTTGCTTCGTTTCTTTGTCGCCGTCGGCGTGTGTCAAGGTAGTTGTCGCGTGCACCGCTACGCAGCTTCTTTGTATTGCACCGCCGAGTCGTCCGTTTTTTCAGGGTTTAAATAAACCGCGTCTGCAAGTTCCCAGTTGCGGGTCTTGCGACTCCAGCGGGCAGGATTTTGCGCCTTGGCTTGCTCGTACACAGCACGCCGTTTGACCAGCAACTCATCGGCGTGTCCGTTGTGGCGCTGGTTCGGCGTCAGGTATTTCAACCCGCTGTGACAATGCTCATCGTTGTACCAAGCCACAAACGTCTCCACCCAGACACGCGCCTCCTCGACCGTGTCAAACGGGCGTTCGGGCCACATCGGACAGTACTTGGCCGTGCGGAACAGCGCCTCGGCGTACGCGTTGTCGTTGCTCACCCGCGGCCGGCTGAACGACGAATCGACCTTCAACGTGGTCATGGCTGCGTGCATCAACGCGCCCTTCATCACGCTGCCGTTGTCCGAATGCAGCACGAGCGGATGACCCGCCGTGCCTTCAATCAGACATGCTTTGGTCAGCAACGCGCTCGCGTGCTCACCCGATTCGGCCTCCCACACCTCGTTGGCCACCAGCTTGCGGCTGTAGACATCCTTCATCATGTACCAGTAAAAATAACGCCCACGGATCGTGGTGGGCATCCACGTGATATCCCAGCACCAGAGCTGATTGGGCGCATCGGCACGATGCGTGGTGGGCATACGCCGTCGCGCCACGCTGGCGCGCCCACGTCGCCGGCTAAGGTTCTCAGCCTTTAAGACCCGGTAGAACGTCGACTCCGAACCCAGGTAGATTCCCTCATCGGCCAGCTTCGGCACGATCTGGTGCGGCGTGAGACTGGCAAACTCCGCGCTGCAGGCGGCATCCAGCAGCGCCTGACGTTCAACGCCGCTGAACTTGTTGGGCGGCGGCGGGCGGACACTCAGCGCCCGCGCGTCTACAGGCTGGTGCAGCCAGCGCTGCACGCTGCGCACACTCACCCCCGCATGCGCGCTCGCGGTCGCACGGCGAGCGCCGGCTTGGACTGCTTCATCGATCAACTGCATGGTTTCACTGCGATCCGGGGCGCTGATCACTCTTCCTCTTTTTTGGCCCAGATCGCATCGACTTTTTTTAACATCGTGACCAATGCTGCCGCCTCCGCACGCGCCGCTTCGCTGCGCCTGAGCTGACGTTCCAATTCACGAATACGCTTGGCTGCAAGCTTGGCCTGGGCACGCTCAGCCGCACTCAGCTTCGGCACGAGCGGCACGTTGGCCTGCTCGCAGGCGCCGCGCCATTCGCGGATCTGCTCCGGATAAATGCCATTCGCACGGCCGTAATAGGCGATCTCAGTTTCGCTTAACAACGCGGTCTCCAGCACCACCCTGAACTTGTCGGCGCTGGACCACTGGTCGCTCGTCTTGCCATTGCCCGGCATGTACTCCCCTGAATTACGTATGTTTCGCGCCTGGCGCCGCCACGTGTGCAGCGTCACCGTCGTCACGCCCGTGGCGCCTGACATTTCTATCACAGCCCGGTTTAAAGGCGGCATCATTTGACGCATCGCCCACTCTTTGAATTCCGCGGTGTAACGCTTCATCTTCCATTCGCTTGCCGCCCCCCAGTTTTGCATAAAAGTAAAATCGGGTGACGCGACAACTAGCCTGACATGGGGGGCCGTTGGACAAAGAAATGAAGTCCCGCCACGGACAGTGGCTAATAGTGATAAAAAATATTGCTCACATACAACCCGCGCTAACGTAAGCAGCAGCAACCCGGCACCGACCCCGACCACCGCCGATAGCACGCCCCTAAAACCCCGAGTGCGAACGCAGAATCCTGCCAACAGACAACCCGCGCTAACGTAAGCAGCAGCAACCCAGCACCGACCCCGACCACCGCCGATAGCACGCCCCTAAAACGCCGAGCGCGAACGCAGAATCCTGCCGACATATAACGCGCGCTAACGTAAGCAGCAGCAACCCAGCACCGACCCCGACCACCGACCATCAGCCCCGCGCCCCAAACCCCACCCGAGTGCGAACGAAAACCCGAACGCACCCCCGGTAGGGCCTCCGGCATCAGAACCCCCCCTGGGCTACAATCAAAAGCTCCCCGATCGCATTAACCACACCCCGCTATGGCTTACAAGACTATCGAAGACACCATCGGCAATACTCCGCTGGTGCAACTAGTCCGAATCCCGGACGACGACATTCGCGCACGCAATAACGTAATCCTCGGCAAGCTCGAGGGCAACAACCCGGCAGGCTCGGTCAAGGACCGCCCAGCCCTCTCGATGATCAAGAAGGCGGAAGAGCGCGGCCGCATCAAGCCCGGCGACACGCTGATCGAATCCACGAGCGGTAACACCGGTATCGCACTCGCCATGGCCGCAGCCGTTCGCGGCTACAAAATGGTGCTGCTCATGCCCGAAGACCTGTCAATCGAACGCCGCCAAAGCATGGCCGCCTACGGCGCGCAGATCGTGCTCACGCCGGTAACCGGCGGCATGGAATACGCGCGCGATCTGGCCGAACAAATGCAACGCGACGGCAAGGGCATCATCCTCGACCAGTTCGCCAACCCCGACAATCCGCTCGCGCACTACGAGACCACCGGCCCGGAACTCTGGCGCGACACGGAAGGCCGCATCACGCACTTCGTCTCCGCAATGGGCACCACTGGCACGATCATGGGCGTGTCGCAGTATCTGAAGGAAAAGAACGAGAACATCGAGATCATCGGGGCGCAGCCGGAAGAAGGCTCGCGTATCCCAGGCATTCGCAAATGGCCCGAGGCCTATCTGCCGAAGATCTTCGATCGCAGCCGCGTGGATCGCACGGAAAGCGTCAGTCAGGCTGCTTCTGAAGCAATGGCGCGGCGCCTGGCATCGGTGGAAGGCATCTTCAGCGGAATCTCCTCCGGCGGCGCGTGCGAAGTGGCGCTGCGCGTGGCGCGTCAGGTCGAGAATGCGACCATCGTGTTCGTGGTGTGTGACCGCGGCGACCGCTATTTGTCGACCGGCGTGTTCCCGGCCTGATATCGGCGGCGGCAGGATCGCTAAACAAAGAGACGTTAAAAAGCCCGGCAAGCCGGGCTTTTTAACGTCTGGGCGCAACGATTTATTGCGAAGCTGAAACGCCGCCAGTCGCGGACATCTGCGCCTTTACCGCCTCGCCAAGCTGATACACGGCGAGGGCATAGAAGAAGCTGCGGTTGTATCGCGTGAGCACATAGAAGTTCTTGAGGCCGAGCGTGTATTCGGTCGCGCGGCCGGGCGTGGGCAAGTCGACGACCGTCACCGGCGTCCCCGCTTCCGCTTCCGTGTTGAGCCCCGGCTCACTCATCAGCATCCCGGCTTTCGTCAACTGCGCAAGCGACCAGTGCGGTTCGGGCTGACCATCTGCGGCGGCTTGAGCGATGCCCTGGCTGCCGGTGTCGCCTGCAATCTTCCAGACCACCGGCCGTCCCGATTCCCAACCATGCTGCTTCAAGTAATTCGCGACACTGCCGATGGCATCGGCGGTACTGGTCCGTAAATCGATGTGGCCGTTGCCGTCGAAATCCACCGCGTACTGCACGATGCTGCTCGGCAGGAACTGCGGAATGCCGATGGCGCCCGTATAAGAGCCGAGCACCGTGGTCGGATCGATTTGCTGATCGTGCGTCCAGACGAGCAGATCCTCGAGATTCTTGCGGAACGTCGCCTGCCGTTCGGCGCGGTTAGGCGTGTCCGGGTAATCGAAGGTCAAAGTGGTCAGGGCATCGAGCGCGCGGAAATTGCCCATGTAGCGGCCATAGATGGTTTCCACACCGATAATCCCGACAATCGCTTCCGGCGGCACGCCGAACTGATCCGACGCACGTTGCAGCGCGGCCTGATTCGCACGCCAGAACTTCACGCCGGCCGCAATGCGGATCGGCTCGACGAAGCGTGCCTGATACGCGCGCCAGTTTTTGGTCGCGGGTGTAGGCGAGGGCAAGACCAGCTTCACGGCTGTTGTCGAATAACTTACGCGATTGAACAGGTCGTGCAACGCGGCGGAATCGAAGTCATAACGCGCAACAAGATCGTTGATGAACGCATCTACATTCGGGTTATTTGCATAGCGCTGCGGCACGATCTCCTCTTCGAACATCTGCCCTTGCGGTGTCGCGGTTTGAGGCTGCGCTTGGGCGACTGCCTGGCCGATACTGAATGTGCCGAGCGCGCCAGCGAGGCAAGCGGCTGAAGCGAGGCGCGCGGATCGCGCCGAAAGTGGCAAGACGGTCGAAGCAAACTTGAAGGTCATAGTGTGCGAAGTTGGGGCGGTGTAATGCGAGTCGCGCTGGAAATGCGCGCAGGGCCTACGAGAGTCGGATCAGTATAACCGACGCATTTTCGATGCCATCCCGAAAGCCACGTCCACGGGCGCGCAAGCAGCAAAAGCGACGGTCGTCATGCGCACAATTTCGAGTGTGGTAACTTAATGAGAACCCGCGCGATGCGGCGTTCTGCCGCTGTCAGGCATAAGGCGAAAGCCCCGGCATCGCGTATGACAAAAACACTGAACGATTCGAGACACGCGGCGCGGCCCAACGCGCCGCGGCAAACCATCATGGCTACCGGCTTTTATTCCCATCCAGATTGCCTTCTTCACGACATGGGGCCGTGGCATCCCGAATGCCCCGCGCGTCTTCAGGCGATCGAGGATCAACTGATTGCAAGCCGTATCGACTCGTTGATCGAGCGTGAATACGCCCCGCTCGCAAGTGAAGAGGATCTGGCGCGGGTTCATACGCAGGCGCATATCGACTTCGTGAAAGAGATGGCGCCGACGGTCGGCCGCGCTGAGATCGATCCCGATACGCTGATGTCGCCGGGTTCTTATCACGCGGCGTTGCGCGCGGCGGGCGCGGCGATCGCGGCCACGGACGCCGTGATTGCCGGCACCTACGACAACGCGTTTTGCAGCGTGCGGCCGCCCGGACATCACGCGGAACCGGCGCGCGCCATGGGCTTTTGCTTCTTTAACAACATCGCGGTCGCGGCGCGTCACGCGCTGGAAGTGCATGGACTCGAGCGCGTGGCGATCATCGATTTCGATGTGCATCACGGCAATGGCACGGAAGCCGCGTTTTCAGGCGACCCGCGCGTGCTGATGTGCAGTTTCTTCCAGCACCCCTTCTATCCGTACAGCGGCGCCGACAATCACGCGCCGAACATGGTCAATGTGCCGCTGCCCGCGCGTACGAAAGGCATGGCCGTACGTGAAGTCGTCGACATGATGTGGCTGCCCAGACTCGATGAATTCAAGCCGGAGATGATCTTCGTCTCGGCGGGGTTCGACGCGCATCGCGAGGACGATCTCGGCAATATGGGGCTGGTCGAGGACGACTACACGTGGCTGACCCAGCAGATCCGCGCGGTGGCGAAGCGGCATGCGAAGGGGCGTATTGTCAGCAGTCTTGAGGGCGGATACAACTTGTCGGCGCTCGGGCGCAGCGTGGTCGCGCATGTGCGCGCGCTGGCTGATATCTGAGACTTTGCCCGACTACATTCGCGTTCGCTGAAGCTCGGCGCGCACGAGCGTCCAGTCGATCAGCACCTTGATCACACGATCGCGGTCAAGGTCGTTGAGCGTCTCGTGATAACTGCCTTCCAGAATCAGCAGCGTGCTGTCCGTCGAACCGGTGCTGGCTTCGAATTCGCGGCTGCCGTCGGGATTCGTGAGCGCGTCGTGCGTGCCGTGAAAGACGAACAGCGGCAAATTGATCGATGCCCGCCTGGCCGCGATACGCGCCATGGCCGCCACGATTTGCGCCGCCGTTCGCGCTGGAATGGGCAGATGATGAACGAGCGGATCGCGCCGGTTTGCTTCGATTACACCGCGCGCTCGCGACAAGCTGGCCGGGTCGATTCTCAGGGCGGGGAAGCGCGGGATGAAGCGGCTCATCGTGCCGCCCAGCGCAAGTTTCCAGCGCGGTGCATCGGCGGGAGGTTTGAGTGCCGCGCTCGACAGAATAAGGCCCGCGAGTTTTCGGCCACTTTCGGGCAGGCGCTCGGCTGCGTAAAGCGCTGCGATGGCGCCACCCATGCTGTGGCCCATCAAGAACAGCGGGACGCCTGAAGGCGCCGTGGTTTGCGCGACGTCAAGCAGGGCGTCGGTGTCGAGCAGATAGTCGTCGAAAGATTCGATCCACACGCGCTCGCCCGGCGATTTACCGTGGCCGCGCAGATCGATCGCGATCAGTTCGATGCCTGCCTCGTTCAGGCGGAGCGCGAACGCCTCGTAGCGGCGGGCGTGTTCGGCCAGGCCGTGAACCAGCGCAATTCTCGCTACTGGTTTCGGGTAGTTCGCTGCGGCTTGCCATCGGTGAAGATGGAGGTTCAAACCATCGCGCGTGGCGATGCTGCTGGTCGAATAGGTGCTGCGCGCGCTTTTCGGCATGGTGGAGCGGCAATATCAGAATGGCGCCGATGATAGCCCTGACGGTAGTCACAAATTGTCACAAATGCGCCGGCCAAAAGCGCAATGTCGGTTGTCATCGATGGCGGATGTGCTTAAAATAGAACGATCGTTCTGAAAAATTAAGCTTTGTCTGATTGTGTAAAGTTTGGCGGATTCTCTGTGATCTACCGTTAGCGTTCGGTGGCAAGAGTCACTCGTTATAATGAACTTGGATGACGTATTCGTAACTTGGGAGCGTGCGCATGAAAATCTTGGTACCAGTCAAACGCGTGGTCGACTACAACGTGAAAGTCCGGGTAAAGCCGGATGGCAGTGCAGTCGATATCGCGAACGTGAAGATGTCGATGAATCCGTTCGATGAAATCGCCGTGGAAGAAGCCGTGCGCTTGCGCGAAGCAGGCGTGGCGACGGAAGTGATCGCGGTGTCGTGCGGCGTGACGCAGTGTCAGGAAACGCTGAGGACTGCGATGGCCATCGGCGCGGATCGCGCGATCCTGGTCGAATCGACTGAGGAATTGCAGCCGCTGGCGGTCGCGAAAATCCTCAAGGCGTTAGTCGATAAAGAGCAGCCGCAACTGATCATTCTCGGCAAGCAAGCTATTGATGACGACTCGAATCAGACGGGGCAGATGCTCGCCGCGCTGGCCGGTTTGCCGCAAGCGACGTTTGCATCGAAGGTGACTGTGGCCGACGGCAGGGTCTCCGTTGCGCGTGAAGTCGATGGCGGTTCGGAAACGCTGTCGCTCACTTTGCCCGCCGTCATCACCACCGACTTGCGCCTGAACGAGCCGCGCTATGTGACGCTGCCGAACATCATGAAAGCCAAGAAAAAGCCGATGGAAACGCTGAAGCCGGCGGACCTCGGAGTCGATGTCACGCCGCGTCTGAAGACGCTCAAAGTTGCCGAACCGCCGCAGCGCTCCGCTGGCGTGAAGGTGCCCGACGTGAAGACGCTGGTCGAGAAGTTGAAGACCGAAGCCAAGGTTCTGTGAGGGAGTTTCAAAAGTGACCATTCTTGTAATTGCAGAACACGACAACGCATCGATCAAAGCGGCGACGTTGAACACCATCGCCGCTGCCTCGAAGATCGGTGGCGATATCCACGTGCTGGTGGCGGGTTCGAACGCGCAAGCAGCAGCCGACTCAGCCGCGAAGATCGCGGGCGTAGCGAAGGTATTGCTGGCCGATGCACCGCAACTCGCCGACGGCCTCGCCGAGAACATCGACGGTACGGTGCTTCAGATCGCGAAGAACTACTCGCATATTCTGGCGCCGGCGACGGCGTACGGTAAGAACATCGCGCCGCGTATTGCAGCGCATCTGGACGTCGCGCAAATCAGCGACATCACGGCAGTGGATTCGCCGGACACCTTCGAGCGTCCGATCTACGCCGGCAACGCCATCGCCACGGTTCAATCAAGCGATGCGATCAAGGTCATCACCGTGCGCTCGACGGGTTTCGATCCGGTGGCGGCGGAAGGCGGCAGTGCATCGGTGGAGAAGATCGAAGCTTCAGCCGATTCCGGTATCTCCAAGTTCGTCAGCCGCGAGTTGACGAAGCTGGACCGGCCGGAACTGACGTCGGCGAAGATTATCGTCTCGGGCGGACGCGGTTTGGGCAACGGCGAGAACTACACGAAAGTACTCGAACCGCTGGCGGACAAGCTCGGCGCGGCGCTGGGTGCATCGCGTGCGGCAGTCGATGCCGGGTTCGTGCCGAACGACTATCAAGTCGGTCAAACCGGCAAGATCGTCGCGCCTAATCTGTATGTCGCGGTCGGTATCTCGGGTGCTATCCAGCACTTGGCCGGGATGAAGGATTCGAAGGTCATCGTTGCGATCAACAAGGACGCCGAAGCACCCATCTTTGGCGTGGCGGACTATGGCCTCGTGGGCGATCTGTTCACGGTGGTTCCGGAGCTCGTGAAAGAACTGGGCTGATCGATCAGGAAATCGTCGGCTATAAAGCAAGACTGCAGGAAGGGGCGACGTGCGTGCGCCCCTTTTCACATCTGTTGGGGGAGACAAGACATGAGCTATAGAGCACCCGTCAAGGACATGTTGTTCGCGATGAAGGAACTAGCCGATCTGGAAAGCATCGCAGCGTTGCCGGGTTTCGAGGACGCAACGCTCGACACCGCTCAAGCGGTGCTTGAAGAAGCTGCGCGGTTCAACAATGAAGTGGTTGCCCCGTTGAACTTCGAAGGCGACAAGAACCCGAGCACATGGAAGAACGGCGAAGTCACGACCACGCCGGGTTTCAAGGAAGCCTTCCGCCAGTTTGGCGAAGGCGGCTGGCAAGGCGTGCTGCATCCGGTCGAGTACGACGGTCAGGGCTTGCCGAAGCTGATCGCTACGCCGTGCATCGAAATGTTGAACGCGGCGAGCCTGTCGTTTGCGCTCTGCCCGCTGCTCACCGATGGCGCTATCGAAGCGTTGCTGACGGCCGGCACCGAGGAACAGAAGCAGCTTTACGTGCCCAAGCTGATTTCGGGCGAATGGACCGGCACGATGAATCTCACGGAGCCGCAAGCCGGTTCCGATCTCGCGCTGGTGCGTACGCGCGCCGAGCCGCAAGGCGACGGCACGTTCAAGCTGTTCGGCACGAAGATCTTCATTACCTACGGCGAACACGATATGGCGAAGAACATCGTCCATCTCGTGCTGGCGCGCACGCCCAACGCGCCAGAAGGCGTGAAGGGCATTTCGCTCTTCGTCGTGCCCAAATTCATCACCGATAAAAACGGCACGCTCGGCGCCCGCAATGACGTCCATTGCGTATCGATTGAACACAAGCTCGGGATCAGGGCGAGCCCCACAGCCGTACTTCAATTCGGCGATAACGGCGGCGCGATCGGCCAGTTGATCGGCGAGGAAAATCGCGGGCTGGAGTACATGTTCATCATGATGAATGCGGCGCGTTTCGCGGTTGGGCTGCAGGGCGTGGCCGTGTCGGAGCGGGCGTACCAGAAGGCCGCCGCGTTTGCGAAGGATCGTGTGCAGAGCCGCCCCGTCGATGGTTCGGCCAAACAGCCGGTGTCGATCATTCATCACCCGGACGTACGCCGCATGCTCACCACCATGCGGGCGCTGACGGAAGCGTCGCGTGCGCTCGCGTACGTCGCGGCGGCGCATTGCGACCTCGCGCATCATCATGCCGATGAAGCCGCGCGGGCCAGTCATGAGGCGATCTACGAGTTCCTCGTGCCGATCGTGAAGGGCTGGAGCACGGAGCTTTCCATCGATGTCGCGAGTCTTGGCGTCCAGGTCCATGGCGGCATGGGTTTTATCGAGGAAACGGGCGCGGCGCAGTATTACCGCGATGCGCGCATCCTGACCATTTACGAAGGCACGACCGCGATCCAGGCCAACGACCTGATCGGCCGCAAGACCGTGCGCGATGGCGGCGCGACGGCGCTGGCGATTCTTGCGCAGATGGATCAGACCATCGCGCAGCTAGCTGAGCGCGACGGGCAGGCGTTCAAGTCGATGCACCGGCACTTGAGCGCGGGGAGTCTGGCGTTGGCGCGGGTGGTCGAGTTCATGGTGGCGAAGGTGAAGAGCGATCCGAACGCCGTGTTCGCGGGCAGCGTGCCGTATCTGAAGCTGGCGGGGATTGTGCTCGGCGGGTGGCAGATGGCGCGGGCGCTGCTGGTCGCAACAGACAAGCGCGGCGAAGACGACGCGTTTTATGGCGCCAAGATTGCGACCGCCCAGTTTTTTGCGGAGCATATCTTGTCGCAGGCCACGGGCATTGAAGCATCGATTGTCAGCGGCAACGGGCAGGAAGGATATCTTGCGCTGAGCGAAGATCAGTTCTGATTTCCTGCGGTTGAATGAGGTTGAACGAGGTTGGTTGGCACGACGAAAAAGGCCGTCCCGGCGAGAATCCCGGGACGGCCTTTTTAGTTTTCAGCTACGCGCGCAAATCCGGATCAAGCACCCGCATACGACGGACGGCCGCTCGTGCGCGTCTCGCCGAAATACCGATGCACCGACAAATCGTCGGACTGGATTGCCGGTTGCTTACCCGATATCAAATCCGCCAGCAATTGACCGGAGCCGCACGACATGGTCCAGCCGAGCGTGCCGTGACCCGTGTTCAAGTAGAGATTCGACAACCGCGTACGGCCGACGATAGGCGTGCCGTCCGGCGTCATCGGACGCAAGCCGGTCCAGAACGATGCCTGCGCCGTATCGCCGCCGCCGGGGAACAGGTCGTTCACGCACATTTCCAGCGTCTCGCGACGTGCCTGGCGCAGCGATTTATCGAAGCCGACAATCTCCGCCATCCCGCCGACGCGAATCCGGTCATCGAAACGGGTGATCGCGATCTTGTACGTTTCGTCGAGCACAGTGGAAACCGGCGCGGCGCTTTCGTTCACGACCGGCGCGGTGATCGAATAGCCCTTCAGCGGATAAACCGGGATCTTGACGATATCGCCCACCAATTTCGTGGAGTACGAACCGAGCGCGACCACGTATGAATCGCCGCGGATCATTTCGCTGCCGCACTGCACGCCGGCAATCCGGCCGCCGCTTACCGCGAGCGCGTCGATAGGCGTGTTGTAACGGAATTTCACGCCGAGCTGCTCGGCCATGGCGGCGAGGCGCGTGGTGAATTTCTGGCAATCGCCGGTTTCGTCGTTTGGCAGGCGCAAACCGCCCGTCAACTTGTGCGAGACCGCGGCGAGCGCCGGTTCCGCATTTTGCAATTCAGCCGGGGTGAGTAACTCGAACGGGACGTTGGCATCGCGCAATACGGCGATGTCTTTCGCTGCGCCATCGAGTTGTTGTTGCGTGCGGAAAACCTGCAGCGTACCGCCGGTACGGCCTTCGTAATTAATACCCGTGTCCGCGCGCAGCGCCTGCAGGCAATCGCGGCTGTATTCGGCGAGACGCACCATGCGGCCTTTATTGACCGAATAGCGCTCCTGCGTGCAGTTTTGCAGCATTTGCCACATCCACTTCAATTGAAACGATGTTCCGTCCAGACGGATTGCAAGCGGCGCGTGTTTCTCGAACATCCATTTGACTGCCTTAAGCGGCACGCCAGGCGCGGCCCACGGCGAAGCGTAGCCGGGCGAGATCTGGCCCGCGTTGGCAAAACTCGTTTCGAGCGCCGGTCCCGCCTCACGATCGATAACCGTGACTTCGTGCCCCGCGCGTGCCAGATAGTAGGCGCTCGTGACGCCGACAACTCCGCTTCCCAAGATTACGACTCGCATGCCTGCTCCGTGCAAAGTGACATTCCGCCGGTCATTCGCTTCGTTTTGGATGAAGCCTTTTGAGTAGCGGGTTACATAGTGGTATCGACTATAGTATTGATAGCGTGGTAGTTTTAGTTATTGTATTTTTTCAGTTTTCAGTCGAAATCAATGAGAATTCAACGAAATTCGGTACGAGAACTCGATAAGATCGATCGCCGGATTCTTCGCATCCTTCAGCAAGACGGCCGTATCGCGATGAAGGAACTGGCGGAGCAGGTCGGGCTGTCGGTTACGCCGTGTATCGAGCGCGTGAAACGCATGGAGCGCGACCAGGTGATCGCCGGGTACTACGCGCGCGTGAATCCGCATCAGCTCGGCGCGTCCTTGCTGGTGTTCGTCGAGATCACGCTCGATCACAAAAGCGGCAACATGTTCGAGCAGTTCCGGCGCGAAGTGCAGCGCATTCCCGAAGTGCTGGAATGCCATCTCGTTTCCGGCGATTTCGACTATCTGATCAAGGCGCGCATTGGCGAAATGGCCGATTACCGCAAGCTGCTCGGCGACATTCTTTTGCAATTGCCCGGTGCGGTGCAATCGAAAAGCTATGTGGTGATGGAGGAAATCAAGGAGACGCTGACCATCGCCGTCGATGCCTGAAATCAGCTTGCCAGCAGGGAAATTTACTGTATATTTATACAGTGTTTTCTAGCTTTTGAGCTTCGGCCATGGCCTCTCCTGACTTTGAATATCCCATTGCTCCGCCCGCGCCGCTCAAAGGCCGGGGCGCGGTCACGAACGTTCAGGGACGCTACGAGAAGGACGAGCGTGAGCATATAGACGACGGCTGGACGCATGTGGATCAGGACGGGGAGGCGGAGGGTGCGCCGGCTTTGCGCACGCAGGTATTCGAGGAGCGCGCCAAGAGCATTCTCACGCGTAATTCGTCGCCGGATATACCGTTCGGGGTATCGCTGAATCCGTACCGCGGATGCGAGCATGGTTGTATCTATTGCTTCGCGCGGCCTACGCATAGTTATTTGGGGTTATCGCCGGGACTCGATTTCGAAAGCCGGATTTACGCGAAGGTCAACGCCGGCGAATTGCTCGAGCGTGAACTGGACAAGCCTTCGTATGTGCCGGAGCCAATCGCACTGGGCGTGAACACGGACGCATACCAGCCAGTCGAGCGGAATTTGCGCATTACGCGACGCGTGATCGAGATCCTGAGCGAACGCGGACATCCGTTTGCGGCAATCACGAAGTCGTCGCTGATCGAGCGGGATATCGACTTGCTCGCGCCTATGGCGCAGAAAGGGCAGGTGATGGTCGCTGTCACCATCACCACGCTCGACGCGGATATCGCCCGTACGCTCGAACCGCGTGCCGCCACGCCGTCACGAAGGCTGCGCACTATTCGCACGTTGACCGAGGCGGGCATTCCGGTAGGCGTCAGCGTCGCGCCAATGATTCCGTTCGTCACGGAACCGGATATGGAGCGAGTGCTGGAAGCATGCGCGCAAGCAGGCGCTACGAGCGCGAGCTACATCGTGTTGCGTTTGCCGTGGGAAGTCGCGCCATTGTTCAAGGGCTGGCTTGCGGCGCATTTTCCGGATCGGGCGGAGCGCGTAATGGGGCGCGTGCGCGATATGCGCGGCGGCAAGGACTACGACTCGGATTTTTCGAAGCGGATGAAGGGGGAAGGCTTATGGGCCGACATGCTCAAGCAGCGCTTTCATAACGCCGCTCGACGGCTCGGCTTGAATCAGCGGCATCGCGGCATTCTGGATATGTCGGAATTTCGGCCCATGGCGAAAGAGGCGGTCAAACGTCCGGTGGCGGAAAGTCCGCAGATGAAGTTGTTCTGAAGCGGCGCCCGAGGCAAGCCGCTTCGCAACACCAACCTTATTGCGACAATTCTTTGGCCGCCTGAACCTGGCCTTCGAAGTAAGTCTGAAAAGAGAGCGCAAGACCGGACATCAGCAGGAAAGCGCCAATCAGCAGCGCAAAGATCACGACAAAGATCACGGCCCAGCCTGACTCGCTATGTCGTCCGGTTTGTGAATTGAATTGAGCGTCCCACTTTTCGTCTGGCCGCAGGCCGTAGACGATCGCCGACAGGAATGCCGCCAGCAGGGAAACAGCCCCCGGCAAGGCGAGTGCCCAGCCGAGCACCGACGCGCGATCGGTGGCGGCGAGCAGCATATAGCCGGCTATGCCGAGCACAATGCCGATAATATGCGCCCAGCCGAATTTGTCGCGCAAACCGTACAGATAGAAGCGATGCGCACCAATACTGCCGAAAAAGAAGGCGAGCGCGGCGGTCAACGTCTTCGAGCGGAAACGCCCGCGCGGTACCGGGTTCGATGGATGGGTGACAGGGGACGACGGGTTGTTCATCGGGAGCGAGGAGAGATGGTGGTCAATATGAATGCGGATTGGCGCAAGAGGTAAGAGGCAAACCCTCCGTGCCGACGCGGCATTCTACGCCTGCGGCCATTGCCGCTCACGTGGCGAATAGGCTCAGTGTGGAGCGGCTTCGTCATGGCAAGAAAGCTGGCCGTTAAAATGGTTAGCGCGCTCGTGGCCCGCAAGTCGCCGTTCAAAAAACACTTGCCGCTCAACGCTATCTTCGTCTTCCTGAAAACAGTGCGCAAAATCATGCCGAGAAGTCTTGAAAAGCCCGCCGCACGGTGCGTTACGCCGGCCGTCTGCCGGTCGCGCGCCACCTCAAGCGCTCCATTCCATCTTGATTAATCGATGCAAGTGTTTGTTAAGGCTCCGTTTTGCCGCTATAATCGCGTGTTTTGGTATTTCCGAACCCCGGTTTTC
The DNA here is from genome assembly GCA_963708695.1 of uncultured beta proteobacterium. Taxonomy (GTDB): domain Bacteria; phylum Pseudomonadota; class Gammaproteobacteria; order Burkholderiales; family Burkholderiaceae; genus Caballeronia. The sequence goes on from CAVPTS010000012.1 coordinate 14,657, forward strand.
AAGGATTTCAGCATGGTTATCATCCGCTTGGCTCGTGGCGGCTCCAAGAAGCGCCCGTTTTACAATATCGTCGCAACCGATTCGCGTAGCCGCCGTGATGGCCGCTTCATCGAACGTGTGGGCTTTTACAATCCCGTCGCGACCAAAGGCGAAGCACTGCGCATCGCTCAAGACCGCCTGACGTACTGGCAAGACAACGGCGCACAGATGTCGCCGACCGTTGCGCGTCTGGTCAAGCAATCGCAACAAGCTCAGCCGGCTGCTTAAGTGCGCCTGCTGCAGTCGATCGAACGGAAACTAGTGATCCGATCGATTTTTACTGCCGAGGTTCGCGGGAGATTGGCTTATGTCGACACGTGACTCCGCTTCAGACTCAGGTTTGACAGCCGCGCGTGGCGAAAAGCCTGAGCAGAACGAAGCCACGTTTGGCGCGTTTGTCCGTAAACCGGCAGCGCGTCGCGTGGCTATCGACGCTTCAGATGACTCAGGATCGATCGAGGCCGTTGAGAGTCTGCCCGATGACGCTATTGAAGTTGGCGCCATTGTGGATGCTTACGGCTTGAAGGGCTGGGTCAAGATTGCGCCGCATGCGCATGCGGGCCATGGCGGCGACGCCATGCTCGCGGCGAAGCGCTGGTGGCTGGTCAAGGGAAGCGAGCTCAAGTCGGTTCGCTGCCTGCAGTCGAAAGTGCATAGCGACACGGTTGTCGCGCGCTTCGCCGGCTGTGACGACCGGGACACGGCGTATGCGTTGCGCGGTCACAGCATCCATGTATTGCGCAGCGACTTCCCAAAGCTCACCGGCGACGACGAATTCTATTGGGTCGATCTGATCGGCCTCGATGTCGTGAATGACGCGGACGTGGCTCTGGGCCACGTCGCGAGCATGATCGACAACGGCGCGCATTCCATCATGCGCGTGGAATATCCGGCAACAGGCAAGGACGGCTCGCCCGCAGTTGGCGAACGGCTGATCCCGTTTGTCGGCGTGTATGTCAAAACGGTGGATCTGGCGACGCGCAGGATTGTCGTCGACTGGGACGCTGACTATTGATCATCGGATTCATCGATTCCCTGCAAGGAGAGAGCGATGCAGTTTGACGTCGTGACGCTCTTTCCCGAGATGTTTCGCGCACTGACCGATTGGGGCATTACCAGCCGGGCAGTCAAGCAGGAGCGGTTCGGTCTGCGCACGTGGAATCCTCGTGATTTCACTACGGATAATTATCGAACCATCGATGATCGTCCGTACGGCGGCGGTCCAGGCATGGTGATGCTGGCGCGGCCGCTGGAAGATGCAATTGCCGCGGCGAAAGCAGCTCAGGCCGGACAGGGTATTAGCGGGTCGCGTGTGGTGATGATGTCCCCGCAAGGGAAAACGCTGGATCATGAGCGTGTGATGCAATTCGCTCAGGAGCCGGGTCTGGTGCTGCTGTGCGGTCGCTATGAAGCCATCGACCAGCGTTTGATCGATCGCGTGGTGGACGAAGAAGTGAGTCTTGGCGACTTCGTGCTGTCGGGCGGCGAATTGCCGGCCATGGCGCTGATGGACGCAGTGGTGCGCCAGTTGCCTGGCGTGCTGAACGACTCGCAGTCGGCGGTGCAGGACAGTTTCGTCGAAGTCCTGCTCGATTGCCCGCACTACACCCGCCCGGAAGAATACGGCGGTGTGCGGGTTCCGGATGTGCTGCTTGGCGGCCATCACAAGGAAATCGAGGCTTGGCGACGACGCGAAGCACTCAAGAATACGCAGGAAAAGCGGCCCGATCTGATCGAGAAGGCGCGCAGGAATAAAATGTTGAGTCGTGCCGATGAGGCATGGCTCGCAAGTCTCGCCAAGGAACGATCGAAAGCGCAGTAGGTTTTCGCGTGCGATTTTAAGGCGAGACAAGGGTGGCGTCAGGCTTGAATCCAAGCGGGCGTCAGATGTGAACCCATCCTCTACCGGGGCCACAATATGGCAAACAACTCCGGCAAGATGGCTCTAGGAGTCGGTAATGAATCTGATTGAGCAACTCGAGCAAGAAGAAATGGCGCGCGCACTGGGCGAGAAGACCATCCCTGTATTCGCCCCAGGCGATACGGTGATTGTCAGCGTCAACGTGGTCGAAGGTACGCGCAAGCGTGTTCAGGCTTACGAAGGCGTTGTGATCTCGAAGCGCAACCGTGGTTTGAACTCGAATTTCATCGTCCGCAAGATTTCGTCGGGCGAAGGCGTCGAGCGTACGTTCCAGACTTACTCGCCGCTGTTGGCGAGCATTGTCGTGAAGCGTCGCGGCGATGTGCGTCGTGCGAAGCTGTACTACCTGCGCGAACGTTCGGGCAAGTCGGCTCGGATCAAGGAAAAGCTCGTGTCGAAAGACCGCGCTGCTGCAAAGGCGTAATAAGTTGCACCTCGGCTTCACGTCGAAGCTACGCCTCGCTGCACCGGAAAAAAGCACCCTCGCGGGTGCTTTTTTCTTTGGTGTGGTCAAATCATGTTTTGCGCCTCAATCATTGCAACGCGATCATTGGGCTTAAATTTACAGCCACCCTATAACTAAAGTCCCTCGTGTCTCCGACCAAGCTGTCGACTCCCCGCATCCTCAAGCCTGAAATCCTGCCGATCGAATCGACCAGCGCAGATTTGCCGCCCGTTCGCGATGAGCGCGTGACGCCGGAAGGATTGCGCGCGCGGTTCAAGCAGACGCTCGACTGGACCCCGGACGCGCGTGACGACAAGATCAAGGCGTTAGGTGGCGATCCGAGGGTGGCATCGGTGCTCATCGCGCTTGTAGTGCGAGAGGGCGGCCTGACTGTGCTGCTCACGCAGCGCGCGGACCATCTGTCGAATCATGCGGGGCAGATCAGCTTCCCGGGTGGACATCGCGAACCTGAAGACGCCAATGCCACCGCGACAGCGCTTCGCGAAGCGCAAGAGGAAGTGGGTCTGGATGCGAAGCACGTGGAAGTGCTGGGCGAGTTGCCCGAGTATTTGACGGGCACGGGTTTTCGCGTGACGCCGGTCGTCGCGCTGGTGCATCCCCCGATCGAACTCCACGCCGATGCCCTCGAAGTTGCCGATATCTTCGAAGTCCCGCTCGCGTTTCTCATGAACCCGGCCAATCACCAGGTCCGTGTGTTTCGCTGGGAAGGCGGCGAACGTCGTTTTTTTGCGATGCCTTTTTCACCTGCCGGGAATGTCGCTCCGTATTTCATTTGGGGCGCAACGGCGGGCATGTTACGCAATTTCTATCGCTTCCTCGCGGCCTGACGCTTAACGTGTCGAGGCCCGGCTGATGGCGCAGCCGATGTGTCCCTCTGATGCGAACGGTGCTGTGCTATCTTTACAAGAAATTCGTAAAACTCGAGTGTCTCGGCGCATCGCATGACTTTTTTCTCTGTATTGCTGGCTCTCATCATCGAGCAGTTGCGCGCGCTCTCGCCGCAGAATCCCATTTCGGCGTTGCTTCAATATCATGCGGAATCCGCAGCTCATGGCTTCGATGCCGGCAAGCAGCGGCATGGCGTGCTTGCGTGGCTTGTGGTCGTAGTGCCATGGACGTTAGCCGTCGGGCTTGTCTACTACGTGCTCTATCGCATCAACTTCGCGCTGGCGTTCTTGTGGAACGTCGTGATCGTGTATTTCACGTTGGGCTTCCGGCAGTTCAGCCACTATTTCACTGACATCCATCTTGCGCTGAACAACGACGACGTCCCGCGGGCTCGTGAAGTTCTGAATGAGTGGACGGGCATGGATACGCTCGATATGCCGGTCAGCGAGATCGTTCGGCATACGTTGGTGCATGCGGTGGTGGCTTCGCATCGGCATGTGTTTGGCGTGTTTTTCTGGTTCCTGATTCCGATCGGGCCGGCGGGCGCGGTGTTTTATCGGATTGCGGAGTATCTGGCGAGGTCGTGGGTTCAGCCTACCGACGAACGCACTCCGGCGTTTTCCACGTTCGCGCAACGGGCATTCTTTTACATCGATTGGGTGCCGGCGCGGTTGACCGCGTTGGGGTTCGCTATCGTGGGGAATTTCGAGGACGCTATTTATGCGTGGCGCAATCACGCCCGGCAATGGCCCGATGCGAACGAAGGGGTTCTGCTTGCCGCGGGGAGCGGGGCGCTAGGAGCGCGATTAGCGGGGCCGCTGGCGGAGCCGCTTAGCGTCGAGGCGTTAGCGGTGGGCGATGCCAGTCCGTTGCCAGTTGGCGATGACTGCACGCCGAGGACTCTGCAGTCCGCTGTTGGCCTCGTCTGGCGGGCTGTGATTCTGTGGATGCTGCTGCTGCTCATGCTGAGTATTGCGGTCTGGCTCGCTTAGGGTTTTTTGCTCGCGCCGGTGGACGGACGGGTGGTGGCGTTCGCACTCGGTCCGGGTTTTGGGCGCGGGGCTGATGGTCAGTGGTCGGGGTTGATGCCGGGTTGTTGCTGCGTACGTTAGCGCGGGTTCAATGTTGGCTATATTTTTTATCACTATTAGCCACTGTGCGTGGCGGCACTTCATTTCTTTGTCCAACGGCGACAAAGAAACGAAGCAAAGAAAATGCCTTCCCACAATCTGTATTAAGTGTCCCCAGCGTGCAGACCACTGCTTTTGGTTCCCGCGTAGAACGGTGCTCGCAAAACCACGAACACTTGAAGCCCTCCTTCTCGCGAATTCCTACATCCCCACGCTTCGCCACCAGTGCTCTCGGGCAAGAACGACGGCCCACGGACCAATACGGCCTCACGCGTCTTTACGCGTTAGCGGGCTGCGTGAATCACGTGACCATTTAGGCGAGGGTGCGCATAGCGCGCAATACGTTTGGGCACCAGCACATCATAAAAATAGTGGAACGCCCCCGCGCTAGGCGCGAACAATCGCGTCTGCAATCACTACGTACCGAATAACTTCACTCAACCTTAACCAGGGGTGAGGCCGTACCGGCTCGTGGGTGTTCCGATCTTGCCCGAGATCACTGGTGGCGAAGCGTGGGGATGTCAGGATTCGCGAGAAGGAGGGTTTCAAGTGTCCGTGGTTTTGCGAGCACCGTTCTACGCGGGAACCAAAAGCAGTGGTCTGCACGCTGGGGACACTTAATACAGATTGTGGGGAGGCGTTTTCTTTGCTTCGTTTCTTTGTCGCCGTTGGACAAAGAAATGAAGTGCCGCCACGCACAGTGGCTAATAGCGATAAAAAATATAGCCAACATTGAACCCGAGCTAACTTACGCAGTAGCAACCCAGCACTGACCCTCGACCGCCGCCGGCAGCCCGCCCCCCCCCCAAAAAACCCGAGTGCGAACGCAAAGACACTGCCAACATATAACCCGCGCTAACGTACGCAGCAGCACCCCAGCACTGACCCTGCCCGCCGACCATCAGCCCCGCGCCCAAAACCCTGACTGAGTGCGAACGAAAACAACCGGGCGAGCAAAACGCCCTATCGATTCATCTGCACCGACCCCGACACATTCACCGTCACCGTCGATGTCCCCGCTTCCAATGCCATCGGCGCCGCCATCTTCGCATCCGCGCCCATGTTGCGCGTAGCCATCATCATCATCGGTCTCGGCGACGAGCCGTTCTGCCCGATGTTCACCTCGCGAATCGCGTAACCGCTATAGCCAAACGCCTGCGCCGAATTTTGAGCCTGTTGCTTAAACGAAGCGATCGCCTGCGTGGAAAGCTTTTGCTCCGCAGCACGCTGCGCTTCAGGCGAAAGCGAGAACGTCACGCTGCCCACTTGCATGGAATCGCTCATCTTCCCAGCCAGTTTCGATGCCGCCGTGAAGTCCTTCGACTCCAGCACGACTTCCGTGCGCCCGCGCCATGCAGAAATGCGCCCGTCCCGATCCGTCGATGGATACACCGTGAACGACCCACTGTGCGCCGTTACGTTATCGACACCTTTAGCCATGCGCAGCGCCGCTTCGGCGCGTTGATTGAGCACGCTGGTCAGCGACGACGCGTCCTTCGCTTCCTGCTCGTAAAAAAGCGTGATGTCGACGACGTCTTGCGGCACCTCCGAACTGGCCTGCGCCGACAGCGACAACACGCCCGTCGGCTGCGCCTGCGTAATCACGCTCTGCGCGAGCGCGCTATGTGCCATGGCAGCACCTGCAAGCAGGACAACGGCCGCGAGTGCGGAAGTGGTGTTTTTCTTTCTCATCGTGTAACTCCGTATGCATGAGTGCACGTCATTGTGACGCGATGCTTAGGCGGCACTCACGCACGCGAAGTTCCCTTCAACAAGGTTACAAAAGATGTTCGATGATGAAGCGCCATTGCGTTTCGGTAACGGGCGTGATGGACAGCCGGTTGCCCCTGGCAAGCACCTGCATGTCGGCAAGCTCTGCATGGTCGCGCAGTGAGGCAAGGGGAATGAGCGGCGTCTTTTTGACGAAGCGGACATCGACGAGCAGCCAGCGAGGCTTCTCTTGCGATGACTTGGGATCGTAGTAAGGACTCTCGGGATCGAATTGCGTAGGGTCGGGATAAGCCGCCGACGATACCTTCGCTATGCCCGCGATGCCAGGTTGAGGGCAACTGGAGTGGTAGAACAGGACGCCGTCGCCAATCTGCATGCCGTCACGCATGAAGTTACGTGCCTGGTAATTGCGCACGCCAGTCCACGGTAAGGTTTTTTTCGGAGCATGAGCGAGATGGTCAATGCTCGCTTCGTCCGGTTCCGACTTCATCAGCCAGTAGCGCATGAGTGTTGCCTGCAGAAAGGTGCAGTGCAGTGCACATTGCACGATGCAAAAGAAAACGGCGGCGGAAAATCTCCGACGCCGTTAGCTAGTTGAATCAATTTTGCTGCTTGCGGCCCAGCTAAGCTAAGTAGCTAAGCTAGGCCAACCCAGACAAACGTGCAGAACAACACGCATGCTGTTGAAAAAGGTCCCCGCCCAAGCCGCTAGGCCGGCATCCTGAACCTGGGTTCAAGATTGGTCGCAGTAAGCAGCACCTTGGGCTCATCAGACAGAGTGACGCGCTCGCCAGTGCTACAAGGTCCCACAACCGTGCACATAGGCATTGGTTCAAGGAATATATGACCTTGGCAAACCAGGCAGGGAGCAATCACTTTACACCAATCGCCCGGACGATGCATCAACGATCCAGGAAAACTTTATGGTGACCGATGAAATTGCAGAAAGTCCCTTAAAACATGGACTTTTGCAACAAAATAACATTCGATATTTGGCCGCGCCCATCAAGCACTAAAGCAGATGATTACCATCAAAGCGCCAATAAACTCCCCGCCCAAAAAGCACCCACTAAGCACGCAACTACTGCGCTTCGTATTGTGAAATCACGACGCCGAGCTGCTCATTCATCTGGTGCATGGTGCGGCGAATTTCTTCGGCCGGGAACGCTTCGCCGTGACGCACGCTGTTTTGCAACTTGAGCAATTCGGAGGCGATCGACAACGCCGCCATCACTGCTATCCGGTCCGTGCCGCGCACGCTGCTGGCATTGCGCACTTTCGACATTTCCGCATCCACGCGCGCGACCGCTTCACGCAGCGCACCTTCAGTTTCTGGCGAACATGCAAGCCGGTACGGCGCGCCGAGAATGGATACTTCGATCTGCTTCGTCGTCATGCCTTTTCTCCGTGATGGTGTGATTCTTCATGCATCGAACCGTGCGCCGACTCGGCAGCATTCTGTTCGATGCCGCCATCGGGAGGCAAAAGGGCAAGCTGGTTATCCGGTTCCGGCGCGTTCTTTGCACGCGGCAATTTTTCGAGAATCGCGTTGAGCCGAATCTGCGCGTCGTCAATTTTTGCCGACAAGGAATCACGCTCCGCCATCAAGGCGTCGCGTTCTTCGCGCATCTGCGCAAGCTCGTCCTGCGCGTTGGCATACTCTGTGCGCAGCTGCTCGAGTTGTTGAGCGATTAGGTTGTGAGCTTGATGATGGCGTTCGCTGATCTGGATCAGCCGGCCAATATTCTGTGACAGTGATTCGAGTTCGTTGAGCATGTGCTGCGTCCTCTTAAGACCTCGCATTTTAGCGCGCTTCGTTGGCGCTTCAGAAATTTGGTTCGTTTCCAGACGTAACAGCAGTGGGTCTTCAAGGCATTGGCGCGGCCCTTTATTCGTAAGGGGAAACGATTTATAAGGCTATATTCTGCGGCTCGTCAAAGCGTAAGAGCTGTGCTTCTGAGTACCTTCTGATTACCATTTGAAGCGTGTTAAAAACCGCGCGGTACGGACCACGACGCCGGTGAATCGAACGCTCGATCGAGTGCGTTAGTGGTCCGCATGACCGCAAAACACTATTGTCCCGCTTTCTTGACGGACCTTGGTGCCGCTCTTAAACTCCGGGCACCTTGGTGCTCGCGCATGCTTGATCCGGCGTGCGCAGTTAAACGGGAAGCAGGGAGCGGAGTCCGCCAGGACGAGCCAACCTGCGCTGCCCCCGCAACGGTAAGCGACCGCAACGCAAGTTGCAAGTCGGTCCTCAAGCGCGCTGTCTTGTCTCTGACTTGTCTATTTCCTGCTTATATCGGCACTCGAAATAGCTTTCGGCAGCACGCGATCATGCCACTGCGCATCACGCGCGGGAAGGCGGCCCGATAAATCGCCAGCCCGGATACCGGCCTTGGGGAGAACGCAGCCTCGCGGTTGCGTTCATCACGCATGGACTCGCGGGGCGCGGGTCGCGCATGCATTTACCGGATATTCCCCCGCCATGCTTTCACCCATTGCCCGTGCCGTGCTGCTGTTGTTCGGCGGCTTGCCCGTTGTCGCGATTGCTCAAACTTCCCCAGCCGCCGCCGACGTTTCCCCCGGTCCCGCGCAGCTCGCGCCCGTCGTGGTGACAGCAACTCGCGTACCGCAGAAGCTCGCCGATGCCATCGCGCAAACCACGCTCTTCGACCAGCAGGATATCGCCGATACCAACGCCCGCGACGTAGCCGGCCTGCTTGCGCTCGCGCCCGGCGTGCAGATCACGCGTAACGGCGGCCCGGGGTCTCCTGCGGGATTGTTCTTGCGCGGCGCATCGTCCTCGCAGTCGCTGGTCCTGATCGATGGCGTGCGGGTGGAGTCGGCGGGATTGGGCGCGGCGCAACTCTCGCAACTGATGCTCGATCAGATGGACCGCGTGGAAGTGGTGAATGGCAACGTGTCGGCGCTGTATGGATCGAACGCGATTGGCGGCGTGGTGCAGATCTTTACGAAGGATGGCGGCAATCATCCGCCGCGCTTCAACTTCGAAACGGAACTTGGCAGCTATCACACGCAGCGCCAGCAACTCGGCGTGAACGGCGCGCTCGACCAGGACGGCCGCACCACGTTTAACGTGACGGCATCGCGGGAGAAGACGAATGGGTTTTCATCCATCGATCCCAGCACCTCGCCGAATGTGAATCCGAACGCGAACGGTTATCTCAACGAGAGCGTGGCGGCTACGCTGCGTCATCAGTTCACGGACCGATGGGATGCGGGCGTACGCTTCATGCAATCGAACGGTATCAACAGTTTCGATAACAACTTCGGCCTGCCGACCGATCAGAACGAGTCGCATGACCGCGTGCGCTCGGCATCGGTCTTTGCGAACGGCAAGCTCACCGATAACTGGACCACGCACTTCATCGCGGCGCAGGGGCAGGATCGTGCGGATACGGAATTGAACGGCGTCTACAACAGCAAATTCAATTCGGAGAACCGGCAGCTTACGTGGCAGAACGACATCGCGATTGCGCCGGATCACAAGCTGATGTTCGGCTATGAGCATCTCGACCAGACGCTCGATTCCGATCAGGTTACCGCGCCCGACCGGCATGTGAATTCGGGCTTCGCGGGTTATGTCGGCACGCTCGGCGCGAGCCAGTTCCAGGCCAATGTGCGACGCGATCAGTACTCCGATTTCGGCGGCGCCAATAGCTACTACCTCGGCTACGGCTACCATTTCGATGCGCACTGGAAAGCTACGCTGAGCTATTCCGATGCGTTCCGCGCACCGACCTTCGACGATCTGTACTATCCGTTCAGCGGCAATCCATCGATTCGACCCGAGCGCAGTCATTCGGTCGAAGCGGCGTTGCAGTACGCATCGAGTGCGGTGGGCATCTTGCGGCTGACGGCGTTCCAGACGCGCTATACGAACCTGATCGACTATGTCTCGGACGGCAATGGCTTTTTCATCGCGCAGAATGTGGGGCGTGCGAAGGTGCAGGGGCTCGAAGGATCGTGGGCGGGGCATGTAGGGCGCACGGATGTCCGCGCGTCGTTCACGTTCCAGAATCCCATCGATGAAACGAATCAGCAGGATCTGCTGCGCCGTGCCCGACGCTTTGCGTCGCTTGCCGTGAACCGGTCGATAGGCGGCTGGCGCATCGGCGGCGAATGGATCACAAGCGGCGCGCGCGAGGACTTCGATTCCACGCTCGGCGGTTATGGCGTGGTGAATCTGTCGGCGCGTTATGACATCACGAAGTCGTGGTACGTCGGCGCGCGCATCGACAACGTATTCAACAAGGATTATCAGCTTGCGTACTCGTACAACACGCCGCGTCGCGGCGCCTATATCACGCTCGGCTGGCAGCAGCAGTGAGGCATGAGCGCATGAACGCCCGGCGCGCTTTCACGGTCTGGATCGCGCTTGGCTTTGCCGCGCTCGCCGTGTTCGTGGCGTCGCTTGCGCTGGGCAGCATTCCCGTTTCGCCGCTGCGCGTGGTGCAGGCGCTCCTGTCGCAATCGACCGGTGCGATCCATGACGTGATCGATGAAATCGTGCTCAGCCTGCGTTTGCCGCGTGCGCTCGGCGGGTTTGCAGCGGGCGCGTTGCTCGCGATGGCCGGCGCGTTGCTACAAGTCTTGTTGCGCAATCCGCTGGCTGAACCGTATGTGCTCGGCGTATCGGGTGGCGCGGCGGCGTTCGCGCTCGCGGCGATGCTGTTCTCCCTGTCGTGGTGGAGCGTCGACGTTGCCGCGTTCGCCGGCGCGTTTTTATCGATACTGCTTGTACTCGGCCTCGCCCGGCGCGAGTTGTGGCGCGGCGAACCGCAGGATGCATCGCCGAGATTGCTGCTCACCGGCGCGGTGATCGCGGCGGGCTGGGGCGCGTTGATCACGCTGATGCTGGCGGTTGCGCCGGAGAATCGCTTGCGCGGCATGGTGTTCTGGCTCACCGGCGATCTTAACGGCGTCGCCATGCCCTGGACCGCGTTGATCGCGTTGGTCATTGCGCTGGTCGCGATCGTGCCGGCGGCGCCGCAACTCAACGTGCTGCTTCGCGGCGATGTCGCGGCCGAAGCGCTCGGTGTGCGCGTCGTGCGCTTGAGATTGCGCGTGTATCTGGTTGCGTCGCTGGCGGCCGCCGCTGCCGTGACGACGGCCGGAACCATCGGTTTTATCGGGCTCGTGGTGCCGCATGTGTTGCGGCTCGCGTTCGGCAACGATCAACGCATGTTGCTGCCCGCATCGGCGTTGGGCGGCGGGCTTGCCGTGATGGGCGCGGACCTGATCGCGCGCACGGTGATCGCGCCCGCGCAGTTGCCAGTGGGCGTCATCACTGCGCTGATCGGCGTGCCGGTGTTCTTGTGGATGCTCCTCAGGCGCGCGCCATGAACGGACTTCAGGTCACTCAGCTGACGTTGCAGGCGGGAACACGCGTGTTGATCGCGGATCTCTCGCAGACCTTCGCGTCCGGCGAAATGTGGTGCATCGCGGGGCCGAACGGCGCGGGTAAGACGACGCTGATCGCGGCGTTGGCGGGGATATCGAAGGCGGCATCGGGCGAGATATCGCTCGATGGACGCAAACTCAGCGCATGGCGTTCCGATGAACTCGCGCGTCGCCGAGCATTGATGCCGCAAGCCACGCACGATGCATTCAGCGCCACCGTCCTCGATACCGTCATGCTCAACCGCTTTCCGCATCTGAGCGGATGGGGTTGGGAAAGCGATACAGATCGCGCCGCTGCGCATGACGCGCTCGATACGCTCGGCCTCGCCGATTTCGCGTCACGCGATGTGTTGTCGCTCTCAGGCGGCGAACGTCAGCGTGTGGCGCTGGCGGCGACCTTATGCCAGGACGCGCCGTTGCTGTTACTCGATGAACCGCTCGCGCATCTCGACTTGCATCATCAGATCGATTGCCTTGAAGCGTTGAGCGGATGGATCGGGTTGAAGTCACGCAGCGTGATTTTCTCGTGTCACGATCTGAACCTGGCCCGGCGTTTCGCCACGCACGCGCTGTTGCTCGATGGCGCCGGCCACACGCATGCAGGCCCCGTTCGCGATGTCCTCACGCCCGAGCGCGCCAGCGCTGCGTTCGGTTATCCGCTTACGTTAATCCAACAAGACGGCCACGAAGCGCTCGTGCCCGTGATGAGATCAACCTCTCCATGAACTCCACCATGAACGACACACTTCCGCGTCCTGAACCACTCGACCGATCGATGACGGCTGAGCTTCAACACGTGATCGATACCAAGACAAAGCCGCCCGGCAGTCTCGGCCGGCTCGAATCGATCGGGCTGCAGATCGGGCTGATTCAGCGGACGTTGCGCCCGCGTATCGAACGGCCAACCATGATTGTTTTTGCCGCCGATCACGGCATTGCAGCCGAAGGCGTCAGCCCATTTCCGCAGGAAGTGACGGTGCAAATGGTCGCGAATTTCGTGGCGGGCGGCGCGGCGATCAACGCGTTATCGAAGGTGGCGGGCATGACGCTCGAAGTCGTGGATGCCGGCGTAGCGAGCGCGCTGCCCGCCGCGCCCGGTTTCGTCGATGCAGCCATCCGGCGCGGCGGCACGCGCAACTTCGCGCACGAACAAGCGATGACACGCGACGAAGTGCTGCAAGCCATCGCGCGCGGGGCGGAACGTGTGCGTCATCACGCGGCGCTCGGAACCAACGTGATCGGCTTCGGCGAGATGGGAATTGCGAATACATCGGCGGCGGCGTGTTTGATGAGCCGCATGTGCAACGTGGAGATCGATGCGTGCGTGGGACGCGGCACCGGGCTCGACGACGCAGGTTTGCATCGCAAGCGCGACGTGCTTGCCGCCGCGTTGAAAAAACACGCTCCATCCACCGATCCAATCGATACGCTCGCCACCTTCGGCGGCTTCGAGATCGCGATGATCGTGGGCGCGTTTCTCGCGGCAGCTGAAGCGCGGATGACGATTCTCGTCGATGGTTTTATCGTTACGTCTGCGTTGCTGGTTGCTCAAGCGCTCAGCCCGGCCGTGCTCGATTACTGCGTGTTTGCGCATGCATCGGATGAAACGGGGCATCGGCGAATGCTGGAATATTTGGGCGCTGCACCCTTGCTTCAACTCGGATTGCGATTAGGCGAAGGGACAGGCGCGGCGCTCGCATTGCCGTTGTTGCGCGCGGCGGTGGCGTTCATCAACGAGATGGCGAGCTTTGAATCGGCGGGTGTCTCCGACAAGGCTCCTTGAGCTTTTTATGAACCGGCCATCGGAGGAACTTCGCTACTTTTTTACCGCGCTCGGGTATTTCACCCGCGTGCCGGTGCCGCGTTGGGTCGGCTTCGAAACGCACTATCTGAACGCGGCGGCGCGCTATTTTCCGTTGATCGGCGTGCTGGTCGGCTCGCTCGGCGCGGTCGTCTATCTGGCCGCGCTGCATGTGTTTCCTGCGGGCGTGGCGGTGTTGTTATCGATGGCGGCAACGCTTCTTGTCACCGGCGCGTTCCACGAAGACGGCCTCGCCGATTGCGCCGATGCCTTCGGCGGCGCTTACACCCGCGAAGATGCGTTGCGCATCATGCACGACTCGCGGATCGGCGCCTTCGGCGCGATCGCGCTGATCGTTGTGCTCGCACTGAAGTGGCAGACTCTGGCCGCGATGCCGCCGTTGCGCACGGCGTGGATGATCGTCGCGGCGCATGCGGCGAGCCGCACGTTTGCGATCAGCTATCTCTGCACGCTCGACTATGTCCGCGCCGAGGGCAAGGCAAAACCGGTCGCGCAGAAGATGAGCACGTGGGCGTTTCTTCTTGCTGCGTTGTTCGGATTGCCCTGGCTTTTGTGGCTGGACTGGCGGCTTGGCTGCGTGACGATCGTCGCGCTCGGCGTATTGCGATTTGTCATTGGACGATATTTTGTCAGGCGTATCGGCGGTTATACGGGCGACTGCCTCGGCTTCGCGCAGCAACTTTTTGAACTCGCTATCTACTTGATCGGACTCGGATGGATCTCGTCCTGATTCGTCATCCGGCTGTCGCTATCGATACCGGGATTTGCTATGGCCGCACCGACGTCCCGCTTCTCGCCGATGCGGCCGATTCCGCGCGTGTGCTGAACGAGCGCATGCGGACGCTTAATGTGCCGGCGGTCGATGGCGTCTGGTACACGAGTCCGTTAAGCCGTTGCCGGTTGTTGGCCGAAGCGCTCGGTCCCATTCAAGCCGATGCGCGTTTGCAGGAACTCGATTTCGGCACGTGGGAAGGGCAGCGCTGGGACGGTCTCGATCGTGCGATGCTCGATGCGTGGGCGGCAGATCTTGACCATGCGCGTGAGCACGGTGGAGAGAGCGTGGCGCAGTTTGCCGAGCGAGTAGTGGATTGGGCCGATTCAATTTGTTCCGAGGAAATCCGTGGTCCAATTCACGTCATAGCTCACGCCGGCGTGATGCGCGTTTTGACAGCGAAACTCCTCGGCGTCCCACGCGCAAACGCCATTCAATGGCCGCTGGATTTCGGCGCAATCGTCTGGTTGCGGCGCGTGCGCGGCGAGTGGCTGCTCGTGCGCTGGAATGCCTGAATCTACTTCGGACGCCGCGCCCTCGCGGCATCCAGATCCTCGCACAACGCCGCGGCGCCGAGCGCAAGACGCGGCGTCGGCCGATTGATCAGATCGCCGTCGATACCGAAAAGGTTACTGCGTGCGACGGCTTTCATCGAAGGCCATTTGCGCCATGTGTTCAGCGATGGCAACGCGTGTTCCGAATTCGTCGCGCCGGGCGTGGCGGTGACGATCGCTTCGGGATCGGCGGCGAGCACGGCTTCTGTCGAGATGGTCGGCACCTGCGGTTTCAGGTCGGCGAACACGTTACGGCCGCCGCACAATTCGATCACTTCGCTGACCGTGTTCGAGCCGTTGAGCGTCATCAGCGGATCGTCCCAGACTTGATAGAACACGCTCACTGGCGGTTGGCTCGCATACCGCGTCCGCAAGCCGTCGATGTCATGCCGGAATGCGTTCGACGCCTTGTTTGCTTGCGCCGACGTTCCGAGCAAGACGCCGAGTTTATCGATGGTGGCGGGGATATCGTCCAGCCGATGCGGCTCGCTGAAAAACAGCGGCACATGCAGTTCGCGCAAGCGCTCGATCTGGCGTAGCGCATTGCCATGGCGCCACACGACGATCAGGTCGGGTTTCATCGCGACGATGCGTTCGAGGTCGAGTGATTTGTTGTCGCCGACGCGCGGGATCGATTTCGCTTGCGGCGGATAGTCGCTATAGCTGACCGCGCCGACGATACGCTCGCCGCCGCCGGC
Organism: uncultured beta proteobacterium; assembly: GCA_963708695.1. Classification (GTDB taxonomy): domain Bacteria; phylum Pseudomonadota; class Gammaproteobacteria; order Burkholderiales; family Burkholderiaceae; genus Caballeronia. Next base: position 30,105 of record CAVPTS010000012.1, read on the forward strand.
CGCGAACAGCATTTCGGTGACGTGCGGCGCGAGGCTTACGATGCGTTGCGCCGGGGTGGCGAGGGTGACGGTGGCGCCGGTGTCATCGGTGACGGAGAGAGCATTCGCTTGAGCCTGAGCGGCCGCAAAAATCGTGACGATGAAGATCAGCGCGAGGAGCGAGCGAATAGTCATTCCATAGTTCGAGTGTGCGGAATCCGTCACCGGATCGCCCTGACTGCCGCGTCGAACGCTTGCGCAAACCTCATCCATTGCGCCTCCGATCCCGTCAATCCGATCCGCAAGCTCGGCGACGCGCCACGCTCGAAAAGCCGTGTCCAGATTCCGCGCGTCGCGAGCGCATGTTGCAGCGGCACCGCGTTCAATGTCTCGAACCATGCGAACAATGGCGTCGTCTCAGGATGAAAACCTTGGCTGCGGATCAACGCCGCCAGCCTCGCGCTGTCGTGAGCCAGCCGGGCACGTGTTTCCGCTCGCCACGAAAAATCGTTGAACGCGGCCTGCACCGCATGCCGCGCCGGGCCGCTTACCGTCCACGCGCCTAGGGAATCGTTCAGCGCATCGAGCAAGGGTTTTGCCGCAAGCACGAAACCCGCGCGAATTCCCGCCAGGCCATAGAACTTGCCGACTGAGCGCAGCACGACCAACCCATCGCGTCCACTTTCCGACGCCAGCGAGAAATCCGCGTCGATGTAGGCATCGGCGAAGGCTTCATCGACGATCAGCGTCCCGCCGCGCGCCGCCAGTTGCTCGTGCCATTTCAGCAGGACATCCCGGCCGATGCGCTCGGTCGTCGGATTGTTTGGATTGGCGACGATCACATGATCGACGTCATCCTGCAAAATCGCTGACACGACATCGAGCGTCACGATCCGATGCCCGGCCCGCTCGAACGCCGGCGCGTATTCGCCGTAGGTCAACGGCGCAACGGCCGCGATGCCGCGCTTCAACAAACCCGGCAATGCGCGAATTGCGGCTTGGCTGCCCGCAACCGGCAGCGCGCCCGGCGCTCCATAGTGCCTCGCGGCGAGTTCAGCCAAACCGTCGGCATCCTCGGGCAAGCGCCGCCACGCGTCCATTGGCACAGAGGGCACCTGATACGCACGCGGATTGATCCCCGTCGATAAATCGATCCAGTCGTCCAGCGCAATGCCGTATCGATGCGCGGCTTCCCGCAGATTTCCGCCATGCCGGATCGGTTCAACCATGAAAGCCCACGCCCATAAAAGCCAGCACCAGCAGGATCACGAGCCAGAGCAGCGTCGTGCGCTCAACGAGCCGCAGCGCTGCCACCACATGACGCGGCGCGGCCGTCATGCCGAAACCCAGCACGGGCCGCGATTCCAGCGTGCCGTGGTAGATCGCAGCGCCGCCGAGCAGCACGTTCAAGCTGCCCGCGCCGGATGCCATCACCGGTCCCGCGTTCGGGCTCTTCCACAACGGCGCCTGCGTGCGCCAGCAGCGCCACGCGGTACGGGTATCGCCGAGAAGCGCGTAGCTCGCCGCCGTGAGCCGCGCGGGCACGAAGTTCAGGACATCGTCGAAACGGGCGGCCGCCCAGCCGAAGCGCAGATAACGCGGCGTCCGATAACCCCACATCGCGTCGAGCGTGTTGGCGAGGCGGAACATCAGCGCGCCCGGTCCGCCCGCGATCACGAACCAGAACAGCGCGCCGAAAATGGCGTCGTTGCCGTTTTCCAGCGCGGATTCCACGGCGGCGCGGGAAAGCGCGGCTTCATCGGCGTTAGTGGTTTCACGCGATACGATCCGCGCCGTCAGCGTGCGCGCCGTCGCGAGATCGCCGAGACCGAGCGCGCGGGCGATAGGCACGATGTGATCGCGCAAGCTTTTAGCACCGAGCGCGAACCACAGCAGCGCGACATGGACGGCGCAGGCAAGTGAGAACGGCAGCACGCGGACGAGCAGCCAGCTCACCACAACCGGCGGGACAACGGCGAGCAGCCACGCGAGAATGCCCGCGGGCCGCGCTCGAAACCCCGTATTCATTTTTGCTTCGATGCGCGTGGCAAGCCGCCCGAACGCGACCAGCGGATGCCGGTTCTCCGGTTCCCCGAAAATCCGGTCGGCCGCGATACCCGCAATCGTGAGCATCGCCGTGGCGTAGAAAGAGAGCAGCAGCATGTCAGCCTTTGAGCGCGAGCGGCAGCCCGGCGACCATCATGGTCACGTGCGTGCTCGCGGCGGCGACGCGCTGGTTGAGCCGGCCGAGTTCATCGACGTAAAGGCGCGTCACCGATCCCATAGGCACGACGCCCAGCCCGATCTCGTTGCTCACCACGATAATTTTGCCGCGCACATTTGAAAGCGCGGCGTCGAACGCGCTGAAAGCTTGCAGCGGCGGGGCGTCGGGCGTGCTGCCATCGGCGGGAAAAAGCAGGTTGGCGAGCCACAGTGTCAGGCAATCTATCAGCAGGACATGACCTTCGCGATCCAGTTCGCGCACCACGCCGCCCAGATCGAGCGGCGCCTCGATGAGCGCCCAATGCGCCGGCCGCCGTTCGCGATGCTGTGCTACGCGCGCCGCGAATTCGCTGTCACCTATGCGAGCGGTCGCCACGTAAGTGACGGGCAAACCGCTATCGACGGCGAGCCGTTCGGCATGTGCGCTCTTGCCCGAACGCGCGCCGCCGAGGATGAAGGTGAGGTCGGGTGAAGTCATCGCAATATTGTACCGGCGGGCGCTACCATAGCGGCTTCCCGAAAACCGATGAGCGTCGAAACACCCCATGCAATTCGCACCGCGCGGCACGCTGATGATCCAGGGCACGACCTCCGATGCCGGCAAGAGCACCTTAGTGGCAGGCTTGTGCCGGCTCGCGCGGCGCGGCGGCATGCGGGTCGCGCCGTTCAAGCCGCAGAACATGGCGCTGAACAGCGCGGTCACGGTCGATGGCGGCGAGATCGGCCGCGCCCAAGCGCTGCAGGCAATTGCTGCGGGCGTGGACGCGGAAATAGACTTCAATCCCGTGCTGCTCAAGCCGACGAGCGATCGCGGCGCGCAGGTGATCATCCACGGCCACGCGCACGCCAATCTCGATGCTCGCGCGTATCACGCGTACAAAACCGTCGCCTTCGATGCCGTCCTGACTTCGTACGCCCGGCTTCAGCAGCGTTTCGACGCGATTATCGTGGAAGGCGCGGGAAGTCCGGCGGAAGTGAATTTGCGGGACCGCGATATCGCCAACATGGGGTTTGCGGAGCGTGTGGATTGCCCGGTCGTGCTGGTGGCGGATATCGATCGCGGCGGGGTGTTCGCGCATTTGCTGGGGACGCTCGCGTGTTTATCGGAGACGGAACGCGCGCGGATTCGCGGGTTTGTCATCAACCGTTTTCGCGGCGATATCAGCTTGTTGCAGCCGGGTCTCGACTGGCTCGTGGCGCAGACCGGCAAGCCGGTGCTCGGCGTGGTGCCTTATCTGCATGGCCTGACGCTTGACGCCGAAGACATGTTGCCGAGCCAGTTGCATGCACGCGGCGAAGCCGGCGGCGAGGTGCTGAAGGTGATCGTGCCGGCGTTGCCGCGCATCAGCAATCACACGGATTTCGACGCGTTGCGCGCGCACCCGCAGGTGGATTTTTCCTACGTGCGTGCAGGGACGGCGCCGCCAGCGGCTGATTTGATCGTGTTGCCGGGTTCGAAAAGCGTGCAGCGCGATCTTGCGTGGCTGCGCGAAAACGGCTGGGATCGGGCAATCGATCGGCATCTCCGATACGGCGGCAAGGTTCTGGGAATTTGCGGCGGCATGCAGATGCTGGGCCGTACGGTGGATGATCCACAAGGGCTCGAAGGGCCGGCCGGCTGTGTGAACGGTCTCGGTCTGCTCGAGCTCGATACCACGATGACCAACGACAAGCTGCTCGACAACGTCACCGGGCGGTTGACGTTAAGCAGCATCCTGTCACCCGTGCGTGGTTACGAGATCCACATGGGCCGCACGACGGGCGCGGCGCTCGCCCGGCCGGCCGTGATGCTCGACGGCGAGCGCCCGGACGGTGCGGTTTCCGCCGATAACCAGATCGCCGCGACCTATCTGCACGGCATCTTCGACACGCCCGAAGCCTGCGCAGCGCTGCTCGACTGGGCGGGTTTGCGCGAGGCGCAAGCGCTCGATTATCCGGCGCTGCGGGAAGCGTCGCTTGATCGTCTCGCCGATACGCTGGCGCAATCGCTCGATCTGGCGGCGCTTGAATCCTGGTTTGCGTGAATGATGCGCTTGCGCGACCAAGAGGCGCTTCAGCTTCAGCTTCAGCTTCAATTCAATACAAGATCATCTGCGTGCATCGAAACAGCGCGATGGTCTTGCCCTCGCCATTCGTCACAATTGCGTCCCACACTTGCGTGCTGCGGCCCAAATGCACGGCCGTCGCCGTCGCCGTAATGACGCCTTCGCGCGCCGTTCCCACGTGGTTGCTCTTCAGCTCGATAGTCGTAAAATTCTTTGCGCCCTCGGGCATATGGGCGATGCACGCGTAGCCGCAACACGTATCCGCGAGACCGACCACCGTTGCCGCGTGCAGGAAACCATTCGGCGCGAGGACTTCGGGCCGAACGGTCAGCTTGCCGGTGAGCGTGCCGCTTTCCAGCGATACCAGCTCCACGCCCAGCAGCTCCGGCAGACAGCCGCGCTGGCGTTTGCGCAGATAGTCGAGGGTGATTTCGGGGCGCAGTGTCGCCATGTTCAAAAGTCCTTGGGTGTCGGGCTGCGTCGTTGACGCACGCGTGGATTGAAATAAGCAAATCCGATAGTATCAACGGCTCGAACTTTTCACTTATTACATCGCTTACAGCAATGGCAGCACGGTGGAGTCTTCGGGCATGAACTTCCGGGTTAAAACCGGACAAATCGGGACCGTAAAAACAGGTGGATTGAATCTATGACGGTGATCGTGGTGGCGAATCCGAAGGGCGGCGTGGGCAAGAGCACGCTGTCGACGAATCTGGCCGGGTATTTCGCGGCGAACGGCGAATGGGTCGCGCTCGCGGATCTCGATAAACAGCAGTCCGCGCACGGCTGGCTTCAGTTGCGAGCGGACACGCTGCCGAAGATCGAGGAATGGAAGGTGGATATCGATGCGCCGGGGAAGCCGCCGAAAGGGCTGGAAAAGGCGGTCGTCGATACCCCCGCCGGTATTCACGGCAACCGTCTCGCGCTCGCGCTGGAACTGGCGGACAAGGTGATCGTGCCGCTGCAGCCTTCCATGTTCGACATTCTCGCCACGCAGGAATTTCTCACGCGGCTGCAAAAGGAGAAGGCGATCCGCAAGGGCAGCATCGAGGTTGGCGTGGTCGGAATGCGGGTGGATGCCCGGACGAAATCGGCGGATCAGCTGCACCGATTCGTGGAAGGGCTGGAACTGCCGGTGCTCGGTTATATCCGCGATACGCAGAATTACGTGCAGGCCGCCGCGCACGGGCTGACCATTTGGGATGTGGCCAGAAGCCGGGTGGAGAAAGATATCGAGCAATGGCAGCCGATTCTTGAATGGGTATCGAAGAAGTAGGTTTTCGGCTTTGGCCAAAAAAACGCCGGTGGGCTTTTAAAGCCAACCGGCGTTTTTTCTGCGCTGAAAAGTGACGCTGACGAGAACGTCGCTCAGGTCCAGTTTTGCGTTGGCACGTGGTCGCGGTTGCCCTTGATGCGGTTCTTTTCATCGACGAACACGAGTTCCGGCTTCCAGCCAGCCTTCACTTCCGCTTCCTCGACCAGCGCGAATGCCGCGATGATCACGAGATCGCCAAGTTGCGCCCGGCGCGCCGCCGATCCATTCAGCGAAATCATGCCGCTGCCGCGCTCGCCCTTGATGGCGTAGGTTGTCAGGCGCTCACCGTTGTTCACGTTCCAGATATCGATTTGTTCGTTTTCGACGAGATTCGCGGCTTCCAGCAAATCTTCGTCGATGGCGCACGAGCCTTCGTAATGCAATTCGCAATGCGTGACCGTGGCGCGGTGAATCTTCGATTTCAAAAGCGTTCGCTGCATGAGTGTCTCGCTCAAACTTCCAGGTTGTCGATCAGGCGCGTCGAGCCAATCTTCGCGGCGGCCAGCACGACAAGCGGGGTGGCGGTGTCGGCGGGGCCGGGCGGCAACAGGTCCACGCGCCTTCTCACCGCGACGTAATCAGGCTGCCAGCCGCGCTGCGCCAGCGATTCCACGGCTTCTTTTTCCACCGATGCAAAGTCGCGATTGCCCGCGAGCACTGCATCGCGGACGCGATTCAAGGTTTTCGCCAGCGCCGGCGCTTCGGCTCGCTCGGCCGCCTGCAGAAAGCGATTGCGCGAGCTGAGCGCGAGGCCGTCGGCGTCGCGAACGGTTTCAGCGGCGATGATTTCCGTGGGCAGCGCAAATTGATGACACATTTGCCGCACGATCATCAGTTGCTGGTAATCCTTCTTGCCGAACACGGCCACGCGCGGCTGCACGCACGACATCAGCTTCATCACGACCGTGCACACGCCCTGGAAGAAACCCGGCCGGAATTCGCCTTCGAGGATATCGCCGAGATTGGTCGGCGGATGAACCCGATATTGCTGCGGCTCGGGATACAGGTCGGCTTCGGTCGGCGCGAACAGCACGTAGACGTTCTCAGCCTGAAGCTTCTCGATATCGTCCTGCAGCGTGCGCGGATATTTATCGAAGTCTTCGTTCGGTCCGAACTGCAGCCGGTTCACGAAGATGCTGGCGACGACCGGGTCCCCGTGCTGGCGCGCGAGCCGCATGAGCGACAAGTGGCCTTCGTGGAGATTTCCCATGGTCGGGACGAAGGCGGTTCGGTTCTGGCCGCGCAACTGGTCGCGCAGTTCATGGATCGAGCTGATGACTTTCATCTAGCGAGTGTCTCCTGGCGGGCAGCTTTTAAAAGCGCTGCTCCAAGCGGAAAGAAAGGGGAAAAGTGCCGCGCCGCATACACGGACATACATGCATATACATGATCAGGCGGGTGAATACGCGAGTCGCACGTAGATTGGCGCATACGGCTCGGCCTGGGTGATCTCGATCAGTGCTTCGCGCGACAGTTCCAGCATGGCGATGAAATTCACGACCACCACGGGCACCCCGCGCGAAGCGTCGAAGAGATCGCCGAATTCCATGAAACGTGTGTTCTGCAAGCGCCGCAGGATCACGCTCATATGCTCGCGCACCGACAATTCCTCGCGCGAGATCTTGTGATGCTCGACCAGCCGGGCGCGCTTGATGACGTCGGCCCACGCGGCGCGCAGGTCGTTTGCATCGACGTCCGGAAAGCGTTGCGCCGAACTTTGCTCGACATACACGTCGGCCCGCAGGAAATCGCGGCCGAGTTGCGGGATGTGATCCAGCCGTTGCGCCGCGAGCTTCATCTGCTCGTATTCCAGCAAGCGCCGCACGAGTTCCGCGCGCGGATCCTCCGCGTCCTCACCGGTATCCGCCTTTTTCACCGGCAGCAGCATGCGCGACTTGATCTCGATCAGCATGGCCGCCATCAGCAGATACTCCCCCGCCAGTTCCAGATTCGATTCGCGGATCTGGTCGACGTAGCCGAGGTACTGGCGCGTCACATCGGCCATGGGGATGTCGAGGACGTTGAAGTTCTGCTTGCGGATCAGGTACAGCAGCAAGTCGAGCGGGCCTTCGAACGCCTCAAGAAAGATCTCGAGCGCGTCCGGCGGGATATACAAATCCGTTGGCAGCTTCCAGAGCGGTTCGCCGTATAAGTGCGCGAACGCTACGCCGTCAATGGTGTTCGGCGTGGAATCGGTCGCGGGCGCGGCGAGCGCCGCGGCGCGGTCGTCCTTACCCGGCTTTCCCGAATGATGCGAAGCTTGCTGCGCCCCGCGGGCGGCGCTCACGCTCACGTTCAGAAGTTCTGGTAATAGACGTACGACGTTTGTTCGACCCGCGAAGTCTTGATTTCCGAGCGTTCGTCGAGGTCGATGGGCTTCTTGTCCCACAGCAGCGCGCGGCCTTTGCGCTGTTCTTCTTCGAGCGACGGCTTCTGTTCTTTCATCTTATTGATGAACTGGGTGATGTCCGACTGGTACATGATTCGACTTCCGTTGGCTCAGAGCGATTCGAAAACGGGCGCGGCGGGGCGTAAACAAAGACGAGACGCCGCCGTGATTTGTCGCAATTTTACCGCAAGCATCAGGGAGCGGAGCGGTTAACGCGCACCGAGAACCCCGGAAACCGGAGGCATCGGCTAATCGGTCTATGGGAAAGGGCGGGAAAGGCGCGATGGTAAAAACCCTGTCATAAATTGAAGCATTCCCGGAACAACCGCTGCCGGCGCCGTCCAAGCCGCACTTTCGGCTTTTCTGAAGGGTTATGTCGACGGGTTCATGCCGTCGGTTTATGCCGACGGTTCATGCCGGCATTGCGAAACGGTTATTTCACGCGTCATCCGATTCGGACAAGCGTGCGGTTTCGGGACAGCCGGCGCCGCCAATGTGGTGAAATAGCGCCTGCTGGACCGGCTGCCGGTGTTTGCGTAGCGCAACAAAGCTGTGCAGCCGTCCATCCTGCGTCACCCGGCAACCCTATTCCACAATTCAACCCCGGAGGTCACGTTTGGCGGGGCGCCTGATTGATCCGCTGCGCTTCAAGCGCGGCCGAGCCGAGCATCGGCGGCTGGAAAAGCCGCTGGTTGCATCGTCGAAAGCGCCTTCCCGTGCGTCTTCATTCGTGCGGCGTGCCGTCTGGTCGCTGCACGCGCTGGCGCTATGCGCGTTCGCCCCAGCCGGCGCACGCCAAATATGACGTGGATATCGACGCGCCGCGCAGCGTTCATTCGCTCTTGCAAGACCATCTGGAATTGTCGCGTTTCAAGAAGCGCGACGACATCAGCGACGACCAATTCGACTTCCTGGTCACGGCCACGCCGCAGGAGGTCCGCGATCTCGTTGCGACCGACGGTTATTTCACGCCGGTCGTGCGCACCGACGTGAAAGTGGAAGACGGTAAGAAATCCGTCACCGTCAGCGTCGATCCGGGTCCGCAAACCAAGGTCGCTTCGGTGTCGCTGACGTTCAAGGGCGCGATTACGGACGAGGATCCCAAGCAGGAAAACACCGCGCGCTTCGCGTTTTCGATGAGGGAAGGTGATCCGTTCTCGCAAAGTGCGTGGGACGACGCGAAAGAGGCGTCGCTGAAAGCCTTGCAGGCTCGGCGTTACCTCGGCGCGAAGATTGCGCAATCGAAGGCGCGCGTGAATCCGCGGACGCACATTGTGGATTTATCGGTGACATTCGACAGCGGCCCGACGTTCACGTTCGGCAATCTCGATGTCTCCGGCGTGCGGCGTTATCCCGAACAGATCATCCACAACGTCAATCCGATCCACGAAGGCGATATCTACGACGTCGCCCGCGTGAACGAATTGCAGCGCCAGTTGCAGAGCACGCCGTATTACGCGTCGGTTGCCATCGACGCCGACAACGACGTGAACAAGCCGATAGAAACGCCGCTGCATCTGAAGGTCAGCGAGTATCCCTATAACAGCGTGCACTACGGCGTGGGTTACGCAACCGATACGGGACCGCACATCCAAGGCTCGTACAGCTATCTGGATACCTTCGGGAAGGCTTATCCGTTCACGATTTCCGGGCGTATCGACCAGACGCAGCAATACGGCCAGATCCAGCTCGCCATGCCGCCGGGAAACCGCGCCTGGGTCAACAGCGTGCTGGCTTCGTACACCAACACGGATGTGTCGGACACGCGCATATATAGTGCGCGCGGCGGCGTGCAGCGTTCGCGCTCGCTGCTGAACATCGATACAACCTATTCGTTGCTGTTCTACTCGGACCGGCTGACGCAGAATGTCGGGCCGCCGACCACGGCCCACGCGCTCGTGCCATCGTGGCAATGGGTGCGCCGCAATGTCGACGATCCTTTGTTTCCGCGCTCCGGCAACCTGATTCGCGCCGAAGCCGACTTCGCGGTGAAGGGCCTGCTCACCGAGCAGACCTTCGGCCGCATCTATACGAATCTGTTGCAATACCTGCCGCTGGGCAAGCGCGACCTGTTCGTGTTCCGCGCGGAGTTCGGCGGCGTGTTTACGTCGGGCGGGTCGAGCGGAATTCCCGCGTCGCTGCTGTTCCGGGCGGGCGGCGCGAATTCGGTGCGCGGTTATAGCTATCAAAGTATTGGTCACGATGTCAGCGGGTCGACGCTGCCGACCAAATATCTGATGACCGGCAGCTCGGAATATCAGCACTGGTTTACACACGATTGGGGCGGCGCGGCGTTCTTTGACATAGGCACCGCCACCGATACCTGGAGCGAGCGCGTGTTCAATCCTGGCGCGGGCGTGGGCGTGCGCTGGCGCAGTCCGGTCGGGCCGGTGAACGTGGATATCGGCTATGGCTTCAAGACCCGGCAAATTCGCCCGTATCTGACGCTTGGAATCGCCTTTTGATGAATTTGCCTAGATTATTCCTTCACGCATGACGGACCAGAACGGCCAATCTTCCGCAGACCAACCGGAGCCTTCCGAGGGCCGGGGGAACGGCGCGTCCGAAGACGGCAGACCGTCGCCCAAGCCGAAGCGGAGCGGCTGGCGGCGTCTGGCCAAGTGGCTTGGCGGCATCGTTTTCGTGCTGGTGCTGTGCTTCGCGCTCGGCGTCGCGATGATTCTGTACGCGCTCAACAGCGAGCGCGGAACGCGCTATGTCTGGCAGGCCGCGACGTCGCTGCTCGGCGGCCAGCTGAGCGGCACGCTCGATGGCGGCGCGATCGCGACCGGCTTGCGCTTGCGTAACGTGCACTGGAAGAGCCTTGACGGAAACGGTACGGATATATCCGTCGACAAAGTTTCCGGCCGATGGGAACTGACGCGCGAACCGTGGCGATTCACCATCGATTATCTGCACGTGGGGACGGTCGATGCCCGCATTGCGCCATCGCCGAAAGACACCAGCAAAGTTGAACTGCCGAAGGATCTGCGCTTGCCGATCCAGCTCGCTATCCGCGACTTGACGCTCGACAAACTGCGTCTGCATCAGGGCGCCACGACCACTGAATTTTCCCATCTAGCGCTGGCCGGCCGCAGCGACGGCCGTCATCACGAGGCAACGGTTCAGCGTCTCGATACACCGTTCGGCGCGGTCACGGCGGCCTTGAAGCTGGACGGCGGCGCGCGCCCGTTTCCGCTGACGGGCGATGCCGGTTATTCGGGCGAGGTGAACGGTGAGGCCGTGCAGGTCGCCGCGCGTCTGACGGGTTCGCTTGTGAATCTGACAGCGGATATTGATGCCAGCGGCATGAAGCTGAAGGGCAACGCGCACGTGGAGGCGGATCCGTTCGGCGATGTGCCGCTCAAGCGCGCGCTCGTCACCATCGATCACGTCAATCCGCAAGCCTTCAGCCCGAGCGCGCCGTTCGCGGATCTTGCGCTGCGGGCCGAATTGAAGCCCGATCCGGCTACGCCGGATGCGCTTGTGGTGACGGGGCCGGTGTCCATCGTGAATGCGAAGCCGGGGCCGGTCGATAAGCAGTTGCTCCCTCTAATCGATGCCCACGCGGACGTGAAACTCGACGCATCGGCGCAGACCATTTCGGGCCTGAGCGTGCGGCTGCTGAAGGACGCAACTGTCACGGGCGGCGGATCGCTTAAGGGCGGGAAGGGCCGGTTCGACTTGAAAGTCGCCAAACTCGACCTGAACGCCATTGAATCGAGCATCCGTCCGACGCAATTTGCCGGTCCGATCGGCATCGATCTCGGCGGCAATGGTGACGATAAGCAGACCATCACGCTCGATCTCGCCGACCCGAAAGCCGCGTTGCGGGCGCAAGGCAAGGTCACGCTCGACGCAAAACAAACAGCATTCGATGACGTGAAACTGACCGTAGGGAAGGGGCGCATCGAGCTGAGCGGCGCGCTCAAAAAAGATACGCATTCGAGCTACGACCTGAAGGCGAAGCTCATCGAGTTCAATCCGCTGTTGCTGACGGACCAGCTAATCGCGCAGCCGCCGGCGAAGGGATCAAAAAAGCCGGCTGCAAAACCGCGCACCATCGAGGCACGCGTGAACGGCACGCTAACCGCAGCCGGCGTACTCGCGCCGACGCTCACGACGAAGGCGCAATTCAAGCTCGGCGAAAGCGTCTACGACAACCTGCCGCTTACCGGCGCCGGCACCATCCAGGTCGTGGGAACGCGCATCTTGCCGAGCACCGCTACGCTCTCCGTGGCGGGCAATAACGTCGATCTCAACGGCAGTTTTGGCGCGCCGGGGGACCGCTTGCGCTTTCGTATCGATGCACCGCAGCTCGAACGGCTGGGTTTCGGCCTGGCAGGTCTCGTCAAAGCGGACGGCGATATTACCGGTTCGTTCGCGCATCCGAACGTGGCCGCGAACTATCAGGCCGACAGCGTGGTATTCGGCGCGAACCGTGTCGGCCACGCGGAAGGCCGCGCCGAAGCGCGCGACGGCGCGAACGGCGCGCTCGTGTTCACCCTCCAGGCCCGCGATGTCAGCACGGAGGGCATCGAGCTCGCGAGCCTCGACGCGAACCTCAACGGTACGCGAGCCAACCACACGCTCAACGCGAGCGCACTGGGCAAAGTGCGCGGCAACGCGGTCAATCTGACGCTGGCCGCAAACGGCCGCCTGACCGATGCCCGCGATGGCGCGCATTGGGACGGCACGGTGACGCGTTTATCGAACAAAGGCACGCCGAACGTGAATCTCGACGCGCCGTTGAGCGTGAGCTACGCGCCGAATCACGTGGTGCTGGGCGCGACGCGGTTATCGGCGGAAGGTGCGGTGCTCGATCTGAAATCATTCGCGTTCGATAACGGGCGCATCAGTTCAGCCGGTAAGCTGACGAATCTATCGGTTCCGCGGCTCCTGGAAATCCGCCAGGAACTGACCAATGGTCCGCCGCCCGTCAAGACCGATCTCGTCTTCGATGGCGACTGGAACTTCGCGCTCGGTGCCACCGCGACGGGCTACGCGCAGCTGAAGCGGCGCGGGGGCGATGTTTCCATCGATGCCGCCCGTGGCGTGGCAGCGCTCGGCATTACCGACATCGTGGCGCGCGCCGATTTTAGCGGCGGCAACCGGCTCAACGTGACGCTGCATGCGCAGGCGACGCGAATTGGCGCAATCGATGCCAACGTCCACACGACGCTCGTGGCGCGCGACGGCGTGCTCACCGTGGCCGATGAAGCGCCGGTGAGCGGCGCTATCGACGCGAACATTCCGACGTTGCGCACAACGGGCGGGCTGATTGGCCCGGCTTATCTGCTCGATGGCCGCCTTGCGTTGAAGCTCACCATTGCGGGGATTGTCGCGAAACCGACGGTGTCCGGCATGCTCACCGGCGACGCGCTGTCCGTCACGGTCATCAATCAAGGCGTGCAATTGAAGGACGGCGTGATCCGGATTGCGTTGTCGGAGAATCTCGTCGATCTGCAACAGGTGGAGTTTCACGGCGCGAGCGGCACGCTGCGCGCGACCGGCAAGATCCGGCTCGATCAGGATCAGCCGGACCTGACGGCGAGCATCATCGCGGACAAGCTCGAACTGTTTGCATCGCCGGACCGGCAGTTGCAGTTGTCGGGCAGCGCCACGGTGGCGAACGCAGGCATCAAGGGCGGCATGGCAATCGACGGCAAGTTCACCGTCGATCACGCGCTCTTCGATTTGCCGGAAAAATCCGCTCCGTCCCTTGGCGACGACGTGGTCGTCGTGCGTCCCGACGGCACGGTGAAGGGCGAGGATCAGAGCGTGGTTGCAACCGGCAATAAACCGGCGGGCGCGTTTGCGCCGCACGCGAATATCGATATCAATCTCGGCCAGAAATTCCGTTTCCGCGGCGCGGGCGCGGATCTTGGCCTGGCGGGCACCATTACCGCGATGAGCGCGCCGAACATGCCGTTGCGGGCGGTTGGGAACGTGCGCGTAACGCCGGGTTCCACTTACACGGCGTTCGGGCGGAAGCTGGGTATCGAGAATGGGTTTTTCACGTTCAATGGACCGGTCTCGAATCCCGGCATCAACATTCTCGCGATGCGACGCAATCAGGAGGTCGAAGCCGGCGTGCAAGTGACCGGGACGGTGCAGTCGCCAAACGCGAAGCTGATCTCCGAGCCGAGCGTGCCGGATAACGAGAAGCTGTCGTGGCTGTTGTTCGGGCATGGTACCGATCAAGGTAACAACGTCGGTCAGCAGAGCGCCATGACGAACGCGCTGGCGTTGCTGGGAAGTTCGCAGGGCAAGCGAATTGCGCAGACCTTCGGGCTGGATGATTTTTCTATCGGGACGAGCGAGGTGGGTTTGACCGATCCGCAAGTCGTGATGGTCTCGAAAGCGATAAACGAGCGCCTGGTGCTCGGATACGAGCAGGGCTTGCAGTCGGCGAGCAACGCGATCAAGGCGACGCTGAGTTTGTCGCGCTTCTGGTCGGTATCGGCCTATGGCGGCACGTTCCAGGGTCTCGATCTGCTTTATACGAGACGCTTCGATTCGTGGTCGCGAAGGAACGGGCCGTCGGAGGCGAAGTAGGTTTTTTGGAACATCAAAAAAGGCCGTTTCAACGTGGGTTGAAACGGCCTTTTTCTGAACGGCTTTTGCTTCGTGCCGGATGCTTACTTCACCGGCTTACTTCACGCGCATTCCCGGTTTGGCTCCGCCGTGCGGCTCGAGAATATACAGACCCGGTTCCGCCTTTTCGTCGTCGGCGGAAGCGGCCAGCACCATGCCTTCCGAGAGCCCGAACTTCATCTTGCGCGGCGCCAGATTCGCGACCATCACGGTGAACTTCCCGATCAGGTCCTGCGGCTGATACGCCGACTTGATCCCGGAAAACACATTGCGCGTCTTTTCCTCGCCGATATCCAGCGTCAGTTGCAGCAACTTGTCCGATCCGTCGACCGCCTTGCAGTCCACGATCTTCGCGATCCGCAGATCGACTTTGGCGAAGTCGTCGATGGAAATAACGCCGTCCGCTTCCGGTTCTTTCACCTTCGCAGCCTTCTTCGATGCTGAAGCCGCGTTGGCCGATGTTGCGGCTGCAGCCGCTTGTCCCGGCGCCACCGATTCCTTGTTTGCCGCAATCAGCGCCTCGATTTGCTTCGGGTCGACGCGGGTCATCAAGTGCTTGTACGCGTTGATCGGCTGCGACGAGCTTAGCGGCGTGGAAACATCGGCCCAGACCTGCGGCGCGATTCCCAAGAACCCTTCCACCGATTCCGCCAGCAGCGGCAACACCGGCTTCAACGCCAGCGACAACAGCCGGAACGCTTCCACACTCACGCTGCAGGTTTCATGCAGCGCCGCCGCGTTCGCGACGTCCTTCGCCTGATCCCACGGTTTGGCGGTATCGACGTAAGCATTGACCGTATCGGCGAGATCCATGGTCGTGCGCAGCGCGCGCCCGTATTCCCGCGCCTCGTACAGCGCCGCAACTTGCGGAATCGCAGCGCGCAACTGCAGCAGCAGCGGATGATTCATCGCGCTGTCCTGCACGCGGCCCTCGAAGCGTTTGATCAGGAAACCCGCCGCCCGGCTCGCGATATTCACGTACTTGCCGACCAGATCGCTGTTCACGCGCGCCTGGAAGTCATCGAAATTCAGGTCGATGTCTTCCATGGTGTGATTCAGCTTCGCGGCGAAGTAGTAGCGCAGCCACTCGGGATTGATGCCGGTATCGATCACGCTTTTTGCCGTGATGAACGTGCCGCGCGACTTGGACATCTTCGCGCCATCGACGGTCAGAAAGCCGTGCGCGAACACGTTCGTCGGCGTCCGATGGCCGGAAAACTCCAGCATGGCGGGCCAGAACAGCGTGTGGAAATACAGGATGTCCTTGCCGATGAAGTGATACTGCTCGGTCTTCGATCCAGGCCGGACCCATTCCTCGAAGTCGAGGCCGCGCGCATCGGCGAGATTCTTGAAACTGGCGTAGTAACCGACCGGGGCGTCCACCCAGACGTAGAAATACTTGCCTGGCGCACCGGGGATTTCGAAACCGAAGTACGGTGAATCGCGGGAAATATCCCAGTCGGCGAGCTTTGCGTCGCCTTTGTCACCGAGCCATTCGCGCATCTTGTTCGTGGCTTCCGGCTGCGCGAGTCCGCTCACCCAGCCCCGCAGGAAGTCTTCGCAACGCGGGTCGGAGAGGCGGAAGAAGTAGTGCGTCGAGGTCTTGCGCACCGGCGTTGCGCCCGACACCACCGAATACGGGTTGATGAGATCCAGCGGTTGATAGGTCGATCCGCACACTTCACAGTTGTCGCCGTACTGGTCCTTCGCGCCGCATTTCGGGCACTCGCCCTTGATGAAGCGATCGGGCAGGAACATCTCCTTGACCGGATCGTAGGCCTGCTCGATGTCGCGTGCCTCGATCAAACCTGCTGCCTGGAGCGAAGCGTAGATGGATTCGCACAGCACGCGGTTTTCTTCGGCGTCGGTGGAATAGTAGTTATCGAACGAGATGCCGAAGCTATCGAAATCGCGTTTGTGTTCTTTGCCTACGCGCTCGATCAGCTGTTTCGGCGTGATGCCTTCCTGCTCGGCGCGCAGCATGATGGGTGTGCCGTGGGTATCGTCGGCGCCGACGTAGTAGACCTCGTGACCGTGCATTCGCAGCGACCGAACCCAGATATCCGTCTGAATGTATTCGACCATATGGCCGATGTGAATCTGTCCGTTCGCGTACGGGAGCGCGGACGTGACAAGAATTCGGCGATGGCCGGGGGGGACTGGCGTCGGGGAGGGTGCTGACGGGATCGGTGCTGACATAAGGCGCTGGCCTGCGGTTGAAAAATTCAGTGATTGCACGAAAAAACGAACCACGATTCTAGCAGTCGGGGTGTCCGTTCGCACTTGGGCGGGGTTTGGGGCGCGGGGGCGTGCTACTGGTGGTGGTCGGGGTTGGTGCTGGGTTGCTGCTGCGTACGTTAGCGCGGGTTCAATGTTGGCTAAATTTTTTATCACTATTAGCCACTGTCCGTGGCGGGACTTCATTTCTTTGTCCAACGGCGACAAAGAAACGAAGCAAAGAAAACGCCTCTCCACAATCTGTATTAAGTGTCCCCAGCGTGCAGACCACTGCTTTTGGTTCCCACGTAGAACGGTGCTCGCAAAACCACGGGCACTTGAAACCCTCCTTCTCGCGAATCCTTACATCCCCACGCTTCGCCACCAGTGCTCTCGGGCAAGATCGGGACACCGACAGACCGGTACGGCCTCACCCCTGTTCAAGGTTGCGGAAGCTATTCGGTGCGTAGTGATTTCAGACGCGTTTGTTCGTGCCTAGCGCGGGGGCGTCCCACTATTTTTCTGATGTGCTGGTGCCCAAACGTATTGCGCGCTATGCGCACCCTCGCCTAAATGGTCACGTGATTCACGCAGCCCGCTAACGCGTAAAGACGCGTGAGGCCGTATTGGTCCGTGGGTCATCGAACTTGCCCGAGAGCACTGGTGGCGAAGCGTGGGGATGTAGGGATTCGCGAGAAGGAGGGCTTCAAGTGTCCGTGGTTTTGCGAGCACCGTTCTACGCGGGAACCAAAAGCAGTGGTCTGCACGCTGGGGACACTTAAAACAGATTGTGGGGAGGCGTTTTCTTTGCTTCGTTTCTTTGTCGCCGTTGGACAAAGAAATGAAGTGCCGCCACGCACAGTGGCTAATAGCGATAAAAAATTTAGCCAACATACAACCCGCGCTAACGTACGCAGCAGCAACCCAGCATCGACCCCGACCACCGAGCACCGACCATCAGCTCCGCGCGCTCCGAGCCCCCGAGTGCGAACGCAAAAAACCTGCCGCCGCGCACAGCGGCCAATAGCGCTAAAAAAATACCAAAAACATAAACCGCGCGCAGGCCTACGCAGCAACACCCCGCCCACGCCCCGCCCGCGTCGCACCCCAAAACTACAGACGAAAAAAAACCGGGGCAGAGTAAAGCCCCGGAGCAACAACGACAAGAGGAGAATGGCATGTGGCGGCGTAGCCAGCCACCTACCGTTAAGACAGACCCGCGAGATACGACCAAAGTTTCAAATATTTTTCAATTTCCGAGATTTTTTCGAGAATCGATCCAAACCCTTGGCACATCGACACAGCCGTCATCTCCCCCTGTAAATCAACCGCCTTACTGCACCTGACCCGGCTGCGCAGTAGCGCGCAGATAGATTTCCACCCGACGATTCTGCGCACGGCCGGCTTCGGTGCTGTTATCGGCGATTGGCTGGGTCTGGCCCATGCCTTGCGCCGACAAACGCTGCGCCGCCACGCCATGGTTGCCGAGATACGTCGCTACGCTTTGCGCACGATTCTGCGACAGCGTCTGGTTGTACGCCGCCTGACCCGTGCTATCCGTATGGCCAACCACTTGCGCAATCAGTTCCGGGTGCTGAACCAGCGTCTGCGAGACCTCGTCGAGCACAGGCGCGAAGCCGGGCTTGATCGCGTAGCTGTTGGTGTCGAAGGAGATTGCGTTCGGAATGTTCACCTTCAGCGAACCGTCCTGCTGCTCGGTCACTTGCGTACCCGTGCCCTTCGTTGCGCCGCTCAGCTTGCCCTTGATAGCCTGCCAGTTGTAACCGGTGACACCGCCAGCCGCCGCACCGACGCCCGCGCCAATGGCCGCACCCTTGCCGCCGCCGAAGATCGCGCCAAGCGCCGCGCCCGACGCCGCACCAATGCCCGTGCCAACGGCCGCGTTATTGCCTTGCTCGGTGGCACAGCCGGCAACAAGTGCTCCGGCCAGAGCGATTACGGTCAAGCGAGTCATCAATTTCGAGTTCATTTTTAAAATTCTCCAGGATTCCAATCAAGGCAAGCCAATCCGACAGCCAGAAGAGCCCCGTAGGGTCTTCCGGCGAGTCGTTGCGGCTGCCACTACAATACGGTCAAGCATTCAACCGGTTAAAAACGCTGCGCCCCGAACCATGGCCGCGTGGGATAGTGCAGCGCACAAGGCCATCACGCAACGTCGTGCAACAATTCCTTTCAATTTCATACTTTGTGCGCGGAGTGTTCGATCCCCGTTTGCAACAAGCGTTCCCATGGAGTTTCGATGAGTCTTGATCGCGCCCAGATCGATACCGCGCTTAGCGGCCTGATCGATCCAAACACCAGCCGCACTTTCGCGAATACGAAAAGCATCCGCAACGTGGCCATAGATGGCGCGGATGTCAGCGTCAACGTCGTGCTGGGCTATCCGGCGAAGAGCCAGTTCGACGCCATCCGCGCGCTCGTGTCCGAAGCCATTGCCCGCGTGCCGGGCGTGGCGGGCGTGCGCGTGGAAGTGTCGTCGCAAGTGGTCGCGCACGCGGTCCAGCGCGGCGTGAAACTGCTGCCGAACGTGAAGAACATCATAGCGGTTGCATCGGGCAAGGGCGGCGTGGGCAAGAGCACGACCGCCGTGAACCTCGCGCTCGCGCTGGCGGCGGAAGGCGCGTCGGTGGGCATGCTGGACGCCGATATCTACGGTCCGTCACTGCCCATGATGCTCGGCATCAGCGGCCGTCCGGAATCGCCCGACAACACGTCGATGAACCCGCTGGTCGGCCACGGCATCCAGGCCAACTCCATCGGTTTCCTGATCGAGCAGGATAACCCGATGGTCTGGCGCGGCCCGATGGTTACCTCCGCGCTCGAACAATTACTGCGCCAGACGAACTGGAAAGACCTTGATTACCTGGTTGTCGACATGCCTCCCGGCACCGGCGACATCCAGCTCACGCTTTCGCAGAAAGTCCCCGTCACGGGCGCGATAATTGTCACTACGCCGCAGGACATCGCGCTGCTCGACGCGAAAAAGGGCTTGAAGATGTTCGAGAAAGTCGGCATTCCGATCCTGGGGATCGTCGAGAACATGAGCACGCATATTTGCTCGAATTGCGGCCACGAAGAGCATATTTTCGGGGCGGGCGGGGGCGAGCGGATGTCAAAGGATTATGGCGTGCCGGTGCTCGGCCACTTGCCGCTCGATATCACGATCCGCGAGACAACCGATGCCGGCCAGCCGACCGTGATTTCGCAGCCGGACAGCAAGATTGCCGATACGTACAGGTCGATTGCGCGCAAGGTGGCTATATCGATTGCGGAGCGCCAGCGCGACATGACGTCGATGTTCCCGAGCATCGTGGTGCAAAACACGTAACTCGCGGCGCAAGCAGTGGCTGGAGGCGATGGCGGCGGCGCGCGTCGCGGTATCATGTCGCCTTCGATTGGCGCGGCCAGGTGAGCACACGGGGTGGTCGCGGGTCGCCATGAGGATCGCATGAAACAAAGATTCGACGGGCCCGGATCGCGCAGCGTGCCTGCCGCGACGAACCCGATCCTGAGCCTGATGTTGGGCTTGAGCGCGGCTTTGAGCACGGGTGTAATCATGACCACCGGCGCTTTGCTGCTCGGCGGCTGCGGCCTGCTTTTCCAGAACCACGAAAAACGCGCCGACGCTACGCTGCAGCCCACAGCGGGCAACGCTGTGAATGGGACGGTGACGTTTATCGAACGCGCGGACGGCGTCCAGGTTTCTTACAACCTTGCCGGCATGCCGCCCAATAGCGAACACGCGCTGCAAATTCACGAGCGCGGCGATTGCATCGTCTCGAATTCGTCCGACGGCGGCCCGATATTTGCGCCGGCGTCCGAGCGCAGCAAGACGGGATCGAAGGTGGAAGGCGACTTGGCCAGCATCCGCGCGGACGCGAACGGCTCGGCGACGGGTTTTATCGTTGCGCCGGATGTCTCGCTCGACGGTGTGCGCTCGGTGTTGTCGCGCGCCATTCTGCTTCACCGTGATGCTTCCGATTCCTACTCGCTCATGCCGCACGGCGCGGGCCCCGCACTCGCTTGCGGCGTGATCCGGCAATGAAATCGGATCGCTTGTTAGTTCGGTTTGCAGTCCGGTTTTTAGTCTGCTAATCAAATGCTTACGGCGCTCGACCCGGCCTGTCGGCCTTGCGCGCGTCGCGCAGCCATCACATCAAGTAAAATACGCGCTTCCCGTCTGGTCCGGCTGGCTTCGGCGTGCTTCTGCACGGATTCCAAGCCTCCGGCCATGCCCTGTTTCAAGCACGGCGGCCTCTGTCGAGCCGCCTCTTTCGTTGAGTAGCGTTCCCTATGAGCATCAAGTCCGACAAGTGGATCCGGCGCATGGCCGAAGCGCACAACATGATCGAGCCGTTCGTGCGCGATCAGGTGCGGGTGTCCGAAGACGGCAGGAAGATCGTGAGCTACGGCACCTCGAGCTACGGCTACGACATTCGCGTGGCCGACGAATTCAAGATCTTCACCAATATCAACTCCACCATCGTCGATCCGAAGAATTTCGACGAGAAATCGTTTGTCGACTTCAAGGGCGACGTCTGCATCATCCCGCCGAATTCCTTCGCGCTTGCGCGTACAGTCGAGTATTTCCGGATTCCGCGCTCGTGCCTGACGGTGTGCCTGGGTAAATCCACGTACGCGCGCTGCGGGATCATTGTGAACGTGACGCCGTTCGAACCGGAATGGGAAGGTTACGTGACGCTCGAATTCTCGAATACGACACCTTTGCCTGCCAAAATCTACGCGAACGAAGGCGTGGCGCAGGTTCTCTTCTTCGAAAGCGACGAGATCTGCGAGACTTCTTACGCCGATCGTGGGGGCAAGTATCAAGGGCAGATCGGTGTGACGCTGCCGAAAACCTGACGTTTCTGTTGCTTCGAAACGCCATTGCAATGCTTTTTGAAAGACCGCTGGAATCGAGCAGACACAACTCGGCCAGCGGTCGTTCCATTTGGAGATTCGCCTGATGAAGTTTCGTTTTCCCGTCGTCATCATCGACGAAGATTTTCGCTCCGAGAATATTTCGGGTTCCGGCATCCGCGCGCTAGCCGAGGCGATTCAGGGTGAAGGCGTCGAGGTGCTCGGGCTGACGAGTTACGGCGACCTGACGTCGTTTGCGCAGCAATCGAGCCGCGCGTCGTGTTTCATTTTGTCGATCGATGACGACGAATTGCTGCCGTACGCGGATAACAACGTGGTGCTGGCCGAGGGCGACACGCCCGAGCTGGCATCGGCGATTGTCGCGTTGCGTGCGTTCGTCCAGGCGGTGCGGCGCCGCAATGCGGACATTCCGATCTTTCTGTACGGCGAAACGCGGACTTCGCGGCACTTGCCCAACGACATCCTGCGCGAGCTGCACGGTTTCATTCATATGTTCGAGGACACGCCGGAGTTCGTCGCGCGCCACATCATTCGCGAGGCGAAGGTCTACCTCGACGCGCTCGCGCCGCCGTTCTTCAAGGAACTCGTGCAGTACGCGGAAGAGGGTTCGTACTCATGGCATTGCCCGGGGCATTCGGGCGGCGTCGCGTTCCTGAAAAATCCGCTCGGGCAAATGTTTCACCAGTTTTTCGGCGAGAACATGTTGCGGGCAGACGTCTGCAATGCCGTCGATGAACTCGGCCAGTTGCTCGATCACACCGGGCCGATCGCGGCTTCGGAACGCAATGCGGCGCGCATTTTCAGCGCGGACCATTTGTTCTTCGTGACCAACGGCACGTCGACGTCGAACAAGATTGTCTGGCACGCGACCGTTGCGCCGGGCGACATCGTGCTGGTCGACCGCAACTGTCACAAGTCGATCCTGCATGCCATCACCATGACCGGCTCGATTCCCGTCTTCCTGACGCCGACGCGCAATCACTTTGGCCTGATCGGACCGATTCCGCGCGACGAATTCAAGCCGGAAAACATCCGCAAGAAGATTGAAGCGAATCCGTTCGCGCGCGCGGCGCTGGCGAAGAATCCGAACGTGAAGCCGCGGATTCTGACGATCACGCAGAGCACGTACGACGGCATTGTCTACAACGTCGAGATGATCAAGGACCTGTTGGGCGACATGCTCGACACGCTCCACTTCGACGAAGCCTGGCTGCCGCACGCCGAGTTCCACGAGTTCTATCAGGACATGCACGCCATCGGCGCGGGGCGTCCGCGTACGGGCGCGCTGGTATTCGCCACGCACTCCACGCACAAGCTGCTCGCGGGGATTTCGCAGGCTTCGCAGATCGTGGTGCAGGACTCCGAGAACAGCACGTTCGACAAGCATCGCTTCAACGAGGCGTACCTGATGCATACGTCGACCAGCCCGCAATACGCGATCATCGCGTCGTGCGACGTGGCCGCGGCCATGATGGAGCCGCCGGGCGGCACGGCGCTGGTAGAGGAATCGATTGCGGAAGCGCTCGATTTCCGCCGCGCAATGCGCAAGGTCGACGACGAATACGGCGACGAATGGTTCTTCAAGGTATGGGGGCCGGAAGCGCTTGCCGAAGAGGGCATTGGCGATCGCGAAGAGTGGGTGTTGAAGCCGAACGATCGCTGGCATGGTTTCGGCGCGCTTGCCGAAGGCTTCAACATGCTCGACCCGATCAAGGCGACCATCATCACGCCGGGACTCGACGTGGACGGCGAGTTCGGCGAGACCGGCATTCCGGCCGCTATCGTGACGAAATATCTGGCGGAGCACGGAATTATTGTCGAGAAGACCGGGCTGTATTCGTTCTTCATCATGTTCACGATCGGCATCACCAAGGGCCGCTGGAACTCGATGGTGACCGAGCTGCAGCAGTTCAAGGACGACTACGACAACAACCAGCCGTTGTGGCGCGTCTTGCCGGATTTCATCGCGCAGCATCCGTCTTATGAGCGCATGGGATTGCGGGATCTTTGCGAGCAGATTCACAGCGTTTATCGGGCCAACAATATTGCCCGGCTGACGACCGAGATGTATCTCTCGAGCATGGAGCCCGCCATGAAGCCGTCCGACGCGTATGCGAAGCTGGTGCACCGGGAAATTGATCGCGTGCCTATCGATGAACTCGAAGGGCGCGTGACCAGCATTCTGCTGACGCCGTATCCTCCGGGCATTCCGTTGCTGATTCCGGGCGAGCGGTTTAACAAGACCATCGTGGATTACTTGCGTTTCGCGCGTGAGTTCAACGAACGCTTCCCGGGATTCCATACGGATATCCACGGTCTGGTCGGCGAGATGATCAATGGGCGTATTGAGTATTTCGTCGATTGCGTGGCGCTTGAGCGCTGATTTGACGGTTTGAAATCTGAATGACGAAGGCCCGCATTGCGCGGGCCTTTTTTGCTTTACGTCACGATAAACCGGCGCTCCGTCACGCCCGGTTCCGGCAGTGCTTTCGGTGGCCGCGTGAAGGTGGGATCGGCGGCCATATCGTAGAGCACGTCTTCCAGCGACTCGCACAACGCGCCGAGCGCCAGATCGTTTTCCTCCAGGCCGAACGGATCTTCGATCTGCGCCGCGATCGCCTCCAGCGACATGAACGCGTAAGCGACCAGCAGCGCGAACAAAGGCGTAAGCACGCCGGCGCCATCGACCAGGCCGAACGGCAGCAGCACGCAGAATAGATAGATGGTCCGGTGGATCATCACCGAATATGAGAAGGGCAGCGGTGTCGATGCAAGCCGTTCGCAGCCGCCGATCACCCCCGACAACTCGTTCAGATTCTGCTCGAAAGCGAGTACGCCATAGCCGTCGAGCGTGCCTTCGCGGGCGCGCGTTCCGGACCATTCGCCGAGCCATCGCAATATTGAAGACGATCGGAACTGCGCTTGAACGATGCGCCGGTAAAGCGTGGGCGAAAGGCGAGTGACGAGGTCGGGAAGGGGATCGGTGCGACGCATTTCGTGGCGCAGCGCATGCCCGAGCGCCCCGATTGCCGCGATGAATTCGTGCGTGTCCCCGCTTTTGACGCCGCGCGGCAAGGTCAGCGCTTGGCGCGCCAGCGAGCGGCCGTGAATCGACAGCGCGCCCCACAGCTTGCGGCCTTCCCACCAGCGTTCGTAGCTCGCGCTATTGCGGAATCCCAGGAACACCGCCAGCGCGATGCCGACCAGCGCGAACGGCGGCGTGCCGAGCCCGACAGGATAGTTGCGCACGTTGTCGTGCATGATGATCGCGGTAATCGACAGCACGAAGATCAAGGCGAGCCGCGGGAGAAGCTGCGGCAGCACGGATCCGCGCCAGACGAACAACATGCGAAACCAGTTGAGTTTGGGACGGATGATCATGGGCGTGGATTTCGGATGGACAGGGAATTATCCGGGAAACGCCCAGCTCGCTGTCGGACTGTGTCGATCCGTCACGTCTTCAGCGTGAGCAAGGTGCTCGCGGGAAAAATCCGATACCGCCTGCCCGCTCAACACACTGACTAAGCCAGCTCGGGCCGATTAACGTTCAACCACTTCTGGACGTCATCGAGAAGTGCTGTTGCGCTCGACATGCATTCACGAACGGCTGCGTCGGTGACGAGATCGCCCGAATAATCGGAAAGGTTGCGCTGTTTCCGAAGTGCGTCCAGCACGATCATCCGATCTGTCGACAAGCCAATGGTGAGCG
This sequence comes from uncultured beta proteobacterium, assembly GCA_963708695.1. Classification (GTDB taxonomy): domain Bacteria; phylum Pseudomonadota; class Gammaproteobacteria; order Burkholderiales; family Burkholderiaceae; genus Caballeronia. The sequence continues at coordinate 55,481 of CAVPTS010000012.1, forward strand.
TCAGCGATTGAATGGCGGTCTGGTGATGTCCCGGCCGGCTCGTCAGTGTCCGGAAGCCATTGGCGTTGAGAGCGAACATGGATAACTGCATGATGGCCTTATAGGCGGCATCGAAGCGGTTTTCCTGGCTCAGGGCGTCGAGCCGTGCGTCCGTCAAATTGCGCTGCGCGGCCGCGAGCAGGCGCGCGATGGTTTCGCGATTCGGTGCAATTGAATCAAGACTGATCCCCAACAAGTTTTGCAAGGTCATGCTCGTTGCCCACCACGTAGATTTTCGGCTTGTCCATCAAATCCAGCGCGAACCCGTCCTTGCGTTCAAAACTGGCGCGCCATTCGTTTGCCGACATCACGACAGGATTGATCTCGCGTCCCAGCATGCCCTGTGCTGGATACAACTGCCTGATTACTTCAGCAAAACTCGTCTCGCCGATAATCATTACGTCGACATCGCTATGGGCCGTTTCCTGCGCTCTTGCAACCGATCCGAATACGAACGCGACGTCGATCAATGAAGCGCAAGACGCGAGCGCATTGGCGATAACGTCGGTCAGTCCGGATGTTTTCCGCATGATGCTGGCTAGCTCATCGTAAATGGGCGACGCGCGATTAGCCATATAGACCAATTGGTTAGCGCGCCGCTCGGCAACGAGAATGCCCGCCTCGGCGAGCTTGCTCAGTTCTTTGTGAAGTGTGCCGGCGGCAGTGCCGGTGAGACGAGCGATCTCGCGGACGTGGAAGGACTCGTCCGGCCGAAGCAGCAGGAGTCCTAGAACACGCCGGCGATAACTATTGAAAAGCGTTTCGGATGGAGAACGTAGCATGATTGGCTACGATCGTAGCCGAATCGGCTACGATATTCAAGCTGCAGCGCGCGACTGCCTTAGTTACCCCAACGCCGCCCGAGCCGCTTTCGCCGCGGCCCGAACCTGTTCCGGCGCCGTTCCGCCGGCGTGATTGCGGCTTGCAACCGATCCTTCCAGCGTGAGGTATTCGAACACGTCCTCGCCAATCAGATGCGCCACGTTCGGCAATTCCGAGCGCATTTCATCGAGCGTCAGGTCGGCCAGATCGCAACCGCGGTCCACGCAGATCCGCACCGCCAGCGCCACCGCTTCGTGGGCATCGCGGAAAGGCAGGCCGCGCTTCACCAGATAATCCGCGAGATCGGTTGCGGTCGAAAAACCCTGCAACGCCGCTGCTCGCATCGCATCCGGCTTCACCGTGATGCCCGCCGCCATTTCGGCGAAGATGCGCAGCGTATCCGCGACGGTATCGACGGTATCGAACAGCGGTTCCTTGTCTTCCTGATTGTCCTTGTTGTACGCGAGCGGCTGACCCTTCATGAGCGTGAGCAAGCCAATCAGATGCCCGTTCACCCGTCCGGTCTTGCCACGCGCCAGTTCGGGAACATCAGGATTTTTCTTTTGCGGCATGATCGACGAGCCGGTGCAAAAGCGGTCCGCCAGATCGATAAAGCCGACGCGCGGGCTCATCCAGAGCACGAGCTCTTCGGAGAAGCGCGACACGTGCGTCATGATGAGCGCGGCCGCCGCGGTAAATTCGATGGCGAAGTCGCGATCCGACACAGCGTCGAGCGAATTGGCGCAGATGCCGTCGAAGCCGAGCGTTTTTGCGACGGCGTGACGATCGATCGGATAGCTCGTGCCGGCGAGCGCGGCGGCGCCGAGCGGCAGGCGGTTCACGCGCTTGCGGCAATCGAGCATGCGTTCGCTGTCGCGGCTGAACATTTCGACGTAAGCCAGCAAGTGATGGCCGAACGTCACCGGCTGCGCGACTTGCAGGTGCGTGAAGCCGGGCATGATGGTTTCGGCGTTTTGCTCGGCAATATCGATCAGCGCGCGACGCAATTCGATCAGCAGTTCACCAATCCGGTCGATCTCGCCGCGCAGCCACAGGCGGATATCGGTTGCGACCTGGTCGTTGCGCGAGCGGCCGGTGTGCAGGCGCTTGCCGGCATCGCCGATAAGCGCCGTCAGCCGCGCCTCGATATTCAAATGAACGTCTTCCAGGTCGAGTTTCCACTCGAATTCACCGCGCTCGATTTCGCCCTGGATCTGCGTCATGCCTTTCTGAATCGCCTGAAAATCCGCATCGCCGATAATTTTTTGCGCGGCCAGCATGGCGGCGTGTGCGAGCGAGCCCTGGATATCGACGAGCGCGAGACGCTTGTCGAAGAACACCGATGACGTGTAGCGCTTGACCAGATCGGACATTGGTTCGTTGAAGCGAGCCGACCAGGCTTCGCCTTTTTTGTGCAGTTGGGACGTCATAGTGATGTTCGTAAGAGAGCGGAAAACGATGGCGGACGGCTGTTTCAGGTGAATCCGGATGAAAAACCGCAGAATTGCCGATTTTACAGGCAATGACAAAGGAACAGCCAGCCAGCGGATGGAGGCGGATTCCGCGCGGCGCAAATCGGGGAAGATGGAAGATCAAAAGCCCCAAAAGAAAAGGGCGCCTCGCGACGCCCCCTCTCAGTCCGGAATCAACGCCCTTAAGCAGCCGGAATCACCTTGCCCGTATAGACGACCGGACCGGTAGGTCCATCAGGATTCGGCGACCCGCCGACCGGTTCCACCGACACCGCCAACACCGGATACGCGTTCACAGAAGCCGCTTTGAACCGCGCGGTTCCCCCGACGGGCAACACGCCAAGAGAAACGGGATGCCCTTGCTTCGGCAGACCCCAGAGCTGCATGGATTTATCGGAGGGATCTGACGAGCCGCTCAACCGGCGCACGGTGACTTCCGACGTCCGGTCGTCCCACGTCACGAGCATCCTTGCGTTGGATTCCTTATCGGCGAGCGTGGCCACATAACCGATGCGCGGTTCCTGCGCGACTTGAGGCACAGCCACTGGCGCCGGAACGGGCGCGACTGTGGTGAGTTGGCGAATGGAAACAACCAGCGCAATGGCGGCGACGGCCGTGGCAGCAATCGACCAGCCGCGCCAGAACGAAAGATTCTCGAACCAGTTGGGTTTCGGTCTGGTAACAACGGGAGCAGGCGTTACCGGCCGCGCCGCAGTCGCATCGCGCCGTGCCTGCGCCAGATTCAACCGGCGCTCGATAGCCGGCCAGATCTCCGGCGGCGGCGCAACGGCGGGCCCAAGCTCGGCCATGGCGGCAAGCCGCAGCCGCCAAGTCTCCACGGCCAGACGAATGACGGGATCGTGCTGCGAAATACTTTCGAAGCGCCTTCGAGAACCGCCACGCAACACGCCGAGCGTATATTCGGCGGCGAGCTGATCGACGAGGCCTGCGTGTCGATGCAAATCCATCACAGACCTCCCAGGCACGTTTTAAGTTTTTCTAGTCCGCGCCGAATCCACGACTTCACGGTGCCGAGCGGTACTTTCAGGATATCGGCCACTTCGCTGTGGCTCTGATCGCGCAGATAGGCCAAGGCGACTGCCTGCCGCTGATTGGCTTCGAGCCGCTCCATGCAGATGGCGAGTTGGCGTGCTTCCTGGCTCATCAGCATCTGGTCCGAGGGATCTGCCTCGTTCGCCGGCACGGTGTCGTCCAACACGTCGCTCCATTCTGTTTCGGCGCTTGCACCGTTGGCCTTTTGCCGCCGCAAATAATCGAGAGCCCGGTTGCGGACGATTGCCGCCATCCAGGTCATCGGAGCGGAGAGGCCGGCTTTGTAGTCGCCCGCGTATCGCCAGATATTGACGAACGCGTCCTGCAAGACTTCTTCGGCCCACTCGCGCTTAACCAATATACGAAGCGCGAGGCCAAACAGTTTCGATGAAGTTAAATCGTAGAGTGCGCGCAACGCGGCGGCATCTTCGCTCGCGACGCGATCGAGCAATTGCACGAGGGCGTCGGGGGTTGGATCGTGGGAGACGGTTGTTGTCATGGGACCGGTCGGGTGGGCGGCTCGATTGATCTTACTGAAATAATCATTGAGTCACGGAGTGATTTTGAGCCGCACAAATTTTTTAGCATCCGGAAGCATCCGTTTCGCTTTTGCGTGCGTATCAACGGATACGAGCCCGCTGTGGCGCGCGGAACAACTGACGCGAACGGCGTAGCTCACCATGTGTCCCCGTTCTCCTCCGGCTCTGCCGGGGAGAAGCGGCTTTGCCCGGCCTCTATAGGCCGGGATTTTTTTGTGCTATCGGCGCAGCGGCGGCCGTTTCCTCACACATTGCCTTCTGCCACGTCGGCGCCGACCAGAATCACCAGCTTCAAATCCTCCCGATGCGCCGGCTTGAACGTGATCTGGTCGAACACCAGTCGCCCGCGCGTCGGATGATTGAATTCACGCGCGCCGCCTTCGCGCTCGCCGACGTCCTGCGACGCCCAAAAGCGCGCAAAGGCATCGCTGGCAGCGCTGAGTGAATCGATCAGCGCGCGTGTGGGGGCATCGTTCAGATGGCGGATCGAATCCGCGCGGAACTCCGCCACCAAACGTCGCGCGCGTATTTCCCAATCCGCGATCAGACTCTTCGCCTCCGGCACCGTAAATGTGAATGCAAGCAGGTTGCGGTCCTGGGCGCCATCCAGCCAGCCGACGAACAACGCCGCCGCCTGCGCGTTCCAGCGCAGCGCGTTCCATTGGCGGTCGAGCACGTAAGCCGGGGCATCGATCAGTTCCACCGATTTCAACAGCGACGCCGGCGCGTCCTGCGCTGCGGGATCGGGTTCGGCGGGATCGCGCTGGGCGGCGAGTTCGAAGAGATAAGCCCGTTCAGCCCGCGATAACTGCAACGCCACCGCGATGCGCGCAAGCGCGTCCGCGGAAGCGGACACGGGCCGCCCTTGTTCAATCCACGTGTACCAGGTCGGGCTGACGCCGCACAACTGCGCGACTTCCTCGCGCCGCAGACCAGGCGTGCGGCGACGTGGGCCGGGGGGGAGGCCGACGGCCATCGGCGAAAGTCTTTCGCGATGCGCACGGATAAAGTCGCCAAGCGCGTGCGCCGGCGTGGCGTCGAGCGGTGGGGCGGCGGTCGCGGCGTCGGAAGTGCTGGCGACAGGTGAAGCGGACGACAAGGTCATAAGGCTCGATACGCGCGTTGAGTAAGTCCGGCAGTGGTTCGGGTAGTTTAGATACCAGAATAACCGCACGAGTTGTACTGGTACAAGTGGGTGATTAGTGTAACGTTGGAGGTGCCAAGAAAACATTGATAGTCTGAAAATTGAGCCGAACATGAATACTTGATCGCTCGGGCTTGCACCGTGGATACCAGGTTCAGGCGCGAGAATTGTGGTCGATCCATTGCACGCCAAAAGCCTTTCTTGGCCGGCGTGAACCATGAATGAAAACCAGAAAATGAATCCGACCGTCCGTAATCCTCAGTAAAACCTTCACAATTAAGACGTTAATAAGACTTTTCTAATTTCAACCCGACCCCATTTACTATATTCTTTTCTTGAATATTAAGCGGCTTTGTTC
>CAVPTS010000013.1:0-474326 GCA_963708695.1 uncultured beta proteobacterium
GTTGCTGCTGCTTACGTTAGCTCGGGTTGTATGTTGGCTAAATTTTTTATCACTATTAGCCACTGTGCGTGGCGGCACTTCATTTCTTGGTCCTTCGGCGACAAAGAAACGAAGCAAAGAAAACGCCTCCCCACAATCTATATAAAGTGTCCCCAGCGTGCAGACCACTGCTTTTGGTTCCCGCGTAGCACGGTGCTCGCTAGAACCACGGACACTTGAAACCCTCCTTCTCGCGAAATCCTACATCCCCACGCTTCGCCACCAGTGCTCTCGGGCAAGATCAATGGCCGACGAACCATGACGGCCTTACCCGTATTTGCGATTAATGGACTAATGGACTGCGTGATCCACGCGACCAATTAGGCGAGGGGCGCGCATAGCGCGCAATACGCTTGGCGCCCGCACACCAGATAAAATAGTGGAACGCTCCGCGCTATCGCGAATAGACGCTCCTGAAATTACTACAAAGTCAAAGAACCATGCGCGAGACGTGCGAACGTCAGTGTTCGTGAGTTCTAGGCACCGAATAGCTTCGTAGCCAACCGGGAATAGTTGTTGAGGCGGTGCAAGTTCCGTGAGCATACCGAACTTGCCCGAGAGCACTGGTGGCGAAGCGTGGGGATGTAAGGATTCGCGAGAAGGAGGGTTTCAAGTGTTCGTGGTTCTAGCGAGCACCGTTCTACGCGGGAACCAAAAGCAGTGGTCTGCACGCTGGGGACACTTAATACAGATTGTGGGAAGGCGTTTTCTTTGCTTCGTTTCTTTGTCGCCGTTCGGCGTGTGTCAAGGTAGTTGTCGCGTGCACCGCTACGCAGCTTCTTTGTATTGCACCGCCGAGTCGTCCGTTTTTTCAGGGTTTAAATAAACCGCTTCTGCAAGATCCCAGTTGCGGGTCTTGCGACTCCAGCGGGCAGGATTTTGCGCCTTGGCTTGCTCGTACACAGCACGCCGTTTGACCAGCAACTCATCGGCGTGTCCGTTGTGGCGCTGGTTCGGCGTCAGGTATTTCAAGCCGCTGTGACAATGCTCATCGTTGTACCAAGCCACAAACGTCTCCACCCAGACACGCGCCTCCTCGACCGTGTCAAACGGGCGTTCGGGCCACATCGGACAGTACTTGGCCGTGCGGAACAGCGCCTCGGCGTACGCGTTGTCGTTGCTCACCCGCGGCCGGCTGAACGACGAATCGACCTTCAACGTGGTCATGGCTGCGTGCATCAACGCGCCCTTCATCACGCTGCCGTTGTCCGAATGCAGCACGAGCGGATGACCCGCCGTGCCTTCAATCAGACATGCTTTGGTCAGCAACGCGCTCGCGTGCTCACCCGATTCGGCCTCCCACACCTCGTTGGCCACCAGCTTGCGGCTGTAGACATCCTTCATCATGTACCAGTAAAAATAACGCCCACGGATCGTGGTGGGCATCCACGTGATATCCCAGCACCAGAGCTGATTGGGCGCATCGGCACGATGCGTGGTGGGCATACGCCGTCGCGCCACGCTGGCGCGCCCACGTCGCCGGCTAAGGTTCTCAGCCTTTAAGACCCGGTAGAACGTCGACTCCGAACCCAGGTAGATTCCCTCATCGGCCAGCTTCGGTACGATCTGGTGCGGCGTGAGACTGGCAAACTCCGCGCTGCAGGCGGCATCCAGCAGCGCCTGACGTTCAACGCCGCTGAACTTGTTGGGCGGCGGCGGGCGGACACTCAACGCCCGCGCGTCTACAGGCTGGTGCAGCCAGCGCTGCACGCTGCGCACACTCACGCCCGCATGCGCGCTCGCGGTCGCACGGCGAGCGCCGGCTTGGACTGCTTCATCGATCAACTGCATGGTTTCACTGCGATCCGGGGCGCTGATCACTCTTCCTCTTTTTTGGCCCAGATCGCATCGACTTTTTTTAACATCGTGACCAATGCTGCCGCCTCCGCACGCGCCGCTTCGCTGCGCTTGAGCTGACGTTCCAATTCACGGATACGCTTGGCTGCAAGCTTGGCCTGGGCACGCTCGGCCGCACTCAGCTTCGGCACGAGCGGCACGTTGGCCTGCTCGCAGGCGCCGCGCCATTCGCGGATCTGCTCCGGATAAATGCCATTCGCACGGCCGTAATAGGCGATCTCAGTTTCGCTTAACAACGCGGTCTCCAGCACCACCCTGAACTTGTCGGCGCTGGACCACTGGTCGCTCGTCTTGCCATTTCCCGGCATGTACTCCCCTGAATTACGTATGTTTCGCGCCTGGCGCCGCCACGTGTGCAGCGTCACCGTCGTCACGCCCGTGGCGCCTGACATTTCTATCACAGCTCGGTTTAAAGGCGGCATCATTTGACGCATCGCCCACTCTTTGAATTCCGCGGTGTAACGCTTCATCTTCCATTCGCTTGCCGCCCCCCAGTTTTGCATTAAAAGTAAAATCGGGTGACGCGACAACTAGCCTGACATGGGGGGCGTTGGACAAAGAAATGAAGTCCCGCCACGGACAGTGGCTAATAGTGATAAAAAATATAGCCAACATTGGACCCGCACTAACGGATGCAGCAGCAACCCGGCACCGACCCAGTCCCTCAGACAAAGAAATGAAGTGCCGCCACGCACAGTGGCTAATAGTGATAAAAAATATAGCTCACATACAACCCGCGCTAACGTACGCAGCAGCAACCCGGCATTGACCCCCGACCACCGCCGGTAGCCGGTCCTCAACAGTCCCGAGTGCGAACGAAAATACCCTGGCTAATAGCGATAAAAAATATAGCCGACATTGAACCCACGCTAACGTATGCAGCAGCAACCCGACCCCGACCCCCGGCCCTTCCCGTCCACCGGCCCGAGCAAAAGCCAGCGCCAGCGTCTTAATGATGCGAGAAAAGAACCAGTACATTGTTACCCGCAACCCGCCGACCCGACCGGAATTCCCCATCCCTGACACCGCCATACGATTGCCCATCAGCGCCAGCATTCTCATTCTCAGCGCGGATCGTATCGACACTTTGACCACGTTGCGACGCGGGCGCGCCCGCAACCGGATTGTAGTGGGGCGCAGGACCATACCCGCTGCTGGCAAAGACGGGGCCGGCAACCGCGGCGCTGGCTGCAACGATGACTGCGGCGATGAAATGCTTGCTCATGATGAAAACTCCAATGACCTTAAAAGTGGATAAAGCGTATTTAGATCGCATCCGATCAAAGCGGATAAGATTAATAGTACATTGGCGTTACGGAATGTCAAGCCCTTCCGATTAAATCGGATACGATGTATGATTTGGGCCAAGACATATCGTTTTCATGCTCAAAGGATGCAAATGAACCCCCGCGATCCGGCAGACCCCGCGAGCCCGAAGCTCGCCGACTTCCTGTGCTTTGCCATTTATTCGGCCAATCTCGCCTTTGGGAAGGCCTACAAGCCGATCCTCGAAGAACTGGGCCTTACCTACACGCAGTACATTGCGATCATCGCGCTGTGGGAACAGGACAATCAGACCGTCAGTGGCCTGGGAGAAAAGCTGTTTCTTGAATCAAACACACTGACGCCTATCCTCAAGAAGCTCGAGGCGATGGGTTATCTGCACAGGCAACGTGATTCCACCGATGAGCGCCAGGTACTGGTCAGCCTGACGGACGCCGGACGGCGCCTGCGGGAGAAAGGCCTAAACATGGATCTGGTGGACGCTTGCGGTCTGAGCGCCGAGGAGTTTCCCCGGATGCAGAGCGCTGTCGTTACGCTTCGCAACAACCTCATCAAGTCTGTGCACGAAAAGTGATGATGGGTTGCTTGCTTGTCAGGCGACAAGCGGCATAACAAACGATCCAGGCTGTTTAATAGACGGTAATAGACGGCCGGATCGTCGCTTGCAGCATCCCACGCGATGCCGATATCTCTCTGATGAATCAACGTCATTCACCGGATACGCAAACGCGTGCGTTCGCTCAACCTTCCGCTACACCCGCGGACTGATCGTGAGGAAGATTCTGTCGACGAGCTTCGTTGCTTATCGACGCCCGCGACTCAACAACGCCAGTCAGTTTTGCAATGTCAGCCGGGCAATCAACCCACCGCCAGGACGATTTTGCAGCGACAGTGTGGCGTTCATGGCTAACGAAAGCTGACGTGCAATCGCAAGACCGAGTCCTGTGCCGCCGGAGTCACGATTGCGAGAAGCCTCCACACGATAGAACGGCTGAAATACAGTCTCCAGTTCGTCCTCCGGTATTCCCGGTCCCCGGTCAAGCACAGCGATAGTGACGCGGCCGTCCTGTACCGTCTCGACCAGCAACTCGCTTTGATCTGAGAACTTAAGCGCGTTATCGATCAGATTGCTCAGGATGCGGCGCAATGCGTGCGGCCGGGTCAGCATGGTTGCACCGACTTTTCCATGAATCGATATGGCTCGGCCCGCATCCAGATAGTCGCCCACGAGGCTGTTCAGGAGCGCGTCAGGATCGATACGTCGCGGCGATTCAACCGCTCCATGCAAAGTGCGCGCATAGGTGACGCCTTCGCGCACCAACAACTCCATTTCTCGCAGATCATTCTGGAACTTGGTTTGCAGTACATCGTCGTCATCCATTAAATCCGTACGCAGACGCATGCGGGTTATCGGCGTTTGCAAGTCGTGCGAAATGGCAGCCAGAATCTGAATGCGTTCAGTCATGTAGGTCGCAATGCGATCCTGCATGGCGTTGAACGCTTTCGCTGCGTGCGCTACCTCAGTGGGCCCGCTTTCGGCCAGGCGCGTAGCATTCATATCGGGACCAAGCGTGTCGGCCGCCTGTGCAAGTTGCTTAAGCGGGCGCGTCACGATCCGCACTGCTAACCAGCAACACGCGCCGAGAACAATCAACTGTCCGAGCAGCACAACCGGCAGCCAGCCTGACAACGGTATCGTGGGCATTGGCCGGAAGTCGATGGTCAGCGGGGACCCGTCACTCAATTGCAAATGGACTTGCAGATGGTCCGGGTTGCCGGAAACGGCATTGACAGTCGTGGGGTAGCGATCATCGAGACCCGTGGCGATCGCTGCCGTCACGGCGCTCGAGACAGGGGCATCGGAAGCCGTGCGCGGGACCCCCGGGCCTAAAATAAAACGGTAGCTTCGGCGTGCCAGACGCGGCAACCACTGCGCGCGTTCGCTCGCAGGCAGATGGTCAAGAAGGGCGACTGAACTGGTCACTTCGCGATCGATGTAACCCACCATCATGGTGGCCGCCGCGCTGTCTCGCTCGTATAAGGTCAGCGAGAAAGAAAGCATCTGGGTGGCCACCAGCCCCAGGAAAAATATCAGGATTAACCGCGCATACAAGGTACGAGGCCATCGCGGAAGATATGCCGGGGTCATCGTTCCGCCCCTTGCGTCGTCACGGCGACTGAAAATACGTATCCTTCGCTGCGAAGCGTTTTTATATAACGCGGCTCTCGTGCTTCGTCTTGCAGCCGCTGGCGCAGACGGCTGACAAGCAAATCGATAGACCTGTCAAACGGGTCTGAGCGTCGGCCTTGCGTCAAGTTAAGCAATTGCTCTCGCGTGAGAACCCTTTGCGGATGATCGAGGAAAACACGCAGCAGACGATATTCACCGCCGCTCAAAGCGACCATGGTGCCGCTTGCATCGAGAAGGTGGCGCGCGGTCGTATCGAGTCGCCAGTCTCCGAACTGCAGGAACTGCACTGACTCGCCGCCCTGCATATTAGGCGGCAGCATCCGGGTGCGCCGCAACACCGCGCGGACCCGCGCTAACAACTCACGCGCGGCGAATGGCTTGATCAGGTAGTCGTCAGCGCCCATTTCAAGGCCGACGATACGATCCGCCTCTTCACCGAGTGCTGTCAGCATGAGGATTGGCACTGACCGCCATTGTCCGGCGCGAAGATCGCGGCAGAGCAGAAGACCATCCTCGCCCGGCAGCATCAGATCCAGGACAATCAGATCCGGCGTTTCGTGCTCGAGGAAAGCATGCATCTGCCGGCCATTGGATGCGAGCGATGCACGTAAGCCGTTTTTCGTCAGGTAGCTGCCGAGCAACTCCCGGATCTCGCGATCGTCGTCGACAATCAGAATGTGGTCGGGCTTTTCCATGGCTAATTATAGGTTACGGCACTTCGCTACTGGGCGTCCGGCGTCTGTCATAGTCCAGTCTTCAACACGGGTTACGGGAGAAAGAAGTGCTGCGATGACAGGCGTCAGGCATCTTCCACCACGGACAGGCTTGCGCCGTCACTCACCGACGACGCTAAGGCAAAACCGTCGACCTCCTCAAGGCAACCGATATTGACCCGCCACAAGTCAGGGTCCTTACGGGTTTGATGGAAGGTATAGATTCCGCAGTGCTTGCAAAAATAGTGCTTGGCTACCCGCGTGTTGAATTGATAAACCGTTAATGCATCCGTGCCACTGACAATCCGCAAATTGCCCTTTTCAACAAATGGCGACATCAATGCCCCTTTGCGTCGGCAGAGACTGCAATTGCACCTTACGGCTGGCGTGAGCGGCGTACTTACTTCGAACCGCACAGTGCCGCAATGGCATGCGCCCTTCAAAAATTCACCGGACATCATTTGCTCCTCGAATAGGGGAGCCTGATTTATACCGTGAGCCTGAGCGGCATTTGTGTCGCAGTGTATCTGCAAGCTAACGCGATACACAACATTGCACTTAGCCGGTTGTCCCGACACACGCCTGATACCTCGGCGCGTTCAAATGCACACGTGTAATTGCGTTAACGCCAAATTTCAGAAGATTGACGCCAGATTATCCCAGTCCTGTCGTCACCAGGGATTCATCGCTAGCGCTTTTCAGTCAAAGCAAAAGAGGGAGAATTATCGTGCTGTTCATTGTCGTCGCCTATCTCGGTGGTGCGCTCACCATCCTTAGCCCTTGCATCTTACCCGTGCTTCCGTTTGTATTTTCAAAGTCGGATCAACCGTTTGCACGCAGCGGGTTACCTCTGTTGATTGGCATGGCGCTAAGCTTTGCCGCAGTCGCGACGCTTGCATCGGTGGGCGGAGGCTGGGCATTGCAAGCGAATCAATACGGCCGCTGGATTGCGCTTGCGTTCTTTGGCGTGTTCGGACTGACGTTGCTGGTTCCCGGTTTCGCGGAACGCCTGATGCGTCCCCTTGTTACGGCGGGGAACCGGCTAACCAACTTGGCCAGCCATGAAGGGCGCAGTACGGGGATCATGTCGTCGCTATTGCTTGGTGTGGGTACCGGATTGCTCTGGGCGCCTTGCGCCGGTCCCATACTCGGTATTGTGCTGACAGGTGCAGCATTGCGTGGAGCAAGTGCGGGGACCACGTTCCTACTCCTTAGCTATGCGGCGGGAGCTGCTACTTCACTTGCTATCGCCTTGCTGATAGGCGGGCGCGTATTCGCCAGAATGAAACGCTCGCTAGGCGCGGGCGAATGGATTCGCCGCGCGATTGGCGCGACGATTCTGTGCGGCGTGGCCGCGATTGCGACAGGACTCGATACCGGTGCGCTCGTGCGCGTATCCACATTCACAACGACCAGCGTCGAGGACAAGCTGGTCCGCTGGCTAGCGCCGGAAGCCACACCGGTGGCTCAAACCTCGGGAACGAATAACGAAAACCACCAAGCGGCAAGAGCGATCGCGCACGCATGGCTTACCCGGTTCATTACTCGCGTAGCCCACGCAACCAACGATGCACCGCTGCGAGTGGAGGGGCAATTGCCTGCACTGTCCGGTGCGGTTGAATGGATCAACTCGCCGCCATTGACTGTCGAGCAATTGCGCGGAAAAGTTGTTCTCATCGATTTCTGGACCTATTCCTGCGTCAATTGCCAGCACACGCTGCCGCATGTGAAAGCGTGGGCGGACAAGTATCGTGATCAGGGGCTGGTCGTAATTGGTGTGCATGCGCCCGAATTTGCATTCGAACGCGACCTTGGAAACGTGAAGCGCGCGACCCGGGACCTTGGGGTTGACTATCCGGTTGCAGTGGACAATAACTACGCCATTTGGCGCGCGTTCGGTAATCAGTATTGGCCGGCGGAATATCTCATCGACGCCCAGGGCCGCATCAGATATCACCACTTGGGCGAAGGCGCATACGGTAAGTCTGAGCGGGCGATCCAGCAGTTGCTGGCGGAAGCGGCTAAGCATTGACGGAGTGGCACCTGGCGCGGCGCATGAGTCGGATGTTGCTGCAGATGGACGCATAAACGGAAGCGGCCCGCCATGTATCAACTTGCAAGGCGGACCGGGGCGACAAGTTCGTCAGGGCGGGGTAGCCAGGTTGGCATCGAAGCGAATGCTTAAGCAATTCGAAAGCAGGGCGCCCGCTACCCGTTGCAATCTCGACAGTTACTTCTCCGGCTCAGGCACGCGCATTTCATTCAGGGTAAGACCTGTCGGCCGCAAACGAATGTCTGAACCGAGCCGCAGCCAAGGAAGATCCGACGGATCGGCCGCCATCGGGCCGGGCGCCTTGGCGACCAATACAGTGTCCGAAATCGTGCCAAAGTCCGCGCGGAAATGGACCGAACTTTTATTGACGAGTATCTGCATTTCCTTAGGCTCGATACCCGCAACGCGATACTGGTTTTGCTCGAACATCTGCATCTTGATCGTGCTCACCCCGATCCTTACTCCATCGATTCTGAGGCCCGCGACCGGTCCCAGATCGGCATTCATTCCGTTCATCATTGGTCCGTCAAAGCGAAAGCGGCCGTCGGAAAGATGCTCGACCTCAAAAGTGCCAACCAGAGGTTCGTCGCCCGGTACGTTCGAGTGGCCGCCAAGCGCGACCTTGATCGTGCCGCCCACGCCCGCCTTGTGAGCAGCCGCAGCCGCTTCGGCGTCCCATATGAGACCGACAGCGGCACCCTTGGCGCCATTGCGTAACAAGGCGCGAACGATGCCCATCGTGTTCGAGTCGCCGCCTACGCCCGGATTGTCCTGCGTGTCGGCGATGATGACCGGCTTGTCCGCGCCGTCGCTCAGACGCATCGCTTCGAGCACCGCCTGGTCGGGCGAGAGGAAGAGCACTTTCCACTCCGCTTCGCTTGTCAGCATCTTGTCGAAAAGAGAGTCCACCGCTGCGGTTACGGCGTCTTCGTCAAACCCGTAGCCCCAGATGACAGGGCCGCAATCCGGGAAGTCCGCAGCCGGAAATCCAGGTGCGAAGGAGAGGGAAATGATGGAGTCTTGTTCGAGCGAATCGAGTTGCGCGTACAGTCCGCGAGCGGGTTCCACGAGGGTGCACATGCTGTTCACCGGGATGAGGAACGGAATGCGGCGTGAGACCCGGATGACGGGCCGCGTGTCGGCGATAAGCCTTTCCATGACGGCAGCCGACCGCTCGCCGGCTTCGGCCATGTCGACGTGAGGATACGTCCGGTAAGCGACCAGTGCGTCCGCGTGCTTCAGCATTTTTTCAGTCACGTTCGCATGCAAGTCGAGCGACACGACAAGCGGCATGCTGTCGCCAGTCACCGCGCGGATTCGCTGCAGCAATTCGCCTTCCCCGTCGTCAATATGCTCCGCGACCATGGCGCCATGAAGGTCCAGGTAGATCGCATCGAAGCCGCCATTTTTCACCGCCTCCAGAATCTCGCCCGCTATGCGTTCGTAGGCGTCCGTGGTGACGTGGGCGGATGCACTTGCTCCCGCCCAGATGACCGGGATCAGATGGTGGCCTTTGGCTTCGGCGGCGTTTATGAAGCCGCCCACCGGAACGTTCACGTCGCGAAGCGCGAGGATGTCGTTGCCGCGCGTGAGAGGCGGAAACCCTTCGCCTTGAAGAAAGTTCTGATACGCGGCCTTGGACGGCGCGAACGTATTCGTTTCATGCTGAAAACCTGCTATCAAAATTTTCATGTTGAGTACTTCGTCCTATCGGAAGAGTGACAGAAAGCGCGTGTTTGCCTTGACCACGCCGGCAATCGTCGGGGACCAGGAAATTTGTTTGAACGACCATCTAAAAGCGGTCTAAGAAATAGGATAAAAATTGGTGTGCTTAGCAATTTATCGCGAAGAAATACGGGGCCGGGTTTTTGGAGAGAGTCGAACAAGGAAGAGGAGTGTTGCAGCCACGACGAGCAGGAGCGCTATCACCAGGAACCCAAGTTGCATGTTGCCCGTGGCGGTTTTTGTCCATCCGATAATAGCCGGACCCCAGAATCCGCCAGAAAGCCCGATCGTGTTGATCAGCGCGATTCCGCCCGCGGCCGCATCCCCTTTGATGTATTCAGGCGGGATGGCCCAGAACACTGTGTATGCCATCCACATCATCGCGGTGGAAAGTGTCAGGCAGGCCAATGACACGTACAGGTCGCCACCGGCCACGACCGCCGCGCCGAGCGCCACTGCGCCGATGAGCGCAGGGGCCGCGCTGTGATAGCGTCTTTCGCGACGCTTGTCCGAGCTGCGGCCGCCATAGAACATCGCTAATGCGGCAGCGACATAGGGGATAGCTGCATACCAGCCAATCGTCGCTGTATCCACTGCGCCATTTAACTTGAGGATAGTCGGGAGCCAGAAGCTGATGGCGTAGATCGAGGAAATGATGCAGACGTAGGCAATGGCGAGCACATAAACTTTCGGGTCCTTCGCAACGGCACCGAAGGAGTGACCATGTCCGGCGGGCGTTCCCACTTCCGCTTCCACCAGGCGCTTGTCTCCAGCGCTTAACCATCTTGCAGAGGCCGGGCGGTCTGATAAAAAGAAGAATGCAATGACGCCAATGACTACGCAAGGGACGCCTTCCAGCAAGAACATCCATTGCCAGCCGGAGAGGTTGCCCACACCAGCGAGAGTCGACATCAGCCACGCTGAAAGAGGTCCGCCAAGGATTCCGCCGATGGGACCCGCGAGCCATACTATGGATAATGCGCTCGCCATGCGTGAGGGCCCATACCAGTAGGACAGGTAAAAGATCATCCCCGGCGCAAAGCCCGCTTCGAAAATTCCCAGCAGGAAGCGCATGGCGTAAAACATCGGGACGTTGTGCACGAACATCATGCATGACGACGTGATACCCCACAGCACCAGAATCCGGCTGAAGGTGATTCGGGCGCCGATCTTCGGAAGCAGCAGGTTGCTTGGCAACTCGAAAAGCACGTATCCCAGGAAGAAAACACCTGCTCCGACTCCGTAGGCGGCATCGGAGAAACCGAGATCGCTTTGCATCTGCAATTTCGCAAAGCCGATATTGACCCGGTCAAGGTAAGCGAACATATAGCAGATCAGCAGAAACGGCAGCAGTCGCCAATTGAGTTTGCGGTAAAGCGCGGCGACGGGGTCTCCGCTCACTAGAGTGTTGATTGCTGACACGTCTGTCTCCAATTTTTAGCTTGTAACCACTAGCTTGTTGGCCCTTCAGTTCCGCTTAAGGGATGAGCAATCGTCGCCGCTAAAAATGGTGTGAGCAAGAGCAACTAAGTTCACGTATCGTTGCTTTGTGAACAACAGTACTGGCTAGAGGGGCATTAAAGGGGCATTAAAGGGGAGTTAAAGATGCGTGAGATCAATCAGCAACGGCTGCGCTACTTTCATGAAGTCTTTATTCATGGCTCAATCCGCGGCGCCGCGGACAGCATCAATACGTCGCCTTCGGTAATCACCCGACAAATCAAGCTGCTGGAAGAAGAACTCGGCGCGACGCTATTCGAGCGCGAGGCGCGGGGTGTCAAACCCACTGAGGCGGCCGCTCACCTCCTGGAGTTCTGGCGGGGGTATCGATCGCATCAGGAGCAGCTCGAAGACCACTTGGCGGCGCTTCGCGGTTTGCAGGAAGGACACGTTCAGTTAGCCATCAGCGAAGGGTATATCGATGCGTTGATCGACGAGGTACTGGCCCACTTTTGCGCGCGGTACCCCAGACTGACCATAGGGATGGATGTTCTTCCCGTCGATGACGTACTCGATGAAGTAGCCGAAGGCCGTGCGCATATCGGGCTGGCTTATAACCCGCCCCCGCATCCGCGCATTGAATATCGCGCTAGTTCCGCGCAGCCTGTGCTGCTTTTAGTGAGCTCATCTCATCCTCTGGCTGTTACCGGCAGGACAGTGTCAGTCGCCGAGATGCTGGCTTATCCGCTGGCGTTGATGCCGACGACTTATGGGATCGGTCAGGCGGTACAAATGGTTGCGCTCGCAGAGAACCTTGAGATTCGTGCTGCCTTGACGACGAACTCACTGACGGCATTGAAACGCGTCGTAGAGTCTGGGAATTTCGTTACGCTGATTGGGCAGTTTGCAGCGTATCGAGAGATCGCTTCCGGACATTTGTCGGTCGTCAAGGTTGATCACGCGTTGTTTAAGGGCGCTAAGGCGCGGCTTCTTGTTAAGGCGGGCAGACCGCTCGTGGTGGCTGCGCAAGAGTTGCTGACGTGGATACTCACGGACATGTCGATGTTCAGGGAGGACCGGGGGCATGCTACCGGCGGTGGTCGGAGTTGATGCTGGGTTGCTGCATACGTTAGCGCGGGTTGTATGTTGGCTAAATTTTTTAGCGATAAAAAATGCAGGTCACATACAACCCGCGCTAACGTAAGCAGCAGCAACCCAGCATCAGCTCCGAACAACGGACATAAACCGGCCCGCCGCCACGCAAAGTGGCTACTAGTTCTAAAAAATCAGAGTACATAAACCGCGCGCAGGACTACGCAGCAGCATCCAGCACCGCACCCCCTGACACCGACCCTCTACACCTCACCAGCACCCCGAACCACGAATTAAATCGTACACGATTTCATCGCAAGGGATTGACATCGAAAAATCTTTCGGTATTATGCATCGCATCCGAGTACATCGAACGCGATGCAAATGGTTTCGACTCAACCCACCTCGGATCGGCAGATACATTCGATTCAATCCTCAAAGCCTGGAGATGAACATGAAAAGCACCCACGCGGTCCTTGCGGCCACTCTCGCGCTCTCATTGAGTGCCCTTGTAACCGGCGCCCACGCTCAGACCGAGCAGAAAAAACCTACAGAGAAGTGCTTTGGCGTGGCACTTGCCGGCAAGAACGACTGCGCCGCCGGCGCGGGCACCTCGTGCGCGGGCACATCTAAAGTCGCTTATCAAGGCAACGCCTGGATGCTCGTCGACAAGGGTACGTGCACCCACATCAAGACGCCCAAGGGATACGGCTCACTGAAGGCGACATCGTGATTCCGCCGCTCGGTCAAACTTCGGTCCCGACTGCTCGCGCAAGGACTTCCGCGGCCAGACGAAGCCCGGCGGAATATCTGCAGCACCTGATCTCACGCTTACTGCCGCCAGACGCGCTCCTGCTGGTCGCACGGCTCGGGATCGCTTCCGTCTTCTTCCTCTCCGGACGAACGAAGGTGGAAGGATTTCTGACGATCAAACCCTCGACGTATGAGCTGTTTCGATCGGAATATGCGTTGCCTTTGATTTCGCCCGAACTGGCCGCGCACCTTGCGGCTTATTCGGAACATCTGTTTCCGATCCTGCTCGTGTTCGGACTGCTCACGCGTCCAGCGGCGGCTGCGCTGCTCGGCATGACCACGGTCATCGAGATCTTCGTCTACCCCGACGCATGGCCGACGCATCTGAGCTGGGCGGGCCTGCTGCTGCCGCTTATCGCTTACGGCGCGGGCGCCTGGTCGTTCGACGGGTTGCTGTGGCGTAAGCCCGGAACCGGTCGCTAGGACCCGGCTTCACGAAGGTCGATTACTACCATCTCATCATCACGA
Organism: uncultured beta proteobacterium; assembly: GCA_963708695.1. GTDB lineage: Bacteria > Pseudomonadota > Gammaproteobacteria > Burkholderiales > Burkholderiaceae > Caballeronia. The sequence goes on from CAVPTS010000013.1 coordinate 13,676, forward strand.
AAGGCCATGAAGGCCTTTAGGAGAACTACTATGCGCATGCTATCGACCCTGGCGATTGCCGCGACTGCGATGGCGCTTGGCGCCTCCACGTTCGCCTCGGCTGCCGAGCCGGCGGCGCCCGCCGGCGCGAAGAACATTGTGATCGTTCACGGCGCCTTTGCCGACGGCTCGGGCTGGCGCGTCGTGCACGATATCCTTATCCATAAGGGTTATAAGGTGAGCATCGTCCAGGAACCGCTCACGACGCTCGATGAAGACGTCGCTGCCACCCGCGACCTCATCGACAAGCAGGAGGGTCCGGTAGTGCTGGTTGGACACAGTTACGGCGGCTCGGTCATCACGGTCGCCGGTGCACGACCCAAGGTGAAGGCGCTTGTCTATGTGGCAGCATTCCAGCCCGACGTTGGAGAAAGCGTGGCGCAGCTTGCGGCTTCCATGCCCGCGCCAAGCAACGACGTCCTGGCTACCCGGGACGGACATCTCTTCTTCGATCCAGCCAAGTATGCAGCCGACTTTGCAGGCGATCTTTCGTCCAACCGAACCGACTTCATGGCCATCTCTCAGGTCCCGGCTACTACAGCCGCCTTCGGTGGTACGCCCGCGATAGCGGCATGGCACAACAAGCCGACCTACGCGGTCGTGGCGAGCGACGACCGAGCCCTGAGCCCGGATCTCCAGCGCTGGATGTACAAGCGCTCAGGTTCGAAGGTGACCGAGGTCAAGGCAAGTCATGTCGTTTATATCTCGCAGCCGGAGGCGGTCGCGAAAGTGATCGAAGAGGCCGCGCTGAGTGCCAAGTGATTAACAAGTAATGCGAAGTAACGTCAACGCGCCCGGAGTCAGGCAACGGGCGGTCCCCCATTCCCAACAACTGCGTACCGCCCACTCATCAACTATGGAGTAAATCATGACCAACACGTTCAAGTCCCGCCTCAGCTTCGCTACTGCCGCTGCGCTCATCGCGCTTGGATCGGCGTCAATTGTGAGCCCGGCCCATGCCGCAGGCGCAGAGCAGCCAGGGCGCTGCTACGGCGTCAACAGCTGCAAGGGTCAGGGCCTTTGTGCAACGGCCAAGAACGACTGCAAGGGCCTTAATAGCTGCAAAGGCAAAGGCGTGGTCGTGAAGACCGCTTCCGAATGCCTTGGTGAAGGTGGCACGCTGACCGAGCCGAAGTGACCGTCTGGCTGGCCTGGGCCTTGGTGTCCAGGCCAGTTCTCTTCCCCTGTCCTCATCTGTTCGAGTCGGGTACGCGCGATGTCCGCATCAAATCCTCTCTTCTCAGGCTATGGCCTTGGCCTGCGCAAGGAACATTATCGTGACTTCCTCGAGACGACTGTTCCGGTCGATTTCGTCGAAGTCATCTCCGAGAATTTCATGGTTGAGGGCGGACAGCCCCGGCACATCCTTCGCCAGATACGCGAGCGCCATCCCGTCGCATTGCACGGCGTGTCCATGTCGATCGGCTCGGCAGACGGACTGGATCGCGACCATTTGCACCGCCTGAAGGAGCTGGTCGACGAGATCGAACCGCTCTTCGTCTCCGATCATCTGAGCTGGTCGCGCATCGGCCGCTTCAACTCACACGATCTGCTGCCGATCCCCTATACCGAAGAGGCGCTGGATATTGTCTGCGCGAACATTGCGATGGCACAGGACACACTGGGCCGGACCATGCTGTTCGAAAATCCGTCCAGCTATCTCGCTTTCGAAGGCGCCGCGATGACCGAATGGGAGTTCATCGCGGCGATGGCGAAGCGGACAGGGTGCGATCTGTTATTGGACGTCAACAACATCTTCGTGAGCGCAACGAACCACGGCCTCGACGCCTTCGAGTTTCTCGACGGCATTCCCGCCGGGCGCGTACGTCAGATCCATCTCGCCGGACACAGCCAGGGCCGCGACCTGTTGATCGATACCCATGACAGCCCGGTTTGCAAAGATGTCTGGACGCTCTACGCCAAGGCGATCTCGCGGTTTGGACCGGTCGCCACCATGATCGAGCGCGACGACGATATCCCGCCGCTGGCTGACTTGCTCGAAGAGCTGTCGATGGCGCGCACGCTTGGGGCTATCAATGCGCGCACGCGCGTGGCGGAGGTCGCATGATGCTGGCCGAGTTGCAGCAAGACCTCCGGTCCTGGCTCGTCGCTGCCTCGGGCGAGTCCGCAATTCGCCTGGGCGGCGGCGCCATGGCGGGGTTGTCGGTCTATCAGAACAACTACCGTGCCCAGCTCGTAGGTTGCCTCGAGGAAGCATTCCCGCAACTCAGGGCATGGCTCGGCGATGACGCGTTCCTGAGCGCCTCTATTACCCATATCGACAATCATCCGCCGCGATCCTGGACGCTTGACGCTTACGCCAGCGACTTTTGGATAACGCTGACCGCACTCTATCCGGACAACCCCGACGTCCATGAGCTTGCATGGATCGAGAACGCGCTCTCCGATGCTTTCGTCGCACCGGATGCCAAGCCGTTATCTATGGAGTCGCTCGCCATGATCGACTGGGACTCGGCCCAGTTGCGCCTCACGCCATCGTTCATGAGCCGCGCGGCCACAACCAATGCAGAGAGCATCTGGTCGGCGCTGTGGGAGGGAGTGCCGCCGCCCGAAGGCGAGATGCTCGCCCATCCGGGTGGGCTGATCGTGTGGCGCCGTCAGTTCACCTCTTGTCTCAGGCAGGTCGATGCGCTGGAACATGAAGCGCTTCTCCATCTTCAAGAGAATGGCCACTTCGCCGCGCTGTGCGACATGCTCGTCGAACGCCTTGGCAGCACCGATGGAGTCGCCAAAGCCGGCGAACTGCTCGCCGGTTGGCTTGGCAACGAGCTGATCATCGGCGTGGAATAAACCAACCATAATTGATTTTATACAGTTATCCTGATTAATTTTTTACTCGCCTGAAAGGGCGATCCCTGGTTCTAGACCCCGCACTCGACGCGGTACACGGAGATAGAAAATGACTACCATCCAGTCTGACGCAAACGCTGAACAATCGACTCTGGATCTGATTCGCGTCCAGACTTATACCAACGGCATTGTTGGCCCGAGCCAGCCGATGCTCGGTCCGCTCGCCGACGGTGGCACGCTGATTACCGGTACACCGCCCGGCTGCTGGGGGCCGATGATCACGCCAGCCTTCCAAGGTGGCCACGAGGTCACTCAGCCGGTCGCGATCGCCGGCGCCGAAGTCGGCGACGCCGTCGCGCTCAAGATTCAACGGATGCGCGTCACTTCGGTGGCAACGTCCTCGGGCGTGATGAGGTTCGTTGAGGGCCGCTATCACGGAGATCCGTTCGTTGCGAAATTCTGCGCCGCGTGCGGCACCGAGCACCCGGCAAGCCACGTAGAAGGGATTGGCGAGGACGCTATCCGCTGTTCTCACTGCGGCGCCGAGGTGAGTGCGTTTCGATTCAGCCATGGTTACGTGATCGTGCTTGATCCGGAAAATCAAGTCAGCCTCACCGTCAACCAGGAAGTGGCCGACCGCCTCGCAGGTAACGCGTCGGCAATGTCGGCACTGCCGGAACTGGCAGCCCAGCATTCAATTCTGTCGCTTGCTCGCGCGGATATTCCCGGCCTTGCCGCTCATATGCGCCCGTTCCTGGGCAACATCGGCACCACGCCGGCTCGCGACTTGCCGGACTCGCACAACTGCGCCGATTTCGGTCAGTATTTGGTCGGAGCGCCGCATCGATACGGCCTGACGCATGACGAGTTGCACGCGGCCAAGACCGACGGCCACATGGACACGAATTCGGTACGTGAGGGCTGCATCCTGATCTTTCCGGTGAAGGTGCCGGGGGCAGGCGTATATATGGGCGACATGCACGCTCAGCAGGGTAACGGCGAAATCGCCGGGCATGCCACCGACGTATCCGGTGAAACGGAGCTGACGGTGGAGGTCATCAAGCACCTCACGCTCGACGGTCCGATCCTGCTGCAAAACGTCGATGACTTGCCGCCCATGGCTCGCCCGATGAACGCCGCCCAGCGGCAGAAGGTGGCTGAGCTTGGCGCGCGTTGGGGACAGCATGAGGTTGAGAAGAATGGTCCGATTACGTTTATCGGCAGTGGCGTGAACCTTAACGCAGCCACCGAGAACGGCCTGCGTCGCGCCGCGGCGTTTACGGGACTTGCATATGAAGAGGTGCTCAACCGCGCTACGATTAATGGCTCCATCGAAATCAGCCGTCTGCCCGGAACTGTCCGCGTCACCTTTCTGTGTCCGATGGACATCCTCGATCGCATGGGGATCGGCCATCTGGTACGCGAGAAATACCAGTTGCAATGAAGCGGTAATCGATCGGGAGGTACTGATACAAGCCTCCCGCTACTCGCACTGCACACCGTCAGCCAACGGTCCCGTTGGCCGCCTCGGCGGCAACCACGAGCGTTGCACCCGACCCGCGAGTCTCGCTGACTATGTTGCCGTTATCGAGTTTGAGCACCCGGTCCGCGATCGGGAAATAGCGGTCATCGTGAGTGACGACAACGACCGTCTTTCCGCGTAAGCGCAATTCGGGCAGCAGTTGCTCATAGAACACGGCTTTGAACGCCGGGTCCTGGTCCGCCGCCCATTCGTCGAACAGATAGATGGGCCTGTCTTCCAGATAAGCGATCACCAGCGCGAGGCGCTTGCGCTGGCCTGTCGACAGTGCGCGTGTCGAAAACGCGCCGTCAACAACCTGCACCTTGTGATCGAGCGCAAGCTTTCCGATAAGCGCGTTCGCCCGGGCATCTGCTTGCGCACGTGAAGCATCGTTCGGATCGACGATACCGAGAAGGGCGTCGAACAAGCCCAACCACCCCGACCCTCAGCCCCGCGCCCTAACCCCTCTCAGGCCGCTTTATTCTGCACATCCTCGTCAAGCCAGAGCCGGCTATCCGGAAACCAAAACGCATCCGGACGCGGCGGCGACGAGAGCTTCACCGAAAGCGAAGGATTAAAGATCTTAGCCCACGCCGACAAGTACGACGGCGTCTTCACGAGGAACCCGCAATTCGAAAGCAACAAGCTGGAAACCAGCGCTTCACGCCCGATTTCAAGGCCTGGGTAGCCGCTGAAATGGATCGGCATGCTGCCGTTCGCGAGCAATTTTGCGGGCGCTACCTTGACCGGCGCGATGAATGGCCATGCGACAAAAAAGTCGATAAACGCCTGTTCGTCACTCGATACGAAAATACTTGTCAAATGCGGATTTTCCGCCAGCGTCGACTCCACCAGCTGGCAAAAAGTTTTCCAGGAAACGGGCACGGCTTCCAGCTTTTTGTCGGTGCCTCTGAAATGGACGCCGAGTGTCGACTTGCCGATTTCGAGCCTTTTGCAGATCGCGCTGACCTCATCGGCAATATGCGCGGCCGGTCGATAGTGCGAGAGAAAGAGTTCGCTGGCACTCTTGAGCCGAAGCCCGGCTTCATACCGTTGGCGAAAGCCCAATTGAACCAGGTCGCGAACGGTCGACGTTCTCACTTTTTGCATAGGCGGCGCTTCAGACGACGTCCGCACGGCCTCGAAGAGGGCCGAGAACCAGTCTATTTTTCCTTCCGGGTCGCCGTATATTCCCCCGCGTGCGGAGATGAGCGGGGTCAGGCGCTTCTCCTCACAATGCATCAAGATGAACAGGACCATCTGCATCACAGAGAAGAACCCGGAATTTTCCCGGATCTCGATTGCAAATACGCCCTTGTTCAGACGCTGCCGGGCGTGCAGTGATACGCGGACGGGTGTGGACACAGAGTGCTTGAACCCCTCGCTGCGTCGGAGTTGTTTTATCCGATCAGCCACTTTTCGCAACATGCCTAACTCCCAATTAATCAGGTATTTTTTTAATGCTGCGCGTGCTGCTTTGCGAGCTAATACTCAGACGAAAACGGTTGTTGCGTTGTCTCGATCTTGCACGGTCAGAATAGCATGGTGAAATATATTTGCTGAGTAAATTTGGCTCATCTTTGTGTTCTTGCATACCAAGTCCGGTAAGGTTTCCCCTTTTGGGATGCTCGCGCCGGTGGACGGGGGGCTGGTGGTTCTGATGGTTCTGATGGTTTTGAAGTTAGCGGGACGGGGTTGCTGCTAGGTCGGGCTTGGGCGGTGGTCAGGGGTGAGTGCCGGGTTGCAGGATTCACGCGGGTTTAATGTTGGCTAAATTTTTTATCACTATTAGCCACTGTCCGTGGCGGGACTTCATTTCTTTGTCCAACGGCGACAAAGAAACGAAGCAAAGAAAACGCCTTTCCACAATCTGTATTAAGTGTCCCCAGCGTGCAGGCCACTGCTTTTGGTTCCCGCGTAGAACGGTGCTCGCTAGAACCACGGACACTTGAAACCCTCCTTCTCGCGAATTCTTACATCCCCACGCTTCGCCACCAGTGCTCTCGGGCAAGATCGATTGGTCCACGGACCAATACGGCCTCACGCGCCTTTATGGGTTAGCGGACTGCGTGATCAGCGCGACCATAAGCGAGGGGGCGCGTAGCGCGCAATACGCTTGGCTACCAGTACACCAAAATAATCGTGGAACGCCTCACGCCAGCGCGAACAATTGCGCCATAAATCTCTACGCACCCCATAGCTTCGCAGCCAACCGAAAATAAGGGTGAGGCCGTACAAGTTCGCGGCTCCACCGATCTAGCCCGAGAGCACTGGTGGCGAAGCGTGGGGATGTAGGGATTCGCGAGAAGGAGGGTTTCAAGTGTCGGTGGTTCTAGCGAGCACCGTTCTACGCGGGAACCAAAAGCAGTGGTCTGCGCGCTGGGGACACTTAATACAGATAGTGGAAAGGCGTTTTCTTTGCTTCGTTTCTTTGTCGCCGTTGGACAAAGAAATGAAGTCCCGCCACGGACAGTGGCTAATAGTGATAAAAAATATAGCCAACATTGAACCCGCGCTAACGTAAGCAGCAGCAACCCAGCACTGACCCCGACCACCGACCATCAGCCATCAGCCCCGCGCCCAAAACCCTGACCGAGTGCGAACGAAAAAAAACTCCCCCGCAACGCGCTCAAAACCGCAACCCAACTCCCGCCTCCACCAGATCGGTATCCCGATCATACCGCGTGACAATTCGATTCCACGTAACGCGCGCAAGCCAATGCGCGCCCAACCGATAACTCGCCGACACCGCGACAAGCCCTGAAAACCGGCCATCTCCCGAGCGGGTCGAAGGAAGATCATCGTTCTGCGTAATCGCAATATATGGCCCGGCGCCAGCCGAAAGCGTCAGGCGATCATCGAAAAAAGCACGGGTCGCCCAAAGCTGTGCAGCGACTCCGTCCCGGCGCGATTGGACATGACCGCCTTCGTGAATGTACGACGCCGTTATATCGACGTAGTGCCATAACCCATGCCGGTATTCCAAACTTCCCGCGTTGGCGGACTCCGAATTGTCGCTGTTCAAGATCGTCTTGCCGAGCAGGACGGTAACCTCATTATCCGTCACGTTCGTGGTCCGCGACGTCGCGCGCTGCCGTGGGCCGGGCTCAGACGTCGCCTCAAGCTGGTAACCAACGCCAAACAGCAGCGCAGTCGTGTCAGGGCCGCCAAATGCCTGAACATGATTTAGCTGCATCTGAGCAATCCAGCGGCGATCAAAGTAATACGCGGCGCGAATACTCCATAACGCACCCCATCCGTGCGTGTTCGAATAGTTGCCACCAGCCTGCGCGGCAGTCGTGTCGAAGTATCTATACGGGCCGGCCCCCGCCGAAAACTGCAGCCGGTCATTCCAGAGAGGCAGGAGTCCCCAGGCTTGTATGGTCTGGCCATCGCGATGATGGTTCGGAATGTGGCCTTCATTGATCCACGAAAAGCTCCACGCGGCGTACCGCCCAAGGCCCTCGCGGTAACTCGCGTACCACGAATAAGAGTTCGCGCTGTCGCTGACCAGTGGCCCGGCCAGTAGCGAAAATTCCTGCGCGCAAACGGACTGGGAAATAGTAAGGACAACGCTAATCAGCAGCGCCGACGCAAAGGGAATGCAGGAGCGACCATTTTCATTCTTGGACATTGTCGGGCCATCCGTTTTGACGGGTGCCCATAAGCATACATTTACAGAACAATTAAACGGAAATTGAGAATGAGTCGCGTTTGCGTTATTTTTGGGCCCATTCAAGAATTGAGGCGCAACTCTATTGACGGAAGTGCTCGACCGGCCTAAGTATCCGACAGCAATACAGTCGTCAACATCCATCCCCAATGTCTCTTGCTCAAGGCTTTCGCCCTGCTGGCGACCCTCCCGAGCAAGCTTCTCTCGTCGGCCGCGGGTCACGCGCGCTTCTGGACGTAGCCATCGCTAACTGGCCCATGCCCGTCAATATGGCGCGTGGTTTTGTCGGTTGCACGAGCCGCGCCGAGGACGTGGTGCACGACGTGTTCATCAAGCTCATCGACTTTCCGAAACAGGATGACGTGCACCAACCGGCCGCGTATGTGGCCCGGATGGTCCGCAACGCGTCCATCGATGCATGCCGCTATCAAAGTCTCGAGAACATCTATCACGCGGACGAAGAGGACGGTCTCGACGTGCCATCGCCTGCGTGCATGCCGGAGGCGCTGGCGGCACGCTCGGGCGGTGCGACGCCGATTGCCGACAGCCGCGCGATCTACCGCGCGCTCGATCCGGCATTGGTTGCCCGCTTTGCAAAACGCGAGCTGCTTTACGTGCGTAACTTCGGACAAGGTCTTGATCTACCGTGGCAGCAGGCGTTCGGCTCGGACGATCCGCGCGGTGTCGAACGCATTTGCAAGACGCGTGGCATCGGCTTTGAATGGCGCGATGGTGAAGACGGGGAACTGCTGCTGCGCACGCGAGAGCGCTGCCAGGCGGTGGCACGACGTTGCACTCGATACAAAACTGGACTCCCCCGTCTGGCGTTTTGTGCCCGCGAAGCGCGCTGGGTGTATATCGTTAGTGGAACAGACTATCTGGGGGTTAGGCGGCCCGATGCCGGCGCTGCGCCTATACAATATGATCACCGACAAGCTATTGGCAATGCCGCGGCCTCTGATGCGATAAACCTGTTTTGCCGCGCTCGCGTTACTTCTGCCATACCCCGTTCTATACGAGCCGACCCTGATTTTTGACACGGTGTTTACGTGTATTCCGATAGGCTTCGTTTGATCCAATTTAATGGAACTCGAAGCAGATCATCATGACACTCGCACAGGTCGTCAAACGCAGGAGAGCGTGGCAAGCGCCACCCTCGACAGCGAATAGCACCCCGCTCCTGGTAACCACACCCAACTATCCGCGCTTGGCTCGACTTCGCGCGCAGCGGGGTTGAACATGGTGTCAGGAATATGGTTGCCTATTGTCACGCCGTTCAAGGAAGGAAGGATCGACGTCGACGCACTTCAGCGGCTTGCCGAGCGCTATCTGAGCCAGGAGATCAGCGGTTTCGTCGCGTTGGGAACGACCGGCGAAGCGGCGCTGCTCGACCATAGCGAACGGCTTGAAGGTCCTGCGTTCATTGTTCGAGGTGATCGGGACACGGCTGACTGTTGTGGCGGGGGTTGGCGGCATCAATACACGCGACATGGTGCGAGGAAATTCGCGAACTGGACCGCTGGGATATCGGCGGTTATCTGGTGTCCGCGCCCGCTTACATCTGCCCGGATCAAGACGGCATTCGCTGGCACTTCGAAGAGGTTTCACGCGCCACCGATCGCCCCATCATTTTGTACGACGTGCCGCATCGTACAGGCGTTTCCATCGAGCACGAGCACGGTCGAGCGGCTTGTCGAACGGCCAATATTGTCGCGATCAAGGCATGCGTGCCGGCGACTTTCCAAAAGCTGTGTCAATTGCCGATCAGCGTTCTTTGCGGAAACGACGACGCCTATTTCGACTGCCTGATCGCGGGCGGATCGGGTGGCATCCTGACGAGCGCCCATCTTTTCGCCGATGTACTCGCAGAGATCCATGAACGGGTTTTATCGGCGAGAACCGACGACGCAGTCGCGTTCTTCGATGCGCTCAAGCCTGTCATCAACCTCTTGTTCTCGCGCGCCGAATCCCGCCGGCGTGAAGGCCGCGCTGGCGCTTGACGGCGTCGATCAGAAGCGAAACGCGCTTGCCGATCATGGAAGCCACTCAGACGCTTAAAGAGCAATTGCGGATCGCGCTCGCGACCTGCGCTAAAAACCTCGCGGTAGTGGCCTGAGCGCCGCAATTTTATGTGTGCATCGACACGTTTTGGTTTGTGCCTATCGAGTATTCGATCGGACGGTAAGCGATTTTGGAGCGCTATAAGCGCCGTAACACCACGGAGTAGTAAATATGAAAAAGTTCCAGAACAAGTCTCTTATCGCAGCCGCTATATCTGTCGGCTATGCTATGTCCGCACACGCCCAAAGCAGCGTCACGCTCTACGGCGTGATCGACGCCGGGCTCATCTATACAAATAATCAGGGCGGCCATAGCGCCTGGCAGGAAACAAGCGCCGCAACGGAAAACACGGTCTTCGGACTTAAAGGCGCTGAAGATCTGGGTGGCGGTTTGCAGGCGGTGTTCAAACTCGAGAATGGTTTCAACTTGAATAACGGAACCCAGTTCAACAGCGGCGATGCCTTTGGCGAACAAGCCTATGTCGGCTTGCAAAGCAATCAGTTCGGTACTGTGCTGATCGGGCGGCAGTTTGATTCGGTCAATGACTATCTTGGGCCATTATCGGCGGCAGGCAGTGGGTACGGCGGCAATCTTTCCGCGCATCCTTTCAATAACGATAACCTCGCCGCTGACTCGTTGAGCCTGAACAACACGGTCAAGTATGTGAGCACGTCGTATGCCGGCCTGACTTTTGGCGGTGCTTATTCGTTCAGCAATAGCGCGAGCAGCTTTTCGAATAACCGGGCGTATGGGTTTGGCGCGACCTATGCCCGTGGTCCATTTAACGTGGCGGCCGCGTATTTGCAGATGAACAATGCAGGTGGCGGCACGTTGGGAACCAATCCGAATGGTGCCATCGCTCTAGGCGACGGAAGCGCGGATTTCGTTGCAGCACGTCAGCGTATCTGGGGTGTGGGCGGCAACTACGTGTTTGGGCCGGCGACCGTTGGGTTGCTGTGGACCCATTCCCAGATCGACGACATGGCGAGCGTATTCGCGGGCGGCGCTGGAAATGTAGCGGTGGGCGGCGGCTTGCGGCTTAACAACTACGAGGTGAATGCGCGGTACGCGGTGACTCCTGCATTGAGTCTGGCGGGGGCTTACACCTTCACCGACGGAGCGTATAGCACGGGTGGCGCGTCTTCATCGCCGAAATGGCATGAGGTGACGCTTCAAACCGACTACTCGTTGAGCAAGCGCACGGATCTGTATGCCGAAGGTGTCTATCAGCATGTCACGGGAGGGCCGGGAGGTTCGGTCCTTAGCGATGCCACGATCAACACCTTGTCGCCTTCATCGAGCAACAGTCAGGTTGCTATTACTATTGGGGTTAAGCACGCGTTTTAACTCCAGGGCGGGGGCGGGGCGGGGGTCGGTGGTCGGGGTTGGTGCTGGGTTGCTGCTGCGTACGTTAGCGCGGGTTCAATGTTGGCTATATTTTTTATCACTATTAGCCACTGTCCGTGGCGGCACTTCATTTCTTTGTCCAACGACGGCGACAAAGAAACGAAGCAAAGAAAACGCCTTTCCACAATCTGTTTTAAGTGTCCCCAGCGTGCAGACCACTGCTTTTGGTTCCCGCGTAGCACGGTGCTCGCTAGAACCACGCTTCGTTGAAACCCTCCTTCTCGCGAATCCCTACATCCCCACGCTTCGCCACCAGTGCTCTCGGGCAAGAACGATGGCCCACGGACCAATACGACCTAACGCGTCTTACGGCTTGGTGGTCTGCGCGATCTGCGTGACCATTTAGGTGAGGGGCGCGCTAGCGCGCAATACGTTTGGGCACTTGCACACCGGAAAGATCGCAGAACGCCTCGCGCCAAGCGCGAACAACCGCGCCTGATATTGCTACGCACCGAATAGCTTTAGTCAACCTCGAACAAGAGTGAGGCCGTATTGGTCCGGGGGACACCGATCTTGCCCGAGAGCACTGGTGGCGAAGCGTGGGGATGTAAGGATTCGCGAGAAGGAGGGTTTCAAGTGTCCGTGGTTTTGCGAGCACCGTTCTACGCGGGAACCAAAAGCAGTGGTCTGCACGCTGGGGACACTTAATACAGATTGTGGGGAGGCGTTTTCTTTGCTTCGTTTCTTTGTCGCCGTTGGACCAAGAAATGAAGTCCCGCCACGGACAGTGGCTAATAGTGATAAAAAATACTGCCAACATTGAACCCGCGCTAAGGTAAGCAGCAGCAACCCAGCACCGACCCCGACCACCGACCATTAGCCCCGCGCCCAAAACCCTGACCGAGTGCGAACGAAAATAACCTGGCTAAGAGCACCAAATAATATAGCCAACATAAAACTCGCGCTAACGTGAGCAGCATCAACCTAGCACCGCCCCCGACCGCTAACCAAAAAATACCGCCAGAACTAAAAATCGGTCCACCGGCGCGAGCGAAATCCCTGGGCGCCACACCCTATCCACCGGACAGCGAAGCGTTCACCATGACATACCGCGACATAATTGTTCGATAGAGATTGCAGGTTCATTCATTCATACTCGTTTCAGTTGCAGCAGACGCCTTAACAGGAGATTTTAGAAGGCGAATCGCGCACGAATAAAGCGCCGATGATCAGCTATCCTGATGCTTGTTTATTTCATCGGACGAACGTGTTTGAATAATCGAGACACGATAGTGTCGATGAAAGGATGAACATGCTGAACATTCTTAAGATGTCTGCTTGAGAAGAGCGCGTTTCGTGCACTGTCCGGATTGGTCTTTTGTGCCGTTCTGCTGACCGGCTGCGCCGGCGGCGTCACCAACGTGAGTGCTTTTTCCGCTGCGCCGCAGGTTCGGCCGGAGAACATTTATGTCTATGCGTTTGACAGCTCGCCGGACCAGGTGAAACTCGACGGCGGTATGCTTCAGAAAATGAAGACGCAGATTCGACGGTACGTCTGCCATGAAGAAGCAAGCCGACGATGCAATCGAAGTGCGCGAGCAAGTGGCCGACGAAATCGTCAAGCAACTACAGTCGATGGGCCTGCACGCGGTACGCGCGGATTCGCCGGCGCCCGACCGACCGGAACATCCTGATCGTGCAGGGCAGCTTCGACACGATCGATGCCGGGAATCGCCGCCGCCGGATACTGGTCGGTCTTGGGCGCGGGAAAAAGCCAGGTCGGCACATCCGTGCAAGTCGTGTATCAACCGGCTGGCGAAACGCCGAGGCTGGTACAGAGTTTCGATGCGAACGCGGACAGCGGCAAGGCGCCCGGCGTGGTGGAAACAGCGGGAATTGGCGCTGCTGCCGGACATGTCGCGACATCGGCTGCGGCAGGGGGGGGCCTGCATGCTGTGTCCGAGACGAAACGCGCCGGGGTGTCGGGGGATGCGAAGCGGCTGGCCGATTCAGTTGCGAAGCAGGTTGCGCAGATCGGCGCGGGCGAGGGCTGGGTATCGTCGGGGCAAAGTCAGGGGTCTTGAGCAGACGGCTTTAGGGCATGTGAAGGGTTCTGATGTGGTGGGGCGTGTGGCAGGTTGGGTGGGGATTTGGAGGGTGTGGTCGGGGTTGGTTCTGGGTTGCTGCTGCTTACGTTAGCGCGGGTCGTATGTGAGCTATATTTTTTATCACTATTAGCCAGGGGATTTTCGTTCGCACTCGGGGGTCTTAGGGGCGTGCTACCGCTGGTGGTCGAGGGTTTGTGCTGGGTCGCTGCTGCTTACGTTAGCTCGGGTTTTATATTAGCTGGATTTTTTATCACTATTAGCCACTGTCCGTGGCGGGACTTCATTTCTTTGTCCAACGGCGACAAAGAAACGAAGCAAAGAAAACGCCTCTCCACAATCTGTATTAAGTGTCCCCAGCGTGCAGGCCACTGCTTTTGGTTCCCGTGTAGAACAGTGCTTGGAGTTGACCCGGTTTCGTGGACACCTATTCTTTAGAACAGGAGGTGTTCACCATGCAGAAACATCACAAGCCGTACCCGGCGGAATTCCGGGCGCAAATGGTAGAGCTGGTACGCGCGGGGCGTACGCCCGAGGAGCTCGCGGAGGAATTCGAGCCCACCGTAGCGTCGATCTACAACTGGCTGGCTCAAGCCGAGCGCGACGCCGGCAAGCGTCACGATGGTCTGACTACAACGGAGCGTGAGGAACTGACCCGGCTACGGCGCAAGGTTCGCCAGCTCGAAGTTGAGCGGGAAATCTTGTCAAAAGCCGCGGCCTGGTTCGCCCGGGAGACCGGAACTTTGCCCGAGAAGGGTTCGAGTTCATGAAAGCGAATCAGGCCACCTGGCCCATTGCCACCATGGCGCGGCTGCTGAAGGTCTCCACCAGCGGCTTTTACTCCTGGCTCAAGCGCAGACCGTCTGCGCATGCGCTTGGCGATGCGGATCTGCTTGGGCGCATTCGCGCGATCCATGCGCGCTCGCGGGAAACCTATGGGATGCCGCGCATCTATGCCGAGTTGGTCGAACAAGGCATTCACATCTCGCGCAAGCGGATAAGGCGCCTGATGAACGTAGCGGGCTTGTGCGGCGTGAGCCGGCGGCGCTGGAAGACCACCACAAAGCGTAAGCCTGATGCTCGCCCGGCCCCGGATCTGGTGCAGCGGCACTTCCGCGCCGATGCACCGAATCACCTCTGGGTGGCCGATGCGACCTATGTGCCGACCGTGGTTGGGTTCCTGTACCTCGCGGTGGTGCTGGACGTGTTCAGCCGGCGCGTGGTGGGCTGGGCGACGGGTTGCCGCCTGCGCACCGGGTTGATGCTTCAGGCGCTGAACATGGCGATAAAGGAACGGCGTCCCCACGGAGTGATTCACCACTCCGATCAAGGGTGCCAATACACCTCGATCAGCTTCGGCAAGCGCTGTCGTGAAATGGGGGTGCGCCCCTCGATGGGCACGGTGGGCGACTGTTTCGACAACGCCATGTGCGAAAGCTTCTTCGCCACGCTCGAGTGCGAACTGTTCGCGCGCGTGCGCTTCGAGACGCACAAGCAAGCCCACACCGAGATCTTCTCGTTCATCGAAGGTTGGTACAACGTGCATCGCCGTCACAGCGGCATCGGCTATCGTTCGCCGATCAACTTCGAGCGGGCTTATGCAGAAAAAAACCGAAGGTCGTCTGCAAGCGAGTTGTCCACCGCCGGCCAGCGTCATGGTCGTAATAGGCGACCCGCCGGCCGGCCGTGGACAACTCGCAGCACCTCGTCAAATGGAGGAAAATCACCTATGCAAAACTCAACTGCTTAACTGTCCACCGAAGCGGGTCACCCCCAGCTCGCTAGAGCAACGGACACTTGAAACCCTCCTTCTCGCGAATTCTTACATCCCCACGCTTCGCCACCAGTGCTCTCGGGCAAGAACCCAGGACCCACCAACTTGTACGGTCTCACCCCTCTTTGCGGTTGGCTGCGAAGCTATGGGGCTCGTAGTGACTTCTCGCGCGGTTGTTTGCGCTGGCGCGGGGCGTTCCACGATTTTTCTGGTGTACTGGTAGCCAAGCGTATTGCGCGCTATGCGCACCCCTCGCTTAAATGGTCGCGCTGATCACGCAGTGCACCAACGCGTAAAGACGCGTGAGGCCGAACTAGTCCGTAGGACTATAGATCTTGCCCGAGAGCACTGGTGGCGAAGCGTGGGGATGTAAGAATTCGCGAGAAGGAGGGCTTCAACGAAGCGTGGTTCTAGCGAGCACCGTGCTACGCGGGAACCAAAAGCAGTGGTCTGCACGCTGGGGACACTTAATACAGATTGTGGAAAGGCGTTTTCTTTGCTTCGTTTCTTTGTCGCCGTTGGACAAAGAAATGAAGTGCCGCCACGCACAGTGGCTAATAGTGATAAAAAATTTAGCTCACATACAACCCGAGCGAACGTAAGCAGCAGCAGCCCAGCACTGACCCTCGACCACTGCCGGTAGCACGCCCCCCAAACCCGGAGTGCGAACGAAAATCCCCTGGCTAATAGTGATAAAAAATATAGCTCACATATAACCCGCGCTAACGTACGCAGCAGCAACCCAGCCCCGACCCCGACCCCTAACCACCAACTCCCCATCCGCCGCCGCAAGGCCCCCCATCGCGTCAGCGAAACACCGGCAGCGCCAAAAACCCCTTAATAACGATGGCATTAGCAATATCGATGAAAAACGCACCGACCATCGGCACCACCAGAAACGCCACATGCGAATGGCCGAAGCGCGCGGTCACAGCTTGCATGTTGGCGATTGCAGTGGGCGTCGCGCCAAGACCAAAACCGCAATGGCCCGCCGAAAGCACAACGGCATCATAATTGCCGCCCATCACGCGGAACGTGACAAAGATCGCGTAAAGCGCCATCACAGCCGTTTGCGCAGCGAGAATGGAAAACACGGGCAACGCCAGCGAAGCGAGATCCCAGAGCTTGAGCGTCATCAACGCCATGGCGAGAAACAGCGCAAGGCTGACATTGCCCAGCAACGCAACAGCGTGCTCTGTCACGGGCTTGCCCACCATCGCGAGCAGGTTGCTCAGCAGCACGCCGACGAACAGCACGCAAACGAAGGCGGGTAGTTCGAACGCCGTGCCCGCCAGCATTTGCGCGAGCGTTTCTCCAACGGCAAGACTGATGGCAATCAACCCCAGCGTGCCGATGAATGCGGCTGGCGTAGTCGGTTGCTCCGCCTTCGGTTCCTCGAAGGCGAGCGGCGGCTCCGCCACGTTGGCGGTTTGCATTTCTTCCGGCTTGCCGGTCTTAGCGATGCGCCCCATGAGAAAGCGTGCAACCGGGCCGCCAATGACGCCGCCCATGACGAGGCCAAATGTCGCGCACGCGATGGCAGCCTCCGTGGCCGACTGAAGCCCGTGGCGTTCGGAAAACACCTTGGCCCACGCCGCGCCCGTGCCGTGGCCGCCAGATAGCGTGATCGTCCCGCCCAGCAGACCGAACAACGGATCGATACCCAGCACATAGGCGAGGGCAATCCCGACCATATTTTGCAGGAGCAGTAAGCCGACCACGATGCAAAGAAACCGGATTAATAACGGTCCGCCGGATTTCAGGCTTGCGAGGTTTGCGTTAAGGCCGATGGTTGCAAAGAACGTCAGCATCAGCGGCCCTTGCAGCGAGGCATCGAAGCGAATTTCCAGGTGGCTCGTGGCCCGGATAACTAACAGGGCGACCGCAACGACGAGACCGCCGGCAACCGGCTCTGGAATTGTCAGGTTGCGCAAAATGGAAATCCCGCCGACGAGCCAGTTGCCAAGCAGCAAGACCAGCGACGCCGCGACGAGTGTTCCGTACGTACCGATAGACATGACTTTCCCCTTATCAGGGAGGTAACGAGCGACTTATACGTCAGTCGCCACCTGGCATCATCGCTTGCCGTCCTTAGTTGCGTTGCACTTGCATCCCGTCATGCTTCGGCTATGTTGTATCCATGGCGTGATGGGAGATGTCCTTGACAGAAGGGCATCCACGACACGCAACGATTAGGGGACGCAACATGAGCGTACAGCTAAACCACACCATAGTTTGGTGTCGCGACAAACGGAAGTCCACAAGCTTCCTGATGGATATCCTGGGGCTGCCGGATCCCATCGCGTTCGGGCAGATGCTAGTCGTTCAGCTCGCAAACGGCGTCTCGCTCGATTTCTTCGATAGCGACAGCGCAATTGCCATGCAGCATTACGCGTTTCTGGTTAGTGAAGACGAATTCGATCACGCCTTCTCCCGGATTCGCGACCGCGGGCTTGCGTACTGGGCCGACCCGGGCAAACAACGTCCCGGCGAGACCTATCTGCATAACGATGGCAGGGGACTTTATTTCGACGATCCCGACGGCCATTTGCTTGAGGTCATGACCCAGCCTTATAAAATCGGCGACTAGAGAAGGGTGGAAGTCCGGCGGGAACCAACGCCCGTCGCATTGGTTTGCGCATGCCGCCGGAATGGATTGGTGACCCTGAATCTCAAGCAGCTTCACGAATTAGCTCGCATTTGGCCAAGGCGATAAACTGTCTGTCCGATGTGTCGTTATCGCAAGGGAGTTGAGAGCATGTATATCGCCATGAATCGCTTCAAGGTCGCGCTAGGGGCTGAGACTGCATTCGAGGAACTCTGGACAAGCCGGGATTCACATCTGAAGGAAGTCCCCGGCTTCGTGGAGTTTCATCTGCTCAAGGGTCCTCAGAAAGAGGATCATGTCCTGTATTCAAGCCACACGATCTGGGCGGATCACGCAGCTTTTGAAGGCTGGACAAAGTCGGAGGCGTTTCGCGCCGCTCATCGAAATGCGGGGAACGAAACCCGCTCGCTCTATCTGGGTCATCCGGAATTCGAGGGCTTCGAAGTAGTCCAGACAGTCAAATAGAGCGACCCCTGTTCCTGCCCCTGCCGCTCACGCATTGACGAGGTATTCATCAGATGCCGGCATGGAGCTGCCTCAGCCGTTATGCGGAATGGGAAAGTGAACGCCCGCGCGTTGTGCGGCGTTCACAATATGCGCTTCGATTGCACGCCCCGCGCTTTCGCTGTCGCGGGCCTTCAACGCTTCGACAATCGCCGCATGCTCGTGATACGTCGAGAGCACCAGTTCACGTCTATAAAACGGTAGCCGCTGGCTCTCTTTCATGATGTCGGCACTGCCGCGCAGGATCGATTCAATAGCCGTATTGCCCGCAAGGCTGACAATCCGCATATGAAACGCAAAGTCGAGTTGCGCTGCTTCGTCGAGCTCGGCGCAAGTGAGGGCGCCTTGCAGCGAGTCGAGGTTGTCCTCCAGCCAGACAATATCCGCGTCGCCAATAGCAGGGGCCGCAAGCCGCGCGACAAAACCTTCCAGTGCGAAACGCATCTGGTAGGTATCGGGCAGGGATGCCTGGTCGGCGAAACGCCAAGCATGCGTGCCGGCCGCCTGGGCGCTGTTCACATAGACGCCCTTGCCGGGACGGATATGCAGCATGCCGAGCGCTTCGAGCGTCGAGAGCGCCTCGCGCAGCGAAGCACGGCTGATCGCCAGTTCCTCTGATAATTGCCGCTGCGCCGGCAGCAAGCTTCCCACCGGATAGACACTGGTCTCGATACGCTCGCGGATGGTGGCGATCGCTGCATCGGTCACGGTGTGAGGAGCGTTTTTCATAAGATGTCTAAAAAGTGGTGCGGGCGCGGTCTGACCGCCATTGTAGGCGCACGCTGATCGGACGTCAGCTTTCCTTCGTCTTTGACCTTTTCAACTCCTTGATAACACGGGTAAACCGTTATCAAATTGCCCTTGACGCCACTATATCGGCTTTCTAATATTCCTCATCAGCAACTGGTCCGACCAGTCTGAACAGTTGGCTTCAACGTTCCGTGCCGACCGACAACGAGGAGAAACGTCGTGTTGAAATTCCTGAATTCCCTGTTTGGACGCGTGATGATCGCGCTGGTCGCGGGCATCGTGATTGGCGCGGTATTCCCTCATTTCGCGCAGACCTTAAGGCCGCTTGGCGACGGCTTTCTCAAGCTCATCAAGATGGTGATCGGACCGATTGTGTTTTGTGTCGTCGTCTCGGGCATGGCAAGCGCGGGCAACCTGAAGAAGGTCGGGCGCGTCGGGTTGAAATCCGTGATCTACTTTGAAATCATGACGACGATCGCGCTCGTGATCGGCGCCGTGCTGGCGTATGTCACGCGTCCGGGCGTAGGGATGAACATCGATCTGCATTCGCTCGACGCCGGCTCGCTTGCCACCTACACCGAGCATGCAAAGAGTCTGAAGGACACCGCCGGCTTCCTGCTGAAGATCATTCCCGATACCGCCACCGATGCCTTCGCGAAGGGCGACATCCTGCAAGTGCTGGTGTTTTCCGTGCTGTTCGGCGCGGCGTTGTCGCTGCTCGGCGAAAAAGCGCAGCGCGTGACGAGTCTTATCGACGAGTTGTCGCATGTGTTCTTTCGCATCATGGGTTTCATCATCAAGCTCGCGCCACTTGGCGTGCTCGGCGCGATAGCATTCACGACCGGCACCTACGGCGTTGCGTCTCTCAAGCAACTCGGCATGCTGGTGATCGTGTTCTACGCGAGTTGCCTGGTGTTCGTCTTTGTCGTGCTGGGCGTCGTCATGCGGCTCACGGGCTTTAGTATTTTCAAGCTCGTGCGCTATTTGCGCGAGGAACTGCTGATCGTGCTCGGCACGGCTTCGTCGGACGCCGTGCTGCCGCAAATCATGCGCAAGCTCGAATGGATGGGCGTGAAGGATTCCACCGTTGGCCTTGTCATCCCGACCGGATATTCGTTCAACCTCGATGGCTTCTCAATCTACCTTACGCTTGCCGTCATCTTCATTGCGCAGGCCACCAACACGCCGCTCTCGATTCACGATCTGATCGTCGTGGTGCTGGTGTCGCTGGTGACATCGAAGGGTGCGCATGGCATACCCGGCTCGGCCATCGTGATTCTCGCGGCCACGCTTTCTGCAATCCCCGCCATTCCCGTGCTTGGCCTCGTGCTGATCCTGCCGGTGGACTGGTTCGTCGGCATTGCGCGCGCCGTCACCAACTTGATCGGCAACTGCGTCGCAACCGTGGTCGTGGCTGTTTGGGAGAAAGATATCGACCGCGTCCGGGCTACACGTGTGTTGAATCAGGATGCCGAATTGATTTTCGTACCGGCCGCCTCAGCCGAATCCGACAGTCATGGCCAGGCTTCCGCCCAAGCTGCTTAAGTGCGTGGCTTAGTTGCGTCGCTTAGTTGCGTCGCCTAGGCCCGATCATTGCCACCTTTAACTTTGTTCTTAAGGAATTTAACTCATGGCTACTCTTGTTCTTGATCCTAACGCGCCTGCTTTCACTCGCCGCTATATGAATCTCGCCGATCCACGGCTCGGCGCTCAGGCACTCTTCGCCAGCGACGAATTCTTTGCGCCCAAAGAGCGCATGCTTGATCCGCAGCCCGCTGTTTTCATAGCCGGCAAGTACGATGACAACGGCAAATGGATGGACGGCTGGGAAACACGGCGCAAGCGGACTACCGGCTATGATTTCTGCATTGTCAAGCTGGCGCGGCCGGGCACTATTCACGGCGTTGATCTCGACACGAGTCACTTCACCGGCAATTTCCCGCCGGCGGCGTCTATCGATGCCTGCTATAGCGAAAGCGGCAATCCGCAAGACGATGGCGACTGGCGCGAACTCGTGCCGGCGACCACGCTGCAGGGCAACCAGCACCACTACCTGCCCATCGCGGATGCTCGCGCTTATACGCACCTGCGCGTCAACATTTATCCGGATGGCGGGATTGCGCGACTGCGTGCTTACGGGCAGCCGAAGGTGGACTGGACGCGCGTCGAGCGTGGCGCGCGGCTTGATCTCGCCGCAATAGAAAACGGCGCGTATCTGGTGGCGGCGAATAATCAGCATTTCGGTCCGGCATCGCAAATGCTGATGCCCGGGCGTGGCGTGGACATGGGCGATGGCTGGGAGACGCGGCGTCGTCGTGAGCCCGGCAACGACTGGGCGATCGTAGCGCTTGCGCATCCGGGCGTGATTCACGCTATTGAAGTCGATACCGCCCACTTCAAGGGCAACTTCCCGGATCGCTGTTCGTTGCAGGCGGCGCGGGTCGTGGGCGGTACGGACGACTCGCTGATTACGCAGGCTATGTTCTGGCCGATGCTCTTGCCGGAACAAAAACTCTCGGCGGACAATATCCATCGCTTCGAAGCTGAGCTTGCCGCGCTTGGCCCGGTCTCACACGTTCGTTTCAATATGTTCCCCGATGGCGGCGTGTCGCGTTTGCGCCTGTTCGGCACGATCGAGTAAGGAGTAAGAGGTCATGAGAACGCTGACGGTCGAACCCCTGACGCGCGCCGCGTTCGAGCCGTTCGGCGACGTGATTGAACTCGATGGGGCACATCATTTTCCAATTAACGGCGGGACGACCGAGCGCTTTCACGACCTGGCGCGCGTCGATATTGGCGCCAACGAAGGCGGCCGCCCGCTCATTAATGTGTTTCGCGGCCAGCCGCGCGCTCAGCCGGTCGAGATCGCGATGATGGAGCGCCATCCACTCGGTAGTCAGGCGTTTTTGCCGATCGGCGTGGTGTCGTATTTGGTGGTGGTTGCACCTTCAGGTGCATTCGATGCATCGGCCATGCGCGCTTTTTCGATCTGCGGGTGGCAGGGCGTGAATTACGCGCGGGGCGTCTGGCATCATCCGTTGATTGTGCTTGGCAGCGTGGCGGATTTTATCGTTGTCGATCGGGGTGGGAGTGGGGATAACTGTGAGGAAACCTATCTAGATGAGACGGTTCGTCTGGTTGACGGCATTCGCCGGTAGGGTTTTACGTGACAGGGTATTTTCGTTCGCACTCGGGCGGGGTTTTGGGCGCGGGGCCTGGCGCAGCGGTCGGGGTCAATGCTGGGTCGCTGCTGCGTACGTTAGCGCGGGTTTAATGTTGGCAGTATTTTTTATCACTATTAGCCAGGGAATTTTCGTTTGCACTCGGTCGGGATGTTGGGCGCGGGGCTTGGCGCAGCGGTCGGGGTCAATGCTGGGTTGCTGCTGCGTACGTTAGCGCGGGTTTAATGTTGGCAGTATTTTTTATCACTATTAGCCACTGTCCGTGGCGGGACTTCATTTCTTTGTCCAACGGCGACAAAGAAACGAAGCAAAGAAAACGCCTTTCCACAAACTGTATTAAGTGTCCCCAGCGTGCAGGCCACTGCTTTTGGTTCCCGCGTAGAACGGTGCTCGCTAGAACGACGGACACTTGAACCCCTCCTTCTCGCGAATCCCTACATCCCCACGCTTCGCCACCAGTGCTCTCGGGCAAGCGCGATGACCCACTGACCAATACGGCCTCACGCGTCCTTGCGTGTTGTCGGACTGCGTGATCCGCCTGTTCATTTAAGCAAGGGGCGCGCGTAGCGCGCCATACGTTTGGGCACTACACCAAAAAATAGTGAAACGCCCCGCGCCGAGCGCAACAATCCGCACTCGAAGTCGCAACGGTCGGTGTACCTCATACCGCAAATATGGGGGAGGCCGAACTAATCCATAAGTGCAGTGTTCTTGCCCGAGAGCACTGGTGGCGAAGCGTGGGGATGTCAGGATTCGCGAGAAGGAGGGTTTCAACGCAGCGTGGTTCTAGCGAGCACCGTTCTACGCGGGAACCAAAAGCAGTGGTCTGCACGCTGGGGACACTTAATACAGATTGTGGAAAGGCGTTTTCTTTGCTTCGTTTCTTTGTCGCCGTTGGACAAAGAAATGAAGTGCCGCCACGCACAGTGGCTAATAGTGATAAAAAATTTAGCCAAAATACAACCCGCGCTAACGTACGCAGCAGCAACGCAGCATTGACTCCGACCGCTGCGCCAGGCCCCGCGCCCAAAATCCCGACCGAGTGCGAACGGACCCCCAGTGCGAATGGAACCCTATCGTGTGTACATCGCGTTCCAATCAGCCGCCGACACGCTCGGCCGTCCCGAGCCGGAAGTACCATTAGCGCTGCCGCCATAACCGGTCGCCGCACTGTTTTGCGCCGAGACGCGCGCTTCCGCGGCCTGGATCGCCTCAGGATAATGCGCGTTATCGCCATCACCCACGTGATACCCAGCCTTTTCCAACTGGATCAATTCTGCCCGCACTTGCGCACGGGAAACGGGCGCATTCGACTGAGCGAACACTGCGATAGGTGCGCAAAGCACACTGGCGGCAATAACGGCTTGAATAAGGGACTTCATGATGACTTACCTCTCGTTTAGGTCTTGGTCCAGCGCGAACAGTCTTGTTCGCAACCGGTGACTAAAGTCTAGGTAAGTGGGCGTTTAAAATTAAGGCCCGCCGCCGGAAGGCACTGTTATGGAATCTGGTGGGAAAGCTGCGTTTCAGAGCGCAGTGCCCCGTGCGACGTCGGCGAGAACAGACTCATCGCGCTCGATCATCGCGGGCACGTAAGTGCGCAGGAAGTCGACCCACGTCCGAGTTTTTGCATCGACGAATCGGCGCGACGCATAAAGCGCATAGATGTTCGTCCTTTGCAGGACGTACTGGTCCAGAATGCGAACCAGCGAGCCATTGCGCAACCCATCCACGGCGGAATAAAGCGGCAGCATGCCGATACCAAGACCTTCGCGGATCGCCACCACCAGCGACTCCGCAATATTCACCTGGACGGGGCCGCTGATATTCATCGGCTGCACGCCGTCAGGGCCTTCCAGCGTCCACTCATTAGCCGGAAAAGCGGGCGTATGCAGCGTCAGGCACTGATGCTTCGCCAGATCGGCAGGGCGCTCCGGCACGCCCTGCAAGCGCACGTACTCAGGCGATGCGCACAGGATGCTGAAGGTCGGAGCCGAGCGGCTGCGAGACCATCTCGGAGTCGGGTAGGGACGCCGCGGAGATGATCGCCACGTCGCTGGTTCCCTCGAACAAATCGGGCATGCGTTGCGAAAGTGTCAGGTCGACCGATACATCCGGATACTGCCGCCGATACTGCGCAATCGCCGGCAAGACGTAATGCTGGCCGATGCTCGCGAAGCTGAACATGCGCAGCTTCCCGAAGGATGTTCGTGCGCGCTGCTCGCTTCTTCTTCGGCAGCGTCGATGTCGGCAAGAATCAGCAGGCATCGCTTCAAATAACGCTCACCCGCTGAGGTGAGTGAAAGCTTGCGCGTGGAGCGCGTCATAAGGCGCGTTCGCAGGTGCTCTTCAAGTTCGGAGACCGCGCGTGACATCGCGCCCGTGTTCGAATTCATGCTCATCGCTGCCGCCGTGAAGCTGCCCGATTCGACCACTCGTGCAAAGACGCGCATGTTTTGTAGCGTATCCATCAGAACCCCAGATTGCCAAAGAATGCCGAATTGTGCGCCTGCAAGCGCAGGCGTTGTTGTGAACCCGCAGAGACGAAAGAGCTGGTCAGCTTCGCTGAACCATGCTGCCGAGATCACGCTTGGGGTTTCTATGTTCGAGCGCAATCAGTGCACGGGCGACGCCTCCGCACCTAAGCCCGCTACCCACTGCCGGCTTGGGTAGTCGAGGCTGTAATTTTAGAGCTATCGCCGCGAACGTGCTCGAAGCAGCGCATGTGGCATCGCTGCATTTCATTCGCACGACATGGCCTGATCACGATGCACCGTTCCCCAGCCACTGAAAAGATGCGCGTCACCATAAGAACGCCACACGCCGATTGTCCACAGGCCCGGAAGGGTGCCTTACACAACGCCCGCTTAATCAATGCATCGCACAGTCATATATTTCCCTCGGTGGCGAGTTGAATGCCGCACGCAAGTAATAAAACGAGGAAAGTGAAATGAAATTATTGAAGAGCGCGGTGGTGGCCGGTTCGTGGTTAGTCGTGTCGGCGGTATACGCGCAATCCGCTCCGTCTGCTGGGTCGAATGTGCAAGCACCATCGCAGGATCAGACTACGGTCTCGACCAATACGACAAACGAAGCGGTGCGCCAAGCACCGCGCAAAGCCGATGAATGCGTCGGACCCGCAAGCTTTTGCACGGTCTTCTTCGGAGGCAGTTGATCTGCGAGGCGGCCTGGAGGTTTCCAGCGCCGCTGCATCTGACGAAAAAAAGCCAGCCCGTGATCGACTGGCCAAAGGAGCATTCAAATGATCGAAGACCGGATTCGTTGCAAGGCGCTGCTCGGCAAAGTCATGTCGAGTGCCGACGCGGCGCTGTTGATTCATGACGGCATGATGGTCGGGGCGAGCGGTTTCACTCGCGCCGGCGACGTCAAGGCTGTGCCCGCGGCGCTTGCCGAACGCGTGCAACGAGAGGGCCGGCCGCTGCGTATCACGCTGGTCACCGGTGCGTCGCTCGGACACGATACGGACAAGATCCTGACCCAGGCGGGCGTGCTCGCGCGAAGACTGCCGTTTCAGGTGGACAGCACGCTGCGTCGCGCGATCAACGACGGACAGGTGATGTATGTCGACCAGCACTTGTCCGAGACGGTGGAGCTGCTTCGCACGAATCGCCTCGGTTCAATGGACGTTGCGATCATCGAGGCCGCTGCGATTACGGAGTCTGGTGCAATCGTTCCGACAACCTCGATCGGCAATTCAGCGACGTTCGCCGCTTGCGCGAAGCAGGTTATCGTCGAACTCAATCTGGCGCAGCCGGCAGAGTTGGAAGGCTTGCACGACATCTGGCTTCCCGCCGACCGGCCATTGCGTGAGCCACTGCCCATCGTGCGACCTGATGACCGCGTCGGCACGCAGTCTATCAATGTGCCGTTTGACCGGATTGCCGCGATCGTCGTGACTAACAGCCCGGACAGTCCGTCTACGGTCGAAAAGCCTGACCAGGATACTGCGCGGATAGCGGGGCATCTGATCGAGTTCTTTCAGCATGAAGTGTCGCGCGGCCGCCTGCCTCGAAAGCTGCCGCCGTTGCAGGCGGGCATAGGCACGATTGCGAACGCGGTGCTGTCCGGCTTCGCAAGCTCTCCATTCGAAGCGCTGACAATCTATTCAGAAGTCCTGCAGGATTCGGCGTTCGAACTGATGGATGCGGGCAAGGTGACGTTCGCATCGGGCGCATCCATCACGCTGTCTGGTGAACGTCAACGACAGGTCTTCAGTAATCTCTCGCGCTACCGGGACAAGCTAGTGCTGCGTCCCCAGGAGGTGAGCAATCACCCGGAAGTGATCCGTCGGCTCGGGCTGATCGCGATCAACACGGCGCTGGAAGTCGATATATACGGCAACGTGAATTCCACGCATGTGGGCGGCACGCACATGATGAACGGAATAGGTGGCTCGGGAGACTTTGCGCGCAATGCCGCGTATGCCATTTTCGCGACCAAGTCTGTCGCGAAGAATGGCGCAATCTCAAGCATTGTGCCGATGGTTCCGCATTGCGACCACAACGAACATGACGTCGATGTGGTCGTGACCGAAATGGGCCTGGCGAACCTGACAGGCTTGGCGCCGCGGGAAAGGGCGTTGCAGGTGATCGAGCACTGCGCGCATCCGTCTTATCGTGACATGCTGCGCGACTATTTCCGGGACGCGCTAAGGTTCGGCGGACATACGCCGCACAATCTGGCAACAGCGTTCGGTCTGCATACGCGTTTCGCCGAAACCGGGACGATGAGACTCTGATTATACGAAGGTCCGATTGAACTCCTTAAGCCGCGCGCATTTGTATTTAAAGGCCCAGGTCGCTCAGTCCCGGATGATCGTCGGGACGGCGGCCCAGAGGCCAGTGAAACTTACGCTCCGACTCTTTAATCGGCAGGTCGTTGATGCTCGCATAGCGATGGTGCATCAGGCCGTCTTCGCCGAATTCCCAGTTCTCATTTCCGAAGGAGCGGAACCAGTTCCCGGAATCGTCATGCGACTCATAAGCGAAACGCACCGCGATCCGGTTGCCTCCAAAGGTCCATAGCTCCTTGATCAGGCGATAGTCCAGTTCCCTCTTCCACTTGCGCACGAGGAATGCCTGCGCTTCTTCCCGATTGTTCGCAAACTCCGCCCGATTGCGCCATTTGGTGTCAAGCGAATAGGCCAGCGCCACCTTGGCCGGATCCCGCGTATTCCATCCGTCTTCGGCGAGCCTGACTTTTTCGATGGCCGTTTCCAGCGTGAATGGTGGCACGGGCAAACGCACTTCTTGCTTCGTTGACATCTCATTCCTCCTTGATGAACCTTCGCGGCCCGGGCTGATCCTGCATCGAAGCGCTTCCGGGGCACGACAGACTGGCTCGTGCAGTTGGAGTCGATGACGAAGACCCGCTAAGCTCGACGCGAACCGGCGAGCACACGGTTCACCGCATCCGTGCGCTCTGCCCCTGAAAACCTATAGCACCCTGTTAGGCACCTTCTCCGAAATATGCTCCTGAAGCGCTTTGGAAACTCCCGCACCATACGCAGGATCAGCTTTCGCGCAGTGCTCAATATGAAGCTTGCGGATCGGCTCCGATACATTCTTCAATTCACGCGCCGTATTCTCAAAGAGCACCTGCTGCTGGGCCGGAGTCATCAGCCGGAACAGCGCGCCGGGTTGCGAGTAGTAGTCTTCGTCCACGCGATGATTCCAGTGATCGGCCGCACCTTCGAGACTCAACGGCGGTTCCCTGAAATCCGGTTGCTCCTGCCATTCTTCGCGCGTATTCGGTTCGTAAGGCGTCGCGCCGCCTGCGTTGCCGTCGACCCGCATCGTGCCGTCGCGGTGATAGCTGTGGACCGGGCATCTTGGTGCGTTCACCGGGATCTGATTGAAATTAACACTCAGACGGTAGCGCTGCGCATCGCCATAGGAGAATAGCCGCCCTTGCAACATCTTGTCCGGCGAGAAGCTGATGCCGGGCACGACGTTGGCCGGGTTGAACGCTGCCTGCTCCACGTCCGCAAAGAAGTTATCGGCGTTCCGGTTCAACTCCACCACGCCCACTTCGATCAACGGATAGTCCTTGTGCGGCCAGACCTTGGTCAGATCGAACGGGATTGAGGTGATAGCGTACCCGCTTCACGCTCCGGCATGATCTGGACGGCGAGCGTCCAGCGCGGAAAGTCCTTTCTCTCGATGCTTTCATACAGGTCGCGGTGTGAACTCTCGCGGTCGCGTCCGACCAGTTCCACGGCCTCGGCATCCGTCAGATTCTCGATGCCTTGCTGCGAGCGGAAATGGAATTTGACCCAGAACCGTTCGTTGTCCGAGTTGATGAAACTGAAGGTGTGGCTTCCGAAACCGTGCATGTGGCGGAACGTGCGTGGAATGCCGCGATCGCTCATCACGATGGTGATCTGGTGCAATGCTTCCGGCAATTGCGTAAAGAAATCCCAGTTGCTTTCGGCGCTGCGCAAGCCGGTGCGCGGATCGCGCTTGATGGCGTGATTCAAGTCGGGGAATTTCAACGGGTCACGTAAGAAGAATACCGGCGTGTTGTTGCCGACCATGTCCCAATTGCCTTCCTCCGTATAAAATTTCATCGCAAAGCCACGGATATCGCGCTCCGCGTCCGCCGCTCCACGTTCTCCCGCAACTGTCGAAAAGCGGGCGAACATATCGGTTTTTTTTCCGATCTCCGAGAAGATTTTTGCTCTCGTGTAGCGGGTAATGTCGTGCGTGACGGTGAACGTGCCGAAGGCACCTGAACCCTTTGCGTGCATGCGCCGCTCCGGAATCACTTCCCGGTCGAAGTGCGCAAGTTTCTCCAGGAACCAGACGTCTTGCAGCAAAGCAGGCCCGCGCGGCCCTGCGGTTTGTGTGTTCTGGTTATCGACGACGGGGGCACCAAATGCGGTCGTAAGCTTCTTCATGGCGGATCCTTTTCAGCAATGAATATCGGACGTAACCGGGTGACGATCCACAGTACGGTTCACCGGCTCGGTCAGGGGCGGGCAGCAGCGGGCTAGCGGTGGGCTAACACGACAAGGCGATTGATACGAGTGGAACACGAAGGCAAGGCGGCACAGTGTCAAAACACTATAGTTCAAAAATTGCGAGTCGAACTGCCAGACAATAACTGCCAATGGTCACCAGAGGGGCCATGCCGCGACTTGACGACTAGCGTTCAGGCTTGCCGAAGAACCTGACCCTTTTCGGAAATCAGCGAATCGAATTCACTCAGTTGGGAAAATCGAACCGCCTTCACCTTCCCCAATTTGCTGGCATCGACGACGAGATGTCTTTCGACCGCACTGATCATGGCGGCCTGTTTGATCGCTACTTCATGAAAATTCCAGCAGGTGACACCGCGCGTTTCGTCAACGCCGCCGGCGGACATGAACGCTTTATTGATCCCCATGCGCCTTAGCGTCTCGATACTTTCTTCGCTGGAAAATGAATCCGACGACGCCGCGTAGACGCCGCCCAATAAAATCATTCTCACATTGGATTTACGCCGCAAGATCTCTGCAACATTCAACGAATAGCAGACAACGGTCAAATGCAGGTCGGCCGGAATCAGCCGGGCGAACGTCGTCAGCGTTGTGCCGCAGTCGATGAAAACAGTGTCGTTGTCGCCAATCAGCTTGACCGCTGCCGCCGAAGCGTCTGCCTTGGCCTGTGCGAAATGATCCTGTTCTTCATCGATTGTATAGCCCGTGCCATTCGGAACATCCGAGGCCCGAACGATATAACCGCCAAGGTAAGTGAAGGCGCCCGGGCTTGCGGCGATGTCGCGGCGCACCGTCATCTCCGACACATCGAGCAACGTTGCCGCGTCCCGCAGGCGCAGCACGCTCTGTTCTCGCAGCGTGTCGGCGAGCGAGTCGCAGTCTTTCGTTTTTTGTCATGCCTGAAGAAAAACTCGCAAAGAGGGCATTGGTCGCCGGGTTGTCGAACAACGCGGGAAACCGGGCAGCAGTACGACGATTGAGGACGTGTGCTGCCCGGGCCTCGCACAGCGGCACCTAGCCGCAGGCCGGCTCTGCCTTCTTGCACGCGTCCGCGAGCTGGGCCGGAGGATCTTTCTTGAAGACGGTCTTGTACGATTCGAGCACGTTCGACTGAACAACCGGCAACGACTGCACGCCGATCCAGGCCGGCGGCGTCTGGCCGATGAGCGCCTTCATCATGGCCATGGCCTCGGCCACGCCCTGGTCATAGGGACGCTGCGAACCGGTTGCCTTCAGCGGTCCGCCCTTGGCGATCTCGATTGCGGATTCGAGGCCAAGGTCGACCGTCGTGACCGGAATGTTCACGCCCTGCGCGCGCATCGATGTCAGCGTGTCCAGCGCCGGCTGATCCCACACCGCGAACAAGCCCTTGACGTCCGGATTGCCGGTCAGGAAGTCGCCCGCGATCTGTCCGACTTTCGACGGATCCGTGAAGTCGACCTGCTTGATCTTGATGTCCGGCCGGTTCTTTTTCATCCAGTCATTGACGGCCTTGGTGCGCTCCTTCGTGCTGAAGTAATCGACGCCGAAATTGACCAGCCCGATCGTGCCGCCCTTCGGCACGCACGATGCCAGCACCTTGGCCGCGATCTGGCCGTTGCCTTCGCTGTCGGCGGAAATCATGGACGACGTATTGTTCCGGATGCTTGAGGCCGGTCGGCACGTTGTCCATGAACACGAGCTTGATGCCGGCCTGCGAGACTTTCTTGTAGGTGGCGGCGGTCGCCGTGCCATCGACGGGAATGGAGATGATGCCGTCCGGATGGCGCTGAATGGTGTTCTCGATATCCGCGATCTGCTTGTCGACCTGATACTCGGCCGACGCCACGCCGATCACTTCCACGCCGTATTTCTTGAGCGTGTCGGTGATGCCCTGCACCTGCAGTTGCGACCAGTCGAGATTCATGGTCTGCATGGAAATGCCGACCTTGAATTTGCCGGCCTTGACCTTGGCCGCATCGGCGGCGCTCAGCTTGCACGGATCCACCGACGCCGCCTTTTCGCCGTTCGGTCCTTGCCCGACGATCGTCTGTCGGTCCCATCGACGCGACCGGCAATCCGGTCACGCATTGCGCGCTGGCGTCGGGGGAGCACATGGCCGCGGCGCTTGCCGCTGCCATCACGCCGGCTAAAACCATTCTTGAGCCACGACGATGTTTCATGATTTTCCTCCGTTGGTCTTGTGTACTGAGTCTCCTGCCCACTGCGGAACCTTGCAGGCGCGTTGCCGGGTTCCCACATCACGAGTAATCGACGCGCCTCGTCACTTCTTGGTAAAAGCCACCGCCGCGACAATGATCGCGCCCTTGATGACGAGTTGAAGCGAAGAACTGACGCCCAGCAGAACCAGGCCGTTGTTGAGCGTTCCGATAATCAGGCTGCCAAGCAGCGTGCCGAGCACGAAGCCCCGGCCGCCGAAAAGGCTGCAGCCGCCGAGCGTCACGGAGGCGATCACATCGAGTTCCAGTCCTTGCACGACATCGGGCCGCGCGGCATGAGAGCGCGCGGCGAGGACGAGCGCCGCGAGTCCCGCGAGCGTGCCGGTCAGAATGAAGGCAAGCGTGGTCACGCGCTTGATGTTGATGCCCGAGTAGAGCGCGGCGGTCGGATTGCCGCCGGCGGCATAAATCTGCCGGCCGAATACGCTGTAGTGCAGCAGCAGGATGCCGGCGATCACGGCGAGCAACAGTCCAGATGATCGGCACCGGCACGCCGAAGATATCGCCTTCGCCGAAGATGGAGACAAAGGAGTCGTTGGTGACGATCACCGGCTTGCGTGGTGGTGACGAGCAGCGCCAGCCCGCGCGCGGCGCTCAGCGACCCGAGCGTGACGAGGAACGACGGAATGTTCAGCCGTGTGACGATGACGCCGTTGATCGCGCCCACGAGCGCGCCCGTTCCGATGCCCGCAATCGCGCCGATGATCCAGTTGTCGCCGACATGCGCCATCGCGAGCGCGGCGGACATGCCGGACAGCGCCAGCGTCGATCCGACCGACAAGTCGATCTGCCGCGCGATGATCACGAACGTCATGCCGATCGCGATGATCGAAACCAGCGCAGTCTGGCGGCCGATGTTCAGGAAGTTGTCGATGGAAAGAAACCACGGCGACGCAAAGCTGAACACGACCAGCAGGATCGCGAACGCGAAGTACAGCGCGTACGGCCGGTCGCCTTGCAGCAGGAGCTGCGCCAAGCGCCGCGCGCGGCTGCGGCGCTGTTGGGCGGCCTGCCGGTCGGTCGCCAGCGGCGAGACAGAGTCGTTCATGTTGCGTGCTCATCCAGGAAACGAGGGAGTTGGATCAGGTGATGCAGCGCTTCGGCGTTGCGCAGATCGCGCGCGATCGACCGTGTTGACGATGCGCGCCGTCCACCACGATCGAGATCCGGTCGCACAGGCGCAGAAGTTCATCGAGATCCGACGACACGACGAGGACGCCGGTACCGGCGACGGCGGCGTCATGGACCACGCCGTAGATTTCCTCGCGCGCGCCGACGTCGACGCCGACCGTGGGTTCATCGAGTAACAGCAGCTTGGGCCGCGGGTGGTTCCACTTGGCAAAGACGACCTTCTGCTGATTTCCGCCCGATAGGAACTTCACATAGGTGGAAGGCCCCGGCGCTTTCACCGCCAGCATTTTCATCGCACTTCGCGCCTGTTGAGCGGCGGCGTGGCTGCGCAGCCAACCCCAGCGGGAAAAAATGCGCGAGCCACGGCAACGTCAGGTTCCGTTCGATCGAGTGATCGAGGACGAGACCCTGCACATGGCGGTCCTCCGGCACAAGCGCGATGCCGAGCTTGATGGCCGCGGCGGGCGTCATGCGCGGAGAGCGCCTGACCGTCTATTACGACCGATGCCGGTATCGATGGACCTGATGCCGAAAATGGTTTGCAGGATCTCGGTGCGGCCGCTGCCGATCAGTCCCGCCAGTCCGTGGACTTCGCCCTTGAGCACGACGAGGTCGACGTCGCGCAGGCGATCGTTGCTCACGTTGGACAAGGTGAGGACTGGCGCGGCAGGTGCGGTAGGCGTAGCAGCCAGGGTTGCCGCCTCCGCTTCGCGAATCGACGTATCGCTCTCCGTGCCCACGGCGGTCTTTTCCCGCGCATGCAAGGCCGCATGGCCCGGGCCGACAATAGCCGCGACCAGCTGCTTCATATCGGTTTGCGCCGTTGGGAATAGTCGCCGACATTCAGACCGTCGCGAAACACCGTGACACGCTGGGAAATACGAAAGACCTCGTTCAGCCGATGCGTCACGTAGATCACGCCCACGCCGCGATCCGTGACCGTGCGGATCGCTTTGAAAAGGATCTCTTCTTCGCCGCCGGTGAGCGCGGACGTGGGTTCGTCGAGGATCAGAACGCGCACATCGCCCATCAGCGCCTTGCAGATCTCGGTCATCTGGCGGTAGGCAAATGGCAGGGAACCCACGAGTGTTGTGCGGATCGAGCGGGATGCCGTGCGCCTGCAAGAAAGTCGCTGACCTGCGCCATAAGCTCGCGCTTTTTCACGAAGCCCAAGCGCGTGCGCGGCTCTCGCCCGAGCATCAGGTTGGCAGCCGACCGAAAGCGACTCCACCAGGCTCAGGTCCTGGTAGACGACGGCAACACCCGCAGCACGGGATTTCGCCGGAGAGTCGAACGCCACTTTCTCGCCGTCGATCTCGATGGAACCCTCATCGTAAGCGTGCACACCGCTCAGGATCTTGATAAGGGTCGACTTCCCGGCTCCGTTTTCGCCCAGCAACGCGTGGACTTCACCGGGAAGTACTTCGAGGTTGACACCGCGAAGCGCTTGCACGCCGCCAAATCGCTTGGTGACGCCCGCAACGCGGATCAACGGTATCTGAGGCGATGAAGCGGCCGCAAGCGGCTCACTCATGTCGCATGTCTCCTTCGTCTGGATGACGAAACTTTTTATGTATTGCGCTATGCAGCAATGCAATAAGGCACAAACTTTGTTGTGATGTTCTCATCACCCAAATGATGCGTCAATAACATTTGCGGACGCTATTAGGGTTTTCAGCGACCAATTTGTGATGCTCGTATCTTCTAATGTAACGATCCTATCGTGTCTTTTACCGTGTTTGGGTACGGGGTAGAAGGTCCGGAAAGGATTAAAGCGGCGGGCATCAAGGTTGTTGGCGTGCTGTGCAACCGACGGCAAAGCTGTGAACTTCCGCGCGCTTCTGAAGTAGATCAAGGGGAGTGTCGGGACGCGGCCATGCTCGGCGGCACGGAAGTTCGCGAATAGATTCGACGCGCAAGCCGCACGGAAGCACGGCGCAATTTCGCTGTTCGCGTGCGAGCGACATGCGCCGCAAGAAAGTTCTGCTGGGTTGTAGTCACGCTGTGACTGCAAGAACGTGAGTCCCGAACGACAATGCGGCGTGCGCAACACGCCGACCATGCCTATCCATTGTTGCCGGCGTTCGCGCTATTTCAAAGTCAAAGCGATACAGCTTGTTGCAGCAGTTCCAATGCTTTTGTTTCGTCCAGGCGGCCGGTGCGGGCCTTGCCGGCCAGCGTTTTTAGCAGCGCTTCTGCTATGGGTTGGATGCCTTGCAAATTGTCCAGGCTGGTTGCCAGGACGAGAGGATGTTGTTCATCGAGTGCCTGAGCGGCCGGGACGTCGTTCTCTTGCCAGAGTGCAGCCCCGGCTTCCGATGATGTCGCCGGCTCTCGTTGCAACATGGCGGCCGGGCTCTGTTCATCGGCGGCAGTTGCCTGAACGCGTTCGGGATTCGCTTCAGCCACTTGGGTCACTTCAGCCGCTTCAGCCGCTTCAGCAGCATCAGCAGCATCAGCAGCAGAGGCGTGTTGAACGCGCGCAGTGCGAACCTTCTCGCCCTCGGGCTTCGCCTGTGCAGTCTTCGGCTGAGGCACTGGCAGCACATTTTCTTGAGCGGCCGCATGACGGCGGGACGCCGGGAGAAGCAAGGTCGCCACCGAGAGTGGAATGTCTGCGGCTATTTGCGGCACATCCAGCCAGCCGGCGGGCAATCCGAGGCGTTCGATAAAGCGATTGGTTTCGGCATCGTCCAGCCGTTTCTGGCCGTGCAGCCGATGCGCCATATTCGATCCGCTGAGCTCCATCAGCCTGCCCAGCCGCACTTTTGAACCGTTGCGGGAGGTGAGCACATGGAGGTTGGCGCGCCGAATTTTTTCCACGGCCGCGGTGTCGTCGTTTAACAGCAGCGACTGCTGAGGGCTCGACTTTATGAGTGCATTGGTTTTTGCGGAAGCCGTCTTAGGCGACTTACCGGCGGCGGGCTTCACGGTTTGCATATTCGTATTCTTTGCGACGGCCCGCGGCGACGCGTCGCTTGTTTTCTTCGGCATTTCCGGTTCCTTGGGCGAGTGCTCGCTTGAGGTGTGTTGTTGGATCGTGCTGGCAGCCTGAGAGGGCTTAACCCATTCCGGGTAGGCGGGCTCCGGTTCCACATGCGCATGCATGAAGTCGAGGGGTGACTTCAAACGCGCAATAATCTCTGGCGAGAGGACTGGGCTCGGCTGATCGAAGAAGCCATCCGGCAGTCCGAGCGTGGTCTCGATATGGAAGGCGGTTTCGGGCGTGAAGCCTATGCCATTGACCAGTTCGGCGACGCGCGTCAGGTTCGAGTCGAGTCCCAACGCGATGTTCTCCGCACCTGCGGCGTCGACCAATAACTTGAACGACCGTGTTTTATATATAGAAGCCGTTTGCGCCGGGTCCCGTGCGGGCTGAGCCTTTACAAATGGTTTTTTCTGTTTGCGAGACGAAGGCTCCGAAGGGCGCGGTTGACGCGGGCCATTGTCGCGAGGTTTTGAGTATCGCCCGTGTGGTTGACTCATAGGGTAGTGCTCTCCACCGTAAACATCTGTTCAGTTTCAGCATTATAGGCGAGGGGGGATGCTGACGCGTTGGTCGGCGCTGTTTGGTTTGGCTACTTTACGTAGCAATCCTTTGTTTTTTGGATTTTGAAGGGATTGACCGTGACCGGGGTTCTGGTGTGGAGGGCCTGGTGGTCGGGGGGCGGGGTCGGTGCCGGGTTGTAGCTGCCTACGTTAGCGCGCGTTGCACGTTGGCTATGTTTTTTATCACTATTAGCCAGGGTATTTTCGTTCGCACGTGGGCGGGGTTTTGGGCGCGGGGCTGATCGGTGGTCGGGGTTGATGCCGGGTTGGTGCTGCTTACGTTAGCGCAGGTTTAATATTAGCTAAATTTTTTATCACTATTAGCCACTGTGCGTGGCGGCACTTCATTTCTTTGTCCAACGGCGACAAAGAAACGAAGCAAAGAAAACGCCTTCCCACAAACGGTATTAAGTGTCCCCAGCGTGCAGACCACTGCTTTTGGTTCCCGCGTAGAACGGTGCTTGCTAGAACGGCGGACACTTGAACCCCTCCTTCTCGCGAATCCCTACATCCCCACGCTTCGCCACCAGTGCTCTCGGGCAAGAACGATGGCCCAAGAATCAACACGGTCATGCGCTAGGGCGCCCACCACAATATGGTGGGACACCCCACGCTACGTGCAAACGACCCTGTTCGAAGTCACTCAAGAAACATAGCTTCTCGCGGACCACTGAAGACGCAGCCGGCCCTTCGGTGGCTAAGCACCGGAATCTTTGCACCCGACTGTAAGCGTGGGGGGCCGTGCTGGTTCGCAGGGCCTCGCTCGTCCGTGGGCCATCGAACTTGCCCGAGAGCACTGGTGGCGAAGCGTGGGGATGTAAGGATTCGCGAGAAGGAGGGGTTCAAGTGTCCGTGGTTTTGCGAGCACCGTGCTACGCGGGAACCAAAAGCAGTGGTCTGCACGCTGGGGACACTTAATACAGGTTGTGGGGAGGCGTTTTCTTTGCTTCGTTTCTTTGTCGCCGTTGGACAAAGAAATGAAGTCCCGCCACGGACAGTGGCTAATAGTGATAAAAAATATAGCCAACATAAAACCCGCGCCAACGTAAGCAGCAGCAACCCGGCATCGACCCTGACCACGGCGCCACTCCGAGCCCCAAAACCCCGACCGAGTGCGAACGCAAATAACTCGCGCAGTGGCTAATAAAGCCAAAAAATATTGCAACATACAACCCGCGTTACGCGAGCAGCATCAACCCAGCACCGCCCCCCAACTCCAAAACACCTCCCCGTCCACCGGCGCGAGCGAACACCCTACGTCCATTCTTAAAGATTCGAAAAACCGCGCCGTTAACGTAAATGTAGGGAAACGCAGGCGCCAAGGCACCCACCATCGCCGGTGCGACCAGCATCAAACCTGGCGCCGGTTAGCACCACGCTAAGCAACATCAAATGTATGCACATCATTGAACGAGGACGAGTGAAATGCGCCGGGGTCCCCCACTAATTTGGCAGTTACCGGTCCCGCGCTCCACGGCACCCCGCCGCCGCATCTTCGCAGCCACCATTTTCAACTTGATATTGTCGTCATTGATCTTCAGCGGCAGCGTGTCCTGGACGTCTCCCGTCGCGGCCGGTCAAAACGTCTTGCGGGTGCTGGCGTGGCCCGGCTACGCGGACAGCGATGTAGTGAAGACCTTCGAGGCCCGCTTCAACGCGCGCGTGGAGGTGACGCTGGTCGATTCAGACGAGGCGCTGTGGGACAGGATGCACACCGGCGACACACCCGCATTCGACGTGCTCGCGGCCAACACCGCGGAGATCGCGCGCTACACGCGCGAGCATTTGCTGGCGCCGCTCGACCTCGTCCAGCCTCCCCAATACCCAACGTCAGTTGCCGCGCTTTCGCGCGTTATCGGCTATTAAAGGGCTGACCATAGACGGCAAGGCTTACGCAATTCCATTCACGTATTCGTCGATGGGACTAATCTACGATCGCAAGCAGATCACCATTGCACCGCGTTCGATGAACGAACTGTGGAACCCGCGCTACCGGGGCAAGGTCCTGGACTTCAATAGTGCCCAGCACAATTTTTCGTTCACCGCACTGGCGCTCGGCTTTCCCAATCCCTTCCAGCTCGATGCCGCGCAAACGCGGCTGATCGCCCGCAAGTTGATTGATTTACGCCGCAATCTGCTCGCGTATTACAACCTTCCCGAGGAGGCTACCGCGTTCTTCATCCAGCACAAGGTTGCCCTGATGTTCGGCAACTACGGCACGCAGCAAGTCGCTTTGTTGCGGCGTGCCGGCGCCGATGTGGGCTATGTGATTCCCGATGAAGGCGCGCTCGCCTGGCTGGATTGCTGGTCAATGACGAAGTCCGCCAGTAATCGGCCGCTCGCGCTGGCGTGGATCAACTACATGCTCGAACCGGATGTCAGCGCTCAACTGACGCAGCGCCAGGGCCTCGCCAATACCTTGACGGCCGCACCGGAGAATAGCGATAAAGGCCACATCGTCTGGATCGAGCCGGTGGAAAACATTCAGCGGCGCGAGACCTTATGGAGCCAGATAGTATCTGGCGACCGGCCGGAGCGGTTTTAATGATGCGCCCGGGGCTGACCTTCAAGCTGTCGGTCTTGCTTGCGTGCATCGGCGTGCTGGCTTCCGGGGCGACCGGTTATTACGCGTACCGCGCCAATCGCACGATGCTGGTGAACGAGGCCGAGCGCAGCTTGCTGACCTCGACGGAGTTGCTTGCGCAGCGGTCTTCGGTCGCCATTGAAGATATTGCGGCTGACGCGCAAGTGCTCGCGACCCTGCCGTCGTCGGCGATGGTCGCGCAATCCGGCGACGGCGCCGGCACAATCGCTGCTCGGGACCGGCTGGCGCAGGTATTTACCAGTTTCATGACCCACCACCGGGAATATTTGCAGATCCGTTTGATCGAGCGCCAGGACTATGGCCTGGAACTGATCCGTCTCGACCGGGACGCCGGCCATGCGGTGCGGGTCCAGGAAAGCGGCTTGCAGGAGAAAGGGCAGTTTTCCTATGTGTTCGACACGCTGGCGCTTCCTGCCGGCCATATTTATATATCGCCGATCGCCGTCAATCACGAGCACGGCGCGCACTCCGCGGAAGGCCGGCCGACGCTGCGTATCGGCACGCCAATAGCTGCCGCAAGCGGCGCAATCGTCGGCGTAGTGGTGATTGACGTGGACTTGGCGAGCCTGCTCGAACGGTTGCAAGTCGATTTGCCGGGCGACTACAAGGTCTACCTGGCCAATGAATGGGGCGATTTCCTCGTCCATCCCGACCCGTCGCAGACCTTCGGCTTCGACAAGGGGCGCCGGATCTTCATGCAGGACAGCTTTCCCGCGACGAAGCCCTTGTTCGAGCACTCAAACCATGCCGTGCTGCTGAATGGCGTGGCGGAGCCGCAGCAGGCGGGGGGCCGCATACTGGCCTTCATACGCAGACCGTTCGGCTCAACCGAAGGTAACCGCTTTGTCGTGCTGGGCCTGTCCAAGCCGCTCTCCGATGCGTTGGCCGGCGCCAATCTGCTGGGCAGCAGAATTATTCACATGGTGCTGATCTTCAGTGCCTTGGCGCTTGCCCTTGCAATTCTGTTTGCCCGGGCGCTTGTCCAGCCGCTGCAGATGCTCACGCACGCCGCCACCCACTTTTTCGCTGACCATTCGATGGAAACGCTGCCGCTCAGGCGGGCCGACGAAATCGGCGTGCTGGCGCGCTGCTTTGATCGCATGCGTCATGAAATCAGGTCGCAGATCGATGTGCTCCATGACAAGCAACATGCGCTTGCCCATCTGGCGAGGCACGACGTGCTGACTGGCTTGCCTAACCGGATGCTGTTCATGGAGCGCCTGGAGGCGGCGATTCACGAGGCAGCGGCGAACAGGGAGGAGCTTGCGGTGCTATTCGTCGATCTTGACCGGTTCAAACAGATCAACGATCAGTTTGGTCATTCTGTCGGCGACGATGTGCTTATTGCCGTGGCGCGCCGTCTGCAACATGTACTGGGCAGCGCCGACATGGTGGCGCGCCTGGGCGGAGATGAGTTTGTGGTGCTGATCGACGGGCCGCGCGCGATCGGATCGGCGCCGGGTATAGCCGCAAGAATCAAGGACGCGCTCGACGATGCGCTACTTGTCAATGAGCGCAGCATGACGGTCGGCGCCAGCATCGGCGTCAGCCAGTTCCCGATGGACGGCTCATCCGCCGGCGAGTTGCTGCTCCGTGCCGATGCCGCCATGTATGCCGCCAAATCGGATGGGCGCTGTCCCTTTCTGCGTTACCAGGACCTTCCTGTCGCGCAGAAAACCGAGCCGATGCCAGGCACGCCCGGAGAACTTGAAATTACGCGTTAAGTTTTTTAGCTTAATGGTCGTTATGCCGTAGGTACTACTGGATAAGAACAGAACCTATAATCACACCGCCGCGACGCGCCGAATAATAAAACGGGTGTGCTTTTGGCGTCGTGATGAGGGGAATTCCAGCGCGTTAAGCGCGTGTGCGAATGCGATATTGCTGTTGGACTTTCGCAGCAGTTCTTTCATATTTTTGCGTTAAAGCCAGCGCTATAAACGCTGTACGCGTAAGATATCATCAGATAATTGTCTAAAAACGACCTATTGTTTGTGTCGGCGTGCGTGCCGAAGAATGGCAAGCCGGTACGCGTGACGTCATCAAGCGAGTTTGCAGGTTAAGGCTACCTCCAATGCGGACCGCGGGTGCCTGCAACAGGTCAATCTGACCGGAAACGCTAAGGGCGGCAGTCAGACGATTTTCTCTGGAGTGGCAGATGAATGTTGAAGAAGACAGCCTCGATTTATATACGCGGTTTGGCACGTCCAGCCCGTGCTGGCGGCTGTCCATAGATAGCAACGCACTCGAGCTGGCGACCGTGCAAGGCCCGGCTACCGTCAGCGTCACGCTTGACTCCACGCAGGCCGCACAGGTCCGGGCGCTGACCGGCGTTACGTCGCATCTCGCACTCGACCTCAAGATTTTCGGCGATTCCTATCGGCTTCATCTCGTCGGTAAAAAGATCAACGTGCGGGAATGGGCCGGCACTGCGTCGGATTACGAGGATACGTCCTCGGTAGCGCGCGATCTGGTGCATGGTCTCGCGTTCGCCGAGCAGGTCGTGTCGGAAGTCAATTCACTGGTTGTCATCCTTGACGGACGCGGGCTCATTCAGCGCTTCAATCGCTTATGCGAGGAAGTGACGGGCATGCGCGAGGAAGACGTGATTGGCAAGAGCGCGTACGTCCTGTTCATGTCGGATGGCGAAGGCGCCGCGTCGCGAAGCAATGTCAATATTTTCTTTGCCAGTGGCCAGCCGTATCAAGTCGAGCGATACATCAATACGGTCACGGGACCCCGCTTGTTTTTATTTCGCAATAAATTCGTGCAAAGTGGTAGCGGCGTAGACGAACGGTTCCTGATTTGCTCGGGAACAGATATTACCGAGGAGCGTAAAGCCCAGCAGTTGCTCGTCAAGCAAGCTACTACCGATGAGCTGACGGGCTTGCTGAACCGCAAGGCCATTCAAGAGAAAATTGAGAGCGCCATAGCGGACGAACTCGCGGCTGAACTCGCGTCCGAATCAGCGGAGGATGAATCGGCTGAAGAGGGCAGCAGTAGTGAAGAGCATCTCGGCATCCTGTTTCTCGACCTGGACAACTTCAAGAAGGTGAATGACCACTATGGTCATGTTGTCGGCGACCGGCTGATCAGAGAGGTCGCGGCCAAGATCAAGAGTTGCCTGCCGGAAGGCGATACGCTGGCACGTTTAGGCGGTGACGAGTTTGTCGTCGTGGCAAGCAAGTCGACCATCCCTTTGCTGATCGAGACGGCCGAGACTATCTTGGCGAGTTTGCAGGCCCCGTTCGATTTTGGGCTGATTAAACTCTACACAGGTTGCTCGATCGGAATTGCGTTGTACCCCGAGCACGGAGACCGGCTTGAAAGCCTGATTCGCAGCGCCGATACCGCCATGTATGTCGCCAAGGACGGCGGCAAGCATACCTACCGGGTATTTGCGCCGGAAATGAACAGGAAGGTGGCGGAGTACGTCTGGCTCGACACGAACTTGAGAAAGGCGCTGGAAGAGAAACAGCTGGAGCTCTACTACCAGCCGAAACTGTGCCTGAGAACCGGTGAGGTCGACTGCGTTGAAGCCCTGGTTCGATGGAATTCGCCCGAACGCGGCGTTATCTCGCCGCTGGAATTCATTCCCTATGCGGAAGAATCCGGATTGATCGGCCCGCTTGGGCGATGGGTCATGGAGGCCGCTGCAATCCAGGCGTCTACCTGGCAGGCGCAGGGTATCGATTTGCGGATTTCGATCAACGTCTCCGCGCGTCAGTTGCGCGACACGGACATCGTGAAACACTTTACCGAGGTTCTGGAAGAGACGAAGCTGCATCCTTGCCTGCTTGACGTGGAGCTAACCGAAAGTTGTTTTATTGAAGACGAAGCGGCCGCGCTGGTGTTGATCGCGCAATTCCGGAAGATGGGTGTGCGTGTGCATCTGGACGACTTCGGTACGGGGTATTCCTCGCTGTCGCAACTGTCACGCATTCCGCTGGATGCAATCAAGCTTGATCGGAGTTTTATCAAGGGGATCGAGGTCAATAGCAAACCACAGGCGCTCGTTCGGGCCATGGTTGCCATTGCGCATGAATTGCGTCTTAGCGTGGTGGCCGAAGGCGTGGAAAATGAAGCGGAGGCTAAATTCCTGCAGGGCATTGGAGTCGATTATGTACAGGGGTTCTTGTACGCGAGACCCATGCCGGCCAGAGCGTTCGAAACGTGGCTTGCCGAGCGAGGACAACTCAGGCTGATAGCCTGAGCTGCCGCTGGTCAAAAAGCGTTAGTTGTCTACGACTGCCATTTTGAGTTTAGAGACTCGCCGGTTCTGCAAGATAACCAGCCGCTCCATGAACGCCAGGTCTTTCTCCTCGATGGTGAAGGCGGCCCGGAC
This sequence comes from uncultured beta proteobacterium, assembly GCA_963708695.1. GTDB lineage: Bacteria > Pseudomonadota > Gammaproteobacteria > Burkholderiales > Burkholderiaceae > Caballeronia. The sequence goes on from CAVPTS010000013.1 coordinate 56,901, forward strand.
CCAATCCTCGGTGATCTCGATCAGCTCGGCACGCGATAGCGGCAGCACCCGCTGCCGCGCCTTGACCATCGCGCGAATGCCGTTGAGCTTGGGCCGAATGCCGTCAATGAAAGTACGCGTGGTAATGAAAGCTTCGCCGGGCTGAAAAGTCTGGTCGACGATTCCTTTTTCCGCGTACCAGTCTCCGGTATGTGCTTCACCCGTACTGATCAGCTCCTCCGCTAATCGCATGCTGGATTTGCGCTCGACTAACGAATAGCCGCCCATCCCGGGGAAAAGATTGAACGCTATTTCCGGAAAGCCCATTTTGGCGTCGTTTTGAGAGAGCACGAAGTGGTGGGCTAGTGCCGATTCAAAACCGCCGCCTAGCGCTGTGCCCTCCACCATTGCAATTGAAATAGCACCGGTACCGAAGCCCGTGTAAATCTCATGCAATCCGTCGATGCAAGAGCGTGCATATGCCATTAATAATTCTCTCCGGCCGGAACGAATAACGTCGACAAAGAAATTGAGATCTCCGCCTACATTAAATATATCGGGGACCAATGAGCCGGTTACCCAGAAGTCGAAGGGCAGGCCAGAGTTGCGCGCAACGCGTGCCAATTCGAGGATGTCGCTGACCAGTTCCTGCGTGAAGCAGGGGCGTGGCCGAGAGCGCAGCATCATCCACATGATGTTGCGTCCCTCCTCGTAAAAGGCGGAGATTTGCGAAAGTTCACCGGCTTCGGTGAAGGGACGGCAAGCAGGGTGATTTTTAAGGTTCATGGCTTTTATCCAATGTATAAAAATGGTTACAACGGGTAAAGCCATGAGAGGGTAAAGCACTGAATTTCGTATTGAGCGGGGGCGGGGCGGGGGACCGGGCCCTAATAAGGGGCGGGGCGTTCGCACTTAGTCAGGGTTTTGGGCGCGGGGCTGATGGTTAGTGGTCAGGGGCAGCGCTGGGTTGTTGCTGCTTACGTTAGCGGGGGATTTTCGTTCGCACTCGGTCGGGGTTTTGGGCACGGGGCTGGCCGGTGGTCGGGGTCGGAGCCGGGTTGTTGCTGCTTACGCTATCACGGGTTATATGTGAGCTCATTTTTTTATCACTATTAGCCACTGTGCGTGGCGGCACTTCATTTCTTTGTCCAACGGCGACAAAGAAACGAAGCAAAGAAAACGCCTCTCCACAATCTGTATTAAGTGTCCCCAGCGTGCAGACCACTGCTTTTGGTTCCCGCGTAGAACGGTGCTCGCAAAACCACGGACACTTGAAACCCTCCTTCTCGCGAATCCTGACATCCCCACGCTTCGCCACCAGTGCTTTCGGGCAAGTTCGGTATGCGACGAATTAGGGCAGCCCCACCATGTTTATGGCTAACTTAAGAGTTTTCGGTCTGTATGATTCAAGTGCTAGTGTTTCAAGCACGGTTGTTTGCGCGAAACGGGGCATTCTTCCTTTTTGTGCATAGTAAATAAGCATACCGAATTGTATAGCCACGTTTTTCTCTGGGCCCATGTTCTCGCCCGAGAGCACTGGTGGCGAAGCGTGGGGATGTAGGAATTCGCGAGAAGGAGGGTTTCAAGTGTTCGTGGTTTTGCGAGCACAGTTCTACGCGGGAACCAAAAGCAGTGGTCTGCACGCTGGGGACACTTAAAACAGATTGTGGAGAGGCGTTTTCTTTGCTTCGTTTCTTTGTCGCCGTTGGACAAAGAAATGAAGTCCCGCCACGGACAGTGGCTAATAGTGATAAAAAATATAGCCAACATTAAACTTGCGCTAACGTACACAGCAACAACCCAGCATCGACCCTGACCACCGCACCAGCACCGCGCCCAAAACCCTGCCCGAGTGCGAACGAAAATACCCCGGCTAATAGTGATAAAAATACAGCCAATATAAAACCCGCGCTAACGTACGCAGCACCAACCCGGCACTCATCCTGACCCTGACCGCTGCACCAACTCCGCGCCCCCACCCCGCCCCAGTGCGAACGAAACCCCCGTTCTATCTGAATTAGTGATCGCCGCTATCAAAACAAATCGTTTTAAATGCTGATTGTGATGTAACAGAGTGGGGGTGCTGCAAGGCTTCAGTCGCGCAGGAGGAGTGGGAATGCATCGGACCGCCGCTCTCTAAAAATTCACCGGAGGCTGTAATGTTTCAACGTTATAAAGAACTCTCCAGGAAGCTCGGTATTGACCATTCGGTTCTGCTCGCACCAATGGATCTGGTGGCAGGCGGAAAGCTCGCCGCAGCGGTCAGCGCGGCGGGTGGCTTGGGAATTATCGGCGGTGGGTATGGTGACGAGACCTGGCTTCGTGAACAATTCGCCCTGGCGGATGGTGCCCGCGTAGGCGTAGGGTTTATTACCTGGAGTCTTTCCCGTCAGCCACACTTGATCGATGTCTGCATCGAGCACTCGCCCGTCGCAGTGATGTTTTCCTTCGGCGACGCAAGCAAGCACATCGAGAAAGTGAAGAAAGCCGGCATCCTGACGATCTGTCAGGTACAGACGGCTAAGATGGCCCGTGAAGCCGTCGATCAAGGTGCGGACGTCATCGTTGCTCAAGGCGCGGAAGGCGGCGGTCACGGCGTGTCTTGCGGCACGATTTCGCTGGTCCCGACAGTCGTTGACGCGGTGGGCGCGAAAGTCCCGGTCGTCGCCGCCGGCGGCATCGCGGACGGCCGGGGGTTCGCCGCCTCTCTTGCCCTCGGCGCCTCCGGCGTGGTTCTCGGCACGCGTTTCTACGCTAGCCAGGAAGCAATCGGTCATCCGGACGCCAAGCGCCGCATTGTTGAATGTCAGGGCGGCGAGGAGACAATTCGAGGCATCCTGTTCGACATGGCACGCAGCAATGTCTGGCCGGCGCCATACTCGGGCCGGGTTCTGCGAAATGAGTTTTCTGACACATGGGCCGGCCGCGAGCGCGATCTCCTCCAGCAACTTCACATCATCGGGCCGAGTTACGTTGATGCGCGCGCCAACAATAGATTCGAAATGGCTGCCGTCATCGCGGGTGAGTCAGCCGGTCTGATTCACGATGTAAGGCCAGCGAAAGACATTGTTAGCAATGTCGTTCGGGAGATGCGCGAAGTGTTCGGTGAATTCGCTCCCCCGGAAAAGCACGAACATTGTGAGATTGCTTAGTGCTTTGATACGACGCGGTGCGCCTAGGCGCGGGGCGTCGATATGTCGATATGTCTATATGTTGTCGGCGGCGGGAAAAGGCATGTAGCGAACAACGAATCAGTCCGTGATACGAGTTCGCTCGGGAAGCAGCGCCGCCGAATATAGCAAGCAACGGCACGCGCCAAGCCGCACGTGCCAGTTGCCGGATGAAGGAGATCGCATGAGCGAAGCGGTTGAAGCCCGACTATTGGCGGTCAATGTGGGCCTGTCGGTTCCGTTGTCAATCGAGGCCGCTTCGCCTCCGGTAACAGTTCATTCGGCATTCCGAAAGAGTCCGGTGAGTACCATTGAGAAACCGGCAGATGTCGAGCTTAGACGTCTGGGTCTTGCGGGAGACGAGCAAGCGGACTTGAGCGTGCACGGCGGCCTGGACAAGGCTGTCTATATGTTTGCGTCAGAGCATTATGCGTGGTGGCGAGACCGCCGCCGCGAAGCCGACGCGGCAGATTCAGAGCGTCCTTTAGCGTTCGGTGCGCTGGGCGAAAATCTAACAACGTCCGGGTTGATGGAACGGGATCTATGGGTGGGTGACCGCGTTTTCATCGGCGAAGTGGAGCTTCAAGTGGAGTCGCCGCGAAACCCATGTTTCAAATTGAATGCTGTCATGGGCTATTCCCGTGCAGCCAAGCACATGCTGATGAGCGGATACGCAGGGGTGTATCTGAGCGTCATCTCGACAGGCGTGATCTCTGCCGGCTCGTCGATCAGTGTCCTGCCCGGACGCCGAGAAGAGTCGATATCGACCATCCTGCAGCGGAGACGGAAACGCGCGCCTCGCGAGGCTTAGCAGTTTTATCGAAGCATTGCGGCAAACATTTTCCAGTCCTGAGAGCGCGTGGTTCGAGACCCTGCGACAGCGCGGATAGATGTCATTCAATTGCAAGCGACTAGTGATGAGGAAATGGGCTCGTTCAGTTCCATTCATAACATGATCACGCCATTTTGTTCCTGTCAGGAAACTGTCCAGTAGCTGAACTTAGAGCTTGATCGTTCTTAGGGGAATGCGCGGGCTTTGCCGACGGGCGGGTCTCTGGAGTCGGGCCTCCAAGGGTATCTTGTAAGCAGATAAGCCTATCCTTTTCCCTCGCTTGATAAGAAGTCCGATAAGTGCGACCTTCATATCTCGTGAACTGACTTGAAGCTTGTGCTGCATTTGAAACAAGCCTTGAAACAAGCCTTGAAACAAGCATTGAAACAAGCCCCGAACGTTACGGTCCGGATTGCCCGCTTGTCATCGCCATCGTTGTTGTCAGCTCTAATTTCCTCGAGAGTACCTGCCAAATGAGCTCAGTGACTACCGTTCAGCGCATCGCCAGGTTTGCCCGTGATGCACATCCCGATAGCCTCACGCCGGATCTTCGCAAGTTATACAAGCGGAACATTCTTGATAGTCTCGGCTGTGCCATCGCGGCGTCTCCCGGCCTGCCGTTCAAGGTACTGAGGGAACAGTTCGATGAGTACCGCTCCTCAGGGACTTGTTCACTCATTGGCGGCGGGACGACCTCTGTGGATCAAGCAGCCTTTTACAATTCTGGTCTGGTCCGGTATGTGGACCTGCTGGACAGTTATATGTCCCCGGGCGGCCTTTGCCATCCGAGCGACAACTTCGGCACCGTATTGGCGGCAGCGGAGCATGCGTCGGCTAGTGGCGAGGATTTCATGCTCGCGCTTGCCGTCGCCTATGAAATCGGGTGCCGTATTACAGCCGTTGTACCGGTCATGTCCAAGGGTTTCAATCACGCGATCCAGCTAGCCATTTCTTCCGCCGCAGGTTCGGGAAAGCTCCTTGGTCTCAACGTCGAGCAGATTGCGAACGCTGTCGCCATAGCGACCGCCGACAATATCTCGCTGTCCTGCGTGCACTCTGAACCGGTCTCGCAGTGGAAAGGTTTCTCCCCGGCAATGACAGGCATGCGAGCCGTGTATTCGGTGTCGCTCGCTAAACGTGGTTTCACTGGTCCGTTACGTCTGTTCGAAGGTCCAAACGGGTTGGTGCGGATGTTTGATCAGCCCATCGATATCGACTGGGAAGACAACCGGCTGGAGGTCATCAGGCAAACCGTCATGAAGAAGTTTTGCTCCTTGATTCACGGTCAGCCAGTGCTGGAGGTTACGCTCGCAATCAAGCGCGCGAATGCCATCAAGGCGGATGATATTGAGGAAATCACCTGCGATATCTTTCAAACGGGTTTTGATATTGCCGGCGGTGGCGGATTCGGTTCGAAGGATCATCCTCAAACAAAGGAACAAGCGGACTACAACCTGAAGTATTTGATTGCGGCTGCCATCCTGGACGACCAAGTTGGACCGGCCCAACTGGAGCCGCATCGCGTTCAGGCTGCAGATGCGCAAGTGCTACTGAGCAGGGTGGTGGTACGGCCCGACGCAGCGTTTAGCGCGGAGTATCCACGCGCGCTTAACACTCGCGTCACCATTAAATGCAAAGACGGCCGCACGCTTTCCAAGGAGCATGTGGGCTTTGAAGGCGGACTCGACAATCCCTTCACATGGGATCGAACTGTCGAAAAATTCCACTGGCTCAGCGAACCGTACGCGGACAGCGAACTACGTGGAGAGATCATCGATCTGGTGGCGTCGCTGGATCAGCATTCGATCGCGGAGCTGATGCAGCTTATGACCCAAATCAAGCGGGAACCAACCTTCCCGGCACAGCACCCGGGAATTCAATAGTTAGTTGCAAGCACTCAGGAGAAAGAATTGGCCCTTATTTCATGTGACATGCGCTTTGGCAGGACGGACGAGCAGAAGCGCAAGCTTGCTGCAGGTCTTCTTCGCGTAGTCAGCGAGGCAACAGGGGAAACGAAGGAGGACATATTTTTGGTCATCCGCGAAGGTCGAGGGATCAATTTCGTTGAGCACGGCGAGCACCTGCCGGAATATTCCGACGGAAACGTCAATGACAAAGACCTCATCAACCGTCTTAAATGATAAACACGGGAGTTTATTTTGCCTTTCATTGAATGCCATATTACTGCCGGCTTGACGCCGGAACGTCGCAGCAAGCTCATGCGCGACATTATCCAGGTGACCCACGACTCAATCGGATCGGATCCGAAGATTATCAACGTGGTTCTTCATGAACATCCCGCTGGGAATCTTAGTGTTTCCAGCCGCATCGATGGTGAAGAATTCAAGTCCAAAACGCCGGGCTGAAGCAGAGAAGGATGCGAACATGGACGTTGCCGACCTTAAGGTGTTCGAAGCAGTTGCCAGGAATGGCAATATGAACAAGGCAGCGTCGGAGTTGCAAACCATGCAGTCGAACGTTACCGCGCGAATCCGGTTGTTGGAACGGGAGATCGGAGTAGCGCTTTTTCAACGGCACCTTCAGGGTGCCACGGCTGCATTCATCGGCATTACGCGCTCGGAATTTGGTTCTTTGATGGTCGTGGCGTAAGAGTCGCGGGTCCTTGAGTCTCTTCTATTTCGTTCCCGAAGCGGCGATTGCATCTTCAAGCATGGGAGCGCCCATCAGCGCTCCGTGAATTCCGATAACGCTCGCTATTTCGAGAACCTCCATGATTTCTCCAGCCGTCGCACCCAGGCGACGGGCGTTGCGCATATGAATCTTGATTCCCGGCGCGTACAAGTGTGTGGCCGCCGCATCCAGCGCGCACAGTACAAGCTCCTTGACCTTCGGTTCAAGCACACCATTGCGCCACGGAATTGAAGAGAACTCCGTATAAGCCTCGAATAATTCGGGATCAAGCTCGAGCAGTCCGTCCCACGACGTATCCCAGTACCCTTGTTCATCGACAAATCGCTGCTTTAACACTTGCCGCCGGGCATCTAGTGCCTCGGGGCCTTTCCTGACCCCTTCTTCCTGAAGCACTTCCAGCAGGATCGGAACGCCCACGTTGGACGCGTGGATGCCGACCGTGCTTGCCAACTCCAACACCTCCATCAGTTCGTCGCGCGTGGCGCCAAAACCAATTGCCGCTTTCAGATGCATCTGGACACCGGGCAAAAACAGGTGCGTAGACGATGCGTTGACCGCCAGGTAAACAAATTCCTTTACCTTGTCTGCCAGATGGTTTTTTCTTAAGGGAACCGCGGAGAGTTTCAGATAGGCATGCAAAAATTCGCAATCCATTCGCAGGATACTTTCCCATTGCGGCGCCCAGCTACCGCGAACCTGAATGAATTCGTCCTTTATCGCTTGCTGTTGCGCAGTGAGAGTCATCATTTATCCATAAGTGGCTTGCGGCGCGCCTACGGTGGTTCCTGACGCTGCCCCGGCATGGTCGGCGTAAGAGCTGTAGTGAATTTTACTGCAACAACGTTGAGGTTATGCGCTGGGACTGTTGAACGCCTGACTAATTAGATAGCGCCTATCACTGGACTTGCAGACGTCTTAGCGCTGCTCAGTGTAGTTCAAAAGATGTTCGTTAAAGAAGGGCGCCGACCTTCGGCGCCCACAGTGGTCTTAGTGACCTGCGCTTTGACCGCCGTCAACGTGGAGAATCTCTCCCGTCACAAAGTTTGCCGAGTCCAGGTACAGGATAGCTTCGACGATGTCACTCATCTCACCCATCCGGCCGACCGGATGCAGACCGGCGAGCGTGGCGTGCGTTTCGGGCGCGTGCATTGGCGACTTGATGACACCAGGGGCGACCGCGTTCACACGGATCCCGCGGCCGGCGTATTCAATTGCGAGCGACTTCGTGGCCGAGTTCAGGCCGCCCTTGGTCAATGACGCAAGGACAGAAGGCACTGCTTTGGAAGCCTGATCCACGAGGCTTGTAGTAATGGTCACTACGTGTCCGCTGGACTGCTTCTCCATTTGAGCTATTGCGAGTTGCGTAATATGAAAGAAGCCATTCAGGTTGACCGACAGGTACTTCGCATAGTCGTCGGCGGTGTAGCCGGTGAATGGCTTGGCGATAAAGATACCCGCATTGTTCACCAGCGTATCAATCCGCCCAAAACGCGCAATGCCTTCCGAAATCACGCGCTCAGCGGTGGCAGGGTCGCCGATATCGCCGGGAATTGTCAGGAGATCCGGATCTGTCGATGGCTTGATTGACCGGGACGTCGCGACGACACGATAGTCAAGTGCGCGGAAAGCGGCTACGGCTTCGGCGCCAATACCTTGCGACGCGCCAGTGACGACAACTACTTTTTTAACAGTGCTCATGTCAGACCTCGGGGGGTAATTTGCGAGTGATGTTGCTGATCGGAGCAACGGCGCCGATAGGTGCCAATCTAGGCTTATTCCTGCGAGTCACGAATACCCCAGGGGGACAAACAGTTGTACGCGCCGAGAACAAATCGAGGTGTTTGGCCGGGCGATCAGGGCGATACCCGGGGGGTCGTAAAGGACAAGCGAGCGTTGCGCTCGGATAGGGGTTAAATCTTGGGTTGAATCTTCCGCAGCCGCCGGCCGCGATGGTCAGAGACACGTGAAAGCGTGCACGCTCGCTGCACTGCCGGCCGCATAGACGGCGAAGCACCGATCGGCTTAGACTGGAGGATACCTAATGAAATTGTCTAGACGAACGACTCCTGTCACCAAGCGTCTTAATTCGCTTCGATCCACTCGCGAAAGAGTTTTACCTTCTGCTGATGTGCGAGGCAATCCGGGTAGACGAAGTAATAGCGGGCGCCTGTCGTCAGCACTATGTCGAAGGGCATGGCAAGGCGCTTTGACGCTACATCCTCACTCACGAGCGAGCAATCGCTGATTGCGACGCCGAAACCCTGCGTTGCCGCGTTCGTCGCAAGGTCGAGCGATTCGAAACTCTGCCCAAGATCCGCATCGATCTCGGGCGCATTGGCATGGGCGAGCCACAGCTTCCAGTCACGATGGTCACGCGTCGGATGCAGGAGCGTATGCCGGGCAAGATCGGCCAACGCTATCGAGCGACTTTTCCTCCAGCAGCGAAGGCGCGCACACAGGCGTCAGTCGCTCGTCGAAAAGCGCAATGGAATGAACGTCCACGCCCGGCGACGAGCCATAAATGATCGCCGCGTCGAACGGCTCGACCTGGAAATCGACATCATGCTGCCAGGTGGTCGTGAGCTGCAACTGGATCTCGGGATACTCAGCCTGGAAGCGCATGATCTTCGGCAGGATCCAGCGCATCAGGCAGGTGGGTACCTTCAGCGCGAGGTCAGTACGCTGCCGGGTCAGCCGCAGCGAAATCTCCTCGATTCGCGAGAAGCTCTCTTTCACAGTCGGCAATAGCTGCTCGCCTTCTATCGTCAGCGCAAGCCCCTTCGAGTGCCGCGTGAATAGCGGAAAACCGTAGTATTCCTCCAGTGCGAGGATCTGGCGGCTCACGGCCCCTTGCGTCAGGCAAAGGTGATCGGCGGCACGCGTGAAACTGCGGTGGCGCGCGACTGTTTCGAAGATTTGCAGCGCATTCAGCGGCGGCAGACGGCGCATTTTCGTTCCCTTGCTGCATTTCGAAAAATCATGACGGCGGGGTGTGCTTCCCGACCGGAGGGCTTTAAGTGTGCACGAATACAAGGCTTCATCAGATACACCGAATGATAATCCCCGCCGCGCCTGAAAGGATGCTCCCTTTAAAGAGACCCATGAGCTGCGCACATGGCGAGCATGAAAATTCATCGATTGCCGTTCGCGCGTCATGCACGAAGAATGCATGAACCCAAGCACACTCCGGAGAAAAGCATGCACCGGCAACGGACCGAAACCGATACCGATAAGCAGGAGTCTCATGAACTCGCCTGAAAATATCTCGCTCTTCGGCCACGCAGGCGGACACAGCCAGCTCCGGCCAGTCAGCACGCAGACCTGTGGCGAAGCGCTCGTGAAACTGCTCGAACACTATGGCGTCGAACATGGTGTTCGGCATTCCCGGTGTCCATACCGTCGAGCTGTATCGTGGACTGGCAAGGTCGGCAATGCGCCACGTCACGCCGCGTCACGAGCAGGGCGCGGGCTTCATGGCGGACGGCTATGCACGCGTGAGCGGCAAGCCCGGCGTGTGCTTCATCATCACCGGGCCGGGTATGACGAACATCGCGACCGCGATGGCGCAGGCTTACGCAGATTCGATCCCGATGCTCGTCATTTCCAGCGTCAACACCACGCGCCAACTCGGCGGCGGCGCCGGGCGCCTGCACGAACTGCCGTCGCAGCGCGACGTGTTTGCGGGCCTCACCGCGTTCTCCCACACGCTGCTGGATGCGGACGAACTCCCGCAAGTCCTGGCGCGCGCGTTCGCGGTTTTCGCCACCGCGCGGCCGCGGCCGGTTCACATCGAGATTCCGCTCGACGTGATCGTCGCGCCCGCGCGCGACATGACGTCCCGCGCGAGTGGTGCTGCCTGCCAAGCCCGCCGGCGCTCCGGCCGCGCTCGACGAGGCGAGCAGCCTTGCTCGCGGCTGCGCGCCGCCCGCTGATCCTGGCCGGCGGCGGGGCTATCGAGGCTGCTCCTGAATTGCGCGCGCTGGCCGAACGCTTGCAGGCGCCGGTGGCGCTTACGATCAATGCGAAGGGCTTGTTGCCGCGCGGCCATGCGCTGTCGATCGGCTCGACCCAGTCGCTCGCCGCGACGCGCGCACTGGTGCGTGAGGCCGACGTCGTGCTTGCGGTCGGCACCGAACTGGGCGAGACCGACTACGACGTGGTGTTCGACGGCGGCTTCGCGATTGACGGCAAGCTGATCAGGATCGATATCGACGCCCAGCAGACAATGCGTAATTTCCAGCCCGATGTGGCGATTGCAGCCGACGCCAAGCTCGTGCTCGCCGCGCTGGACCAGAGGCTCGCCGCGCGAGCGTTGCCGCCGCGCGATGCGCAATGGGGCGCGCCGCGCGTAAGCGCCGCGCGTGCCGCGGTCAATGCCGGTTACGACGCACCCATTCGCTCGCAGGCAGCGCTCTTTGATACCGTATTAAAAACGCTGCCCAATGTGATCATCGTGGGCGATTCAACGCGCCCCGTCTACGCGGGCAATTTCGTCTTCGAGGCGGTCTCGCCGAGGTCGTGGTTCAACTCATCGACTGGCTATGGCACTCTGGGCTACGGGTTGCCGGCCGCGATCGGCGCGCGGCTTGCGTCGGGCTTTACCTCGGGAAGTGAGTCCGTGGTTGAGTCAAACCGCGCCCCGTGATCTGCCTGATCGGTGACGGCGGCCTGCAGTTCACGCTGCCCGAACTGGCGAGCGCTGTAGAAGCTGCCGTGCCGGTGATCGTGCTGCTGTGGAACAACCGCGGCTATGCTGAGATCAAGAAATACATGGTCGAGCGCGATATCGAGCCGATCGGCGTCGACATCTACACGCCGGACTTCCTCGCGCTGGCACGCGGCTTCGGCTGCTGCGCCGCATCGGCCGATACGCCCGCGATGCTGGCGAGCGAACTGCAGCAGGCCGTGGCGCGGCGCGTGCCCACGTTGATCGAAATCGATGAACAGAAGTGGTTCGACCATGTGCCGGGAGGCCTCGCATGAACGCACCAGACAACACGCAATTCCTGACGCGGCTCTACATTGATGGCCGCTGGGTCGACGGCGCACTGGGCCGCACGATTGCCGTGGTTAACCCTGCCACCGGGGCTTATCTGGCCGACGTGGCCGCGGGTACCGCAGAGGACGTCGAAACGGCCGTGGCCGGCGCGACCCGCGCGTTTCGTGCGTGGCGGCAAACGACCGGCGCCGCGCGCGCAGGCTATCTGCGCGCGATCGCGGCGGAAGTCGATGTGCGGCGCGAACGTCTCGCGATGCTGCAATCGCTGAACAATGGCAAGCCGCAAGCAGAAGCTCACATGGATGTGGACGATGTGATCGCGACATTCCGCTATTACGCGGAACTAGCCGAGCAACTGGACGACCCAAGCGGCGCAGAAGTCGGCATCCCTGGCGCCGAGCACCGTGCGCGGATTCTGCGCGAACCCTGCGGCGTGGCCGCGTTGATCGTACCGTGGAATTTTCCGATGGTAACGACGGCATGGAAGCTCGCGCCGGCGCTGGCAGCCGGCTGCACGGTCGTGCTCAAGCCATCCGAAGTCACGCCGCTGCCCGAACTCGAGCTGCTCTCGGCAATCGAATCGGTCGGCTTGCCGGCGGGTGTTTTCAACGCGGTGACGGGTACCGGTGTGGACGTGGGCGCGCCGCTCGCGGCGCACCCCGGGGTCGCCAAAGTATCGTTTACAGGCAGCACGGGCGTCGGCCAGACAGTAATGAGGACTGCCAGCGACACGCTGAAGGGCGTAAGTCTCGAACTCGGAGGCAAGTCGTCGATCATCGTGTTCAACGATGCCGACCTCGACCTCGCGGTCGATCTGGTCGCGGCAGGCGGCTTCTTCAACAGCGGCCAGATGTGCTCGGCGACAAGCCGCGTGCTGGTCGCGCGTGAACTCGCGCCCACGTTGCTTGCGAGGCTCGTCGAGCGCGCGGAGGGGATCGTAGTCGGTGATCCGTTCGCGTCCGGGGTGCAGATGGGGCCGCTCGCGAGCCGCGCCCAATTCGACCGGGTGCGCGGCCATATCGAACAAGGTATTGCAGATGGCGCGCGGCTTGTCACCGGCGGCGGCCGGCCAGCCGGCGCGCCGGTGCAGGGGTTTTTCATCGCGCCGACGATCTTCGCCGACGTGCCGCCGGCAAGCGCTTTGTGGCGCGACGAGATCTTCGGCCCGGTCTTGTGCGTGCGCGTGTTCGACACGGAAGAGGAAGCCGTCGTACTCGCCAATGACAGCGAGTACGGGCTCGTGGCGAGTATCGTCACCGCCGACGAGACACGCGGCGAACGCGTCGCTCGCGCTCTCGAAGCCGGCGTGGTGTGGGTCAACACGCCGCAACTGATCTATCCACAGACTTCGTGGGGCGGCTACAAGCGCAGTAGTTTCGGACGCGAACTGGGTCCGTTCGGGCTCGCCGCCTTCCAGGAAATCAAGCAGGTTCTGACGCGCCGACAGGCCAGTTAACCCGTCTACATAAAAGGATTGCCATGAACCACAGTAACCCGTCCGACAACACGTCCAACCAGCCGCTCGGCGGCAACCAGATGCCGCGCTTCGCGGGACCGGCGACCATGATGCGTCTGCCTACCGCCGCATCGGCCGAAGGGCTCGATGCGTGTTTCGTCGGCGTGCCGCTTGACACCGGCACGTCGAACCGTGCCGGCGCGCGGTTCGGGCCGCGTGCGATCCGCGCCGAATCGTGCCTGCTGCGCCCGTACAACATGGCGACTCGCGCGGCGCCGTACGACAGCATGCAAGTGGCCGACATAGGCGACGTCGCGATCAACACGTTCAACTTGCAGAAGAGCATGGATATTGTCACTGAAGCGTATGACGAGATCCTCGGGCATGGCTGCGTGCCGCTTACGATGGGCGGCGACCACACGATCGTGCTCCCCATCCTGCGCGCGATGAAAAAGAAATACGGTGCGGTCGGCGTGGTGCATGTCGACGCGCATGCGGACGTGAACGATACGATGTTCGGCGAGAAGATCGCCCACGGCACACCGTTTCGGCGTGCGATAGAAGAAGGGCTGATCGATGGAAATCGCGTCGCGCAGATCGGCCTGCGCGGGACCGGTTATACGGCGGAGGATTTCGACTGGTCGCGCTCGCACGGCATACGTGTCGTGCAGGCGGAGGAGTGCTGGTACAAGTCGGTCGCGCCGATCATGGACGAAGTGCGTGCGAAACTGGGCGACGGCCCGGTGTATCTGAGCTTCGACATCGACGGGCTGGATCCGAGTTTCGCGCCCGGCACCGGCACGCCGGAAATCGGCGGCCTGACGATCTGGCAAGCGCTTGAAATCATCCGCGGCTGTCGCGGGCTGGATATTGTCGGGTGCGATCTGGTGGAGATTTCGCCGCCGTACGACGCGTCCGGCAATACGGCGCTAGTCGGTGCAAACCTGCTGTATGAAATGTTGTGCGTGCTGCCGAAGGTCAAGTACCGCGCATAGGTTGCATGGATCATCCAGGCGACGGCGGCGTTGCCTGGATGTCAGCGACTTGCCATGCGCCTTCGTCATGGCGCACATGAAGATATATCGATTGCGGCGTGTATTTTGTAATCCTAATATTTTTATACGCATTCGGTTACCGAGACTACTCCGGCTCATCCGGGCAAACGATCCGCTGCAGAAGCTCGATGCGACGATTGCAAGCCCCACAACCACGGCCCGGCGCGCACAACACGACAAGCGCGATTTCGCAGAAGCTGCTGCGCGGCGTTGCTGCCGACCGATCTTTCAATGACCCGCCTTACCTGACCATGAGCGACACGCCATGACTTATGCATTCGATTTCAGCGGCTTCGGCTTCTACGCGGGCATGCTCGCGCGAGGGGTCGGCGTCACCCTCTGGCTTACGGCGATATCAACGGTGCTGGGCGGCCTCGTCGGTGTCGCGGGCGCGAGCGTCAGCGTCGCCGGTCCCCGCTGGGCCCGCACGACGGTCGCGACGTACGTCGAGCTGATACGCAATACGCCGTTCATCGTGCAGTTGTTCTTTGTGTTCTTCGGGCTGCCGGGCATCGGTATTCATATCGACGAAATGCAAGCTGCAATCCTCGCGATGACCGTCAATCTGGGCGCGTATGCAACGGAAATTGTCCGTGCCGGCATCGACTCGATTCCGCGCGGGCAAGTGCAGGCAGCGCAGGCGCTCGGCTTGCAGGGACGCCAGGTATTCCGCCATGTAGTGTTGCCGCAGGCGCTGGCGAATGTGTTTCCGGCGCTCCTGAGCCAGGTATTGATCGTGATGCTCGGATCCGCCGTGGTGTCGCAGATCTCGGTGCCCGACCTGACCTATGTGGCCAATTTCATCCAGTCGCGCAACTTCCGCTCGTTCGAGAGCTATCTGATCGTCACGGCGACCTATCTCTTCCTGTCGATCGTCTTGCGGTTACTGCTGAATCAACTGAGCCGCGGCCTTTTTGCGGGACGCGCGGCACGTACGTCAAATGCGCGGCGCAACGGGCGGATACGATTCGCATGGCGTCGCGCGCAGACACTCGCAACGGAGCGTACACAATGACCGAATTTACTCTGTGGGATATCGCGCGCAACCTGCTGCTCGCCGCGCGCTGGACGGTTCTGCTTTCGCTGATCGCTTTCGTTTGCGGCGGTGCGGTCGGCCTGCTGCTGCTTGCAATGCGCGTGTCGCCGTTGTCATGGGCACGGCGGGTGGTCTCGCTCTATGTGGAGCTGTTTCAGGGCACGCCGTTGCTGATGCAGTTGTTTCTCGCGTTCTTCGGCCTGCCGTTACTGGGCGTGGAGGTGTCGCCATGGGTCGCCGCGACCGTCACGCTGACGCTCTATACGAGCGCCTATCTCGTCGATATCTGGCGGGGTTGCGTCGAAGCAGTGCCGCGCGGGCAGTGGGCGGCAGGGGCGAGCCTCGGCATGACGTTCGGGCAGCAATTGCGTTACATCGTGTGGCCGCAGGCGAGGAAGATCGCGGTTGCGCCGACTGTGGGTTTTCTGGTGCAGGTGGTCAAGAGTACGGCGTTGACGTCGATCATCGGCTTCATTGAACTGACGAAGACCGGCTCGATGATTACCAATACCGCGTTCCGTCCATTTCCGATCTACGGATTGGTCGCGCTGATCTACTTCGCGATGTGCTTCCCGCTGACCTTGTATGCGCGCCGGTTGCAGCAGGCGCAGCTAGCGCAGGGTCGCCGATGACAAGACCTTGCTTGTGCGTAATCACTCAATGGGCTTACCGCTTCGGTGCTTCTTCCACGCAGCCAGGTCCGCTTAATCAGTTCGTTCAGCTCGTTCAGCTCAATCAGGAATGGATTTCACGATGATCACAATCAACAATGTTTCGAAGTGGTATGGGCCTTTCCAGGTGCTCACCGACTGCACGACGGAAGTCAAGAAAGGCCAGGTAGTCGTGGTGTGCGGCCCGTCGGGTTCGGGCAAGTCGACCTTGATTAAAGCGGTGAATGGGCTTGAACCGTTTCAGGAAGGCGCGATCACGATTGACGGCCAGTCGGTCGGCGACCGGAAGACCAATTTGTCGAAGTTGCGGGCGAGAGTCGGCATGGTGTTTCAGCACTTCGAGCTGTTTCCGCATCTGTCGATCACTGCAAACCTGACGCTTGCGCAGGTCAAGGTGCTTGGCCGGTCGAAAGACGAAGCCGCGGTGAAAGCGCTGAAGCTGCTGGATCGCGTAGGGCTGCGTGCGCATGCGGACAAGTTTCCGGGTCAACTGTCGGGGGGCCAGCAGCAGCGGGTTGCGATTGCGCGTGCATTGTCGATGGATCCTATCGCGATGCTGTTCGACGAACCGACGTCGGCACTTGATCCTGAGATGATTAATGAGGTGCTCGATGTGATGGTCGAACTCGCGCAGGAAGGGATGACCATGATGTGTGTCACGCACGAAATGGGTTTTGCGCGAAAGGTCGCGCATCGGGTGATCTTTATGGATAAGGGCGTTATTGTTGAGGATGACAATAAGGAAGATTTTTTCGCGAACCCGAAGTCTGATCGTGCGAAGGATTTTCTTGCAAAGATTTTGCATTAAGAGGGGGTTTTTTGCGCGGGGCTATGGGCGGGAGGGGCGGTGCTGGGTTGGCGCTGCGTGCGTTAGCAGGTTATTTTCGTTCGCACTCTGGCGGGGTTTTGGGCGCGGGGCTTATGCAGTGGTTGGGGGTCGATGCTGGGTTGTTGCTGCTTACGTTAGTGCGGGTTGTATGTTGGCAGTATTTTTTATCACTATTAGCCACTGTCCGTGGCGGGACTTCATTTCTTGGTCCTTCGGCGACAAAGAAACGAAGCAAAGAAAACGCCTCTCCACAATCTGTATTAAGTGTCCCCAGCGTGCAGACCACTGCTTTTGGTTCCCGCGTAGAACGGTGCTCGCTAGAGCGACGGACACTTGAAGCCCTCCTTCTCGCGAATCCTGACATCCCCACGCTTCGCCACCAGTGCTCTCGGGCAAGATCGATGGGCCCAAAGACCGGTATGGCCTCACCCCTGTTTGCGGTTTCTGAAGCTATCCGGTGTTCAGTAATTTCGGGCGCAGTTGTTCGCGCCAGGCGCGGGGCGTCCACTATTTTTCTGGTATGCCGGTGCCCAAACGTATTGCGCGCCATGCGCGCCCCTTAGCCTAGTCGGTCGCGCGGATCACGCAGTCCACCAAGCCCTCAAGACGCGCTCGCTAGAGCAACGGACACTTGACCCTCCTTCTCGCGAATCCTTACATCCCCACGCTTCGCCACCATTGCTCTCGGGCAAGATCAATGCGCCCACGGACTGATCGTATTAAGTGTCCCCCAGCGTGCAGGCCACCACTTTTGGTTCCCGCGTAGTACGGTGCTAGAGCCACGGACACTTGAACCCCTCCTTGTCGCGAATCCTTACATTCCCACGCTTGGCCGCCAGTGCGCTCGGGCAAGATCAATGCGCCCACGGCTGATGCGGCCGCACTCGTGTTGAGGCGAGCTGAAAAGCGAGTCGGTGCGTAGTCAATTCAGGCGTACACTTCGAGCGCGTTGTTTATGCGCGGGTACTTTTCTCTTTCCTTTCGCTTGCCGAAGCGTATGACCGCGCGGCCCGTGAACGGTTTGATCTTGCCCGAGAGCACTGGTGGCGAAGCGTGGGGATGTAGGAATTCGCGAGAAGGAGGGTTTCAAGTGTCCGTGGTTTTGCGAGCACCGTTCTACGCGGGAACCAAAAGCAGTGGTCTGCACGCTGGGGACACTTAATACAGATTGTGGGGAGGCGTTTTCTTTGCTTCGTTTCTTTGTCGCCGTTGGACAAAGAAATGAAGTGCCGCCACGCACAGTGGCTAATAGTGATAAAAAAATTAGCCAACATTGAACTCGCACTAACGTAAGCAGCAACAACCCAGCACTGACCCACGACCGCCGCCGGTAGCCCGCGCCCCCCAAAAAGACCGAGTGCGAACGAAAATTCTTTGGCTAATAGTGATAAAAAATTTAGCTCATATGCAACTCGCGCTAAAGTAAGCAGCAACCCAGCATCTACCCCGACCCCGGAGCCCCGTCCAATGGTATATGGATTGCTTGTTAGCAAGTAGGAGGAGCGAAGCTGAGCAATGGGCAGACTCAAGACCTGAAGGCCGCGTATACACCGATTGAAGTGAAAATAACGAATAGAAGTGAACAGCAAAACATAGGGCACCCAAAACCAAAACCGAGTCCGAGTCCGAGGCCAAAACCAAGTCCAAGTCCAGGCCAGGACCAAGGCGAAACCCACCCCCCCACAATGACAAAAGCAGAGCAATCCAGCTGCGTCGGCATCGCGAGCCGCATCAAACAAGAATTCACGACGCCCGTTGCGGTCGCTTCAAGCGGTGCTTTCATCGCCCTCGTCATGATCGGTTTATGCGGCGCTGGTCCTGTACCAAAGCCGCCAGGATGCGTTGGACCATACCCGCGACACCTTGCGCGATATCGCAGTCATCGCCCAGCGCGATATAGAGCGCAATCTCGAACTCTACGAACTGTCGCTGCAAGCCGTGGTCGACGGGCTTCAACAACCCGACGTGATGGCATTGCCGCCTCATTTGCGCCGCGAGGTACTCTTCGATCGCGCCGCCAGCGCGAAATATCTGGGTTCAATGCTGGTAATCGACGAGCGAGGAAATGTCGTCATCGACTCCGGCAGCGACACGCCAAGAGCCGGGAATTTCAGCGACCGGCAGTATTTCACGGTTCAACGCGACAACCCCAATGCGGGTCTCTACATAAGCGATCCGTTCCTGTCTCGCCTGCGCAACGGCGCGCCGAGTATCGGCCTGAGCAGACGGCTTTCTCACCCGGACGGATCGTTTGCGGGGATCGTGCTTCTGGCGGTGAATATCGCGTACTTCCATGACTTGTTCGCCGGCTTGGCGCTGGGCCCGCATGGATCGCTTTCGCTGATCGGAAGAGACGGCGCCATGCTGATGCGGCAGCCCTACGACCCGAAGGTCATCGGTCGAAACATCAAGAACGCCGCCACTTTTCGCCGCTTTATGGCGGCGCCGGAGGGGAGCTTCAGCGAAAAGTCGTCAATCGATGGCGTTCGCCGGCTGTATTGGTTTGCCAATTTCCCGCATGCTCCGCTCATCATCATGGCGGCGGCGTCCGAGGAGGATATCTACGCTTCCATGGCGGCGCCGCGCGCTCACGATCGGGTCGCTGATGGCCGTGTTCGGCGCGGCGTTCATCGCGCTCTCCGTTTTGCTCGGAATGCAGTTGCGGCGGCGCATGCGGGCGGAGTCGGAGCTGCAATTGCTGGCGAGGACGGACGGCCTGACCGGGCTGAACAACCGCCGCAGTCTTGGCGAGATACTCGAACTCGAGTGGCGTCGCGCCAAGCGCTCGCAAAGTGTCCTGTCGCTGCTGTTCGTCGATATCGATCGATTCAAGGCTTATAACGACACCTACGGCCATCAGGCCGGTGACGATACCCTGGCGGCGGTCGCACGATGCATCGCCGACAACATCCGGCGTCCGGCCGACAGCGCTGCACGCTATGGAGGAGAGGAGTTCATTGTCGTCTTCCCGATACATCGGCGCTTGGCGCCTCGTTGATCGCGGAAAAGATCCGCTCCGCTATCTGCGCGTGCCAGATCGAGCACGCGGGCAGCGAATATGGATGCGTGACGGCCAGTATTGGCGCGGTGAGCCGTGAGCCGCAGATGGACGACGACCTGACGACGGTGATCAAGGGCGCCGACGAGGCCTTGTACAACGCAAAGGCGAGCGGGCGCAACAAGGTATCGGTGGCTGAGGCGTGATGCGCTCGGGCTGGTTGCATTCCAGCCTGGTATCTTCTGTACAACGGTCCGCAAGCATGTAGACCGATCCTTCCATAAGCTCCAAGCGGAAGCCGCTCCCAACTGATTCGGGCAGGGCAGGCAAGCTTACAGTAAGCCTCGCGCCATCGACGCGCTCCGCAAGGCAACTATCCCGTGCATTTACTGAGGCTCGCAAAATACGCTAAACCTCACCAGCGTGGTCGTGCCGAAGGTGTTACTCAACGCGACATCAGACAAGCTTACAGTAAGCCTCGCGCCATCGACGCGCTCCGCAAGGCAACTATCCCGTGCATTTACTGAGGCTCGCAGACCACGCTGAACCTGACCAGCGTGGTGGTGCCGAAGGTGTTGCTCAACGCGACATCGGCGGCATCGCGGCCTCGCGCCATCAATACGCGTCCGGTGCGCGGCGCGTTGTTGCGCGGATCGAATGTCTGCCACGTGTTGCCCAGATACACCTCGATCCAGGCGCAGAAATCCATGGGTGCGTAGGGCGGCGGCAAACCGACGTCGCTGATATAGCCCGTGCAGTAGCGCGCCGGAATGTTCATCGCGCGGCATAACGCGACGGCCAGATGCGCGAAGTCGCGGCACACGCCCACGCCTTCCCGATACGCTTCGAACGCCGTCTTGGTCGGACGCGCGCAGTTGTAGTCGAAGCGTATGTGCCGATGCACAAAGTCGCAGATCGCCTGCACCCGGGCACGTCCGAGCGGCGTGTGGCCGAACATCTGCCAGGCGGCATCGGACAGCAGATCGGTCTCGCAGTAGCGGCTGCCGAGCAGGAACTGCATGCACTCGTCGGGCAGTTCTTCAACGGCATGCTGATACCCGTTGGGCTCCTGCAACTCCGGATAAGGCGGCACGTCGATCAGCCCTTGCGTGGACAGCGTGAGCCAGCCCGGCGGCGCGACCAGCCGGCTGCACAGGTTGCCGAACGAGTCGTGATACTGCGAGAAGGGCACTGTCGGGTTGACCCTCAGGATGTCCGGGACAAGGATGCTCTGCGCTCGCGACGCGTGCATGTTCAGCATCAGCAGCATGGGTGTCGGCTGCACGCATTCGTAGACCAGTTCGTAACCAACGCGGAGCTTCATCGGACTGACCTTTTTGGGTTGGGGCGCATTGTGTAAGGATGAATCGTGTAAATTTTCCGGAGATGTTAAGTACATCGAACTCCTGATTAAAATCTGATCAACCAGCTGCGGCCGCCTGGCTGGGTCTTGCTTGATTTCCTGCTGCACATCAGCGTTTGCTTGTTGCTGAGCGCCCGCGCTCGCAATCACCTTATGCACGAAACGCAGCTTGGCGACGACCTTCGGCGAGAGCGTGAACGGATACGCATCGGCTAGGCCCAGGCTTCGATTCAAGCTGTTCAATGCATACATCAACGGAAACCATTGCTCCATGAGGTTATCGAAGCTGGTGTTCTCGACCGGCTCGATCTCGGTGAGCGACGGTTCGTTGTCCGACTTTCGGATCGAGCTTGAATCCACAGGCTGCGGCGGTGTCCACGGTATCGACAATATGCAGGTAATGTGCCCACGTCTCGGCCCAGTCTTCCCACGGATGCGTGGTGGCGTAGGCGCTCACATAAGACTGGTCCCAGTCGGCCGGCGGTCCATTGTCGTAATGCGCTTGAAGTGCTTGAGCGTAGTCGACGCGCTCATCGCCGAACATCTCGCGAAACGGCTCTTCCCAGCTCGTATTCGTCACGAGCCGGTCGAAATAATAGTGGCCTATCTCATGCCGGAAATGCCCGAGCAGGGTCCGGTACGGCTCGTGCATTTCCGCGCGCATGCGTTCACGCAGGGCGTCGTCGGCTTCGGCTATGTTCATCGTAATGAGGCCGTTGTCGTGACCGGTCAGGACCTTCGCCCCCATGTTGCCGTCTTCGAGAAACTCGAACTGCAAGCCGGTTTCGGGATTGGTCCGCCGCGAGTCCGTGTTCAGGCCCGAGTGCCGAGAGCGCAAACAGCAAGCGCCGCTTGGCCGTCTCCAGCTGTACCAGTAGACGCGATTTTCTGGCTGGGTGAGATTGGGGATGGTCTGCGTCAGGCTGCATGCCGGGCACAACACGTCCGGCGAGTCGGCCGGGATCATCCAGTTGCAGACATTCTCCAGCGCGTAGTTATTGCACTGCCGGAACAGCGCGCCATTCGCCGATGGATTCAGCGCGCGCCAAAGCGGATGCCGGTCGTATCGCCGGCCGGTTCGAACGCGCAAACTTCGGACAATTCAGGCACGAAGCCCAGCAACGCCGCGCAGGATTCGCATTTCACGTTCTCGAAAAAAACGTGATGCTGGCAACGGCCGCAATGAAATGTTTTCATATTGAGGAGGTAGGCTGAGAGTGCAGGGCGTGGTGCGCGTGGTGAATGTTAGACAAGCATGCCAAGCAAGCCACGTGCCGCCGCAGGAAGGGTCCGGTCCAGATGCAAAGGGCGTTTTACGCGCCAGTTTGGTGCATGAACTGCATGAACGTATGGCGACACGGTTTAAACGCAGTAATGAGTGCATGGAAGTAGCCAGCAGCCTTGCCCGACTGGTGCGATCCGACCAAACGGCATGGAGTTTGCTTTTGAAGATTGCCAAAATTCGTCCAGGAGTCAGGTGTGTCAATCCGTGTCGCGTTGAACCATGTCACGCACTACCGTTATGACCGCCTCGTCGGCCTTTCGCCGCAGGTCGTGCGCCTGCGGCCCGCGCCGCATTGCCGTACGCCGATCGTTTCCTATTCGATGCGGGTCGAGCCAGCCGAACACTTCATCAACTGGCAGCAGGACGCGTTCGCCAACTATCAGGCGCGGCTTGTCTTCCCCGAGAAGACGCGGGAATTCAAGATCACGGTCGATCTGGTCGCCGAAATGGCGGTGTACAACCCGTTCGACTTCTTCCTCGAGCCGCTACGCCGAGAAGTTTCCGTTTGCATACGAACCGGAACTCGCGGCTGAACTCGCGCCGTATCTGATCAAGCGCGAGACGACGCCGCTGCTTGGCCAAGCTGGTCGAGAGCATCGACAAGACGCCTACAGGCAACGGCCGATTTCCTGGTCGCGCTGAATCAGCGGCTGCAGCACGACATTGGCTACGTGATTCGCATGGAACCCGGCGTTCAGACGCCGGAGGAGACGCTCGAGAAGGCGTTGGGATCGTGTCGCGACACGGGCTGGCTGCTCGTCGAAACCTTGCGGCAGCTCGGGCTGGCGGCGCGTTTCGTTTCGGGTTACCTGATCCAGCTCGCGCCGGACCAGAAGTCCCTCGATGGCCCGAGCGGCACCGAAGTCGACTTCACCGACCTGCACGCGTGGTGCGAGGTCTTCCTGCCCGGCGCGGGCTGGATCGGACTCGACCCGACCTCCGGGCTGCTGGCCGGCGAAGGGCATATCCCCGTTGCCTGCACGCCTGAACCGGGGAGCGCCGCGCCTATCTTCGGCGCTGTCGATGAAAGCGAAGTCGAGTTCGAGCACATCATGCAGGTGCAGCGCGTGCTCGAAACGCCGCGCGTGACGAAGCCGTACACGGAAGAAGTGTGGACCGCGGTGCAGAAGATGGGCGCGCAAGTCGACCAGCGAACTGACCGACATGGACGTGCGCCTGACGATGGGCGGCGAGCCCACGTTCGTCGCCGTGAGCGACCGCGACGCGGCGGAATGGAACACCGACGCACTGGGTCCGACGAAGCGCGGTTATGCCGTCTCGCTGATGGACAAGTTGCGTGCGCGTTATGGCGTGGGCGGCTTTCTGCATCTCGGTCAGGGCAAGTGGTATCCGGGCGAGCAGTTGCCGCGCTGGGCCATGTCGCTGTTCTGGCGTGCGGATGGCGAGCCGATCTGGGAAGACCCGAAGCTCTTCGCCGATGAACGCGATCCCGGCCAGTACACCGCCGAAGATGCACGGCGGTTTCATCGAGCATCTGGCGGACAAGGTCTCGCTGGATCCGTCGTATATCCAGCCCGGTTACGAAGACACGTTCTACTACCTGTGGCGTGAACGTCGCTTGCCGGTGAACGTGGACCCGTTCGAATCCGAACTCGACGACGAGATGGAACGCATGCGCTTGCGCCGTGTGTTCGACGCGGGTTTGTCGCAGGTGACGGGATACGTGCTGCCTATCGCGCGTGAGCGCGATGTGCCGATGCAAGCGCCGACATGGGTCAGCGGCCCCTGGTTTTTCCGCGATGGCCGCATGTACCTGATCCCCGGCGACTCGCCGATGGGGTATCGGCTGCCGCTCGAATCGCTGCCGTGGGTGAGCGCGGGGGACTATCCGTATCAACATCCGCACGATCCGTTCGGGCCGCCCGCGCCGTTGCGCCAGGCGATGGAATTGCGCATGCAATATCGCGGGGAACCGGTGGTTGCGAAGACCACAGAAGGGAAGAGCGGGGCCGAGACGGAAGGCACGGGCACGGCTGCAGGCACAAGCGGCCAGCAACCTCAACCCGCGAGCCGTCGCGCGGCGAGTCCGCTTCGTGGATCAGGCGTACAGCGCTGTGCGTTGAAGCGCGCGATCCGGCGCGTGCGGCAGGACCTGACGTCGAAGCGAAATCGTTCGGAAGCGGCAAGAGCCTGCTGCATGTGTTCATGCCGCCGCTGACCGAACTCGATGACTACCTCGACCTGCTCGCGGCCATTGAAGCAACAGCCGCCGATCTGCGCATGAAAGTGGTGATAGAAGGGTTATCCGCCGCCACGCGATGCCCGTCTCAAGATGCTGCAAGTGACGCCGGACCCGGGCGTGATCGAAGTGAACATTCATCCGGCGTCGAGCTGGGATCAACTCGTCGATCACACCGAGTTCCTGTATCAATCGGCGCACGAAAGTTATCTCAGCACCGAGAAGTTCATGACCGACGGCCGCCACACCGGCACGGGCGGCGGCAATCACTTCGTGCTTGGCGGCGCGACGCCTGCCGACAGCCCGTTCCTGCGTCGTCCCGACCTGCTTGCAAGCCTGATCGCGTACTTCATCAACCATCCGTCGATGTCGTATCTGTTCTCGGGATTGTTCCTTGGGCCGACGAGCCAGGCGCCGCGTGTTGACGAAGCGCGCAACGACCAGCTTTACGAACTGGAGATTGCGTTCAAGGAGATCGAGCATCAGCTCGAACGCCTGGGCGGACGCGACAGTGCATTGCTGCCGCCGTGGCTGATCGACCGGACGCTGCGCAATCTGCTGATCGATGTGACCGGCAACACGCACCGCGCGGAGTTTTGCATCGACAAGCTGTATTCCCCCGATGGCCCGACCGGCCGCCTCGGCCTGCTCGAACTGCGGGGCTTCGAAATGCCGCCGCACGCGCGCATGAGCCTCGTCCAGCAGTTGCTGCTGCGCGCGCTGGTCGCGCGGTTCTGGGACAAGCCGTACACCACGCGCCTCACGCGCTGGGGCACGGAACTGCATGACCGTTTCATGCTCGGCACGTTCATCGAAATGGATTTCCACGATGTCATCGCGGACCTCAATGAAGCCGGTTATGCCTTCGATGCCGCATGGTTCGCGCCGCATTTCGAGTTCCGTTTTCCGCTGGTCGGGCGCGGTCCAGACGAACGGCATCGAACTGACGGTGCGCAGCGCGCTGGAGCCGTGGCACGTGATGGGCGAGCAGGGGTCGCCGGGCGGCACGGTGCGCTACGTGGATTCGTCGGTGGAGCGGCTCGAAGTGCGGGTGCTCGGGCTCAACGACAACCGCCATGTGGTGACGGTCAACGGCGTGCCGCTGCCGTTGCAACCCACCGGCCGGGTGAGCGAACATGTGGCCGGCGTACGCTTTCGGGCATGGTCCCAGCCGACGGCGCTGCATCCGTCAATTGGCGTGGATGCGCCGCTCACCTTTGACATTGTCGACACCTGGAGCAACCGGTCCATAGGCGGATGCCGGTATCATGTAGCCCATCCGGGTGGCCGCAATTACGTGACCTATCCGGTCAACGCATACGAGGCGGAAAGCCGGCGGCGCGCGCGCTTTTTCAGAATCGGCCATACGCCTGGACGCATGGTCGTGGAGGAACCGAAGCGCAGCCTGGAATTTCCTTTCACGCTCGATCTGCGCCGACGGTAGCCTTAACAACGAAAACTGCTCAATTTGGCCTTCCAATCCACGCTTCCGTTTGAAGCAATCACGAACCGCGCGAGTGTGTCGTCACACCTTCGCGCGGTACCGGTCCGGGAGGGCCATTGGGACGAACTGCGCGACGCGTCGGGCCAGTTGCGCGCTGCCTGGCAGCAATTCTTCGATCTGCTCGGCGACGACGGCATAGCCGACCTCGACCGGGCGACCGCTTCCATCGCGCAGCAGGTCCGCGACAACGACATCAGCTACAACGTCTATGCGGACAACGGCGAGCCTCGGCCGTGGGCGCTGGACCTGCTGCCGTTTCTTATCGATGAAGGCGAGTGGTCGGTGATCGAGCGCGCGGTGACGCAGCGCGCGAAGCTGCTCAATGCCATCGTCGCCGATATCTACGGGCCGCAGACGCTGTTGCACGATGGCCTGCTGCCGCCCGCGCTGGTGTTCGGGCATCCGGGGTATCTGCGTTCGGTGAAGGGCTTCGTGCCGCCCGGCGCGCAATATCTGCAGCTCGTTGCCGTGGACCTGACGCGTGCGCCCAACGGCGCATGGACCGTGATGGCGCACCGGACGGAAGCGCCTTCCGGACTCGGCTATGCGCTGGAAAACCGCCTGATCGTCTCCGACGTATTCGCCGAGCCGTTCCGTTCAATGAAGGTCCAGCGGCTCGCCCCGTTCTATTCGCAACTGATCGCGGCGCTCGTCCAGGGCGGCCGGGCGATGATGTCGGGCGAAGGCTCGCCGCATATCGCGCTGCTCACGCCCGGGACCGTTCAGCGAAACCTTCTTCGAGCATGCGTTCCTCGCGCGCTATCTCGGCGTCACGCTGGTCGAAGGCAAGGACCTGACCGTACGCGACGACATGCTGTTCCTGAAGACCTTCGCCGGACTGGAACGGGTTCATGTGCTGATGCGCCGCCTGGACGATGCATTCTGCGATCCGGTCGAATTGCGCGCGGATTCCACTATCGGCGTGCCGGGACTGTTGCAGGTCATGCGGGCCGGCAACGTGATGGTGTCCAACGTGCCGGGCTCGGGGTTTGTCGAATCGCCGGCGCTGCATGGTTTCCTGCCGGCCATCTCGCGGGCGCTGCTGAACGAGCCGCTGGAACTCGCCAGCGTACCCACCTGGTGGTGCGGTGAAGAGGCCGCGCGCGAAGCGGTGCTGGCGCGTCTGGACAAGGCGTTCGTGATTCCCACCTGGCCGGGCTTGGCGCTCAACGGCGGCAGCCCGCGCGGTTTCGGCGACGGCCTGCAACCGCTTGCCGGCTGGCGCACGCGGATCGACGCCATGCCGGATGCGTTCACGATCCAGAACCTGTTTCCGAGTTCGCATGCGCCGCGTTATGAAGACAACACGTTGACCGGCACGGCCGTCGGTGTTGCGCGTTTATGCGATCGCGAATATCGATGGCGGCTGGTCCGTGATGCCGGGCGGATTCACGCGGCTTGGGGCTGAGCGCCAGCCGTCGGTATCGATGCAATTCGGCAGCAGCAGCGTCGACACCTGGGTGCTGTCGAGCAAGCCGGCTTCGAGCTTCTCGCTGCTCCCCACGCCGATCAAACCGGCTGACCTTGCGCGCAAGCATCGGACGGTATCGAGCCGCGCTGCTGAAAACCTCTTCTGGTCCGGACGATACGGAGAACGCGCCGAGAACAACGTGCGGCTTGCTGCGCGTGATCCTTTCGTCGATCGACAGCAACGACTCCGAGGGCATGCTGGAGACCATGGTGGACCTTGCGTGGCAATGCGGCTTGCTGCCCCCGGGCACGCCGATGCAGGGGCACACGGCGCGCGAGGCCTCGAACGCTTGCTGGTCGCCAACATTGGCGAGAACGGCGCGGCGGCGAGCATCGGCCAGAACCTGGCGAGCCAGGTGCGTGCGAGCAGCGAGATTCGCGGACGTCTTTCGACCGATCACTGGCGCACGATCCTGGCCGCGCGAAACGATTTCCGCGATGCCATCGATCAGCAAGTTCAAGCCGGGACCGGGCGTGGAGCGCTATGACCGCGTGAAGCTTACGCGAACGCTTGAAACGCTGTCGACGCAACTGCTCGCCATCAGCGGTGCGCAAGGCGACCGCATGACGCGCGACGAAGCGTGGAAGCTGGTGTTCGCGGGACGGCACATCGAACGCGTATGGACGATGACCACCTTCCTGCGCGTGGCCGCCGAGCATGGCCAGATGACCACGCCTGCCGGGTTTCGATTTGCTGCTGCAATTGTTCGACAGCACGCTCACGTATCGATCGCTTTATCCGGGGCGTTTCGAGGTTCCCGCGCTGATCGACCTGCTGGTGGTCGAGCCGACCAATCCGCGCGGACTGTATGGCGTGTACTCGCGCTTGTGCACGAAGCTCAACGAGATTTCGATTGCGGCCGGCAACACGAACTACGGCGCGTTCAGCGACGCAATGCTGCTGCTGAAGTCGCTGCGAGGACTCGAGCAACTGTGCACGACCGACGAGGAGGGCAACTATGGCGAACTCATTCGCGGCCTGCGAGGAACTGGGCGACCACGTGAGCGCCGCTGCGCATGAAATCAGCGCGCGCTATTTCAGCCACGCGAATACACAGGCATTGCAGGTGTCGTCGTGAAGATTCCGAAAACCGTGTTGTGGGTGTCGCACCGGACGACTTACCGCTATTCAACGTATGTGGAGACGGCTCAGCATCTTGCGACTATCCGGCCGCAGAACTGCGCATGGCAGCGCGTGATCTCGCATACCGAAAGCATTGAGCCGAAGCCGCCGTACATCAATAATCGCGTCGATACCTTCGGTAACGACGTGCTGTATTTTTCGCTCGAGTCGCCGCACCGGTCATTGCAGATGGTCAGCGAAACGACCGTTGAACTGACGCCGCGATGGGCCTCGCTCGATCCGGCGGCCACGCCGGCATGGGACGAGGTCGCGAAGGGCATGCGTTTTAGCGCGCGCTGCGCCGTTTCGCCCCGAGACGGAGTTTTGCTTTGCGTCGCCGAACATCAGTCTCGGGCAGGACCTGCGGGATTATGCGCTGGAGAGTTTTCCTGCGGGCAGGCCGCTGGCGGAGGGGGCCATCGACCTGATGCACCGGATTCATGCCGACTTCAAGTACAAGCCTTTGGCAACGTCCTATGACACGCCGGCGCATCGTGCGTTTGAAATGCGCCGCGGCGTCTGCCAGGATTTTGCGCAGGTGATGATCGGATGCATGCGTGCGCTCGGGATTGCCGGCGCGGTATGTGAGCGGATATTTGCGCAATGATCCGGCGCCGGGGCAGGAGCGGTTGATCGGCGCGGATGCGTCGCATGCGTGGGTGTCGGTGTTTTGTCCCGGGAGCGGATGGATCGATCTTGATCCGACGAACGATGTGCTCGCCGATCTGGAGCATGTGACGCTTGCCACGGGGCGGGACTATAGCGACGTATCGCTGCTGCGCGGGATGATTCTTGGCGGCGGGTCACATCGGGTCGATGTGGGGGTGACCGTGCTGGCGCTGGACGCGGAGTCTAAGTAGAGCAGGATTTTCGTTCGCACTCGGGCGGGGGTTTCCGGGCTGGCGCAGTGGTCAGGGTCAGTGCCGGGTTGGTGCTGCTTACGTTAGCTTGGGTTGAATGTTGGCTAAATTTTTTATCACTATTAGCCACTGTCCGTGGCGGGACTTCATTTCTTGGTCCTTCGGCGACAAAGAAACGAAGCAAAGAAAACGCCTCTCCACAATCTGTATTAAGTGTCCCCAGCGTGCAGACCACTGCTTTTGGTTCCCGCGTAGAACGGTGCTCGTAAAACCACGGGCACTTGAACCCCTCCTTCTCGCGAATCCCTACATCCCCACGCTTCGCCACCAGTGCTCTCGGGCGAGATCGGTACGCCTATGAACTTGTGCGGCCTCACCGTATTTGCGGTTGGCTGCGAAGCTATTCGGTGCGTCGCGATTTCATTTAGTTCCCGCGTAGAACGGTGCTCGCTAGAACCACCGACACTTGAAACCCTCCTTCTCGCGAATCCCTGCATCCCCACGCTTCGCCACCAGTGCTCTCAGGCGGGATCGATACGCCGATGAACTTGTGCGCCCTGACCCGTATTTGCGGTTGCTGCAAGCTATTCGGTGCATCGTGATTTCGGGGGTGGTTCGTCGCGCATAGCGCGGCGGCGTTCCACTATTCTTCTGGCGTGCTGGTGCCCAAACATAATGCACGCTACGCGCACCCCACGCCTAAATGGTCACGCGGATCACGCAGTCCGCTAACCGTAAAGACGCGTGAGACCTATTGGTCCCGGGGGCCCTTGTTCTTGCCCGAGAGCACTGGTGGCGAAGCGTGGGGATGTAAGGATTCGCGAGAAGGAGGGTTTCAAGTGTCCGTGGTTTTGCGAGCACCGTTCTACGCGGGAACCAAAAGCAGTGGTCTGCACGCTGGGGACACTTAATACAGATTGTGGGGAGGCGTTTTCTTTGCTTCGTTTCTTTGTCGCCGTTGGACCAAGAAATGAAGTCCCGCCACGGACAGTGGCTAATAGTGATAAAAAATATAGCCAACATAAAACTCGCGCTAACGTACGCAGTAGCAACCCGGCACTGACCCCGACCACCGCCGGTAGCGCGCCCCCAAAAGAACCCCCGAGTGCGAACGAAAATACCTTGGCTAATAGTGATAAAAAATCTAGCCAAGATAAAACTCGCGCCAACGGAGGCAGCAGCAACCCGGCATCGACCTCGACCGCTGACGTTCAGCCCCGCGCCCAAAACCCCGCCGAGTGCGAACGAAAATACCCTTGCTAAATAGTGGTAAAAAATACGTCCAACATACTCAGACCGACCGACGGCCCATCGTCGCCACTACGATCAGCAACGCCAATGAAAAGAACACCGCCGAGGCAATCGCAGACACGCTTAAAGCATCTGCAAGGACATCCCGGGCGTCGCGCCCCGACATCCCGCCCGCACCCGACACTTCAGGTGAATAACCCGCAAGATTAACAATGACGACTAGCACGGCGGTTCCGAGCGCCCCCCCGATGTAGTGGGTGACAGTCAGCATGCCCGCGGCCGCGCCGGCATCTCGCGGCGCAACGCCCGCAAGCCCAGCGGTTGCCAGTGGAACCAGCGCGGCCCCGGTTCCCAGTCCAAGCAGGGCGAAGGGAACGAACAAGCCGGGCATGTATGCCGTATCGATCTCGACACTGCTCAGGCAAAGCATGCCGGCGAGGGCGACGGCGATTCCCGATACAAGGAGCCGCACGCCGCCTACACGGGGCGTCAACCAGGGCACGCCGTAGATGACCATCAGGAACTGCGCCAACGAAAGCGGCACGAATGAAAGCCCTGCCTGAAACGGGTCGAATCCCAGCACCTCCTGAACATACTGGGTCATAAAGAAGAAGGTACCGAGCATGCCGCCAATGAGCAGCATCCTGGCCGCATAGGCGCCTGAGCGCGACGCGGAGCTGAAGAGTGCAAGTGGCGTGACCGGTTGCGCAGCGCGCTTTTCGATGAAAACGAATGCGCAGAGCAACGCCGCGCTGACCACGAGGGTCGCCGCAATCACAGGGCCGGGATTCGCCAATGTCGCGCGGATAAATCCGTACACCATGAGACTCATGGCGAGCGTGATGGTCAAGGCGCCCGCGATGTCGAGACGTCCACGGCCCGGCCTCGTGCGCGGCAGGTCACGCAGGCTGACGAGCAGCAACACTATGCAGATCGGCAGGTTGACGAACAACACCCATCGCCATGAGATAAGGTCGGTCAAGATGCCGCCGAGTACAAGTCCGAGCGTGCTGCCAATCCCCGAAACGGCAGTATAGAAACGGATCGCCCGCGCACGCCCCTGCCCCTCCGGAAAAGCGAGCATCAGCAACGCGAGTCCCGCCGGCGCAGCAAACGCTCCCGCCGCGCCTTGTGCCGCGCGTGCAGCTAACAACCAGTCGGCGGACTGCGCAAAGCCGCCAGCTACCGAGGCAACGGTGAACACCCCGTTCGCCACGATGAAGACGCGTCGGTGCCCGATGAGGTCGCCCGTCCGGGCGCCGAGCAGCAGCAGGCCGCCAAACGTCAGCATGTAGGCATTCTGAACCCATGACAAATTCGTGCGCGAGAGTCCGAGCTCCGTGCGAATGTGCGGTAGCGCCGTATAGATCACGGTTCCATCGAGAACGACCATCAACTGGCATGCAAGAATGGCTCCGAGCGCCCATTCGAGCCTGGGCTGGCGCTGGAGTCGGCGTGTCGTGCTTGCACGGAGTCTCAACCACGGCGTCATGTCATACCCGTGCTTCGGCGTCGAGCGATGCGATGTCAGACAGGGACAGGCCCAACTGCTCGTGCAGAAAGCGGGCCATGGTCCAGTGAGGCAGTGCATTTTCGTCGAACGGGCCGAACATGCCGCGATAAAGCGGCAACCAGCGAAGCGACTCCTCAATAAGCTGTGTCCGGCTCGGTTCCTGCTGATAGGAGGAGAAAGGGAGACTACGATGCTCGATGAAAAAGCCCCCAGGCAAACGCTCCTCACATAGCGCGCGATACGGCCTCGTCTGCAGAATCAGGTAGTGCCAGATTTCGTCGATTTCCTGTTCGACAGGAAGAAACAGACCACCCAGCTCCTTCGGATAAAGGGATATCAGGTACAGATAGCGCAAACACTCCACCACCTGATGTTCGATGCGCGTTCGCGTCGCGCCGGTGCGACGCATGAAATAGAGCACGACTTCGTCGTAGAACTCAGTCGGCAACAAGGTCCTTACGTCCACGACGCGGACAGGCGATGGGCTGGAAATCATAGGGCTTGGATTAGATTAGTTTAGTTCAGGCAAGTCGGATCCCGACGCACCCTGTTGGCGAGCACCGTCTGGTTCAGACGGGGTCGGTGGAGCGGGCTTGCGTGGCAAGCCACAGGTACTTTCCTGAGTGGCCGATAGAAAGATGGGCTTGATGTTCAATTGCACAATCCAGGCCTGTCGACGCGCGCAGCGCATTCCGCAGACTCGCGATTTCAGGCGCGTCGAGCGGTACACCGCCGAATGTCGTATAACAAAGTCGAGCGCCTGACGGCTCAATCCGCAATTGATAAACAAATACGTCGGGCGATGCGGCGCAGATCAGATCGTCTATATCAGCTTGTGAAAAGATGCCCTGCGATGTATGCAGCATTTCCTTCTCGCGACCGCAGAAACGAACAATGCTTGCGGGATCATCCGATCCGTCCGCCGTTTGCACGCAGTCGCCCGAGCGGTAGCGGATCAGCGGCATGTAGGGATTACGCACGCTGGACACAATGAGACTGTAGATACGGCTGCCGGGTGCGATCGGCTGTAGCTCGAGGCGCATCTTGTCGAGGTAAGGCGTGTACCTGCCGTGCCGGTCGCTGTAGTAAAGATAGCCCAGCTCGGTACTGCCGAAGAGATCGACGACAGGGCAGTCGAGCCGGCTCGTCAGGAAGCGGCGCACGTTAGCGGGCGTGTATTCGTAGGCGTGCACGACACTGGCAGGGCGACGGAAACGGTGCGTCAGTCCGAACTCGTCGACCTTGAGCATAAAGTGCGCTAGGTGATAACTGGAGCAGTCGAGGTGGTAAAGGCCGTCAGGATGAGCTCGCGAGACTGTTTCGAGATCGCTTAGCATCTGCTCCACGTCGGCGATATTCCAGAGTGCCGGATCCAACTTCTGATTTAGATAAAGCGTGCGTTCGTCGAGCCGACGGGCAATGAGGCTGGTCGTATCGGCTGTGGACGAGCCGGACTTCCGGCTGTTGATCCGGGCGACGTGTTCCGTGGCAAGCACCGTTGTGAGGGATGCACGCTGGCAATTCTGCCGCCATGTAAAGCTGATGTCGGGATGCCCGCTCCACAGCCGGTAGTAGGAGTGCAGCAAGAAGTAGGGCGGCCGGATGATTTGCATCCGGGCATGATGGGTACCGGTTGAGAGTACAAATTCAGCAGCGCCCGTTTCGAGCGCGCGCGAGAGCGTTGGGGTCATCCAGTTGTCAGGAAACCCCTGTGCAATAGCCGGTTTCTCGAGTATTGGAAAGAAATTTTGGGCGATTGACTGCCGGTATATTGGAATGTTCTTAACTTGCTCCATCATTTCGGCAGTGGGCTGATTTTTCATGGGCATTAAAGATGAGGACATGCGTGTAGCGCGGCGACAATAGCCGCCCGCCGAAGCGAGCGGCGCGAAAAGCAATTTATGCAGTTCCCGTCAGGAAGACGGGTTTAGCTGACGCAGCCTGCCTTGGGAAGCTGCTTTCCTTGAGCAATGGAGACACAACCTTCCTTTGCGGCTGCAGGGCTGGAGACACATCCCTCCTTCTGAGCCGACACGCAACCGGCATTGCCAGCCGAGTTGACGCTCACCCACTTATTCCATACGTTATCCTGCGCGATTTTACTGATCAAATTTTTCATTAATATCTCCAGATATTGACTGGTTAAGCAACTGATTAAGTGACTGGCTTATTCGACTGGCTAACAGTCGCCCACCGAAGTGGGCGAGCGAGAAGCGAGTTATTTACCACCCGTCAGGACAACGGGTTTAGCTGACGCAGCCTGCTTTGGAAAGCCGCTTGCCTTGAGCAATGGAGACACAACCTTCCTTTGCAACTGCAGGGCTGGAGACACATCCCTCCTTCCGAGCCGAGACACAACCGGCATTGCCAGCCGAGTTGACGCTCACCCACTTATTCCATACGTTATCCTGTGCAATTTGATTGATCAAATTTTGCATAAATGCCTCCAGATATTGACTGGTAACCGCCGCCCACCGAAGCGGGCGAGCAAAAAGAAAGTTACTGACCACCCGTCAGGAAGACGGGTTTAGCTGACGCAACCTGCCTTGGGAAGCTGCTTGCCTTGAGCAATGGAGACACAACCTTCCTTTGCAACTGCAGGGCTGGAGACACATCCCTCCTTCCGAGCCGAGACACAACCGGCATTGCCAGCCGAGTTGGCGCTCACCCAATTATTCCATACGTTATCCTGCGCAATTTTACTGATCAAATTTTTCATGAATATCTCCTGATGTTGACTGGTTAAGTGACCAGGTAACCACCGCCCATCGAAGCGGGCGAGCGAAAAGCAAGTTATTAACTACCCGTCAGGACGACAGGTCTAGCTGACGCAGCCTGCCTTAGGAAGCTGCTTGCCTTGAGCAATGGAGACACAACCTTCCTTTGCGGCTGCAGGGCTCGAGACACAGCCTTCTTTCCGAGCCGAGACGCAACCGGCATTACCAGCCGAGTTGGCGCTCACCCACTGATTCCATACGTTATCCTGCGCGATTTGACTGATCAGCTTTTGCATGAGTATCTCCTGATATTCACTCGTTGGTTGAGTACGGTTAGGTAGGATCATTGCACATAAGTTCCAAGTGTTTTGAAAGTTTTGTGTAATGCTAAATATATCTATCATCTGTGCCGTCATCCCTACATTAGGGGTTAACCTTATATCGTTTCGTGTTGCTTACGATCTGATTGACGAAATGCCTGATGGGTTACCGATATGAAGCCCTTGCGAACATCGCGGGACATGGCGCAATCCAGCTCGGATCGCGAATTGTAGGAATGTGTGGTTATGCTTAATAAATCAAAAACTTATGCGGATGTGTGGCATATTTTGACAAATTCGGCCGATACTCAATCCGCAATCATTCCGGGATCTAGGCAACCCCATGTGTCAATAACGCGGTACGCCACCAACGTGGCTTCGGGTTTATCGAGATTCAGATCGCTGTCGACGTAGAAAGCATTCCGCTCTCACGAGCTTTCTGCAGCACCGCCTGCAATACCTCGTTGTGATTCTTGAACGGCTCGGTTGTGCTGATCACGAACCGCACCGGCAAGCCCTGCGAGCCGGGCGGGAGAGCAAACTGGAACGCCGCCACGCGCGCACCAGCGATTGTTTTCCACTTCTGCTGCAATTCCTGCCCGGGCAGCGGGGCGGGGGTGTGGCGGTCGGCGGGAGCCGCCAGGGCGTTCGGTAATCCGGTCCGACCATGCAAACCGCCCAATGCTGAACAGCCGCAAAGTGCGTCGGACAGGTGCAGTCGGAAAGTAGGCGGGCTACGGTCAATTAGCGATCCACCCCTTTATGCATCCACCTTGGTCGCTCGTTAAACATTGACGAACTAGCGGGCGTGCATAGTCAGACGAACTGTCTTTCCGATCAGGAGCAGGTAGCGCTAGCGCTGACTGGAGAGCCGGCCAGGATTTTTGCATTGCCTGGCACGGTCGATCCATTCATGAAGGCAGATTTTTGCACGTTGCGATGAGCACGCTGGATGGGGATTCAGCTTGCTGTCAGGCTCCATCGCAGAGACTGAAATTCTCGCTGAGAAACTAAAAAATTGAGCGTTGGCCGCTTACTCTTGAGCCTCTGTAAACCTATTATGTAGATGTGAGTGCAGCGGACGCAGGAGGCATCATGGAACAGTTCGTCAATACGCTGGGAGACCTTCTTGGGACCGCGTCGCGATTGACTCTGCACAGTTCGGCCATTGATCTTCTCAACGTGCTGGTCGGCCTCGGCGCTCTGGCGCTGATCACAATCATCTTGTTGATTCACGAATCAAAATGGCCCGGCCACAGGCGAGAGCACACGCCTGATCATGCGACTCACCACGCCCGGCATTGGTGGATGCATCATCGGCACTGAGTTTGCGCAGTCGCACTTCTCGAAGCTTCTTAAGCCCCGGGCAGATCGCTCGCCTGGAACATAAAGCCGCTTCGGGCAGCGCACGACAATAATTCGGATATCTTATTAATGCGTTGAAAGAATGTGCCTGACGTCGGGCAACCTGCTCGATAGAAACAGGGGGCGAGATCCGTGATTGATTTGGCTTAGACCAGCTTGATCACCACGTCGATCGGATCTGGGAAAGTCTGATGTGCCGCTTCCACGGGCTCTCACGCCCGTGAGGACCAGATAGCAGCGGCAGACCTTCCACTACGCAGCGGTTTTCAGGAGCACCGGATTTTCCCGATAGAGATCGGGGAACATCCTCTTCAGCTCGTTGATTTTCGGCCGATCGTTAATGAGAATGTACGGGTCGTAGGGGTGGAGGGCAAGATAATTCTGGTGGTAGTTTTCGGCCGGATAGAAGCCCTTGAATTGCTCCACGCGAGTCACGACTGGTGCCGAAATCACATGCGCCTTTTCCAGTTGCGCGATATATGCCAGAGCAACGTTGCGCTGATCCGGATTGATCGGAAAGACTGCCGTCGTACATGGCAGCGCGGTGCAAAAAAGAGGGCGGAGCGAGGACTGCAGACAGAGCAGGTGTAGAGCGCCGTTCGACGGTCCCATGCGAGATGCGTGTCGCCATGACTCGAACGATTCGGAGTCAAACGGTTTTCCTGGAGGGGCGGGAAGAACTGCAGCCCGATACGAAGCCGGCGGACGGTGCACACTGAGCGAGTAAAGATGCCATAAAGTGTTCAGGCAGCCTGATCAATTTGGCATTGATTTGATTTATGGTTTTTCGCGAAGGGCCGTGTGCTCACCGGGGCGACGAAGGTCAATCATCCGTTTTGGACGTGTCACCCGTAACAACCTCTGGAAGTGCCGTTGCCACCCGCAGTGAGCGAGTATTAAGCAGTCGATATAGCGTTATGCGAGAAATTCCGAGATCCTTCGCTGCATCGCCGAGACGTCCTCGATGACGCAACAATGCCAGTTCGATAGTTTGGCGTTCCGCCGCTTCGCGCGCGTCTGCCAGCGACATCGGCGCGCTCTCTACGTGCTTCCCGAGTTCGAGATCCGCCGCGTGGATCTGTCGTCTGTCCGACATGACGATCGCGCGACGCACGCGGTTGATCAACTCGCGCACGTTGCCCGGCCAGCCATAGACATGGATTGCGGCGATCGCATCGGGCGCAAATCCTCGCACGCGACGGCTGGCGTCCATCTTGAAACGCTCGAGTATGTGGTTCGCAAGCAGTTCGATATCTTTACCACGGACGCGCAGCGGAGGTTCTTCGATGTGCAGGACGCACAAGCGGTGGAACAGATCGGCCCGAAAGCGACCCTCGATCATGGCCGCCGGCATCTCCACGTGCGTCGCCGAGATGATGCGCACATCAACGCGAGTGGGCGCATGGCCACCGAGCCGTTCAACCGTTCGGTCTTGCAGGAAACGCAACAAGCTCGCCTGGCTTTCGAGCGGCAGGTCACCGATCTCATCAAGAAAAAGTGTGCCACCGTCCGCAGCCTCCACCCGTCCGATCTTGCGCTGATTGGCACCTGTGAACGCACCGCG
Source organism: uncultured beta proteobacterium (assembly GCA_963708695.1). Lineage (GTDB taxonomy): Bacteria > Pseudomonadota > Gammaproteobacteria > Burkholderiales > Burkholderiaceae > Caballeronia. The sequence goes on from CAVPTS010000013.1 coordinate 95,113, forward strand.
TTCATATCCAAACAATTCCGATTGAAGAAGGTGAGTGGGAATCGCACCGCAGTTGATCGCGATGAACGAGCGATCGCGCCGCACCGAACGGGCGTGAATAGCGAGCGCGGTCAATTCTTTGCCGGTTCCCGACTCGCCAGAGATGAACACGGGCGCGTCCGTCATTGCAAACTTCCGGATGGAACTGAACAGCGCAAGCATTGCGTCGCATGATCCGATCAGGTGGCCCTCTGAGTGACCGTTGGGCTGATCCTTCCAGACGCGCTCGGCCAACGAGGCCATGCCGTAGGCGTGCCCGATGGCATCGATGATTTGGTCGTCCGATGCCGGCAACGCGACGTAGGCGAAGAAATAATCGCGAATCAGCTGGAGCACGCCCGGGTCTTCAATGTTGGTCGGCTGGCATATCGCCACCCATCCAACCCGCGGATGAGATAGCAACTCGCGAATAGCTGGAAAATCCAGCGGACGCTGAAACGTCGAGAAGTCGAACAGCCCCGCGGACACACTGACGAAGCGGCGTGTGTTCTCAACGTCGTCGTCCGGCCTGATGGTCTCAACCTGCCATGCACGATGCGCGAGGAGCGCTTGCAGAGACGCAACCACTTTGTCGCCAACGTAGTAGAGCGTTCTGACATTCTTGTTCATTGTTTCTCTCATGGTTCATGCTTTTACAGAGGGCATGCCGCTATGGTCCGGGTTGAGTCGGACAACCTCTGCAAACGCGCCAGCACCCGTTCATCGCACCCGTGCTGCAAGGTGTGCACGCACACTTGACAGCAGTTGTTGAATTCGGCGTGGTATGGCCGATACGCACGGTGCTCCCGGTCTGTGTCAGAGAATGCGACCGCCTCACGTACCAGGCGCCGGCCCATCGTAAAGGGGGAGGCTGATCGTAAAGGCACAACCCTTTCCGGGCATGTCGCGAGCGGTAAGGCTCCCGCCATTCAGTTCAACATTTTTCCTGGCAATAGCGAGGCCAAGGCCAAGACCGCTTCTGTCATTGGTGTTCTGTGTAAAAGGCAGAAATATGGCTTCGGTATTCCCTTTTGGAAGGCCGCCACAGTGATCAACGACATCGATCAAGATGCGGTCCGCCGCTGTGTGTACGTTTAAAAAGACTGAGGTGTGCGCGCGGGTGAATTTGAAAGCGTTTTGCACCAGGCTTCCGAGCGCTGCATATAGCAGGTCCCGATCGCCCCTGGCATTGAGATCTGGACTAACGGCTGTAACAAGGAGCGAGCATCCGCGTACCTGAGCGGCCAGCTCCGCGGCGAATTTGATCTCTTCAATCAACTCGGCCACGGAAAACACTTCTCCACTGGGGGAGCTACCGGTCGTGGAGCGTGTCTCGGCTAGCGCTTGATCGATCAGATCGCGCAGCTCAAACAAGCCGTGTTCGAGTACCGAGCCGGTGGCACCCTTAAGACTTAGATTGCTTGCCTTCGCGGCCGCAAAGGCAAGCATTGCGGTCCCGAGTCGGTTTCGCAGATCCTGGGCCAGGTACTCTATTTTCTCGGTCATCTCGAGCGCGGAATTATGCGCCGAGGTGGAATCACGCTGCGTCGTGTACTCCACGACAGCGCTTGCAATCGCATTCTCCACGCAGCGGTTAAGCGTTCTGAATTCATTGATGTTAAATGGCGCCTCGCGCTCATACGCGAGATCCGTGATTGCCTGGCACAGGTCGCCATAGCTATGTACGACCTGATCGATCGAAAATCCGAGAAGCAGAAGTTCGCGCCCATGCTTCGCAGCCGTTGGGTCGACGTCGTCTGGCGGCACTTCGCTCGTCAACAGGCCGTGATTTTCGCCGCGGGTCAAGGGATCGCTTGTCTGTTCAATTTTAAGCGTTTCAATCAATTGATCCAGGAACAACGGGACGCCATTTTGAAGTTGCTCTTTGCTCATCGCGCGGCCCGATCGGCGAGCGACTTTTCTGCTGCACCGTTCAATCAATGCCTTGCGGTTATTCAACAAGAGTTCGTGCATCATTGCGTCACCTTGAGCGTAGCGGAGCAATACCACTTACAAAAATATTGACCGGTCCCGCGCACTCGGCCACAACAGAGGCAGCCGCGTGCGGGGAATCCAGGGTCAATCTGAGCCCTGCGTTTTTGTCTCGATTCACGGTATTTCCAGCTTGACGTGACCACGGTCCGGGCGCGATGCGCCGCGAAGCGCAGGCGATGGCCGTAGCGACAAGGCTTATCAGATGTCATGGAGTACTGTCGGACGGAGGACGTCACTGCGCAGGCCATGCAGGTCGTCCCATTCATGGAGTTGCGAAAATGACCCTGGACGATGAGCCTCAGTCAGCAAGGCGGTTGGCGCCTCACACAGTCGAGCTCCCCAGTCCCAATACCTCACGCCGGCCGCTCTGTTGTTGTAGCCGCGTCGCTTTTTGCGGCAGTCTCCAGGATTGTCTGGATCTTGGCAAAGTCGACCGGCTTGACCAGATGATGGTCAAAACCGGCTTTCAACGCGAGTTCTCGGTCCGACCCTTGCCCATATCCGGTTATCGCCACCAGCACGATGCCTTTTAGGCTCTCCTGCTGCCGTATCCACGTCGCCACTTCATAACCATTGAGTCCGGGCAACCCGATGTCCAACAGGACCACGTCGGGTCGGTATTCGTCCGCCGCCCGCACTGCGGCAAGCCCATCACGAACCGTGCGCACAATGTGCCCTGACAACTCCACGATCAGCGCCAGGCTGTCCGCAGTGTCCGCGTTGTCATCCACAACCAGAACCCGCAGCACGCGCGTCAGGATTGCAACTTCTTCAGCGGGGATCAAGTCTGGTTCGCGGGCCAAGTAGTGCACCGAGGGGAGCCGCACAACGAACTCGCTGCCTTCATTGTCCACAACGCCAACGGCATGTTTGCTTACGTAACGGTCGGTGGCCTGAATCAGGTGAAGGTGTTCCGCACAGACGACTTCTCGCAGGTCGCGACCATTCCCGTTGGCAATCTGCCCCACGGCATCTGGCCGTCGGGCGACGGAAGCCGAGTCTATGTAGGCCTCGAAAACGCCGATGCGATGATTGCCATCGACACGCTGACGAACAAGGTGATAGCCACCGTGCCGATCGGCCAGGCGCCGCAGGCAGTAGCCTATGTTCCGAACGCAGTGCCGGAAGGAGACGGCACGCAGAACGCTCAACCGCTCGGTGTGGCAGGACAGACCGTGCACCTGGCAATGATGCCGGCGGGTGCGGGTAAGCAGCCAGACGCTGCCAGCGTGCCTACTACTGTCGCGTTGTTCGATCAGGGCCTGGTGCAGGTTCTGCAGGCAGCGGTCACCGGGCTTGCGCCAAAACAGCCGTACGTACTAGGTTTGTCGGATAGCCCCGACGGCAGCGGTAACGTGGACCCGCTTGCGAATTTCATGACCAACCCGGCGGGCGCAGCGATCGTCAATGCGATTGGCCAGATTCGCCAGGTAGTCACGCCGGGCGCGAGCACGGCGGGGGACAAGCGTCGTTACCTCGTCATCGCCCCGCATGTGGGGGGAAAGCCGGGTGCACCGGTGCAAGTGCAGGCGCTGTAAAACGTACCTATAGCCGCCGGGAATGGAAGCTTCTTTCTTCTGTCCGGCGGCAGTCGCCCGCGTTTTGCACTTGGCCATTTTTCTCAGTTGGGTCACACGCTCGACGCCGGCTGACGAACGCCGGCTAACAAAAAAGTCAGCTTCATCGGAGACAGTTCGTCATTGCGCGACCTGGCGTCCGTCACCCGACGATTTCTCGAAGACGAGGAAACACGCTGTCAAAAGCGTGCTTCGTCGACCCGATCGGTGGCGCTCGGTGCGGCGCGTGCAGTCTGTTTGTCGAATAACCCTTCGGACACTGTCGCCCGCTTGGGAGGCGACGAGTTTGTCATCCTGCTAATTCACCTCGCGAGCGAACCCACGGCCAAGGTGGCGCTGGTTGCACAAAGAATCATCAAGGAGTTCTGCAAGCCCTTTCTTTTAGACGGTAAGGATTACGGGATCATCGGGAGTCTCGGTATAGCACTTGCCGATACCGTAACGAAATCAACGGTCAGAGCCTCTCTCCTAAGCAACGCCGACGTCGCGATGTGCCGCGCAAACGCAGGCGGCAAAGGTGCACACAGATAGGGTGTCGCGTGTCGAGATCGCTCGTAACTTGTAACTTTGAGCGGGCAGAGCCGCCGTAAACTGATATGGTTCAAATGGCAGACTTCGCCAACATCGCTTTCTTAAGGGCGGAATCGTCAGTCGCGAAGATACGGCTGAGAAATAAATGTCGGCAACGAAGTCGACCGAAAATGAATTTTTCCTTACGGAAAGAAAACGAATAAGCAGGCGTAGTGCGCTTTGCAAATACAATCCTATTTGCATGCTTATGAGTATCAGCCATTTTCAACCCGCCCGGACAACGGCGATCACGACCTTTGACCTTTTCGTTTTTAACCAAAGGCAGAGCAAGACAAGATTTTCAGTTTGACAAGACGAGCTCGGGCCGCAGTTGACAAAAGAACTTACCCTCACATTTCGAATGACCGCGTTCATCGCGATCGCCTGTATTCTGTTCGTCGGCGCAGACGTCTGGCGCAGTCTGAACGCCCGGACTCAGCAACTGAGCGAAATGACAACAGCGAGTTCAAACCTCGCACGGGCGATGGTTCAACACGCAGACGATACCTTCACAGAAGCGGACATCATTGTGGCAGGAATTGTTGAGCGGGTTCAGCATGAAGGGACCGGACCTGCGGCTGTTGAGCGTTTGCATCGGTTACTGGTCGATGCCGCAGTGAAGCTTCCGGAGCTCTCCCAGATCGACAACATCTATGTGTTCGATAAGAACGGTAATCCGATCACGGATGGACGCTCTGTCGAAGGCCCCTTGTTCAACAACTCGGACCGCGAGAACTTCATCTTTCATCGAACTCATGAAGAGCGTGGTCCGCATATTGGTGCTCCTATCATTAGCAGGGCGACGGGGAAGTGGGTCATTCCTTTGTCGCGACGAATCAACGCTGCCGATGGTAGTTTTGCAGGGGTTGCGCTAGCCGCAATCGACGTCGATTTCTTTTCTCGCTTCTATAAGAGCCTGAATATCGGGCGGGAAGGGGCAGTCGCATTGGTTCGTGATGATGGCACCATGATCCTTCGGCGCCCGTTCGAGAATCGATTCGTGGGTAAAGCCGTCCAAGATACGGACTTGTTTCGGGCGCATCAGACTCAAGGTCATGCCGGCACCTTTTTCACAAAGTCCTCGCAGGACGGAGTCACCCGGCTGAACAGCTTCCGCGACCTTCAGCACTATCCGTTGTTCGCTACGGCGGCATTATCGAAGAACGAGATACTCGCCAGTTGGTGGTCCGATGCGCTTTGGCATGCCGCCGCCGTAGGCGCGTTAGCAATTGCCCTTGCGTCGTTTGGTCTTCGCCTGGTCCGTCAAGTCGGCCTGCAGTCGAAGACTGAGAAGAAGCTTGCTGCAAGCCTGGAAACAACTCGTGCAATTCTTCACACCGCGACCAATCCGATTATTACCGTCGACAGCTCGGGCAGAGTGCGATCCATCAATCCCGCGGGAGAACGCGCCTTTGGCTACACATCCGACGAGATCGCTGGCCGAGACATCAGAACGCTGGTTCCGGAGTCGCATCTTGACGCCTACAACGACTATACGGCTCAGTTTGCGATGGACGGTCTGACGGAGGCAGGCAGCGGCCTCGAAATGGCGGGTCTACGCCAAGACGGATCAGTTTTCCCGGCATATGTCTCAACTGGCTCGATGGTTGTCGCGGGCGAGCGGTGTTTCGTGTGCGTCATCACGGACGTGACGCAGCCACAGAAGCAACGAGGCGAGCTCGCAGCGGCACGAGATCAGCTACTGCTAGCCGCGGATACAGCGGAGCTCGGCATCTGGTACTGGAACTTAACCAATGACTCGGTTAAGTGGAACGCCCGTATGTTCGACATCTATCGACAACCCAGATCTTTGAATGAGGACGGCTTGACTTCGAAGGAGTGGCGCTCCCGCGTCCATCCTGAAGACATGAGAGCAACCGTCGAAAAAATCAGTGCGTTGATAAAGGGCGCTGAGGTGTCAATTCCGAATTTTCGAATTGTCCTTCCCGACGGACAAATTCGCCATATTCTGGCGCGGGCCAAGGTTGAGCGCGACGCGCTCGGTCGCGCGTTCGCCGTGACCGGCATCAACCAGGATGTGACGGATCAGCAGGAGTTGGAGTTGCGTTTGCGACGAGCCACGGAACAATCCGAAGCCGCGAGCTCTGCAAAATCATCCTTCCTTGCGAACATGAGTCACGAGATTCGCACGCCGATGAATGCCGTACTAGGAATGTTGCACCTCGTCCAGTTGACCGCTCTAAACGGGCGCCAACTTGACTATGTAAGTAAGGCCGAGATCGCAGCAAAGTCATTACTGGGTTTGCTAAACGACATCCTCGACTACTCCAAAATTGAGGCTGGCAAGCTGCAACTCGAAAATCATTCATTCGAGCTCGAATCGCTAATGCAGGATCTCGGAATTGTGCTGTCAGGCAATCAAGGACTGAAAGAGGTCGAGGTTTTGTTTGACCTTGACATGGGGCTGCCCCAGCGTCTCATAGGAGATAGCCTTCGGCTTCAACAAATCCTGGTCAACCTCGCCGGCAATGCGCTCAAGTTCACATCGCAGGGACACGTCGTGGTGAGCGTGGAGTTGCTGGAACGCGCGGGGGCGGCGGTTCGCGCTCGCTTTTCCGTCACCGATAGTGGGATCGGGATCAGTGCCGGCCACGTAGAGCGGATCTTCGAAGCGTTCAGTCAAGCCGAAGCATCGACCACGCGTCGGTTCGGCGGTTCCGGCCTGGGGCTAGCTATTTGCAAGCGCCTGATTCGGTTAATGGGAGGCGACCTTAAGGTCGAAAGCACCGTTGGCGTAGGAAGTCGCTTCTGGTTTGACATTGCACTTGATGTCGACATTGAGACGACGCTGGAGCGTGCTTGCATTGTCTCGGAGCAGCCAGTACGTCTGCTTGTGGCTGACGACAATTCTCTGACGGGCGAATTGCTGGTGCGTGCTGCTCAATCGTTGGGATGGAAAGCGGATTATGTGAGTGGCGGCGTTGATGCCGTGAAACGGATCAACGAACCCGTCAGCGAGGGGGACTGTTATGACGTGGTGCTCATGGATTGGCGGATGCCAGACCTGGACGGGCTGAGCGCGGCCAAATTGATCCGCGGTACAAAGGGCCGGCTGCCTCCGCCCGTAATTGTGATGATTACTGCCTACGGTCGCGAGGTGCTCGCAAACGCTCAAGAAGACGAGGGCGCGCCTTTTGCGGGCTTTCTCACCAAGCCCGTGACTCCAAAACAATTAGCTGAAGTGGTTCTGGGAGCATTGCATCGCCCGGTTGGCCAACGGAAAGATTTTCCCGTTTCGTTGCAGAAACCCCTCGGTCGATTGGCGGGCCTCAGTCTCTTGGTCGTCGAAGATAACGCGTTAAACCGCCAGGTCGCAGAGGGTTTGCTTCGCACGGAGGGCGCCGACGTTCGATTAGCCGAGAACGGGCTGGAAGGAGTCGGCCAAGTTTTGCAAGGCGCACGGTCGTTTGACGCAGTGCTCATGGATATTCAGATGCCGGACATTGACGGATTTGAAGCCACTCGTCGAATTCGCGCCGATGCTCGATTCACTACCCTTCCCATCGTCGCGATGACCGCCAATGCGTCCAATGCGGACCGTGAGGCATGTTTAAGAGCAGGCATGAACGATCACGTCGGCAAACCAATCAATTTGGACACGCTTGTGTCGACGTTACTCGCGCACGTTGGAGAGACAAGCGGTCAACTCCCCCGAAAGCCAGGCCAAGCGAACCTAGACGACGAACTGGTTGAAGCGAGGGCATCGATAGTCGAACGCTTTGGCGGGAATATTGAGCTCATTCAGCGCGTTCTGGCCGGCTTTGAAGGGGAGATCGACAAATTGCTTGTGCGACTAGGGGAGCAGGTCGCTACGACGGACTTCAAAGGCGCTGCCTCTGTCTCACATACCATCAAGGGGAGCGCTGGGACAGTCGGGGCGAAGCTGCTGGCAATGCGAGCGGGGCAGCTTGAACACGATCTTAGTCAGGGTGACGCGGCTACCAAACGCAGCGTCCTTACCCATGAGTGCGTGGTCGAGTTGCAGGATATATTGAAGCATAGTGTCGAGCAGTTGACGGCAGCATTCAGACAATTGCCTGTCGACGTGCCGCCCGCCGTTGTCGACCCACTTTCACCGGAAGACTGGCGGGGCCGCTTAAGTGAAATACTGTCGTTGTTAAACGCTTCAAATTTACAAGCCATCGCAGCATCGGAGGCGCTGTCCGCCCACGCGCTTCCACAACAGCGGGCGATATTCGATGATTTTCTAGTGCAGGTGCGGGCATTGCAGTTCAAACAGGCGGCACTTCAGGCGCGTGAACTGTTGGAGAACTCATAACAATGGAGCGTATTCTCGAAAGCTGGCTGCTTCATGCAAATCGCCGCCCGAAGATTTTGATTGCGGACGATCAACCCACTAATATTCGGGTGCTGCACGAACTTTTCGCCGGGCAATGCGATGTTTTTATGGCGATGGGCGGAGCGGAAGCCATTGCGATCTGCCAACGGGAGTTGCCCGACCTCGTGCTATTGGATGTCGTCATGGACGATGTTGATGGGCACGAGGTGTGCCGCCTGCTGAAGGCCGACCCGTTAACAGGTGACATACCAATTATCTTTATTACTTCTCAAAGCCAGGAAGCCGACGAAGTAATGGCACTGCAACTAGGCGCGGTGGATTTCATCAACAAGCCGATCAATCCAGTAATCGTCAATGCGCGCGTCAGCACTCATCTCACGCTGAAACTGCAGGGCGATCTTCTGCGGGAAAGCGCGTTGCTCGACGGACTGACTGGCGTCGGCAACAGGCGCAAGTTCGACGAGGACTTGCTGAGAAACTGGCGGCATACTCTAAGGGAAAAGGAACCACTGTCGCTCGTCATGCTCGACGTGGATTACTTCAAACGCTACAACGACCATTACGGGCACCAGGCCGGGGACACCTGTTTAAAGTCGGTTGCCAAGGCCGTCTCCGAAACGTTACGGCGTCCCTACGATTCGGTCGCGAGGTATGGCGGAGAAGAATTTGCCTGCCTGCTGCCAAGTACCGATCTGCGCGGCGCGATTTGCCTCGCACAGAAAATGCAAGCGTCTGTCCGGATGCTGCGGATTGACCACGCTCGTTCCGACATTGCCTCGGTCCTTACGGTTTCCCTTGGAGTCGCATCCGCTTTTCCGAAGCCGAGCGACGACCCGTATGACTTGATTGAAGCGGCGGACAAACAGCTCTATCGCGCGAAAAATTCGGAAGAGCTCGCGTTAGTGCGACTGTATCGGATGCTTAGCATCGACGTGGGCTGCGGCCCTGTCGAGCACCGGTTTGTGATGCCCGTCGACCGTGCCATCCGATGAGAACGTCGCTGGAGGCGAGAATGATTTTTACGCGCCGCGCGGCAAAAAACCGGACGTACGGTTAACGGTGATTGTGCCGGGGTAATTACAGGCGGCGCGACGTCAGCCACCGACCTGCAGCACGGGCTCCATTCGCTCACGACTCTTTTGCACTACATGGCATGCAGCTGTGCGGCCACTGATGCGCGCAGCTGCGCTTCGACCAATGGTTTGGTGATGTATCCGGCGGCGCCGAGTTTAACCGCGTCTGCTTCCAGCGCTGGCGCATCATGGCTCGTTACAAACAGCACCGGGACGTGCGCCAGATCAGGGTTGGATTTGAGCATTTCGCAGACATCGAATCCGGTCATTCCAGGTAAATTCGCGTCGAGCAATATGAGGTCGGGCGCCAATTCTTCTGCAAGTGCAAGTGCGGCTTCGCCGGACATTGCAAAGCGTTGATTGGGGTAATCACCCAGCATGTGACTCATGACCTGAATGATTAAAGGGTCGTCATCAACGAGAAGTAATTGTGACTGACTTATGGGCATTTGCGGTCTCCAACACTAAACCGGTGAATGATAGGGATACCGACGTCTGCGAGTTTGGGGGCAAAATTATAAGGCAGGTCTTGGGGCCGATGAGCCTCGTCCCTCTGCCTCATACTGAACTCGCACGCTGAAGAACTGAACATGCTCACCAAACTGTGATCAATGTTTGAGATGCCATACCAATGCTTCAGGTTGCGCAAAGGCGAATGGTATTCAATCCCGCAGCAGCGCGCGAAGTCACCGTATTCCTCCTTACTGCATATTATAGTATTTTAAGATAAATTACTTCCTCGCAATCTCTTGTGCATCGGTACAGACACAAGAACGTCTTGTGCAGAAAGCGTCGAGAGGCGCAGAGCGCGGTGTGCATTGATGCAACGTCTTCTCGCGCCTGCCCGCTGGCAGGAGTTGGACATACTGCCGCGTGACCTCATTGAGTTCTTGCCGGGAATGACAGACCTGATCCTGCGCGCGGCCGGATTGCATATCGAACGCAACTTGAGATTACCCGCGTCGTTGCCCCGGGTACCCATCGATGTGAACCAGGTCGAACTAGCATTCTGGATCAAGTCGTAATGCCCGAGACTCGATGTCCAGAGGGGGCAAACTATCAATGGCAGCAGACCGGGCATAAGATCTAATCTTTAACGGGAGTTAAAAACCAAGTAAAGCCTGCACTCCAGATGAATTTTACGTAACGAAATATTGTCGTTTGGATAACTACACAATAGCAGTGGGGAGTACATCGTCGAGCGCCCGATGCAGGCGAGCTGCTGATAGTTGACGAGGTGGTAAGCCTTGCTGCGGCGATAATCGCTCGTTACCGCAGCAACTTTCGCCGGCTAGCGTCGGGGCAGAACGGCTCCACAGACGTTATCCTTGTGTGGCTGGTTGCAAAGACCGCCGTGTGGGTACTCGTGAGATTATCCCTCGGCCGTTTTGGCCTTTAGCGAACCCGTCTACGTCTTCGCGATTGTCGGTTTCATGGGCGTCTCCGAACCAGGCAACCGCTCTTCATGGCGTTCTTCTCTCTAGTTCGGAAACGGCTGGCACAGTCAAGAGAGCATCGTTGATTGCACCTTCCAAGAAATAGCGTAACGGGTCGAGTTAATGCCTCAGATCGTCTCAGGACGCGGCGTTGATCAACTGCTCGCTTTTCGCCCAAAGCAGGCTGGCCTTCTGGACGTCGAACAGATACGCTTGTGCGCCGTCGGCAAACGGGTTCTCCGTATCGTTGATCGGTGCGACTGAGCAGTCTTCGAGATAGCGTCCGCCGATCCCGGCTTTGTTCGCCACGACGGCCGCCCACACCGATGTCGCCGCTGCCTGCGGAATTTCTTTCAGCTCGGGCGGGGGCAGACCTGCTTCGGCGCGCGCTCGGCCGACGGTCTCGAATAGACCCTGCAAATCTTCCTGAGAGAAATGACGCGGGAGATCAGTGAGACTGTTTCCAGGCATTACCGACGCAGCCCGAACGCCGCGATGGCGATGTCGCCGATCGAATTCGACTGCGAACAGAGCGTTGGCTGTCTTTGACCGGCCATAGGTGACAAACGGGTCATATACCTGATGCTCGAAGTTCGGATCGTTCAGGTCGACGTCTGCGACGCGATGCGCTTGCGACGACAACACGACCAGGCGCCCGTTATCAACGAGCAGCGGCTCGATCCGGGTAACCAAAGCAAAATGGCCAAGATGGTTGGTCCCGAACTGAAGCTCAAAGCCATCGGCTGTCCGACCAAACGGCGTTGCCATGATGCCCGCGTTGGCGATGATTGCATCGAACGGCCGGCCGTCAGCCAGCAGCATATCGGCACAGGCGCGCACGCTCTGCAAGGATGCAAGATCAAGTTCGATCAGCTCCAGGCTGCCGCCGGCTTGCAACGCGGCGTCACGGACGGAAGCAACGGCCCGTTCAGCTTTGACGAGGTCCCGGACGGCACCGACGACGTTGGTACCCTGAGCCACCAGTGAGCGGGAGGTTTCGAGCCCGATGCCCGATGATGCACCTGTGACAAGAAACCGCTTTGCCTTGAGATCGATTCCAGAGAGCACCTCATCGGCGGTCGACTTTGCACCAAATTTCTCTGTCATTTCTTTTCCTTGGGTTTCATGCTTATTAAGGGCTTTGATCTTCTTCTGCCTATTCCTGACGTACCGACGAGCGCGTTCCGCTGTACAGGATCAGCACGTTGAAAGATCACATTGGCGCCCTGGCCAGCGACTGAAAAGCGGGACAGGGCGGGTCAGAAAGTCGGACGGAGGCTTGCACGAGGCGGCCCGAGCCCGTCAGATACTCAGACCGCCCGCGACGCTTATCACTTCACCAGTGATGTAGCCCCCGCTCGGTCCTGCAAGGAAGCAGGCAAGGGCTGACACTTCTTCGAGCGTCGCGATGCGGCGAATGGATTGCAGGTCCAGGAGCGCGTCGGGGACGCCGTCGCCCAGCACGTCCGTCGCCATATCGGTCGGCATGACGCCGGGCTGGATCATGTTGGCTGTGATATTCCGTCCGCCAAGGTCGCGGGCGACGCCCTTCGCATACCCGATCAGCGCTGCCTTGCTACCCGCATAGTCGGCGGCACCCGTGAAGGGAACATGCGTGCCGAGCAGTGAGCCAGTGAAGATGATCAATGAGGACAGGCGCCTTGGTATGCCTCGGATTACATAAACACGCAATGTCTCGACCAGGGACAACGATTTATGATGTCTCTGCCGACGCCTGATCAAAGCGCGGGAATAGCTAGCCGAAAAACTCGTATCGCCGCCTCCGAAGATGCCGCGCCGTCGATCGCGGTCTGGACTTGGACGTGTGGGTGGTTGGTAAAGCACACGCCATTACCGCCGCGCGAGTGCCGTCAGTGGTTTCATGCGCCAACGCCGGCGCTGGTTTTGCGGGCTTTCTGCAAACGCAGTACTGGAACTGCGGGCATCGCCCGGGGGCCGCTCTTTTGGCCTCGGCTTGTGAAAGGAAATCGCGAGAAAATCCATGCTTCACCTGTTCCACTTTCTGCGTCCGAAATTCTGCCGCGTACGGCGTGCAATGTTTTAACGTCACACCTACGCGAGTGCATGGCTGAAGTACCATGAACCGGTTTCGGTTTCGTCGCAATGCTCAACAGCCAGTCAGTCGATGTGTCTCAATTCGCCGCCGCAGCTCGCGCAGGATGCCAAGCGCCATGGCGTGACGGTGCTGCCGTAACCCGCTCGTTCGGGCGGGGGTGGCCATCTTACTCATCCGTCTGCCTTCTGCAGGATGCGCGTGCTCTTTGCCCAGTCGCGTTACCACCTCACCAACGTGACAGTGATGGTCCGAGTAGCGTTTCATTCATACCGGTGCACGGCCCGACATTCGCCCGTTCACGTTTCTGTCGTACTTCAAGCGAAAAGGGCATCCAGTCTGCGTCCACGGAGCGTAAGTGTCCGACTCACGGTGAGTCAGTCAAGGCGATCTGTAGCTGCCGTTGAAAGTCAATTGCCATCTGGGCGCCGCGTGTGAACATCAACGTCCGTACGCACCGCCACCCACAATGTTAACCTCAGGTGGCTCAAATACGGATCGCACGGAATAAACGCTCGTGCTTGATCGTTTAATGCGTAATGCCATCGACGCCGTTCGCGGGTTGGTGCGCTCGTTCAGAACAGAAGAGGGTCGACGTGCTTTGCCAGTGGTCGTGCAGCGCGGGGACTGTAGTGAAGCGAGCGGGTGCGAACCGACTTTGTCAACATGTCAAGATTGAAACGGAGCGGCCTTCGATGGGATTGTGATCCCATCGAAGGACCGTACCTCTGCTATACCCAGCGCGTGCCGCTCGGCGTGTGTGCATTGATGACGTCGTTCAACCATCCGTTGATGATTCTGTCGAAGTCTCGCACCGGCACTCGCGACCGTGCGGCTCGTCGAACTGCTGCAGCAAGCCGGTGTCTCGGACGGCGTGGTGAACGTTGTGAACGGCGAGGGCAAAGAAGCGAGCGCCGCGCTCGCGTGCCATCCGCTAATTGCCGCGCAGACTTTCGCACTGGCGACGCTCGAACTGGGCGGCAAGGCCGAAGTCATCTTCTTTGACGACATGGACCTCGATCGCACGGTGAATGGTCGCCGCGTTCGCAGCGTTAGCAGACATGCTCCGTGCCAACGTCAGGCTGCCACATATCACCACATTTATAAAGCAGTTGCCACATCTCGGTCATGTTCAAGGCTCATTCTCCCGGATGTCTTACGCGGTTATGAGTCAACAGTTGTCTCCCTGGTAGCGTGCGCCGTGAAGCCACGAGTTCCTTATTCTGGCTGCACTGGACGCCGTTTCCCTCAATCAACGGCAGATAAACAACGAACATGACAATAAACAGTCGACGTGATTTCTTGCGAGCCGCTGCGCAAGCGGCCGGCGCGGCCACCGCACTGGGTGCAGTGCCTATCGGTATCCGCAGTGCGCTCGCTATACCCGCGCACAATGCAACCGGCACTATCGAAGACGTGCAGCACATCGTTGTCTTCATGCAGGAAAATCGCTCTTTCGATAACTACTTCGGATCACTACGCGGCGTGCGCGGCTTCGGCGACACGCGCCCCATTCCGCTTACCACCGGTAAGTCCGTATTCTTCCAACCCGCCACCAACGCCGACGGCTATGTCTTGCCTTTCCGCCCCGATCTTCCGAACCTCGGCTTGCAATTCGTGCAGGATCTGGATCACAGCTGGCCTGGCACGCATGCGGCATGGAACAACGGCCGCTATGACCAGTGGGTGCCGGCCAAGGGCACGACAACGATGTTCCATCTGACGCGCGAGGACATCCCGTTTCACTATCAGCTGGCCGACTCATTTACGATTTGCGATGCCTATCATTGCGCGGCCATGACGCCGACCGACCCGAACCGCTACTACATGTGGACGGGCTGGGTAGGCAACGACGGAACCGGAGGCGGCCCTGTGATCGATAACGCCGAGGCCGGTTACTCATGGAGCACATTTCCGGAAAAACTGGAGGCCGCCGGCATCTCGTGGAAGGTCTACCAGGACATGGGTTCCGGTTTGAATCCGTCGACCGGCTGGGGCGACGACAAGAATCCCTTTATCGGCAACTTCGGAGATACGTCGCTTCTGTTCTTCAAGCAGTATCAGAACGCGCAACCCGGCAGTCCATTGTTCGAAAAGGCACGTACGGGTACGCAGGTCGAGGTGAGCGGGACTTATTTCGATATCCTCAGAAAGGACGTGCAAAACAATACGCTGCCTCAGGTTTCGTACATCGTGGCCCCGGAAGCGTTTTCGGAACACGGCAACTGGCCGCCGAACTACGGCGCATGGTATGTCGACCAGGTCCTTCAGGCGCTTACGTCCAACCCGGAAGTATGGAGCAAAACGGTGCTGCTTTTGACCTACGACGAGAACGACGGCCTCTTCGATCACATGCCACCGCCGTATGCATCATCCACGCCCGCAACCGGCCTTTCCACGGTCTCCACGGCGAACGAGTTTTTCGCGGGTTCGGGCAAGAATCAACCCGGTCCCTACGGTCTTGGGCCACGCGTACCGATGATCGCCATCTCGCCATGGTCAAAGGGTGGTTACGTGTGCTCTGAAGTCTTCGACCACACATCGATCATCCGCTTCATCCAGAAACGTTTCGGACACGACAACAGCCTGGAGGAGCCGAACATTACGCCATGGCGCCGCACGGTGTGTGGAGACCTGACATCGGCTTTCAACTTCAGGAACCCAAACGACGGCTTCCCGCCACTGCCGGCCACCATGTTTCCGGCGGACAAGAACCGTCACCCGGACGTCATACCTGTCGTGCCGAGCACCCAGTCACTGCCGAAACAGGAATCCGGCGTACGGCCGGCACGCGCACTGCCGTACGAGTTTTTCGTTCGCGGCGGCGTAAACGGCCAAGGAAACGCGTTCCGTTTGCACATGACGAACACGGGGCGCGCGGGTGTCAACCTCCTGGTCTATTCGGGAAATGCGACGGATCTGCCGCGCAGCTATACGGTTGAAGCAGGTAAGGACCTTTCGGACGATTTGATGCTCGCTCCGGGGGGAAGTTACGACTTTTCCGTGTTCGGACCCAACGGCTTTCTGCGCCGCTTTGTGGGCAAAGCAGACCCTAGGGAGAATCAAGGAATAGCGATTCAGGTTACCGATGGCTACGATGTCGCCAACGGCAATCTGCAATTGCGTCTGACGAACCCGGGTAAAGAGCGATCCGTTTTCAAGTTCGACAGTGCCTACAACTCGCCGATAAGCGGCGAGCGCAGCGTGCGCGGCGGTGATGTCAGCGTTTTGATGATTGATCTGCGAAATTCATTCGGGTGGTACGACCTGACACTGACAGTCGACTCTGACAAAAACGCTCTGTGGCGCATTGCCGGTCACGTGGAAACCGGGCGTGACAGCGCATCAGATCCAGTGCTCGGAGGGTGACGTTGAGTCGATAACGCGAGCCGGCCGGTCGTCAACTTCCTGATGGTCGTTGACGATTGGGGCTCCATTCTACGGGGCGTTGTTGGATAGATCGATCTTCCAGCCTGAGGGCAAGCGATCTGGCATGATCAGCGGTGACTTCACCTGCAGAAAGACCGATGCCGTATAAATACAACGAAAGCCACCGTCACAAGATCGAAAAAGCCCGTTACAAAGCGACCAACTGGCCCGAATATAACAAAGCGCTGCGCCAACGTGGCGATAGCTCATTGTGGGGATCGGAATGTTCATCGTGATGCTGACGTGGCTTGGCGGGCGTAAAGTCTTTCTCGAACGACATCAGAATGCCGACGTGCAGCTCAAACCATTCCTTGATTTACTATTTCGCAAACCTCCCCCTCGCGCGCCCGGCACGGCAGTGTTTCTTACTGCAACACCCGATTTTGTGCCACATGCACTGGTGCATAACCTCAACCACAACAACGTGCTGCACGAACGCGTCGTATTCCTCACTGTGGCGATGAAGGATGTGCCGTGGGTTCCGCTTAGCGATAGCGGAAGCGTCGAGTCGCTTGGGCGTGACTGTTACCGGATAACGCTGCATTTCGGCTTCGTTAATCAACCCGACGTCCCAATGGCCCTCGCCAGGCTGCACCGGAAATCGGGCATGGAGTTCGACATGATGAGGACTTCTTTCTTCCTGAGCCGGGAGACCGTTATTCCTGTGGCCAACATTCCCAGTGGGATGGCGCCATGGCGCGAACGCCTGTTTGCAACCATGACCAGAAACGCCGCCAGTCCGGCCGAATACTTCAACATCCCGCCAAATCGCATGATCGAAATTGGCGCGCAAATCCAAATATAGATGAGTGAGCAGGAGCTGTTTTCCGTTCCTCGCGTATGCTGTCAGGTTTCGTCACACCAAGACGGGTGGGACGACCGAATCTACCCTCGTAACGGGGACGAATCTGCTGCGGTCTTCGTCTGTCAAGAGACTCCAGCCACCGCTTTGCGGTTTGGGTGAGGAGTATGGTCAGGTATTGTGTGTAGTATTCCGAAGGTCTTGTCTTCCGCACCGTTCTGATAATAGCCAAATATAATGGTAATCGAGGGATCGTCGACCAATACGTAGGCAATATGGTCCGGTGGTTTCACGTTGCATCCAAAGTCTTGGTCGGAAGGCCGAAGCTGAACGTCACGCCACGAACCTCATTGCGCACGACCCAAATGCGGCCGGCGTGAGCTTCGACAATCGACCGACAGATCGCCAGCCCCATGCCCATGCCCGTTTCCTTTGTGCTGGTAAAAGGCTCGAATATCGTCTCCGGATTCGCCAGCCCCACGCCTTCATCCTGAACGTCGACCACCAGGTTGTCCTCGTCGCGACGGGAGCGGATCAATAGCGGCCTCGGTCGTTCCACCGTCGCCGACATTGCTTCTATCGCATTACGCACAAGATTGACCATCACCTGCTGAATCTGCACTGCGTCGGCTCTGATCGTCGGCACGTCCTGGGCTAGCTGCGTCTCGAGCAGAATCACGTTCCCGTGAATTTCACTCGCCATCAGCGTGCAGACCTGAAGTATCAGTTTATTGATGTCAAGATCGGCCTTTTCAGGGGCCGTGCGCTTGAACAGCGCGCGAATACGGCTTATCACGTCCGCCGTGGCATATCCGTCACGGACGATGGCTGCGGCGCTGTGACGGGCTCGGTCGATGTCAGGCGGGGTCGCAGCGAGCCAGCGTCCGCACGCCTGCCCATTGGCCACAACGGACTGCAGTGGCTGGTTGATCTCATGGGCGATGGACGCGGACAGCTCGGCAACAGTCGCCATCTGTGACGCCTGCACAAGCTTTTCCCGCGCATGTCGTAGCGCGTCTTCCGCGCGCGTGTGCTCGATGAACTGGCCGACCTGGTAGCCCACGGAGGTCATCATCCGCAGGAGCTCGGGCTCGGCGTCGCGGACGTCGCGGCTGAAGAATTCGATCACGCCCAATATGCCGGTCCTGAGCATGACCGGGAAGGCGAAGGCTGCGCGAAGCCCTTCCTCGGCGGCCGGCTCTGCCCGCCGGGACGCCGGATCGAGTGTCATGTCGGGGATCCATGCGGGGGCGCCGCTCGACCACACTTGCCCAGGGAGTCCCATGCCGAAGCCGCCCGTCCCGGACACCAACCCGGAGCCGGCCCGTGCGAAGGTGTCCGACGGCCATGTTTGTACGCGCACCAGCGCGCCCGCCTCGTGATCGACGCGCCAGAATGCGCCACGATCCCAATCGAGTGCCTCGCACAGCTCGCGCAAGATGCGCGGTGCCGCCTCCTCGAGCGAGCCCGCTTCCGACAGCGTGCGCGTGACGCTGAATTGCGCGAGCTGCCGCTGCTCGCGGCGTCTGCGATCGGTAATGTCGCTGGCGAGCGCGATCGAAAAGAGACGTCCACCGCGGTTGAACGCACGTACACGCTTTTCGACGGGAAAGAGACTTCCATCTTTTCGCCGGTGGCGGCCGTTGAACGTAGCACTTCCGACCTCGCGCAGTCGCTGTCGGACCGATTGAATCCTTTCCGGCGTAATGTCGGGGTCGAACTGATGGCGCATGCCGATAAGCTCTTCGCGCGTATAACCTAGCGCCTCGCAGGCCTGACGGTTCACGTCGACGACGATGCCGTCCTCGTCGTACAGGAAAATAGCATCCGTCGCGTGATCGACCAGAGTCCGGAAGCGTTCCTCACTCGTGCGCAGCGCATCCTCGCTGGCGAGCAGGTTGCGGTGCGCGAGCGTGGTCGTCAATGCATCTTCCAGGCGTCTGCCAATCTCCTCGAAGAGCCGCCGCTCCACGGTGGTCCAGGAGCGACCATGCGAGCACTGATGCAGTCCGAACAGATACGGTCTGTCTCCCCTGGGACGAACCGTGATCGCGATCGTCGACAGGATGTTGAACCGCTCGCGAATCTTCGGCGGGATGCCTGGATCGACCACCGCCCCTGGGACATGCAGCATGACGCGCAGCGACGCCGCCGTCTCCGCATCCACTGGCAACTCCTGATCGAGCGCGAAGGCGCCCGGGTAGTCCGGATGCGTATGCTCCATCACCGCGCGACACGTCGGCGCATCGGGGTCGCACGGATATACCAGCCAGGCCCTGTCGCAATTGAAGATCGCCCGCGCTTCCTCCAGCACGCCGCGCGTCATGCCTTCGACCTCGTTGGTCCGCTGCATCGCGCGGTTGATGCGATCCATGCATTCGAGGAACCACAGATGTTCCTCGCGCTCCTCCTCCGCACGTTTTTGCTCCGAGATATCGATCACGGTGCCGATGTATTCGACCACCTGGCCCGAGCGGTCCAGAACCGGATGCGCCAGGCAACGGACCGATCTCACTCCGGTGTCGGCGTTCACGAGCCGATACTCGGCTTCCCAGTCGGAACCTTCGCGCACGGCCCGCCCCAGGCTCTCCAGGACTCGATCGCGGTCATCCGGAAAAAGAGCCTCCACTAATCGCTCGAACGAAGGCAGACCCTTAGCAGGGTCATGCCCCATGACGCGATAACACTCATCCGACCAGTACACAATGGCATTTGAAACAGGGCTCCATGCCCAGCTCCCAGTGTTACTGACCTTCTGCGCCTCCGCGAGGTACTGCCGGCTGCGTAGCAGTTCCGCCTCCGCGCGCTTGCGCTCGGTCATGTCGACGACGAAGGCCACCCCGCGCTCGCATTCCTTGTCGAAAGCGGTTACACCGATCAGCACCGGCACCCGGCTGCCATTTTTGTGGAAATACTCCTTCTCATAGGCCGGCAGACTGCCGGTCCGCTTGAATTGCCGCAAGTTTGGTTCTCGCTGGCGGTCGAGCCATTCGCGAGGTGTCAGGTCGGTCCACCGCAAGCGACCCGCGACGAGATCCTCTCGCTCGTATCCGACCATGCGAAGAAACGCGTCATTGGCCTCGAGAATACGACCACTCTGGTCCCCAAAGATAATCCCGACGATGTTGGCGTCGATCAGCCGGCGAAGCTGAGCTTCCCGTTCCCGGATTTCACCGTATAGGCTGCTGTTTTCGAGAGAAATCGCCGCCTGAGAAGCAAGCACCTTCAGGACGGAAATCCTGCCGGGAGAGAAAACGCCAGGAGCGAGCCTGTTTTCCAGGTACAGCAGCGCAACCAGCGCACCCTGCTTCGTCAGTGGCAGGCAGAGTACCGACCGGACGCCGTGCGCAGCGATGTACTGATCGGTGGAGTGCGGACCCGGGACAGAAGTGTCGTCGAGAATCACGATCTCCCGGGTACGCGCGGCGTAACGTACCACCGACTCGGGAAGCTCGTCTGCGGCAACTGGCGTTTCGCGCAGGCTGACCGAAACGGAGCTGCCACAAGTCTGCGCTTGCGCCTGGATCAGGAGTTCGCCGTCACGCGGGAGAATCAGCAGTCCACGGTCTGCGCCGGCATACTCAATGGCCGTATGCAACAGCGATTCGATGAGCTTTTCCGGCACGATCTCACTGGACACCGCCTGCGACACTTTGATCACAGTGGCCAGATCCAGATCTTCGACCGGCGCGTCGATCATGCCTGCGGAGCCCGCACCATGATCGTCCTGCCGCAAGTCCTGCCTTGAGTCCTGCCCGAAGTCCTGCCTGAGCGCGGGATAGAGCTGATCGAGTTGTCGCAGCTTCCCCAAGGCTCCCCACCGCAAATAGGCACCCCGTGCGTTACCCAGGTAGAGATGTGCAATTTCCTCGAGGCCGCGCGCGGCGTAGAAGCGGGCAGCCAGTTCGCAGGACAGCGCCTCGTTTTGAACAAAGCGATTCGAACGCGCCAAGCGAATGGCTCGTTCGTACAGATCCATTGCCTCGGGCAGACGCCCCTCGATGCGCGCAATCTCCGCGCCGATCAACACCGCACGATCCTCGAAGTTCTGGGGGCAGTTTTCCGCCCATGCGCGGAGTTGCCATTCGTGTGCCGACAGCGCCTCCCGATGCTTCGCATACGGATCGGGACCCATGGGCTCGCAGCAGGCGGCACGGGAGAGGGCGGCATAGAAATGGTATTCCACCCTCTCCACCAGCATGACTGAAAGGGACGTGGCCGTTGAATAGTATCTCTCAGCCTTTTCCGCGGCATCGACAGCCGATGCGTAGTCGCCGGCGAAGAACCTTGCCTGCAGCTTTCGGATCCAGTAGAAACATTCAGGCATGGCCTGGGCCGGATGACCGGAGAGGCGCGCCTCGAACGAGCGCTCCGTGAACGAGCCATCGTCGAGCGAGCCGAATTTCGCGGTTTCGCCGCGGAGCATGCGGACAAGTGTGTGGGCGGGCACGATCATGTCGGCAGCAAGTCCGAACCGTACCGTGCGCACAAACTCCAGTCCTTGCGCTGATTCACGCTCAACCCGATCGAGTGGATCGCCAGAAGCGAAAAGATCGGAACTGAAAGTGCGACAGGCGTAGGCAGCAAACGTCGGATCGCCTTGCTCGTTCGCCATCTGAAAGGCACGTCGAGCCTGATCGATCCCCTCCCGCAGCGGTCGAGTCCACGGCACCACGAGTGCGAAGAGCAGGTAGGCCTTTCCTCCCAGGCGCGTCAATCCGCGATGTTCGGCCAGATCGCAAGCGACCTTTCCAAGTCGATACCCTGCGTCGTAATGGCCGAAGCGGTCGCCGGCAATAAGTGCGACCGCGACGTAATGCGCAGGTGCGCCGTCGCTGTTACCACGCTCAAGGCTGAGATTCGCCGCCCTGCAGACGGTGAGCGCGTACAAATTCTCGTCGGTGAATAACGACGGGGCGCCCAGGTTGATGAGCACGTCGAGCGTACCAAGAGACTCAGGATCGTTCGTCAGCGGCAGGTCGATGATTTCCTCGATCTGACGGCTTCCGAGCTGGGACCAGATCCGTTCGTACTCGCGATGCGCTTCCTGTGGGGTGGGATGGGCTGCCCAATCGATATCCACATGCCTGAGATATTCCAAACCTACCGCGACCGCACGATCGCAGGCCCCGAGCATTGTGTAAAGATCCACGCGCCGGCTCGCGACGGCAGCTCGTTGGACCGTGTCGGCAGTGCGCGTGGCGAGCGCTTCGAGACGCTCCTCCACGGACGGCAGTCCCCCCATCCAGAGCTCGCAGTCAGCCCCATGCAGTTCCAGGGCGAAGGCAAGCTCCTGCTGGCGCTCCCACGCATCCTCCCGCAGCAGCGCCGCACCGGCTCTGAAATAGGTCAACGCAGAGGCGCAGGCGGACGAGGCCTTCGCACGCTTGCCGGCGATCAGGTTCAACTCGGCGAGCTTCTCGCGCTCGTCCTGTAACGTGATGAGGTGTGAGCCGCGATTGAGCTGGTTGACGATCTCGAAGATCATCTCCGGCAGCTTTTCCGGCGGGATGCCGGCAGCGAGCACCCTGCCTATCTGGAGATGGATCTGTGCACGCGCCTTCTCCGGGAGCAACGAGTACGCCGCCTCCTGAACCCTGTCGTGCACGAAGCCGCAGGAGTACTCCGTGCAAGCGATAAGACCCGCCCGAACTGCTTCCCAAAGCCCGGCATGGAGATCGTCTCCAGAGCGAAGCGACACGCTTTTCAGCAGGGCGAGCTCGGCGCTGCTCCCCATGCACGCAAGCAGTTGCAAGTCTCGCCGCGTTCCGTCTGACAGGCGGGTCAGCTTGCCGATCATGAGCTCCACCACATTGTCGGTGTAACCCTTCGTGTGGATGCGGTCGAGATTCCACGACCAGCGCATCGCATCATGATCGAAAACAAGCATCGCCTCTTCTGTCAGCGATGCAATGAACTGAATGGCGAAGAACGGATTTCCGGCGGTCTTGTCATGCACCAGCCACGCTAGCGGCGCGACCCTTTCCCGCTTGCAACGAAGGGCGTCCGAAAGCATATGTTCGAGATGCTGCGAGCCAAGCGGCGTGAGCGCGATCTCCGCCACCTTGCCGCCGGCGGCCTTGATGGCGTCCAGCTTGCGCATTAGCGGATGGTCGGCCGTGACTTCGTTGTCACGATAGGCGCCGATCAGCATGAGGTTGCGCGGATGGGACCGCGTCAACAGGTCTTCCATCAGGTCGAGCGTCGCCGCATCGAGCCATTGCAGATCGTCGAGGAAGAGCACCAGAGGATGTTCTGGCCGGGCGAACACTTCGATGAACCGCCGGAACGTGAGCTGGAACCGGCACTGTGCGTCTTGTGGAGGCAACTCGGGGACCGGCGCGGGCTGTCCGATGATGTGCGCCACTTCAGGAACAAGATCCACGACGAGTCCGGCGTTCGGCCCCAGTGCTTCCCGAAGGGCGTCACGCCAGGCCGCAAGCTCCGCGTCGCTTTTGCCAAGCAGCGGCCGTAACAGACTCCGAAAGGCTTGAGCCAGGGTCGAGTAGGGGATGTCGCGCTTGTACTGGTCGAATTTGCCGGCGGCGAAGAGCGCGCGCGGAGGCACCAGCACCGGGTGAAGTTCGTTGACGACGGAAGACTTGCCAATGCCGGAATATCCTGAAACCAGCACCAGTTCTGGCGCGCCCCTTTCGACGACGCGCTGCAGGGCGTCAAGCAATGTCTCGACCTCGCGCGAGCGCCCGTACAGTTTCTCGGGAATCATCAACTGGTCTGGCGTGTCGCGCTCGCCGAGCGTGAATTCATCGATGCGTCGCCCGGCTTCCCAAAGCGCCAGGCAGCGTTGCAAGTCCGCTTCAACGCCCGCTGCGGTCTGATAGCGCTCCTCCGCGGTCTTGGCGAGCAATTTCATCACGATCGTGGAAAGGACCGGTGACAAGTCGGCCACGCGCTCGTGCGGCGGTACCGCCTTTTTCGCAATGTGGCAGTGCACCCATTCCATCGGATCGACCGCGATAAATGGGAGACTTCCCGTGAGCATCTGGTAGAGCGTCACGCCGAACGCATAGAGATCGCTGCGGGAGTCGACCGAACGATTCATCCGCCCGGTCTGTTCCGGTGCCATATAGGCGAGCGTACCGGCAATGGACTCGGGCGGCTCGAGCCGTTGACGCTCTCGCGTATGGCGCGACGCAAGACCAAAACCCGTGAGCCTGACTTCACCACTATCGGGATTCACCAGGATGTTGGCCGGCTTGACGTCCTTGTGCACGAGCCCGCTCTGGTGGACTTTGGCTACAGCCGATGCGATGCCAATAGCGAGGCGCAGGAAGGTCCCCGAGTCCATCGGTGCATCGAGGAGACCGTCGAGGGGTTTGTAGCTGGAATCTTCGGGAACAAGGACTGTTCGCTCGCGCGCGCAGAGACTTGGAGCGCGATCCACATCGAATTCGATCTGATTCATGGAATGCCAGTCCGTTCTGGTGCTTGCCGAGTCGTGAGCCGCCGGCCTGCGGCGCCTCCAGGAGCGACGCCTTTTGTACTCCGCGAAAACGCTGGAAGGCGGCGCGCGGCAGGCTGGCTGTGATTGAGCGCCTAAGATCGGCTCATTACAGCTGTCGAAATAGTATCGGGGATTACACTATATTAGTAATCCAAAGTAAATGTATATTGGTTGGCACAGACGACCGTGGTTGTCGAAAAGGGGTGATTACTGAGCTGCACCGAGTTCTGGCCCCGCGTCCGCTCGGTGCAGAAATGGCAACCGGTGAAAAGTATCCGGGGCCCGTGTCGCAGGATTTATCCCCGAGGCGAAAAGAGAACCTTACAACTTCGTGTTTGGTGGTGCCATTACATATTCATGTAATGCAAGACGCGGCTGCCGTGCTTCCGTCCGGCGAATTCGATGACTAGCCATCGTCTACCAGAGCGGGCTCGGTCACAAGGCCCTCAAGCCATTCTTGATAAACATACTTAAACAAGTTCCTTCGTTGGCGCTGCCCTCAGAACATTATCGTGAACAACCAATAAAGGCCCATCGCCAGAAGGATTGAGGCCGGAAGTGTTAATACCCACGCGAGCAGGAGACTGCGGACAGTATTCATCTGTAGTCCCGACCCGTTTGCTGCCATGCTTCCGGCCACGCCCGAGGAGAGCACGTGCGTGGTCGACACTGGCAAGCCATACACATCCGCCGCGCCGATTGTCAGCATGGTCACCAGTTCCGCCGATGCACCCTGCCCATACGTGAGGCGCTGCGGCGTGTCTTGGCGCACTTTGTCTTTGGTCGTTTCGTAGGGACTTGGGGAAAGGGCAGGCGGGCAGTGTGGATCGCGACATGGGGTAAAGACGATCACGATTCGACGATGTGGTTAGGGAACCATAAAATGTATGGTCCTCACAACTGGAGCATGAGTAGCGGCACCTTCAATTGTGAGTGCTTTTGCGCTGGTAAGACTACATTCTCGACGCTAGGCGAATATGCTTTCAGGTGCGCGCCAGCCGATGCGCACTCCGCGCGAACAACCGCGCCCGAAAATCACTAAGCACTGTATAGCGTCGCAGGTGAGCGAACACGGTGAGTCCGTAAAAGTTCGTGGGTGCATCGACCTTGCCCGAGAGCACTGGTGGCGAAGCGTGGGGATGTAGGGATTCGCGAGAAGGAGGGTTTCAAGTGTCCGTCGTTCTAGCGAGCACCGTGCTACGCGGGAACCAAAAGCAGTGGTCTGCACGCTGGGGACACTTAATACAGATTGTGGGGAGGCGTTTTCTTTGCTTCGTTTCTTTGTCGCCGTTGGACAAAGAAATGAAGTCCCGCCACGGACAGTGGCTAACAGTGATAAAAAATCTAGCTCACATACAACCCGCGCTAACGTAAGCAGCAGCAACCCGGCATCGACTCGCACTCACCGCCAGCAGCACGCCCCCCCCAACCCCAAGTGCGAACGAAAACATTTCGCACAGTGGCCAATAGTGACAAAAAATATAGCCAACATAAAACCCGCGCTAACGTAAGCACCGCCAACCGATGCGCACCACGCCGAAATGGCACCATTCGGCAGCCTCCCGACGAAGCACACACCCCTTGGCTAGCGCCGTATCGACGGCCCGCAACTTCGCGGGCTAACCGCTAACGAACTCAGTCAGCGATGAAGATATTTACTGAAAGCACCTGCAGCCGCAGAGGCGCAGATCGGGCATCCTCACCGCGTCAACCATTCGGGCTTGCTCGAACCCCTGGGCACGAGCACCGTCCTGAAAGATCCAGGAGTCTTCGACAAGACCACTTGGTCGGTCATGCCCTGATACGTGCCCATCGGGGTCTCAGCCGTGAACAGATCGGGAGCGACGTTTGTGTGCTCGCCGGAAGATCCGGCGGTTGCGCGGGCATAGTGCTTGTCGAAGATGCCGAGCGAGAAGAGCCAGAGCACGGTTCGGGTCAGAGAAACGGTGACTCGATAGCTGCCACCCTCGACCGCACGCCGGCGCAGCGCTGCGAGTACGCCGACCGTGCCGAGCCAGCCCACCACGTTGTCGACAATGGGGATGATTGGCGGCGATTTTGGGCGCGAGAGCGTGCCTTCGACGGCGAACAACCCCGCGACGGCTGCGCCGATTTCATCGAACCCCGGCCGATTCTTCCAGGGGCCTTTGTCACCGTGAAGCAGGACGTTCGCATGGATCAACCCCGGCTTCCTGGCGCTAAGCTCTTCCGCATCGAGACCATGGCGTTCCAGATAGCCCGGGCGCTTGTTCGCGAAGAAGATGTCGGCATCTTTCAGCAGGTGATCGAATCTCGCGCGATCCTCCTTCGAGTAATCCAGGATAGTCGAGCGCATTCCAACCTGAGCGTCCCACGCAAACGCCTCGATCTCGCTATCGTGCGGCCGCCAGATATTGAGGACGTCGGCCCCGTACAAAGCGAGGTCGCGGCCAATGGCCGCTCCGGCAATCACGTGACCCATTCCGAGTGCACGAATTCCATCCAGCGGACTGGTGCCATCCTTCTTGAAAGGGATCGGCTCGCTTTCGCCGATCTTTTCCAAGGTGATCAGCGACATTCTCGAGAGCACCTCCGTGTATTGAAGCTCCCTCCGGAATTCCTCGAAAGTGCGCACCTTCGCGATGACGATTCCGGCCTCTGCCGCCGCATTCTCCAGGTCGTCGGCGCGCCACTGCAGAATGGCGTTGCGCATGGATTCCGGGCTGGCGTCGCACCGGAGCAAGGCGAGCTCGCGGGCGGCCAGCTTGGGGTAGATGTTCAGGGGCACGACGTGACGCCCGTCGCGGGTTTCGCGGAAGAGATTTGTATCGACTTCGAGGGCCGGAGGACGTCCATTGATCGTTTCCCATTTCAGGTCGAAGAAGCCGGAGAAGCGCCGCAACGCCTTGCGGACATCCACTTCAATGTCCTGTCCCTCGCCGGTCCGGAGCCGCCACAGCGCAGCGACGCCGACGGCCTTGGCGGCCAGCGCTATCGCGGGCATGGAGCCGAACCGGAAAAGGCTGGGAATGATTGGATCCCGGCCGTAGAACGTGATCTTTCCGCCGCTGTCCGCCGTTGATGACCCGACGTCCTTCAGTACGTCATTGAGAGCGTCGTGCAGGTCGAGATCCGAGCTGCGCTCCGGATTCGCGAGCTTCGATTGAATGGTCTCGGTGAGCCGATCGGGTTCTTTGTGGAGTGGAAGCTTGGTCAAGTGATTCATATGCAAAGATCCATTTCGATTAGGGGGTATTAGCTGCCCGCGATCAGTCCGCGCGAGCCGTGGCCTTGCGTGGGGTGGCCGCGTCCGTCCCTCTGGTGCGCAGTTCAATGAGGCCGAGCAGCATCTCGTCGCGCTGCGCCTCCAGCTCCTCGATGGAACGCGATCCGACCTCGGCATGGACACTGTCGATGAGCTTCTTCTGCAACTTCCGGCGTCAACACCGGTGATCCGAGATCTTTCCACCCGGCTGTCATCGGGCCGGCGAACTGATGGAAGAAGTGCTCGATGCCGCCCGGGCCGCCGCCGAGATGATTGAGCATCATGTTGCCCATCACGCCCCAGCGCAGGCCCGGCCCCCAGGAGAGGGCGGTGTCGACGTCGGCGGCGCTCAGCACACCCTCGGCCACCAGGTAGTAGACCTCGCGCGCCAACGCGAACTGCAGACGGTTGGCGACGTGGCCCTGCAGTTCCTTGTGCAGGCGCACCGTCTGTTTCCCGATCGATGTGTAAAACTCCGCAACGCGCCGGATCGTCTCTTCCGAGGTCCTTGCTCCGCCGACGATCTCGACTAGCGGGATCAAGTGCGGCGGATTGAACGGATGGGCGACGACGCAGCGCTCGGGATGCAGCGTGGCGCCCATCTGGATGCTGCTCATGGGGAGGGTCGACGTGCTCGACGCGATGATCACGTCGGGTGCCAGAAGCTCATCGAGTTGTCCATAAAGCTCCTGCTTGAATTCGAGGCGCTCGGGCCCGTTTTCCTGGACCAGATCCACATCCGTGAGCGCTTGCGCAAGCACGGGCGTGAACGTCAGGTGCGTTTGCGACGCTCCGGGCGAAAGTCCCAATCGCTCGAGCGCCGGCCAGGCGGACTGCACGAACTTCCTGAGCTGGGCTTCCGCGTTCGGCGCGATGTCCGTTGCAACGACCTGCAGTCCCTTGGCGAGAAACAGCGCGGTCCAGCTGGCTCCGATCACGCCAGTGCCGATGACGGCGATGCGACGAATGGGCCTGGTATCAGTCATGTCATGTCTCCAATGCGTTGGTCAGACTTCGGCATAGGCGATGCCGGTGAGGTTGCCTTGGGCGAAGAGGAAGTTGCGCTGATTCTTTCCATCGAGGTCGGCGCAATAGACGGAGCCGGCCAGGTCCGTGACGAACATCCGGTTACCGGGAACGTCGAGCGCGATGCCGATTCCCTCCATCAGGTGCGTAAAGATGATCTCAGGCGCCGCCGCTCCGCCGACCGGCGCGCGATTGACGGTATTGCCGCGCGGGGGATCGCCGCGGTCGGTCCAGTAGAGGACGTGGTTCGCCAAGTCGAGTTCGAGGTCGATGGGTTCTGGCAGCCGGTCGAACAGCACCTCGATGTCGGAGCGGTTCGTCGGGTCCTCGCCCTGCTGGATGTTGATGTTGGCGCGGCAGATGCGGCCCAGGCCAGCGTTGTCCGGGCCTTTCTGCGTCCAGTAGAGTTTGCCGAGCTTCGGATCGACAGTGATTCCGACACACCATCGGGTCTGGTCGAGCCGGTCCTTGTCGCCATGCCCGGTCGCGACCAGCGTTTCGACTTGGGATCCGTCGAGGTTGGCGCGCATCACGCGCATGCCCTCGCGATCGCACCAATAGAGCTTGCCGCCAGCCTTGTCGAGATGAATCTGCTTTGGTGTGTGCGTGACGCCTTGCGGGACGATGACCACGCGGTTGTTGCCGTCGAGGTCGGCGCGCTCGATCGACCCATCATCGAGGCCGATCGTACCCATGTTGGTCCAATAGATATGGCCGGCATTCGCCTCCACGACGATGCCGTCGGGGAGGCGGCAATCCGTGACGATTGTCTTGCGGTCGGATCCGTCGGGATTTATCGAGTGGATACGGCCGCCGCTTAGTTCGAGGAAAAACAACCGGCCGGGGCGGGTCGCGGTCACGGAAACATGTGTTCCGCTGATTTGGGGCACGGGCATGGTGCGTCCTTACGTGTCACTGCCATTGGAAGAGAGACTGAATGCCGGGCGCGGCTGTGTACCGCCGGACAGCGGTCTCGTCGATCATCGCGAAGGGATCGGAAAGCCAGGGGTCGGCGTCAAAGAACTGCCTGCGATACCGAAGCCACGAGATTTCTTGATGCTAGTCGGCGGGGCGAAGGACGGCTATTACATGAATCTGGAATAAGCCGGGCGAGGCTATTGGCGCTCGACGCCTGTTGAGCAACGAGGCCAGGCACCTGTACCGCTCGCACGACTGCGCGCCGAGAGACGGATCTATTCACGCAAAGGATCAGGTCACTACGTGAACAGCGCTTCAGGCGCCGCCGCGCAAGGGTTCTCGTTTTCGACACTGGCGAGTATCCCCGACGTGCGAAACTTTCTCGAATTTCGCAGCAGCCTTGAGGGGGAGTGCGCGGCATGCGCAGCGCAGACACCTCAGAAACCCGAGCGCAAAACAAAAACCCGCCGACCGAGCAGGAGCGCAAATCAAAGACTCCAGCCTCAATTTATCTGCGCCTTCATAAATGACATTTGTCGTAGATGGCTGCTCATTCGGCGCTTCCGGACTAGATATAGCCTCGTGCAGCGCGCTCGATCTCCAGCCCATGACCTATGCTTTGTAGAGTAGTGCCGGAGTCCATCCTATTCCTCAGTTTAACGAATCGAGGGCGCTAAAATGTCCACGGCATCCGGAGTGCGTGGGAGCGCCCGCGAAGTCGCGGATCTGCCGTCGCCACGCGGCGTACCCATACTCGGCAACGCATTGCAGTTAAAGCCAGCACGTGCGCATCTGATCCTGGAGGAGTGGGCTCGCGAACTCGGCACGCCATATCGATTTCAGATCGGTTCAACATCGCTCACCGTCTGGGACGACAGTGAACTACTCCAGTCAATCCTGCGCGAGCGGCCTTATGGGTATCGGCGATATTCGACAATCGAGTCGACCATCGCCGAAATGGGCAGCAGCGGGCTGTTTTCGGCGGAGGGCGAAGCATGGGCGCCGCAGCGAAAGCTGGTGATGCAGGCATTGACGTCATCTCACATCAAGGCCTTCTATCCGAAGATGGCCGCGATTACCGAACGACTCAGGCTGCGCTGGCAAAAGGCCGCGCAGAACCATCAAGTCGTCGAGATGAACGACGATCTCAAGCGCTATACCGTCGATGTCACCAGCGCCCTGGCATTCGGCGAAGACCCGAATACGCTGGAACAGGACGGTAACGTAATACAGGAGCATCTCAAGCTAATCTTCCCGATGATCATGAGTCGCATCAACGCTCCGTTTCCCTACTGGCGATATGTAGAGTTGCCGCGAGACCGCCGCCTCAGCCGGGCGCTGGTGGAGGTCCACCGGTATGTGCGTACCTTGATCGCTCGGGGGCGTGAACGCAACCGCGACCGCCCGCATCAAGAGCCGGAAAATTTACTCGATGCCATGCTTCAGATTCGCGACGCCCCCGGCTCCGACATTACCGACGACGACGTTGCGGGAAACGTGTTGACCATGTTGCTCGCGGGCGAAGACACGACGGCGCATTCGATCGCATGGGCGATGCTGTACCTGGGCACGGACGAAGCGCTCCAGCGTCGCGTGGCAGATGTCTCGCTGCGCGTACTGGGTGAAGACGGCGTTTGTCCGAGCTACGAGGCGCTCAAAGACCTCGACTTATGCGAAGCCGTCTGCACCGAGGCGAGCCGGTTTCGGCCGGTGGTCGCAGTGCACGCTATCGAGTCATTGAAGGAAGCCGAGCATCATGGCATCCGGATGCCCGCAGGATCAAAGATGTTCTTCCTGACACGTCCGGCCATGCTCGACTCTGACAAGTTCGAGCATCCCGAGCAGTTCAATCCCGAACGCTGGATGCATGACCGGACACCGGGACGGGGAGCGCATGAAACGCGAGCTTATCTTCAGTTCGGCGCCGGGCCGCGTGTTTGCCCGGGGCGGCATTTGTCGACGGTGGAAATGCGGCTGGTCATCTCCATGCTGTCGGCAAGTTTTTTTGCGCGCCTCGCCGTCGATCCAAATTCGATCCAGGAAGTCTCCGCCTTCACGATGGTGCCTAACACCATGCCGATGAGACTTGAAATGCGCCCGGCGTGACTCGCAGATTCCAGTATGGCGGGCACCTGCTTAATGCCAAACACAGGCATGCACCCCAGGCGTCGATAGCCTTACCCTGGAACAGGCCGCCGTAGCCTCGCAAGAACGACGACTGTCTCAGTTGCTGCCAGAGTGGCAATTGGCCGAACTGCCCGCGCATGCGTATTGTTCGTGTTCATATGCGCGGTGGCACAGTGCAGCGACGAGATCAGCGCCCGATTTTATAGATTTGTTTTTGGGTCGACATTGCATATTCATGTAATGTCAAAATGCATTTTTAGGCGATATCCTGATTGTTTGGGATATCTACTATTGATGCGACTCACTCCACTCGTCCGAGGCCGATGTCCAAAGCGTGCAACCGGCATGGCCGCGATTGCCGCGGTTCTCTTGTCGGGTTGCGCGAACGCTCCATCCATTAGTGTGCTCGGCGCCTACTTTCCGGCCTGGTTGTTCTGTATCGTCACGGGCGTTGTGCTCACGGTCGTCATCTATCTGATTGTCAGGCGTTTGCGGGCCGAGCATCTGTTGGGGCCTTCGGCCGTGGTGTATCCCACGCTTGCAGCTTTTCTCGCGCTCGCTATCTGGTTGACGCTGTTCCAACATTGAATCTCTCCAAGGCGTTGAATGGCGACGACAGCCAGCAGGACATTGAAGAGAAAATGGCCGGCCATTGTCCTGGTCGTGGTGACGCTGCTGTTGCTGGTTTTCGTTATCCGGCTGCTTGACCGTGCGCCGCGCACAGACGACGCCTATGTCTATGCGGATACGGTTGACGTCGTACCCGAGGTCAACGGGCGCATCGTAGAACTAGCCGTGCACGACAATCAGGCCGTGAAGCAGGGCGATCTGCT
This sequence comes from uncultured beta proteobacterium, assembly GCA_963708695.1. Classification (GTDB taxonomy): domain Bacteria; phylum Pseudomonadota; class Gammaproteobacteria; order Burkholderiales; family Burkholderiaceae; genus Caballeronia. Next base: position 128,021 of record CAVPTS010000013.1, read on the forward strand.
GTTTCGTATCGATCCGCGTCCGTATCAGGATGCGCTGGCGCGAGGCAAGGCGTCCCTGGTCGCACTCGACCGTCAGATCGGACTGACCCAGCGCACGGTCAATGCGCAGGAGTACAACGCTCAGTCGGTGCGTGCGGCAGTCGAGCGCGCGCGTGCCGCAGCCAGCCAGGCGTCCGATACGCTGCACCGCATGGAGCCGCTCTTGTCGAACGGTTATGTGTCGGCGGAGGACGTCGACCGGGCGCGCACCGCGCAACGCGCTACGCAGGCAGAACTCAGCGCCGCGCAACTGCAGGCGCAGCAGGCGGCGGCAGCAGTGAGCGGCGTCGACGCGCTGGTCGCGCAACGTGCGGTCGTCATGGCGGAGATCGCGATTGCCGAACTGAACCTCGAGTACGCAACGGTGCGAGCACCGTTCGACGGTCGCATTGTGTCGTTGAAGACATCGACAGGTCAGTTCGCAACGGCGCTCAAACCTGTCTTCACGTTGATCGACACGCGCCACTGGTACGTGAATGCGAACTTTCGCGAGACCGAACTCAAGGGCATCAGAACGGGGACGCCCGCCACGGTCTACCTGATGAGCGACACAGGCCAGCGCTTCCAGGGCGCGGTCGATTCGATCAGCTATGGCGTCGCGTCCGACGAAGCCGGTCTTGCCCTGCCGGGAGGACTGCCGCGCATTCAACGCACGCTCAACTGGGTCCATGTATCGCAACGCTTCCCGGTGAAGATCCGGGTCGACAATCCGAACCCGGAGCTGTTTCGCGTCGGTACGTCGGCGGTGGCCGTGCTGGAACCTGGGCGCGGCAGCGACGGCCAGCGTCATTGAGGAGCGACCATGGCCGCCGCCGACTACCTGCCCGTCACGCTGTGCAATGCAAGTACTTTCTTGCGGCGTGAGCTTGCGCCTTTCCCCGGGCGTCTCAACGTGATGTTGCGTTGCATGCTGACGAGCGCCGTCGTGATCGTCGCGTCGATGGCGCTCGAGGTGCCGTTCCTCGCGCTCTCGCTGCTGGTGGTGTTCTACGTCACGCAGTCGAACGTGGTGGTCACGCGGCTGGTCGGCGGGATGTTCATCGTCGGGTCGACGTTCGGCATCGGCCTGTCGATCCTGCTGCTGAAGTTCACGTTCGACTATCCGTTGCTGCGCATCGTGACCGCGAGCCTGCTGTTCTTCGGTAGTGTGTACCTGTTCCGGGTGCTCAAGATTGGCGTGGTGTTCTTCATCGTCGCCATCGTCGTGATCTACGTGCAGAGCTTCGTGGACCAGACCGATCAGGCCGACCTGCTGATCCGTGCGGTATTGTGGGTATGGGTTTCCGTCAACTATCCGATCGCGCTGACGCTCGTGGTCAATACGCTGTTGTTGCCTGCCGAACCGAAATTGCAGCTCAAGGCGGAAATCCATCGGCAACTCGCGGCGCTGGACACGCGGCTGACGCAGCTGATCGACGGCACGACGAGCGCCGCGCCGATCTCGCTGACGGCTGTCCAACAAGGCTCAGTCTCGCTGCAAAAGCTGCTGCGCTTCACGACAATGCGCGACGCCCATTATCGCGAGCATCAGGCGTTACAGCTTGCGTGCATCGCGACGGTGTCGCGTCTTTATCGTGGCGCGAGTGAGTTGCCCGATACGTGGCCGAGGGCATCGGTGGCGTGGCTCGCGATGTTGCGCGATCTGCGCGTGAACGTGCGCGCGCTCGATGAAGCAGTGATGTCGGGCGAGCCTTATCGCTATGTCGGCACCGCGACACCTGAAGAACTCAATGCAGCCGACGCGATTCCCGCCGCAGGCGAATTGCAGCGGGCGCTGCATGCGTACGCGGATCGCGTCGCAAGCGGTGTGGAACCCGGCAAGCCGGCTGCGAGTGAACCGATGGTCGCGCCCGACGCATGGACCAATCCTGCGTACATGCGATTTTCGCTAAAGACGCTGCTCGCTGTTCTCCTCTGCTACGTGTTCTACAACGCCGTGGACTGGCAGGGAGTTCATACGATCATGCTGACCTGCCTGATCGTCGCGTTGCCGAGCCTCGGCGCATCGACGCAGCGTGCGTTGCTGCGGCTGGGCGGGGCCGCCATCGGCAGCGCGCTGGCGTTGTTCGTGGCCGTGTTCATCGTTCCGCATGTCGATGACATCGTCGGCCTGCTGCTGATGGTGTTGCCTGTCATTGCGTTCGGGGCGTGGATATCGGCGGGTTCGGAGAGAATCAGCTATGCCGGTCTCCAGGTGATGTTCACCTTCTCGCTCGCCTTGCTCGAACAGTTCGGCCCCACCACGGACCTCACCGAAATTCGCGACCGGATGGCAGGCATTCTGCTGGGCGTCGGCGTAGCGACCTTCGTGCAGATGTCGTTCTGGCGCGAGGGCGAAGGGGACGTGCTGCGGCGCAAGCTTGCAACCATGTTGCGTGCGATTGCCGCAGATTTGGGCGCACCGCAGGCAGATGTCGAGAGTGCAGATGAGTTGCCCCATGCACAGCGCCAGTTGGAGGTGTGGGCCGTGCTGGCCGATTGCGAGGCGACGCTCTCGCGTGTTGCACTCGAACCCGACTGGCAGGAAGGGGAGCGGTCAGAACTGACGCTGCGCGCGCAAACGGTTCTCGCACAGGGGCGCGAGATCATACTGGCGGGCCAAGCGCTGCGTAACACGCTGACGGCGCTGGCGGGATCGCCGAGTTCACGCACTATAGATGCCGTGCGCTCGATACAGGAACAGGCGTTCGTCGAGCTCACCCGGTACGCGGATGGACTTGCGGCCAGCTCGCCCGACGCCCGGGCGCCGCGACGCGTGGAGGTGGCCGCGCACGCGGTTGAACCGGCCCAACCGGTCGACGGGTTGCTCATCGCCGCAGCGGACGAACTGTCCCGGCAGATGGCGGGGTTGCCGGACTGGCGCGTCGAGGCGTCAGTCGCGGCCCCCTCATCAAAGGCCATACGAGCATGAATGCGCGCTCGGGTCAGCGCAACCGGCAATGCCGTCGATGCTTGTCATGCATCGCGTGGATATCGCTCGTGCTGTCGGGTTGCGCACTGATCCATCATGACGGCACGCCCCATGCCGCGATCGCGCCCGGGCAGATCAATCTGGCGGACGACATCCATCTTGCGCGCGATGGCTGGCCCGCCGCGCGCTGGTGGACGCGATATCGCGATGCGCAACTCGACACGCTGATCGATCAGGCGCTTTCCGATGCGCCGACGATGGTGATCGCGCGCACGCGCGTCGCGCAAGCGCAGTCCGATGTGGAGCTTGTCAGAGCGGGATCGAACCTTCAGGTGGTCGCGCTAACATTTCTGGATCGCGAGCATGTTTCCGCGAACGGTTTTCTCGGCCCGTTTGCGAGGAACGAACCAGCTTTGGGACTAACGGGTCCGTGGTACACCGCGGGCGTCGCCGGGCTGGGTGCAAGTCTGAACGTCGATATCTGGGGCAAACAGCGCGCGCAGGTGGCCGCCTCGCTCGGCGTGAGCAATGCACGGCTCGCCGAGTCATCTGCTGTCGAACTCGACATCTCGACGGACGTCGCGCAGATTTACTTCGGCATCCAGACTACTTATCGACTCCTCGATCTGCTAAACGACTCGCGCGAAGTAGCGGTGTTCGCGGTGCAAGCACACGAAGCGCGTGCGGCGCACGGCCTCGAAGCCCGCACCTTGCTCGAAGAAGCACGGGCGCAGCAGTTGGGCCTCGAACGGCAGATAGTGTCGGCGCAAGGGCAGATCAAGCAGCTTCGCGAATCGATGCGGGCGCTGGTCGGTGCGGCGCCCAATGGTCTGGCCGCTATCGAGCCCGTCGCGCTGCCCCGCTCGCAGGCGGCCTTGCCGGCGACGCTCTCCTATGAACTGCTCGCCCGGCGGCCCGACCTGCAGGCGATGCGATGGTATGTAGAGGCATCGTTCGACCAGATCGACGCGGCGAAGGCGGCGTTCTATCCGAGCTTCGACATCAAGGCGTTCTTCGGCGTCAACGCATTGCACCTCTCGGACCTCTTCACGCATGCAAGCCAGCAGATCAACCTGATTCCGGGCCTGTACCTGCCGATCTTCGACGGCGGCAGGCTCAACGCGAACCTGAGCGGCGCACGCGAAGGAAGCAACCTGTTGATCGAGCAATATAACCAGGCCGTCCTCAACGCGGTACGCGATGTCGCGCAGACAGGCAGCCGCCTGCAAGCCCTTGGTGCGCAGACCGAGTTGCAGAAGCAACGGATCGAATCGGTTGCGTTCGCGAGGGACAGCGTCGAAGCCTATTATCAACGCGGATTGACGAGCCGGCTCGCGGCGCTCGAAGCGCGTCAGCCCGTGATCGCGGAACAGGTTGCCCTGCTCACGTTCCACTCTCAGATGCTCAGTCAGGAGATTGTGTTGACGAAGGCGCTCGGTGGCGGCTATCGCGCTGATCCACCCGTCGAACTGAAGCCGCGTTGACCGGCGCGGCAGTCTCCCGCACGAAAATCAAGCAGCCCTTTCACGCTTCGATTTGCATGTTCGACCGCATCGGTGATCGGCGCCATCGGATAGATGGCGGCAATAGGTTGCGTCAGCTTGCGGCTTTACACAAACTTTGCCGACTTGCGCAAGAGCGTGGGCATCTGGATGTCGTGCTTCGATCTCGATTCCCATGTCGAACGCACTAACGTGCGAGGATTCAACTGCGGATTCACCATCCGTACCGTTACTTCGGCATGGGGTGCCGCTGGCGATGATTAGCGACATCACGCGAGAAACCTTGAAGTCGCAAGGGCACGCGGTGCCCGAAGCAGAGCGCCTCGCTGCAGGTCGCCAATTTTTGTCGTCAGAGAACCAAGCCCTGCTGAGCAAGCAGGGCGTTATGAGCATGACAGAAGGCCACCGGAAAGCGTTCCCGGACGATTTTGCATACGAGTTTGTTGAGCCGAGCCCAGGTGACAACTTCGAATTCGGTATCAACTACACAGCTTGCGGCTTCTGCAAGTTCGCCGCTCGCCATGGCGACAAGGAAATCTTGCCCAGCATGTAACGCGTGCCCCCGAACGAGGTGAGCGCGTTCCAGCTTTCGAGTTCGACTCGGCGCAAACCCGGTCGATCCGCGCTGTCATGGAAACATCGGCGTTGCAGGCTTTCCGGGGCACGGCGGGGGTTCGCTCCCGGCGTCGTGCGGAATCGGCAGGCCCGGGCACTGGCACTTGTATTCTATTTCCGGGGAGATCCATTCGCGCCACTGCTGGCGGCTCATGTTGCGGCTCAGTTTCGCACACAGCTCGTCGGCCCAGGACCGCGGGGCCGGCCAGAGGCGGAGCGTGCCATCTTCGCTGCCTGACGCCATGCGGCGCCCGTCCGGACTGACGGCAACGCTGTATACCGTGCTGCGATGGCCTTGCAGGGGCGGCCCGATCGGCTGGCCGGTAGCGACATCCCACAATCGCAGCGTCCTGTCTTCGCTGCCTGAGAGGATGCGACTGCTGTCCGGCGTGAAGGCGACGCTCAGCACGCTTTGGGTGTGCGCTTCCAGGTCCGAGCGCAGCCGTTCGAAGGTTGTACCGTCCCACAGCGACAGGGTCCCGCCAGAGTTGCCGGAAACGATGTAGCGCCCGTCCGGGCTGAAGGCCACGCTGAACACCTGCGACGACGACGCGTACTGCAGTTTGGACTTGCGGGTCGCGGCGTCCCACAAGCGCACGCTGTTGTCCGAGCCGTGGTAAACGATGCGCCGGCCGTCGGGGCTGAAGCTTACGCTCACGATCGAACCCGCTTTCAGCGGCGAGCCGATCGGCTCTCCGATTGGCTCTCCGATCGGCTCGCCCGTCGCAGCGTCCCACAGCCGCAGCATTCCGTCGGCGCTGCCCGAGACGATTTGGCTTCCGTCAGGACTGAACGCGACGCTGGTGACGGCTGCCTCGTGGCCCTTGAACGGAGCGAGTAATGGCTTGCCGCTGCTCGCGTCCCACAGCCGCACCGTCTTGTCGGCACTGCCCGACACGATGCGGCTCCCATCCGGACTGAAGGCCACGCTGGATACCGGGCCCGCGTGCCCAACGATCAGGGCGCCGGCGGAGCGACCGCTTCGGGCGTCCCACATTCGAAGCGCATCGTCGACACCGACCGATACGATGCGGCTGCTGTCAGGACTGAAGGCCAGGCTCCGCACCGCCTTGCCATGACCTTCGAGCGGCAAGCCGAGCGGGTGGCGGAGCCGCGCGTCCCATAGCCGCAGGTTCGGGTCGTCAGTGCTGCACGAAGCGATGCGGCGCCCATCGGGACTGAACACGGCGCTTGCCACGCGGGATCCGCCTGTCACGCCGGATCGTTTTCTGCTTCCATTGTCGGTGACAACGATCGCTTGTCCGGTGGCGGCGTCCCAGAGCCGTAAGGTCTCGTCCGCTCCACCCGAGAGGATCAGGTCGCCCTGGGCGCCGACGGCGACAGTTGTGACTTCGCCGTCATGGCCGCGCAGGGGTGCGCCGATGGCCTGGCCATTTGCCAAACTCCACATCCGGACCGAGCCATCCGCACCTCCGGAAACGACACGGCTGCCGTCAGGCGTGAAGGCCACGCTTGTTACCTTCCCCGCATGACCTGTCAGGGGCGCACCGATCGGCTCGCCAGTCGCAGCGTCCCACAGCCGCAGCGTTGCGTCGGCGCTGCCCGAGACGATTCGGCTGCCGTCAGGACTGAACGCGACGCTCGTCACCTCGTCCTGATGGCCTGTGAGCGGTGCGCGCAACAACCTCCCGGTGCGTGCATCCCAGAGCCGAAGCGTCTTGTCGGAGCTGCCCGAGACGACGAGACGGCCATCGGGGCTGAAGGCGACACCCCGCACCGTGCGTTCGTGCCCGGTGAGCCGCGCGATCGCCTTGCCGGTCGCCGCGTCCCATATTTCCACATCGCTGTCGCGGCTCGTTGCAACCAGGCGACCGTCGGAGCTGTAGGCGAGGCTCTCCGCCATCACGCTCGTGGTCCCGCTCGTGTCTTCGAACGGATCGCCAATCGGCCTGCCGGTTGTCGCGTCGAGCAGGCGCAGCCTGGATCCACCAACCAGGATGCGGCTGCTATCGGGGCTGAAGGCCAGCATGCAGGGGTAGTCGGCGTACGGTGCCAGTTTCAGCAGCCCCTGCCGGCTCACCAGGGCATCAAGCAGGCCGCCGTCCACCGCTCCGGGTGATAGGCGATCGGCGGCAATGAGCTGGAGCAACGCCTGCTCGTCGCCTTCGCCGCGGGCGCCGGCCAGCATCCCCTGCGCCTCGGTGCCCAGCCGCAGTGCAACCGCACGTCGCAGCTCTGTGCGTGCCCGCTCGGCGCTGTCGGTCGCGGATTTGGTGGCGATCGCCAGCCCGACCGCCAGGATCGCCAGGGCCGCGACGACGACGCGCACCACCCAACGCCAAACCACGTTCGACTTGAAGCGGGTGGGTGCGACCGTCAGCCGCTCAACCACCGCATCGCTCGCAATACCGTTCTCCACATTGATCTGCGCTTCGTCGAGCCAGATCTTGTCGCGAAAGCCCAACCAATCCTGCACCGCCTCAGCAATGGACGGGTCTTGAAGTGCGGCGCCGACGCTGATGGGAATGACCGGGCGGGTTGGATGGCGCCGGCGAAACTCTTCGATCTCGGTACGGACCCAGCGCGGCTCTTCAAGAGTGCCCCGGTTGGCGATGACGACAAGAATCTTTGAGCGATGCAGTGCGCCGCGCAGCGCGGCGTCGAGCTGGTCGCCGGGCGACGCTTCATCCTCGCTGAAGAACACGGTGAAGTCGCGCTCGCGGAGCCGCCGCGCCAGATCAGAAGCGTAGCTCTGGGTGCCGCGCGGCGGCGCCCCGAGCGCGAATGAAATGAAGATGTCGTAGCCGAACAGGCGCGCGGCGCTGCCGCGCTTCGGTGTGCGCGGCAAGCCATCCATGGCGGCGGACGTCGGCAGGTCGTCGGAGGCATTCATAGGGTCAGCCCATACTCCGGTCCGTCAGCATTCGCATACCCTCGCGATGTTTGCGAAACGCCGTCCGCTCTTGGGCGATGCTGCCGTCCATGTGGCACATCGCGACTTGAAACGTGGCACCCATCGGCGGCAATAACAAGGGAGCACGTGTGCGGTACCGCACGCTGACGGCCGGTTGTTCTTGCATGCATGTCCGAAGCTTATACATTAATAATAGCGATGCTATACGCATTACTGATTATATAGAACTACGTTTTAGACCAGACAAGGCGTTCGTTGGTGCAAGCCAGCGCAAGCGTCGTGCACTTGAAATCTCGATAAAATATTCGGCTGCCCATGTCTGGCGCTTCGGGGATTTTTAACTTCGCCTCGGGGCAAGCGCTCATTCCTGCTGTCCGATGCCCCCTTTGCGTGGGAGTTGGTATGAGTACGAGTGGAGCGAACCCTGATCCCATCGACTTTTCAGGGATCCTGAACGAAGAACTCAAACATATCAGATACACGCGAGGCAATTGCGCGAGCGCGGACGAGCGCGACGTGACGACCGCGTGGGCGCGATGCCAGGACCTCCAGACCACGGGCCTTGCGTTGTCCGGCGGGGGAATTAGAAGCGCCACTTTCAGCCTTGGCGTCATCCAGGCGTTATGTGAACGCGGCGTGCTGCACCAGTTCGATTATCTTTCCACGGTTTCGGGCGGCGGATATATCGGCGGCTGGCTGTCCGCGCTGATCTATCACCGCAGCGAAAACGGTACGTCGGAGAGGCTCCAGAAGGACCTGAGTCCGAGTAATACTCCCGGCGGCGAGCCCAAAGCGGGCGAAGATCTTTCAATCGGCTTCCTGCGTGAGTACAGCAACTATTTGACGCCGAAGTTCGGCTTGTTCAGCACGGACACATTGGCTGCCATTGCGGCATACCTGCGTAATCTCGGACTGATCCAGTCGATGTTGATTTTCCTGATCGTCCTGGTTCTGATGCTTCCCCGACTGCTGTTTCTCGCGGCGAAGCAGGTGGGTGAACATTCGACCATGGGCTTGATCGTGGCGGCCGTCGTGCTGCTGGCTGTGAGCGTCGTGGGCATCGTCCTTAATCTCACGAAGCCGAAAAAGGATCGCGTCGCTAGGACGCCGTTCGTGCTGAAGGTCGTTATCCTGCCAGCGGCCGCCGCTGCTGTCCTGATCGCCATCGCGATGGTACCGGGAGAAGGCGTGCTCGCGAAACTCAGCCTGATTGAATGGATGGTCGCGGGCGGGGTTGTCTTCGGCTTCGCTTCGGCCGCGATGCCGGCGCGCACGCCGGACGCGGGCTTCGATCCTCCCATGAGTCCTGTCGCAAAGCAGCCGACAGGTGCACCCGAAGTGGCAGCAGAAACTACGGAATCGGTCCTCCAGCCGGTTGGAATAATGGCTTTCCTCACGGGCTGCGTAACCAAGCGATCGGGCATCGCAACCAAGACGCGCGGAGCTGCCGCCGGAGCCGAACGCAAGAGCGGTCTGCCGCTGAAAATGCGTGCCGGAAACCGGGCCGGAATCATCGCGGCGGGTTGCGCGGCGGGCGCGATAGGCGGAGCCCTGCTGTACCTGGTTCAGTCTTGCGTATCCAGCTTCGGCTCTGCCACGCGCGAACCGGCATTATGGTTCGCCGTTTCGATCGCGCCTTTCCTCATTCTGCAGGCTCTGGCAGTTGTGATTGTCCTGCATTTGGGGCTGGTCGGACGCATCTTCGGGTATGAGGTGCAGGAATGGTGGGCGCGCTATGGGGGGTGGCTGATCGCGGTGACGCTTGGAGTCGGTGGAATTTTCAGTATAGGCGTCTATGGTGCCGCGTTGGTCGTGTACGGCGCAGATATCTGGGTGGCGCATGCGCTCGGACCGGCGTGGCTATTAACATCGCTATGGGGCGTCGTAAAGGGGGCGTCCAGCAAGACAAGCGGCGGTTTATCGACGTTCACGGAACGTGCGCTGTCCATCGTGCCGTATGTGTTTATCGTTGGGCTGGTGGTGTTGCTGTCGTTCGCTACCTACCGGCTGCTCCCGGTTGCGCAAGCGAATCCATCGCCCACGGTTGGCGCGCTGGCGCCGGGACAGGCGAGTCCGCAGGCAACGCCGCCCAAACAGACGGCAAACTTCGAGCGTGCGGCGGGTGAGGTCACCACACAGTTGGCTCAGCAGGCAGAGTACGACGTTTCGATCGGAGGGTTTAAGGTGCCTTCGCTCGTCCTGGTATTCGCCGCCCTGTTTCTTGCGTGGCTCGCGTTCGCGTGGCGGGTCGACGTCAATCTCTTCTCCCTGCACAATTTCTACCGGAACCGGCTGACGCGCTGTTACCTTGGTGCGCCTCGCGATTCCATCGGAACGCGTGTCCCCCATCCTTTTACAGGCTTCGATACCGCCGATGACATCCCGCTCACGGGACTCGGCAAGCGCGTCATCGCAGGTAGCAACAAGACCTTTGCGCAACGTCCGTATCACATCATCAACACGGCGCTCAACATTTCCTCCGGCGAAAATCTGGCGTGGCAACAACGCAAAGCTGCGTCGTTTTTCTTCTCGCCGCTGTATTGCGGCTTCCAGCTGCCGCGCACGGAGCGGAGCACGCAAGGCCCGACCGCGAATTCGGGCCAGGGACGATTTGTTCGGACCTGCGACTACATGCGAGGCAAGAACACGGCTGGTGTGTCGCGCGACTGCGGACCAATGCTGGGCGGTGCGGTGGCGATCTCTGGCGCGGCCGCGAGTCCCAACTGGGGATTCCACACGGACCCCGGCGTTGCGTTCCTGCTAACGCTCTTTAATGTCCGGCTTGGCCGCTGGTGTCCAAATCCGGCTCGGTCGAACGAGCAGGATCGATCGAGCCCTGAGTTCGGCGGTGCACTTTATATAAACGAGCTGTTCGGGCATGCCAGCATCGCGTCGGACTATATCTACCTGTCGGACGGCGGCCACTTCGACAACCTCGGTGTCTATGAACTCGTCCGCCGCCGGACCAGGGTGGTCGTTGCCTGCGATTGCGGGGAAGACGCGCCTTTGCAGTTCGATGATCTTGCGGACACCATACGAAAATGCTCGTCGGACTTTGGCGTGGATATCGTGATTGATGTCGATCCGCTCAGGCACATCGCGGGCGATGCACGGCCGCTTTGCAGCAATGATCACGTGGTCACGGGAGCCATCCGCTACCCGGAGGCGAAAGGCGCGGGAGGCGAGGCCGCTGCTTTCGTGGGAAAGTTGATCCTCATCAAGCCAACGTTGACGAAGGGCATCTTCAAGGATGCCTCGGACCTCGTCAACTATGCGCTCTCCGAGCCGATGTTCCCCCAGCAATCGACCCTTGACCAGTGGTTCAACGAGGCCCAGTTCGAGAGTTATCGCAAGCTCGGCTACCTGATCGGGAGCGAACTCCTGCACCGGCCGCTGGAAAAGGACGGCACTACGCTGGGCGATTTGCTGCGGGCCTGCACGGACATTGCGGCCGTGGAATCAAAGTCGCCGCCTGACCGCGCGCGAGAGTGCGTTGCGCACACCGACGCCAACTCCTTGTCCGCGCAGCGAGCGTGACATCTGCCCATTTTCCGGGGGCTGTCCAGTCATGTTCAAAACGACATTAAAATAACAAGGATGCCGAAATGAAAGCCATGATACTCTGCAGCGCGATGACGCTTCTCCTTGGCGGGTGTAGCACGGGCGCCGGCACGATGATGAAGTCGACGCAAGTCGGCGATTCGCCGATGATCGCAGCAACGGCTGACCTGAGGTTCATCATCGCGCGTCCCAAGGCGGGAGCTCCGGCCGGTGCATCGGCGCCTGTGGGGAATGCCCGCGGATCGACGTTCGACCCTTACTATTCGGTGTGCGCGGAGCCGAGTCCCGACGTGGCGAAGGCCATCTCGGATGCGCTCGCAGAGAGCGCGAGCGCGACGGCCGAAGGCATTACCGCCCTGGGACCCAAAGCCGATCTCTCGGCAGGACAAAGCTTTGCGCTGACGCAGAACACGTCCATCTCGGAACTGGGCAGGCGTCTTGCCACCACGCAGGTTCTGCGTGATGGCGTCTATCGCCTATGCGAATCGTTCGCTAATGGGGCGATCGACAAGCATGCGTACTCGCTCGCGCTCAGCCGCTACGGTGACACCATGGTCACCTTGCTCGCGATCGAAGCTGTGTCCAGCATCTCGCATGCGCAACTGCCTGCGAGCGCGACGTCGGTCGCGACGCCGCCGCCCACGCCGCCTGCGCCGAAACCCCCAGCCGCCGCCGATGCAAACAAGGCCGATGCAGGCAAGGGAGACGCAGGCGCAGCCGGAAAAGGCACCGCTGCAATGGCGCCCAGCGTAGCGGCGCCGGCAGCCCGGATTGAACCGCCGCAGCTGCATAAAATTAAACTGGACCGTGCTTCCTTGCTGCCCATGGCGGCCGCTGGGCCGAAGGACACGTCGAAGAAAGTGAACGACGATGCCGCGGCCGACCATGGCGTGACGCCGCCTGCAACCGACGCCGACGACAATGGCGCGGGCGTGCCGGCGGCGATCGTCGCGTTGCAGGCGGCGTATCTGAAGCAGTCCCGTTTCGCGCCGCTGTTCCTGTTGTGCGCGACTGTTCTGGGCGATCCGGCGGACAAGAACGCCAGTGCGAAGACGCCGCCCGAATCGCTGCGTGACGTGTGCCTGAGCCAGATACCGAGAATCATCGATGTCATGATCCAGGCGCAAGCAGTGGAGACGCAAGTGGCGAGCGCGGCGATCAGGCCATCGGCGCCAGCGTTTCAAAAGCCGCCTGCGCCGCGCTCGCGGGGAGAAAACAGGGTGCATTGATTTAACATCGATCGTCGGCCTCCTCTCATTAGGAAACCCCGATCATGGACGGCGCCACCCGCGTCCAGGTCTCCTGAACGACGTACTCGCCTTCCGCCGACCGCTTCGGAGGGGATGAACTTCGGAATGCAAAATGCCGCATAACGGACTGATCAGGAGCTTCACTGGCAGCGGAAAAGTACACTGCTTCATTTAGCTCCAGCACCAAAATGAAAGAACCGCCTAAATTAACGGCATTACCGTGAAGGGCGCGCTTTTTTTATTAACGACTTACTATTGGCTATAGGTGGCCTTCACGTTCGCGAACCTCGACAACTCGGTTTGCGGTTTAATCTAAATCGCAATCGTCAATACGTTCTGCTAGCGCGGTGAGCAGGTTGTCGACGGCGAGATTGGCGTTGGCGACTCGACTGGTGCCCATGCAACGCCTCAGCTGTCGAATGGCAGGACCTCGAGCCCAAGCACAGGAGAGCAATATTTCGTTCCGGTCATGAGAGGGCAGGCAGGACGCTAAGTCCTGGTTTCGTGCGTCTCCTCACCAAGAACCCGGTCTTCCATAACGAGGGGACGTGATCACGATCCCTTGTTGAAGGCTTCGTTTGGACCGGTCATGCCGGGTTTCCCCTTGACGTCCGTTACCGCGGTAGTCCGCGTCGGGAATAACGAATCGACCATACGATCGAGGTAATGGAAAAATTTGTCCGATGCATAACCTGCAACAAATGCAATGGCGAGCGGCGATGCTTTTTTGCCGCTGTCCACCAGGTCGGAGAAAAGACCGATCGTAATTCCGACAATCACCGCCGTTATCATGTGTGCTCTGTTCGTGACCTTCGAGTGTTCAGGATGAAACACACTGGCCGAACAATCGGCACTTAGCTGACGCAGGATCGCGGCGCATGCACCGAGGGACGCATAGAGAATGGGCAGCAGGAATTCGGTGACCGCCCCGACAAACGCAAGAATGATGTCGTGGATGTACATCGCCATCGCGCGGATGTCCTGATAAACGGCGATCTTCTGGAAGCCCTGCTCGACCACCCCTCCCTGGGAAGGCTCGGGCGAGGTATCACCAACATCACGTACCTTGTTGCCCAGAAGCGGCAGCGTTATTTCGAGCGCGGAGCGGGTCGCATCCGGATCGCACTGCCAGTCCGACGAAGCAGGTGCTGGCCAGCGAAACTGTCCGATTGATTCCTTTGCCCCCGGATACAAGGGCTTTTCTCCTTTGGCCCCACCATACATGCCGAACCAGGCATTCGGCGGCCAGTACAACTCGGGATGCCCTGGCCCATTGGACCCTTCCGAGCAACCTGATTTGTACAAGCTGGGAATCCGCTGTCCGATGATGCCATACAGCTTCTTTATGCGCGTGACATCTGCATAGAGTTGACGGTTGTTTATCGCGAACTGCTGGAGTTGCTGCTTGATCTGTAGCGCCGGCTGTGAATTCTGCAGTGCGAGGATCGCCATGCCGGCGTCCGGACCCTTGCCGCGTTCGGCCTCTACAATCGACGCCGCGTGCGCCTGCAACTGATTGTGCAGCGACAGCGCCGATAAATCGTTTTCCCTAATAACATCCGATATATCCTGCGACGCCTGGACGACGACAAACATCACGCACGACATAAGTGACACAAAGATGGTAAGAACGATCGAGGCTCGTGTGTAGACCTTGATTGCCCTTCGCGCGCCAATGCGTGCCTCCCCGCCAGCCGTCTGCGCGATGACCGGGGAAACGGCACTGGCGATCCGCCCCGTTGCGGGGTAAAAATCCGCCGCGATGTCGGGAGTCCACTTCCCGGTTCGTTGCCCTTCCTTTGCAGCCGAAACCGCCGCGACGTCCTTGGGATCAAGGGCCTTCCCGACCTGAGCGGCATGAGAAACCAGCCGCATGGCGTCTTCGATGTCGTCGACTACACCGCTGCCAGGATATCGAACGGCAGCTTCGATGTTGCTGGCGGCTGCATAGAACGTCGCCTCCACGACCTGGGTCCAGGAGGATTTGCCGATCGAGGAGTGTGCCGTCCGAACTGCCTCTATATCCTCGCTCTTGAGCTCTACGCCTCGTTCGGCAGCCAGTGTGATAAGCGCCTCGCTTTTCTCTATCTCAAGCCGTAGCGCTTGCTTAGCCCCTCGGGCAGAACTGGCAAGCGATGCGAACGTCTCGTGCATAAAAGAGAAATAGGTCACGGTACTCTCCTACATCGGTTCTGCATCCGGTTTGAGGCCAGTCCACCTGGTTGGAAAAATATAGTTAAGCTGATTCGTTCCATCGGAAAACAATGCACGCTCTAATCGTCGAAAATGCCAGAAAAAATTCGAGGATCTTTGACCGCAACCACAGGTGTTAAAGGTGCGGGTCAGAAGCCGGAGGACAAGGCGGCATTACCTGGCACATCCAGCCGATAATCTGCATCCCGGGAGCGACAAGCGTATCGTTTTCAAACTGGTAGTCGAGCAGGGAAAATGGGCCCAAGCCAGCGACGCTCTGCAGGCGCGTGCGATCCTCCTGTGACCACTGGGCGTTAACTTTCAGACTCTTGATGACAAGCATTTTCGCGGGCAGGTATGCGAAGCGTTGGGTTGCTGTGTTGTAAGTGCCGGAGCACCAGGACGACGCGGTTTCGCCGGGTAGATACCAACCGGGGTGCGTGAGAAAGTTCGCCGAGAGCCAGGGGCGGGACACGGAGACTAGACAGTAGTCGAACGACAAACTGAACTGGTCCGAGTTAGAGGCTACTTGCGGTAGCAGAAGCGCGGCAAGTACGGCGTGGTTCTCGAGCACGGGCCGGACAGTTGGCCGTACGGCAGGCGTCGCGGCGGCGCTGATGCTGATGTTCCTGACGGCCAAATTTTCAGACGCAATATTCAGCCTCTGGTTTGCGCTGGCTAGTGCCGTAGGGCGTGCCTGAAGGGCGGCCGGAGCGACGGTAGCGAACGAAGTCACGTGAGTCGCCGCAGGCATTGTCGCGGCGTTGGCGGCGGGAGTGACCGGCCGTAAGGCTTCGGCGCGCATGGCGGAGAAAACCGGCCGGACTTCGGGCGTGACAACGCGCCATGTCCAGACAGGAACCCGCAACACGGGCGGAGGAGGCGGGCTTGATGTAGCCGTAGCCGTAGATGTTGAGTAGCTGCTCCAGTTTTGCGGGTCGGTCTGGTCGAACCAAAACTGTGGGGTGAACTGGGCGGGCCAGAAATCAACCATGTCCACGTTGGCCTTTTCCTCGTCGAACTCGCGTTGCGTCTGGCCTTGGAGCGCCATGAACGCGGCGAGGGATTCGGGGTCCGCTGCGGGGTACTTTGCCGAGTTGAGAACCTGCTGATAGCCAGCTTGAACGGTAGGCGAGAGGTCGCCGCGCGGTTCGATGAAGCCATCGGCGGTGATGTTTGCGACGAAATCGACGAGGTGCGAGCCGTGCTGCTGAATCAGGGCGCTATTGAAAGTGGCGTCGGTGGCGTTGCATTTGAAGTCGCTCGGCGAGACCGTAGTGCCGATCTGTTCAAAGGCGAGAAACAGACTTCCGGCCGTGGGGTTTGCGCCGTTCACGCCGTAACGATTCTGGAAATACGAATAGACCTGGTGGACTAACGTGTTGAGATCGGACATGAGAGAGCCTCGCTCGGCGATTGCGAATCGGGGGCGGTTCGGGCGACTATTGCTTGAAAGATAGCGGACCGCTTTAGCCGTTTTTTTGAATCCGCCAAGGAGCGGTGGGGACACGAATGCAGTCCCCACCATTACCGTGTGCGAGCCGATACCTACGCCGCGGGTGCGTCAAGAGGAGCGGTGGCTGGCACAATTTCGTTTAGCCAGGCAACGATCTGGGTGCCGTGAATCTCAAGCGTTTGCCCGTCGAAGGACCAGCCGAAATTGCTGTTCGAGTCGCTTGTGTCGCGGCTGCTGAACTTGGCGTCAGAATGAGATTCAGAATGGCTGCCGCTGCCGCCGATGGTGAACAGGCCACAACTGAAGCCGCCGCCTCCGCCCGCATTCCAACTGCTTGCATTCGACTGGCTGTTGGCATACATCTTGTTCAGGGTCTGTCCGTCGCCGCCCCAGTCCGTTTGCTTGGCGCTGATCTTGACGTTGCGGATGGCGAGAAACTGAACGGGGATCATCGGCATGAGATGTGCCGTGTCCCCGTTAGACATGCCGGCGACAGTGCCGTCGCTGATGGCGTTTTTCTTGTTGCCTACAAGGTACCAGCCGTTTAGATAGAAGAGATCGCCGATGAGCCAAGGTCGATTGATCGTGCACAGTGCGTATTCGAGTTCAATGGACAGGTTCTTGGAATCGTTGTGGAACTGGTAGCTCGTGCCGTTCTGGGATTGATAGGTGTTGCTGACGTTTACGGAGGTATTGCCACCTGAGGCATAGCCGCCAAAGCCCATGAACGAAGCACCGACGCTGCCGCTGTTGGCCGAAGCGTCCCGGTGATAGTGGGCGTCCACGAAGCTTTCGCTGTGGAACTGGCTTTGGCTGTTGTATTGCTGGCTCGAAACGTTGAGCTTCTGCCAGCCGTCGTCGTCCGCATCGGGATCCGCCCACGCCGTGGGTGAGATGTATGCATAGGGCGTGTTGTCGGCAACGCCGGAAAGACCTGAAAGATTCCAAAGGTCGAATGTCTTGCGAGCTTTTGCGATCATGTGATCCTGCAGGCTGATGCCAACCGACTCAACGATGTCAAGCGCGCGCTCGACCTTTTCTGCGCCCTCGGTCTGGAAGGTATCGTAGGCGTCGTCGACTTTTTGCTTGTAGCCAGCCGAGAGCAGCGGCCAGGAGCGTGCGGTGGCGGGGTCGGCGAGTGCAGTATTCTGAGCGATCGTAAAGTCGGTTTTGGCCTGTGCGTAGGCTTCGGCATTCTTTACGTAGGTCTTGTACAGCGGGCTCTTGCCGACAATGCTGCCGTCGTCCGGGTCAAGTTGATACAGCACCTTCTTGGCGTCGTCGATTTGCTTTTGAACGTCCGGCGCAATGGGTGGCATGGGCGTGGCCTGCATACCGTTGACGATGCCCTCGTAAGCGAAGCTCACGTGACGCGCGGTCGGGTATTCCTGATATGAGTCGTCGTTGGTGACCATCAGCATGGTGTCGACCAGTCGGGATGTTTTCCAGGCGGCGTTCAGGCTGTTCTGCAATTTCGGATCTACCGCGACAGCGGTTCCACCGCCGTTATCCGCCGGTGTTGCAGCGACGGCCGGATGGTTGTTGATCGCATCCTGGATAGTGCCTCCGCCAGCAGGCGACCAGGGAGCCATATAGTCCCGCGGGTCGCAGGGCATGCCAAGGACCAGTTGCGAATAGACGAATCCCTGAGTAAGAGGCTTGCCGTTCGTGCGGGTAGGGCGCGAGGACTTGATGCGATCGATCAGTGTATCGAAGACGCTCAGGACGAGTTTCGCGGGTTCGGAATATTCGTTTGCAGGCATCGGAGCCTCCATCAGATTGTTGTTGCGGGCTAGTAAAACGCGGGATTGCTATGCCGGGGTATCTGGAGTTTTTGATTGCATGCGTTGCCTGACGCTCTTCAGATGCTGTAATTCCAGCCGGCAAGGAAGTTCTCTTCGAGCCGGACCGGACGGCCGCGAAGCTGGGGCGTCTGACCGGAAGCGACGTAACCCGCGACCCTTCGACGAACCTGGTCGAGAAACTCGGTATGCGTGATGGAGAAGTCGCAGGCGTTGACCACGTCGATAATGGCTTCGGTAAAGAAGCCGTGGCCGACGCTTGGACTTTCGCGTGATAACTCCTCGTAGTCACAGGCACTGAAGAGGGTGGCTTTGGCGTTCGCCGGCGTGTCCAGGGAAGAGTCGACGGTCATTTTGCAAAGGCCGCTTTCATCAAGCTTCAGTCCGGAGACGTTGCCGTCCAGCACGGCGGCCTCAAGCAAGCCGATCCATGGGACGATCGCGGTACACGCTGCCTCGAACGCTTGTGCAGCGGCGCTATCCCATGTAGCCCCACGGGAATCGGGAGACAGAAATAGGCCGCCAGAATGGCAGCTGTCGAGTACCAGCGTAAAATTGACAACGGAAGGCTCCAGCGAACGCGCGATGGAGGCAATGTCCATGCTCGAGACCATCGTCGCGTCGTACGGAATGATGGATTCGTAGTAGCGCGTTGAGGAACTGGCAGGCGTTTCCGGTAT
Organism: uncultured beta proteobacterium; assembly: GCA_963708695.1. GTDB lineage: Bacteria > Pseudomonadota > Gammaproteobacteria > Burkholderiales > Burkholderiaceae > Caballeronia. The sequence continues at coordinate 146,905 of CAVPTS010000013.1, forward strand.
CCGGCCGCCGTGACCAGAAAAATAGAAACACACCACGTCGCCTGCTACGCTGGAGGCGAGCATGCTCTTGATGCCGTCGAGGATCGCGGAAGATGTCACCTGCGAATCCTTGAGCAGTCGCACCTCTTCAAAGGAGAAACCGTCCGTCAGCAGTTGTGCGAACGCCTCCGCGTCGGCAATGCAATAGCTAAGATTCGGTGCGGTGAGAGTGATGCCGCTTACGGTTACCCCGCTATTCCAGTTGGAATAGTCGTTCACGCCTGCAACGAGAGCACGCTTTGTCATTTGATACCTCCATCAATGATCAGTATTACGAATAATATGGATCGTAATTAGACTAGGAAAATCCGCGTGTACAAGGGCGCGGCGCCCCAACCAACACTATCGAATTCGACAGGGATTCTCGATTTGTCGAAATGATGTATGTATAGTTAAAAAAGGATGACTAACTAAGTTAAGAAAAGCAATAATCCAATTCGAGTCACAATATTATGATCCGCCAGCGTAACTTGGACCTTGCGCGCCGGGGAAAAGAGGAGGAAACAATTCAGTGTGCGCAATGCCCCCTCCTGATGGACCGCTCTGCATTGGCGCGGGTACGGGTTCACGAAGCGAGATCGCACTATCTGGTGTAATAGGAACACTAGGCTTCGCTAGCAATTCCGTTTTTCTTGCCGAGCCTGCCGACGTTCCGAAGTAGTATCCGATAATGCTGACCCATGCCGTTCCCAGCGAACCGAGGACTACGTTCACGAGGTCGCGATTTTGATCGGGCAAGGACCGTAGCGTCATCATCAGCAGAATCCCAAAAAAACCAGCGGTGACTGCCATGGCAAGCGCTTTTGGCACCCAGTCTTTCGTCGCGACGCCCATTGATCTGGCGTCCGCGCGGTCTCCGGCCTCAACGCGGGCCATCTCTATCTCATGCGTCAGTTGAGCCTGCGCCGCAGTTACAGCCAGTTGCTGAAGCTGTACGGCGTTCGCGCTTTCTGCCTGGCGTACCTTGTCCAGCGCCGCCGGATCCTGCAGTGCCGTTTCGATGGACTGTGGATCGTTAGACGTACCGAGGACATGTGAGAGGATCGTCGCGGCGGCGGTCACACCCAAGCCGACAGGCCCGCCAACGAGACCGGCAAGTAGCGGCGCAGTGCCGCCGATCGTCGAAGCCACTTTAGTCCAGTCCATCATGCCGCTCCTAACAAAAGGTTGTTTGCCATTCTGTCCATCCATCCCCGGCTGAAATTCGGCCATACATGTAGCCCCTTCAGGTATCGCACGCGATACGCCGCGAAGCGCATGACAAATTTCAGAGGGTCGGCTGCTTTGACCGCATCTACCGTCATCTGACCAAACTTTCCGTCCTCCTCGGCGCCGGATGCCTTTTGCATCCATAGCACGACGAGACCGCCGTTGTAGTTAGCATCGAATATTTGGAAAGCGACGCGTGGATCGAATTCGTCCAGCCTTAGCGGGTCCCAGTATTTCGTCTTGGCGATCTCCTTCGCCGTCGCGAGCGGCAGATCTTTCATGGCGCCGGCATACCCGAATGCACGGGCCACGCGGGCCGTGACGCCCCACATCGTCTCTCCACCCGGATCGGCAGGATTGAAGGAATAGCCGCCTTCACTCCCGATCAAAGCCCTGAATGCATCATCGAAGCTGCTCATTGCTGGTCTCCTCTTGAAGTGTCTAACCCCGTTGAGATTGCAGTGAAGCGTAGCGCTTGCGACGCAATGGGCGTTAGGACAATCCAACTATTCGCTAGAACGATCTTGCGCAGGGCGATGCCGTCTTTTATTCCTCCCGCTATTCGGCGTTGGAATTCGCGGGCCTGCTGCATTCGTCAACGCAGTAGATATTGGCCGAAGCTCACGGCGTGCCCCTTCCTGAAGGCTCGGCAAAGCTGCGAGGCCCCGTTCCGCTTGAACGCGACGCAAGCTGGCCAGGAGTGGGCGTCCGATAAAAGCTTGGAGGTGGAGGGCAGTGACTGCCTTGAAGGCAGCCCGCCACCTCTGACACGGACGGTCTCTGATAAGGATTCAGACAAGAACGCGATGTGCCTTTCGTACGTAAAGCGGTACGCGACTGCGTTCGGAATCGGAAGCGCGGTGTCTTGCTTCCCGCGCTACACGCTGCGGCGCTCCGCATGCAGTCGCTCGACATCTTATGCGGCGCTCCTTAGCGAAGTGCAGCCGCCACCGCCTCGTCAATCTGCAGCGCAAAGCGCGCTTCAACATCGGGCACCGTGTAGCCAATCGACAGTTCCAGATACGCGTCGCCTAGCACCAACTGAACGAATGTCGCTGCCCGCAATGCAGCAGTCGATTCGTCAAATCGCTTTCGCAGAATTTTTGCGGCGAAGGCACGCACGACCTTTGCACCATTTTCGTAAAACACCTGGCCGAGTTCCGGAAGACGCTCGGCCTCAGCAACGATGGCCCGGTAAAGCCGCAGATTATCCGGCGCAATAAGGCTTCGTGCCAGCAACCATCCCAACTCGCGCAACTCGACTTCGGGTGATCCATCGGATTGCTCGTCCTGAGCACTGGCAAGAAATCCACCCACCTGAGCGCACATCTCGCTCACCAGACCAACGAAGAGCGCCTCCTTCGACTTGAAGTGGCGGTAGACCGTCTGTTTGCCGACGCCAGCGGCTGCGGCGACATCGTCCATCGTTGCCAGGCCGAAACCCTGGCTTAAAAAAACGGTTTTCGCGCCGTCGAGGATGGCGGACCGCTTACGGCGTTGCAGCGGGCTCAGGTCGGGGAGAGAGGACGTGTTCATGCCCGATAAATAACAGATCGTCGAGTAGTTGACAAGACTGGTCAGTCTCGTTTAGATTTGTCGAAACGAGACTGATAAGTCTCGTTCGTGTGACTTATCAACTTCGCAGGCAATCATCGAGGAGAACGCTATGGAACTATTCATTACAGGTGGTACGGGCTTCATCGGGCAAGCGGTCGCGCGCAAGGCAATCAGCCTCGGCCATCAGGTGACGGCGCTGGTGCGCGAAGACAAGGTCGGCGGCCGCGAGCGCGCTGGCACGTCTCGGCGTGAAACTGCATGGCGGCGACTTGCGTGAGCCACAGTCTTTCGCTGCGACTGCCGGTGCCGCTGATGGCGTGGTGCACATGGCGTCGACCAACGATGCTTCCGCCGCTGCTGCTGACGAGGCCGCGGTCTGATAGCGATGCTTTCGCATTTGCATCCGGGCGCGGCGTTTGTCTATACGTCGGGCACTTGGGTCTACGGCAATACGGAGGGCGAGCCCGCGACTGAAGCATCGGCGCTGAACCCGACGCCACTCGTCGCCTGGCGGCCTGCAGTGGAGCAACAGGTGCTGGCGCTAGCAGCACGCCGCTCGATTGCCGCAGTGATCCTCCGGCCGGCGATGGTGCACGGCTACGGCGGCGGCGTCTTCGGCATGCTTGCCGGCATGGTCCGTCAGACCGGCAGTGTGAGAGTCGTCGGCGATGGTCGTAACCACTGGCCTGCCGTGCACGTCGATGATCTCGCCACGGCATATCTGAGCGCGGTGGAGCGGGCGGCAAGCGGGGACGGTCGAGTCGCGGGACAGATCTTCAACGTGGTCGCGGAAGATGCCGTTGCCGTTGCCGAAATGGGCGAAGCGATTCGGGCCTCGGTCGGCGCCGATCGCGTCGAATTCTGGCCGCTCGACGATGCTCGCAAATCGCTTGGGCCATTTGCTGACGCACTGGCGCTCGACCAGACGGTAAGCGGCCAGCATGCCCGGCGAGTTCTTGCGTGGGAACCCCACGGCCCCGGCCTGATTGCGGACCTCTCTGTAGCAGAAGCACTTTCAGCCAAGCAACGGAGCATGACGATGGCGTTAAACACTGCATCTTTCGAATCGATTCTCGCGACGATCGTAGCGGTTCTGTTCGCGGTTGCCGGGGTGGTCAATCTCGCAGGACGCGGCGCGGTGAAGCGCGACTTCGCACGCTGGGGTTACCCGGCATGGTTTCGGTTGCTCTGTGGCGCTCTCGAGCTGCTCAGTGCAGCACTTCTTCTTGGACAACAAACCAGAGTTTTAGGCCTGACGCTGGCCGGTGCGATCATGATTGGCGCGCTCTTCACATTGCTACGAAATCGGGAGCCGTTCCGGCATCTCGCCCCGGCGCTGATCTTCTCGGCTCTCGTTGTGGCTACGGTGGCGGTCCGCGGTTGAGGCTTGCTCGCCACCAGGCGAATGAGCGGGGGACGCTAACGGGCCGCGCGGACAATCGGTTCTGCAGGGACTAGAAATGCGCACATGGATAGCGGCATTGGAGCAACTCCAGTTTGATCACGTGCGTCATGCGTCCGCTTTTTGTAGCGATGGCTGGGCGCCCCAGTCGACACGACCGGGAAGGCGCGGCGTGCGAAATCCTGACCAGTAGAAGGATTGTCGCTTCCATATCGCCAAAGCGTCTCCCGTGCGAACGTTTATCTGAAGAGGCCCCGTCGCCATACTGTCGCCATGCCTGACGTTTGGGCGCCAACGGTTTTTACCGGCGCGTGCTGAGCCAGGGCGTTTCTGGAATCTTAAATTGGCGGCATTCCATGCTCACAAGACAGGCGATCAACTCGGGCGAGTATCTCGACCATTTCGAGTCCCTGCCGAACCTTTGGACAACGGAGCGTATCAATCGCTCACTCGCCGAGACCATGGAGTCGAAGCCCGCGGAAACCGACGACGTATGGATCTTCGCGTACGGCTCGCTCATGTGGAATCCGATGGTGCATTTCGACCGGAGGCAGGTCGCCACCTTGCACGGCTGGCATCGGAGCTTCTGTCTTCGCATGGAGATAGGGCGTGCGAGCCCCGAGATGCCGGGGCGCATGCTGGCCCTCGAGTCCGGCGGCCACACGCAAGGCGTAGCGTTAAAACTCTCTCCTTCAGCCGTGGAGGGAGAGCTCGGGCTGTTATGGATTCGCGAAATGGTGTTGGGCTCGTACAGGCCGATCTGGGCGCCTGTCACGCTGGACGACGCCATCAAGACCCATGCAATCGCGTTTGTGGCCGACACGAGCGGCGAACAGTACGCAATTGATTCCTGCGTATCCACCGTTGGACCAATCGTGGCAAAAGCTGCGGGCAAATTCGGAAGCAACGCCGACTACCTGTTCAGACTTCGGGCTGCGCTCGATGAATGCGGCTTGCACGACCCCTACATCGACGCGCTTGCCGGCGAGGTTCAGCGCTTTTCCCTCTGCCGTTCCTGAATGACGGCGCTTGGCTCCAGTCGTCGATTTCGAACAGCGTAAAACGCAATGGACAAACTTCAAGCGATGCAGGTCTTCACCAAGGTGGTCGACGCCAACAGCTTCTCGGGTGCGGCCCATGCCCTGAACATGACGCGTTCTTCGGTGACGACCATTATTCAATGGTCTTGAGGCCTACCTCAAAGTGCGTCTTCTTAACCGCACCACACGGCGCATCAGTCTGACGCCGGATGGCGCGGCCTATTACGAACGTTGTTCGCGCATTCTCCTTGAAGTAGAGGACTCGGAGAATTCGCTTTCTGTATCCGCTCCTCCGCGCGGCAAACTCAAAGTGGAGATGCCGGGTTCAATCGGACGGCTCGTGATTGTGCCCGCGCTCGATGACTTTCACACCCGCTATCCTGACATCGACCTGATGCTGAGTGTGGGCGACAAGGCCGTCGACCTGATTCAGGACGGCGTTGACTGCGCCATTCGCATGGGCCCTTTGCAAGATTCCACGCTCGTTGCGCGTCGAGTAGGCATGTCGGATTTCGTCACTGTGGCGAGCCCCGAATACTTGAAAAGAAACGGAACCCCGAAAGCATTGGCCGACCTCGACAAGCATATTGCGGTCAATTACTTCTCGAGCCGTACTGGCCGGCTCGTTGCGATGGATTTCGTGGTGGATGGAAAGCCTGTTGAAGTGCCCATACGCTCCAGGCTGGCCGCGAACGATGGCGATGCTTACCTGCAATGCGGCTTGCAGGGTCTCGGAATCGTCCAGGTCCCGCACTTTCTTGCCTTTGCGCATGTGAAGTGCGGCGCGCTGGTCGAGGTGCTGGAGAAATGGCGTCCCACGCCATTCCCGATTTCGGCTGTCTATCCACAGAACCGGCATTTGTCGCCGCAGGTACGTGCGTTCATCGACTGGGTGGCGGAGCGCTTCGAACAGTGCGCGCTCCTGAAGGCCCGGCACGCGCTCCCGACCGATATCGGAAATCGCGCGACGCAAACGGAGGCGACATCCGGCTCGCTCCGTAGCATCGCGGCAGCACGCTTCCCAGCCCGACCGCTTGTGAATGCGGTAACGATTCAATAGCAAGCGATGCTGATGGACTGTCGGGCGACCCATGTTTGATGCACTGAGTCGCGCAACCGGCTGTTCGTATCCCAACGAGGCATGAGCCGCGCCGAGCCCCCGCACGCGCCCCGAGTGCTGAGGCAAGCGACTTATCAAAGCGCCCGAAGCGCATCAATTGTCGCTCCGACAACTACAAAGAAACCACTGCCGCCTACTTTATCGCCGGACGGTCGAAGACCATACTCCCGTCAACGCATCACGACACCCGAACGCACTGAAGCTGCGACCCGGTGATCGGCCCGGCCCGGACTCTCTCTGAATTATCTTTCCCTTAAATACGGATTACTAATTATGTTTAGCCATCGAAAAAGTATTGCCGGTGCGCTTGGCGCACTGGTCGTGGTCGGCACTATCGGCGGCATCGGTTTGAGTCATGAGCGTGATGTCGTCGCCAGTGAGTGCAGCTCAGGCAGCCGATATGCCGCCGGCCGCTGCGCAAGTCGATGTCGCGACGGTTCTGTCGCAGACAATTACCGACTGGCAGAGCTACGCTGGCCGCCTCGAAGCCGTCGACCATGTCGATGTTCGCCCGCTGGTTGCCGGCACCATCGTCGCGGTGCACTTCAAAGACGGTGCGCTGGTGAAGAAGGGCGACCCGCTCTTCAGCATCGACCCGCGTCCGTATGTTGCTGAAGTCGATCGCGCGGCGGCGCAACTGGCTGCTGCACAAGCGCGCACCACCTACGCTTCAACTGATGCCGCACGCGCCGACCGATTACTGTCCGATAACGCCATCGCGAAACGCGACTACGACGAAAAGCAGAACGCCACACGCGAAGCCGCAGCAGGCGTAAAGGCCGCGAAGGCCGCGCTCGAAGCCGCTCAGGTGAACCTGGGCTATACCAACAGTCACCGCACCCGTGTCCGGCCGCGTCTCGCGCGCGGAATTGACGGTGGGTAACGTCGTGTCGGCCGGGCCGAACGCGCCGCTTCTGACGACGCTCGTTTCAGTGTCACCGATTTATGCGTCGTTCGATGTCGACGAACAGACGTACCTGCAATACCTGGGACGTGACCGCAACACGACGGTGCCCGTTTCGGTGGGTCTTGCAAACGAAGACGGGCTATTCCCGCAAGGGCACGATCACGTCGGTCGACAATCGGCTCGACACTTCATCGGGCACCATCCGCGTTCGCGCCAGCATCGACAACGCCGACGGCGCACTGGTGCCCGGCCTTTATGCACGCGTGAAGGTCGGCGGTGGCGAAGCACATCCGGCCGATCCTGATCAGCGATGCAGCTGTCGGCACGGACCAGGCGAAGAAGTACGTGCTGGTCGTAGACGCTGCGGGCAAGGTGCAATACCGCGAAATCCAGTTGGGCGGCCTTCACGACAACTTGCGCGTCGTCACCTCGGGTCTGAAACCCGGCGAGCGCATCGTCGTCGACGGCACCCAGCATGCACGTCCCAACGATACGGTGCGGGCCAACATGGTCAACATGACCGACGCCGCAGAATCCGACGCCGCGAAATCCGCAGCATAACCACGACAGAGAAGCTCATCATGAACATCTCAAAGTATTTCATCGACCGGCCGATATTCGCGGGCGTGCTGTCGGTGGTCATCCTGCTTGCCGGTATCATCGCGCTGACGAAATTGCCAACGGCGGAGTATCCGGAAGTCGTGCCGCCTTCGGTCGTGGTCCGCGCGCAATATCCGGGCGCGAATCCGAAAGTCATCGCCGAGACGGTGGCGTCGCCAATCGAAGAGCAGATCAACGGCGTCGAAAACATGCTGTACATGCAGTCGCAGGCGAATAGCGACGGCGCCATGACGCACGACCGTGACGTTCAAGCTCGGAACGGATCCGGACAAGGCCCAGCAGCTCGTGCAGAATCGCGTGTCCCAGGCATTGCCGCGTTTGCCCGAGGACGTGCAGCGGCTCGGCGTCGTCACGGTCAAATCCTCGCCCACACTCACGATGGGTGTGAACGTCGGCTCGCCGAATGGCCGCTATGACCTGACCTACCTGCGCAACTATGCGCTCATCAACATCAAGGACCGGCTTGCGCAGGTTCCCGGTGTCGGCGAAGTCGTGATGTGGGGCAGTGGTGACTATTCGATGCGCGTCTGGCTCGATCCGACCAAGGTGGCAAGCCGCAACATGACGGCCACCGACGTCATCAAGGCTATTCGCGAGCAGAACGTACAGGTCGCCGCCGGCATTGTCGGGGGCGCACCGATGACGACGAACGTGCCCTTGCAACTCAGCGTCAATGCGCAAGGCCGGTTGAAAACGGAAGAAGAGTTTCGCAACATCATCCTGAAGACGGGAGCCGGACGGCGCCGTCACGCATCTGAGCGATGTAGCGCGGGTCGAGATGGGTGCTGCCGAATACGCGCTGCAGGCGAATCTCGATGGCAAACCCGCTGTCCAGCTCATCATCTTCCAGCAGCCCAATGCCAATTCCCTGCAGATTTCAACGGACGTCCGCCGCATTACCGCGGAACTGCAGAAGGACATGCCCGATGGCGTCAAGGCCGAGATTGTCTATGACCCGACACAGTTTCGTCCGCGAAAGTATCGATGCCGTGATCCACACGCTTTTCGAGGCGATCATCCTCGTGGTGATCGTCGTCATCGCGTTCCTGCAGACATGGCGTGCTTCGCTGATTCCGCTGATAGCCGTGCCGGTGTCGATAGTCGGGACGTTCTCGCTGATGCTTGCCTTCGGCTTCTCGATCAACGCGTTGTCGCTCTTCGGGATGGTGCTGGCAATCGGGATCGTCGTCGACGATGCGATCGTGGTGGTGGAAAACGTGGAGCGAAATATCGCGGCCGGTCTCACGCCGCTCGAGGCGTCGTATGAAGCGATGCGCGAGGTCAGCGGGCCGATCATCGCGATCGCGCTCACGCTGGTGGCCGTGTTCGTGCCGCTCGCGTTCATGTCGGGCCTGACGGGACAGTTCTACAAGCAGTTCGCGATGACCATTGCGATTTCGACGGTCATCTCGGCGTTCAACTCGCTGACCTTCTCACCCGCGTTGGCCGCGGTGCTGCTGAAGGGCCACCATGCGCCGAAGGACTGGCTCACGCGTTTCATCGACCGCATCCTTGGCCCGTTTTTCAACGTCTTCAACAAGGTCTTCAACCGTGGCTCCGAAGCGTACGGCAAGGGCATCGGCAGCGTCATCAACCGGAAGATGGCGATGATGCTCGTGTACGGCGTGCTGCTCGGCGGCACCGTGCTCCTCGGCAAGATCGTGCCAGGCGGGTTTGTGCCGGCGCAGGACAAGGACTATCTCGTCAGCATCGTGCAATTGCCGCCAGGCGCCTCGCTCGACCGGACGGCGAAGGTCGTGCACGAGATGGGCGAGATTGCGCGTCGCCAACCCGGTGTTGAGCACACGCCGGAGTTCCCGGGTCTCAACGTGACCGGCCTGATGAATTCATCGAGCAGCGGTCTGGTGTTTCCGGTGATGAGCCCATCGAAGCATCGCGGCCAAGACGAATCCGCCGCGACCATTGTCGGCAACCTGCAGAAGGAATATGGCGGCATCAAGGACGCCACGATTGCGACGTTCCCGCCTCCGCCGGTGTCGGGTCTGGGCACCATCGGCGGCTTCAAGCTGCAGATTGAGGACCGTGGCGCGTTGGGTTACGAAGCGCTGAACAAGGCCGTCCAGGCATTCCTCGCTGCTGCGGCAAAAGCGCCCGAACTCGGTCCGTCGTTTTCGAGCTACCAGATCAACGTGCCGCAACTGAACGTCGAACTGGACCGCGAGAAGGCCAAGCAACTGGGCGTCAGCGTGACCGACGTGTTCGACACGATGCAGATTTACCTCGGTTCGCTGTACGTGAACGACTTCAACAAGTTCGGCCGCGTGTATCAGGTGCGGGCCCAGGCGGACGCGCCATTCCGCGCATCGGCGGAAAGCATCCTCGAATTCAAGACGCGCAATGCCGCCGGCGAAATGGTGCCGCTTTCATCGCTCGTGAAAGTCACGCCGACCTTCGGTCCGGAAACCGTGATCCGGTACAACGGCTTTCTTGCAGCCGATATCAACGGCGGCCCTGCGCCGGGCTATTCGTCCGGTCAGGCCATGGCCGCCGTCGAGCGGATTGCGGCTGAGACCTTGCCACGGGGCATCAAGTTCGAGTGGACCGACCTGACGTATCAGCAGATCCTGGCCGGCAACGCCGCGCTGTGGGTGTTTCCGATCAGCGTGCTGCTGGTGTTCCTCGTGCTCGCTGCAATGTACGAAAGCCTGACATTGCCGCTCGCGATCCTGCTGATCGTGCCCATGAGCATCCTGTCCGCGCTGTTCGGCGTCTGGCTGACTCAAGGGGACAACAACATCTTCACGCAGATTGGCCTGATGGTGCTGGTGGGCTTGTCGGCGAAGAACGCGATCCTGATTGTCGAATTCGCCCGCGAGCTTGAAATGCAAGGCCGCACGATTGTCCGGGCCGCCATCGAGGCGTCCCGTTTGCGGCTGCGTCCGATCCTGATGACGTCGATTGCGTTCGTCATGGGGGTCGTCCCGCTGGTGACATCGACCGGTGCCGGTTCGGAGATGCGCCGCGCGATGGGCATTGCTGTGTTCTTCGGCATGCTGGGCGTCACGTTCTTCGGACTGTTGCTGACGCCGGTGTTCTACGTCCTTCTGCGCAAGCTCGCCGGCGGCAAGCAGTTGAGGGACAAGCACGGCAACCATCCGGCTATTCATGGCCCGGACGCGGGTCCCACCGTCGTTACGCATGGCACACACGGCACACACGGCACGGCCGTAACGCCGCCGTCATCCAAGGTTCCGGAAACGGCGCTGCAGGACTAAGGAGAACATCATGAAACGATTTCTTTCGATCAAGCGCGGGTTCACCGGTTCGGTTCTGCTCGGAGCCTTGCTCGTGCTCGCCGGATGTTCGCTGGCGCCGCCATATGAAGCGCCGATCACGCCGACTACGGCCACCTTTAAAGAAGCGCCGCCGACGTTGAATCAGGCAGAAGAGGGAACGTGGAAGACCGCACAGTCGTCCGAAGACATCGCCCGAGGCGAATGGTGGAAAGTATTCGATGACCCGCAACTGAACGACCTCGAACAGCGGGCGATGGACGCAAACCAGAACCTGAAGGCAGCGGCTGCGCGAGTGAAGCAAGCCCGCGCGATGAACCAGGCGGCGCGCGCGGGACTGTTTCCGTCGCTCGACGCGGGGTTCGGCCCGACGCGTGAACGCGTGTCCGCCGCGTCGCTCTTCGAGCCCGATGGCACGAACGTGCCGCAGCAGACCTTCTGGCGCGCTCAGGCGAGCGCCTCGTATGAAGTCGATTTGTTCGGCCGTGTTTCGTCGACGGTGGATGCCGCGCGAGCCGACACGCAACGCAATGAGGCGTTGTATCGATCGGTGCTGCTCGCGCTTCAGGCCGACGTCGCACAGAACCATTTCGCGGTGCGCGAACTCGACGCCGAAGAGGAGGTCATCGCACAGGCGGTTCGGTTGCGGGAACAGACACTCAATCTCGTCAAGCGCCGCTATGCAGAAGGCGAAATCACCGATCTGGACGTCTCCCGCGCCACGGCCGAGTTGGCCACCGCGCAGTCCGACGCGATGACCGTGCAACGGCTGCGAGCGGCTTCAGAGCACAGCCTCGCGGTGCTGCTGGGCAGCGCTCCGGCTGAGTTCTCGATGGCCCGTGACCCGCTCAAACCCGTGGACCTGCGCATCCCGCCTGGATTGCCGTCATCGTTGCTCGAGCGCCGTCCGGACATCGCGGCCGCGGAACGTGCGATGGCCGCGGCCAATGCGCGGATTGGTGTTGCGAAGGCCGCGTTCTTCCCTTCACTGACTCTCACGGGCACCGGCGGCTTCGAGTCGGCAACGCTTGGCGACCTCTTCAAGTGGAGCAGCCGTGCGTTCCTGCTCGGCCCGCTGGCGGGAACCGCGCTGAACATTCCGATCTTCGATGGTGGACGCCGCAAGGGCAATCTTGCGAATGCCCGGGCTGTGTATGAAGAGGACGTGGCGGACTATCGCCAGCAGGTGCTGGTGGCGTTTCGCGAAGTCGAAGACAACCTCTCGGATTTGCGTATTCTGGAAGCGCAGACCGCGACGCAAAAGGATGCGGTTAAGGCGTCGCAGCGTGCTGCAGATTTGTCTCGCGTGCAATACGACGAGGGTGCGGTGAACTACCTGGACGTCCTCGACGCCGAGCGGACGGTATTGCAAGCCCGCCGCGCTGCGGTGCGGCTACAGGGCGTGCAGGCCGCCTCCACGGTGAATCTGATCCGTGCGCTCGGAGGAGGATGGGGTGACGTTGTTCCGCCGCCGGCGCAACTGGCTGCGGCCGGGACGACTCCTGTTGTAGCGGCGCCGGGGTTGCCTGTGCAGAAGTAGTGGAAGGCAGTTGGAATGGTTTTAAAGCAGGCCCATTCATGGAACAGGATGGGCCTTATCGTTTTCTGTTCTGACCTTCGCTTAGCCAGAAGTTTTCTGAAGCGTGTCCGCCAGATGATTGACCACGGCTCGAGTTTTAGCGGCCATTTTCTGACCCAGCGAAATAATGGCATGGACTGGCGGCCCATCGGTGTCAGCGTCCGGTAGCAGATGAACCAGCCTTCCCGACCGCACGAAGGGCAGCGCCACGCGGTCCAGAATCTGGGCAATGCCAAATCCCGCGACCGCAGCCTCGACCAGCGCCTGACCGTCCGCGAGGACGAGTACGGGTGACGGCGACACGTCGCGAATATGGGTCCCGTCCTGCACCGTCCACGCCCGCAATCGACCGGTGGGGCCGCGAAAAACGATCGCGTCATGGTCCGTCAGATCAGCGAGCGACGTCACCTTGCCGCGCCGCTCAAGGTAATCGGGCGACGCATACAGGCCGAGGCGCAGGTCACACAATTTGCGCACGGTCAGCTCGCTGTCCTGGGGCAGCGCACCGATCCGCACGACGACGTCCCAGCCTTCCCCGATAGGGTCCGACATCCGGTCGGTCAGCGCTACTTCGAGCGTGAGTTTCGGATACCGCTCGCGTAGCTCAACGAAGCTTGGCAGCAGCAGGCGGCCAAACCCCGCCGGCAGATCGATCTTCACCCGCCCTACAGGTTCCGAGCGCCGTGCGGCGAGCTGCTGTTCGGCCTCGCGCAGCCCGTCGAGCGCGTCCTGCGCGGCAACCAGATAGGTTTCTCCGTCCTCGGTAAGCCGCACCGCGCGCGTGGTGCGTTGAAAGAGCTTTGTGCCGAGCCGTGTCTCCAGTCGTTGCACCGCCTTGCCGACGTTGGACTTGCTGCTTCCGAGATCCTCGGCAGCACGCGTAAAGCTCCCGGTCTGCGCGACCGCCACGAATACTGCAATCTCAGCCATCGGTGCATCGACGCGTTCATTCATCTCTCGACCCGTTCGGCAAATTATGAAGACAGCTCACTTTATCAACAGTCCACAGGCTACCCCGAAAAGCGTGATCGACTTGCGGCCCCGCGCGGGCGCTCCTCAGACATGGCAAAAAAGCCGTCTCATCGGAGACGGCTCATTGGGGAGTTCGATTAATTAGCTCGATTAATGAGCTCGATTAACGAGTTAAATTTCGAATCCCGTCAGGCGGTCATCGCCTCTTCGACAGCTTTCTTTTCGTCATGCTTTTCTTCTGGCGCCACGCCCGGTTCGTCCTCCCGCGGCGGCGTTTTGCTCAGAAACGCAAACGTAGCAAACGCCGAAAGCAGCGTGATGACAATCAGCACATGCAAGAGGCTCGTGAACGCGTCAGCGTAGCTCATCGAAAGCGCATGCCGGCTGACTTCGGGCAGCGCCGCTGTTGCATGCGCCATGTCACCGGCGGTCATGCGCTGCGCGGCCTCCGAGATTCGCGCGTGCATCTCCACCGGCGTATCCGGGACGATGCGGGCAAGACTCGTATGAGCGAGCGCGGCGAGGACAGCGGTTGCTATAGCGAGCGCAATACCTTCGCCGGCAACCCGCGTCGTGCTGAAAATACCTGCCGCCATGCCGGCGCGTTCCTTCGGCACCACGCTGACTGACAGTCCGTCCATCAAACCCCAGGGCATGCCCGCGCCGATGCCGATCACGAGCATCGGCATCACGAGCGCTTTTCCGGCTGCGCTGAAATCCACGAGGCTCAGCCAGTAAAGGCCAGTTGCCGCGATGAGAAAACCCATACCCGCCAGCACACCCGCAGACAGCCAGCGCGTGAATGATGCAACCATCATGGGGACGACAAGCATCGGCGCGGAAAGCGCCATCATCAGCAAGCCGGCATGCATTTCATCGAGACCTTCCGCGCCGATAAAGCGCAAGGGCAGCAGGACGATCAGCACGATATAGCAGTAGCAGGTGCCGACCGGGAGAATCTGCACGCCCACGAAGCTAGGGTAGCGGAACAGCCTCAGGTCGAGCATCGGGCGGCTCACGCGCATCTCGACCATCACGAAGGCGACCAGCATGACGGCCGACAATACCAGGAGGGTCACGACCAGCGGACTGCTCCAGCCATCCTCTGGCGCCTGCATTACGCCCACCGTAAATAGCGCGAGCGTCGCGGTGAACGTGATGGTGCCCGGGTAGTCGAGACCGGTCGCGCCCGGGTCACGCGTTTCCCGCATGCGTGGCACGCCAAATACGAAGGCCACGGTGCCGATGACAGCAATGACGAGGAAGATCGAGCGCCAGCCGAAGTGCTCGATGAGCGCGCCGGCCATCAGCGGACCGAATGCAAGGCCGATGCCGAAGCTCGTGCCGAGCATGCTGAACGCTCGTGTACGGGCATGGCCATCGAACTCTTGCGCAAGCGATGCAGCGCCGCTCGACAGCGACGCCGCGGCGGCGATGCCTTGTGCTCCCCGGAGGATATCGAGCCATAGCGTCGATTGCGCAAAGCTCATGGCTGACGAAGTGACAACGAATCCACCCAGACCAAGGACAAAGAGGCGCTTGCGGCCGAACTGATCGGCGAGTGCTCCGGCGGCCATTAGCAGGCTGCCGAAACTGAGCATGAAGGCGTTCGTGACCCACGCGAGCAGGGCGGGGCGGCCGCCAAGATCACGGCCGATTGCAGGAGTCGCGACCGCGCCTCCGGAGAATGCGAGAGGAAGTACCAGCGCGGACAGACAAACGGCCGCAAGAATGAGCAGCCTGGTTCGGTCAGCGCCATGTGGCGTTTGAAGGTGCATGGAGGGCCTCGGCCAAGCGTTGAACAGCCCGGATAAACGAGAGCGGCGCGAGCGCTCGACGGGGCTGTTGAAGCGTGCAATTTTGAGGACCGCAGCGAAATCGATAAACGGCGCCCCGGTGTTCAGAGCGTCTCCGCGATAGCGACAATCGTCTTTGCAGCGATCCCGGCGGAGAGACCAGTGTCTTTATGCGCGCGCAGATTGTCGCTACGAAAACGACAGAGTGACTCCTGCGCCGGTGTTTATCGCGAGTGCGAATCTCGCAATACTTCATCTCAACGGTGTGCGTCCTTATCTCCCGCTTCCGGCTATCCGCCGCACACCGGTCATCCACTCAATTGAAAGGCGCTCCGATGAAACTCTATATCGCTCAAGCGACATGTTCCCTGGCAGTCCAGGCCGTAGCCAACGAATTGGGCTTGTCCCCCGAGCTAATTCACTACGACGTATTCGGCAAGACCACGACCGACAACTCCAGCTTCGCGAACGTCAATCCGTTCGCCTACGTACCGGTCCTGGAGCTCGATAACGCCGAGAAGGAACGGATGACCGAGACCATCGTCATTTCGTCGTATCTCGCCGATCAACATCCCGAGCGCGGGCTGATTCCTGCTCACGGCACGCTTGCGCGCGTCAGGATGGAGCAGCTGTTGACCTTCATCGCAACCGAGATCGCACAGAAGCACATTCCGCTGATGCGCAAGCTGATGACCGAGGAAGGGGTGGCGTTCACGAGCAACAAACTGCTCAACACTTACGCTGCGCTCGACGCGCGTCTGGCCGACGGTCGCTCGTATCTCACTGGCGAGCAATTCACAGTCGCGGACGCGTATGTCTGGGCGACGATGTGGCACGAACGGTCCGGCGTGAAGCTTGACCATCTGACGCACTTGATGGCTTACGTTGCACGCGTCGAAGCACGGCCATCGGCACAGAAAGCACTCAAGGACGAAACCGATCTGGTTCGCCAGCACAAGGAGCAGTTGGCGGCATAAGCGTTCGGCTGATCAGTTTCGCCAAGGCTTGACGGCACGATGGTCGATACGTCAAAGCCATGTCCAAAGCCGCGGGGTGTCGATGTTGCAGCGGCGCACTGGCCGCTTCACCTGAAGACGCACTTCATGGTCAAAACGAAGCACGCTTATCCGGAAGGGGTTTACCGATGAAAGAGACTCAAATAACCGACACGGGCGCGGCGTTGAAGCCGCTCACCGCATACCGAACCGCTGGACTCTTCCAGCCGTTGAAGGTGGGTGCGCTCGAATTGAACAATCGTGTCGTCATGTCCCCGATGACGCGCACGATGGCCAAAGATGGCGTTCCCAACGACGACAACGCTGCTTACTATCGCAAGCGAGCGGCAGGCGGCGCGGGACTCATCATCACGGAAGGTACGTGGGTGCCGCATGATGCAGCCGCCAACGAAGCCGACGTTCCGCGCATGTATGGCGAAAAGCCGCTGGCAGGGTGGAAGAAGGTCGTCGACGCGGTTCATGCCGAAGGCACGCCGATCTTCGCTCAGCTGTGGCACGTAGGGCAGATGAAACAGCACACGGTTGATGGTTTGTACGCTGCGAAGGGTGACAACTATCGGCCACCGCGTCGCGTCGGGCCGTCCGGACTGTTTGGCGGCATCGGCAAGCCGACGACGCAGGACGGCGAGCCTGCCCTGCTTGCAGACCTGGATTCGATAGTAGAAGCGTACGGAAAGGCGGCCATCAACGCGAAGATGGTCGGCTTCGACGGCGTCGAGCTGCATGCAGCGCACGGATATCTGCTTGACCAGTTCTTCTGGCCTGGCACGAACAAGCGTCAGGATCAGTACGGCGGTTCTTTACGCAACCGCGCGCGACTGGCCGCCGACGCCATTGCGGAAATCCGTCGCATGACGGGTCCGGATTTCGCGATCTCGTTACGCATCTCGCAATGGAAAGTGCAGGACTTTACGGCCAAGAATTTCGACGTTCCTGCAGAACTTGAAGCGTTCACTCGAATCATGACGGATGCGGGTGTTGACGTGTTTCATTGCTCGACACGCCGTTACTGGGAAAACGAGTTCGGGTCGGAGTACAACCTTGCAGCATGGACCAAGAAGGTCTCGGGCAAACCGACGATCACAGTGGGTTCCATCGGGATGACGGGAGAGCATATCGACACGCTCATGGGCGACGGTAGCAACGCTGCGTCACTGGACCGCTTGCTCGATCTGTTCGACCGCGGCGACTTCGACCTGATTGCCGTCGGTCGCGGCATGCTCGTCAATCCCGACTGGGCCAACAAGGTCCGTGACGGTCGGATCGATCAGCTGAGCAACTGGGACCCGGAAGTTCTAAAGACCCTCGTCTAGTGGGAAGACCACGTCAGGTTCCTGATTGATGTCGGACTAACAGTAAACGTCATTCGCTCGCATCGTCGCTCGATGGCTCCCGACCTTCTAAAAGCTCAAACATAAAAATTGGTGATAATTAGTATTATGTAAAATTAACTGGATGCAGCAACGGCTCTCGCAGTCTGACCGTGTAGCCGGACTGCGGAGCCATCCGTGCGCTCCGCCAGTCGAGTCAACGAAGACGGGTCTTGCATATCTCTCATTATTTCCTCACGCCCCGTGACGCTTGCTCTACGACCTGTTGGGTCGCTTTCAATGCGGCGGTAGCCGCTGCATTGAAGTTACTTTCGGCGACTTCAAGCGCATGTCGCGCGGTGCGTTGGACTGTTTCATATAGCGTATTAGTCGCCGTGATGGACGATTTCAGCGCCGCAATGGCGGCCTTCGACCCAACCGGTGCGCTCTGCGCGGCGTTGTCCACCAGCGTTTGCATTCAAACGCGGAGTGGCACCTGCGCATGCTCGCGCACAATGAATTCGAAAATCAAGTGCAAGCTATTTGCAGGCTGGGATCGAAACAGGCTGGGAGCGACAAGTCGTCGACACTTGACACCCGCTCCCCCATGAGTCGCTTCGACACGGAATGACGCCGCAGCCAAGGGGCTGCCGCTCAGCAGCGGGCGCCCGGGGGATTACCGGCTTTGGGAGGCCTGGGCCCGTTGCAGCCACTCGCTGTTATGTTCGCGTGCGTGGCGTGGCCAATGCCTGGCATCGTGCACGATCTCGGCATAAAGTTCGCGCGCACGCCGGCGGTCGGCCTCCTCAGGTTGCACCGCCAGCCAATCGGCGTACAGGCACCGGGGTGCGGCGTCGCTTGCGCAGGTAAGCGCCATCTCAAACGCGGCGCGCGTGCCCGGTGCGCCAATCGCGGCCAAGGCCCGTGCATACAGCAAGGCAGGCTCCGGTTGCTGACGGGCGAGCGGGTTGGCGGCGAACAGTTTTTCCAGCGTATCCTGCGTGGCCGAAGCATTGCCGCTGGCAAACTGCGCACGCGCCAGCCCTTCTAGTAAAGCCGGATCGGATGAGAACGGCCCACTGAGCGCCGCTTGGTAATGCTCCAGGGCTTCGGCAGCATTTCCTGCATCGAGCAGCGCCGCACCCAGCCGCATGCGATGCGCGACGGTCGGCGCGCGATCGAAATCCGTGCGCGCCTCGCGCACCGCCCGGTTGGGATCGACAAGCTGCGAGATGGCCCTCGTTGTCGCCCTTGCCCCACGCGACTGGCGCAGGGACGGCAAGTAAATGACAAAGAAGTAGACCGCGCTGCCAAGGCCAGGGAAAAGAAACAGGATCAGCAGCCAGTACATGTTCTGCTGGTTGCGCACGGCATGCACCGCAAAGAACACGGCGATGATGACGTAAAGGCTGATTCCGAATATGCGCATTGACGAGAAAGTCGGTTGTGGTGCGCTGCCAGCCGCACGTCAGAGAAATGGCAGAAAGTTGCCTGTCAATCCGGCAACCTGAATGGCACGACGTTTTGTTCGTTGTTGGCCTCGACCAGCCGAACCATCATCAGCATGAAAAGGTCGCGCTCGGCTACCGACAGGTGCTCGACAGTGCGATCGTGTGCGCGCTGCACGGCGGGCGCCATTCTGGCTACCAGGCGCTTGCCTTGCAAGCTGAGCTTGACGAGCCTCAGGCGTTTGTCGTGTTCGGCCGGTCTCCGATTGACCAGACCGCGTGCATGAAGCCGCGGGATCACCTCCGCGACGCTCGATCGTTCCAGCCCGACTTCAATGGCGAGTGTGTTCTGGTCGATTTCGCCAAGCGTTTCGAGGGTCGTCAGCAAGCTGTATTGCACGGGCGTGATGTTGAACTCGCTGGTTTCCTCGGCGAACAGGCAGCCGTGGATCTGGTGCATGCGCCGGATCAGGAACCCGGGGCGTCCAAACAAAGGCGATCTGGCTTGCCACCGCTTCAATTCCGCGCGCGTCGCTGCGGGATCCAGCTTTTCGTTGATCGTGTTCGACATGGGACTCAAGCGTAACTGGACGGGTGAACCGGCGCGGATGCACGGAGGATGGCCTCATTCTATGCGAATGAACCATCCGTAATCAAATCCGTGGCACACCACCTACATTCACCACAAACAGGCGTCATGCAAGAAACCGGTGCGCGCGTGCCGCGCGCTCATCGCGTTGGTGCAGAGACTCTTTAAAAATTCCGGGGTACGGCACGCATCTGTAGTTGAGCAAGCACCCATGTGCTTGATATACATACAGAATAATGCTTCTCCCCGGATCGGCTTTCAAACCGGCACACAATTTGCGGTACACCACGCATCTCGTATCGGAACCGCACAATCGTCATGTCCCAGTTGCTCTTGAAAGGAGGCCGCGTGATCGATCCGGCCGCAGGCATCGACGCTACGCTCGACGTACTTGTCGACGACAAGACGATCGCCGCGATCGGACCCGACTTGTCCGCCCAAGGCGCGTCCGCCACGATAATCGACTGCCGCGACCTTCTGGTGCTGCCGGGCCTGATCGATACCCACGCTCACGTGTATCAGTACGTCACGGGCCGCTTCGGCTTGAACGCCGATCAGTGCGGCGTCCAGTCAGGTGTCACGACGCTCGTCGACCAGGGCGGAGCAAGCTGCATCACCGTGCCGGGCTTTCGCCATTTCGTCGCAGAGCCCGCGGCAACGCGCGTGCTCGTCCTTCATGTCGGCGTATCTGGTCGGCGGCCTCGAAGGACACTTCTACCCGGATCTGTATCGCCCCGATTGTCTCGACGCCGCGGCGACCGTGAAGTCCGCGCTCGCCAATCCGGACCTCGTGAAGGGCATCAAGGCGCATGCCGAGATCGGCGGGTTCGCGCGCTGGGGCCTCGACGTGATGAAGATTGCCTCGAAGATCGGTCGCGAGGCGGACTTGCCGGTCTACATTCACTTCGGCCAACTCTGGCCGAAACCTGACAGCGGCGGTTTGGCGGTCAATCCCGATTCCATCTTCAACCAGGTGATCGACACGCTCAAGCCAGGCGATATCCTCGCGCATCCGTTCAGCCGTCATCCGGGCGGCTTCGTTGAGGAGAACGGCAGGCTGCATCCGCTCGTGCATGAAGCCATCGCACGCGGCCTCAAGGTCGACGTGGGCCACGGATCGCACTTCAGCTTCAAGACCGCGCGCATCGTGCTCGACAGCGGTGTGATCCCCGACACCCTGGGCGCCGACATGCACGGCTACAACACGCACGTGCCCGCACCGGCCGGCACGCCCGACAGTCATCCCGACGAGGAACATTCGTTCCTCGGCCGCACGCAGTTCAGCCTCGTCAGCGCGATGACCAGCATGCTTACGCTCGGCTTCCGCTGAACCTCGTCGTCGCGATGGCGACCAGCAACGCCGCGAAGATGATCGGCATGGAGAACGAGATCGGCGCGCTGAAAGTGGGTGGCGTGGCCGACATCAGCGTGCTTGAAGACCGGCGCGGCCGCTGGGTGCTCGAAGACAACGAAGGCACGCAAGTCGGTCACGGACCGCATGCTCGCCCCGCTCTTCTGCTTGCGCGACGGCGTGCGTCATGACGCCACTTCGCCCAATCCTGCCGCTGGCGCGACGCGGCGTGACTCTCCAGAACAAGGGACACGATGAAACGTCAAGTCATCGCGAAATTGCCGGGTCGGCCGCAAGGCATCGGCGCGTCGCTTGCGCGCAAGGAAGACGACCGCTTCATGCACGGCCGCGGCGAGTACGTGGGCAACATTCGCATGGTCGGGCATGGTCGATGTCGCGTTCGTGCGCAGTCCGATCGCGCACGGCCATATCGTCGCGATCGAGAAGCCGGCGGGGTTCACGCACGCCGTCTACACCCTCGCCGATCTCGCCGGCGTCAAGCCCATCGTCGCGAATTCCGGCCTGCCGGGATTCAAGCCCTCGGAGCAGCATGTGCTCGCGAGCGGCAAGGTGCGGCAAGTGGGCGAGATCATCGCGATGTGCGTCGCGGCAACACGCGCCGCAGCGGAAGACATCGCCGCCCAGGTGTTCGTCGACTTCGAGGAATTGCCGGCTGTGGTCGACATGCTCGACGCGCGCCGCGCAGGTTCCGCGCTCGTTCACGAGCAATGGGGCGACAACGTCTTCCTGGAAGCATTCGTCGATGCAAACCCGGATGTCGATCTCGAGGCCATTCGCCGCTCCGCGCCGATCACCGTGCGCCGCAAGCTGCGCACGGCGCGCCAGAGTATGGCGCCAATGGAAGGGCGCGGCGTCGTCGCGCACTGGGACAAGCGGCTCTCGCAACTGATCGTCCACACTTCCGCGCAGATGCCGCACATCACGCGCACGGGACTCGCGAACTGCCTCGGCCTCGACGAAGGCCAGGTCCGCGTGATCGCCCCCGACGTGGGCGGCGGCTTCGGCTACAAGGGCATCCTGTTGCCCGAGGAGGTCTGCTGCGGCTGGCTCGCGATGCATCTGGAAAAACCGGTTCGCTGGATCGAAGACCGTCGCGAACAGCTCACTGCGAATGCGAACTGTCGCGAACACGACTACGACATCACCGCGTATGCAGAACGCGATGGACGCCTCATCGCCGTCGAATGCGAAGCGAGCGTGGACTCGGGCGCCTACTCCTCGTATCCGTTTTCGGCCTGTCTCGAAGCGGCGCAGGTCGGCAGCATCCTGCCGGGCCCGTACAAGATGGACCGTTACCGTTGCCGGACGTGGTCGGTCGCGACCAACAAGCCGCCAATTCTTCCGTATCGCGGCGTCGCCCGGACGGGCGTCTGCTACGCGATCGAAACGATCATGGACGCAATCGCGGTGGAAGCCGGTATCGAGCCGCATCAGGTGCGCTTGCGCAACCTCGTGGGCCCGCATGAAATGCCCTTCGACAACATCACGAACAAGCACTTCGATAGCGGCGATTATCCGGAGGCGGTGCGTCGCGCCATCGCCGCGATCGACCTCCCATCTGTGCGGGCGCGTCAGCAACGCGGCGAACCCGATGCGCGTCTTGTCGGCTTCGGCATGGCCTTGTTTTGCGAGCAAGGCGCGCACGGCACGTCGGTGTATCACGGCTGGGGCATCCCGATGGTGCCGGGCGCCGAGCCCGTCGCCATCCGTCTCACGACCGACGGCATTCTTGAAGTGCGGGTCGGTGTCCATTCGCATGGCCAAGGCATGGAAACGACGCTCGCGCAGATCGCACACGAAGTGCTTGGCATCGATACGGAGCGCGTGCGGATCGTTTTCGGCGACACGGGCGTGACGCCCTATTCCACCGGAACCTGGGGCTCGCGCTCGATCGTGATGGCGGGCGGCGCATTGGGCAAGGCAACGAAGGAATTGAAACTGCGCCTGATGACGATCGGCGCATGGCTGCTGCAGGAACCCGTCGACCAGGTGCGTTGGGAAAACGGCGCGGTGGTCGGCTCGACGGCACGCCGCACGCTCGCCGACATCGCGCGCACTTGGTACCTCGCACCGCAATTGCTGCCGCCGGACGTCGATCCGCGCGGACTGGAGGTGTCGACCTCCTACCAGGCGAGGCGCGATACAGGCACCTTCAGTTACGCATGCCACGCGATCGTCGTCGCCGTCGATCCGCTGCTGGGCCAGACCGAGATACTCGACTACGTGATCGTCGAAGACGGCGGTGTGCTGATCAATCCGATGGTCGTCGACGGTCAGGTGTACGGCGGCGCCGCGCAAGGCATCGGCACGGCGCTCTATGAAGCCATGCCGTACAGCGAGGACGGCCAACCGCTCGCATCGACGCTCGCGGATTATCTCCTGCCGGGTGCGACGGAGGTGCCGGCAATCCGTATCGAACATATGGAAACGCCCTCGCCTTACACCGAGTTCGGCCAGAAAGGTATCGGGGAAAGCGGTGCGATCGGCTCGCCTGCGGCGATTGCCAACGCGGTGAACGACGCGCTGAGGCCGCTCGGAGTACAGGTTCATCAACTGCCCATCTCGCCGCGTGTGATCGTCGACGCGCTGCGTGCGGCGGCGCGCGAACCCGCACTGACAGGAGCGCCGGTATGAAAGCCGCCATCTACGACTACGCAAAACCATCCGGGTGCAGCGACGCAATAGCCCTGGTCACCCCGAGCGAAGGGATGGCGAAATTCGTGTCCGGTAGCCAGTCGCTTGGGCCCATGATGAACCTGCGGCTCGCTCAGCCCGACATGCTGGTTGATTTGCGCGGCATCGCCGCCCTGCACGAATGCCGTCACGAAAACGACCACGCGTTGCTCGGCGCGGCGATCACGCACGCCGCGATCGAGGACGGGGAAATCGACGACGCCACGCAGGGGCTCATGCAGCATGTGGCGCGCGGCATCGCGTATCGCGCGGTGCGTAATCGCGGCACGTTGGGCGGCAGTCTCGCGCATGCGGACCCCGCGGCCGACTGGATCAACACAATGTGCGCCCTCGACGCCGAATTTCTCGTCACCGGACCGGACGGCGACCGCACGGTCACCGCTGGCGACTGGATGACCGGCGCCTTCACCACCGCACTCGACGCAGATGAAATCCTCACCGGCGTGCGTTTCCGACGGCTGTCGCCCACCGCGCGCTGGGGTTACTACAAGGTCAACCGCAAGCCGGGTGAATTCGCGGAAGCGATCGGAGTGTGTATCGACGACGCGCAGGCGGGCGTGTGCCGCGCGGTCATCGGCGCGATCGACGGACCGCCTCACGCAATTGTCAACGCGCGCCAACTGATCGACGATGTCAATCCTGCCTGCCTCGACTCCCATCTGCTTGCGGCCGGCCTCGAGCCCTTGAGTTACGAATACCAGGTGCATCGCGTGGCTCTGCAGCGCGCTATTGCGATCGTGCGCGAATACGGCAGGAATCCGAAATGACCGCCCCCATCATCAAACCGATCGAACTGGTGATCAACCGCTCCACGGTCACGGCCACCGTCGAACCGCGCAGCAGTCTTGCCGACTTCCTGCGCGATCAGCAGATGCTGTGCGGCACCAACCTCGGCTGCGAGCAGGGTGTGTGCGGCGCTTGCACGCTGATGGTGGATGGCGTGCCGACCCGCTCGTGCATCACATCGGCGATCTCTTGCGCGGGCGCGGAAGTACAGAGCATAGAAGGTTTCGATCACGACGCCTTGATGAACGAACTGCGTGCGGCATTCACCGCCGAACATGCACTCCAGTGCGGCTACTGCACACCGGGGATGCTGGTCACGGCCCGCGATATCGTCATCCGCCTGCCCGACGCCGACGACGCCCGCGTGCGCCTCGAACTGTCCGGCAACCTGTGCCGGTGTACGGGCTATGTCGGCATAGTCCGGGCGATTCGCCGCGTGCTCGATGCGCGTCGTGCGGATCAGGCGGTGCCGCTCGACACTGCCCCACGGCATGAACTCTCAGCTTCGGAACCCGCATGGAAATAGAACAGCGATTTACCGTCCCCTACTCGCGCGAAGCCGTCTGGACCTGCTTTCACGACACGCCGGGCATCGTCGCCTGCCTGCCGGGCGCGTCGCTTACGGCGCCACCCGATAACGGCGCACTCAAGCTAGCGATGACCGTCAAGCTCGGACCGATCGTGGCGAGTTTTGCCGGCGACGGCCAGATGATGCTCGATGAAGCCGCCTATCGCGGCAGCGTCAGCGGCGGCGGTGTGGATCGCAAGAGCGCGTCGCGGGTGAAGGGCGAAGCGGCCTTCTCGCTTGACGAAACGACCCCGGGCGAGACCCGGGTCGATGTCAAGGTCGACTATTCGATCGCCGGAAGTCTCGCGCAGTTTTCGCGCGGCGGCATAGTGAAGGAACTCGCTACGCGGATGACCGAGGCGTTCGCGGCCAATCTCAAGGCGAAGCTGGATCAGGCCGTGATTGAAGCGCCTGTGGTTGCGAGCGAGCCTAGCGTGGAAGTGGAAGCTTTAGCGGCTGTCAGTGCCCCTGACCCGCTCATGGTGAACGGGCCGGCGCCTGATCCCGAAACGGCGGCGCGTCCATTTGCGCATTCGCCCCGGCCGGTGCAGCAAAGTGTGAATGCGCCTTTGAACCTGGGCAACATGTTCTGGCGGATCCTGTGGTCGCGCGTGCGCGGCCTGTTCAGCGGCGGGGCACGTTGATGACGCTCGCCGCCAACGCGGCCGCAATGGAACGCCTGCAGGCCGTTCGTCCCCATTGGCGCGGCGTGCGCTTCGCCCGCGATGCGCTCGGTTTGCCCGAGCACACGCTGCTTCACGCAGGGCCACCCTACGCCGACCCCTGCCGGCCATCGGCACCCGTGTTGTCGTCGGCAATTCTGTGTTGCATGTATGAAGGCTGGGCAGCCGATGAACAGAGCGCCGCCCAGTTGATCGCGAGCGGCCGTGTGAAGCTTGTCAGCGCTCAATCGTACGAGGTGGTGACGCCGCTCGCGGCTGTCATCTCTGCGCGTACCGCGCTCGTGGAAATCGCCGACGGTGACGGCAACGCCGTCTGGTCCCTGCTCGGCAGCGGCGCGGGCCCGCAGATTCGCTTCGGCAGCCGCGACCCGGCTGTCATCGAGCGGATGGAATGGCGCGACAAAGTACTCGCGCCAGCGCTTGCCGCAGCCCTGGCCGCCGGTTCCATCGACCTTATCCCGCTTGCGCGGAGCGGCCTCGATCATGGCGATGATCTGCATGCGCGCACCACCGCCGCTAGCGTCGCGCTTCGCGAGGTCATCTCGCCGCGCCTGAACGATCCGGACATAGACGCGATGCTGCAGCAGACACCGCTCTTCTTCCTCACGTTATGGATGGCCGCGTGCCATCTGATGATGTCGGCGGCCGCAAGAGCCGCGGACCCGTCTACAACGCTCGTCGTGGCACTGGCAGGCAATGGCATCGATATCGGTATCCGCCTGGCAGGCCGCCCCTCGCACTGGACGACCACCGTCGCCGCAGCGCCGGCCGGACCCCGCATCAATCCGTCCGTCTTGACACCCGCAGCCGCGCTGACCGGCGACAGCGGCGTCATCGATGCAGCCGGATTTGGCGCGCAGGCGCTCATGCTCGCCCCTGAACCGGCCGCAGCCTTCGAACCCTGGTTGCCGACCGACTGGCGACACGAGCAGGCGTGCCTGTATGCCGGCGTTCATCCCTGCTTCACCGACCTGCGGTGCGGACTCGACGCCGCGAGCGTCGTCTCGCAGAATGCGCCTGCCCTCGCCGCCATCGCCATGATTGGCGCCGACGGGCGCTCTGGCCTGCTCGGCCGTGGGCTTTTCGCCGCGCCGGTAAACTTGTTCGCTACCGCCGTTCGATCCCTGAACCCATGATCCCGATCAACGATCCCGCCATCCTGGCCGCCGTCGAAGCTTTCTTCGACGACTACGAAACCGCACTGACGACCAACGATGTCGTAATGCTCGATACCCTGTTCTGGGACAGCCCGCACACGCTGCGTTACGGCGCGGCCGAAAATCTGAAGGGCTACGAAGCGATCAGGAAATTTCGCGCGCAGCGTCCGGGCAAGGGCCTGACGCGCACAATTGTCGATCGGTCGATCACGACCTTTGGCGATACGTTCGCGGTCGCGAACATTACGTTCACGCGTCAGGGCGAGACCCGGCTCGGTCGCCAGTCGCAGAGCTGGGTAAGGATCGAAGGTCATTGGCGCGTAGTCGCCGCCCACGTTAGCTGGATGGACGTATGAAACGATCCGACCTGGTGCAGCCGGGCATGAACGGCGCGTTCGTCGCGGACGGCTTTGGTCTACTGCCCTTGCCTGCCGCACCAAGCGGGCAGAAACTCGCGGATAAACGGCTTGCGGTAAAAGATGTCTTCGATGTCGCGGGACTACGCACGGGCGCCGGCAATCCGGCATGGCTCGCGGAACAAACCATCGCCACCCGGACCGCGCTGCCCGTGCGCATGCTGCTCGACGAGGGCGCGCAATGGATCGGCAAGACAGTCACTGACGAACTCACCTACAGTCTTGCCGGCATCAACGCGCACTACGGCACGCCCGTCAACCCGGCCGACGCGAGCCGCATCCCGGGCGGGTCTTCATCGGGATCGGCGGTGGCGGTCGCCGGCGGCATGGCTGACATCGGCCTCGGCACGGATTGCGGCGGCTCGATTCGCTTGCCTGCAAGCTACTGCGGCATCTGGGGCATACGGCCGACGCACGGACGGATAGCTGCGAACGGATGCGTGACGCTCGCCCACAGCTTCGATGCAGTCGGCTGGTTTACGCGCGACGCGCAAACGCTGATCGACGTGTTTGAACTGCTGGCGCACGCAGTCGTGCCGGTCAGCACCGGCGCAGCAACGTTGCGCGTGCCGCAGGAAGCGCTTGCCTTGCTCAACCCCGAAGTCCGCGCCCGTTTTGGCGAGACGACGCAACAGCTTGGCGTCATTGAACAGCCGGCGATGGGAACCTTCGACCTTGGCGCCTGGGGACGCGCCTTTCGGATTTTGCAGGGCGCCGATATCGCCCAACAGCATGGCGTCTGGGCGCGTGCACACATGAATGACTTCGGCGCCGACGTACGCTCGCGATTCGAAGCATGCCTGACGATCGACCGGGATGAATTGCAGGCTGCGCAATGCACGCGCGTCGCAGCAATCCGCGCCATGGCGCAGGCATTTGACGCGCCCGGGCGCTATTGGTTGATGCCTACCCTGCCGTGGATAGCGCCGCGTACGGACGCCACGCGAGAAAAAGTGGATGAAGTTCGCGCTCGCTCGCAGCAACTGCTGTGCATCGCGGGGCTGGCGGGCTTGCCGCAAGTGAGCTTTCCATGGACGAGCTTCCACGGCGCGCCGCTGGGCCTGTCTGTCATTGGGGCGCGCGGCGATGATGAAGGCGTGCTGGCGCTCGCGCGCGAACTTCATGCAAAGCTCAATTCCAGCGCTTTACCGGCGCTTACCGATCGTGAACCTTAGGATCGTCGTTCCTCGCTGCGCTGACGGGCGTCCGGCTCAAGTCGTTGTTGGTTTCGACCAGCAGCACGAGATACGCCATGAAGCGCGCGCGGTCTTCCGGCGGCAATGCGGCCAGCGTGCGCTCGTGCGCGCGCGCAACGCCGGTCTCCAGTCGCGCCAGCAGGCCGCGTCCGACCTCCGTCAGTTCCGCCACTTTCTTGCGCTTGTCCGTACGCGACACGCGCCGCTGGATGAAACGCCGCTCGACCAGCCGTCCGATTACATCGGCGGTATTGGCGCGATCAAGCCCCACCGCGCGCGAAAGCGCGATCTGCTCCGAGGGCCCCATCTGTTCGAGCGCAGTGAGAATGCTGTACTGCACGGGCGTGATCCCTTCCGGCGCGCATTCCTCCACGAACAAGGCGACGTGGATCTGATGCAGCCGGCGGATCAGGAAGCCCGGGCGCGCATCGAGCGCGGTATGACGCCAGTCTTTCAGGGCGGCGTCTGCAGCTTGCTTCGCGGGCGTCTTTTTATGAAGGCTGGCGGCCATGAGTGATCTAGATTGCCTTCGGTTCGTGATCGGCCCGCGCGTTCCAGGTAGCGACCTCGATGGGTGTGGGCTTGAATCCCGACGACGGGTTGTTCTGTTGCGGACAGTTGGACAGCACCGCAATGACCGGCATTTCCGCACGCAACACGACATAGTCGCCCGCCTTCGACGTGCTCGGCGCGATCTCGAGTTCGCCCTGCTCGCCGAAGGTAACGCGCATGAAGAAGTTGATGTTCGACACGATCTCGGAAGGCGCCATGGACCACTTCGCCAGTTCCTGCACGAAGTTGCTGCGGCAACTCAGCGTATTGCGTACGCCATAGCGCAGTAAGTCCATCTCATGGCTGCAGCATCCAGCGAGTGTGTCGTGAAAGCCGCACGTGTCGTCGAGCACCGAGAACATCTTGCGAGCCCGGTCCGAATAGATCGTGCTGCCCTTCGTGACATACAGCGAGCGGTTGAGCTTCACCGTGTTCGGCACATTGAGCCGGTCGAGCGGCAGTTCCGCCGAATAACACAGGAAGTCGACCGCCTGCTGCCCTTCGAGATCCACGATACGCAGTGTCTCGCCCGCTTCCAGCCGCCTCGACCAGCGTCCCCCTGGAGCAATTATTTCGCGGTAAGCCGGCTCGTTGAACGTGATCGTATTCGCGGGTTCCATTCATCCACCTCCCTGCTCGTTCTGTCATATTCGTAAGTACACATCGTATCAGGAAAATGAATGATTTCCATGGCGTCCAAGCCTCGGCCGTCGCGACTCCTGTACCCGCTGAAATGATTACCCCGCCTGACGGAATTCGATCCAAAAAAGTGCATCATGCGCTACACAGGTCCTTCTATTACGCGATCTTGTGCGGATTTTTGCCCGTCAACGAGGCACGAATGGTCGATGAACGGTAGCGGCCCTGACGAGACGGCGCGTCTGGAAGATTGGCATGCAATTTGCATTGAAACAGCAAACTCGTAAGTATGCAGACGATCTATGTTCGCAGGCGGGTGAAGCGCCCATCCGGCCAGGAAAGCGCAATCGGCGCGCACCATTACGTTCCAACAGAAAAAGGGTACTCATGTCATCTCTCGCGATTCAGCCTGAAGCACCGGTAGCGCTCAGCACCCTCGGCCTCAAGCGCCTTGCGTTGTCGTCCCTGCTTGCGATGACCGCCTTGGTCAGCGCGTTCGGCATGGCGAATACCGCCAGCGCCGCAACCGCCGACGAGATCAAGTCGCGTGGTTATATCGCGGTCGCGACCGAAGACGACTTCAAGCCCTTCGAGTTCGTCGACAACGGCACGCCCACGGGCTATGACAACGAGATGCTCGCGCTCGTGAAGAAAAAGCTGTCTCTCCCGATTCACCAGCAGATCATGCCGTGGCCAGGCATCCTGCCGGGCGTGACGACGGGCAAATACGACATGGCGGTGACCGCCGTGCTCGTCACGCCCGAACGCAAGGGCACGTTCGACTTCACCGTCCCGCTGGCTGAATCCACGACCTACTACGCGATCAAGAAGGGTTCGAGCATCAAGTCGGCTGACGAACTCGTGGGCAAGATCGTCGGCGTCCAGACCGGTAGCGCGATGCTCAGCGACCTCAAGGCATTCGACGAGCAACTGAAGAAGACCCACGGCGGCCAGGGTCTGAAACAGATAGTCGAATACCAGTCGTATCCGGAGATCTACCAGGATCTGAGCGTAGGCCGGCTCGACGCCGCTGCGAACACGCAGATCAACCTCAATTCGCTGATCAAGACGCGCCCGGATAACTTCGTGCTCGGCCAGAAGATCGGCTCGCCGGTGTATATCGCGTGGGCCGTGAAGAAAGGCGACACCGCGGCGCTGCAGATGATCAACGGCGTGCTGCTGGACCTGCGCAAGAGCGGCGAGATGTACCAGATGCAAAAGAAGTGGTTTGGCGCCAGCTTTGAATCGATGCCGCAGTCCATCAACTGAATCGCAGGCGAACCCGCTTAATGACCGCTTACGATTACTGGAGCATCGCGCAGGGCGCGCTGGCGACCATTCTCCTGTCGCTCGCGAGCATCGTGCTGGGTGTTCCGTTCGGGCTCGCGCTGGCGCTGGTTCGCTGGGCGCGAGTACCGGTGCTCAACCGCCTGGTGTACTCCTATGTCAGCATCGTCAGGTCGTGTCCAACCGTGACGCTGACCTTGCTGGTCTACTTCGCCTTGCCGCAACTGGGTCTTTCTCTCGACCCTGTTCCCGCCGCCATCGTCGCGCTCACCGTCAGCACCTCGGCTTTCAATTGCGAAATCTGGCGCAGCGCGCTCGTCGACTTTCCGCGTGACCAATACGACGCCGCCCTGTCCTTCGCCATGCCGCGCGTAACCCGGGTTCGGCGCATCGTGATGCCGCAGGTCTGGCGCGCGAGCCTGCCCGGGCTCGTCAACGAGATGACGCTGCAGATCAAGTCGACACCGGCTGTCGCGGTGATCGGCATTGTCGAGATCACCCGCGCTGCGTTGCGGGTCGGCTCCAACACCTACGAGCCGTTGCCGCCGTTCATTTTCGCTCTGCTGTTGTACGGCCTGATCGTCTATGCGCTGATCCGGCTGCAACGCGTGATCGAAAAACGCCTTCGCGCCGGAGAGCTGGTTTGATTGCTAATTTCGTGGTGATCTGGGGGCAGCGCGCCGTCGTCCTGTCAGGCTTGCTCAATACGGTGATCCTGCTGGTCATTGCCGGCGTGGCGTCGCTCGTGCTGGGGGCGCTCCTTACGCCCTTGCTGATGTCCCGGAACAAGGTGGTGGCGCGGACCGCTGCCGCTTATGTCGACGCGATGCGCTGTGCGCCCTTCTTGTTGTTCGTCTACCTGATCTACTTCGGCTTGCCGACGCTCGGCCTCAGTATGTCGAACTGGTCTGCAGGCGCGCTCGCGCTGATTCTCTACAACACGGCTTACATGGCCGAAATGTTGCGGGGCGTATGGCTCGAGTTACCCACGGCTCTGATTGAATCGGGCAAGGCGTTCGGTTTTCGCGGCTTCTCGCTGCTCACGCGAATTATTCTGCCGCCGGTCATGCTGCGCGCAACCCCGATGATCGGTAACCAGATGGTTCAGATCGTCAAGGACAGCGCGTTTCTGACCGTGATCGCCGTGAGCGAGCTGACGCACGAAATGACCGGAATCCAGTCCACCTACTTTATTCCGTTCGCCGCTTTCGTTACTGCAGTGCTTCTTTACTGGTGCATCTGCCTCGCTATCGAAGCGGGCACCGGAATGCTCAACAAACTCGCTGAGGAGCGCCGCGCGTGAACCATATTCCGCCTGTCACCGCACTTGAGCCGGCGGCATCCGCGTCGGATCCATCGACGAAAAACGTGTTGAGTATCGTCGGTGTGTCGAAGTCGTTTGGCGCCAACCAGGTCTTGCGCGACGTGTCGCTGAGAGTCGCGCAGGGTGAGACCGTCTGCCTGCTGGGCCCATCAGGTTGTGGCAAGTCCACTCTGTTGCGCTGTATCAACTGGCTCGAGGTGCCCGACGCCGGCAGCGTCCACGTGTCCGGTCAGCGGATGGGCGTGCACGACAACACCAGGATCAAGATGACCGACGCCGGTCTCGCGAAGATGCGGGCGAGGATCGGCATGGTGTTCCAGCATTTCGCGCTGTGGCCGCACTTGAGCGTCATCGATAACGTGATGGAAGCGCCGCTTCATGTACTCAAGCGCGACCGTGCGACTGTTCGCGAGGAAGCGGTGCAATTGCTGGAACGGGTGGGACTTGCAGACAAGCACGACCAGTTTCCGTCGCGCTTGTCGGGCGGGCAGAAGCAACGGGTGGGTATCGCCCGGGCGCTTGCCATGAAGCCCGATGTGCTGCTGTTCGACGAACCTACAAGCGCGCTGGATCCGATGCTGGTCGGTGAGGTCCTCAATGTCATGAAGGCGCTCGCCAACGAAGGCGCGACGATGGTGATCGTGACTCACGAAATGGAATTCGCGCGCCAGGTGGCGGACCAGATCGTGTTCATGGATGAGGGACAGGTCGTCGAGACTTCCACCCCGCACAAGTTCTTTACATCACCGGAGTCAGCACGCGCGCAAAAATTTCTTGCACGGTTCCATGCGCATGGAGGTGGTTGAGCCGGGTTGACCCGGATGCAAGCTTCAATCCGTTTCGGGTCGGGTCGCTGACGTTGTGTCGCAGTTCGATGACCGGCGTCAACACGCTTGCCATGCCGATCTTTCGCGATGACGATATTCTGGCGGCCGTCATTACCGCTGAATTGGGCTTAGGGAAGGTCTTGCGCCCGACTCATGGCCGGGCGTGTCGCATGTCATCTGCAAACGTAGCTTAGTTCAAACGCTTCAACTGGCCATCGTCGGCATACCAGTCGACCGTGACGTCCGCTCGTATTGACCGTCACCGCGCGCGGCTCGCTGAACTGATCGAACGACTCGATTCCCGTCTCGCGCCCCACGCCGCTGTTCTTGAAACCGCCCCACGGCGAAGCCGGGTCCAGCCGATGATGATCGTTGATCCAGACCATGCCGAACACCAGCTTGCTCGCCACGCGATGCGCACGCGCCACATCCAGCGTCCATACGGATGCCGCGAGCCCGAACTGCGTATCGTTGGCAATGCGAAGCGCATCCGCTTCGTCCTTGAACGGCATGATCACCGTGACTGGTCCGAACACTTCGCTCCTGACCCAGTTCCGATTTCGGATCGACATCGTAGAACGCGGTGGGCTGGAGATAAAAACCTTCGCTTCAGATGCGCCGGAATGCCACCGCCCGCGAGCAGTTTCGCGCCGTCGGCAATGCCTCGTTCCAGCATGCCGAGAATGCGCGTGCGCGAGCGCTCCGAGATCACCGGGCCCAGTTGCGTGTTGAGATCGGCGGGATTGCCCACGCGAATGGCTTCGACCTTCGCACGGAATTTCTCAAGGAACTTCTCGTAGATGGACTCCTGCACCAGCAGGCGCGCGCCGCACACGCAAGTCTGCCCGGCGCCGATAAACGCCGCGAACGCCGCGCCATTCACCGCGCGATCGATGTCCATGTCGTCGAACAGAATCACCGCGCCCTTGCCGCCCAGTTCGAGCGTCGTCAGCGCGAAGGTCTGCGCGGCCGCCTCGCCGATGGAGCGCCCCACTTCCGTGCCGCCGGTGAACACCACCTTTGCAATCAGCGGATGCCGCGCCAAGCGCAGCGCCAGCTTCCTTGCCCTCGCCGTTGATCACGTTCACCACGCCGTCGGGAACACCGGCCTGCTGCAACAACGCGACCAGCCGCACGGTGGTGAGCGGCGTCTGCTCCGACGCCTTGATCACCACGCTATTGCCGGTCGCCAGCGCCGGCGCGAGGCTCTTCGAGAGGATCATCAACGGATGATTGAACGAGGTCATCAACGCGCACACGCCAAGCGGCACGCGCTGCGTGTAGCAGAGATACGGCCCTTCGATCGGAATCACGTCGCTGCGGCGCGTGAGCGCAAGCGCGGCGAAGTATCGGTAAAACTGCGGCAAGCGCGAAATCTGCGCGCGCGTCTCGACGATCGGCCGGCCATTGTTGAGCGTCTCGAGCTTGTAGAAATTCTCGAGGTCCGCTTCGAACAGATCGGCGAAACGGTTCAGCACGCGGGCGCGTTGCTGGAACGGCATGTCGCGCCATACGCCGCTTTCGAACGCGTCGTGCGCGCATCTGCACCGCGCGATCCACATCCTCCGCCGACGCCTTCGACAAGCGTGCCGATCGCGGCGCCATCGGCCGGATTGATGATGTCCATGGTCTCGCCCGACGCGGCATCGACGAACTTGCCGTCGATGAACAACTGCGCGCTCAGGAACTGCTTGTTCACTGCATCCATCTTGCTTTCTCCGTGTTTACTTGAGCGGGGACACCCGCGTATCGGCGCCGACATCGAGGACGCGCGGGCGCGTCCGTCGGCTGAATGTCTTCCAGGCGCTGGCCGGTCGGTTCGACGCCAAGCCATGCCACCACCACGATCTGAATGGCCAGCAAGCCGATCATCAACGCGAGCACGCCGACTACGCCGTAATGTCCAAAGAGCGCGACCACGATGAACGGCGTGACGATCGTCGCACCCTCGGCCGAGCGTGTTGCAGATACCCGATGCACGCAGGCGCACTTCGGTCGGAAACAGCTCGGGCACGTAGATCGCGAACAGCAACGCCACCAGCACATAGATGGGGATCACCAGCAGCAAGCCGACGACCGGCAGCATGACGGGTTGCTCACGAACGGATAGATCGCGCCGAAGATGATGGCGAGAACCGACGCGCCGATGATGGTCGGCTTGCGGCCCCATCGGTCGGCGGTCAGCGCGCCGATGCCCGAGCCGATAGGCGCGCCGAGCGACATCACGAGCGCGTATCCGAACGACTTCGCAATGCTGAAGCCCTGATGCACGAAGAACGTCGGCAGCCACGTAACGAAGCCGTACAGCAGCGTATTGATCACCACCAGCGTCACGCATCCAACGATCATGCGCGGCAGCATTGCGCCGGTGAAAAGCGAGCCGAGCGCACGCGACGGCGCAACGGACGGCTTGGGCGATGGCGCCGGCAACGCGCCGCCATGTTCGGCCCTCACCTCAGCTTCGATCTTCGAGAGAATTGCTTCGGCCTCCTGATGACGCCCGGCCGACTCGAGCCAGCGCGGCGACTCCGGCAGCGACTTGCGCGCGTACCAGACGCCGAGCGCGCCAATGCCGCCGAGCACGAACATCGCCCGCCATCCGAACGACGGGAATCAGCACAGAGTCCGATCAATCCCGCCACCGGCAAGCCCGAGACCACGAACACGGCCATCAGTCCCTGCATCTTGCCGCGCGATGCCGGCGGCGCGAATTCAGTCAGCGTCGAATACCCCACGACGTTTTCCGCGCCGAGCCCGAGGCCCATCACGAAACGAAACGCGATCAGTACCAGCATGTTCGGCGCGAGAGCCGCGCCGAGCGATGCGATGCCGAACACCATGAGGTTGGTCTGATAGGTGAAGCGGCGGCCAAACCGATCGCCCAGAAAACCTGTCGCGAGCGAGCCGATCATCATGCCGAGGAAAGTCAGCGAGACGAACAGCGCGTTCTGGCCGAGCGTCGAAAAGCCGCTTTGCAGCGTGGCGCCGAGGACCGTCGACGCGACGTAGATATCGAAGCCATCGAAGAACATGCCGATCCCGATCAGCCACATGATGCGCCGATGAAATCCCGATACCGGCAAGCCGGTCCAGGCGTGCGCCAGCATTCACATTCATTTCCGTCTCCTGCAAACCTTGGATGGTTTGTCGAATTACATGAGCTGCCGAATTACTTCGACGCTGCCAGTCGCAACGCCGAAACCGTCAGCGTTTCCGTCGCGCACCGGAAGTTGTGCTCGATCGAGCTTTCCTCCGCTGTCTGGAAGAAGGACTTGCACTGGCGCGCGCCGGTTTCGTCGAGTGCGAGGATTCGATCGGCGAGCGCATCGGCTTCGGCTTGCAACGCCTCGGGCGCGCAGACGCGCGTGACGAGACCGGCGTTCAGTGCCGCATCGGGCGTGATTGCATCGCCGAAAAGAACCATGGGGAACACGTGCTTGGGCAACGCATAACGGCCGAGGTAGGCCATGATCGCGGCGGGCGGCAAGCCCTTGCGCATCTCCGGAAATGCCAGCTTCGCGCTGCTCGAAACCAGCGTGAAGTCGCACAGGATTGCGAGGCCAAAGCCGAAGCCGAAGGCGTCGCCCTGCACTTCGGCGATCGTTATCAACGAGGACGCCCGCAACAACCGCTTCAACTCGATCAGGCGCGATACTTCACGATGAATGGAAATTGCATCGGTGCCCGCGCGCTCGCGGCCAGTGCAAAAGACTGTGCCGCGTGCGCGGATGCGCAAGCACGCGCGCTGCCGGCGCAGTCGCTTCGCTGCGCAGTGCGGCGATCATTGCGTCGAACATCGGCGCGGAGACTTCGTTGCCGGCAGCAACATTGTTCAGCGTAAAGGTCAGAACCTCGCCCGATCTGTCGATCTCGACCGGGTTTGGCGAACGCGCGTTATCCAAGCTGCCTCCTGTTGTATAATTCGCTGTATTAGCTGTATACAGCGTATTCACTGAATAACGGAAAGTCAATGGCCTCTGCAATGAAACGTGTTCCAGCGGAAAAACTCATCGAGGCGCCGGACCAGTCGCTCGATGACATCGGCCGCAAATATCACGCACGGATGCGCACAGTCGACGCGTCCAGCGATTCGCTTAGCGACGGCGTCGTGGTGCCGGCGTTGCGG
This sequence comes from uncultured beta proteobacterium, assembly GCA_963708695.1. Taxonomy (GTDB): domain Bacteria; phylum Pseudomonadota; class Gammaproteobacteria; order Burkholderiales; family Burkholderiaceae; genus Caballeronia. The sequence goes on from CAVPTS010000013.1 coordinate 184,391, forward strand.
GAAGCGATCGTGGAAGGCGTGCTGGCGCCGGGAAGCCGGCTGTCCGAGGTGCAGGTGGCGAAGCAGTTGAACGTAAGTCGCACGCCGATGCGCGAGGCATTCGCGCAACTCGAACGTGAAGGGCTGGTGACCGTAGTCGCGCGAGTAGGTGCTTTCGTACGTTCCGTGACGCTGCGCGACGTAGCGGAAATTTATACGGTGCGCAGCGCGCTCGAGTGTCTTGCCGTGCAACTTTGCGCGGACAACATGACGGCGCTGGGCCGGGCGCAGATGGAAGACGTGATAGACGAAATGCGGACGGGCGTAGCCGCTAATGACCCCGCTGCGTATGTCGATGCGCTCGATCGCTTTTATTCGATCCTGATGACACTTGCGGACAACCGTACTTTGCAGGCGACACATGCAAGCCTGATGGGTCCGGTACGCCGCCTGCGACGTATTGCAATGTCGCGGGGCGGCCGGATGCGGGAGTCGTTTGAACAGTCGGTAAAGATCAAGGATGCCATCGCCACGGGCGACAAGCGCGTGCAGGAGCTGATGCGCGAGCAACTGCGTGGCGCTTGCGAAGCGGCAATGGACGTATTGAAGGAAACTGACAGCTAACGGCGAATTAGTGAACCGTGCGGTACGTATCGAGCGAAGCACTCGGCGTTAGCGACGATAAATTCGTGCTCGGGATGATCGGTGCGCAGATGGTGCAGCGCATGAGAATGGGCTGCCCAGCCGGCTTGCCTCGTGCCGGCCCGCGCTCTTGAAATGCGAGCGCAGTGCGAGCACAGTGTGTCGGAGGAATATTCGCAGGCTGCCAAACGTTATGTTCGTGAGGAGGCGAATACCATGCCCAGATCACTCACGATATTTTTACTTCTGACCAGCCTGATCGCTCTGTTCATTGCGCCGAGGGCTGCTTTTGCACAAGCCTGCAACCCGGCACTTGCGGCCGGCTTTCTCTACCAATGCCCCCCGCCACCCCAGGGTCTTTTTGACAACCGAGGCTTCCACCGTTTCCGCGAAGACGACGGGTTCCACGACAATCACGGTTTCCACAACGGTGGCGATAACAATATGGGCAGAGGCGTTCGCCCAGGCGACGGCATGGGACACGGCGGCGGCATGGGACGCGGTGGAGGCGCAGGGCATGGCCGCTAGAGTTGAATTGGGCCGTGCAAGTGTCCGGGTCAATGGTACGCATGCACGGCCTTACGCCGCACCGAGCCGCAGAAAAGGCGCTTAATCAAGCGCGCGATGCCATTCGGTGACGCCCATCAAATCTTGTGCACTTGATGGCCCGAGCGATTCACAATCTTCGCCGCGAATTTTCGGCACAAACGAAAAGACTACCCAGCGGGTCGCCTGTCGTCCTGTCACGACTTATGCCGTGGCCACAACAATCTCCACCGGCTATTAGTACGCCGGAACCGGCCTGCGCCGAAGCCATCCGCGTAGAGGTCGTTTTGATCAGGACGCGAATGAAGCCGGTTACGAGACACAGGCTTTTTCAGCGGGCCATTTTTCAGGCGCGCGCGGCTTACTCGGGCGCGTTATCGCAGGCGCTTCGGCTCAATGCGTCCATTGATGCGGGACAGTCATGCAGCGGAACGACTTCAAAACCTTCGACTCTAACGAACAGGGTCCTTCGGCCTCAGGTATGAGCCTCTGCGTATCGAACCCCATGGAAAGCGGACTCAGCGCTCTTTGTCACATACCTCGTTGCGCCGTCATGTCAGTTAGTCATTCGGACTGACTCAAGGCGAGGAGAACGCAAATGAACAAGCTCGTTCGTTTTCTGGTTGCTGCCGCGCTTGGTGCAGGGTTGGCCAGCTTTGCGCAGGCCGGTGGTGTGTCGGTCGGTGTCGGTGTCGGCATCGGCGTGCCGGGCCCCGTGTATGCCGGTCCGCCGGTTATTTACGCGCCGCCGCCTGTCATCTATGGTCCGCCGGTGCTATATGGACCGCGCCCCTGGCCCGGATACTATCGTTATCCCTACGCGTACGGCGGATATCGTGGCTATTACGGCCACGGTTATTATGGACGTGGTTACTACGGCCCTGGCTACTATGGACATGGTCACTACGGGCATCGCGGGTGGCGCCACTAGAGCGTACGAGTGACCGTTTTCTCCCAACGCCCACGCGTTGGAAAGCGTGTACAGGTCGCTTGCCGCGATTGCCTCTGCCCGACCAGGCAAGCATGCGTCGTCGATATCGCCATGCCCCGCTGCAAGCACAGTGGCGGCACGAATCAAACCAGCACTCCGCCTGTTACGCGCCCTGCTCGTTTGCGATGGAGGGTCTCCGAGAATCAGCGAGTTGCGGCATTGCGCAACACGGGAGCCGCGCTCGCGCCGCGACGGCCCTTAACGGACGCCGCGACGATGGCGATCGCGATCGGCACGGTCAAGGCAAGGAACAACTGCCCAAAATTCCACTTGAAGCTGATCAGGACCGCACCAACCGACGCGCCGGAGATCGCGCCAAAGCGACCGATGCCCGTCATCCAGCACGTACCAGTGGCCCGCATCTCCGTCGGATAGTAGCCGGCCGCCATGGCGGTCCAGCCGGTGTTCGTGGAGTTGATGCAATAGCCCAACAGGAAAACCAGGGTTATGAGCCCGTAGAGGCCGGGACTCAATTTCGCCAGCGCAACGGTGAAGATTCCTGCAGCGAGGAGCGTACCGATCATCACCTTGTGCGGGTCGAAGCGGTCCATCTCCCAGCCGATGATGATATTGCCAAGCGTTCCGCCCACTTGAAGCATGGCACCCACCAGCGCGGCATCGGCAAGCGAAAAGCTGTTGTCCTTCACGATGATCGGCAGCCAGCTATTCAGGAAGTAGACCGTCATCAGGTTCATGAAAAGCCCGACCCAGAGAGCGAGCGTTACAGTCGTGTTCGGCTTGGCAACGATAAGCCTGATCGCGCCTTTGCCGGAGTGCTTTCGCTCGGAAGTGAGGAACTCCGTCGACGGATCGGCCGCATTCGGTTCGATCTGGTTGACGATACGTTCGAGCGCGCGCCGGCCGCCGTGTTTGACCGCGAGAAACTTTGCCGACTCCGGCAAGATGAAGCACAGAACGAACGCGAAAAGGATCGGCACGACGCCGCCGACGACCAGAATTGATGCCCAGCCGTGAGTCGGGATCAGATAGCTCGAGAGGAAGCCGCCGCCGGCTGCACCCAATGTGAATCCGCAATAGATCACCGTCACCATCAGCGAACGATACTTCTTGGGCGCGTACTCGGAGGCAAGCGTCGCGGCATTGGGCTGAGAGGCGCCAAGTCCAAGTCCAGTCAGAAAGCGCATGACCGACAGCACCGCGATGTTCGGTGACCATGCCGAAGCGATGCTCATCAGCCCGAAAAAGAGAATCGCGCCGATGATGACCTTGCGCCGCCCGAATCGGTCCGCCAGCGGGCCCCCGGTCAACGCACCGATCGCGAGCCCGAACAGGCCCAAGCTCAGCACCGGCCCGATCGCGGCGCGTGTGAGCTTCCAATCGGCGACGACTGCGGGCGCGACGAAGCCCATCACGACGACATCGAAGCCGTCGAGAATGAGGACCACCAAGCCGAGATGTAATATTTTCCAGTGAAACGGCCCGAAAGGCCGGGAATCGAGGAAATCCTGGATGTTGAGTTGTTTCTTCGGCGGCATGGTTGTCTCCTGTGGATTCCTGACTAGCGACGCGCCGGGTCCCCGACCGACCGGCACGCTTGGCCAGAAGGCGAAATCGCGTGGATTACCGCCTTTGGCTGCGATGCGCGTCCCGGGGTCCTGGTCGAGTCCGGCATAGACCTCGCCGAAGTAGCGGCGATAGCATTAAAAATCGAAGGCGAGCTTCACAGTGTGGCCTTCGTAATTCCAATGTCGATTACGCTCTGGTTTACATAGTTATCCATATCATCACAGTGCAAGGAACGCCGTGTGACCGCAGCGTTGCCTACACCTTACTACCCCAAGGAAAATAACCAGTAAGCTCAGTCACCAATCAATTAATGCTTTCATAGCGCTTCCCCATTCCAGTTGAACGAATCGGGCAATTCAAAAAACGACGCCGCTATCGGCATGGCGTGGTTCATCATGTTCCTTCCATGATGAACCTCGAGTCCGCGTGCGCGCGCGGACTCAAGCAGCGCGGTCATGCGCGGCTCCATGATGACGTCGGCCACGACTGCATGGGACGGCAGTGCGTCGACGGGAAATGGCAGGGTGTCGCCGGCGTTCAGTCCGACCGGTGATGCGTTGATGGCAATGTCAATGTCCCTCATTGAAGGCCTGCCCGTTGCCAAACGCGCGCTGGACACGCTTCCAATCGAGCGCGCCAGTTCGCGCGCGCGCCCTTCATCGACATCATGGACGGTGAGGCTTGCGATCTTCTCCATTCCGAGCGTCCATCCTATGCTTCGGCCCACACCGCCGCAGCCATGCAGATAGACGTTGGCACCGTCGAGGTTCACGCCATCCGCATGCAAGCCCGCGATAAAGCCGGCGCCATCGACGTTGTCGCCTTCCCAAGTTCCATCCGCAAGACGCCGAAGCAGATTGATGGAACCAATGCGCTGCGCACGTTGGGTCAAGACGTCAGCGTGATCCATTGCTGCGAACTTGTGCGGCATGGTGAAGATTGCTCCGTCGACGTTCTCAGTCGCTTTCAGCCCTTTCATCGCCGTATCAAAGTTCAGGGCGGTGACGTCGGCAGGCAGCATCAAGGCGTTGACGCCGTAGCGTTTGAAGAGCGCGCTCCAGACCACCGGCGCGCGAACATGCGCGATAGGCGAACCGAGGATATAGAAGAGACGCGTCAGCGCATCGACGGGTGAGTCGACGGGTGAGTCAAGCGAATGTCTTACATCGTTCATCGTCATTATCTTTGAAAAGTGGCATTGTTTTTAACACCGTATTGCTCGGGCAACTTCAGATAAACGCCGCGAAATCGCAGTACAGATCAATATTGCGGGCGGTATAAAGAGCTGACCAAAACCCTCGTCACAAGATTATGCAATTGGCTTGGCCGAGCTAACTCCCGACGCTTAATCATAGAAGAGTGGGAATCGGCCACGTCCAGAAGAAAAGCGCCGAAGGGTTGCACATTGCAGAAATCCTGAACATTTACTTGGTTGACAGCGGACATCTGCATCTCCTTTTTTGTTTCGCTTATGCGTGGATCGCTTCATGCCATACCGTCATATGCTCTAAACCGAGCATCCGTGGTGATATCGATCTTGAGACCCGTCCGGGCTGCCTCCACAACAGCGAGAGTGGTCGCAAGCGTGCGCGCGGCATCGTACGCGTCGATGAGCGGTTCGGCCGCGCCGCTTACGACATCGATGAAATGGCGCAATTGATTTGCATAGACGTTCTCTTCTTCCACGGGAATGAGCTGGTCATGAATCGGGCGATGGCGGCCTTTCTCACCGTCGTATGACCAAAGGGTCCGGTCCGGCAATGAAAGCGCGCCATTCGTGCCCGCGAAGAAATGCGTTGGCACCGGACGGTAGTCGAAGAGCTGGCGGTCTTCTCCCGCTGCGGTATCCCAGCTCCACGGCGTCGCGGCGGTATCGGAGAGACTGATGTTCGCGACCGTTCCATTATCGAGTTCAAGCGTGCAAGCAGCTGAATCCTCGACTTCATGCGCCCGGGTCTTGCTCGACGCTACCGCCTGCACCGAAACGACGTCTCCACAAAGGTGCCGAATCAGATCGATCTCATGGATCATGTTGATGAGAATCGGCCCACCTCCGGTATGCCGACGCCAAGGCACTGCAAAGTAAGCATCGGGTTTGTATACGAGACACATGATGTTCACGACCACCAGCTTGCCGATGTGTCCCTCGCCGATCGCCTTCTTCGCAGCCCGCACCATCGGGTTGTGCCTGCGATGGTGTCCAACGAGCACCGGCACACGCGCATTGCGCGAAGCTTCGGCAAGTGCTCGCGCGGATGCAAGATCATCGGAAATGGGCTTCTCGACCAGCACCGGAATTCCGCGGTCGATACACGCCATTCCAACTTCCACGTGCGTGTTGTTTGGCGTACACACAATGACCGCGTCGACATGCTGCGTATCGAGCAGCTTGCGATAGTCCTTGTAGAGCGGTACTCCCAGCGTAGCGGCCTGATGTTCGGCTTCGGGAGATGGATCGGCTATTCCCACAAGCTTGCATTGATCGCTATTTGCGATCTCCTGCATATGACGCTTGCCGATGACTCCTGCCCCGACTACGGCGATGCTGATTTGCGACATTTGCCTGATGCCTCCTTAAAAATATCTTGTATGTGAACGTGTTCTCATACATGTATGCCGCAAGTTTAGAAACTAGTTAAACAGGATGTCAACGCATTTTCAACTCGGGTTCACATAGAGGAACGAACGAGGGTTTATCCCGAAACAGCCAAAACGTGCTTGACTCCGTGCTGCGTCGAAATCACTATGGGAACACCTTCTCATACATAAACCTAAGGATATCCATGAACGCTGTGATGCTCGACCGTCTGGCCATTCGCGAAGCAATCGACAACTGGGCCGTGTGGCGGGATGCCGGAGACTGGGAACGCTTCGCGAAGCTGTGGCATCCGGAGGGCGTGATGATGGCTACCTGGTTTCAGGGCAGCGGACCTGAATTCATTCGCGTGACGCGAGAGGGTTGGGCACGCGGCGTCAGCATCCTGCATTTTCTCGGTGGTACGTCAATCGATCTCGCGGGGACGCGTGCGATCGCACAGACCAAGATGACCATCTCGCAACGCGGCGACGTAGAGGGGCATCGATGCGATGTCGTGTGCACCGGACGCTTCTACGACTTCTATGAAAAGCTGGATGACGAATGGCTGCTGCGCTTGCGTCAGCCGATTTACGAGAAAGACCGCCTCGATCCCGTCGAAACCGGTGTAAAGCTGGATCTCGATGCCGAGATACTCGGCCGCTTCCCCGAGGGTTATCGTCATCTCGCGTATATTCAGACGAAGATCGGCTACGCCGTCAAACGCGACATGCCCGGACTCACCGGCCCCGCCGTCGAGGCGCTATACGCGCGCGGCCGCGCGTGGCTCGACACCGGAACACTGTGATGAGAGGACAGATCGACGCTTTCACCTATGATGCGCTGCCAGCCCGCGTCGTCATGGGTGCGGGAAAGCGCAAGGAGGTCGCAGCGGAAGTCGAAAGGCTCGGATGCAAACGTCCTTTGATTGTCACGACGCGCGAACAGGCGGCGCTCGGCGATGACATCGCGCGACAGTTCGATGCCGGTTCGATCGCCCTCTTCGCCGGTGCCGCCATGCATACGCCCTGGGATGTCACCCATCGGGCGCTCGACGCCGCTCGAAGTGCCCGCGCGGATTGCGTGATAGCAATTGGTGGTGGTTCGTCCATCGGCCTCTCGAAAGCCATCGCATTGCGCACGAAACTGCCGCAGATCGTGCTGCCCACCACGTATGCGGGCTCCGAGGTGACGCCCGTTATCGGAGAGACGCGCGATGGGCAGAAGCACACGCAGCGCACGTTGGAAGTGCTGCCCGAGGTCGTCATTTACGATGTCGAGTTCACGCTGACCCTGCCCATCGCGCTTAGTATCGCGAGCGGTCTCAATGCGATCGCGCACGGAGTCGAGGCGCTCTACGCGGCAGACGCCAATCCGGTGACTTCGCTGATGGCGGAGGAAGGCATTGCGGCGCTTGCGGAGTCGTTGCCGCACATCGTCCAGTCGCCGCATTCGGTCGAGGCGCGAAGTCTCGCCCAATACGGCGCATGGCTGTGCGGAACGTGTCTCGGAACGGTCGGAATGAGCCTGCATCACAAGATATGCCACGTGCTCGGCGGAACGTTCAACCTCGCGCACGCGCAAACTCATGCAGTCATGATTCCGCATGTCGTCGCCTACAATGCGCATGCCGCCGCAAATGCGATGTCACGCATTGCTCGCGCGCTGAATGCACGGCACGCGTGGACCGGATTACACGAACTCGCGGTCAGACTCGATGTGCCGCGCTCGCTGGAGACACTCGGGATGCCTGAATCGGGCATCGATCGCGCCGTGGAACTGATTATGCAGAACTCCTACTCGAACCCCCGTGCGCCTGACGCACACGCGCTCGGCCACATGCTCCGGCAGGCTTGGAAAGGCATACCGCCCGAGCCGATGGAATAAGGATGCCCATGCGAAACTTCGACGAAGACAACATCACACAGGCCGTGCTCGACCGGCTGAGCGGCTGCACGAACCCGCGCACGCGCCAGATCAGCGACGCGCTCGTGCGTCATCTGCATGCCTTCGTGAAAGAGATTGAACCGAGCGAAGAAGAATGGGCGGGTGCCATCGCGTTTCTCACCGAAACCGGCCAGACGTGCTCGGATACGCGGCAGGAGTTCATTCTGCTGTCGGACACACTTGGCGTCTCCATGCTCGTGGATGCGATCAATCATCGCTTCGACGAAGACACCACGCAAACCACGGTGCTCGGTCCGTTCTATGTAGAGGAAGCGCGCGATTTCGCGCTCGGTGCGCCTATCGCGCACGCGTCCGATGGGCCGGCACTCCTTGTCGAAGGTACGATCGAAGACGTGCGCGGCGCTCCCATAGCGGGTGCGTTGATCGAAACCTGGCACGCCGACGATCGCGGCTTCTACGATGTTCAGCGCGACACCGGCAAATCGGCGCTCGACATGCGCGCGCGCTTTCATACCGACCAGGACGGACGCTTCTGGTATCGATCCGTCGTGCCTGCTGCCTATCCCATCCCAAACGATGGTCCCGTGGGCAAAATGCTGGACGCTCAAGGACGGCACCCGTTCCGTCCCGCGCATGTACATTTCAAACTGAGCGCGCCGGGGTTCGAGACCATCGTGACGCATGTTTTTATCGATGGCGATCCGTATCTGGACTCGGATGTCGTCGTTGGTGTGAAGGATGCCCTGATCACGAAGCTCTCAAGAATAGAGGGACGCGTCAGCCCCGGCGGACATGAAGTCGAATCAGGCACGTCGTTGATCGCGTACCGGTTCGTACTCCCAGACAAAATCAAAAGCTAGCGGAAGGACTCATGCACAAGCTCTCCTTGCATCACCTGACCATGCTCGACGCGCACCCGTTGCAGCTCGTCGACGCCGCGCATGCCGGCGGATTCGACTACTACGGTTTGCGCGTCGTCGCGCCGACCGTGGCGGATACCATCGTCGACGTGGCACATGATCCTGTTCTCATGCGGGAACTCACGGCCCGAATGGAAGCGACTGGTGTACGTCTGCTCGATATCGAAGCGATCTGGTTACAGGCTGGTACGCGAATTGAAGACTTGCTTCCGGCCCTGGAGGCAGGGCATCGTCTTGGCGCGAAGCATGCGCTGGCCGTGGGCTTCGACGACGACCGTGCTCGCCTCAACGACAACTTCAGCGCACTTTGCGAAGCCGCCGCACGCTTCGACATGACCGTCGGTCTCGAATTGATCACTTATTGTCCTGTCGGCACGCTGGACGACGCGCTTTCCCTGATCCGTGCAAGCCGTCAGCCGAATGCGCGCATCCTGATTGACACGCTGCAAGTGTTTCGGTCCGGCGCCAGCGTAGAGGACATCGGCAATGTAGAAGCACGCCTTATTGAATACATTCAGATATGCGACGGTCCGCGCGCTTCGCCGGCTTCTGTGGACGAACGGCGCACGGAAGCGCGCACCGCGCGCCTGCTTCCCGGCGAAGGCGAACTCCCGTTGCACGAACTATTGGCGAAACTGCCGGCCGACCTGACGCTTGCCGTCGAAGCGCCGACGCGGGAATTACGTGGCCGTCCATTCGATGAACAAGCCCGCACGATCATGGAAAGGATGCAGCTCTTTCTCGCCTGAGCGCGTCACTCCGCCAGGTACTGGCGCTGTATTCGTGCCGCCGAAGTCGTAAGAATGGCGATTGCCCGCTCGCCAATCTCTTTCGAATAACGCACGGCCGGAATGGCGAGATTCAACGAACCGAGCGGAAAGCCGCTTGCCGACAGGATGGGCGCCCCAATACCCACGATGCCCGGCGTGTACTCTTCCAGGGACTGCGCAAAGCCTTTCTTGCGCACGTCTTCCAGCGTTGCGAGCAAGGCTTTCTTGGAGGAAATTGTATTCTTCGTGAAACGCTGGAACGTGACCGCGCGCATGTATTCCTCACGCATCGCGTCGGGAAGATAAGCAAGAATTGCCTTGCCGCCGGACACAGCATAGAGCGGCGCGAGATCGCCAAGCCGCATGTGCGATTGCAGGCGTTGCTGACTGATGACCGTGGCGACGACTTCGACCTGCTCGCCCTTCAATTGATTGAGCGCGCACGATTCCGCGGTCTGTTGCGTGATGTCGTGCAAAACCGGTTCCGCGCAGGCGATCAGGCTGCGCCTCTGATTTGATTGCTGCGCCAGCTTGAGAATGGCGTCCCCGAGCCGGTAGCCCTTGGTTTCCGCCACGAAGCGCAAGTAGCCACGGTCCGTGAGATTGCGAATGAGCTTGGTCAGACTGCTCTTTGGGATATCGAGCGCCTCGGCTATTTCCGCATGCGACATTTCACGGCCCCACTGAGCCAGAAGCTCAAGCAGGTCGAGGGTACGGTCAGCCGACTTCACGGTACTCGCTGTCTCGACATCATTTGTGCGCATGGTCATCTGGTCCTTGTTCATGGATGGGAACATGGTATATCGCGGCCCGTAATTGTCAAGCAGGCCGGGCTTCGGACGAGCGAGTCCGGTCAAGAACGCAATCGTCATTTAACGCTTGTTCCTTTAGTAGAACGCGTTCACAATTAGATTATTGACTCTTACTTCAATGAACGAACATTTACACGCGAGGAGAGCATGGAAAAAATCGCGCAAGGCTATGGAGGCAGCACCTTCTCATTCATGTGGCAAGACACAGCACTTGCCGCGCTGCGCAAGATGCAGAAGCTGGACTTGAACAACTTCGACGTGCTGGTTGTCCCCGGTCATCTCTGGCCCGATGATCTCTCCGCAGAGCAGAGATCGGGCTTGGCAGGCACCTTGAGAAACGAAGGCATTCGTATCGAGTCACTCAATCTTCCGGCGCTCGATCTCAACCTTGTTAGTCGCGTCGAAGAATTCCGGCGCTACTCCATCAACCTGTACATTCGCACCATGCAACTCGCCTCCGACCTCGGCGCGAGTGCAATGGTGGTAGTACCCGGAAGAGTTTCATCTCTGTTTCCGCCGCCCCTTAAGGAGTCGGAGTGGTTGCTTCGGGACAGTCTGGAGCAGCTTCTCCGGGTTGCCGAGCGGCTCGATCAGAAACTCTTCATCGAGCTTCATCCACAGACGCCCATTCCGACCACTGACGCAATGCTCGCCTTTCTCGACGGGCTGGCTCATGAAAGGCTTTTGATTGCCTACGACGTCTCGAACGCCGAATTCGTCGGAGAAGATCAGCCTGACGCGATCAGGCGAGCCGGCAATCGCATCGGGCAATTTCATCTTTCCGACGGCACACGCAGCCAGTGGCGCCATGACCGTATCGGTCTCGGAACGGTGCGCTTCGGCGAAATCCTTAGAGCGGTGAAAGAAACCGGAGTTTCCGGAACCTCCATTCTCGAGATCATTTCCTCGTCACCACTGGAAGATTTAAGCGCGTCTGCCGATGCGCTTAAACGCAGCGTTGCCGATCAACCAAATTAACGGACCTTTCTTCCATGCGTTTTTCTCAAGATGCTGCCCCAATGCCCTCTTCGTTCGAGCATCGGTCCGTAATCGTGAACGATGTCAATCTGCACTATGTGATCGGTGGCAAGGCGCTCGGTTCCGCGCCGCTGATGCTCCTCATCCACGGCTTTCCGCAAAACTGGTGGTGCTGGAACAGCGTCATCGCCAAGCTGGGAGAGCGATATACCGTCGTCGCGCCGGACCTCAAGGGCGTTGGCTTGTCCGACAAGCCCGCGTGCGGCTATACGAAGCGCGAGATGGCGGCCGATCTCCACGCTCTCGTCGGGAGCCTGGATGGAGCACCTGCACATATCGTCGGTCACGATATCGGCGGGATGATTGCCTACGCTTATGCAAGCCGCTATCCCGCGCGTTCGCTCACGATCATCGACGTGACCATTCCAGGTATTGGCGATTGGGAACAGGTGATTGCGGATCCGCGTGTCTGGCATTTCGCCTTTCATCAAAAGCGCGATCTACCTGAAGCCTTGATCGTCGGTGGCCGAGAGCACGTGTACATCAGCTCGTTTATCAATCAGCTGACATTCCGCCGTGGCTCGATCTCTCTCTCGGACATCAACGAGTATGTCGAGGCGTACAAACAACCCGGTGCGTTTCGATCGGCCATGGAGATGTACCGCCAGTTCCCCCAGGACGCACTCGACAACCGCCATGCAGGACGACTTCCGGAAGAACTCCCGGTGCTTGCCATGGGCGGCGGAAAGCGCTGGGCTGGCCGCGTCGGCGAACGCCTCAGCACCGTGTCGTCGAAGGTGACGAGCGCATCTATTCCAGACGCCGGCCATTTCGTCGCCGAAGAGCAGCCGGAGCGCTTCATCGACGCGATCTTTCAGTTTTGCGGGTGAGGAAACAAAAAAACAAAGGAGAGACATAGCATGGAAGCCGAATCGAAAATCGACGTCAAAACATTCCTGGACGACCGGCCGTTGTGCGCCTTCCAGATTCGCGTCGTTCTATTGGGTTTGCTGGTGCTGATCCTCGATGGCATGGATACCACTGCCATGGGGTTCGTCGCGCCGGCCCTCGTCGCCGACTGGAAGCTCGCACGCGTTGCGCTGTCGCCGGTTTTCATGAGCGGGCTCTTCGGTCTCGCCGTCGGTGCTCTCACAGCAGGCCCGATTGGCGACCGGCTCGGCAGGAAAGCGGTCATCGTCTCATCGGTTTTTTTGTTCGGCATCTTCAGCCTTGCCTCGTCCTTTTCGAACGATCTATGGACCTTGGCGCTGCTGCGGTTTCTGACAGGACTCGGTCTGGGCGCCTCCATGCCCAACACTGCAACATTGGTATCGGAGTATGCGCCCGCGAGGCATCGCAATCTGATGATCACGCTCGTGTATGCAGGCTTCGCGATCGGCGGCGCGATCGGCGGCGTTGCGAGCAACGTCCTCATCGAACTATCCGGTTGGCGCGCCGTTCTCTTCGCTGGAGGCGTACTGCCGATCGCAGTCGGCTTGCTGATGATCTTCGCGCTGCCGGAGTCCATTCGATTTCTTGCTACACGTCACGACAAAAAACGGGTTGTTCAACGCATCATGCAGAAGCTGGCGCCCGGTGTCCTGCTAGCCGACACGGTCATCCGCACCTCGGAGGGCATGGCGGACGGCGGCAGAGGCAAGGTGGCGATCATCGTTGGGCGCGGATATATTGTCGGAACCATGAGTCTATGGATAGGCGTGTTCGCGACGCTCTTTACACTCTACCTCATCAATAGCTGGCTGCCGTTGATGATCAAGGACGCAGGCATGAGCTTGAGCGACGCGTCATTGATAGCGACGCTTGGCCAAGCCGGCGGAGCACTGGGTTCGCTGGCGGTCGGCTGGTGCATGGACCGCTATTCGCCTCACAAGGTGCTCTGTGCGACGCATGTAGCCGCAGGCCTGTGCGCACTGTGTATCGCGGCCACCGAGCGCACGTTCATCACCACGAGTCTGCTCGTATGCGCGATGGGCTATTGCATGAACAGCCTGAACGTTGGCTATGTTGCCTTGGCCGCACGCTTTTATCCCACGTCCGTCCGCGCAACGGGTACGAGCTGGGAACAGGGTATAGGCCGGTTCGGCGCCATCAGCGGCGCTGCCATGGGCGGCCTGCTGCTTTCGACGGGCTGGAGCTTCAATGCCGTGTTTGGCGCGCTTTGCGTGCCGATGGCGATCGGCATGGTCGCCGTTTTCATCAAAAGCATCTTCGCACCCGATGTCGCGTCTGCCGACATGCCGGCGTCGAGCATCGAAGCTGTCGCCACCTTCGCAAGAGAATGAAAATGACCCAGGAAAACATTCCATTTCGCTCTCATCGTCTGCATGATGGACGACTAGCTTATCGTCGCAGCACGGCGGCCGGCGCGAAACAAACCGTGCTGCTCCTGCATGGTTGGCCGCAAACATCCTGGGCGTGGCGGCGTGTCATACCTCTGCTGAGTCAGCAGTTCGATGTAATCGCTCCTGACCTCCCCGGCTTCGGCGATTCTTCGAAGCCCGAGTCCGGCTTCGACAAGAAGACCATCGCGCGCAGGCTTCATGAGCTGGTCGAAGCGCTCGGTATAGAAAAGGTGGCGATCGTCGGTCATGATCTGGGCGGTCACGTTGCCTATGCGTACGCCGCTCAGTGGCCGGATGCGGTCAGTCATTTCGTGTTTGTTGAAAGCAGTCTTCCTGCGTTCGGGCAGGAAGAAGCGATGGACGTATCCCGCGGCGGAAGCTGGCACTTCGGCTTCAACATGGCCGGCGACATATCAGAATCGCTCGTTGAAGGTCGCGAGTTTCTTTTCGTGAATCACTTCGTGCGCCGGGAGACCGTTGGCGTATTCGATCCCGATTCGATCACCAACGACGACGTCAACGTCTATGCTCAGGCTCTCGCGCGTCCAGGCGCCTTGCGTTGCTCCTTTAGTTATTACAGGGCTTTGCCGCTCGACCGGCAAGACAACGTTATCTGGGGCAAGACGCCGCTTTCGATGCCCGCATTGAGTATTGGCGCGCAATGGGGTTATGGACCGGCATCCGCTAAAACGCTCAGGCGTGTCGCGGCGAATGTGTCGGAGATCATCATTGACGAATGCGGTCATTACGTTCCTGAAGAGCGGCCCGTCGAATTCGCCAAAGCGGTGAGCGATTTCATATCGAACGAAACTACCTGGTCAACCCCGCAAGGATGAGAAATGGACACCTCGCACTTTCAACACAAGGTCGTTCAGGTAGAAGATATCAAGTTACATGTCGTGGTGGGTGGGAATGGTCCGCCCGTTGTGCTTCTGCACGGGTTCCCTCAGACCTGGTTTGCGTGGCGCAAGGTCCTTCCCCTGCTTGCATCAAGTCACACTGTCGTGGTGCCCGACCTGCGGGGCGCGGGCCATTCCGATTGTCCTCAAGGCGGATACGACAAGGCGACCATGGCCGCCGACATTCACGAGATGATGCATGTGCTGGGTTTCGAACGTTACGCGGTATGCGGACACGATATCGGTGCAATGGTCGCGCTCGCGGTTGCTTGCAACTATCGTCAGGCGGTGACGCATCTTGCGATCCTCGATTCGGCAATGCCGGGCTGGAGCAAGTGGGAAGCCATCTTCTCGGATCCGCGCGTCTGGCACTTTTCGTTTCACATGAAAGAGAACCTTCCGGAGAGGCTTCTTCACGGACGCGAGTATGACTATGTCTCCACGTTTCTTTTCGAGCGCACCTACGATCATTCGACGCATTCGTCAGAGGACGTCGATACTTATGCAAGAGCCTTTGCGCAGCCGGGGCGCACGCGCGCGGCACTTGAATGGTACAGAGCCTTCCCCAAGGATCATGCCGATGCACTGCGCTGGAAGGAAACGCCTCTTCAAATACCCGTACTCGCTTTGGGCGGACAGCATCGATGGGGACTTGAAATGACGGAGATTGCCAGGGAATTCGCAATGGACGTGACGGGGCAAAGTGTCGCCGATGCAAATCACTGGCTTGCCGAGGAACGTCCGGTTGAGACGGCACATGCCATCCTGGATTTCCTGAGGTGAAGGTCGAGTCTAACAAGCATGTGATGAGGATATATGGAAACAGGTCATATTGAAGGATTCGAGTCGCGCCGGTGTCCCGGTCATGGTGTCACGATCGATTCGCTCGTTGGCGGTTCAGGTCCACCTCTTCTTTTGATGCATGGCGCGCCACAGACGCGGGTCTGCTGGAGCGCGGTCGCGCCGGTGCTGGCGGAACATTTCACGGTGGTCGTACCCGACCTTCGCGGATATGGCCGAAGTGACAAACCGCGCGGCGGCGGCGATCACTCCGCCTACTCGAAGCGCGAGTTGGCATTAGACCAGATAGCGACAATGGACGCCCTCGGATTCGGGCGCTTCAGCGTGGCCGGACACGATCGCGGAGGACGTGTCGCTTATCGTCTTGCGTTGGACCATCCCGACCGAATCGACCGTCTAGCGGTGCTGGATATCGTACCGACGAGCGATGCCATGGACGCATTCGACCGGCATACGGCACTGCGCTTCTGGCACTGGGCGTTCCAGGCACTCGACGAACCGTTTCCGGAGCGCATGATCGGCAACGATCCCTGCTTTTACGTCGAGACCATGTTGAGCGCACACGCATCGAAAGGCTTTCAATTCAATCCATCGAACGTCGCAGACTATCTGATGAGTATCGGCGACCCCGCCACGATCCACGCCATGTGCGAAGACTATCGGGCAGCATGGACCATTGACCGCGAGCTGGATGAATCGGAACGGGGCATTCGAACCATCGAGGGGCCCGTCCTCGTTCTTTGGGGAGAAGAGACGCCAGCGGCTAAATCACCATTGGAAAAATGGCGTCGATGGGCGAAGGTAGTAGATGGTCACGCCATCAAATGCGGGCATTTCCTTCCTGAAGAGGCACCCATGGAAACTGCGACAAGCCTTATGCGATTTTTTTCCTGACGACCCTTTACCATTCGTTCGCCTTGCGCTGGCCGCTTTCGAGCACGCTGGCGGCCTTCCCAATTCGAGGAAAGCAGATCACGCTCGGGACCTCGGCAGATCGGATCATCAGCAGGTAACGCCAGCGATGTAGTGCGCGGCGAGCTCACAGGTTGCCTGCCGTCGTCGTTCCATTCGAACCGTCAATTCTGAATCGATGGGCGTCAGCGGCCGCCATCGAGTCCAGTGCGTCGAGAACGCGCAGCCGCCGATCAGAGGCCTTGGAGCGTGCTGGTTGTATGCGCTACCAAGTGAACGAGGCCGAAGATCATCGCGCCAATGCACGCAGCCAGGAAAACGGCGACGAACGGCAGCAGAACGATGTTGATGTTAGCGAAGTCGGCTTCATGCGACGCACGCTTGCGCACGCCGAAGAAGCTTGAAAGAACGATACGGATGAGGCGAAGCAATTCCACGATTTTCTCCTGTTAATCTGACTGGCTTCGATCATCGCGCCACTGAGGTTTCGAAAACAGAAGCAGATTCGAGTATTTCGTGGGAAGCAGAGGATGGCAAATTGTCGCATTGTTCGTATTTCCCGACAGATGAATTCGCGTTGCCTTTCTTTATTCATCACGCTCACACCCCTACGATGAGTCGACGCCCGAGAACCGGGAGGCGCCCGTTGTGCCGCCCGTGTATCGCACGAACCCTAGGGAATCTTATCGATGCACCAGCGCTCCACGAATACGTCCGCGGCAGTGCCGCGGTCCAGCACGCGCCAAAGCTCTTGTTCTTATCGCGGTAATTTTGGCCTGCATCAGCTTGCCTTTGAGCCTCTCGGCGGGACCGGCCGCTCAGACCTTCATCGGTCATGACCTGGCGGGCGGGACCGTTGCTCTTTCCTGGATCACCAACGCGTTCATGCTTGCTTGCGGCAGCACGCTGATGGTGGCGGGTGCGCTTGCCGATCACTATGGCCGCAAGAAAGTCTTCTTCGCCGGTATGTTGGTCATGACGCTTGTTTCGGTCGTGATGCCGTTCGCGCCAAGCGTTTTGTGGATCGACTTCCTTCGGGTTCCGCATGGTCTTGCGGCTGCCTGTGCTTATGCCGGCGGCGTATCGATGCTAGCCCAAGAATTCGAGGGCGCAGCACGCGTCAGGATTTTTAGCCTCATTGGCATCGCGTTCGGCGCAGGCCTCGCGTTTGGCCCCACTCTGGCCGGCATTCTGATCGCCTTGTCGAGTTGGCATGCGGTCTTTCTCAGTAGTGCGCTGATCAGTTTCATCGCACTGCTTCTATGCATTTTCTTCATGACGGACAGCAAGAATCCCTCGGCTCACGGTCTTGACTGGGCAGGCGCCGGCACCTTCACCCTCATGCTGACACTCTTCACCTTCGCCGTTGTGGAAGCCCCGGTGCATGGATGGACGGGCCCGCTCGTCCTGGGACTTTTTCTGGCGAGCGGTGTCGTGTTGATCGTTTTCATCGTGATCCAGATGAAAGTATTGAATCCCATGCTCGATCTCAGCCTTTTCCGCTATCCGCATTTCGTAGGCGCACAGCTTCTGCCGCTTGCGACCGCGTATTCGTATATTGCGTTTCTAGTTATTTTGCCGCTCCGCTTTATCGGCATTGAAGGGCTTAATGCCCTGGATGCCGGGATCCTGATGCTGTATTTTTCAGCGCCGCTGCTCGTAGTCCCATTCCTTTCGGCGATGCTGACTCGATATGTTCCAGTTGGCATTCTCTCCGGTTTGGGCATGCTCATCTCGGTCGCGGGGCTCTTCCTGCTCACCCTCGTGCCACTCGGAGATCATGGGATCCTGATGCGCGCGGACCTGCTTTTGATTGGCCTGGGCGCCGCCATTCCGTGGGGGTTGATGGATAACCTCGCCGTCAGTGTCGTCCCTAGCGACAAAGCTGGAATGGCTGTTGGTATCTTCGGCGCTTTGCGCGTATCGATCGATAGCACGGCTATGGCTATTGTGGGTTCGTTGCTGGCGTTTTTCGCCAGTCAAACCCTGAGCGACATCACGCCGGATCGGAACCCGGACGCGCTGGCATCAGGGGCGGCACAACTCGCCGCCGGAACGCTGGAGAAAGCCGGATCGATTCTTTCGGGTATTGATCACGCCCACCTGCTCTTGGCTTATGACCTCGCGTTCAAGAAGCTTCTTTGGGTCGCAATTGTCCTGACCTTGATTGCTGCCGTCCTCGTTTTTGGGCTGCTTGGGCGGGTTCGCTCCGATCACGGAGAAGTTAAGCGAGAAAATGAGCGAGAAAATAAACAAGAAAATGAGGACGAAGCAGGTCGTGAAGTATATGCGCCGGTAGCAAAAGAATCCCCGGCGCTAGAAACCTGATTTCCGCGACATGCACCACTCAGGTCGTGGTGAAGTATATCGAGGGAGCCGGAGACGCTACTGTTGTTGAATCAACGCCGCCTCACGTTTCCCGGCGGCGAGAAGCACCTCACTGATCCGCTCCTCGGGGCCGTTCGCGCGTCCGAGCACGGCAGGTCGTGTGGATCACGCAGCCTAGCAGCCACAAATACGGGCGCGGCGGTAGAAGTTCGTGTGTCCACCGAACTTGCCCGAGAGCACTGGTGGCGAAGCGTGGGGATGTAGGGATTCGCGAGAAGGAGGGTTTCAAGTGTCCGTGGTTTTGCGAGCACCGTGCTACGCGGGAACCAAAAGCAGTGGTTTGCACGCTGGGGACACTTAATACAGATTGTGGGGAGGCGTTTTCTTTGCTTCGTTTCTTTGTCGCCGAAGGACCAAGAAATGAAGTCCCGCCACGGACAGTGGCTAATAGTGATAAAAAATTTAGCTCACATACAACCCGCGCTAACGTAAGCAGCAGCAACCCAGCACCGACCCCGACCACCGCCGGTAGCACACCGCCCAAACCCCGACCGAGTGCGAACGAAAATACCTTGGCTAATAGTGATAAAAAATTTAGCCAACATAGAACCCGAACTAACGTACGCAGCAGCAACCCAGCACCGACCCCGACCACCGCCGGTAGCACACCGCCCAAACCCCGACCGAGTGCGAACGAAAATACCTTGGCTAATAGTGATAAAAAATATAGCCAACATACAACCCGCGCTAAGGTAAGCAGCAACAACCCAGCGCCCATCCCGACCATCGAGCACGGCGAGAGCAATGCGCGTCGTGTGAAGAACGCGCAACTGGCACGCCCGGACGGATGCGATCGTTTCAGCATTCTGCGGTCCCCCGAGGCAATACAGTTAGTTGTTGACTTCGTATCTGAACGCGGGCTCCGCGTTAGCACGGACTAAATGGTTGGACGACGTTTTATATGCGGCTGAAAACTTCGGCCATTGGAACGTTATTGTGAACGACGGCACGGTACACCTTTGGGGTGTCGTTGCGTCGTCCGATCAGGCGCGTGCCGTGTGCGTCGCAGTGGAGAAGCTGCCGGGCGTCAAAGGCGCAGAAGGTCACATCGGGTTTCCCGTGATCATTTCCGCGATGTAACCATTGAATGAGCAGGGCATCGTGACCCGGCTCGATAGATCTTGTCTCGAATAAATGGTGGCGATAGTAAGTATGTTTGAAAGGCGCACGTAACCGCACATGGTCACAGGTCACCCATAACTAAAGCCGGTTTCACGTATTAGCGTCCTTTCCACCAAACGCATGACACAAGTCAACGAGTGCTCGGATCAGCAGCATATAACGGTATCAAGCCGCGCAAAACGGTTACCGCCTGAACCGCAAGCCTAATTTTTTTGCGGCTCTTCTCACAGCCACGAGACTCCCCTTCTTTACGCGTTTGTAATCAACCGCATGGCTTCGCGATGAAGCCACTTGGCTCTTGGCACAGCACGCCCGGCACCTCCGCTCAAACTTTCCATCGGAATGGTCAATGACATTTCTTAAGCCCGCGCTCAGCAGCGCCGAAGCGAACAATGACGAGTATTCAACGACTATCTCTGGCGCGTCATTGCCGAAATATCGCATTCCCAAAATGCCCTCGGAGCCTCATGCGGTATTCGACCTGGTTCGCGACGAACTTTTCATGGATGGCAATTCGCGTCAGAACGTAGCCACTTTCTGCACGACCTATGCAGACGACGAGGTCCGCCGTTTGATGGATCTGTCGATCGATAAGAACATGATCGATAAAGACGAATATCCGCAGACCGCCGAGATCGAAAAACGCTGCGTCCATATGCTTGCCGACCTTTGGCATGCGCCGCGTTCGTGGGAGACAACGGGATGCTCGACAACGGGTTCGAGTGAAGCCTGCATGCTGGGTGGGCTCGCGCTTAAATGGCAATGGAAGAAGCGTCGCCTGGCTGAAGGCAAACCGGTCGACAGGCCCAATATTGTCTGTGGACCCGTGCAAGTGTGCTGGGACAAGTTCGCTCGCTATTTCGATGTCGAGCTTCGCCAAGTGCCTTTGAGCGGCGATTCGCTCGGCTTGCAACCGGAGCAGCTCGCCGCCTATTGCGATGAAAATACTATCGGCGTTGTCGCTACGCTCGGCATTACCTTCACGTGCGTGTACGAGCCCGTCAAGGCCCTCGCTGGAGCGTTGGACGCTTTGCAACGAGATGTTGGCCTGGACATTCCGATCCACGTCGATGCCGCCAGCGGCGGATTCGTCGCGCCATTCATTCAACCGGATCTGGAATGGGACTTTGCCATTGAACGAGTGAAATCCATCAACAGCTCGGGTCATAAATATGGTCTCGCGCCGCTCGGAGTAGGTTGGGTTGTATGGCGCAGCGTGAAGGATCTGCCTGACGACCTGATCTTCATGGTCGACTATCTCGGCGGCAACATGCCTACGTTCGCGCTCAATTTTTCGCGGCCGGCGGGACAGATCATCGCGCAGTATTACTTGTTGCTGCGGCTAGGCCATGAAGGGTACAGGCGCATCCAGCAGGAATGTGCCGACACAGCGCAATTCCTGGCGGACGGTCTTGCCAAGCTGAGCGCCCTGGAAATGGTGTACGACGGCCGCGGTGCGCTCCCTGCGGTTTGCTACAAGCTGCGCCACCCCGATACCGCCGGCTTTTCGCTTTTCGACTTGTCGGATCGGGTTCGCATGCGGGGCTGGCAAATCGCCTCTTACAAGCTTCCCGCTGACCGTGAGGAAACGATCGTCCAGCGCATCCTGATTCGACGCGGCATCACGCGTGACATGGCAGTGCTGCTGCTGAACGACATCAAGACTGCGATCGCCCATCTGCTCGAAAACCCGATGCCGAATTCAAAGGCGAAACCGGGCTTTCACCATGACTGACATTGAAGGCTTAGGTGACGACTTAGGTGACATCTTAGGCGACAACTTAGGTGACAACTTCACGACCAAGGGTCTGATATGACTGCGACAGCAAAGAAAGGCACTTACCTGAGCGCCACCTCCATCGGCCTGATGACAGCGGCGGCCGTGGTGACCAGCTTGCGCGGCTTGCCGTTGCTGGCCAAGGAAGAGATGACGATGTTCGTTTATCTCGCGTTCACCGTGATCTTCTACCTGATCCCGGCGTCATTGATATCCGCAGAACTTGGCGGCGCTTTCGCCGACCGGCGCGGCGGAATATACACATGGGTGGGCGAGGCATTCGGCAATCGATGGGGCTTCCTCGCAATCTGGCTGCAATGGATTCAGAACGTGGTGTGGTATCCGGTGGCGTTGACGTTCGGCGCAGCGGCGATTGCCTATACGATCGGCCGTCCAGAGCTGGCGACCAATGGGGTCTATGTCGGCGTGTTTTGCATCGTCGCCTACTGGCTTGCTACCTGGGTGGTGCTGCAAGGCGTGGAAGTTTTCGCGCGGATCGCCAACTGGACTTTTATTATCGGCACAATTGTTCCGGGGTTCGTATTGCTCGCGTTGCTGGCGTACTGGATCCATACGGGGCACGCGCTCGGCTGGCAGCATATCAAGGACCCGGCGCTTTCTGAAGCAGGCCATGCGCGTTATTGGCCCGCAATCCATGGGTTTGGCACTATCGCGTTTCTTGCCGGCATTGTGTTGCTGTTTGCCGGCGTGGAAGTCCAGGCCGTGCATGTGATGGACATGCGCAGCCCGAGCCGGGGTTACCCGGCAGCAATCGGTCTGGGCGCCATCATCTCGATCCTGATTTTTGCGCTTGGCGCGCTGCCGATCGCCGGCATTCTTCCCTACGAAAAGATCTCGCTGCAGTCCGGCGTATTCGATACCTTCGCTGCGGTCATCACGGACATCTGGCATATGCAGTGGCTGGTGTCCGTCCTGTCGCTGCTGGTGGGCGTGGGTGCCATAAGCGGTGTGCTCGCGTGGCTTGGCAGCCCTTCACGTGGACTCCTTGAAACAGCGCATGAGGGTGAACTGCCTCCCTTGCTGCAGGCCAAAAACAAACAAGGAATGCCTACGCATATCCTGCTGGTGCAAGGCGTGATTGTTACCCTGATGTCTTGCTTCTACTTCGTCATCAAGGACGTATCCGTCGCGTTTTTCCTGATCTCGGCAATGACTATCGCGCTGTATTTGATCGCTTACATGCTGATGTACGCAGCGGCGATAAAACTGCGCTATAGCGCGCCGGATCTGAAGCGTCCTTTTACTGTGCCCGGCGGGATCGTGGGGATGTGGATATTTGCGGGCGTTGGCCTCGCCGGCGTGGTGTTCAGCTTCGTGGTGTCGTTCTTCCCGCCCGACCAGTTGCCGGTGGGTTCGCCCGCCATGTACATCGGGCTGGTGACGCTGGGGATTGTGGTGTTTGGCGGGGTTCCGCTGATCATCCATCACATGCGCCGCAAGAGCTGGGCCGCGCCGGCTGATGCGCCGTTGCTGGCAGCGGCCGCTGCTGCGAAGGAAGCGGGAAGTGGAACCCGCGTGGCGAACCCGGCACCCTGAGCGGTTCAGGTGGGTTCGCCCGGCATTGCAAAGGCAGTGACCATCGCGAGCGCAGCGGCGCCGAATGTCAGGATGCCGTAATTAATCTCTTTCGCAATATGGGCTGGCGGACTTACTCGGCGGTCGTGGCGTTCGAGGTGTAGCGCGGTGCGGCCTTGGCATTTGCGAACCGGGGAGCCAGCGCGCGACGGTCGGCTTCCCACTTCGTCCAGTCGTCGCCATCGTGCAGCGTCGGGATGGTCACGAGTTCGCCCTGATCGAGGCCTGCGAGCGCCGCATCCACCAGATCGTCGGCTGTCATCGTGCTCGCGGCTTCCTTTTGCTTCGCATAGCCGGCGACGTCCCAGAACTCCGTTGCCGTCGCTGCCGGCAGCACGGTCTGCACACGCACGCCCTTGCCTGCGAGGTCGCGCTGAAGCGCATGGCCGAAGCTCAGCACGTACGATTTCGAGGCGCTGTACACACCGTTCAGCAGTTCGACGGCAATGCCGACCACCGAACTGAGGTTGATGATCGTGCCCGAACCCCTGGCGACGAACGCAGGCGCCGCCGCATAGGTGAGACGCGTCAGTGCCGTGATGTTCAGGTCGATCATCGATTCCATGGAGTCGACGTGACCATCGAGTACCGATGCCACCGAGCCAACGCCCGCGTTGTTCACCAGCATCGTGATGCGCGGGTCTTCACGAAGCAGGGATTCGATTTTTGCGAGCGCGGCCTTGTCGTTGAGATCGGCGGCAATCGTTTCGATCGAGCGGCCCGTCTCTTTCGTGAGGCGATCGGCGAGAGCGTTCAGCCGGGTCTGGTTACGTGCCACCAGAATGAGGTCCAAGCCGCGCTTCGCGAGACGGTCAGCGTAGATGGCGCCAATGCCAGCCGACGCGCCGGTGATCAGCGCAAAACCTTTCGTAGAGGAAGTCATTTTCAGTCCTTTGAGTGGGTGGTTGAACCAACCGGGCGTCGGTTCATGAAGTGAATTCTGGGCTCGACCGACCACGACCTCAATGCCATATATGCAAGGATTCCTGCCATGCCTTCGTCGGCGGCGCTGTCCGTTCTGTGCTACTTTCAACGAATCAAGCCATGATTCGCGAGGCATCAATGCACACCGTCGGGCTCGTCGTCTATCCCAACTTCCAGTCGCTCGCGCTTGCAGTGGCGAGCGTCTTCGAATACGCCAATCTGCTGCGCGGCGAAGCAGCTTACGAATTCAGCATCGTGTCCGAGCACGGTGGACCTATCGCTTCGTCCCAGGGGTTTTCGGTTCAGAGCGAACCACTTGCCAAAGAGGGATACGACACCCTCATCGTGGCGGGCGACAACGAATGCCGCCTTCCCTCGGCTGCGCTGATGGATTACCTTCGGGAAGCGCCGCGCCAGTCACGGCGAATTGCGTCGATCTGTACCGGTGCATTTGTTCTGGCTGCTGCAGGTCTGCTGGAAGGAAAACGCGCAACGACACACTGGTTCCACGCGCGTGACTTCCAGAAGCAGTATCCGAACGTACAGCTCGAAGAAGACCGCATCTTCGTCGTGGATGGACAGATCTGGACGTCGGCCGGCATGAGCGCCGGCGTGGATCTCGCGCTTGCGATCGTCGAAAACGACTTCGGGCTGGACACCTCGCGCATGGTTGCGCGCAAGCTGGTGCTTTATCAGCGTCGCGGCGGCGGTCAGTCGCAGTTTTCGGCGCTGCTGGAGATGGACGCGCGCTCGGACCGCGTTCAGATGGCACTCACCTTCGCGAGCGAAAACCTGGCGAGCGATTTGTCGGTCGAGCGGCTGGCCGAAGCGGCACGGCTCAGTCCGCGTCAGTTCAGCCGTGTGTTTCGTGAGGAAACGGGGCAATCGCCCGCGAAGGCAGTCGAGCGGCTTCGCGTTGAAGCCGCGCGTCTGATGATGGAGACGACTCGCCACCCGATCGAGATCGTCGCGAGAGAGACAGGCTTTGGTGACCGGGAGCGGATGCGTCAAGCGTTCCTGCGTGCATTCGGTCAGCCACCGCAAACCATACAGCGGGCGTCGGGTGTCACGCCCCTTGCGCTTTAAGCGTAGTGCGCCTTACTGCTCGCCCGGCGTCCACTCCGGGCTATAGCCGCCCAGCGCCGGGTGATACATCTCATCCCCGGAATGCTGGGTGAATTCGACGTTGAGCCGGTCTTCACGCAGGCCGAGAATTTCGATGCAGTGCGCACACAGCGCTTTGGCCACGTCCATACGCAGTTCGGGCGCCCTGCCCTTTCTGATGTCCAGCATCATGACCGCGACCGGGGTGGGCTCTTCACCGGCTTCCGGAATCCGCCAGACTCCGCCATCTCCCAGCTCTCGAATCGCGACGCTGATACGCCTGATGTCGACCGACATCATCCGCGCATAGGTCTCGCTCATTTTAAGCGCCAGGCGCCGCTTGTCTTCCACTGAATAGTGGTCGCATACGTCCAGTTGCAGGTAGGGCATGGTCGTCACACTCCTTGAAAGGGCCATTCTTTCACTGGACGTGGAGCGTCTCCAATGTCAGATGCGCAAGGTTTCCGGACACGCGAGCGTCGAACCTAGACTTTCTTTGTATTGAATGCCAGCGTCACATACGGCACCGTGACAACCGTCTCTCCCGCCAGCGTCGGCTCATTCTCGATCAACGCCCGCAACTCGCGTTCGATCTGTGCCCACGCAAGCGGCGGCAACGACGACATCACGCTGCTCGAACGCACGCGATTA
The DNA here is from genome assembly GCA_963708695.1 of uncultured beta proteobacterium. GTDB lineage: Bacteria > Pseudomonadota > Gammaproteobacteria > Burkholderiales > Burkholderiaceae > Caballeronia. The sequence continues at coordinate 210,576 of CAVPTS010000013.1, forward strand.
ATGATCACATCCTCCACCGCGCCGGTATGCGCGTGTGCAAGCCGGCGCTCTTGCAGCGGCGCGAATCCGTCGAATGGAAACGGCTCGCGCCATTCGCCGGTATAAAAGCGCGGCGTGCCGTCCACCCTGCTTTCGATAATCGCATCAAGCCGGGCGACCCATTCCACCGTTGTGTCGCGCATATTCCAGACAAGTCCAAGCATGCCGCCCGGCTTGAGCACGCGATGCATTTCTGCCAACGCCTTGCGCGTCGCGAACCAGTGAAAGGCCGTCGCGCACACGATCGCATCCACCGATGCCGACGCCAGCGGAATTGCTTCGGCGCTGCCATCGAGCACCTCAGCCTCGGGCGCGGAAAGCGCGAGTTTCTCGCGCATCTTTGCGACCGGTTCGATGGCAATCACGCGCGCCCCTCTCGCCACCAGACGCGTGGTGAACTTGCCGGTCCCCGCGCCGACGTCGAGCACAGTCTGGCCCGGACCGATGCCGAGTTCTTCGGCAAGCCAGCCATCGAGCGCCGGCGGATAGTCAGGGCGGCCTTTCCCATAGCTGTCGGCAGCGTTGCTAAAACCCTCCGCGGCGGCACGATGCACGCCCTCTCTCAACCCACCGGCTGTTTCCATTCGACACACTCTCTCTAGTTACGAATCGATTGCAGGAACCATTCAGACGGCAATCGCATACCAAGCCCTTGTCGCACGGCTTCGCGATCCGCGCCGCGTACGGCCCATGGAATGATCACGACAGCATGGTCCAAGAGCCTCCTTTATTATTTCGCTTCCGCGTCGATCACAGATTGATGCCGGGTCTCCGGCATCAGGATGTACGTGACGAGCGACACTGCCGCGCACGCGCTGACGTAATAGAAGAACCACGCCTCATGGCCGGCGCTTTTCAGTCGCAGCGCGAGGTACTCGGTCGTGCCGCCCATCACCGAGGACACCACGGCGAATGGCAAACCGACGCCCAGCGCGCGCACTTTCGCGGGAAAGAGTTCGGATTTGACCAGCCAGTGAATGGATGAAAAGCCGCTCAGAATGGCGAGCGCCGCGAGGTTGAGCGCAAACGCGATAAGTGCGCTTTGCGCGTGGCCGAGCGCGTGCATTAGCGGAACCGTCAAGAACGTTCCTCCAATACCGAATAGCAGCATCACGGGCCGCCGTCCCACGACATCGGACAGCCAGCCGAAAAGCGGCTGAAGAAACATATAGATGACGAGCGCGATCGTGGTGATCAGCGTGGCTTGATCGCGGCTGAAGCCAGTCGTGTTCACCATGTACTTCTGCAGGTAGATCGTGAAGGTATAGAACGCAACCGTTCCGCCGACGCTAATGCCCAGGGTCCACAAGGTCTGCCGCCAGTAGCGCGCAAGCAGCACGAACAGGCTGCCGTGTTCGGCGGCGCTCGTGACTTCGTGGCGCTCGAATGCATCGGTTTCCGCAATGCCGCGCCGCAGGTAGAGTGCGAACACCGCCAGCACACCGCCGATGGCAAATGGAATCCGCCAACCCCACTGCTCGAGTTGTATCGGTGAAAGCAAAAGTCGTTGCAACACAAGCATCAGCGCAAGCGCGACCAGCTGGCCCATCACCACGGTGACCTGCACGAATCCCACGAAAAAGCCGCGCCGCCCGGCAGGTGCCATTTCGCTCAGATACGTCGCGCTGGTACCCGCCTCCCCTCCCATGCTGAAGCCTTGCAGCAACCGCGCGATGATCAGCACGGCGGGCGCCGCAATGCCGATGGTCGCGTAAGTCGGCGTGAGCGCAATGGCGAGCGAGCCGAGGCTCATCATTGCGACGGACAGGCTCAGCGCCACCCGCCGGCCGCGCCGGTCCGCGAGCGCGCCGATAGCCCAGCTGCCAAGCGGGCGCACGATGTAGCCGACGGCCGCCACTGCCGCCGCATTCAGCAATTGGGCGGTCTGGTTGCCGCCCGGGAAAAACGCCTTGCTGAAGTAGATCGAGAAGATGGAATAAGCGAGAAAGTCATACCACTCGATCACGTTCCCGGCGCTACCGCCGATGATCGAGCGCAAGCGCGTCCGGCGAGCGTCCCGGGTACTGTTCAGTTCGATCCTCTGCGTGGTGGAAGACATCCCGTGCGCCCTCTCAGGAAGTCGCGAGTGCGAGGAGTCGCGGCAGCTCGGCGGCATCGGGCATGGACTCGGCGTGCATGACCCAATCAACGATGCGCTGAACATGGGCGGCATCGACCCGATGCTCTGCAAGCTTCCGCATTTTGCCGATAATATCGTCCGAACTCGCGAACGCGTGCTCGCTGCCGCGCTGTGACTCGACGGTTTCTTCAAGTCTCGTGCCATCGCGCAGGAACACTTCAACGCGTACCATGTGGCGCAGCATCGAACCACGCGCGGTAATGGCAGGATCTTCATAGACCTGAACGCGGTCTGCCAACGCCATGCGTTCGGGGTCCGCGACCTTCTCTTCGGTGAACTGATCGACAAACACATCGCCATCGAGGAGCAACGTCGCCACACAATACGGCAGATTCAATTGCGCCGACGTCAGCCCCTGCGGCACGTATTTCCAGCCGACATGATCGACGGTCACGCGGGAACCGTGAACCACGATGCGCTCAACGTCAGTCGCATTGAATGGATGACGCGCCTGCATCGCGCGAATCGCGTCGAGCGTAGTGTGATTGCTGCCGACGCACGAATAGAACTTCAGTGCGATGCGCATTGTCTCGAAACGCTCACCCAAGCCGGCAGTCAGTTGCGACAGGTCAAAGCGATCGGTCGAGCGGGAAAACGTGCTGCAAAAGCCGCCGTAAGGGTTTTCGAATACATCGACAATGCCGGTGAAGCCGTTCTGTGCCAGCAGTGCGCCATACAGGCCGCTTTGCGCGGCGCGGCCGGCATGCATGCGCTTGACCATCGCGCCAAACTGCGCGGCCATCAATCCCGCAGCCTGCGTGCCGGCAATACCCAGCGCATGGACAGTCTGATCCGCACTCAAATTGAGCGCGGCCGCCGCGCCCGCCGCCGCCGAAAAGACACCGACCGTTGCGCCTGAATGCCATCCTTGCGCAATATGTTCCGGGCCCATGCACATGCCCACGCGCGGCCCTACTTCGTAGCCCGCCACGCAGGCACGCAGGAAATCTTGGCCGTTCATGGCGCGCTGCGTTTCCGCGACGGCCAGCACGGCCGGCAGCGTCACCGCGCCCACATGCAACACGCCCACGCGATGCACATCGTCGAGTTCGAAGCTCTGCACTAGCGTGCCGTTCACCAGCGCGGCATGCGGCGCTGAAAGGCGCGTTGCCGTTCCCCATACCGTCGCGCCTCGTGTGGTGTCGACGCTGCTAAGGGTATCGATCAGAATGCGGCTCCACGGCAAGGCGGCGCCGAATATCGCGCAACCGAGCGAGTCGAGAATCAAAAGCTTGATCCGTTCGATAACTTCCGCCGGGATTGCTTCGTATCGCAATCCGGAAACAAAGGACGCCATGCCGCCGGTGTAGGTATTAACGCCGATCTCGGTATGCTGGTTCATTGGGCTGACTTTGGTAATTGAGGTGTAGCCCGAGTATCCGCAGCCTTGATGCGTTTGTGAATTGCACGCCGCGTGATTATTATTGCGTCACAAGCAATAAATCCGGAGACACAATGAACGACTTTCCCGGGGTCGACCTGGACGGGCTGCGCGCTTTCGTTTCGGTTGCATCGCATGCTTCTTTTCATGCGGCCGCAATTGAACTGGCCCTGTCTGCGTCGGCTTTGACAAGGCGCATCAAACGACTTGAGGATGCGCTGGACCTCACCTTGTTCGAGCGCACCACGCGCAGCATCGCGCTGACGGCTTCCGGCGAGATGTTCCTGCCGCATGCTCGGGGGGTACTGCAGGAGCTGGAGGCGTCGCTCAAGCTCGTAACCGAATCGACGCGCGACCGGACCGGAACGCTGACTATCGCGTGCATCTCCACGGTGGCGAAGCATTTGTTGCCGCAAATTGTGGGGGACTATCATCGGCGGCGGCCCGATGTGCGACTTCGTCTGATCGAGGCCGATCTCGCCACGGTCACACGCCGGGTGGCTGAAGGCCATGCCGAATTCGGTATTGCGTTTCTGGTCAGTGAAACGCCGGAACTGACCATCGATGAGCTGCTGATCGATCCCTATGTTCTCGCCTGCCCCGCCGACCATCCGCTCGCGGCGCGTGCCACGGTTGCGTGGCGGGAATTGAGGCCGTGGCCGCTCATTGTGTCGGGCAGCACAAGTGGCAACCGGCGCATGCTGGATGCCGCGCTGCGCGACATCGACTGGCGGCCGGACCGGCTGATCGAGATCGAGCATCTGACGACATCACTGGGACTCGTGGAAGCCGGGCTCGGCATCTCGATCATTCCGCAGTGCGCGGTACCTCGTGATGCTGAAGGGCGCATTGCGATCCGGCCACTGGTCGATCCCGCCGTCGTGCGAACGATTGGGCTTATTCGCCGGCGCGAAGGGAAATTGTCGGCAGTCGCACGGGATTTCAGGCTGGCACTGCGCCGAATGGCGCCATTGGGCAAAACCCGGCCGATCGGACGCGGCTGATAACGACTCACGCTAATACCGCCTTGTGGACGAGCACGGGATATATGACATGCGTACGCGTCATGTCGACGAGTCAAAGACTGCAGGTCATTGCGTGTTCAGATGGCCCGTGAAATCCTCGCGGCATTTCAGGCGAGACTTACTGCTTGAACCTATCTAAAGAAGGTTCGGGCACACGATGTTGACTGCACCGCTTTTAGGATTGGTTCATCGCTAACGTGTGCTTACGCCCACCGCCGCTCTGGCGTTAGCGACCCATCCGGCGTATGTATCCAGATGCCGCCTCGAACAAAGAATACGAAGCTGGACTGACCGATTTCGCGCGTCGACGTCGCTTCTGCAAGCTTGAACTCATGCGGGTAACATTGCCTGTCGTTATCAGTTTCCTGCTAAATCACGCTCCCACTCTTTCTACGAGGAAACGCATCATGTCACAGTCCGCTGCTGCAGCAGGCCAATTCAAGATCGGTGGCGACCTCACCGTCAACCGCCTCGGTTTTGGGGCAATGCGTATTACCGGGCCAGGTATTTGGGGCGCACCCGCCGATACGAACGCGGCGATTGCAACGCTTAAGCGCCTGCCAGAACTTGATGTCAATCTCATCGATACCGCCGACAGCTACGGCCCCTATGTCAGCGAAGACCTGATCAAGGAGGCCCTTCATCCGTACAAGGGGATGGTGATCGCCACCAAGGGGGGACTGACGCGGCACGGTCCCGACATCTGGGCGCCGCTCGGCCGGCCGGAGTATTTGCGGCAATGCGTGCTGACGAGCCTGCGTCGGCTCGGCGTGGAACAGATCGATCTATGGCAGTTGCACCGCATCGATCCGAAGGTGCCCCGCGACGAGCAATTCGAAGTGATTGCCGCGATGCAAGGCGAAGGCCTGATCAAGCATGCAGGTCTTAGCGAAGTCAGCGTGGCGGACATCGAAGCGGCCAGCAAATACTTCAAGGTGACGACGGTTCAGAACCAGTACAACCTCGTTGATCGCAAGAGCGAAGCCGTGCTCGATTACTGTGAAAAACATGGCATCGGCTTCATTCCGTGGTTTCCTCTCGCTGCAGGGGAGCTTGCCAAGCCAGGCTCAGTGTTGAGCGCGATCGCGAAGGACCATCAGGTGACAACGGGCGCAATTGCGCTGGCGTGGCTGCTCAAGCGCGCCAGCGTCATGCTGCCGATTCCGGGCACCGGCAGCGCTGCCCATCTGGTCGAGAATGTGGCGGGGGCAAGCGTGACGCTTACCGACGCCCAGTTCAGCGAACTGGATCGGCAAGGGCGCGAGACGGCCTGAGTTAAGGCGTAAGTCCTCAAGGCCTAAGCCAATGCTTAGGCCGGTTAAAGGCAACTGTCCATCCAGTTCTGCGTGGTGCGATCGTGCACGTCAGATCCGCAAGATGCGGAAACATGACTATGGTGGCACAACCATTGCGACCGGCTCTGGTGACACGTCGCAATCGCGGTGGCTTAGTCAAAACTACCTACAACTACGATAAAGGATTCATATGACCGATCCACGCAATGTTGCGCATGACAAGAAGGTCCAGCAAGAGAAAAAGCACCACGGCGAAGAAGTAGCGCCCGACGCAGAACACACACCGCAGCCGGGGAAAAAGCCTCATCTCAAGGTAGTTGACGACGGCGATGCATCCCCGGAAGAAAATGAAGCGAGCTGAATATTCCATCAGAGATCTCACTGCGCGCAGTGGCAGCATGTAGCAAGAGATCGGACGGCGGAAGAAGCTTTACGTCTTCGGGCACTTTTTCGGGCACTACAAGCGTTGGTGGGCCACGTCGAGAGTGCTCGCTCGGCAACAGCCTCCAGCGTCTCTCGACTAAACCCGGCCTTGGCGTCGCAAGTATCAGAATCGATGTATTCTGGCGCACTGCGATGTCCTGGAGCGAAAATGGAAGCAACGTCGGTACATTCGGTTTTGCAAGAAGCCTCCGAAAGAGCCATTGCGTACTTGCAATCCGTCCGGGACCGGTCGGTCATACCCACGCATGAGGCAGTGCGGCGTCTCGACGAACTTAAACATGCCCTCCCCCGGAAGGGCGTTGATTCGGTCGAAGTCTTGCGTCTCCTCGATGAGATCGGATCTCCCGCGACTGTCGCCACCACGGGCGGACGTTACTTCGGTCTGGTGATCGGCGGCGCATTACCCGCTACCGTTGCGGCGAACTGGCTCGCAACGGCGTGGGATCAAAATGCCTGCTTCCGATGGACCTCTCCGATCGCGGCGACCCTGGAGGACGTGTCGTTGCAATGGCTGGGCGATTTGCTCAGGATGCCGAACGGTGTCGCGGGTGCATTTGTCACTGGCGCTTCGATGGCAAGCTTCGCGGCATTGGCTTCCGCGCGTCATGCCCTTCTTTCGCGTCTGGATTGGGATGTGGAAGCCAAAGGACTCTATGGCGCGCCCGAACTCCGCGTAGTCGTTAGCGAAGAAGTTCACGTTACTGTGTTGAAGGCGCTTTCACTGCTCGGCCTTGGACGCGAGCGTGTGATTCGGGTTCCGACCGACCGGCGTGGGCGGCTCAGGATCGATAGTATGCCGGCTCTCGATGAACGCACGATTGTTTGCATTCAAGCCGGTAACGTGAATACCGGCGACTTCGATCCCGCCGCCGAAGTCTGCCGCCGTGCGAAGGAATCCGGTGCCTGGGTCCATGTCGATGGCGCCATTGGTCTCTGGGCGCTTGCAAATCGACATTTAGACGCTTTGACAGAAGGCTTGACCCAAGCCGATTCCTGGGCGACGGACGGTCATAAATGGCTCAACGTACCCTATGACAGCGGCATTGTCCTTATTCGAAAGGCGGCCGATCTGCGCGCGGCAATGTCGGCGGACGCCGCCTATCTGGCGGAAGGCGTCGAAGGCGATCGCGAGCCTTCGCACTACACGCCCGAATCGTCAAGACGGGCGCGCGGCGTCGAAATATGGGCGGCGCTGCTGCATCTCGGCCGCGATGGCGTCGCCGATCTTGTCGAACGATTTTGCCGTCTCGCCCAGATGTTCGCTCAAGCCCTTTCGGGCCATGGGTACGAAATCCTTAACGAGGTTGTGCTCAACCAGGTGCTCGTGTCATTCGGGTCACCCGAGGCAACGCGCGCCGTGATCAATCATCTCCAGGCCGGAGGCGTCTGCTGGTGCGGCGGAACGGTGTGGCAGGGTCGCCCGGCAATGCGCATCAGCGTTGCGAACTGGGCAACTACGGAAGCGGATATCGAACTTAGCGTTCTGGCAATGGTACAAGCCGCTCAAAAGTTCCATCGTGAGTCGACGGCGTAGACGGGCGTACAAGTGTGACCAGACGAATCGGTTCGCCGCTCGACATCTTGGGCGACGTCACCTGTAGTTCACTAGTGGGTTGGAATTTTCATCCTCTCAATGAAGCGACGTGCAGGCGATCACGGAGACTTTCCAGGGACGGGGGCGCACGGCGTTGCGCGCTTTGTCGCAAGAATACGCCACTGACCCGGAGTCACACCGAACGCGCTTTTGAACTGACGCGTCATGTGACTCTGGTCGGAAAACCCACACCACGTAGCAACGTCGATCAGCTTGTGACCACTCGCAATCATAATCCGCGCACGCTCGAGACGGCGGGCCACCAGATAACGGTAGGGGCTGATTCCGCAGAGAGCCCGGAAGTGCCTTGCGAGAGAGTATCGATCGAGACCGGTCGCATCTTCGAGCGTCTCCGATGTCACAATGTCCGCCGAGTGCGCGTCAAGAAGTTCCCGCGCACGAGTTACTGCGACCTTGCACACGGAGCGGTTAGGACGGGTCGACAAGCTCGGGTCAAGCGAGACGAGCGACTCCGTCAGCGTTAATACGATTTGGTCCGTGCGGAGGTCTTCGAGCGGTGAGTCCTGTTCCCCCAGTGCTTCGACAAGGGTAGCGTAAAGCCCGGGATGCGCATGAATGGCCGACTTGATCAAAGGCAGGCTTTGGCGGGTAGCGCCAAGCGCATCGAGAATGAAGCGCGGTTCAAGGTAGAGCATCCGATAGAGAAAGCCCTCGTCGGTCCCGGAGCGTCCGTTATGCGGCTCATCCGGGGAGATGATCATGACCTTGCCCGATGTACTGTTCGCCCGACTTCCGCGATAGTCAAAGATTTGAACGCCCGAAAGCGTATAGCCCAAGGCATAAGTATCGTGGCGATGGGTGTCGTATGCGTGTCCAGAGAAAAAAGCTTCGATGCGCTCGATTCCAGGGCGCCCACATCCGACCCTAACCCAGTTTGCGCGCTGTTGCATGCACGATCGTTCAAGACTTCGCATGCCAACTCAGAGGAGAATATTGTCTGAACCGGTGCAACGCGCTCCGAAAGCCGCGCCAGCCGCGCGCGTCTTCGGAATGCTGCTTTGGACCGCATTGCCGGAAGTCTGCGGATACTCAAACAGGCCGCGAGCCCGAACACGGGAGGTTCGACAGACCGAGGGATACGATTGGCATCGCTCGGCATCGGTGGACTCATCGGGGTAACACGTCGAACCCGTGCCCGATTTTAGGTCAAAAAAATGGGTAGTGTGAAAGTCCCGCGACGAAGGCGTCCAGGTGCAGATGAAACTGAAGATCATGATCGCGCAAAGAGCGGATTTCTCAACCCGTTGTGACTGTCTGATTCCCAGGACAGTTCGATAGAAGGACAATCTGCAATCGCATGCGTGACGCCAACACCGATGGGGCGAGTTTCACCGCCTCTTTCACCTCGCGTCGACGAAAGCGCAGGTGACTAACACTGAAGTGCCGATGGGCCTGTCTTGCACGAGGAGCCGTCGGTTTTCAGATCCGCAAAGTGCCGATACTCGCTGATACGGTGAGCATAGCGAATTGCTTTCATTAAGTAGACAGAGGCTCCGAATGCAGACTCAGGTAACCGGCGACGGGAGACGCAAGCAGTTCGGCGTCGCCTCCATTCTCGCGGTCGTGTTCATATGGTCCGGGTGGATCATCGTATCCAGTTGGGGGCTCCACCAGACCCTGACCGCGTGGGACATCACCTTTTTACGGTTCTCATCGGCCGCTGTTGTTACGTTACCGCTGTTGCTAAGGAAGAGACATGACCTCCGCGAGATTTTCAATTGGCGGACGTTGGTCTGCGGCCTCGGCTGCGGCTTCCCGTATACGATGCTTAGCTTCTTAGGGCTTGAGCATTCGCCCGCAAGCAACGCCGGCGTCGTGGTCAATGGCTTGATGCCAATACTCGTCGCCGGCCTCTCCTTCGCGCTGCTCAAGCAACGCGTCGCACGCGCGAAACTATTTGGCATTGCGCTTATTGCCATCGCGAATGGCTTGATCCTGGTGGATGGCGGACTCCATCACTTTTATGGCGTGGTCTATTTCCTGCTCGCATCTTTATGCCTCGCGAGCTACGCGGTCTTCATGAGACTTTGGAACATTCAAACCGACGTCATGATCATCTCCGTTCCGTGGATCAATGCGATTGTGTTCTTTCCCATCTGGCTTTTTTTCGCGCCGTCGGCACTCCACAATGCGGCCGCACCCGAAATCCTGCTTCAGGTTCTGTATCAAGGGGTACTGGTTAGCGTCATCGCGCTCTATCTCATGACGCACGCAATCCATGCGTTGGGATCAATGACTGCTTCGACCTTCATGGGGCTGGTGCCGGTGGTTGCGGCGGGTCTCGCGTTTGTCGTTCTGCATGAACCGATCAGTGCGTTGACCGCCATTGCCGTGGTCACGTGTTCCATTGGCATCGTTCTCTATAACCTGTGGGGCGCGTCATCCTCCGCGGGAACTGCGGTGCACGAAAAAGCCGATGCGCCTCGTACTGCCGACGAAACACGTACCGTTTCCCGTTGATAGGACAAGTGAACCGGCGTGACCCGATCTTCCCTACCGACCACCACGATGGCACCCGGCCTTGAAGTCAGCACCTTCGAGCGACTGTGGAAATGAGCATTGCGGAGCCTGCGAGAGTCGACGCACGAGTGCGATCAAACGCAGCATCAGGCGAGCGTCCCTCAACTGCGCCGCGCCAAACTCATCACTCGCCCGTCGTCGAGATCACCCGTATCAGGCAATGTCGTCCATCGCCGTAAAGAAATCGTATAGGCGAAGAGTTAACATCGTGCGCGGCAGTTTACAAGCAACGCCGCACCGAAATGTGGGTAAAGAGCTGATCTGTCGGCGAAGGTGCGTGTGTGTTTGTCGACTTTCTCGATCAGTATCTGAAACGACAGCCCGTATTCAGGTTCACCCGCAAGCAGCAACAGATCGATGCCGAAGCCGCGCTTCATGGACCCTATGTACCGTGTATCAACGTGCCGAGTGAACGGCTCTCCGACGCCCAGACGGCCCTGGCCTACAAGCGCTGACACGTGTAGAGCGGGCCTTCCGCTCGACGAAGACTGTCGACCGTCCTTAACGGATCATCACGGGTCAGGTTCATCAACGTCGTGAGAATAATACCGCCAGGACTGCATAGATACAGCGCGAATGCCTGGATGGAGCATGCCATGCTTTGCGTCCAAGCTATACCCTATGAGCGCGCGTAGATCGGCGTACTGTACCTTCGTCGTCATTGCGCCCACGCCTAATTAGTCTTCCGACAACAGCTTGTCGAGCGGTACCGTTTGTTTGATGAAAGGGGAGCGAATGACGATGTAGCTGAAATACTTTTCTATTCCAATATTGCGGTCAATCAGCGCTTCTATCACTTCTTGGTAGTGACCGATATTCTTAACGATTGACTTCAATAGATAATCATAGCCGCCACTTACAAGGTGGCATTCAGTAATCTCATCGAAGTCGCGGAGGTTTGCTTCGAAGCGCGTGAAATCCTCACGCCGATGGTCATGAAGCATGATTTCAGTGAACACCATGACCGTGCTGGTCAGCTTGGCCAAGTTAAGTTGCGCCCCGTAGCCAGATATGATTCCCGCTGCCTCAAGACGCTTTACACGCTGGAGACAAGGGCTTGCAGACAACCCGACAGCAATGGCGAGATTCGCGTTCGTCACGTTGCCGTTCCTTTGCAACTCGGCAAGGATCTTGATATCGGTCCGGTCAAGCTTTTGTCGCATATCGTGCTTGTTCGAATTGGCTGCTATATCAATCGAGGTTGACTGTGTTATCCATTAGCCAGGGCTTCGTGGTGCGCTTTGACCAGTTGAGCCATGCTTGTGAATTTGTAGTCGACGGATGGTTCCAAAGATGTCTTCAACGTTGCGCCGAATCCGCGCTGCTCGTAACGCCGGTGAATCCAGCATGAGCGAAGCTGAAGTTCAGCCGCCGGTTCATGGTCGTGGTAGATGCTGTCTGCAATATGGAGTGTATCTTTCTTTTCGATTCCCATCGACGACAGCGTCGAGAACAGTCGCTCGAAGTTTTTTCGTGACGGCTTGTACGAGCCCACATCCTCGGCTGTTACCACTGCATCAAATTCAACCGCCAGTTTCTTGTTGCTCGCTTTGAAGCTTTTGTTATCCACATTAGATAGGATCACTAGCTTAAAGTACTTCTTCAAGTATAGAAGAGTGCTGGCTGAGTCCGGAAACGCCGGCCAATCGCCTACTAAGGCGCCATACGCTACCGCTTCATCCCTGCTGCAACGTACGTTCCACTCCTCGGCGAGGCGCTCGAAAACGACCTCGAGGAGTTGGTCATAGGGCAACGCGGGCGTGATTATTTGCTGGTGCGATTCGTGGCGCGCGTGCGCTTCAAGGATTTCGTCACGCGTAAGTGGTTCCACGCGCCGAGATGCCAGTTCAGAAAGACCTGATGCAATACCTGACTCCCAGTCAATCAGAGTGCCGTAGCAGTCGAATGTAAGTGCCTTGAAATCCGTCAAAGCCACAACGCCCCCTGTGCTTTAGTCATTACAACAAGCCCTCCCTGCATCAGGGTCTTGCCAACCCCTTGAACGCGAGCACAGCGGCTGCGACGTCGACGCTGACAAGACAACATTTTCCTACTGCTTCGCCACTGCTTCCTGATGCGCCTTCGCTAAGTCCGCCATGCTGTTGAAGCGGAAATCGATATTCGGCTGCAAGCCGGGATTCATTGTCGCACCAAACCCCTGTTGAGAATGACGGCGATAAATCCAGCATGACGCCAGTCCGAACTCATTCGCAGGCTTATGGTCGTGGAAGAGACTCTCGGCCGTGTGAAGGATTTTCTCTTTCTTGATGCCGCGGTTACCGAGCTTCTCGAGCTTCTCAAGCATGTACTCGAAGTTTCGCGGGGACGGCTTGTACGAACCCACGTCTTCCGCCGTGATGATCGCGTCGAACTCGACCAACAACTTGGCGTTGCTGTAGGTAAAGCTTTCGTTGTCAATGTTAGAGAGGATGACCAGCTTATAGTGCTTCTTCAGGTATTGCAGCGCTGCTGCCGTGTCCTCGAATGCCGGCCAGTTCCTGACCGACCGACCGTACGCCGCGCATTCTTCGTGTGTGAACGCCAGGCCCCACTCCTCCGCCAGTCGCTTGTAGACGATAGGCAGCAGGTCTTGGTAGCGCTTCGCTGGCGTGTATTTTTGCTGCGAAGATTCGTGACGGGCATGGGCCTCCAGCACTTGGTCTCGTGTGAGCGGCGTCTTCGCGCGCTCGAGCAAGGGTCTCAAGCCTTCGAAAATGCCGGTCTCCCAGTCAATCAAGGTGCCGTAGCAGTCAAAGCTTAGTGTGTCGAAGTCGGTCAGTTTCACGGTAGCTCCTCTCATGTATCCGAATGGAGAACACAGTTTATTGAGCAAGCGCGGCAGCCGGATCTTTGTTCCAGTGGTTCAACAGCAGCTTTCACTGTTTTTTCCCAACATCGCGGCAAGTTCTGCTGCAGTCTCCGAAGCACCTCGCTTCCCAGCGACTCTTCCTTGATGCAGGTATCGGTGGCCACTCCGGGTACGCGGAGGAAAGCGGAGATATCAAGTCTCAAGGACGCGTACTTATCGTGCTTTCTCTAGTATTTTTGCTGTCGAAACTACGAAGTCCCGACCGCAACTTACGGCTATGAGGAGGAAGACAACGACATGTAAATGCTTCAGATTTGATTGATTTTTGGGGACACAAAATGGCCTTTTTCGGCATTGCGATGACGGTTCTAATGTGGAGCACCCTTGCGACCAGCGTTGACCTCCTGCACGGCGCCCCCACCTTGTTTGTCAACGGTATCGCATTGACGCTTGGCGGGGTCATTGGTCTGCCGTGGCTGCGCTATTGGAAGCTGCCGCCAGGCCTCTTGTTGCTCGGGAGCGTTCTGATGTTTGCGTACCATGTCATGTACTTTTTCCTGCTGCGACTCGGTGACCCGATAGGCGTGAGCCTTGTGCACTACCTTTGGCCGATAATTATTGTGTGTCTGTCTGGCCGCTCGTCTCCAGGTCGAGAGAAGCCTCGCTATCTATTTGTCAGCGCTTTTCTCGGCTTCGGGGGAGCCGCCGCCGCGTGTTCGTCATTGCAGCAACCGGCGATAACAAATGACGGAACGACCTTAGTCATCCAACATGGGTTGCGGGAAGCCGTGGCTTACTCGCTCGCACTGCTTTCGGCGTTTGCGTGGGCTGCATACTCGCTTCTTGGCAAGCGTTATAGTTCGGTCTCGAGCCTTTCAGTTGGTGCATTCACGCTGCCTGCGGGGCTGGCATGTCTGGCGCTGCATTTCGCAACGAGCTCAATGCCCAGGCTGCCGCCACACGATTGGATAGTTCTCGCCTACATGGGTCTGGGTCCGATGGGTATTGCGTTTTACCTCTGGGACTTTGGGATGAAAAAGGGAAACACGAGCGTGACGACCGCATTGAGCTATGCAACGCCAGTTCTTTCTAGCGTGTTCCTTGCGTTCCACGCCGCACAACGGCTACCAGCTACGTTGTGGTTAGGTGTAGCCATGGTCGCTGTGTCGATAGGGTTGGCTCGACCCGGCGGAAAGACCGTTGCGGGGCAAAGCGAGCTCAGTAAGGTGGTGCCCGATTCAGCCTCCTGACGACTTTTGGTTACCCCGCAAAGAGGGGAACCGAATTCAATTCTCCTATCGATTCCCTCGCCGAAACGTTCGGCGATGAACCGCCTTGGCATCGCAAGCAGATGCCTCTAAAGAGCGGCCGTTTCGGCTTCGAGAGCGGCCACTCAGGCGAGTTGAGCAGAAGCGGCCGCTGAGGGTTGTGAGCACACATTCATTGGTAGTGAGACAAGACATTTTGCGGCATTTTTCAGCCTCATTGCCGGGAAACAATCCTGATGCTAGGCGTTTGTGCCGCCGTCGACAGTAAGATTTGCTCCGGTGATGTACGCTGCCTCGTCGCTAGCAATAAAAGCAACCATTGCCGCGATTTCATCAACCTTCCCGTATCTCTTGAGCGCTGTCATCGCCAATTGAGGGGCTGCCCAATCACCCGCCGCAGGGTTGAGGTCCGTGTCAATCGGGCCAGGTTGAATATTGTTGACTGTGATACCTCGTTCGCCAACTTCTCGGGACAGGCCCTGCGTGAACATTCGTATGGCAGCCTTCGTCGCGGCATATGGGACCAGGCCCGGAGTCATCATTCGCTCTCCAACGCACGAGCCAATATTGATAATGCGACCACCAGTCTTCAGGTGCTTGAGGGCTGCTTGCGTTGTCAGAAACACGCCCCGGATATTAAGATTGATGACGTGATCCAATTCCTCCAGCGTCGTTTCTTCGAAGGGTTTCGGAATCGCCGTCCCTGCATTATTGACCAGGATGTCGAGGCCACCGTATGCGGTAATCGTCTGTTGCACCGCCTGGTTGATTGCGTCCGGATTCGCTGCATCTGCCTGGATCGCAATCGCTTCTCCGCCGGCGCTTTCAATTGCTTTGACTACGTTTTCAGCCGCATCGCTGCCCTTGGAGAAAGTGATTGCCACGCGCGCGCCGTCCGCGGCCAATCTCCTGGCAATGGCAGCGCCGATGCCCCTTGAACCGCCCGTCACAAGTGCAACCTTATTACTTAGCTTAGCCATAAGAACTCCATGTTTTCGTTTAGACGAACGGTCCGCTCCAGCTGTCTGGATGACAAAGCGCCAGACGCTTACATCTCGTCGGCACCGGCTCCATAGATTGAAACACCATTACATAGCAGGGAAACTCGAAGGGTCACGCAAATGGAAAACAGGTCCGAGGAAGCACTTGCCGTTGAAAGCATGTCCAACAGACGGGGCGTTCTCGTATTGGTTGCGTTCTCCGGGCAGAGACAGACAGGAAGTCTCCACCGTGCTGATCTTGCTGACGGCAACCTCTTTCAAGCCACATTATTTATAGGTGGTTGAAGAGTTGTGGACTGTCTTTCCTGACGGCGAATGTTCGGTGGCGAACGTTTCTTGCTCTGGCGATCCGTGAGTGTGCGTTGCCCATTTTTCGCTGCATGCCGGTTGGCAGAAAGACTCGAACTACCGCTATCTACCGGCGGACAGCGGATGATCTTTGGCTGCGGTTTGCCCGCTGCACAGACCGGTCGCAAGGGGCTATCTCCGCAAAATGGGCAAGACACTCACGCCGTGAAGGGTTGAAACTGGACGCGCACGGATGCCGGGTAGTCGCGATACCAGTATAGGTAGCGGACTGGTTGCGTCACCGTGCACGCCGTACGATCCGGGTAGAAGCCCGCTCGCTTCCTCACTTTGCGCCAGGCGGTTGCTCCGGCCTTGAAGAAGCTCGCTGGACAAACTCAATCTCCCGCGCTGACCCGGACAGGATGATGGACAAACAATCGGCAAGCGCACGTCACGGTAATCCCCTAGCAGAACGGAGGAGTTCACCCACTGGCGGCGCAATCTCATCGTCTGCGTATTCGGATCGTTCACGACCATTGTGGCCATGACGCTCATGTTGCCGTTCTTGCCGCTTTACGTGGAGCAGCTAGGCGTCAAGGATCACGCCGCGATAGTCCAGTGGTCCGGCGTCGCATACGGCGCGACCTTTTTCACTGCCGCACTGACCGCGCCGCTTTGGGGAAAGCTTGCCGACCTCTACGGCCGCAAGCCGATGCTGATCCGCGCCAGCCTCGGCATGGCCATCATCATGTCGTTGATGGGCATGGCGCATAACGTCTGGCAACTCGTCGGCCTCAGGCTTCTCGCAGGCTTGCTTGGCGGCTTTGCGTCGGGCTCCACCGTGCTGGTCGCCACCCAGACACCGAAAGACCGATGCGGCTGGGCGCTCGGCGTGCTGTCTTCCGGCATCATGGCCGGCAATCTGGTCGGCCCGATCATTGGTGGATCACTGCCGCCGCTGATCGGAATTCGGTCGACCTTTCTCGCCTCGGGCGCCCTTATTTTTATTACGTTCCTGGCGACCGTCTTCTTCGTCAAGAACGAGCGTCACCCGGGCTTGAACAAGAAAGGGAAAGCGGCGTGGCAGTTGGGCTGAGATCGCAGACAAGCGGCCGACTGTCGCCATGCTGGTGACCGGCATGCTCCTGATGCTGGCGAACATGTCGATCGAGCCGATCATCACGGTCTACGTGGCGCAAGTAGTCGATGTGCATCAGGTCACGTTTGTCGCGGGACTGGTGATGTCGGCGGCGGCATTGGGCAGCATTCTCTCGGCCTCGTACCTGGGTAAGCTCGCCGATCGCATGGGGCATTGGAACGTCATTATCGGTTGCCTCGCGGTGGCGGGCATCCTGCTGATCCCGCAAGCGTTCGTCACGCAGCGGCTGGCAATTGGTCGCTCTGCGATTCCTGATGGGTCTGGCGCTCGGCGGACTGCTGCCTTGCGTTGCAAGCGTGATCCGGCACAACGTGCCGGCGTCGGTTGCAGGCAATATGCTCGGTTATTCGACGTCTGCGCAATATACCGGGCAGGTTGTCGGACCGCTTGCCGGCGGTTTTGTCGGAGGGCATTTCGGCATGCGTGAAGTGTTTTTCGGCACCTCGGCATTGATGATCGCGGGCGCCGATTTATAACTGGATCCTCAGGGCAAGCTTCGTCCACAAAGTCGCTACACCAACGCTAAACAGTACGATCGAACACGTCGCCGAGGACCGTTGATCGCATCGGCTACCGGCACTCGGGTCGCCAAATCTGCCGGGCGCTAAAGAACGGTTCGCAACCAGCTCACCGTCCCGTAGTCGACAAAAGAACTGAGCCCAAGGGACAGCGTCGCCTACCGGGCTTGACGCCGGTCAACGCGTCACGCCAAGCTGATGATCGAAGAAAACTTCAGCCGCATGGATTGCCCGCGCATGAGTATCGTCTTGCGGAACGCGAGTTTTGCAGATCGGAACCTAGGCTCGTCCAAGCTCGGTGCAAGTCGACACGAAATCCAGGTGACCAACGCCCGAAAGCTCCATGAGCGAAGCGTTCGGGATCATTCGGAGTGCGACAAGACCGTTCGTCGCGGGAGGCGCTGTTGTGTCGAGATCACCCAGCATGATCTCGACCGGCGTGCGCAGATGCGCGTCGCTCACTGAAGGTTTTCGAAGATTGCCGCGATCCCCTGTCCACCACCAATGCACATCGTGACGAGCGCGTACCGGCCGCCGATCCGCTTGAGCTCATTAAGCGCCTTGACGGTGATCAGCGCACCTGTGGCGCCCACGGGATGGCCGAGCGAAATGCCTGAACCGTTCGGATTGACCTTGCTCGGGTCCAGCCCGAGTTCCTTCGTCACCGCGCACGCTTGCGCCGCGAACGCTTCGTTTGCCTCGATCACATCGAGCTGGTCGACGCGGAGACCGGCTCGCTCAAGCGCCTTGCGCGTCGCCGGCACGGGACCGATCCCCATGAAGGCCGGATCGACGCCCGCATGCGCATAGGACACGAGGCGCGCGAGGGGCTTCGCGCCGCGCCGCTCGGCAACGCTGCGCTCCATCATGAGCACGGCTGCCGCTGCGTCGTTGATGCCCGACGCGTTGCCGGCTGTCACCGTGCCGTTTTCCTTAACGAATACCGGCTTGAGCCTGGAGAAATCTTCCGCGCCTGCGTCGTGGCGCACATGCTCGTCGGTGTCGAAGAACGCCTCGCCTTTCTTCGTGCGCAGCTTGACCGGCAGAATCTGATCACGGAATCGACCCTCAGCAATGGCATGCGCCGCGCGTCGATGCGATTCGAGCGCGAGTGCGTCCTGCTCATCGCGCGAAATGCCGTATTTACGCGCGACGTTCTCGGCCGTCACACCCATATGGATCGCCTGAAACGGGTCGTGCAGCGCACCGAGCATCATGTCAACGAGCTTCCCGTCGCCCATGCGTTGCCCGAACCGTGCGCCCGGCACGGCGTACAGCGCACGACTCATGACCTCCGCACCGCCGCCGATCGCGACATCCGCATCGCCAAGCAGAATGGTTTGCGCGGCCGAGACGACAGCCTGCAGGCCCGAGCCGCACAGGCGGTTCACGGTCAGCGCCGGCACGTGCTGCGCCACGCCGCCGTTGATTGCCGCGACGCGCGCGAGGTACATATCCTTCGGCTCGGTATGGACTACGTTGCCGAACACGACGTGCCCCACTTCATCGCCTCCGACATTCCCGCGCGCCAGTACTTCGCGCACGGTCATCGCGCCCAGCTCGGTAGGAGAGAAATCCTTGAGACCGCCGCCAAAATCACCGATCGCAGTCCGCACCGCGCTCACCACCACGACTTCACGCTTTGTTTCGCTCATTGGTTTGCTCCAGTTCGTTATGCGTCGATTACATATTCGGATAGTTGGGTCCGCCGCCGCCTTCCGGCGTCACCCATACGATGTTCTGCGTCGGGTCTTTGATGTCGCAGGTCTTGCAATGCACACAGTTCTGCGCATTGATCTGTAAGCGATCCTTATCTTCATCGTCCTTCACGTATTCATACACCCCCGCAGGACAGAAGCGCGCTTCCGGTCCTGCATAAGTGCGCAAATTCACAGCGACGGGCACGCTCGCATCCTTGAGCGTCAGATGCGCGGACTGATTCTCTGCATGATTGGTATTCGATATGAAGACGGAAGACAGCCGGTCGAAAGTGAGCTTGCCGTCAGGCTTCGGATAAACGATCGGCGTGCACTGTGCAGCGGGCTTGAGTGTCTCGTGATCCGCATGGCGGTGATGCAACGTCCACGGCGCTTTTCCGCCCAGCAGCTTCTGCTCGATACCTGCCATCAGCGTGCCGAGGAGGACACGCGTATGCGTCAGAATTGCGCTTCGTTTAATGCAAACAGCGGATCGTCGCCGCGCGCGCGAACGATGGCAGTCTCAAGCCCGCAAGCTTGCGTCAGCACGTATTCAGCGAAACAGTGCGCAGTCGCAATCTTTGCCTCGTAGAACTGCGGATCTTCGGCTCGCTTGCCCTGTGCCACGATCAGCGCGCGCGCCATCTGCCAGCCGGCCAGCACGATACCCGCGAGCTTCAGATAAAGCACACTGCCGCCGAACACCGCGCGCGCATCGCGTTTGCCGGACTCAAGTACATAGGCGATAACATTCGCAAGCGCCTCGCGTCCGTCAGCGAGACGACCGTGCATCGACTCGAATACGCGCGCGGCATCGCCGCCATCGGTCGCGTTCAGCGCAGCAAGCGTCTGATCGATTTGCGCCAGCAGCAAATGTGCAACTGCGCCGCTATCGCGAAGCGTTTTGCGGCCTACCAGATCATTGGCCTGAATTGCCGTCGTGCCTTCATAGATCGACAGGATCCGCGCATCGCGATAGAGCTGAGCCGCCCCCGTCTCTTCAATGAAGCCCATTCCACCGTGTACCTGCACGCCGAGACTCGTGATGTCATTCGCGATCTCCGTGCTCCAGCCTTTCACGATCGGGACGAGGAATTCATGGATAGCCAGATGCCGCTTGCGGTTCGCGGCATCGTCGTCATGATGGGCTATATCGGCGTGCACGCTCGCAACATAAGCCAGCGCACGCGCGCCTTCGGTCATTGCACGCATCGTGCCGAGCATGCGTCGCACATCCGGGTGCTGGATGATCGCAACCGCCTCCGCTCCCGAGCCGTCGACGCGGCGCCCCTGCAGGCGATCCTTCGCGTACGCCGCGGCCTTCTGGTAGGCCGCATCAGATATCGCAATGCCTTGCAGACCTACACCGAAGCGTGCCGCGTTCATCATGATGAACATGGTCTCGAGACCGCGATTCTCCTCACCCACGAGGTAACCCATGGCGCCTCCCTTGTCGCCGTACTGAAGTACGGCAGTCGGGCTCGCCTTGATGCCGAGCTTGTGTTCGATCGAGACACACTGCACGTCGTTGCGCGTGCCGATACTCCCGTCCTCGTTCAGCAGAAACTTCGGGACGAGAAACAGTGAAATGCCCTTCACACCCTCCGGCGCACCCGGCGTGCGCGCAAGTACGAGGTGGACGATGTTTTCGGCCATGTCGTGCTCGCCCCATGTGATGAAGATCTTGGTGCCGAAGACCTTATAGGATCCATCTTCCTGTGGTTCGGCGCGCGAACGGACCAGCGAAAGATCGGAACCCGCCTGCGGCTCGGTCAGGTTCATCGTTCCGGTCCAGGCGCCTTCAATCAGCTTCGGCAGATAACGCGCTTTTAACTCTTCCGAGCCGGCGGTCAGCAATGCTTCGATGGCGCCGTCAGTCAGCAGCGGGCACAGTGCAAACGAAAGATTCGCCGCGTTCAGCATCTCGATGCAAGGCGAGGCAATCAGCTTCGCCAACCCCTGACCTCCGAATTCGGCAGGATGGCTGATGCCTTGCCAGCCGCCTTCGGTGTACTGGCGGTAGGCGTCGGCGAAGCCGGGCGTCGCCGTCACTTCACCGTCATGCCACGTACTCGGTCGCTGGTCGCCCTGCGCATTCAGCGGGGCGATCACTTCGGCGGCGAGTTTCGCGCCCTCGTCGAGAATGGCGCGGGCGGTGTCGGAATTTGAATCGTCGAGACCGGGGAGTTGGCTTACCCTTGCAATATCTGCCAACTCTTCGATTACGAACATCATGTCCTTGACGGGAGGGGTGTAGCTCATCGATGACTCCTTGTCCACGAGCGTTGGCTATTCAACGCCCTGCGGCTGCAAATGTTGATCTGTTGCAGCGGATGGTATCAACGCTCCCAAATATTCTCGTTATCGGAATCTGCCCTTTCACTGACATAATCTGCCAATGAAAGAAACCTGTTGGCGCGCTTCACCCGCTCTTCCGATGCCTGTAGGCCGCCGGCGTGCTGCCGGTCCAATGACGGAACGCGCGATGAAAGGCGGTCGGATTGTCGAATCCAACGTCGTAGGCAATTGCCGCAATGGCATCGTCTGAACGGGTGAGGCGCTGGATCGCGATATCTCGCCGTACCTCGTCCTTGATGACCTGAAAGGCCGTGCCCTCCGCTTCGAGACGTCTGCACAGCGTGCGCACTGAGTAGTGCAACTGGTGCGCGACATCGTCGATGGTCGGCGTCGCCGGGAGGCCGGCCGCAATGCATTGCCGAACCTGATGACACACCATCTCCTCCGTGAACGACACGAAAATCCAGTCTTCCGGGGCACGCTGAAGGAAGGCGTCAAGGTTCGATTTTCGCTGCCGGATGGGACGGTCCAGATAATCGGCATCGAAGACGAGAAGCGTGCGATCGTGGCCAAAGCGCACTGGCCCCGGAAACAGATAGAGCAGATCGCCGGACTGCGCCGGGCGCTGGAATTCAAAAGCGGCTTCGGTAAGCGGAATCTTCTGGCGTATGAGCCACGATCCGACGCCATGCACAAGCTTCAACACAAGCACGCGTGCAAGCGCACTTGTCTCCGGACTATTCGGATTGCTAACGACCTCGACTGTCGCATACTGCCCTACGCGCTGCGACACGATCTGAAGTTCATCGAGGAGCAGGTGAAAGAACTGTCCGAATCGATGCAGCGCCACCTCGAGCCGCGGCGCGTCGAGAAGGCTCAAACACAGGAACTTGAGCGTGCCATTGCGCAGTGGACGAGCAAAGATGCCGGGCATCTCGTCGTCGAGTTCCATTGCGAGCAACCGATAGAGTGTCGAAAACTGCTCCTGAGTGACGCGTGCCGCCGGCTTGCCCAGCAGCTCGTGCGGAATACCGGAATGCTCCGCCAGCCGAAGGACTGCGGCCCGGTCGGCGCCAGACAGAAAACCGTTCACCATGGATATGGGAACGGTAGCGGAAAGCGGCTCCATATTGAATGCAAGCGTAAAAGGTGTTTAGGGCGATGCGCTCTATCAAGGAGCGGACGAGCGCACAAACCCACGAACGCGCGGACAGTGAGGCAGCATGTCAATCTGCAGCCGCGGGTTTAAGCGTGCTACCCGCCCGCGTTCCAGGTTTTACGTAGCGGCCAAGACTCAAAAACAGTATGCAGAAGGATCCGTACGTGCTGGATTTCCTTGGGCCCGCCGCGACGGGGCTGAAACATGCTCAGAACATGATGACCGCATTGCCCGTCAAGCGCCCGCTCTCGACGGCCTCATGCGCCTCCACAATGCGCTCGAGTGGGAATCGCTCGGCGACATTGTGCCTAACCACTCCGGCACCCAGGTAGCCATTGAGCGCGCTCACAGTCTTGGCGCGCGCCGCGGGTGAAAGCTCATAGACAATAAAGAAACGCACTGCCGCGCCACTTTGAATCATAGGCAGAAAATCGAACGCCACCTGGGCCTTGCCCGATCCATAGATCGCGCCAATCCCGTCACGGGCTAGAGCCGCCGGGTACAACGCGGCGTTTGCGGCGGCATCAACCTCCACAATTCGGTCCACTCCGCGCCCGCCCGTCAGTTCCTTCACACGGGCAACCACGTCCTCATTGCGATAATTGATCACATCGTCGACACCTAGTTCCTTCGCAATCTGCGCCTTCGCATCCGAACTCACCGTGGTGATGACTCGAGCGGCGCCCAGAAGCCGTGCGAATTGAATCGCATACGCGCCCACGGCGCCCGCGCCTCCAGTGACCAGCACGGTCTGGCCAAGTACGGCGCCGTCGATCGTTAGCGCGCGAAGCGCCGTGAGCGCCGGAATGCCAAGGCACGCCCCCTCATCGAACGTTGTGTTATCAGGCAGTCTCACCGCCTGCTCTGCGGGCAGCGCGATGTACTCCGCAGCCGTGCCCGCGGCACGCTTCCACTGACCATTCCAGATCCAGACCTTCTCGCCGACACGGCTCTCCGGCACGCCCCGTCCCACGCTCGTGATCACCCCCGCACCGTCGCTATGCGGCGTGATGCGCGGCGCAGTTAGCGGCCGGTTCGAGCGGCTTTTGACATCGGACGGATTGACCCCTGACGCCTTTACTTGCACGCACACTTCACCGTCTTCGGGGACGGGATCGTCGAGTTCACCAATCGTGAGCACCTCACGCGCCGTTCCGTTGCGTTCATACCATGCCGCTTTCATTAAATGTTCTCCGTAAATGGATTGCAGGAACGATGGGCCAGCAGTACACGCAGACCTCCCCTTTCCTACGGTGCAACAAAAGCGTATGTTCGCGCATATCGCCAAAACTTGTCGACTCCACGTTCTGTGCCGAATCTCGCGTCGGAGCGCTTCGGCCCTCGCGGACAAAATAAGTGGTTGAAAATTATAGAACTATAGACACCGCCGATATATAGGTGATCCGACGAGATTTAATTGTCGGCTAAGGATGATCTACCTTTATTTAATAATATTTAATCTGTAATACTTATCAAGTAAAGACCGAGCATTAGGCGCGGGCGGCGTTCCCCATCAGCCGTTCACCTGAGCAAACGCCAGACGTACCTATAAATATAGATGATGTGACTGCGAGCCGACGGACACGTCGCGCTACAAGTGGCGCCTTGCAGGCAAGCACAGCCTTACAAGAACCCTACGTTATTTTGATCGACTTGGCTTAATCGACCAATAGAGCTTAGAGTCAGCGAGTCAAAGCGGGTCCGGAACACAATCTACGCACCTTGGAGGGTTATTCGTCATGCTTTCCCGCATTTTGGCCGCTTTGGCCGCACTACCTTTTATCGGCATTCTCGTCGGCATTCCGTTCGTCAACCAGGTTGAACCGCTCGTCCTCGGCATGCCGTTCGTGCTTGCATGGATCGTGATCTGGATCGTGCTAAGCGCGGTCATCATGGGCATTGTCTATCGGCTGGATCCTGCCAACCGCCATGCGGTCAACGAAGCCGGGGAGGCACGCTCATGAGCAGCGCTCTACTCATCATCGCTGCTGTGACCGTATTGGCGCTCTATCTGGGCGTACGCGCACGGCGTGGTCACGACATGAATCTTGAGCAATGGACCGTCGGCGGCCGCAGCTTTGGGACGGCGTTCGTGTTTCTCCTGATGGCCGGAGAGATCTACACTACGTTCACTTTCCTCGGCGGCAGCGGGTTCGCCTATGGCAAGGGTGCGCCCGTCTATTACATTCTCGCCTACGGTACGCTTGCCTACATCCTTTCGTACTGGATGCTGCCGCCAATCTGGCGATACGCAAAGAAACACCGGCTCGTCTCCCAGCCACATTACTTTGCGCGCAAATACGACAGTCCCGCGCTCGGCGTCCTGGTCGCGGTGGTCGGCGTGGTCGCGCTCATTCCTTATCTCGTCCTGCAGCTTAAGGGCCTCGGCATCATCGTGGCGACGGCGTCATATGGTGTGATATCGCCGACTGTCGCCGTCTGGATTGGCGCGCTTGTCGTTACGGCCTACGTCATACTTTCGGGTGTGCGGGGTTCAGCGTGGAATTCCGTGGTGAAGGACATTTTGATCCTGAGCGTAGTGCTGGCGCTGGGCATTTATCTGCCCTACCACCTTTACGGTGGCATCGGACCGATGTTCCATGCCATCGATGTCGCCAAGCCCGGCTTCCTCACCTTCCCGGCGAAAGGGTCCAGCGTGTCGTGGTTCCAGTCCACGGTGCTGCTGACGGCCCTCGGCTTCTTTATGTGGCCGCATACGTTCGGTTCGGTTTATACGGCTCGCGACGAACGAATCTTTCGACGCAACGCGATCATCCTGCCAATCTATCAACTGATCCTGCTGTTCGTGTTCTTCGTGGGATTCGCCGCGACGCTCAAGGTGCCTGGCCTGAAAGGCGGCGACATCGACCTGTCGCTATTCCGGTTGTCCATTCAGAGTTTCGATCCCTGGATCGTAGGAGTGGTCGGCGCTGCCGGCGTGCTCACGGCGCTCGTCCCCGGCTCGATGATTCTTACCTCGGCGTCGACCCTGCTCGCAAACGACGTTTATCGAGGAGCGATGAACCGTCAGGCTTCGGACGCGTTTGTCGGCCGCCTCGCGCGCTGGCTCGTGCCAGTCGTAGCACTCGTTGCAATCTGGTTCACGCTGCAGGGTGGCAACACGATCGTTTCGCTGTTGCTCATGGGCTATAGCTTTGTGACGCAACTATTCCCTGCTTTGATAATGAGCCTGATGCAACGAAGCCGTGCGACGAAACAGGGTGCAATGGGCGGCATTGTCGCCGGTGTGGCCGTTGTCGTGGTGACCACGACCATGCACCTCACCATTGGGCAGATGTTTCCATTCCTTCCTGACGCGGCGAAGGACATTAATATCGGCTTGCTCGCGCTGACGTTGAATATCATTGTGTTCGCGATCGTCAGCGCGCTTACGCAGCCGCGCGTGGCTCACGGTGCCGCTCATGAAGCCGACGGCGCGCTGCGTTAAGTGTCGTTAAGCGGCATTCGGCCTCAGGTCACGCTGATTCGCTGATTGCAGCGCAGTCAGCGAACCCGCCTTTCGGCTTCCTCAGGCAATCCACCCACCGTCGACTGTCAGACTTTCGCCGGTGGTGTAGCCTGCTTCAGGGCTTGCCAGGTACGCTACCGCCGCCGCGATTTCCTCGGGTTTACCGAAACGGCCGACACTGGCGAGTTTGGTCATCGTGGCGTGTTCTTCCGTTCCAGGCTGAGGAGCCAGTTCGGTGTCGATCGGGCCAGGCTGGACCGCATTGACGGTCACACCATATTTCCCGAGTTCGCGCGAAAGACCTCGGGTGAAGCCACGAAGCGCGAACTTCGACGCGATATAAAGCGTCACGCCTGGCAGCGGCGCTGCTTCTCCGAAAGCAGAGCCGACATTGATGATGCGTCCCCAGCCCGTCTTGATCATCCGCTGCGCCGCGTCCTTCGCCAGTTCGATCGGGGCCCGCACATTCAGATTGAAGTGCGTGTCGTACGACGTGTCCGACGACTCCAGGAACGGTCCGTATTCGACGGTGCCCGCATTGTTCACCAGGATGTCGAGCCGACCTTCGAACTTGCCGCCGAAGACGTCGTTTAAAGAATCGATCAGCGCCTTCACACCCTCGGGCTTTGACAGATTTGCGCCGACTGCCTCGGCCTCGCCGCCAGCATCGCGAATCGCCTTGACCACACCCTCTGCGCGGTCCGCACTCGACGCGTAGTGGACGATGACCGATGCGCCGTCCCGTGCGAGCCGGGTTGCGATAGAAGCGCCGATGCCACGAGAAGCGCCTGTCACGAGTGCAAGTTTGCCTTTTAGAGCTTGAGCCATGATTACCTCGATAGTGAGTCTTGATGAGTTCGCTCACATGCTTAGTCGCAGGAACTGGCGAGCTGCTGCATGTGCGCCAATGCGAACACGCATTGGTTGATGCGTATGGTCCGCTCGCGTCGCATTGCGCGGTAGTAACCGGCGAGGAATAGGTCCTATTCCTGGTGCAACACGCTCTTCTGAACCGTAACGCCATATCGCGATGCCACTTCGGTCCACTGCTGCGCGGCCCAAGGGCGCAGCTGCGCCAATGCAAAACATGCCTCTCCGGAATAACTGTTATCGACGAGAGACCCCTTCTGCCGATGATCCGGCAACTTCAACCTATGGCTCTCGTGATCAGCAAAGGGTAATGGACGTGGACGTTCGCCCTGCTGATAAGCGATAGGGATTCGAGGCCCCAAACGACCTCATCTTTCGAGGAGATTCGCGATGGCACTGCAAGACAGACCCGACACTTTCGAAGTCAGCGTCAAGCGCGGCAAAGCGCCTTGTTACGCTCGGGCGGACGTCCATCCGATCACAATGCGTGCCATTAGTGAACTGGTCGCAAGTGGTCAGGCTGCCCGCGCAATCAAGGCTGGCGACCGCGCACCGCATTTCACGCTAAAGGACCACAGTAATAACGAAATAGCGTCAGCCGACCTGCTCGCGCGGGGACCGCTTGTCGTGACGTTCTATCGCGGAATATGGTGTCCGTACTGCAACATCGAACTTCAGGCAATCAACCAAGTGCTGCCGCAAATTCGGGCCTACGGTGCGAACGTGGTCGCGATCTCGCCGCAGACGGCGGCTAACAGCCGCAAGTCAGTGCGCGAAAATGGGTTGAGCTTTCCGGTGCTGAGCGACGTCAAGGGCGAGACCAGCGCAGCGTTCGGCCTGCGCTACTTGCTGCCTGCATACCTGGTTGATCTGTACAGGCGCCTGCGAATCGATTTGCCCACGTTTAACGACGACGAAAGCTGGACTCTGGCTATGCCCGCGCGCTACGTCATCAGGCACGACGGTATCGTGCTCTACTCGGAAGTCAATCCGGACTATACGTGCCGTTCCGATCCGGGCGACATGTTCGCGGTGCTCGAGAAGGCAGTCGCAAAGGTATAGCGGATAGCTTTCCGGCCTCAGATGTGTTTTCTTCAGAGGCAGCCATTCAGTTGACAAGGGTGGGGTCCGAATCGACTTGAATACCGCTACCGTCCCCACCAAGCACGTGCTCGACAAAAGCGACGAACGCGCGCGCTTTCGTCGTTGCCATGCGTCCGGACGGGAAGACTGCCCAGACGTCGATGGGCGGCAGCGTCCATTCGAGTGAGTACAGCTTGCACGGTGCCGTCGGCGAGTTCAGGGGAGAACATCCATTCCGACGCGACGGCAAGCCCCATGTGCCCAAGCACTGCTGTGCGCATGCCCTCGGCAGCGCTCACGCTGACCCGACCTGAAACGGCCACGGCGATCTCGGTGCCATCGTTGCTGCTGAACGACCAGGACTCGCCGCCGCCTCGCATCGAGTAGACGATCGCCTGATGACGGCTCAGCTCGGCCGGCGTTTTCGGAATGCCGGCTTCCGCGAAATAGCGCGGTGTTCCGACAACCAGCCGACGTCCCCGCAGGATGCGCCTCGCGGTCATCGCCGAGTCGTCGAGCGTGCCCATGCGAAGCGCCACGTCGACGCCCTCTTCGAGCAGATCGATGGAGCGGTCGTCGAGGACGATATCGACACTCAGTTTGGGATGCTGGTCGAGGAAGGTCTTTAGCGCGGGCAACACATGCAGCCGCGCAAACGTGACGGCAGCACCAATTCGCAAACGTCCCGAGAGCCCGTCCGACGATTCGCGTACCACCTGTTCAGCCTGGTCCGCCTCATCGATCGCGCGGCGAGCGTGCTCGTAGAATCGCTGGCCCGCATCGGTCGGCGTCAGGCCCCTCGTTGAGCGTAGCAGGAGGCGAGCGCCCAGACGCTCTTCCAGTTGAGCGACTCGACTTCGAGACAGCAGGCTGTCCCAACTTCAGCCTGCGAGCAGCGGCAGAAAATGAACCCGCGTCCACCACCGTTACGAACGTTTCCATCGCCGTCATGCGGTCCATGCGGTCCTCTCCAGCAATTTGTTGGAATCAAGGCACACAGGATACGGCACCGGAGCATGCCGCGATGCGAGGAATAGCCACGGTATAAAACCAAAGCGAGATTTTTCAACCCGTATCACCGCCGGCCACTGGCAACACAGTCCCGGTGATATACCCTGCCTCGTCCGAGGCGAGGAACAGAATCGGCGCGACTTGTTCGTCGATGCTGCCGTAGCGTTTGAGGAAGGTCGATTCGGTGACCTGCTTCACTGCGTCGCTCATCCAGATTTTTTCCTGCTCGCTATCGCCCGCGGTGTTGCGTGGGACTCGTCGTGCAGGCGCGTCGGTCCCACCCGGTGCTGTGGCGACCACGCGGATGTTGTGCTCGGCATATTCCATCGCCAGTGATTGCGTCATCGCGTTGACGCCGCCCTTGGCCGCCGAATAAGGTACACGGCGGATCCCGCGCGTGGCATTCGAGGAAACATTGACGATGGTTCCACCGCCGCGCCTGAGCAAGTGCGGCAACACGGCATGGCAGGCGTACAGCGTGGGCATCAATGAGCGGCGAATTTCCGCATCAATCTGTGCAGGTTCGAACTCAGCGAACGGACGCATGCGAATCGCACCACCCACACCGTTAATCAGGATGTCGATGCCACCGAACTTGCGCACAGCAAAATCCATCGCCAATCTCGCGCCCTCGTACGTTTCGAGGTCGGCGACGAATCCTGCAGTGTCCGCGCCGCTCGCTTCGGCTGCAACTTCGGACACGAAGTCGGCGCGGTCGACGAACAGCACCTTGCCGCCTTCGGCCGCCGCGCGAAGCGCTACGCCGCGGCCGATGCCCTGCGCGGCGCCAGTGACGACCATGACCTTGCCTGCGAACCGTTGCGTGCTCATGCTGCCCTCGGCGCTGCGTTGGGTGTGAACTTCTCGTAGTGGAAGCTGTTGGGCTTCACGCCGTTATCGTCGAAATGTTTCCGCACCGCATCGACCATCGGCGGCGGCCCGCACAGATAAACGTCGACGTCGCCGTCATTCAAGGCTTCGGCCGGCATGTGCTGCGTCACCCAACCCTTGGCGGGATGCTTGGAACCCGCATCGGCTACGACCGTGGCGTAGCTAAAGTTCGGCAGCTTCGCTGTGTACGCATCGATAGCATCGACCTGCACGAGGTCGAGGTCGCGGGTCACGCCATAAATCAGGTGCACCTTCTGCTGCGAATTCGCGCGAGCAAGTACTTCCAGCATCGACAGGAACGGTGCCAGACCCGTGCCGCCGGCGAGGAATAGCAACGGCCGCTCAACTGCACGCAGATAGAAACTCCCGAGCGGCCCGGTCAGCTCCACCTTGTTGCCGGGCTGGGCGGATTCGAGCCAGGTGCTCATCACGCCACCGGGAATCTTCTTGATCAGAAAGCTGATTTTCGATTGACCCGGCGCCGATGAGAAGGAATACGAACGATGCTGACCACTGCTCGGAACATCGATGTTCACATACTGACCCGGCAGGAATACCGGAGCGCTTGCATCTACGTCCAGTTCGAGCACGACGGCGGCGTCGTTGTGCGGCTCGACCCTCGATACCGTCGCGGCGAACTTGCTCTGTTCAGTCTTGCAAGCGGTGGACGATGCCGGCACTGCAATCACACAGTCGCTTTGCGGCACCATCTGGCAGGTGAGCACAAGGCCGCTGTCCTTCTCGTCCTCGCTCAGCGCGTCTTCTATGTAATCATCGCCGAGGTCATAGCTGCCGCTCTCGGCGCGGCACTTGCAGGTACCGCACACGCCATCGGAACAATCCATCGGCAGGTTGATTTTGGCGCGAAAGGCGGCATCAAGCACCTTCTCGCCCGGTTTGCATGTGACGAAGCGGGTCACGCCGTCTTCGAAGTTCAGTGCAACGTTGTAGCTGGACATGTTGTCTCCTCTACTTCCAGTTTTCCCCAGCGCTCGACATCAAACGTGATAAACGTCGAGTACCTGGCGGATGTAGTCGTTCTTCAGCACAATCTTCTTGGCTGAAATCAGCAAGTCATCGTCGACCTTTCGCAAGGTTACGAACATCGTGCCGAAAAAATGGTCGTTGATTCGGTAGCGGTGGCTGAGCGTGTCGAAGTTGTAGCGCACGTCGACTTCGTTGCCGCGTTCGGCCAGCACTTCCACGTTGGTGACGTTGTGGCTGGTACGCGGTTCAGGCATCGATGCACTGCTGCGTTCGGTCTTGATGCGAAACACGCGGTCTTCCAGGCCGCCACGGTCCGGGTAATACATCAGCGAGATCTGGCTCTCGTGGTCGTCGGTGA
The DNA here is from genome assembly GCA_963708695.1 of uncultured beta proteobacterium. Taxonomy (GTDB): domain Bacteria; phylum Pseudomonadota; class Gammaproteobacteria; order Burkholderiales; family Burkholderiaceae; genus Caballeronia. The sequence goes on from CAVPTS010000013.1 coordinate 241,901, forward strand.
GCTTGTCGTCGTCATCCCATGCAGGCATCCAGTAGGTGACGTCCTCGGTATAGCAGGCGAGCCATTCGTCCCACTGGCGGTCATCGAGCAGACGCGCTTCGCGGTATAGCATCGCGCAGATTTTCTGGTAGTCGAAGCTCATGCCACGGCCTCCTCTTGTTCCTTTTTCAGCGCTTCGCGCATGACCTGCACCCAGTATTCGTGCTGGCATACAAACAGACCTTCGTCTTCGCTGCGCTCGCCCGAGATAAGCGGCTTGAGCCCCATGTTCTTCGCGTTCTCGTCGGGGCCATCGACCCACAACGGCGCGCCGCGCGAAAGGTCGTTCCACAGCGCGGTGGTGCCGGCATAGCCCGCCTGGCAAGCGCGGAACTCCTCGAGGTCGTCTGCGGTGCCCATTCCCGAGACGTTGAAGAAGTCCTCGTATTGGCGGATGCGGGTAGCGCGGTCGGCTGCGCTCTCGCCCTTCGGCGCAAAACAGAAGATGGTGACTTCGGTCTTGTCCACGCTGATTGGGCGTACCACGCGAATCTGCGTGCTGAACTGGTCCATCAAAAACACGTTCGGATACAGGCACAGGTTGCGAGTCTGATTGACGATGAAATCCGCTTTTGCTTCGCCCACGCGTGCCTCGATTTCTTCGCGGTGTTCATAGACCGGCCGCACTTCCGGGTTCATCGTCTTGGTCCACAGCAGGATATGGCCGTGCTCGAACCCATACACGCCGGCTACCGACTTGCTCCAGCCGTTCGCATCCACCGCCTTGGTGCCGTCGACCTTGCGCCGGCCCATGGTCGCGGCGTAGTTCCAGTGCACGGTGCTGACGTGATAGCCGTCGCAGCCGTTCTCCATCTGCATCTTCCAGTTGCCGTCGTAGATGTACGAGGAATTGCCGCGCAACACTTCCAGCCCGTTCGGCGCCTGGTCGACGATCTGGTCGATGATGACCTTGGTCTCGCCGAGGTAGTCTTCCAGCGGTATTGCGTCTGCGTTGAGGCTGCCGAAGAGGAAGCCGCGATAGCTCTGGAAGCGCGCGACTTTTTTCAGGTCATGCGAGCCGCTGGTATTGAATTGCACTGGGTATTCAGTGGTCTTCTCATCCTTCACTTTCAGCAGCTTGCCGGTGTTGGCGAAGGTCCAGCCGTGAAACGGACAAGTGAAGCTGCCTTTGTTGCCGTGCTTGCGCCGGCACAGCATCGCGCCCTTGTGCGCGCAGGCGTTGATGACCGCGTGCAGTTCGCCGCTCTTGTCGCGAGTGACAACGACGGGCTGGCGGCCAATCCACGTGGTGTAGTAGTCGTTGTTGTTGGGAATCTGGCTTTCGTGCGCCAGGTACACCCAGTTGCTCTCGAAGATGTGTTTCATTTCGAGTTCGAACAAATCGGCGTTGGTGAAGATGTCGCGGCGGCAACGAAATACACCGTTCTGCTTGTCATCCTGGACGGCGGTGTGCAGCAGTTCATCCAGCTGCGTGGCTTTGTCGATAATTGCGGACATGAGTGCTCTCCCTGCGTGCTCCAGGCGATGGAGCGCGCGCATCGGTGTCAAATGATTCTTGCGGGGAATTGAGCGGCAGCAGCGGACATCGCAGCCGCCGCTTAAGGCAATTACGCCGTGGCCGACACGCGCAGGCGATGGACGACCTGGTTGTCCTTGCCCTGAACCAGCGGCGTCAACTCGATGTTGAACTCGATTTCCTTGTACGCGTCGGCCTTCATTCCCAGCGCAGTGCCGCCGGTCTTTTCGACCACATGCGGAATCAAGTCCTCGCGGGTGGCGTAGGCGAAGTCGTCCCAGATCAGCGGGTCGCCTTCAATATTGATTTGCGTCGTCAGCTTGCGGTGCTTGTCGCAGGTGACGAAGAAGTGCACATGCGCCGGACGGTTGCCATGGCGGGCGAGCACGTTCAACAGTTGCTGGGTCGCGCCATGCGGCGGGCAGCCGTAGCCGACCGGCATGAGCGTACGGAACTCGTACTTGCCGTCGGCGCCGGTCTCTGACCGCGCCGCGCAGGTTGAAGTCGCTCTGCGCGCCGGTCGGGTCGAAGTGAGAATAGAAGCCTTTCGAGTTGGCGTGCCAGCATTCGACAACCGCATCTGCAACGGGCTTGCCATCCGGACCGGTCACCGTGCCGCGAATAACCAGCGGGTCCGCATCCTGGTCGGGATCGATGTCGATCCTCGATACGCCATCGCGCACCGGCGCACCGGCGACATACAGCGGACCTTCGATGGTACGCGGCGTGCCGCCTTGATCTCGGCTTCCCTGTCCTCGGCATCCATGCGAATGTCGAGATACTTTTCCAGACCGAGGCCGGCGGCAAGCAACGCTGCTTCGCCATCCTGGCCGAGCTTGTTGAAATAGTGGACGCCGGCCCAGATTTCATCGGGCGTCATGTCGAGGTCGTCGATGGCCTTGAACAAATCGCCCAGCAGGCGATGGACAATCTGCTTGGCGCGAGCATTGCCGTCCTGGCTCTCAACGTTGGCAGCGGCCTTCAACAGGTCCTGCACTTCCTTCGTATCGAACACTTTCACGCTCATGTCTGCTCCTGAATCTCTCTGTTTTTTGGCTGGGGTTAACCCCTGATTCGGCGCCGATCCTGGATATGCTCGGAAGGTATAATCTGGCGCTGAAACAGAGTGTGAAAGCAGAATAATCGACGGCTAGAAAGCTCCGTCCAACACTGATTTAGTATCGGGCTATATCCAGGAGGTATTGAAATGGAACTGCGGCATCTTCGCTATTTCGTCGCGGTTGCCGAAGAACGCAATTTCACGCGCGCGGCACAGCGACTGCACATGGCGCAACCGCCTTTGAGCCGTCAGATACAGCAACTCGAAGAGACGCTTGGGGTTCAGCTATTCCAGCGCAACTCGCGCCCGTTGAAGCTGACGGAAACGGGTAAGTTCTTCTATGCCCATGCCGTGCAGTTGCTGGCTCAGACAGCCGAACTCGAATCAATGACGAGGCGCGTGGGCAATATCGAGCGCAGCCTCTCTGTCGGTTTCGTGGGCTCGACGTTATACGGCATGCTGCCAAAAATCATCCGGCGCTTCCGCGACGAGAACACCACAGTCGAACTCAGCCTCCACGAGATGTCGACGATGGACCAGATCAGAGCGCTGAAGGACGGTCAAATTGATGTCGGGTTCGGCCGTATTCGACTTGAGGACGCGAACATCCGCCGGGTGGTTCTTCGCGAGGAGAAGATGATCGTTGCGCTCCCGGAGGGCCATCCACTTTCACTCATCAAGCCCATTCTCGCGCTTAGCGACCTGGTCAACGAGACCCTGATTATTTTCCCCAAGGCGCCGCGACCCAGTTATGCGGACCAGGTGCTGTCGGCATTCCAGGACCGTGCTCTCAAGCCTCGCCGGATATATGAAGTGCGGGAGTTGCAAATCGCGCTGGGTCTCGTGGCAGCGGGGGAAGGAATATCTGTCGTGCCGAGCAGCGTGTACGGCCTGAAGCGAGACGATGTGAGCTACAAGGAACTGGACGACCCCACGCTGGTTTCCCCCATCATCATGAGCATGCGCTTGCTCGACGAGTCGCGAGACATTAAAGAAATGCTTGCGCTTATCTATCGGCTGTATGAAGAGAAAAAGATTTCTCATCTGCCTAATACCGAACGCGCCGACCAGGGGCGCTAACGTTTTTCATACCCCGTGGGTATGGCACTAGACGTCGATGGTCTTGGACAGGCGAATCCTGGGCGGGCAATACTTCATTACCCCATCCACTTCGCCATTCCAGGTATGAACGCCCAAATCACCTCCATCGAAGCGATTCTTGTAGACCTCCCAACCATTCGCGCGCATCAGTTGGCAATGGCGACTATGCAGCAGCAGACCCTCGTCATCGTCCGCTTGCGATCAAGCGATGGCATCGAGGGTATTGGCGAAGCCACCACCATTGGCGGTCTTTCGTATGGTGAAGAGAGTCCCGAAGGCATCAAGCTGACTATCGATACGTATCTTGCGCCGGCGCTTGCCGGTGTCGATGCAACGAACATCAACGCGGCAATGGCGAAGCTGAACAAGGTCGCGCGCGGCAACCGGTTCGCCAAGAGCGCGCTCGAAACGGCGTTGCTCGACGCGCAGGGCAAGCGCCTCGGTGTTTCCGTCGCGACGCTGCTCGGCGGCGCCGTTCGCCAGGCGCTGCCGGTTCTCTGGACGCTCGCAAGCGGGGATACCCAGCGCGACATTGAAGAAGCGGAGATGCTGCTCGCCGAACGCAGGCACAACACCTTCAAGCTCAAGATCGGGCGTCGCAGCGTGCGCGACGACGTAGCGCACGTGTCCGCGATCAAGCGCGCGCTCGGCGATCGCGCGAAGGTGACAGTAGACGTTAATCAAGCCTGGAACGAAGCCGAGGCTGCTACCGGCATCGCCGCGCTTGAAGCGGCGGGCATCGATCTGATCGAGCAGCCGACACCACGCGAACATCGCGGAGCGCTTGCGCGGCTGGCGGCGCGCTTTGTCGTACCGATCATGGCCGACGAAGCCGTCACGGGGCCCGAAGACGCGCTTGAACTCGTGCGTGGCGCATGCGCCGATGTCTTCGCGCTCAAGATCGCGAAGTCAGGCGGGATTTACGGAATGCTCCGCACGGCGGCCGTTGCCGATGCGGCAGGCATTGCGCTATATGGCGGCACGATGCTTGAGGGAAGCATCGGTTCGATTGCGGCGGCGCATGGATTCAGTGCGCTGCCGCAACTCGCGTGGGGCACTGAGCTGTTCGGGCCGCTGCTGTTGAAAGACGACATCGTGACCGCGCGCCCGAAATACCGTGACTTCGACCTGCATTTGCCGGAGGGCCCTGGCCTGGGTCTCGCAATCGATGAGGACAAGCTCGCCTTCTATCGCCGCGACAGCAATCACGTCAAGCCGGCACTTGCGGCTTCGAACTGATCCAACACTTTCATGACATGCACCGGCGTACGCACGCGCCTCAAGGAGACATCATGCTTTACCTCGTAAGAATGGACGTTCATCTGCCGCACGACATGCCTGGCGTAGAGGCCGAAGAGATCAAGGCGCGCGAGAAGGCTTATTCGCAAGACCTGCAGCGGCAGGGCAAGTGGCAGCAGCTGCATCGTGTGGTCGGCGAATATGCGAACTACAGTATTTTCGATGTAGCGTCGCATGACGAGCTGCATACGCTGTTGTCGAACCTGCCCCTCTTTCCTTATATGAAGATGCAGGTCACCCCGCTCGCGCGTCATCCTTCTGCAATTCACTAACGCAGCATTGAGCTCGTTGCCCTTATCTTTTGTCGATGGAATACTTTCCGGGTCCTGTCACAACCAGCAGCAGCAATCCGCCCATGATGCTGATGTTCTTGTAGAAGTTGATCATGTTGGCGTATTGCTCGGCGCCCGTCATATTCCAGTAGTGGTGACCGATGATCGCCGTGCCCAACGTGTACAGGGCAAGGATTGCTGCAAGCGGCCGCGTATAAAACCCGACCACGAGCGCAATGCCCACCGCGAATTCCATGACGACCGCGATGATCGCGGAAACCGTGGGCACGGGCGCGCCGGTCGAAGCCATGTAAGCAACCGTGCCGGAAAAGCCTGTCAGCTTCGACCAGCCAAAGATCACGAACAGGATCATCATCAAGATGCGGGCAACCAGGATCAGTTCGTTTTTGCGGTTTTCAAACAGCGTATAGCGCACGTTTTATTCTCCCGACCCTTGACCTGGGCTCCAATGAGCGACTCGGTTCAGTACCTCGGCGTGGTTTCCCACCCGATAGAAAGACTATACGACGAGCTGGCTTAAACCAAGGTATCGGCAACGCTAAATGCGCCTCATTTTTGCGCTTCGGTTTTTTCCGCCCGATACCACTTCGGGTAGAACGTTTTCACGGCGTCGCCGCCGGTTCGCAGCGCATGGCAGCCGTCGAGCTGAAACGGCTGCTGGTCGTTCGACGCGTTGATCTCCTCGCTCATGGTCTGGAACGCGGCCGTCGCCACTCCGCCGATCAACTCGGTCAAATGTGTGCAACCCTTCATGCCGCCGAATAACGCGCGCGTCTCACGGGTGAAACCGGGCGCGAGCGTCAGGCCGATCAGCTTATTGTATTCCGGTCCAATCACATCGCAGAAGCCGGGATAAGGGACAACTTCGGACTCCGCATGAGCATCGACGATCAGAAAATCCGTGTTGACCGTGATCCGCAGGCGCATCTGATGAATCGCTTCACCCGCGAGCCGCACGACGCCGCTCGAATGGCGATCATAAGTCTTTGTATCCTTGAGCACGCCTTCAATGTCATACAGGCCGTCCGCGCGGCGAAAACCGCTCAACTCGATACGGCGCATGTGGAGAAGTTGACGTTCCATAGGTTTAACTATTGACCGAAGCTCGCGACAATGCGCTTCGCTCGATCGACGATAGGCTTGTCCACCAGCTTTCCATCGACGGCAATGGCGCCCTTCGGATTCTCGGCAAGCTTTGCCAGCACGCGCTCGGCCCATGCAAGATCCGCTTCGCTTGGCGCGAATCCCCTGTTCACCGCCTCGACCTGGCTCGGATGAATGCAGAGCTTGCCGCCGAAGCCGAAGCGCCGGCCGGCGGCGACATCGGCGGCGATCAGCTCAGCGTCATCAATCGATAAGGTCACCCCATCAACGGGCGCATCCAGTCCGGCAAAACGCGACTCGATCACGAATTGCGAGCGCACGTAATCGAGCTCACGGCCGTTGTCTTCCACGCCGGCATCGACGCAATAATCGAACGATCCGAACGCCAGTCGCGACACCGATTTTTCATGCGCGATACTGCGCATCTGCACGACGCCGACCACGCTCTCGATCAAGGCGATCAGTGACACGCCTGCCGCAGCGCGATGCGATATCGGCCAGTTCGCTTGCCGCTTCCGCCTTGGGCACCATCACGCGCGCGAGCTGCGACGCCCGCACCATTTTCACATCGTCTTCATGCCATGGCGTGCCGAACGCATTCACGCGAATCAGAACGCGCGGCTTGTCCGCGTCCGTAAGACTGGACTCGAGCCACCTTGCGAGACCCTCGCGCGCCTCGCTTTTTGCATCCGGCGCGACCGCGTCTTCCAGGTCGATCACGACCTGATGCGCGGCCGTCGCGAGCGCCTTTGAAAAACGTTCCGGACGATCGCCGGGCACAAAAAGATAACTGCGTAGCGACATGCCTGTCTCCTGACTTGAGGCGTGATCCGTCAAAGCGTTATCCGGCAGTCCAGTCGCGCTGGAAAGTCTCGGAATAACTGAATCGGTCGGCCGGATGAATGCTGAGTGCGGCTTCGACCACTTCGCCGCGCTGATTGAGATATCGGCGGCACAGCCAAAGCGCAGGTGTTCGCGGCTTTGCGTTGACCAGCGTGGCGATAGCCGACGGCATGGCGATCGCGCGGATCTCCTGCTGCACTTCGCGCAATGCGCTCGCCAAACTGCTTCTCGATCAGCGTATAGATCGGCACATGCGATTCGCTTTCGCTCACCACCAGCGAACGAAACGCCGGCTGGATAAAAACTTCCGTATGACAAATTGGATCGGGACTGTCGCCCGAACGCCGCAAGCCCGTAATCCGCAGCCACGTTTCACCCGGCCTGGCTTTCAGCAATTCGCAGATCTCGGGGTCCCGAACCTCGGATGGTCTCCTTCGATAAAATCTGCAGGACGGTATCGGCCGTGTAGCGATGCAAATCGCTCAGTTGCTGCATGACCTGCCGATATCCTCCTTCCGATCGCACGGCTTTCACTGTCGTGCCGACTCCCGCCTGCCGCACGACCATGCCTAGCTGCACCAGTTGCTTCACCGCTTCGCGCACAGTCGAACGGCTGGCGCCGAACTGTTCGCACAGTTCGAACTCGGTCGGAATTGTGGAGCCGACCGGAAAGCGGCCGCTCTGAATTTCATTGATGAGCGTCTGCGCCAATTGCATGTAACGCGGTTGTTGACCCAGGACTGTGACCATCGGCTCTTGCGTGAAGGAAGGTGAACGGGATGGAGCTGACGTACTCGCCCGTCCAGACTCGTCACGCAACGCTTCGGCGTTCATTGCACGACGGCCTTCTCGCGGAGCGAGGCGATCCGATCAGCATCGTAACCGAGTTCCGCGAGCAGCCTGTCCGTGTCTTGCCCTAAATCGGGCGCCGCACGCAACGGCAACGGCTCGTCCACGCGCACCGGCGCCGCCACACCGCGAATCTTGCCGAAGCGCGGATGCTCGGCATCGACCACGCCCTCGCGCTCGGCCACGAACGGATTGTCGAGCGCCTGCTTGACGTCATAGACCGGCGCAGCGGGCACGCGGCCGCCAAAACGCTTCAGCCATTCCTCCGTGGTCGCGGTGGACAGCGCCGCATCCAGCTCCTTTTCCAGCAGGTCGCGGTTAGCGAGCCGCGCCTTGAAATTGTTGAAGCGTTCGTCCGTGACCCACGACGGTTTGTCGAGGACTTCAGCCAGCACGCCCCAGAATTTCTCCTTGTTGCACATCAGGAAGATCCAGCCGTCCTGCGTCTTGTACAACTGGCTCGGCGTCAGCGACGGATGCGACGACCGGCGGTCGCGACCGGTCACCACGTCGCCGTTCAGATACCACGTCGCGACATAGGCGAGGTTGTGCATGGCGACATCGAAGAGACTGACGTCCATGTCGCGGCCAATGCCCGAGGCCCGTGCCTGCACGATTCCCGCGAGCAACGCCATGGCGGCGGTCGTGCCCGTCATCAAGTCGATGATCGACAAACCGAAGCGCGCCGGCGGACTGTCCGGCTCGCCCGTCACCGACAGATACCCGGCCTCCGCCTGCATCAGGTAGTCATAGCCGGGCCATGACGCGCGGCTTCCCGTGCGCCCGTAAGCCGACAGATGACCGCAGACAATGGCCGGATTCGATTCTTTCAACTGGTCATAGGTCAGCCCGAGTTTGGCCGGCAGGTCGCCACGCAGGTTGTTGAAAACCGCGTCGCTCTTCTTGACCAGGTCGTGCAGGACCTCGCGTGCTTCCGCCTTCTTCAGATCTAGCGTCAGGCTGCATTTGTTGCGATTGAACGCCTCGAAAAAATGGCTGTCGCCTTCGCCGAAAAAGTACGGCCCGACAGCGCGGCCTACGTCGCCGCCGTCGCGGAAATTCTCGACCTTGATGATTTCCGCGCCGAGATCGGCGAGATGCTGCGTCGCGAACGGACCCGCGCCGTATTGTTCGACCGCGACAATACGCACGCCCGAGAGTGGCAAAGTCATACCGGATTCCTCGCAATCAGATTCTTGGCGATAATGATTCGCTGCATCTCGTTGGTGCCTTCGCCAATGCATAACAAGCGGCGCATCGCGATACAAACGCTCGACATTGAATTCCTTCGAGTAGCCGTAGGCGCCATGAATCCGCATTGCCTCGATGCTGTTTTCAAGCGCTGCCTCGGTGGCGAAATACTTCGCCATGCCGGCTTCCATATCGCAGCGTTCACCGCGGTCATAGGCAATAGCGGCCGCTTCAGTCAGCAACCGCGCCGCCTGCACGCGGGTCGCCATTTCGCCGAGCTTCAACGCAATCGCCTGATGCTCGCAGATCGGCTTGCCGAAGGTCTTGCGCTGCTGCGAGTAGGAGACGGATTCGTCGAGCGCGGCTTGCGCCACGCCTACGCCGCGCGCCGCTACGTTGATACGGCCCAGTTCGAGGCCGCCCAGTATTTGCTTCAGGCCCCGCCCTTCTTCACCGCCGATCACTTGAGAAACCGGCACGCGAAAATCCGTGAAGGTCAGCTCGCACGTATCGATCCCCTTGTAGCCCAGCTTCTCGAGCTTGCGGCTGACTTCGAAGCCCGGGCCTTTTTCGACTATCAGCAGCGTCATGCCCTTGTGACGCGGTTCCGCTTTCGGATCGGTTTTCACCAGCAGCGCAAGCACGTTGCCATGCAGGCTGTTCGTGATCCAGGTCTTGCTGCCGTTCACCACGTACTCATCGCCTTCGCGACGCGCGACCGTGCGGATCGCCTGCAGATCCGTACCGCAATCCGGTTCCGTCAAGCCGATGCCGCCGCGCAATTCACCCGTCGCCATGCGCGGAAGATATTTGCTCTTTTGCTCCGCAGTGCCGTTGCGCTGCACGGTCATCGCCATGATCAGATGCGAATTGATGATGCCGCTTACCGACATCCATACCGCCGAGATCCGGTCGACTATCTTCGCGTATGTCGACGTCGAGAGTCCCAGTCCTCCGTATTCCTGAGCGATCAGGCAGCCGAACAACCCCATGTCCTTCATCTTCTCGACAATCTCGTGCGGGTATTCATCGGCGGCATCGAGCGCGTGGACGTACGGCTTGACTTCGGTCTTGAGAAAACGGTCGAGCATGTCGAGAATCAACACCTCGTTTGCCCTCGCCTCTTCCGCTGTTTCTTTCGTTTCTATATCGATGGTAGCCATGAAATCTCCTGCCTTGACGGCTTGGACGCTTGATTTAATCGGGACGGCGCAGCACGCCTGCGAGCGTTGCGACCTTCGTACTTTCGAGATCGAGAACCGCATCGCGGACCTGAGCGGCGCGTTCGCGCGGGACTGCTCGCTGGGCGTTGTCGAAGAACTTGGCGACGATGTCGTCGTTGCTCAGCGGCCGGTCCGAGGAGCCGCGATTGATCGCTTCGCGGTGAACCAGGCGACGCCCGTCACGGGTGAAGACGATCACCTCGCCGGTGTAGTGGCGCGGGAAGGTGGATTCGTGATCGACTTCGTAATTGACGCGTTGGGCCAGCGCCAGGACGGCGGGATCGGCGAGCGAAGCGTCGTCGAGATCGTCCAGCGTGAAGCGTCCCTTGAGCAAGCCCGGTCGCCACGATGTACGGAATGCTGAACTGCGCGTCGTAGCTGTTCACTGGTCGCTTCTTGTTCGATACCGGCTCGCAGACCACGTCCACGGTCGGACCCGGCACGCGCACGATCACGTTCTCGATTTCATCGCCGGTGAGACCGTGCTGCCTTGTGCAGCGCGACGGCGGCATCGGACGAAGCATGCGTGAAATGGCAAGCGGGAATGGGCTTGAGCGCGACGTGGTCGATTTCCCATTGCTCGCCAAGCCCGCTGGTCGCAATGGAAAGATCCGGCGTGGCGTCATCGTTCAGATGCAACGCATAGAGGCCGTAGCGGCCTTCATACGGCGCTCCCGGCCCCACGTAACCATGCTTGGCCAGCGACGCCGCCATGGTGCCGCTGACGGCAGCCCAGCCCGGATGCAGGCGCTTGGTCCACGCGCCGTCTTGCAGGAATTCAAGGCTGCCTGACGCCATGGACAGCGCAATGCCCTGGGCATGAGTCGCGCGCGCTTCGTCAAGCCCTAGCAGGCGCGCGGCAGCCAGCGTACAGCCGAACGCGCCGGCGAGTCCGGTCGGGTGAAAGCCGGCCTTGTGGAAGCCGCCTTGCGCAACAGCGCCCACTCTCGTGGATACTTCCATCGCGCAAAGATAGGCGGTGAGCAGATCGGCGCCGCTCGCGTTTTCACGTTCGCCGAGGCCAAACACGCACGGCAACGCGCTCGCGGTGGAATGGATGACGCCGCGCGCGTGGGTGTCGTCGAAATCGAGGCCGTGGATCAGGACACCGTTGAGCAGCATCGCGTCGCGCATGGCGAGACGTTCCGAATGCGCGAACACCGACGCATTGCCGCTGCCGAGTTCCTGCATGGCGGCCAAGGTGATGCGCGAATAATTGAATGAGGTCGTCGCGAACGCGAGGCCGATGCTGTCGAGCATCAGATGCTTGGCACGTTCGCGTACCGCTTGCGGCACATCCGACAATTGCAGGTTCGTCGTGAAGCGGGCAAGCGCGGCGGAGATGGAAGTTGAGCTCACCGTGCAATTCCTCCTTGCTTGAAATCGAGGTTGGTATCGAGTGCATCTTCATCCGGCGACGCCTTTTCGAGCGAATACTGATTCGCATCCACACCCAGCGACAAGATCGCCACGATCAGCAGGATAAGCACCCCGGAGACCATGCCAAGCACCCCGAATAATCCGAACTGGGCATACAGCAGGACGGCGATATAGGACGTGGTCATCGATGCAAGCCGGCCGCACACGCCGGCCGCCCCCGTTCCCCGCAAGCGCAACGCCGTGGGGAACAACTCCGGCACGTAGCCAAAAAGTCCAAGCGTGACAATCGCGAAAATGCAGCTCACCAGCACGAAGCCGACGCAGGCAATCGCGGCGTTGGCGACCATCTGCGGGTAGATGAAGCCGAGCACGATCGTCATGACCGAGAAGAACACGAGACCCTTCGCACGTCCCAGACGGTCCGCACAGAGAAAGCCCAATACTGCGCCGAACGGAGCGCCGAACGACATCAGCGTCGTGAAGCCAAGCGAGGTCACCACGTCGCGCCCTTCCTTCACAAAGAAGGTCGGCAGCCACGCTACGAAACCGTACACCGCGACATTCACCGCGATTGCGGTCAGGGCGGCAGTCAATGTGCGGCCAATCATGCCGCGCCGGAACAGCGCGCTGAACGGTAACTGCGGGACCTCGAGATTCTGCGTGCGCGCGCACTCAGGCAATGGCCCGCGCTGTTTCGCCACTTCGGCTTCGATCGCGCTCACGGTCCGCTCGGCCTCGTCAAGCCGACCAACCGATTCCAGCCAGCGCGGCGACTCGGGCATGCTGTGACGCAGCGCCCAGACAATCATCGCGCCGACACCTGCGATGGCGAACATCCAGCGCCATCCGAGCGTCGGGATCACGACATACCCCACGCTCGTTGCAATCACGAGTCCCGAATTGACGATCAATCCGAGCAGCGATATCCATCGTCCGCGATACGCCGGCGGGATGAATTCGCACAGCGTTCCGGCCGCGACAACAAGTTCGGCGCCCAGCCCGATGCCCATCAGGAAGCGACAACCGATCAACCAGTAAATGCTCGGCGCAAAGGCCGCGGCGATCGACATCACGCCGAACAGCGCAAGATTGAACTGGTACGAAGAGCGGCGTCCGAAGCGGTCGCCTAGATAGCCCGACAAGCCCGCGCCGATCACCATCCCGAAGAATCCCGCCGATACAAACAGCGCGTTGAGATGAAGCGTCGAGAAGCCTTGCTTCATCATCGCGGCCGCAACGCCGCCGGCGAGATACACGTCGAACGCATCCAGGCACGCGCCTGCGCTGATGAGGCCGAGGATCTTCCAGTGGAAATTGGCCATCGGCAATCTGTCCAGCCGTGCACCTGAGCTTACGAGTTGATTCACAGTTGTCTCCTTACTGTGAGAGAGAGGTGGAACGTCGTTCGTTCTTGCGTCGAATCGACATTCCCTGGCTGCGGTGCTCTGTCAGTCCCCGGTGCCGTAGCCTTTCTTGGCGATCAACGCGGTGCGCACGAAATCCATGACGGGCGTGCCGTCCTGCTTGAATGCGCGCGTATGGACGGTGACGATGCCTTGCGTCGGGCGTGACTTCGATTCGCGTTTTTCCAGCACTTCGGATTCGGCGTACAGCGTATCGCCGCAAAATACGGGACCTGTCAGCTTGATCTCCTTCCAGCCGAGATTCGCAATGGCCTTGCCGCTGACGTCGTTCACGGACATGCCGAGCACGATCGCGACTGTCAGCCCGCTATTCACCAGCAATTGCCCGAACTCGCTTTTTGCGGCGAACGCGGCATCGCAATGCATCGGATGGAAGTTCATTGTCAGCAACGAGAAGTGGATGTTGTCGGCCTCGGTGATCGTCCGGCCCGGCCGATGTTCGTAAATATCACCGACCGTGAACTCCTCGAAGTAACGGCCATAACTCGCGCGATAACGCTGCTTTCCCACTTCTTCGGCATGCATGCTCAATGCTCCTGTCTCAATTGTTTGTTTGTACGGACAAAGTATCTTCCCGATGTGTTTAGGCGTCAATCGAGGGTATGTACTGAGGAGCGGCGTATACAGTTTTGTGTGAAGAATCGCTTCGATCGTCGTCTGGAGTTTCGCAGCGAAGAGCGCGGGATGCTCTGGAGCGCGCCTACTATCTCAGACGAAATTTATTATGGTATCCCTATCAATCATTAATTTTATCCGCATCGCTGCGACGCCGGTGATGATCGTGACTTTATCCCTCGCCCGCACATCCCCGGCACGGGCGATTACGGGTAATCCCTGCGTCGAACTTGCTTGCGGCGCGCGAACAGCTCCCATAAACTCCGAAATAGACAGTATGTCTGTTTTTTGGAAGCGTACGCTTGGCGCCAACGAAGCGGACCGACCGAATCGAAGCCGTGGGCGATGACGCAGCAAAAACGTCGGCTAGCCCAACACATGGAGATGAGATGAGCCTTAGGTACAAGCTGCTGATGCTGACGTGGCTGCTGCAGTTCGTGAATTACCTCGACCGGGTCAGCATCTCGGTGGCCGCGCCTTCGATGATGAAAGCCCTGCACCTGGACGCCGGGCAACTCGGCATAATCTTCGCGGCTTTCGCGCTGGGCTATGCGCTGATGCAGCTTCCCGGCGGCATGCTGTCCGATCGTTTTGGCACCAAGGCTCTGCTGGTCGTGGCGCCGCTGCTCTTCTCATTGTTCACGGGCATGACCGGTCTTGTTTCATCGGTGGCGGCAATGGTCGTGGTGCGCTTTTGCTTCGGGTTGTCGGAGGGATCGTGCAATGCGGCGGTCTACAAGCTGGTAGCCGATAACTTCAGTTCAAAAGACGCCGCGCGCGCTCACAGTGTCTGGCTTAGCGCACTGGCGATCGGCCCTGCGGTAGTCGCGCCGGTCGTGGTCTGGCTGCTGGTTCGCGGACCATGGCAACACGTGTTCTTTTTCTTCGCGATTCCCGGTGTGATCGTATCGCTGCTCATCTTCCTGTTGATTCCGCCCCAGGTCGCGGGTGCGAAATCATCGGCGGCCGATCGCGCGGAACGTCGCGCCCACTGGAAGACGTTTATTCGTCTAAAGAGTACATGGTTGCTGTTCTTCGGCTACATGACGTTCAGCATCGGCTATTGGGGATTTCTTGGCTGGGTGCCGAGCTACCTGTCGGCGCAACGGCATATCGACCTGAAGGCGCTCGGCTTCGCGGCATCGATTCCCTATCTCTTCGGCTTTCTCGGACTGATCGTGTTCGGTACGCTGGGTAGTGGCGCGCTGCATCGCAAGCGGCCGGTCATGCTCGCCGCAGGTTATACCGGCACGGCCATCGCGCTTTACTTCACTTTCACCGCCGATAACCCGGCGCTGTGCATCGCGGGCCTCTCGGCCGCCGCCTTCCTGCTGTACGGAAGTCTCTCGCCGTATGCGGGGCTGGTCGCGCATCTCGCGCCCGAAGGCGCGCGCGGAGGCTATGCCGGATTCATCAACACGGGCGGCCAGATCGGCGGACTCACCGCGCCGCTGGTGGTTGGCGGCATCGTCAAGGCAAGCGGTTCGTATAACGGCGGCTTCATCTTCATGATCAGCGCGCTGCTGATTGGGGCAGTCTGCTTCGCGTTCCTCCAGCCGCAGGTATCGCGCAGACAGGCGGCGCTGATCAACGCGCAGGCCTAGCGCAAGCTCAGCGCAGAATGTCGCTGGGTGCGAACGGCGGCTCGAACAGGGCTGCATTGCCGCCCAAGGCCGCAGTCAGGTCCGCGCCTGCCTTCATGACGAACGGCAGGTGGAGCTTGAACTCCTTCTTGTCGAACCGATAACGAGGAATGCCCAGCGATATGGCGCACACCAGTTTCTGGCCGACGCCGAATACCGGCACGGCGATTGCCGCGCTCTCCGCGTCGCGTTCGCCGAGCGACACGGCATAGCCGGCCTCGCGGATCTTCTTGAACGTTGCGCCGCGGTCCCCCGAGAACGCCAGCAAGATCTTGCCGGCGGCGCCCTTCTCCAGCGTCAGGCGTTCGCCCTCCCGCACATGCATGCGCACCGAGCGCTGCCATTCGAGGCGATAAAGACAAAGCCGGACATCGTCTTCCCTGATGTAGACGGCGGCCGTTTCACCCGTCTGCTTGACGAGTTCGCGCAGCACCGGCATCGCATAGTCCTGCAAGCGGAACGAGCTCTGATAAATCATGCCGAGATGAAACAGCGTCGGCCCGAGCATATAGCGGCCGTCGGCCAGCCGCTTGAGATAGCCGAAGCTCTCCAGCGACTCGCAAAGCCGCAGGATCGTGCTGTGATAGAGACCGGTTGCAGCGGTGAGATCAGCGAGGGTCATGCCGTCGACGCTGTCCTCGAACGCTTTCAGGATACTAAGCGCCCGGTTCACCGCCGCGACGCCCGTGTCCGTTGGATTTGCCATATTGGTCTTGCCAGGTTTCGATCAGGTGAAAGTGATGCGGGGCCGGCCCTTCTGCCCCACGCGCGGCCTCAAAATAAAGCAATTTGTAACCCGGCGCAAGTTCGCGCCTTTTCCGTGCGGGTAATCCTTCGCCGTTAAAATAGACATGATGTCTATTTTTGTGTAATCTGAGGTTGATGTCTCAACGGACAATGGTCAGGAAGCTCATGTCGAAGCTGCACAAGAAGGAATTCGCGCACGGTGAAACCGGTCCTCTGCAGGGCTTGAAGGTCGTCGATTTATCGCGTCTCGTGGCGGGCAACATGCTCACCTTGCAGCTGGCCGATTTCGGCGCGGAGGTGATCAAGGTCGAACCCATTGCGGGAGATACGCTGCGCGCGTTCAAGACCGACGGCTATGAGGTTTTCTGGAAGACCTATGCGCGCAACAAGAAAAGCGTCTGCGTGGATTTCCGGCGCAAGGAGGCCATCGCGCTGATCGCGCGGCTGATCGACCAGGCCGATGTGCTTGTGGAAAGCTTCCGCCCCGGCACGCTCGAAGAAATGGGGCTCGCGCCCGCCCAGCTGCATGAACGCAATCCGCGCCTGGTGATCGCGAGGATCTCGGGCTGGGGCCAGACAGGGCTTTATCGCAACAAGCCGGGCTTCGGGACGCTGGTGGAGGGTTACACGGGCTTTGCCGCCATGAACGGCTTCGCCGATCGCGAGCCCGTCCTGCCGCCCATGTTTCTCGGCGACATGACCACCGGCATCTACGGAGCGAACGCGGTCATGATGGCGCTCTGGCATACGCGGGTGAATGAAGGCCGTGGCCAGGTGCTCGATATCTCGCTGTTCGAACCAACGTTGTCCATCCTCGGGCCGCAGGTCGCCAACTACAAGCTGAACGGCCGCATCAAGCCGCGTACCGGCAGCCGTTCCGGGACGACCGCCCCGCGCAACACGTACAAGACATCCGATGGCAAATGGCTGTGCGTGTCGACATCGACGCAATCCATGGCGGAGCGGCTCTTCACCACCATCGGCCGGCCGGAACTGAATTCGGACGCCCGGTACGCAACGAACGCGTCGCGCCTCACGCACGTCGAAGAAATCGACGCCATCGTGGCGGGCTTCATCGGCGCGCGCACGTTGAGCGAGAACCGCGCGCTCTTCGATGCCACCGATGTCACCGTCGGACCTGTCTTCGATGCATCCGATCTGCTCGCCGACCACTACGTCTGCGAGCGTGAAAGCATTGTGGAAGTGGACGATCACGAACTCGGCGATTTGCCCATGCACAACGTCGTCCCGCGAATGTCCGGCACGCCTGGCGGCTTTCGTTATCCCGCGCCGCTCAAGGGCGAGCATAGCGATGAACTCCTTACCCCCCTGCTCGGCGCCGCCGCGTACCGGCAACTGGTTGCCGCAGGCGTGATCGTGGAAACCGGTCGCGAGCCCGCAAAACAGCACGATTAACTTGAACACAGGAGACTCTGAAATGAATGCTGTCGTTATGGCGATCGATTCACCTGCAGTCTGGAAAGGCCCCGATCTCGACTGGACGAAAGAAGGGCTGCATCTGCTCGACGCCGTCGAACTGGCCGAAATCGATCACGCATTGAATCACTTGAAATCGCTGGGCGATGTCGACTTTCCGGACATCACGCCGGAAACATTTCCGCTCGATCAAGTCGGCCGCCTGATGCGCGACCTGCCCGCGTTCCTGAGCCAGGGCCGCGGCTTTCTGATGCTGCGCGGATTGCCGCGCGAGAAGTATTCGGACGACGACATGGCGCAGATCTATGTCGGCCTGGGCGCCTATATCAGCCGCCCGGTCACGCAGTCCTATCTTGGCGACTTACTTGGGCACGTCATGGACGTCAGCGACCTCGAACCCAAATCGAGGGGTTATCGCAAGGGTGGCGGCCAGTTGATGCATACGGACTCATGCGACATCATCGGCCTGATGTGCCTGCGTACCGCGTTGTCCGGCGGCGAGAGCCGCATCTCCAGCGCCCTTGCGGTTCATAACCACTTGCTGGAACATCGACCGGACCTGCTCGACGTGCTGCGCGAAGGCCTGTTCCTCAAGCGTACCGATGAAGACGGCCGCCGCGCCACGCGCACGTTCAGCGAGTTCAAGGTGCCGTTCTTCACCGGCGAAGGCGCCAAGACGATCTGCTATCTACCGACGGGCTACGCGCGCCTCGCGGAGAAAAGCGGCCAGCGTCCCTACTCGGAACTCGAATCGGAGGCGCTGTACCAGGTGCGCAAGATCGCGGCGTCGCCCGAGTTTTATCTCGACATGGGCTTTCGCGACGGCGACATCCAGTTCCTCAATAACCGCGTGCTGGTGCATGGGCGCACGGACTATCAGGATGCGAAGGCGCTCGAGGACCGGCGGCATCTGATGCGCCTGTGGCTGACTGCGTCGTCGTGGCCCGCAATGCCCGACTCGCAGGTGTTTCACAAGGCCGAGGATCTGCGGCTCTGGTCGCAATATCGCAAGCCGTTCGGTGAAATGCCGTCGCACCATAACCGCCTCCTGCTCGAGGGCAACGCGGGACGCATGGTCGACTGAAGCGGTCGACTCGCACGCGCCCTTCCCTGCACAACCGGACCGCCAGCGTGACCATTCCCCTGATAAGAAGCAAGCTCTTCGTGCCGGGTTCGCGTCCGGAGTTATTCGAAAAAGCCTTTGTAAGCCATGCCGACGCGATCTCGATCGACCTTGAGGACGCCGTCCCGAACGCTTCGAAAGCAAGCGCGCGCCTGGATGTCGTCCGGTTTCTCCGCAATACCGCACGCACCGGCAAAAAATCGGTCGTCATCCGAATTAATCAATTGCGCTCGCCCTACTTCGAAGCTGATCTAGAGGCGCTCGTCGGCCTGGACTTCGATATTGTCAACTTGCCGAAGGCTGAGTCGGCCGCGGATATATCGGCGCTTGCCGGACTGATCGACGAGCTGGAAAACCGGAGCGATCACTGCCGGCCGCTGCGCATCCTGGCGAATATCGAATCGCCGCGCGGACTGCGCTTCGCGGCCGACATCGCGCTGGCGAGCCCGCGCGTCATGGGCTTGCAGATTGGCTATGGCGATCTCTTCGAGCCGCTGGGCATTGGGCGCAGGCACGCGGGCGCGCTGGAACACGTGCAGCTCGCCGTCAGGTTTGCCGCCGCGGAAGCAGGCGTCGCGGCCTATGACGGCGCGTTTCCGGATATTGGCGACAAGCAGGGCTTCCTGGAAGAAGCGCGGCGCGCGAAGGCGCTCGGCTTTCAAGGCAAGAGCTGCATTCATCCACTTCAGATCGCGGCCGCAAACGAAGCCTTCCAGCCAAGCGGGAGCGAGGTCGTGTTTTCGCGTAAGGTAGTGAAAGCGTGGCGTGAGGCGGCCGTCGTGGGTCGGGGCGCTATCGTTGTGGATGGCATCATGATTGATGCGCCCTACGCCGCCAAGGCCGAAGCAGTGCTACTAGAGGCGCAGCGTTTTGCGGCCATGCAGGACGTCGAAGCCTGACGTCCCCGCCCTCAGTGTAGAAACTCCGGTATCACTCTGCGTGTGCCCGATCAAACTCCCATACCGCCGGAAAGCCCATCAGTTCGCACATGTCCTTGAACGGCATCTGTTCGCTTTCAAGGGCTGCCGTGCCTTTCATCGCCTTGATTTCGCCGTACGCTTTTTCGAGCGCGCGCGCCACGCTCAGGAAACCAGTCGCCGGATAGATCGCCAGCGCAAAGCCGAGCCGCTGCAGTTCGGCGGGCGGCAACTGCGGCGTGCGCCCTCCTTCGACCACATTGACGAGCAAAGGCACATCGAACGTCTTGCCGATCTTCTCCAGCTCTTCCACGCTTTCCGGCGATTCGATGAACACCACATCCGCGCCCGCCTTCGCATACGCTTCGCCGCGACGCAATGCTTCATCGAGACCCAGCGATGTGCGAGCATCGGTCCGCGCGATGATCTGGAAATCGGCGTCCTCGCGGGCCTCAGTGGCAACCTTGATCTTCTTCACCATGTCTTCTATCGCGATGACCCGTCGGCCCGGCGTGTGGCCGCATTTTTTCGGGAACTCCTGATCCTCGATCTGGATGCCCGCCGCGCCCGCGCGTTCGTAGCCTCGCACCGTGTGCGCGACATTGAGCAGACCGCCGTAGCCGGTGTCGGCATCGCAGATAAGCGGCGTCTTCGCCATGCCGCAAAACGCGGTGACGCGGTTGACCATGTCGGTGTAGGTCGCGAGTCCCGCATCCGGCTCGCCAAGATACGAAGCGACCGTGCCGAAGCCCGTCATGTACAGGCAATCGAAGCCCATGGTGTCCGCGAGCCGCACGGAAATCATGTCGAAGATGCCGGGCGCCACGACGATCTCACGCGACGCGAACTTGTTTTTAAGCGCTTTTCTGCGGGAATTGGCAGTCATGTGTTTGTCCTATGAATGAGTGGATTCAGGTCAGTTGCCGGGAATTTCGGCAGCCGGTCGATGAAGCGATTTTTCGTCGGGGACGGCTGCGATTTCTTCCAGCGAACGCCGGTTCGTTTCAACGCCAAACACCACAAGCACGGCGACCATCACCACCAGCGCGCCGATGATGATCGACAGCACGTCCTTGATGCCGCCCGACGCATACATCAGCACGACCAGTCTGCGGCGCGACGATGCCCGACAACCGCCCCGCCGCCCCTGCGATGCCATTCGCGCGCATGCGGTTTTCGGTGGCGAACAGCTCGGGGATATACGTCGCGATGCCGAGCGCGACCATCAGGTAGGTCAGCGTGAATAGCGTGAAGCCGAGCAGCGTGGCCATCTCGACGCTCGTGGAATTGCCGTAGAGCCAGCCGACAATTGCTGCAAGCACCGCAACGCCGATCAGCCCGTTCTTGCGGCCGACCCGGTCCGCGATCAACACACCGAGCAGCGCGCCGGCGGGACCGCCGAGCGACATCAGCGTGGAATAACCGAGCGATGACGCCATGCCGAGTCCCTGCTTCATGAGAAAGGTCGGCACCCACACGATGAAGCCGTAGATCACCACGTTGATCGCGATCTGGACGATCACCGCGAGCAGCGTGCGGCGCAGCAGCGGCGGCCTGAACAAGGCGCCAAGGGTGTCGTGCGGATCGGCGCGCGTGCGGGTCGACGATCGGCGGCAACGCGCGCCCCTCTGCCGTCTCGGCCTCGATGCTCGTCAGGATCGCTTCGGCTTCGTCCAGTCGCCCCTTCGATTCGAGCCAGCGCGGCGATTCGGGCATCTTCTTGCGCAGCACCCAGACGACCATCGCGCCAACGCCGACCAGCGCGAACATCGCGCGCCAGCCGATTGCCGGAATGACGAGGTAGCCGAGGAAGGTGGAGAAGAATAGTGCGGAGTTCGTGATCAGCGACAGATACGCGGACCATTGCCGCGCACGGCCGGCGGAATGAATTCGCCGATCGACCCATAGCCGACCACGATTTCCGCGCCCAGCCCGAGTCCCATGAAGAAGCGGCACACGATCAGCCAGGTCATGCTCGGCGCAAGCGCGCCCGCGATGCGATGCCAATCCGAAGATCGCCAGGTTGAACTGGTAGGTGAACTTTCGGCCTTTTGCGTCGCCGAGAATGCCGGCAGTGAATGCGCCGATCAACATGCCGACGAACGTGGACGACAGAAACGCGGCGTTAAGCTGTCATGCTCGACCAGCCGCTGCGGGCGAGCGCGCCGAGCACGCCGCCGGCGAGGTAGATGTCGAACGAATCGAGGAACATGCCGCCGCCGATCAGCCACAGGATTCGCCGGTGGAATCGATGACGTGGGCAACCGGTCCAGTCTTGCGCCTGCATGCACCGTATGCTCACCATGGTATCGGACTCCCATCAATGTTCGTTAGCGTTGAACATATACCCAGGGCCGCGTCAGCGCGTCATTGCGCTGAAACGCCAGGATGCGCGCGTTGTGTTTCATCGTCTGGTCGATTTCGTCGATACCTTCGAGCAAGGCTTCACCGCAGTCATCGGGGAAATCGAATGCAATTTCAGCGATACCGGGCGCCTGAATCGTGCGCGTCTGGAGATCGACGCAAAGCTGTTCCCCGCGCGCCGCCGGCTCTGCCAGCGATTCAATCTGCGCCGCGTCCAGACGAATCGGCAACAGCCCGTTCTGCAGGCAGTTGGCATAGAAGATATCGCCGAAGCTCTGCGCGATCACGCAGCGAATGCCGAATTCATCCAGCGCCCAGACCGCCATCTCACGCGAGCTGCCGCAGCCGAAATTCGCGCCGGACAGCAGGATTTGCGCATCGCGGAATGGCGGCTGGTTGAGGATGAAGACGCGTCTTCGCTGCCATCGGCTTGATAGCGCAACATCTCGAACGCCCACGGCGCGAACTGTCCGCGCTGCAATTGCGCGATCCGTTCCACGCGCACGATCATGTCCGTGTCGATGTTGTCGCGCATCAGCGGCGCGGCGATGCCTTCACATACAGTGAATGCTTTCATGCGACGGCCTCTTCTTGCCGGGATGGAGATCATGCCGGCGATGGCGCTTGCCGCCGCCACGCGCGGACTTGCCAGATGCGTGAGCGCGCCCGGTCCTTGCCGTGCCGACGAAATTGCGATTGGACGTCGATACGCATCGTTCGCCCGGCCCGACCAGGTCGCCATTCGCGCCGACGCACATCGAGCAGCCCGGCTCGCGCCATTCGAAACCCGCATCAAGAAAGATCTGGTCGAGCCCTTCGCGTTCGGCATCGCGCTTGACCTCGATCGAGCCCGGCACCACCCACGCCTTCACATGCGCGGCCACGTGCCGGCCCTTGACCACTTGCGCCGCGTTGCGCAAATCGCTCGAGCCGGCTGTTCGTGCACGAGCCGATGAACACCCGGTCGATCGGCGTCTCGATCGAGCCGCTGTCCCGGCGTGAGCTGCATATACGCGAGCGCCTTCTCAAGCGACTCGCGCCGCGCGGGATCGGGTTCGCTGAACGGGATCAGGCACCTGCGCGTCGATCGCGATCACATGTTCCGGGCTCGTGCCCCACGTGATTTGCGGGCGAATCAGCGTGGCATCGATCGTGATTTCTTTGTCGAACACGCGCGTCGTCATCGGTTGCGAGTTGCTTCCATTGCGCGATGGCTCGGTCAAGCGCCGCACCCGCCGGCGCATAGTCGCGGCCTTCTATGTAGGCGAACGTCACATCGTCGGGCGCGATCATGCCGACCTTCGCGCCGAGTTCGATCGACAGGTTGCAGAGCGTCAGACGCGCTTCGAGCGGCAGGCGCCTCGATCGCGGGACCCGCATATTCGACGGCATAACCCGTTGCCGCCCGACGTGCCCAGCACGCCGATCACATACAGGATCATGTCCTTCGCTTCTACGCCCGGCCGCGTCGCACCTTCGAAGCGCACGCGCATGGTGTTCGGCCGCTTCTGGCGGATCGTCTGCGTGGCGAGCACGTGAACCTGCTCCGTCGAGCCAATGCCGAAAGCGATGCGCACCGAGCGCGCCATGCGTGCAGGTATGGCTGTCGGCGCAGACGAGCAGCAGGCCCGGCAAGGTCAGCCCGAGTTCCGGGCCGATCACGTGCACGATGCCCTGGCGGCCATCGTCGATATCGAAGCGCGGGATAGCGAGCCGCGCTGGTCTGCTCGCGCATCGTCTTGATCGCGATGGTGCTCCATGGCTCGTCGCCGGCAGTGCGGCCCGGGCGCGTAGAGATCACGTGATCGAGCGTGGCGAACGTGAGCAACGGATCATGGACTGCAGCGCCGCGCTGCTCGAGCTGGCGGATCGCCGCGACGCTCGTCAGCTCATGCATCAGGTGACGATCGACATGCAGCAGGCTCACTCCGCCCGGCAATTCCTCGATGACGTGTGTGATCCCAGATC
This sequence comes from uncultured beta proteobacterium, assembly GCA_963708695.1. Taxonomy (GTDB): domain Bacteria; phylum Pseudomonadota; class Gammaproteobacteria; order Burkholderiales; family Burkholderiaceae; genus Caballeronia. Next base: position 265,998 of record CAVPTS010000013.1, read on the forward strand.
TTGTCAAACAGAGTCTTTGCCACGCGACGTTTCCTTTTAGTTGAGCGGGACGGATTTTGCCGTGGCCGTGGTTACCGCAATGAGTGGCTCATGCAGCGTCACTCATACAGAGTCGCTCGGCAGCCTCAACTCAGGCAGCTTGACGAGTTCATCGGCGGAATGCCACAAATGGCGGCACATGGCGGCTGAAGCGGCATCCGGGTCGCCCGCCAGAATTCCGGTTGCGATAGCCTCGTGTTCGGCAAGCGCATTGCGCACGATCGGTCAACGCCAATGCGCTGGCGCAACTGGATCATGAACACCGGCAGTTGATACTTGTCGATCAGTTCACTTAATTGAGGATTGCCACACATGTCCACGATGATCCGATGAAACTGCCGGTTATCCACCACGAACGCCTGGAAGTCAGGGTGCGTGAAATGACGCCGTCCACGCTCAAGCACTTCGGTGAACCGGGCGCGGTTATCGCCCTCATCGATCACCTGCGCTGCGCGCCGCGCCGCAAAGCCTTCGAGCGCCTCGCGGATCTGATAGATGTTCGCGATTTCATCGACTGATAAACGGCGCACCACCGCGCCGCGATTCGGAATGAGGTCGACAAGGCCATCGGCGGCAAGACGCCGGAACGCTTCGCGCAGCGGGCCGCGGCTGATGCCAAGTTCTTCGACCAGGTCGCGCGAAATCAGCCGCTGACCGGGCACGAGAGTGCCCTCGAGGATCTTGCGTTTGAGCAGGTCAGCGGTGCGATCGACCGTCTCGCCGGTGCGCAAGACTGGCTCGAGCGCGGCGTGTTCGGCCTCGTCAACATGTTCGACTGATTCGTAATTCATGGTCATGCGTGGTTTGACACAGCGCAAGCCGCCGTGCCGTTGGGCTAAAGTATCAACTACAAGTGTAGGACAAAACTAGTGATAATTTGATCTCAGGCATCTGTGTTTACCCTCATCACAAGCGGCGAATGTCCACAATATAAGGCTATAGCGGGTGTTTAGGTGTAAACAACGATAGCGAAGGAATTGACTACACATCTAGAAAGTATCCTACACTTTCGTCACACACAATCCGATAAAGTCTGCAACGACCATTCAGGAGACATCCGATGAAGCTCATCCAAGCACTGGCGCGACTTGCCGCACTGCGCCGCATTCTTGAGTGCGAGCGTTGCCGGCACCCTGGGCCAGGCCGCCACCCTGACCGTCACGCACTGGATCGACGGCATGTATGGCGTGCCCTTCGCGGTCGCGCTGGACAAGGGCTATTTCAAGCAGAACGGCGTGGACGTCACCGGCTTCATCACGTCGGAGGGCGGCGGCACGTCGGTGCGCAATGCGATGGCGTCCGAAATTCCCTATGGCGAAGTCGCGTTGCCGGCTGCCATCGCCGCGATCAAGCAAGGCGTGCCGATCACCATCGTGCATAGCGGCGTGCAGAGCGTGGCCGACCTGTTGTGGGTGCAGTTGAAGGACATCCAACGTGAACGGCATTGCGCAAATGAAAGGCAAGACGCATCGGCTACAGCAGCCCGAAGTCGATGACCGAGATGATCACGATCGTCGGTCTCGAACGCGCGGGCTGAGCGGGCCAGGTGCAGCGCAAGCCCGTCGGCGCTTCCGGCACGATGATGATCGCGTTGCAGCAGCACGCGGTGGATGTCGCGTACATGACCGAGCCCGTCGTTCAGCGCGCGCAAGGATCAGTTGAAGATCGCGTTCCGCTCGACCGATATCGTGCCTGCCGAGACGCAGACCGTCGGCGTCGTGCGCACCGACTACCTGAAGGCGCATCCGGAGACGATCGAAGGCGATCATCGAGGCGCGCAGCAAGGGCGTGCAGTACATCGCCGCGCATCGTGAGGAATCCGCGCAAATTCTCGCGAAGGCATACAAGATCGATCCGGCGGTCGCCAAGTCGGCCATCGACAACTGCCTGGACACCGATCCGAATTACTGGAGCACGGGCCGCTTCAACTACACGAGCATGGACGAAGTGGTCAAGGGTCTCGTGCTGATCAAGGCAGTCGAGCCGGGTCCGTTCGACTGGAAGACGATCGTCGATGAATCCATGCTGCCGGCAAGCGAGCGATCAAAGTGAGGTTGTCGATGAAACGGGTACCTCTAACGGTCGTGGCGGATCGCGCGTCAGATTGCACATCGGACCAACATCCGACCGCACGCCCGCCGCGATCCATGCCGCTCTCACCGACGTCACCCGCATCTATGCCGGGCAGCAAAGGCAAGCCGCCGTTTCATGCGCTCGGACCCGTCAGCCTGAATCTCCAGGCAGGCGAGTTTTTCTCCGTGGTCGGCCCGTCCGGCTGCGGCAAGTCCACGCTGCTCGACGTTATCGCGGGGCTCAATGCCGCGAGTTCCGGGACGGTTACGTTTGAAGGCGTGCCCGTGCGCGACAAAGTGCCGGAAGGCGTCGCGATAGTCTTCCAGGAAGACGCGACCTTTCCGTGGCTCGACGTCTACGACAATGCCGCGTTCGGCGCGCGCCGCGCCGGCGTGCCCGAGAACGAGATCCGCGAGCGGGTGGAGCATGCGCTCGCATTCATGGGTCTCAAGGCGTTCACGCATTCGTTTCCGGTGCAGCTCTCAGGCGGCATGCGCCAGCGTGTATGCATTGCCCGCGCGATGGTCGTGCGCCCGCGCCTCATGCTGCTCGACGAACCCTTCGGCGCGCTCGATCAGCAAACGCGCCTGCTGATGGGCGAGGAGATGCTCAAGCTGTGGCGCGAGACGGGCGCGACGGTGATGCTGATTACCCATTCCATCGATGAAGCCGTGCTGCTCTCCGACCGTATCGGCGTGATGTCGTCGTGTCCGGGACGCTTCATCGAAACCATCCATACTGGCTGGTCGCGACAGCGCGACAGCAACACCGCACTCGATCCGCGCTTTGGCGAACTGACCGCGCAAGGTGTGGGGCCTGCTGCGAGGCGAAGCGCTCAAAGCGCTTGGGAGCCAGTCATGAAGCTCGCCGCGCGGTGGCGTCTGGCCTTGGTCGTGATGTTTGTCGTCGCGCTGGAAATTGCGAGCCGGCGCGCGTGGATTGATCCGGTCTCCTTCATTCCTCCCTCGAAAATGGCGGAGGGCGCGTGGGCGTTGCTGGCCTCCGGTGACTATACGAACGACATCCTGCAGACGCTTGCCAATGCCTCGCTCGCGGTGCTGCTTGCGGTCACGGGCGGCTTCGTTTTCGGCGTGTGCCTCTTCAAGCTGCCGCGCCTGCGCCGCGTGGTCGATCCGCTCCTGCTCTCGTATTACGCGGTGCCTATCTTCGTGGTGTATCCGGTGCTGATCGTGATCTTCGGCCTGAACCGCTGGCCGCTGGTTGCAATCGGCTTTCTGTTCGGCGTAGTCGCGATGGCGACCAACACGCTCAACGGACTTGAACGTGTTCCGCGCGTGCTGTTGCGCTCGGCACGCGCCATGCGCATGAGCACGATCGATGAAATCCGGCTGATCACGCTGCCCGCAAGCGTGCCGTTCGTGTTCACGGGCATCAAGCTGACGGTAGTTTATGCGTTCATTGCGGTGATCGCGGGCGAATTCGTACTGGCGGGTTCGGGCTTCGGATTCCGCATTGCCTATGCGTATAACAACTTCGATAACCCGACCATGTACGGCCTCATGCTCTTGTTGCTCCTATTCGTCGGCACGTTGAACATGCTGCTGCACATGGCCGAGGAACGACTCTACAGCCGCACCCGGAGGGCATCCGCATGAGCACGTTATTAGCTTCGCCGCTCAAGCCGGCGCATCAGCACCGCAAGTGGAGCGATGGCGCGTTGCTCGTGGTCGCCCTCCTCGCACTTTGGCAGATGGCAAGCTCGCTGCTCGGCGCCGATGTGCTGCCCGGGCCGTGGCTCACACTGCTCAAGCTGAAGTCGATCATGAGCGACGACGACTTCCCGGAGAACCTGCGCGTGACCTCGGTCGCGTTTGCGCTGGGCTTTGCGATATCGTGCATCGGCGGCGTATGTCTCGGCCTTGTGCTCGGCGCACGGCGCCTGATGGGCGACATTATCGAGCCGATCCTGATGGCGTTCTACGCCATTCCGAAGATCACGCTCTACCCCGTCGTGCTGCTGATGTTCGGGCTCGGGCTCTATGCAAAGGTCACGTTCGGCGTGATCCACGGCATCATCCCGATCACTGTTTTCACAATGAACGCCGTGCGCAACATGCGTCCCGTGTTCACGCGCACGGCGCGTGCATGCAGGCTCTCGCCGGTGGCGTATGCGCGTTATGTATTGCTGCCGGCTGCAGTGCCCGAAGTGCTGGCGGGCTTGCGTATCGGCTTTTCGCTGACCTTGCTCGGCACGCTGATTGGCGAGATGTTCGCGTCGCAAAGCGGTATTGGACACATGCTGATGATCGCGATGGGCCGCAACGATTCGCAGACCATCATGGCGCTCGCGAGTCTTCTTTTCATCTTCGCGACCGTGGTGAACCTCGCGCTGCTGAAGTGGCATCAACACTTGATCAAAGCACCCTGACTCTAAGCCTTCTGACCGCCCCCCTCATCCTGGAGAACGACAATGACCGAAACACTGACGGCCGCGCGCATCAAGGTATTCTGGCAACCGGGATGTTCGTCGTGCCTGCGCACGAAAGAGTTTCTGACAGAACAAGGTATTGAGTTCGAATCGCTGGATGTTCATAACGATCCCGCCGCACTCGCTCAACTGAAAGAACTCGGTGCACGCAGCGTGCCGGTGGTTTCGATCGGCAAGCGGTATACGTTCTGCCAGTCGATTAACGACGTCATCAAGTTCCTCGATCTGAAGACCCGCGTGATGGACCCGCTTCCGCCCGCGCAGCTCGTGGCGAAGCTCGACTTGCTGATGAGCGCGAACGCACGCTACGTGCGCCAGTTCACGCCCGAGCAACTCAAGACACCTTTTCGCAACCGCAACCGGACGCCTGCAGGACTTGGGTTTCACATGTTCCGCGTCGCCGAAATGGGCATGCAGGCGGCGCAAGGCATCCCATTGCGCTTCGAGTCATTCGATGAACTTCCGCCAGACGACTGGAGCGGCGAGGACATCGCAAGGTGGGGCGAGGACGTGCATGCGCGCTTCCTGGCGTGGTGGGAAACGCAGAAGGATCCGAACGTGGACTTCACGGTGCAAACCTACTATGGCGTGCGGCCATTTCACGAAGTGCTCGAGCGCACTGCATGGCATGCCGCTCAACATACACGGCAGGTCATGCTGATGCTGGAGAGTAACGGTATCGGACCGGATGGTCCGGTGACCGCAGCCGATCTTGAAGGCTTGCCGGTGCCTCAAGAGGTGTGGGACCGGTGAAGTGCTTGCCGGATGATGTCCCCAATGCGGCTAAGAATGCCAAGGCCACCCGGTCTGAATGCACCGTCGAGCGCTCGATTCGTCCGACGAAATGACAGCTTTGCTTTGCTGCCGGCCGCAATAAGACGTGAAGGTGTACCTGGAGGCGCGATGCCAATGGGAAAGACTGTGCGCAATAGGTAGCGATAAGAGCGAGCATTGCTTACTATACGAAGGGTATCGGGTATCGGGTATTGGCGTCGGCTTACCGTAACGAACTTTTCGAAGATGGGGCGATGAAAGAAGATAACGTCGGGGCGGAAAATGAATCAATGCCGGACTCGATCGTTTATGTGGTCGACGACGACGAGTCTATTCGAGGCGCCCTAACCTCTCTGCTCATGTCAGTTGGAATTCAGGTGCGGGCCTTCGAATCGGCCGACGAGTTTCTAGCCGCGAAGATGCCGGACGTGCCGAGTTGTCTCATTCTCGACGTTCGGCTGCGAGGCGCAAGCGGCCTGACTCTGCAGCAGGAACCATTTAAAGAAAGTGTGCGCTTTCCGATCGTATTCCTGACCGGGCACGGCGACATTGACATGTCCGTCAAGGCAATGAAAGCGGGCGCTTTCGATTTCATGACAAAGCCGTTCAAGGATCAGGACCTGATCGATACGATCACCGCTGCCCTGAAAAGGGATAGCGAGTTAAAGCGCCAGGAAAGGATTGTTGCGAGCATCCGCCAAACATACGATTTGCTGACAGCGCGCGAGCGGGAAGTCATCAGGCTGGTCGCCGATGGACTGTTGAACAAGCAAATCGCCGACCTCCTGTGTCTTAGCGAAGTCACGGTCAAAATTCATCGGGCGCAAGCCATGCACAAGCTGAATGCGCGCTCGGTGCCCGATGTCGTCAGGAAGTTGCAGCAGGTGCTGCCTGTGCAGCAAGACGCCAGGTAGAAGTTTCGCACTTGCTGCGCTGCGGCCGCCGATGTTGCGCGCCGGAAGCGATCCCTCTAATACGAACTGACACTAAAATCATTCTAAGGTCTTATTGCCGCCTCGTCCGTGGGCCGGTAATTTGCCTACAGGATTCAGTCTGTCTGAACCCTTTCGATGGTCTGCGGACTCGAGATGAGATCAAAGCGCTCTTCTGCAGTTATTGGGGTGGTGGACGACGACGAATCCGTCCGGATGGCGGCATCCAGTTTGCTTCGTTCGGCGAACTGGAAGGTCATCGCCTATGCATCCGCCAACCATCTTCTAGTGGACACGCGCCGGTCGGAACTGAAGCTTGTTCTCGCGGATATCCACATGCCCGGCATGGACGGTTTCGCGCTGCTTGAGTCGATCAAGCTTTGGAAACAGCCCGTTCCCGTCATTTTCATTACCGCCTACGCCACGCCGGAGCTCCAGGAGCGAGCCACGGCCGGCGGAGCCGCCGGATTCTTCTCAAAGCCCGTGGATGACGCCCGGCTGATCGCGCTGATCGGCGAAATACTGCGGAAGTAACCTGACCGACGGTCCGTCGTGCAGACCGCAAGCGAGGCCGGGGCTGTCACGCCGCCACGTGGGCTTAGGCCATCCAACCATCCGAACGTATTAGCGGGCATGCGACTGCACAACGCATCACATCACATCGAACGATAGAATCGCGCTCCGTTCGCGCTTACGCTTCAATCCTCGGCCGAACTTTGCACGACTCTTGGCTCGTTCCTGCACCGCCTAAGGCAGCGAGCGAGCCTGCAGGAACCCTGCAGCGACTATGCAACTTTGGCTCTACGTGCAGATGGGCGATCGGGATTTCCTCATCTTTCGCAGTTCTTAGCGGCTGGATACTTTCTTCGTGAATTTGCCTGTGAGGTGCGAGATGGATCAGCTTTACATGTTGCGTGCATTCGTTGCGGCGGCGCGGTATCAAAGTTTTAGCAAGGCCGCCGAGTCCTTGAATGTGACTACCGGGTCAATATCGAAAGCGATCGCCAAGCTCGAGGGATGCATCCAGACAAGGGTTTTGCTCAGGACAACGAGGTCGGTCTCTTTGACGGAAGCGGCACAACCGTACTATCTGATTTGCTGCCGTTTGCTTGAAGAGCTCGATGAAGCAAATCGGCGCATTTCGCAGGAGCATGAGGTCAACGGCGGAAGGCTGCGGCTTGTCGTGCACCCCATGCTGGTGAGCGAGACGTTCTCCCGATTGGTGCGGGGCTATCATGCCATCGCGCCCGACGTGAGTCTCGTTGTTTCCGTTCAGGATGGCGCCGCGAACCTGTATGACGGCCGGTTCGACATCGCGATTCTTCCGCCTCATCTTGTGGAGCAATCCGCCGTGATTCGCCGGACGCTGTGCAGGTCGCCGCGCATTCTTGTTGCGTCACCCACTTATCTGGCGCAATACGGTATGCCGGAGACCGCTTCGCAGCTCGCCAATCACTTTCTGCTGGTTGACCCTGAGTCGAGGAAGAAGAGCGCGGATTTCATTGATCTGCGTGAGAGTGGGCGAAGAGTGAGCGTGTTTCCCATGTCGTCGATGGATGGAAATGAGGTGCTGTTGCGGGCAGCCGCGTTGACCGGGACCGGCATTGCCACGTTGCCTGAGACGATGGTTCGCGAAGATATCGACATGGGGCATCTGGTGCACATTTTGCCGGAATGTACGACATCGGACAGTAGCGTTGAGATATGTCTTTTCTATTCGCATCGGGAATTGCTTCCGGTGCGGCTCAGGACGTTTGTTGATTTCTGTGCGGAGTTTTTTAGAGCGCCGAGGGTGCATTCTGCGGTCAGGGTTTCGCAACCGACTAGCCGGGATGAGGATCTCATGGTCGTTTGATTTTCGTTCGCACTCGGTCGGGGGTTGGGCGCGGGGCTGGGTAGTGGTCGGGGGTCGGGGGTCGGGGGTCGGTGCTGGGTTGCTGCTGCGTACGTTAGCGCGGGTTGTATGTGAGCTAGATTTTTTATCACTATTAGCCACTGTGCGTGGCGGCACTTCATTTCTTTGTCCAACGGCGACAAAGAAACGAAGCAAAGAAAACGCCTTCCAACAATCTGTTTTAAGTGTCCCCAGCGTGCAGACCACTGCTTTTGGTTCCCGCGTAGAACGGTGCTCGCAAAACCACGGACACTTGAAACCCTCCTTCTCGCGAATCCCTACATCCCCACGCTTCGCCACCAGTGATCTCGGGCAAGATCGATGGCCGGCAGATTTTATACCGCCTCACGCGTCTTTACGGGCTGGTGGACTGCGTGATCCGCGTGACCTTTGGGCGTGGGGCGCGCTTAGCGCGTAATACGTTTGGGCGCCAGCACACCAATGCTCTCGGGCAAGATCGATGGCCGGCAGATCTATACAGCCTCACGCGTTTTTACGGGTTGGTGGACTGCGTGATCTGCGAGACCTTTGGGCGTGGGGCGCGCTTAGCGCGTAATACGTTTGGGCGCCAGCACGTCAATGCTCTCGGGCAAGATCGATGGCCGGCAGATCTATACAGCCTCACGCGTTTTTACGGGTTGGTGGACTGCGTGATCTGCGAGACCTTTGGGCGTGGGGCGCGCTTAGCGCGTAATACGTTTGGGCGCCAGCACATCAGAAAGATCGCGGAACGCCTTGCGCCAGGCGCGAACAAGCGCGTCTGAAATTACTACGCACCGAATAGCTTCAGTCAACCTTGAACAGGGGTGAGGCCCAACCGGTCCGTGGGCTACCGATCTTGCCCGAGAGCACTGGTGGCGAAGCGTGGGGATGTCGGGATTCGCGAGAAGGAGGGGTTCAAGTGTCCGTGGTTCTAGCGAGCACCGTGCTACGCGGGAACCAAAAGCAGTGGTCTGCACGCTGGGGACACTTAATACAGATTGTGGAAAGGCGTTTTCTTTGCTTCGTTTCTTTGTCGCCGTTGGACAAAGAAATGAAGTCCCGCCACGGACAGTGGCTAATAGTGATAAAAAATATAGCCAAAATTAAACCCGCGCTAACGTACGCAGCAGCAACCCAGCATCAACCCCGACCACCGATCAGCCCCGCGCCAAAACCCCGCCCGAGTGCGAACGAAAATACCCTGGCTAATGGCGATAAAAATTTAGCCAACATATAACCCGCGCTAACCTACGCAGCCCCCCAACCCCAACCCCTACCCCCCCGCCCCCCTGCCCCCCTGCCCCCCTGCCCCCCTGCCCCGGCAATGCGAACTGAAACGTAGCGCCCCGTCCGCTTGACGACACCCATAGCCGCCCTCTGTGGCTCTCCACAATCGAACGGCAGATCGCCAGCCCCATCCCCAGGCCGTTGGGCTTGGTCGTAAAGAAAGCCTCGAATACGCTTTCCAAATGTTCAGCGTCAAGGCCTGGACCAGAATCCTCCACGGTAACGCAGAGTTCATTGGCGTCGGTCTTACTCGTTCGAATCAAAAGCCTTCGCTCGCCAGCGTCCATCGTGCTCATCGCTTCAAGAGCGTTGATCATCAGATTGAGCATCACTTGCTGCAGTTGTACCCGATCGCCCTGGATCTGCGGCAATCCATCCACCAGCTCGACGGCGAGCTCGACTCCGTGCTTGCTGGCTTCGCTTCGCATGAACGCGATCAACTCGAGAATCGTTTCGTTGATGTCGAGGCCGTCTTTTCGCTGCGGTTCCTTTTTAAAGAAGGCGCGGGTGCGGTCGACGATGTTATTGGCGCGGCCGCTATCCGCGACAATCCGATTGAGCGCCTGACGCACTTCGTCGAGATTGGGCGGGCGGGCCGCCAGCCAGCGCAAGGCCGCACTGGCGTAGGCAATCGTTGCGGTGATGGGTTGCTTCACTTCATGGGCAATCGATGCCGATAACTGCCCCATCGTCGCCACGCGGTTTGAATGCGCCAGTTCCATCTGGAGTTCGAGATATCGTCGTTCGCTGTCGCGCACTTCCTGTTGTGCCCGCTTCTGGTCGGTCAGGTCGAGTATAAAAGCAACGCCCTGACCCTCGCGGTCGCCGAACGCCGCCGCACCGACCAGCACCGGCACCCGGCGGCCATCCTTGCGGATGTATTCTTTCTCGAACGGTTTGGCGCTTCCGGTGGCCTTCAATTCGGCCTTCACCAGTTCGTCGAGATTACGCCACTCAGGCGGAGTCAGATCGGGCCAGCGGATACGCCCTGAAAGGAGATCTTCCCGGCTGTAATCCACAATGCGCAAAAACGCATCGTTGGCTTCGACGACGTTGCCTTCAAAGTCCCAGATGTGGATCCCGATGATGTTGGAGTCCACCAGGCGCCGAACCCTTGCTTCGCGTTCCTGAAGATCGGCATAAAGACGGGTGTTCTCAAGCGAAATGGCCGCCTGCGACGCAAGCAAGTCGAGCAGCGCGGAGCGGCGTGCCGTAAAAACATGCGAAGTGGCCGTGTTCTCGAGATACAGCAGGCCGCTGAGTTTGCCCTGTCTGACAAGAGGCAGGCAGAACAGGGACCGGGTCGCTCCACTTGCGCAGGTAGCTGTCCTCGGAGAACATATTGGGTACCAGGGCATCGTCGATGATGACACTCTTTTGCGTGTGGATCACGTAACGCAGAACGGCGGCAGGGGCAGCTGAATTGGCAGGCGGCTCCCGATTCAACTCGATCCCGTTCCCACTGATGCGCGCCTCTGCCTCGATCCGGTAGCCATCGGGCTGCTGCGGCACGACTAAAAGACCTCGATCCGCGCCTGCGATCTGCAGCGCTATCGTCATCAGGCGCTCGATCAGGCCGGTCAGCTCGATCTCGCTGGAGAGGGCTTGAGATGCCTTGAGCAGCGTCGCGGCATCGAACTGCCGCCAATCGAAGCTGAGTGTCGACGTAACCCTGCTGCCGTCTTGATTGGCGAGGCGGGGAAATTGCTCGTCGAGTTGCGCGACTTTGCCGTCCGCGCCCCAAGCGGCGAAGCAATGACGCGCGTTGCGCAAATACGCATCAGCGTTCGTCCTGAGGCCCCTGCCAAGATAGAAGCGACCGGCAAGTTCGTTGGCAACGCCTTCATGGTGCAGAAAGCCATTTTCATGAGCGGAGTGGACGGCCTCTTCGTAGAGGCGCATGGCGTCGAGATCGCGCCCCTCCACTCGCGCAAGCTCCGCGCACACAAGCGCGTAGCGGTTCTGATAGTTCTCCGGGCCGTGCTTGGCCCACATCTCGAACTTCTTGAGCTTCGCTTCAAGAATGCGCCGGTAGGTTTGCTGCTGTTCCGCGGATGCCTCCGGATAGAGTGCAGTCAGGGTGAGTGCATGAAAGAAGTGATACGTCGCCTCGATGGACAGTGCCATCACGGAACTGAGCACCGCTTCCGCGCGGTCCGCAGCCTCCAACGCCTCGGCATAGCGGCCATCAAGGAAGGCAAGCATGACCTTGATGATGCGATAGACGCCTATAGCGCAGCCGAAATTCGATTTGATGATTGCGTCGAAGCAGGTTGCTTCGTTAAACGTATCGTCGTCAAGCTTCAACGTTTCGGTCGTCTTGCCCCGCAGACTGACGACGAATTGCCGCTCGACCCGGATCAACTCGTAAACCGCATCGTTGTGGCTCTCCCGCGCGAGCGCAGCGTACTTCTCCGATAGCGCCTGCACGTCCTCTAGAGCGGCCCCTTGCTCGATCGCCTGCCAAACCGCGTTGAATGCAACGTTGCCTGCAAAAACGAAGTCGCCCACTTCCAGGCACGCTGCGGTCGCCCGTTCGAGAACCGGCAGATTAGCCGCAATGTGGCAGCGCCAGAAATTGACATGGGCGCCGTACAGGTGAAGCAGCTTTCCATTCAGGCGCCGATTGCCGAATTTTTCGTTCAGCTTGATCGACATTTCTGAAAACTGCACCGCCGTGGGGATATCGCCAATAAGGGAGACCAGCATCAACGCGTAATTGCCGTAAGCAAAACTGGAGTTGTCGGTGTTGCCGTGCTGCAAGGAGAGGTTGACCGCCTTCATGGTGATGAGCGGGTAAAACGCGGGACGCGCGGCAAAGGCGCAGTTCATCGCTTGAAGGAGAAGGTTGACGATCGCACGGATCACAGGATCCGTCGCGACCGGCGCGTCGACCAGTTCGGCGATGAGACGACCCGCCTGATTGACGCGAATGTCCCGCAATCCAGCGTCGACGGCCGCGTGGATATCCTGGTCGGTCTCAGGAAAGATAATGCCGAAATCGCGGAGCGCAGTGAGCGCGACTTCGAAGCTCTCGTCATATCTTCCGGCGAGCTGATACAACTCTATCCGCAGGCTGAAAACCTTCGCGCGATCGAGATGGGAGCGTGCCCGGGCGAGCATCATGTCGGCGAGCGCGTCGGCCTTTGCAAAATCGCCGGCAAGATATTCGCATTCCGAGAACGCGAGATAGAGGTCGAACGTGCTGTCGTAGCGCTGCGTCCACGCGTCGGCCGACAGCAGAGTGACACCCAGCTGCAGATAGCTGCGAGCGGCCGCGTAGGCGGTCGAATTCATCGCGCGCGTGCCTGCGGTCAGGTTCAATGCAACGACCTGCTCACGCTCCGTTTCCGTCACGATCAGCGCCGCGCCGCGATTGAGATGGTTGACGATATCGAAGATGGCATCTTCAAGCGCTTCTGCCGCGGTCCGGGAGACCAGTGCCCGTCCAATCCGCAGGTGGGCCGCGGCACGCTCGTCGGCGGGGATCAGCGCATAAGCGGCCTCCTGCACGCGATCGTGTGCGAACTCATAAGCGTTGGCGTCGCGAAAAATAAGGCCCGTGCGCACGGCTTCCCATAAGTTCGCGTGCATCGTCTCCTCGGATCCACCCTGAACCCACGTCAGTGCGGTGACTTCGGCGACGTTGCCGAGACACGCCAGTTGCCCCAACGCGTCTTGCGTCGCTCGTGGCAACCGGCCGAGCTTTGCCGCCATCAGATCAGCGACGTTCTCGGTAAAACCCTTCGCATGGATGCGCGGCAGATCCCAGCACCACATGGCAGCGCGCTGGTCGAATGTGAGCAGGTCTTCATCGGCGAGCGTCGTCAGAAACTGGATCGTGAAGAACGGATTGCCGCCCGTCTTCTCGTGCACCAGTTGCGCGAGCGGCCCGGCGGTTGCGCTGTCGCAGTGAAGCGAATCAGCCACGAGTTGCGTGACGCTATCGGGTGTGAGCGGCGCGAGCTCTATCTGCTGCACCCGCCCTTCGGCGTGGCTGATCGACTCGAGCGTGCGCGCAAACGGGTGCGACGCATCCACCTCATTGTCCCGGTAGGCGCCGACCAGCAGAACATGCTTCACATCCGGATGCGTGACGAGGTGGGCGAGCAAGTCGAGCGTCGCCGTATCGACCCATTGCAGATCGTCGATAAACAGCGCGAGCGGATGCTCAGGTCGCGCAAACACGCCGAGAAAACGTCGAAATACCATCTGGAAGCGGTTTTGCGCATCTTGCGGCGGAAGGACGGGCGCACTCGGCTGCTCGCCGATGATGAGCGCAAGCTCGGGGATCAGATTCACAATCAGCTGACCATTGGGCCCGAGCGCCTCCATAAGCGCGTGCCGCCACGTCTCGACTTCTGCGTCGCTCTTGCTCAGAAGGTTGCGTACGAGCGTCTGGAAGGCTTGTGCAAATGGCACATACGGGATGTCGCGTTTGTACTGGTCGAACTTGCCGGACGCGAACAGGCCGCGAGGCGGCACCAGCACGCGGTGCAGCTCGTTGACGACCGACGACTTGCCAATACCCGGATAGCCCGAGATAAGCACCAGTTCGACCACCCCGCTGCCCACGACCCGATCGAACGCTGTGACAAGCGCTTCAATCTGTGCCTCGCGCCCGTAGAGTTTTTCGGGGATCAGCAGCCGGTCGGACGCGTCGTGCGCACCCAGCGGGAACGGGTCGATGCGGTGATGCGCCTCCCATGCCACGAAGCACGACCGGAGGTCAGCCTCGACGCCCGCCGCGGTCTGGTAACGATCCTCAGCGGCCTTGGCGAGGAGCTTCAGAACGATGCCCTCAACTGTCTTCGGAATGCCGTCGACGCGCTCGCCTGGCGGTGTCGGCCTGCGAGCGATGTGGCAATGAATCCATTCCATCGCGTCCGATGCCGCGAACGGCAGCGACCCGGTGAGCATCTCGTACAGTGTGACGCCAAGCGAGTAGAGATCGCTGCGCGTGTCGATCGAACGGTTCATGCGGCCCGTCTGTTCGGGCGCCATATACGCGAAGGTGCCGGCCACGATCTCCGGGGGTGCGGGCGGCTGATGTTCGTGCGGCAGTTGCGAGGCGATGCCGAAGCCGGTGAGCCGAACATTGCCGTGCCCGTCGACAAGCACATTCGCCGGTTTGATGTCTTTGTGAACCAGACCGCATCGATGAACGTGGCCGATCACCTTCGCCAGATTGACGGCGATGCGCAAACAGCGCGAGAGCTCCAGCGGACGGCCAAGTGAGAGATAGAGTGGTTCGCCGCCGTCGTCGTCGAGAACGAGCATGGGCGGCTCCCTGCGGCGGCAAAACGCGAGTGGCTGAGCCGCCCAACGGGAATCGAGCAGCGGGGCTAATCCGTATTCGTGCTCGAGGCGCGTAATGCTCGGCGAGGTCGTGCGCGTGACGACCAGCGCGAGCACCGAGGCGGGATGGCTAGGTTTTCGAGCGCGATATAGTGAGAAGTCGCCGTCATTGTGCAACGGCTCCAACTCATATCCGGTGAGATCCACAATGCTCCCATGCAAGATGGTTGCTGTAGTGCTGCGAATTTCATGCAGAAGTTATTTTCAACGCTCACAGCCCCCTAAGTCCATCGTTCTGGATAATAGCGGCGGCTGTACTAAACAAAGATGCATTTTGCCGCATTTGTAATCGAGCCGAGAGGAAACGCCAGCCGTCCCAACTATTGGATCGCCGCCGAGCCTTCGCGTACTAAGCGCTGTTCAACCCCTCCTCTTATATAACTTGATACAGAAAACGCGAAATCGATTCCGCCGAATTCTGCGCAGTTGCTTGCGCCAGCGCAATTGCTTCCATACAACTTTGTCGAAAGCGCCCGTCGGCTTTCCTTAGGTATCTTAAGCGAAATAAAAAACCCGCCTGAGGCGGGCTTTAAAAGCAGCGTTGCTACAAGCACAAGGCGACGTCCAGGATCAACGCTTTGAGACGGCTTTGACAGGCCGCAACGCGGCTTCAGATGTCTCTTTTATGCCGTCCGCCGCATCAGCGTTTGCGTCGATGGTGTTTTGCGCGATTTCCGCCCCGGCGTCACGGACGACCACAGCCGTCTCTTTGACGGCCTCTGCTGACGCCGCGGAAATGTTCGATAGTTGCTCAGACGACTCCAGCAACGCCGATTGGCCCTGCTTCACCGCCGAATCGAACGTCCCCTTGATGCTGATGCCGTATTTCTCGTAATGGCTGCGTGTCTCACTCAGGATGTCGGTCTCCGTTGCTCGGATGATCGAGAAAAAATGCCGGGTGTACGCCGCCGCTTTCTCCGGAAACTCCGCGAACAGTGTCGACTCCCATGTCAGAAACTCACCTGGTTTTGCGCTGTCGCCCGCGCTTAGAACCGAAGTACTTTCTTCAAGCACCGTCTTGACAGTCTGCACATTCAACTCCGTGAGTTCTTGAAGACCGCCCGCGTATCGCTTTGACACGTTCACAAACATCTGCAGATTTGCAGCCGCAATTGTAGAGGAATGCTGAGGATAAAATGGAAACATTGACCGCTCCTTGAAAATGAAATGCTTTGGCTGGACATTCCGACCGACTGATCGAACTCGCGTTGCTGCGCCGCCGCAATAAGCCATCATACGGCAGTTTCAAAGGTCGTCAAGTCGCTATTATCCAGCTGCGCCCTGCTTAAAAACCGCAAAGTCTCGGCGAGCTCGAGGTGACGCGGGCTCTGCCAGATTGCGCCCCAAATGCGGCCACCGACGCCCCGAACTTTGGGGGAGACCGGCTGCTGGAGATAGCTTCCCGTTATTCCTTTTCGATCAGAAATTCGTCACCGGCCGCCCACGATGGGTGTTTAGTTTTTAGGTTTTTTGCTATTCATTGACGATGGCAGGAAACTTTGACTTGTGGGCGATTTCTTGCTGAAGAAACTACACTACGACAGGTGCTTTTCACCCAATTCGAATTCGTCGGTGGTGGACGATGCTTAATTTCTCAGCCGATAACTGCCGGTAACTGCGATATGCGCCCGTTTTCCATTCGGCCCACACATCGCTGCTCGTCTAGGTACGGGCGTTGCGAAGTCCCACTGCAAGTCGTCTCGTTGCTCATCGAATTGGAGTTGAAATGAAAAACCCATGGACCAAGAAGAGTCCGTTTATGAGCATGTGGCTGAGCGGCGCGAACCGTGTGGTCGGATCGGCACGGGGCCAGGCTAGCGCGGCGGCAAAGCGACAGGCCGCCGATTTCTGGACCGCTGCGCTCACGCCGCCCAAGCCCAAGAAGCGCAAGAGCCGGCGCTAGCGCCAGAGGCCGAGGTCTACTCCGAGGTCTACTCACCTCTGAGCGTACTTGCTTGCTCCTTGAGAGCTTTCAAGTCAACCATTCGTGTCTTCACGGGTGATCAGTTTTCGAAGCCGAAGAGCCGGCGGGGCGTGTCCCATAGAATCTGGCGTCGGACCTGGTCCGATAACCACTGGTCGGGCCGACCAGCAGCGCGTGACCCACGCCACACGCATTCATCACCCTCGCAAACTGCTTCGCAGTACCTATTTCCTGATCCGACGGGCAATAAACAGTGTCTGCCCGATAGGGGAACCGCGCGGGATCGAAGATATGGTTATGACAGTCGATCTTGTCTTCGTCGAAAATGTTCATCGGGTGAGCTCCGTCTGTGAACGTGTCGCAACTGCAGCGCGGGTCAGCACGACGCGTGCTTTTTAGCAAGGTTCGAGTCCCTGATGCGGAAAACACATTGTGGTCGCCCCGCTATCGGTCGGAAAGCCCAGTGTCTCCGCATACCGATAAGAAGGCGCATCACGAGCAACGATGCAAATCCGAGCAAGTCCTTGCGTGCCAGTGAATACCGGCCACAGTGTATCGGCAAAGAAGTATGTGATCCTGGTGCCGAAGCGCCCGGGCAGGAAGCCCCGTTCTCGCCACTTTGCATCGCTTCAGCTGGCGGAAAAGTTCATCACGCCGCCTGGCCTCCTCGCTCCCCCGTTTATCCGTTTGCTCCCGGCCTGATGCGCTCGTCGGAGTAGTTGCGTCAAAGCACCCCAGGCGCTTGGCTTCGGTGGTGTCCCGCGATTGCACGCTATTTGCGGCCTATGACGCGCGACTGTATGGATGTACAGTTACGTATCGTTCCGAAAACAGCCATTTCGGAACTATCATGGGCGTTGAGAGTGCGCAGCGTTATCCGGTGCGTAACCCTCATATCACAACGCAATTACGACACGTGGGACCCGGAACAATGAAAGCTGAAGAAAGCGGGAAGATGAGCGGTCCAAACGAAGAAAAGGCCGAAAAAAAAGTCGAAGAAAACCGCTTTGAAATGCTGGTCACGGGCATCAGTGATTACGCCATCTACATGCTGAACCCTGAGGGGTTTATCCAGCAGCTGGAATGTCGGAGCGGAACGGTTCAAAGGGTATGACGCCCACGAGATCATCGGCCAGCATTTCTCGGTGTTCTACACCGAGGAGGACCGGCGTTCAGGCAAGCCGGCACGTGCGTTGCAAATGGCCCGCGAACACGGAAAATTCGAAGACGAAGGCTGGCGGGTGCGAAGAGACGGCACCCGATTCTGGGCGAGCGTCGTGGTCGATCCGATCCGGGATCCCACAGGCCGAGCTTGATCGGCTTCGCCAAGATCACGCGCGACATTACCGAGCGCAAAGCGGCCGAGGAGGCATTGCGCGAAAGCGAGGAGCGGTTCCGCCTGCTCGTCCAGGGCGTGACCGACTACGCGATCTACATGATCTCTCCGACTGGCGAGATCACGAACTGGAATGCGGGCGCCGAGCGCATCAAGGGCTACAAGCGCGAAGAAATCGTCGGTTAGAATTTCGCAGTCTTTTACACCGAAGAAGACCGCGCGAAAGGCATGCCCGCCAAGACGCTGGCAACGGCCGCATCCGAAGGGCGGTTTGAACAGGAAAGCTGGCGCGTGCGCCAGGACGGAACGCGCTTCTGGGCGCACGTCGTAGTCGATGCGATCCGCGACGAAGCAGGCAAACTGCTGGGATTCGCCAAGGTCACACGGGATATCACCGAGCGCAAGCTGGCAGCGGAAGCCCTTGAGCGTGCCAATGCGGCGCTTTTCCAGTCGCAGAAGATGGAAGCGATCGGCCAGCTCACCGGGGGCATTGCCCATGACTTCAATAACCTTCTGGCGGTCATCTCGAGCAGCGTGGATGTGCTGGCCACGCGAGTGCAGAATTACGCGGACACCAAGGTACTCGACGCCATGCGGCGCGCCGTCGAGCGCGGTGCGCTCCTGACCCAGCAATTACTTTCGTTCGCGCGTCAGCAACCGCTCATGGTCGAAAAGTACGACCTGAACTCGGTGATCAGCGGCTTCGAATCCGTGCTGCGCCGCGCGGGCAATTCCGCTATCGAGATGGACATACAGCCAGCCCGTGAAGCCAAAACCGTTTTGCTCGATGCCGCCCGGTTCGAAGCGGCGCTGCTGAACCTGGTCGTCAACGCTCGCGACGCCATGCCCGATGGCGGAAAGCTGATGGTCGCGGTCGAGAACGTCGACATCGGCGCTGGGCAGGTCGGGAATCTGGCGCCGGGCGCTTACGTCCGCGTTTCAGTCGTCCGCGATACAGGCTCCGGCATGCCGCCGGCGGTTGTCGCACGCGCGTTCGAGCCGTTCTTTACGACCAAGGAGATTGGCAAGGGGACGGGGCTGGGCTTGAGCCAGGTCTATGGGTTCATCGCGCAGTCCGGCGGCGACGTCGTGATCGATAGCGAAGAGGGCAAGGGCACGACCATCAGCATGTACTTGCCCGTGGTTGAAGGGACGCCGGATGAGCCGGATTGTCGCGACCGATGCGACGCGTGGATACGGTTCTTATCGTGGAAGACGAGCCGGACGTGCTGGACGCGGCGGGGCAGCTTTTCCGCAGCATTGGCTACGAGGTTGTGACGGCGACCAACGGCGTCGACGCGATGGCGATCCTGGAGCGCCGTACCGATATCGACATCCTGTTCACCGACGTCGTCATGCCGAAGGGCATGAGCGGTATTCAACTGGCCGCGCCGGCGCGCGAGCTTCGTCCCGATCTCAAGGTGGTGCTGGCGTCGGGGTATCCGCTTCCGGCTTTACGCGACGCAGTATGGTCGGATCGATGATTTCGCCTTCGTTAATCAAGCCGTATCGGTTGGCTGAACTTGCCAAGGCGATTCGGGCTGGGGATTAGGTTTTCGTTCGCACTCGTGGGGGTTGGGCGCGGGGCTGATGGTCGGTGGCCGGGGTCGGTGCTGGGTTGGTGCTGCTTACGTTAGCGCGGGTTTAATGTTGGCAATATTTTTTATCACTATTAGCCAGGGTATTTTCGTTCGCACTCGGTCAGGGATTTGGGCGCGGGCCTGATGGTCGGTGGTCGGGGTCAGTGCTGGGTTGGTGCTGCGTACCTTAGCGCGGGTTTGCTTTTGGCTAAATTTTTTATCACTATTAGCCACTGTCCGTGGCGGGACTTCATTTCTTTGTCCAACGGCGACAAAGAAACGAAGCAAAGAAAACGCCTTCCCACAATCTGCTTTAAGTGTCCCCAGCGTGCAGACCACTGCTTTTGGTTCCCGCGTAGAACGGTGCTCGCAAAACCACGGACACTTGAAACCCTCCTTCTCGCGAATCCTGACATCCCCACGCTTCGCCACCAGTGCTCTCGGGCAAGTTCGGTGGACCCACGAACGTCTACGGCCTCACCCGTGCCGTGGTTAGCGGTAAGGTTATGCGGTGCGTACTGATTTCAGGCTCGGTTGTTCGCGCCAACGGCGTTCCACGATTTTATTAGTCTGCCGGTGCCCGCACGTATTGCGCGCTTTTCGCCCTTGCCTGCATGGGCACGCGGATCACGCAGTCCAGTAACCCATAAAGACGCGTGAGGCCGTAGAAGTTCTCGGGGTCACCGAACTTACCCGAGAGCACTGGTGGCGAAGCGTGGGGATGTAGGGATTCGCGAGAAGGAGGGTTTCAAGTGTTGGTGGTTCTAGCGAGCACCGTTCTACGCGGGAACCAAAAGCAGTGGTCTGCACGCTGGGGACACTTAATACAGATTGTGGAGAGGCGTTTTCTTTGCTTCGTTTCTTTGTCGCCGTTGGACAAAGAAATGAAGTGCCGCCACGCACAGTGGCTAATAGTGATAAAAAATTTAGCAAACTTAAAACCCGAGCTAACGTCAGCAGCAGCAACCCGGCATCGACCCTCGACCACCGCCAGTAGCCGGCCCCAAACAGTCCCAAGTGCGAACGAAAATAACCTGGCGAATAGTGATAAAAAATATAGCCAACATACAACCCGAGCCAACGTAAGCAGCAGCAACCCAGCATCAACCCCGACCACCGACCATCAGCCCCGCGCCCAAAACCCCGCCCGAGTGCGAACGAAAATCCCTCGTTAGGGAATAATAGTGATAAAAATATAGTCAACATAAAACCCGCGCTAACCTAAGCAGCACCGACCGAGCCTCGCCCAACCCTCCGACCACTCCCGACCAATGAATCCCTTGCTGCTTGGCACGGCCGCTATCGTTGCAGACCTGATCGCCTGGCGAGTGATCGCCCCGCAACACAAACTGACGCTGACCGCCATTCGCCTTGCGCTGTTCGTGGCGTTCTCGTGGGTGCTTTTCAGCCATGGCATGTCGCCACTCGAAGGCCCCGCGTTGCCCGGCCAGCCCGCCGTCCAGATCGCTGCGCAGGTGCTCGAAGTCGCCTGGTGGCTGCTCGGCGCGCGACTCGGTATCGTGCTCCTGGACGTAATCTTCATGCGCAAGAGCTGGCATCACGACCGGCTCTTCCAGGAGTTGCTCGGCGCGGTCGTGCTCCTCGCCGCGGCCGTTGCGGCGACCGCCTACGTATTTCACGTTCCGGTAGGCGGATTGATCGCGACCTCCGGCGCGATGGCTATCGTGATCGGCCTGGCCGTGCAAAGCACGCTCAGCGACGTGTTCGCGGGACTCGTGATCAACACGACCGAGCCGTACCAGCCGGGCGACTGGATCATGGTCGACGGGGTCGAGGGCAAAGTCGTGGAGATGAACTGGCGCGCGACGCATATCGTGAATGGACAAGGCAACACGGTCGTGGTGCCGAACAACGTTGCAGCCAAAGCGAAGATCACCAACGTCAGCCGTCCGCCTCGCCTGCACGGGGTGTCAGTCACGCTCGAAGTCACGCCCGAAGCGCGGCCCGCGGTTGTCGTGGCAGCGCTCCAGCGCGCGGTGTCCGGCTGCCGGATCGCGCTGGTTGACCCCGCGCCCTCGGTGATCGTCAAGCACGCGGGCGTCAACTCGATTACCTACGAAATGACGTGCTTCATTGCCGATATCAGCAGGACAGGCGAGGCGACGAACGAATTGTTCGACCTCGCGTACCGGCATCTGGCAGCCGCGCAGATCATCCTGCGGCCGCTCGCCGTGCCACCCGCGCTCGCGTCCGAACAAGCGGATCAACGGTCATCGCTGCTGTCGAAGGTTCAAATGTTCGAGGTCCTCGAGGGCGACGAAGTCCGCGAACTGGCGAGCCGCCTGTCCCGGCATGAATACGAAGCATCCCAGACCATTGTCACGGCGGATCAGGTCATCGACTATCTGTTGATTGTTGCATCAGGCGTGCTGTCAGTGATGGTTCATCGTGAAAACCCTGGCCAGCCAGGCGAGAAAATTGAAATCGCGAGGCTCGGGCCAGAAGACTCGTTCGGAGAATCAGGCGTGCTATCCGGCGTGCCGATGTCCGTCGATATAACCGCGATGTCGCGTGTGCTTGTGTATCGGCTCGATAAGGAGGACCTGAGTCCGCTGCTAAAGAAGCGTCCGGAACTAGGCCATTCAATGTGTCGTCTTCTATCGCAACGCCGTGACTACACCCGGACGTTTATTCATGAAGAGGAGCATGACGTCGAAACGGAAAGCGGATTGCTTCACTGGCTGCGGGAAGGCATGCGGCGTCTGCATGAACTTGCTGCGTAGGAAGCAGGCAAAGAGAACATCGTTGCACCGTTACATCAGCGCCCCGTCAAAACGTGTTGTGAGTCAAGAAGTCACTTACCGCGGCCTTGAATTCACGCACGTATTGCGCTTTCGAACCAACCTTAGAGGCAATCTCTACGAAAGTCGAACCCTTGATCTCATTCGCCAATGTCTGACCGTACGCTAACGGATGAACCGAATCCATACCGTGGGCGATCACGAGACTGGGAATAGCTATTGCGCGAATCTGCTCAATCGTGACACCGGGTCCATCCAACGAGATTCTCGATAACAACTCGGCCATCGATTCTGGCTTCGTTGTGCCGAAGAAATTCAGCAACGACGCAAGGTTATCCGGCGCGTTCCTCGCAAGCATCGCACCGGTCGCTGATTGCTCGAAATCATGTCTTGACCCTTCACGATCAACGCGGCGAAGCGCGAGGCCAACCTCATGAAACGGCGTCATATTGACTGGAGCGGGCTCCCACAGCCACGCCGGCCTGGCGATGATCAGACCGCGCACCCGATCCGGCGCGGTGACCGCAAGGCGCAAGGCAATGGCTGCGCCCATCGATATGCCCCCCGCGATAAACGTGTCGACACCGCGAGCGTTCGCATAGGCAATAACGTCGTCTGCGAATGTCGCAATGGAGAGTTGGTTGTAAGCGCCCGCCTCCGATACGCCTTGCGCCCTGCACTCCAGCGTCAGGCGACGAAATGCGGGGCCGTCTGGAAATACTTCGGCGACCTGTGACGCGTCCCCGCCGAGACCGTGTTGAAAGATCACGGGCAGCTTTCCGTACAGGTCGTATCCGGTTAGCTCGACGCCGTCGCGAACAAATTTAATCATTGTATTGTCCTAATAGTCCTTGCTCGCCAAGCACGCCGCGCAAGAATGCGGCGACGGCCGGCGCCTCATCGGCGGCTAGACCGTGCGTGACGAGCGGCCCCTCAAATCCGTTGCTATTTAACGTTGCAACGAAGTGCCTGAAGTCGATGACACCCGTGCCCGCGGCGACAAAACGACCGTCTTCCGCTCTGTCTTTGGCGTGCGCCATCGTGATCCTTCCGGCGAGCATGGCGACCGCACGCTCGATGGCCGCCCGGCGTTCACCGGACGGCCCGCGCTCGTACAGATTGGCCGGATCAAGGACGATCTTGATGCGCTCGGACCTCAGCGTTTCTATCAGGCACCCAGCGTCTTCCGCCGATGCCACCACATTTGCCAGTTCAGGCTCGACGCCCAGGTCCACATCGTGCAACTCGGCAAGCGTGACTGCCAGTTCCATTTCTACAAGCAAGTCACGCCACGCCTCGGGCGTCGAATTGTCGGCATGGAAGTTCCACTGATCTTGGGGGTCACGGCTGCCGGTGCAGAGCGTCACCATCCGCGTTCCCATCGCGTGCGCCGATTCAATCATTACGCGCAATCGCGCCATTCCTTTTTGCCGGACGGCTGGGTCGGGATGCGCCATGTTGTAGGTGCCGGAGATGGCCGCAATGCTTACGCCGCTCGCAAGGCTTGCGGCTCTGATCCGGGCCACGATTTCTTCGTCGATGTAATCTGGCATTGTTGGCAGGCCTACACAAGCCAGATTGAATTGCGCGGTATTAAACCCCGCTTTTCGCACAGCTTCCAGAGATTCGATCGCGCCAATATCCGGGAATGTTTTTGCGAATACGCCTAGCTGAATCACACTGCGCCCTCCACCTGATCGAGCCGGACGGGCTTTCCCGTGCGAACTGATTGCGCGGTCGCAATCATGGCTCGCACTGACGCGATACCATCTTCAATGGTCGCGCCGCGCATGGGAGCATGGTTGAGTATCGTGTCGGCGAAGCCTTCAAGTTGGCGTCTGTAAAAGTGGCCGTCCGCGCCCAAGGGCCGGCGGTAGCATGCGTCCCGCTCCGAGAAGATCTCGACCTCGGAGGATTTGAAATACCACGGGTTATACGTCTTCGCGATGACACTGCCGTGCTCGCCATAAAGTTGAAGGCCTTCATGCCAATCCATTCTCACCGCTACAGTCAGATCGAGATGGCCTGCCGCGCCGTTTGCGAACGTGACATCGACAAACCACGAATAGGCCCCGAATTTCTCGGTCAGGCGCGCACTGACTTCTACTATGTCGCCGCAAAGAAAACGCGCGGTATCGAACAGGTGACTGCCGTGAGCCAGCATGAAGTATCGGCGCAAATCAGCCTTCGGATTCTCGCCCGGTTTGCGGGCGTGCTTGCTAAGTACCGGCAGCGGCTGAACGGCGTCGGTGACCGTGTACCGATGCGTCGAGTCGCAATACCAAGCTTTGAGTGCGAGGATTTCGCCCATCTCGTCCCGCACAAAATCACGCGCTTGTTCGAGGCCCGGATCGAAGCGCTTCATGTGTCCGACCTGCAAGATCTTGCCCGTATTTTCCACGGTGTTGCCCAGCGCTTCGACCTCGTCCAACGACACGCCGATCGGCTTCTCGCACAGAACGTGCTTACCCGCCTCCAGCGCGCGCATGGAAGCCTTGACGTGAAACGCGTCCGACGTCGCAATGATCACCGCGTCGAGCTCCGGGTCAGAGAGCATTTCGTCGTAGTCGAGAAACGTGCGCGTCGGCTCATAGGTCGCGCCCATGCGCTGGACCAGGTCTTCGGCCACGTCGCAGATGGCGTACAGGTCCGCGTTGCGCGCCTTGACGCAAGATTCGAAATGAGCGAACTGGGCGATAGGTCCACAGCCGAGCACGCCGACCTTCAGCCGGCGAGAATCCTTTTCGTTCATGGTGTATCCAGGGTGAAGACGCTTGCTGTCGGCAAGACATGCTGCGCCGGGTTAGACAACTTTATATGATTCGGTATCCGAAGTGTTTATCCCGCGTTAATCACGTGCGCCTCTATTTTTGAGTTGGTCGAGCAGCACGGCGGCAAGGAGGATCGCGCCACGCACGAGATATTGATAGAACGCGTCGATGTTCATCAGATTCATCACGTTCTCGACCGTTCCCATGATGAGCACGCCGATCACCACGCCGGAAATCGTCGCGCGACCACCCAGGAGCGAGACGCCTCCCAGCACGCACGCGGAGATCACGTTGAGCTCGAAGCCTTCTGCAGCGTTCGGCTGGCCCGAAGTGATACGCGACGCAAGGATGACTCCGGCCAATGCGGTGACCGCGCCCTGCACGACAAAAATAATGACGCGGGTCAGGTCCACATTGATGCCGGCGAGGCGTGACGCCTCGGGGTTTCCGCCAATCGCAAGCGTGTTGCGGCCATAGATGGTGCTGTTGAGCATTACGCCGAAAATGAGGAAGCAGATCACCGTGACCCATATCGGCAGCGCGACACCGAATAGCGTCAAGCTGCCTAACGCAATGAACCCTTCAGACGAGACGCCCACCGCTTGTCCATGGGACACGATGAATCCGAGCCCCCGCACGATCTCCATGGTGGCGAGCGTCGTGATCAATGGATTGATTCGCAGATACGCAATCACGGCGCCGTTCACGAAGCCGATCACACCGCCCGCGGCAACAGCAACCGCTACAGCAAGCATGACGCTGCCCGTGGCGTTCAGCACTATGGCGCACACTACCCCCGCGAACGCGACCGTGGATCCGACCGATAAATCGAAGTCGCGCGCCGCGAGACAAAACATCATGGTGCAAGCGACCATGCCTATCTGTGAGATCGACAGCGCAAGTCCAAGCATGTTGTCGATTGAGAAGAAATGATCGACGCCGAATGACATCGTCAGGAACATGACGACGAAAATCAGGACGAGGCTGTATTCGGAAACCTGTTCGCGCCATCGCGACCTGCTTTCGCGTTGGCTTTTGCGTTGGCCTTTGCCTGCTTCCGCCCTGCGTGCTGCGCCGGAGGGCGCCAGCTCTTTTGCTTCCATTCCAAACTCCCACTGAGCCTCCGGCTCTTAAGGTTGAAGTGTTCGCGCTAGGCGGCACGATCTTGCGATGGAGGTCCAGACGGCAACGCGAGACCGAGGACCGTTGATTCACTCGCCGCACCCCGATTCAGCTCACCCGCGATCCGCCCTTCCCGCATGACAATCACCCGGTCGGAAACACCGAGGACTTCCGGTAACTCGGAAGAGATGACAACGATCGCGCACCCGCGTCTGGCCAGTTGATAAATCACGTTGTAGATCTCGTGCTTCGCGCCTACGTCAATACCGCGTGTGGGTTCGTCGAGTATCACGACCCTTATGTCCGGCTCCGCCAGCCAGCGCGCCAGGATGACTTTTTGCTGATTGCCGCCGGATAGAAACCTGACCTTTTGCCCGCGGCTCGGCGTTTTTATTTTCAGCAGGCTGATGAATTGATCTGCAGTCTGGGCTTCGCGTTTTCTATCGAGGAAGATCCCTGCTCGCGCTGAATGACGCCGGCAACTGATATTGATGTTCTCCGACACGCTCGCCATCGAAACGATGCCTTCCTCTTTTCTGTCCTCCGGGCATAAAACCATGCCGTGCCGTATGGCGGAGCGCGCGCTGCGCAGATGCACGGCTTCGCCGTCGAGCGTGACGGTACCGCCCGCCTTTTTTCGGGACCCGTAGATCAGGTGCATCAACTCGCTGCGGCCGGCACCAACCAGTCCGAAAAATCCCACAATCTCGCTGGCACGTACATTGAAGCTGGCCGGCTCGGTCAGCGGCACGCCCGTCATGCGCTCGACCGAGAGCCGTACCTCTCCGAGCGCACGAGGCTCATAGCTATAGATGTCCGCTATCTCGCGCCCAACCATTTCACTAACCAGCTTCGCCCGAGGAACGTCCTTGAGGTTGGGATGCGACACGATCTTCCTTCCATCGCGCAAGATCGTGCAGGTATCGCAGAGTTCGTAAATCTCATCCATCCGATGCGAGATATAGATCAATGCACCGCCGTCACGCTTTAACTGACGCACCAGCTTGAAGAGCACTTCGGTCTCGCTATGGGACAGCGAACTGGTGGGTTCATCCAGCGCGATAATCCGGGCATCACGCATCAACGCCTTGCAGATTTCCACCATCTGACGTTGCGCGATAGACAGCTTGCGCAGCCGTGCAGCCGGGTCAAGGTCCACGCCCATGCGTTCGAGCCATTGGCGCGCAATGGACGCGGCCCTCGCTTTGCTGAAAAATCCTCCGGAACCGGGTAAGCGGCCTAGAAGAAGATTCTCCGCGACACTCAGGTCCGGGACGTACTGGAGCTCCTGATGGATCACCGCGACGCCCGCACCGATCGACGCGGCTGCATGTCGAAAGCGGACTTCCGTACCATCCATGAGTATCCGTCCCGAGTCGGGTTGGTACTCTCCGCCGAGTATCTTAAGCAGGGTGGATTTGCCTGCGCCGTTCTCGCCCATCAGGCCATGAACGTCGCCTGCATCGACATCGAACGACACGCCCGCGAGCGCGCGCACGCCCGGAAAAACCTTACCGACGCTATCGAAACTGAGGACCGACGGCACGGGGCCTCCCATTGATCAGGGTTTTGTGGACACAGCGGAGCAGCTTTGAACCCATCACTTGGCAGCGGTAAGGCCCATCTTTTCGCGAACTTGGTTGACATCGCCGCGGGTCGCGAGCGAGCCGCTGGTAAGCGTCAACAGAGGCGGCTCCTTACCCGTCTTGATCCATTCATAGACGAGTTCAGACGTCTCCTCGCCATGGCGCTTCGGGCTGATGATCACGGTCCCGAAGAAGCCGGTTTGCGCGGGCTTCCTGAATTCGTTGAGCGCCGAGTCGGAACCGCCCACACCTACGCCGATCATGTTGTCCGCCTTGATGCCGCGCCCCTCTGTTGCACGCACCGCGCCGAGGACGGCTTCGTCGTTGAGACCAAAAGCCACCCAGTGTTTGAATTGCTAATTCTTGGTCAGCGCTATATTCGCCGCGTTGAACGCGTTCTCCGTGTCCGGCTTCGCTTGCGGCGCATTGATGATGTTTGCTCGTGGCATGCCTGCAGTGACAAGGGCATCTGCCGCCGCGGCGGTTCGATCATGCGAGGTTGCCAACTGATCGAAACTTACGTCGATAGCGCCAACTTCCTTTAAATTCCAGCCCCGCCGGATGGCCTCCGCAGCAATGCTCTCGCCAGCCTGCTTGCCAATGTTCGAGGCGGAGATGCCCATGTACGGAACCGATGCAATCGGCTTGCCCGAACCGTCCACCAGCCTGTCATCGACGGTCATCATCTTCAGGCCGTGCGCCTTCGCCTTTGCGACTATGCCCGGGCCAAGCTTGACGTCGGGCGTACAAATGACGAAGCCCTGCGCTTTCTGCGCTGCCAGATTGTCGATTGCGCTCATCACCTTCTCGCCGGACTGAGCGGCAATCTTTACTAGCGTGAAACCCTTTTCCTTCGATGCGATCTCAGCAAACTTCCATTCGTCCTGGAACCAGGGTTCTTCCGGTTGCTTGACGACAAATCCTATTTTTATGGGTTCGTCGGCTACGGCAGAATTCGAATTAAATAGGATGCCTATGCTTAATATTGCCGTTGCGATTAAACTGATGCGTTTCATGATTTGTCTCCTGCCTAAACTTTTAATGGATTGTTGCCCGCCGCGTCTTTTTGTTTACTTTGCGCGCCGCAGCTGACACGCAACTTGTTCTGTCTTCAGCTATGTCACACCGCAGTCCAGCCACCGTCTATCTTCAAGGTCGCGCCGGTAATCATCGCGGCGGCATTTGATGCGAGAAATACGACCGGGTCGGCAACATTCTCCGGCTCGCCTATCTGCCCCAGCGGAATGCGCGCAAGCAAGGAGTTAAGCGATGCTTCGTCCGCAAGCCATCCCTGGGTGCTGTCGGTGCGAATAAAAGTCGGCGCGACCGCGTTGACGCGAATGTGGTGCTTCGCCCATTCAACCGCGAGGCATTGCGACATGTGAATCATCGCGGCCTTGGTCATGCAATAGACCGGCTCGCCGTCCAGCGCGACCAGTCCAGCTTGCGAAGCAATATTGATGATCGCGCCGCGCCCACGTTTGGCCATGAGCCGCGCTGCCGCTTGCGAGGCGAAGAACGCGCCCTTGACGTTCAGGTCGAACATCGCGTCATAATCCGCTTCGTTGACATCCATTGCGGCAGCTGGCCGGCTCTGGCCTGCGTTGTTCACCAGAATAGAAAGCGGGCCGAGCTCTTGTTCGGTCCGTGATACAGCGTCCACGATGGAATCCAGGGACATCATGTCCATCTGGACCGCGACGGCCATCACGCCGTCCTTTCGAAGGTCTTCTGCCAGCGCGTTTCCCGCAGCAATGTCGCGGCAACCCAGCGCGACAGACGCGCCCGCTCTTCCGAGCGCTTTGGCGCACGCATAACCGATGCCGCGCGTGGCCCCTGTTACAAGGGCGATTTCACCCGTCAGCGAAAAGGTCTTGTCCTGATCTTGCGTCATAGCTCGGCTCTCATCTGGTCTGCAGGGATTGGGATCTCGGGCGCAGCTGATCAATCAAGCATCCATCGCGCTTTCCAGCACCGCCCGAAGATGCGTCGTACACGCGATGACCCGGTTACCCTTGGTCAAGCATTCTTCGGTCAGGAAGTCGTTCGTCCATCCGCCGGCTTCCTCGACGAGCAAGACGGCGGCGGCAGCGTCCCAAGCGTTGATATGCAGTTCGCAGTAAGCGTCTTGTCGTCCCATGGCGACGTAGACCAGTCCCAAGGCGCCGGATCCCCGCCGTTTCACGCCAGCCCCCAGCCCGTTCAGGCGCTCAGCCACCTTCGCGTATCGGTCATACGGTACGCGCGACGACCAGCCCAGCTCCACAACGGACTGACTTACGTCCTCAATCTGGCTTACCCGGATCGCCCGACCATTCAAGGTTGCGCCCTCGCCACGCCGCGCCGCGAAGAGCTCGTCGAGCATCGGGTCGTAGACAACGCCGATCTCGGTGCGGCCCTTCTGCACAAACGCAATCGACACGCAAAAATAAGGTACGCCGCGAGCGAAGTCCGCAGTCCCGTCTATAGGATCGACAATCCACAGATTTTCGCCGAACGTGCCGCCGCCCTCTTCGCCAAAGAAGCTATCGTCAGGAAAGGACTCAGCCAGGCGCGTGGAAATCAGTTGCTCGACTTCGCCGTCCGTCTCGGTCAGATAGTCTTGTGGTCCCTTGAATGCCAGCTTCAGCACTTCGTCGCGCTCCTGAAAGCGGGTACGAACGAGATAGGCCGCCTCCCGCGCAATGGCGCAGGCAGCAAGAAATCGGAGATGCAATTGAACGTCAGTCATGGATTCCTCATGCAATTGCTTTGTAGCGATTGAGACTTCATACAGTGCGCTCAGACGGGCAACGTGCCCTTGCGCAGCAGAATATTCCCGTACACACGGGTCTCGCCGGTCACGATGATCGCAACCGCTTTCGAAGCGCGCGCCTTGAAGTCGTCCGCCGTCAATGAACCAACTTCGAGCTGGGGCGCGTGCTTCCTGGCCATATCGATCAGGTCCTTCATGACCGGAAGCACTTCGCCGGGTTTGCCGCGCACTTCCATGCGTGTGGCCGCCTCAGCGCTCTTATCAAGCGGCAGCACTGAAAGCACCGCGTCAAGCGTACGCGGACCGTCGGAGCCATCATGGCGGATGAGCGTTGGACCCGCACTTAATGCAGGATAATTTCTATCGACAATCGCAATGTCCTCGCCATGACCCATGCCGCGGAGTACCGCGAGAAGCTCAGGGCCGAGAATGGGGTCAATGTTCTTAAGCATGAAGTCTCCGATTGGATAGTGTGACTATTAACGCTTGTCCGATCACGCGTCGATCCGGCTTGCCTGTTCGCCGACAATTTGAGGCGCGCCGTGCAAAGCGCTGATCCATCCGAGCGTCGCCCAGCGTAGATCAAGCGCCAGTCCCGCTTTCGAAAACGGCGAGTTGGCGATAATCAATTCCTTTAGTCGTTGCTTCGGATAGCTATCTACATCAAGAACGCCGCCGCCAAGTACCACCGTCGCGGGCGAAAGCACCGCCATGGCAGCGCCGACCGCCAATGCCTGGTATCGAACGAACCGGTCCAGATCCGAGGCAAGCGGCGCATGAACCGGTGCTTTCAGGAAAACGTCCACGATAGGAACGTTGTGCTGAATGGCGATTGCCTGCAGCGCGCGTCCTGACGCGTAGTCTTCAAACGACGGGGGTTTCAGTCCTGCCGGCTCGTCGTGCTCTCCGAAAACCGGTGCATGCCCGAGTTCAAGCGCCCATCCGTTGCCTCGAAACGGCTTACCGCCGACGATCAACGATGCTCCAATGCCCGTGCCGAAAAATATCCCCAATACCGAGTCTGCGTCTTTAGCCACGCCGGCAATCGACTCGCCAAGCAGCGCCAGATTCGAGTCGCGCTCAAGCAGCACCGGCAGTGCGAGTTGAGCGGCCAGATCAGTTCTTAAGCGATACCCGTCCATTTCAGGAATGTTAGTCAGATGAAGCACGAGGTCACCATCTTGTGCGAGGAAACCGGGCACCGTACACACGACAATATCGGGCGCAACACCGTACAGCGAGATTGCCACGCGGGTCTCGTCGGCGAGGCTGATTACCGGCTGCGCGTTCCTTAGCCTCTGGGTGGGCACGAGGTGGGAGAAAGGCTGCGGACGCCCTTCCTGGACGTATCCAAACTTGATGTTCGTCCCGCCAATGTCGATCACTAGGATAGTGAACCGCGACCTATCTCCAGACCTTATTGCGTCACGATTCATCGAATCCCCTGATCGATAAAGAGATGATTGAGACTTAGCGCTTCGAGAAGCTTGCGCAGTACTAAGCGCCTCGGAATTTCTTAGGCCGGATCGATCTCGATTCGCAGGCCCTGTTCCATAGAACGCGACCGGGTCACGCTGCTTATGCGGCACAAAGTGCGCGACGGCGATGCTGCGTTTCATGGTCCCGTTCCTCTGCACACTGCTGCGTGGGTCAAATAAATGCTTCCAATTTGTTTGCAGTCTAAACAAATAAATCGACATGTCAACGTAAAAATCCCGCTAACTGTCCTGATTGGGATGCATTTGTATTGCTCGCGGAATGCAAATAGAATGCTTATATCAACGGAAACCCACATGACAAAACAGCGATCGCTGCATCAAGCACTCGAGAAAATAGAGGCAGGTTCCAAGGCCGCGCGTCTGCGTACGCTTATGCCGGAAATAGAACAACGGCTAGCGGCAGGAGTACGCATCGCCGACGTAGTTCAGACGTTGACTGAGAACGGACTGCCTATTACGTCGGCGACGCTGAAAAGCTATTTGTATCGCTTTCGGAAAGCGTCGAAGGAAGACCAGACCAACGACAGCTCGGGTTGGCCCGGAGACCGGCCGCGTCAGATTTCCTCCGGCGACAAAGACCCGGGCAGTCTTGTAACTGAGCGGACCTCGACGACGCCTGGATTGCTACGTCACATCAACACAGCAAGGTGCCTCCGGTTGCTCAGGCGCGGCGATACTTTGAGCCGCGCAGAACTTGCGCGTGAACTGGGTCTGACACGAGCGACCATCGGCAGCGCTATCGGCGAACTTATGGAAGCGGGATTGGTGGTTGACGCCGCTGAACGACCGGAGGGAGGACGGCTGGGGCGGCCTGGCTCTGGCGTATGTCTTAATCCCAAGGGAGCGTATGCAATCGGCATCGACATATCCAGCGTCTCGTTGACGGGCCTATTGGTCGATCTGGAAATGCGCGTCGTGCACAGGATCAACGTACCAGTGGGACCGCGCGTGGATGACGTGGCAAAGACAGTGGAGCAGATTGCCCAGTTCCCCGCACGCCTTCTGGCCGCTTCCGGGGTTGATCCTTCGAAGGTCCGGGGCGTGTGCGTATCGGCGCCGGGTCTCGTCGACCAAGGGGGCCGGGTTGTCGTCGCGCCATTTCTTCGATGGTATGACGTCCCGTTAAAAGAACTGCTTTCGGCTCGCCGCGAACTGCCCTGGCCCGTGATGGTCTGCAATGACGCGGTCGCGTTCGCCAATGCCGAGCGGACAGTGGCCAACGAAAAAGACGCCCGGAATATGCTGCTGATCCTTCTCACCGAAGGGCTTGGCGGCGCGATTGTCCAACGGGGACAGATCTTCGAGGGCGCACACGGCTACGCGGGGGAAATTGGACACATGATCATGGGAGCAAGCCCGAAAGCGATCGCAACACAGACCTTCGAATTGCTGGCGGGCTATGAGCGCTTTCGCCCTCACCTTCCCGGCGACCGCTCTCTTGAAGAGGGTTTGACGTGGCTCGCGAACGCTGAAGATAGGGAAATGACACCGGAACTCAAACGGGTATTTACCGAGTGGGCGCAGATACTTGCGACGGGAATGCTCAATCTCGTCTATCTCCTTGATCCCGAGAAGATCGTTCTTGGCGGTCCCTTGAGCGTCTTGTTTCCTCGCATAGCAGCCGAAGTGGACAGCCTGCTGGCAGCAAATTTACTGCACGGATTCACCGCCCCTCCCATTCACATCACTCGCTTCGGAGTTGACGGTGCGGCCATTGGCGCAGCTTCGGTTGTGCGCGATCAGATTTTTTCATTGCCGCGACTTGATCAGGGGTAATGGCATCTCGTCATTTGGTAACACCGGTATTGAGTTCAGGCGGATGTGTTCGGTCATGACAAACAGCTGGGGTCGATTGTGGTTCTTTCGAACCGACACCGTGCGAACGCGCCTTGTCCCGACGACTCATTTAATGCTCGGGACGCTCGTTCAAATATCTCGCTACATCAATGGTTTAGCGCATTTCTCATTGCCGTCGCGCACGACTGGCACACCCTATGCATAGCTATCGGTGAGCGCAACACATAGTGCTCTTACCCAACTGAACCAACCTTTAAGGAGATTTACCATGAGCTCACTGATGATCAAAGACCTGGCCTGCTCGAAAGACCTGAACGCCGAAGACCTCGCCGCTGTGCGTGGCGGTTCCAACTACGGTTATGTAGGTGGCCAAAACGTTCTTAGCGCCGGATATGGCCCGACTGTCGCCGTGAATGCGCCGACGCTGACGCAAACGGACTACCACCCGAAGACGTCGGTTGAATCGAACTCAACCAACATCGCTTTCTCGAAGAACGTTGGCGTGTTCCAATTCTAAGCACCCTTAAACCACCATTTACACACCCTTAGGAGAATTACCATGACCTCATTGATGATCAAAGACCTGGCTTGCACCAAAGAATTGTCCGCTGACGACCGCGCTGCCGTGCGCGGCGGTTCGAACTTCGGTTCGGTGGGCGGCCAGAACCTGCTTAACTTTGGCTCCGGCCCCGTGGTCGCGGTGAATGCGCCGACCTTGACCCAGACCGACATCCATCCTGTGACGAACGTCGATCTCAACTTTACGAACATCCTCGGCTCGAAGAACGTCGGCGTGCTCCAGTAAATCGACAGTTCATCACCAAGCAAACAAGGGGAACGCTGCATTAGGTTTTAAGAGGGTATATCTCATCTAGATAAACTACGTTATCCTCATAAACCGAGAGATCATGTCCCTGAGGCTTGTACTAAAAGCCCGCCCTTATCGGCGGGCTTTTCTTTCTCAGCTATCTGCGTAGCGCCAATTGTTTGGAACACTGGAATTCCGGGCACTCGCTTGGGGTGAAGCACATGCTCTTGGCTACCGATGACGAAAGACCGGCGCTCGCTTCGCGAGGAACGCGAACATTCCCTCTTTTTGACCCTCCGTCGCAAAGCTTGCCTGGAAGAGCCGCCGCTCGTGCAGGATGCCTTCACTCAACATCGTTTCAAAAGCCCGATTCACAGCTTCCTTGGCCAGACGAACAGCGGGGGCATTGTAGCCGGCGATCGTGTGTGCTGTTTCCAGTGCAATTTGCAGCAGGTTAGCCGCAGGGACAACTCTGGAAACCAGCCCCGCTGCCAGGGCCTCAGTCGCATTGAGGTTGCGCCCCGTCAAGATCAGGTCCATTGCCAACGATTTGCCTACGGCTCGCGTAAGCCGCTGCGATCCGCCTATTCCCGGCAGAATGCCCAACTTGATTTCCGGCTGGCCAAATTGAGCGTCCTCCGAGGCAATAATGAAGTCGCACATCATGGCAAGTTCGCACCCACCGCCCAACGCGTAGCCGCCGACCGCGGCCACAATCGGCTTGCTGATCATGCGAACCTTGTCCCACTCAGCAAAGATATCGGCTGAATATAGGTCGTTGAAGCTCTTCTCCGCCATCTCTTCGATGTCGGCGCCCGCAGCGAAGGCGCGAGCGTTACCGGTGATGACGATAGCGCCGATCTGGTCGTCCTGGTCAAACTCCCCAAGTGCCGCCAGCACCTCTTGCGACAGCTTCGTGCTGATTGCATTCAACTGCTTCGGGCGATACAAGGTAATAAGGCCAACCCGCTCGCGGCGGTCGACTTTGATAGTTTCATAGTGTCCCGGCTCGACTCCGTTCGCCTGAACCTCAGCGGCAACGGGTTTGGCGACAGTCTGGTTCGTATCGCTTGCGACCTCGGGAGTCTTGGAGTGCTTTGCAAAAGCATTGCGTACAGCGTTTGCATCGGTTGTCATGATATTTCCTTCTTTCAAAGTTGGGCTGACTTAGGCGCTCGAGTTACGCGCTCAGGAGTGCGTCAATTTCCGAATTCGGACTTGCGTCTTCGACGCTTCTCCCTTGGGACGAGTAAGCGCCCGTGGATGCCATGACTTCCGCGAGGATCGCCTCTCGATGTTCGCTAATCGATGGCGACTTCCTCGCGACAGAAACGTCCTCATCCGGCGACGTGCTCATCTTGATCGGGTTGCCTGCTGTCCTGACCTTTCGACCGCCCACACCCTCAACCTGAATAATCATGTCTCTTGCCAGCAATTGCGGATGCTCCAGGATCGCGTCGATAGAGTTAATAGGTCCGCAGGGCACGCCGACCTCGTTCAACTTGTCCAGCCAGTGATTGATCGGACGCGTCAACGTGACACTCTCAATCGATTCGATAAGCGCGGGCCTGTTCTTGACTCTCAGATCGTTAGTCACAAAGCGCGGATCCGACGCAAGTTGAGGTACGCCAAACGCATCGGCCATCAACAAGAAAAGCGTATCGTTACCTGCTGCAATGACGAAGCGGCCGTCTTGAGCCAAATATGTTTCGAACGGCGAGAGAGACGGGTGTGCGTCACCGTTGCGTCGCGGCACCTTTCCTTCGACGTCGAATCGGGCCAGCGCTGTTTCCAACAAGGCTGCCTGGCAGTCCAGCATGCCGATGTCGACGTGGGTGCCTTGCGCGTCCCGTGATCGCTTATGCAAGCCAGCGAGAATCCCGATCGTCGCGAACAGCCCGGCCCCGAGGTCCCCAATACTGGTGCCGACCCGTGCCGGCGGCCCGTCGGGATACCCGGTCAGGCTCATCAGGCCGCCCATCGCTTGCACTACGGCGTCATATCCGGGCAAATCGCTAAATGGGCCGGTGTGACCGAAGCCTGAGATGGACGCATAGACAATATGAGGATGCGAACGAGCGAGTTGCTCAGCGCCGTATCCCAGCCGCTCCATGACTCCCGGCCTGAAGTTCTCGACCACGACGTCAGCCTTGTCGAGCAGGCGATCCAGTATTTCCCGGTCGCGTGGAATCTTGAAGTCGAGCGCAATGCTCTCTTTACCGCGATTGAAACACATGAAATACGCCGATTCCTTGTCGATAAACGGACCGAACGCGCGCGTGTCATCGCCGGTCCCGACGCGTTCGACCTTGATGACCCGGGCGCCGAGATCCGCAAGAATCATCGTGCAGTACGGGCCGGAAAGTACGCGTGAGAAATCCAGTACCGTTACGCCCGAGAGGGGGAATCGTTTCGGCATTGTTGTCTTGTTGTCACTCATCATCGTTTCCTTGCAACGATACGTTGGTCAAATCCCTGCACGAATCCATCTCGCTGCTTTCTCGGCGATCATCATGGTAGGAGCGCTGGTGTTTCCACTGGTGATGGTGGGCATGACACTCGCGTCGACGATGCGCAAACCCGTGACCCCACGAACTCGAAGATGGTGATCCAGTACAACCATGGGATCAGCGAGACTACCCATTCTCACGGTGCCCACCGGATGGAAAATCGTCGTTCCAATGTCACCCGCGAGCTTCGTCAGTTCCTCATCGCTTTCAAATTGAGGACCCGGCTTGTATTCCTGCGGTTGATATGAGCTTAGCGCTGGTTGCTGCACAATCTTCCTGGTGAGCCTGAGCGAGTCGACCGCGACTCGCTGGTCCTCGCAGGTGCTCAAGTAGTTCGGGGCAATGGCCGGAGCATCTTCAAAATTCGGTGTTTTAATCTGAACGGTACCGCGACTGGTCGGGTTCAAGTTGGCCACGCTAGCGGTAAAGGCCGGGAACGTATGCAAGGGCTGGCCAAATGCTTCAAGGCTTAACGGTTGAACGTGGTACTGAAGATTCGGGTGTTGGCGTGAAGGATCGCTTCGCGCGAATGCACCAAGCTGTGAAGGTGCCATGCTCATTGGCCCGGTCCGGTGCAGCGCGTACTCGAGCCCGATTTTTGCCTTCCCGATCGCATTTGAAGCGAGCGTATTCAACGTCTGCGTGCCCGATACTTTGTATACTGCCCGTATCTGAAGATGATCCTGCAGGTTAGCCCCAACCCCTGGCGTGTGCTGGATCACGTCGACGCCAACTTTCTTGAGAAGCGACGAAGGTCCAATGCCGGAAAGCTGGAGAATCTGGGGAGAGCCAATCGACCCCGCGCTCAGCACCACCTCCCGGGTAGCCTCAACGTAAACAGTTTCGCCATCGCGCACAATTTCGGCGCCCGTACAGCAAAGCGATCCATCGGCATTGCGTCCAATCGTCAGCCGCCGCACTTGCGAGTTCGTCCAGATCGTGAGGTTTGATCGAACGTCTTTGATTGGTCTTAAGAACGCCTTTGATGCATTCCATCTCCAGCCGGCCTTCTGATTGACGTCAAAATAGCTGACGCCGTAATTGTCGCCCGTGTTGAAGTCATCGATAAGCGGGATGCCGGTTTGCTGAGCCGCGAGCGCGAATGCGTCAAGAATGTCCCACCGCAAACGCTGCTTTTCGACCCGCCACTCTCCTCCATTGGCGTGCAACGCGGAAATCGAATCGGCCTTGCCGGTTAGCGCATGGCGAACTTCTGGGTCCAGCTTGTAGTAGCTCTCATGCGCCATGAAGTCTCTAAGCGAACTCTCCCATGCCCACTCAGGGTCATCCGCCATCGAGGCCCAATGGTCATAGTCCCGAGCCTGGCCGCGCATGTAGATCATTCCGTTGATGCTCGATGACCCTCCAAGCGTCTTCCCTCTGGGATAAATAAGCTGACGGCCGTTTAGCCCTTTGTCAGGCTCAGTACGAAATCTCCAGTCAGTTCGTGGATTGTCGATGCAATAGAGATAGCCGACAGGAACGTGAATCCAGACATAGTTGTCCGGACCGCCGGCCTCAACGAGAAGGACATTTTTGCTTTTGTCGGCGCTAAGACGATTCGCGAGCAGGCTGCCTGCAGAACCGGCGCCAATGATGATGTAGTCAAATGTCGGCATGAGAGTTTTTCACCGGCCTGTGGATTGCGACCTCAAGAACAGCGTCGAAATGTGAACCGCTTGCGTGCCACCGAGAATGACGTGCGGCATCGGCATCAGCGAGTTGTCCGCCCGGAAAGTTGCGTATGAAATGCAAAAACATGCACACTCCTCATCTATATTTCGACAGCAATCGTCGTCGACAACGGCACGCCGAACGTTCAATCAAATTGTTTTATTAGCATTACGTATTAATTACTTTGTGACTGACATGCGACATCTGAAAAACACGGAAAGCAATTTCCTCGGGCTCGGATCTTCAAGCCGCTAAGCGAAGCACCCCCGCCAGTCCGTGAGCGCTACCCGAGCCATCCGGGCTGGCGACCGCAATTTTAATTAGACCGATCGACTATTAAAGTACAAAAAAACTTCTAGCGATCGAGCATCGAGAAAAAGCCATTAGCAAACACACGAAGCGGACCGGGACCACCGTCGAGCTTTGCCCTCAACACCGCTCCCTCCCAACCAATCCAGAAAAACTCGGCGAGCGCCTTGCAGTCTTTGTCCGCAGGAATCTGTCCATGCTCACGCGCCTCCAGCAGGCACCGTTCGGTTCGCGCCTGCCAGTCGAGGAATACATTGCGCAGCTGCTTCCTGTACGTTTCCGGAAGAGCATTCATTTCCTGACCAAGATTGCCAACAAGGCATCCACGCCGAAACCGGTAGCGCCTCATGCCTGCTTCAGCATCCGCGACGAAATCTCGAAGACGATCCATTGGCGTACGCGAAGGGTCAGTCAGGATTCGTTCAAGCTTGCGCGCAAAGTAAGCGGCATAAAGCTCAATGAGCTCCGCTCCGTATGACTCTTTGCTGCCGAAATAGTGATAGAACGAGCCCTTGGGGATATTTACGCTTCGGAGTATTTCGTCAATACCGGTCGCCGAAAAGCCCTTCTCTGTAAGCGCCGCTACCCCTGCCCGCAGAAGCGTATCTCGCGTTTCACTGTAGCCGGCGAGCTCTTTGGGAGGGCGCCCCCGGCGGCGCGGAATGATTAGTGTGTCCATGTCACGGATATTAGACCGGTCGTCTTTGAAAATCAAGCGAGTCCTTTCAAGCGACATTTTTCTAAGTGCTTAGGGCGATTGGAAGCAATCCGGCAACGCTTTGCCGCTTGGATTGTTTCACCGGACTCATGCAAGGTCTTTGTGCTTAGCGAGTTTGTTCTCCCCTTCAATGCGACCCTTCCTTCGGAAGACAGCGCTGTCGCAACTGCGCATGTGGATAGCCGAAGTCACGCGTACAGATGTGTTCGGCTAAGACAAACAGTCGCTTGGCGAATGTGTCTTTCCGGGACTGACACCACGTGATCGCTGTTAGTCGCGGCGATTCTTCTAATGCGCAATCGGCCAATAGCAATGTCTCGATATATCAACGACTTAACCTGTTTCTCGTCGCCGTCGCGCACGACTGGCACACCCTATGCATAGCTATCCGTGAGCGCAACACATAGTGCTCTTACCCAACTGAACCAACCTTTAAGGAGATTTACCATGAGCTCACTGATGATCAAAGACCTGGCCTGCTCGAAAGACCTGAACGCGGAAGACCTCGCCGCTGTGCGTGGCGGTTCGAACTACGGTTACGTAGGCGGTCAAAACGTTCTTAGCGCCGGCTATGGCCCGACTGTCGCCGTGAATGCGCCGACGCTGACGCAAACGGACTACCACCCCAAGACGTCGGTTGAATCGAACTCAACCAACATCGCTTTCTCGAAGAACATTGGCGTGTTCCAAATCTAAGCACCCTTACACCACCATTTACACACCCTTAGGAGAATTACCATGACCTCATTGATGATCAAAGACCTGGCTTGCACCAAAGAATTGTCCGCTGGCGACCGCGCTGCCGTGCGCGGCGGTTCGAACTTCGGCTCGGTGGGCGGCCAGAACCTGCTTAACTTTGGCTCCGGCCCCGTAGTCGCGGTGAATGCGCCGACCTTGACTCAGACCGACATCCATCCTGTGACGAACGTCGACCTCAACTTTACGAACATCCTCGGCTCGAAGAACGTCGGCGTGCTCCAGTAAGTCGACAGTTCATCACCAAGCAAATAACGGGAACGATGCATTGGGTTTTAAGAGGGTGTATCTAATCTATATTAACTACGTTATCCTCATAAACCGAAAGGTCATATCCATGAGGCTTGTACTAAAAGCCCGCCCTCATCGGCGGGCTTTTTTTTCAGAAGGACCGTCGGGAGCTGACGCTTGCACTCAAGGCGCGAAAGTCGTAGTGGGCGATAACCCCGAGAGTTTCCTTAGTCGCGCTCACTTCGCAGATACCAAGTGCCCCCCGTTCTTCCCTTAACATACGTGACCCAAACCCGCTCAATTCTGGATCAAGCTCGGATACGCTGTATTCACCCAGTCGCTAGACGACTTCCGAGCGGCATTGGGTGACGTCTCCTGATTTGGCGCCCAAGTCTGACGGTGAAAAAACCTTTTAGCGGTTTGCACTAAAGGGCCATGCATCTCGCTGCAAATGGCAACCTTGAGCCAAGCGAGAACACCTGCTGGCGGCGAAACACCCGGCGTCCTACACTCCGTGTCATTGGGGAGACGTTAAAAATGGTGGATGTGTTAGTAATCGGCGGTGGCAACGCCGCCTTGTGCGCTGCGTTGATGGCGCGCGAGGCCGGCGCGTCGGTGCTGTTGCTCGAGGCGGCGCCGCGCGAATGGCGCGGCGGCAATTCGCAACACACCCGCAATCTGCGCTGCATGCACGACGCGCCGCAGGACGTGCTTATCGACGCGTATCCGGAAGAAGAGTACTGGCAGGACCTGCTGAAGGTCACCGGCGGCTTGACCGACGAAAAGCTCGCGCGCCTCGCGATCCGCGAATCGGCGACGTGCCGCGACTGGATGCGTCGTCACGGCGTGCATTTTCAGCCGCCGCTATCCGGCGCACTGCACGTGGCGCGCACCAACGCGTTCTTCATGGGCGGCGGCAAGGCGCTCGTCAACGCGTACTTCCGCAGCGCGGAAGCGCTCGGCGTCGCAGGTTCGCTACGACGCACCCGGTCGATGCGCATCGAACTCGACGGCGACCGTTTCGTCGCCGCGCGCATCGGCAACGAACGCATCGAAGCGCGCAGTTGCGTGCTGGCCTGCGGCGGCTTCGAATCGAATCGCGAGTGGCTGCGCGAGGCGTGGGGACAGATCAATGGCGAGTGGGTCGCGCGACAATTTCCTGATTCGCGGCACGCGCTTCAACATGGGCGTGCTGCTCAAGTACATGATCGATGCAGGCGCGGACTCCATCGGCGATCCGTCCCAGTCGCATTGCGTGGCCATCGACGCGCGCGCGCCGCTCTACGACGGCGGCATCTGCACGCGCATCGATTGCGTGTCGCTGGGCATCGTGGTGAATCGCGACGCCGAGCGCTTCTACGACGAAGGCGAGGATTTCTGGCCCAAGCGCTATGCGATCTGGGGGCGTCTGGTCGCGCAGCAGCCGGGCCAGATCGGCTATTCGATCATCGACTCCAAAGCCGATCGGCCGCTTCATGCCGCCGGTGTTTCCAGGCACGAAGGCGGACACGCTCGGGCGAACTGGCGCGCGCGATCGGGCTCGACGAGGCGCACCTTCGTGCGGACCATCGAGACCTACAACGCCGCCTGCCGCGTCGGGCACGTTCGACCACGCGGTGCTCGACGACTGCCACACCGAGGGCATTACGCCCGCCAAGACCCACTGGGCGCAGCCGCATCGACAAACCGCCGTTCTATGCATACGCGCTTCGCCCCGGCATCACGTTCACCTACCTCGGGCCTGAAGGTCGAACGAGCACGCCGCCGTGCATTTCGGCGGCAAGCCGAGCCCCAACCTTTTCGTGGCGGGCGAGATGATGGCCGGCAATGTGCTCGGCAAGGGTTATACGGCGGGCGTCGGCATGGCGATCGGCACGGCGTTCGGCCGCATCGCCGGGAGCCCAGGCGGCGCACGCCGCGCTCGGAATCGAAGGAGGCCCGTCGTGCAGTCGCTTGAAGCGCTCGACTCGTGCAGGCGAGCGCGCTCGCCTCGAACCCGATCGCACGAACAGCCTGTGCGCGATGACGCCCGCCGAAAGCGAAGTCAGCCGCGTCATGCAGATCTGCAATGCGTGCCGCTACTGCGAAGGCTTTTGCGCGGTGTTTCCGGCGATGACCCGCCGCCTCGAGTTCGGCCGCGCCGACGTGCATTTTCTCGCGAACCTCTGCCACAACTGCGGCGCGTGCCTGCATGCGTGCCAGTACGCGCCGCCCCACGAATTCGCGGTCAACGTGCCGAAGGCGATGGCGAAGTGCGTCTGCAGACCTATGTGGACTATGCGTGGCCAGCGGCGCTTTGGCGCGCTCTACAAGCGCAACGGCCTGACGCTGGCGCTCGCGCTGGCAGGGGGTCTCGCACTGTTCCTGATCCTCGCGATGGTCTCGAAGGCTCGCTGTTCCCGGCGCCGCTCGGCCGGCAATTTCTACGCGGTGTTCCCGCACAACACGCTCGCGCTGCTGTTCGGCGTCGTGTTCCTGTTCGCGATGCTCGCGCTCGGCGTCGGGGTGCGGCGTTTCTGGCGCAACGAGGATCCCGGCGCGCTGTCGGGCGCAGGCGATCGGCGAGGCGGCGCATGACGTGCTGAGCCTGCGCTATCTCGGCGGCGGCCACGGCAAAGGCTGCAACAACGCCGACGATGCCTTTTCGCTGGCCCGGCGGCGCTTTCATCACCTCACGTTCTACGGTTTCATGCTGTGCTTCGCGGCGACCTGCGTGGCGACGCTCTATCACTATCTGCTCAAACTCGAAGCGCCGTATGCGCTGACCAGCGTGCCGGTGCTGCTCGGCACGGTGGGCGGCATCGGCTTGCTGGCGGGACCGGCCGGGCTGTTGTGGCTGAATCTCAGACGCGATCCGCAACACGGCGACAGCGCGCAACGGCCGATGGACCGCGGTTTCATCGCGCTGCTGCTGCTGACCAGCGTGAGCGGTCTCGCACTGTTGGTGCTGCGCGATACATCGATGATGGCCTTGTTGCTCGCCGTGCATCTTGGCATCGTGATGGCACTGTTCCTGACGCTGCCGTACGGCAAGTTCGCTCATGGGATTTATCGCAGCGCAGCACTGCTGAAATGGGCCGTCGAAAAACGCCGGCCGGGCACGCTGCTGGTCGACGACTAACGATTGAGGACTAATGCCGCACAAGCCGCGTCGAGCTTATGATTGTCGGCGCGGACATAAAAAATTCAGGAGACGACA
This sequence comes from uncultured beta proteobacterium, assembly GCA_963708695.1. Taxonomy (GTDB): domain Bacteria; phylum Pseudomonadota; class Gammaproteobacteria; order Burkholderiales; family Burkholderiaceae; genus Caballeronia. The sequence continues at coordinate 310,123 of CAVPTS010000013.1, forward strand.
TGGCAACCACAAACGAAATCCAACCGCAGCCGCTCGGCGTCAGCGTGCCGCCTATTTCGAAGTTCGGCGCGGTATTACGCGTCACCAGCGGCAACTTCCTCGAACAGTTCGATTTCTTTCTGTTCGGCTTCTACGCGACTTACATTGCCAAGACATTCTTTCCCGGCCGCCAGCGAATTCGCCTCGCTGATGCAGACCTTCGCGGTGTTCGGCGCCGGTTTCCTGATGCGCCCGCTTGGTGCGATAGTGCTTGGCGCGTATATCGACAAGGTCGGGCGCCGGCGCGGCCTGATCGTCACGCTGTCGATCATGGCGAGCGGCACGATCCTCATCGCGTGCGTTCCCGGGCTATGCGACGATCGGCTTGCTGGCGCCGGCGCTCGTGCTGATCGGGCGTCTGCTGCAAGGTTTTTCGGCGGGCGCGGAACTCGGCGGCGTGTCGGTTTATCTCGCTGAAATGGCGACGCCGGGCAAGAAGGGGTTTTATACCGCGTGGCAATCGGCCAGCCAGCAGGTCGCGATCGTCGTCGCCGCCGCGCTCGGTTATGCGCTGAACTGCTGGCTTACGCCGGCGCAGATCGGCGCCTGGGGATGGCGCGTGCCGTTTTTCATCGGCTGCATGATCGTGCCGTTTCTCTACGTCCTGCGCCGCTCGCTGCAGGAGACGGCGGAATTCCAGGCACGCCGCCATCATCCGGCAACCGCTGAAGTATTCCGTTCGATGCTCACGAACTGGAAGACCGTCGTCGCCGGCATGCTGATGGTCGCGATGACCACCACCACCTTCTATCTGATCACCGTCTACACGCCGACCTTCGGCCGCGCCGTGCTGCACCTGAGCACCGTCGGACAGCTCTGATCGTCACGCTGTTCGTGGGCGTATCGAACTTTATCTGGCTGCCGATCGGCGGCGCGATTTCGGATCGCATCGGCCGGCGATCCGGTGCTGCTGTTCGTCTCGGCGCTGGCGATCGTCACCGCTTATCCGGCGCTGGCGTGGCTTGCGCACGAGCCGAGTTTCCTGCGCATGCTCGCCGTGCTGCTGTATTTCTCGTTCTTCTTCGGCGCCTATAACGGCGCGATGGTCGCGGCGCTCACCGAAGTGATGCCGGTCGAGGTGCGCGTAGCGGGTTTCTCGCTGGCGTTCAGCCTGGCGACGGCTATCTTCGGCGGCTTCACGCCGGCGGTCTCGACGTACCTGATCCAGACGACCGGCGACAAAGCCGCGCCTGCCTACTGGCTGATCTTCGCGGCGTTGTGCGGGTTCGTCGCGACGATGGCTTTGTATCGACGTGGTGGAGCGGCCGAACTGCAGGCGAAGCTTGGATGAGGTTGATTGAGGCGAGTATCGGCGGATTTCAGGTGAGTTTCGCAGCGCGATTGACAGATGCGGCCACGCTCGCAGCCCGAGCGCCGGGCCGCGAGCGTCCAACTCTGATTCAGCTTAGAGCTAGATTTCGGTTCCAAGCTTCGAAGGAACTGAGCCAGCCATTGCGGATGCGCGGGCCACGCGGGGGCCGTGATGAAATTGCCGTCGGTGACCGCGCTGTCCACTTCGATGTCCGCATAGTCGGCGCCGGCCAACCGGACTTCCGGCGCGCAAGCGGGGTAGGCGGAAATCCGCTTGCCGCGAATCACGTCGGCCGCCGCCAGCAATTGCGCGCCGTGACAGACCGCGGCGATCGGTTTTTCGGCTGCAGCGAACTGCCGTACGATTTCGATCACCCGTTTGTTCAGCCGCAAGTATTCCGGCGCACGGCCGCCGGCGATCATCAGCGCGTCGTAACTGGTGACATCGACGTCATCGAAATTCGCGTTCAGCGCGAACAGATGGCCCGGCTTTTCAGTGTAGGTCTGGTCGCCCTCGAAGTCGTGAATCGCGGTCTTGATCTTGTCTCCGCTTTTCTTGCCGGGGCACACGGCGTGCACCGTGTGGCCGACCATTTGCAGCGCCTGGAACGGCACCATCGTTTCATAATCTTCTGCAAAATCGCCGGTCAGAAACAAGATCTTCTTGGCTGCCATCTTGTTCTCCCATCAAAGAGATCATGCTCGGAACCGGTCCAGCCGGACCGGGCTGCCTGCCTTCCTGCCTGCAAATCCGGTCCGGCTGGACCGGGCTACCTATTATCTTAGCGCCTCTGCGGCAGCGAGCCCAAGGGGGCATCCACTAACCGATGCACCATGCGGCTTTACAAATCGATCATGTGCGCCTTGCCGTGCGACTACCCTGCCATTCGCCACCACCAGCTTGCGTACTGGCCGCGCGACGATCGCATGCGCCACCGTGGCGGCATCGACGAGAACCAGATCAGCTCGTGCGCCTTCGCGCAGCCCGTACTCACCGAACCCGCAAGCCCGGGCACCGAGAGTACTGACGCAATCGAACGCGAGCGCAAGGTCTTTGTCGCGGCGAAGGTCGTAACGCATGCCGACAAGCATCGCCCGTTCGAGCATGTCGGGCGTACCGAAAGGTGTCCATGTATCGCGTATTCCGTCGTTGCCCGCGAACAGCGTGACGCCCGCTTCGATGCAAGCCCGCAGCGCAGGCACGGGCACAGATGGCGGCGCCGTGGTCAGGAGCGCAACGTCAAGGTCCGCGATCCTTGCGAGCAAAACGTCACGTTCACGATCCGCCAGCATGCCGAGGCAAAACGCGTGACTGATGACAACGCGCCCTTGCATGCCCAGCGCTTTGACCCGATCCAGCAACAGACCGATTGTGAATGCGCCTATTTCGCCGGGTTCGTGAAGATGGATGTCGATAGGCTTCTGATGACGGTTCGCAATCCCGAACGTTGTATCGAGAGAGGCGACCGGGTCCTGGTCGATCAGAGCGGGGTCGAGCGCACCGAGCACGTCGGCGCCCTCTTTCAGCGCGTCGCTGAGCAGTGCGTCGGTTCCTGGACGACGCCGCATGCCCGACTGTGGGAACGCCACGATCTGGATCTCCATTACGTCCTTGAGGGCTTCGCGCGTTTCGAGCACGCCGTTCAGGTGTCGGAGGCCGGCGTCGGTATCAATATCCACATGCGTTCTGATCCGCGTCGTTCCTGCTGCGAGAAAAGCCCGGGCGAGGGCTAGCGATTGCGCGCCTGCATCGTGGTTGGTGCTTGCGCGCCATGCGCGTTCGTTTTCTATCCGGTCGATGAGCTTCGGACCGACGTCGTTGGGGTACCAGGGCATGCCCCAGGTCGTTTTGTCGAGATGGGTGTGGCCTTCGATGAAGCCGGGCAGGACTAGTGCGCCATCGGCGTTTTCTCTTGCCATGCTGGCGGGGCGCTGGAGGTTGGGTCCGATCTCTTCGATTCGCCCTGCGGCGACTGCTATGTCGAGGGGGGTGCCGGGGGCGTCCGGCAGGCGGACATTCGTGATCAATAGGCTTTGGTTCAAGGGATTTTTCCTGGCGCGGGGCTGGTGGTCGGGGTGCTGCTTACGTTAGCGCGGGTTATTTTCGTTCGCACTCGGGCGGGGTTTTGGGCGCGGGGCTGATCGGTGGTCGGGGTTGATGCTGGGTTGCTGCTGCTTACGTTAGCTCGGGTTGAATGTTGGCAGCATTTTTTATCACTATTAGCCAGGGTGTTTTCGTTCGCACTCGGTCAGGGTTTTGCAGCGTGCTACCGGCGGTGGTCAGGGTTGATGCTGGGTTGCTGCTGCGTACGTTAGCGCGGGTTGAATGTTGGCTGTATTTTTTATCACTATTAGCCACTGTGCGTGGCGGCACTTCATTTCTTTGTCCAACGGCGACAAAGAAACGAAGCAAAGAAAACGCCTTCCAACAATCTATTTTAAGTGTCCCCAGCGTGCACGCCACTGCTTTTGGTTCCCGCGTAGAACGGTGCTCGCAAAACCACGGACACTTGAAACCCTCCTTCTCGCGAATCCTGACATCCCCACGCTTCGCCACCAGTGCTCTCGGGCAAGATCAGTGCGCCCTTAGACTTGTACGGCCCCACCTTGCCCGAGGTTTACCGAAGTTATCCGCTGCGTACCAATTTCAGGCGCCGTTGTTCGCTCCTGGCACGGGGCGTTCCACTATTTTTTGGTGTGCCAATGCCAAACGTATTTCGCGCTACGCGCGCCTCTCGCTTAAATTGTGTCCACGGATCACGCAGCCCGCCGACACGTAAGACGCGTGAGGCTGAATTGGTCCGTGGGCCATCGATCTTGCCCGAGAGCACTGGTGGCGAAGCGTGGGGATGTAAGGATTCGCGAGAAGGAGGGTTTCAAGTGTTCTTGGTTCTAGCGAGCACCGTGCTACGCGGGAACCAAAAGCAGTGGTCTGCACGCTGGGGACACTTAATACAGATTGTGGAAAGGCGTTTTCTTTGCTTCGTTTCTTTGTCGCCGTTGGACAAAGAAATGAAGTCCCGCCACGGACAGTGGCTAATAGTGATAAAAAATATTGCCAACATACAACCCGAGCTAACGTAAGCAGCAGCAACCCAGCATTGACCCCGACCACTGCACCAGCTCTGCGCCCAAAACCCCGCCCGAGTGCGAACGAAAATAACCCGGCTAATAGTGATAGAAAATTTAGCCAATACATAACCCGCGCTAACGTACGCAGCAGCAACCCAGCACCAACCCTGACCACCGACCATCAGCCCCGCGCCCAAAACCCCGCCCGAGTGCGAACGAAAATACCCTGGCTAATAGTGATAAAAATATCGCCAACATACAACGCGCCCTAACGTAAGCAGCGCCAGCCGGGCTATCACCCTCAAGCACCACCGGTAGCCCGCCCCTAAAAAACCCAATCCGCGCCCTATTTTTTGGCCTGCATTCGGGCTATCGTCGCGGTTGGTTGTTCAGGGAGATTTAAATGAAGATTAAAGACTTTCTTGTCGAGCGGTGGATGGATCGGTACGAGCACGAGGCTCGCTACAACCTCGCCGAAACCTGCGTCGAATCGCTGACAGTGGATCAACTGCTGGAGCTGACCGGCAAGAAGGACAGCTTGCTTGACGAGTTGCGTCCAATGAAGCTGACCTATGGTGCGATCGAAGGATCGGACCGGCTGCGCGCGAATATTGCTGCGCTGTATGAGCGGCAGACGCCGAAAAATATCGTGGTCACGCATGGCGCGATTGGTGGAAATGCGCTGGTGTACGAGACCTTGATTGAACCTGGCGATCGCGTCATTGCGGTGTTGCCGACGTATCAGCAGCACTACTCGATTCCCGAGAGTTATGGTGCTGATGTGCAGACCATGACGCTGCGTGAAGAGAACGGTTTTCTGCCCGATCTCGACGAGCTTCGCAAGCTTGCAAGCCAGAATACCCGGCTCATCGCCATCAACAATCCGAACAACCCGACGGGCTCGTTGATGGATGAAGCCTTTCTCCGGGAGGTAGTGTCGATCGCGCAATCGTGCGGGGCGTATCTCTTGTGTGACGAGGTTTATCGCGGAACGGATCAGGAAGGCTCGGGATTTACCGCGTCTGTCGCCGATCTTTATGAGCGGGGCATCAGCACCGGCAGCATGTCGAAGACGTGGTCGCTGGCCGGCTTGCGATTGGGGTGGATTGCCGGGCCGGTCGAGCTGATTCGCGCGGTGTGTATTCACCGTGACTACAACACCATCAGTGTGGGGATGATCGACGATTATCTTGCGTCTATTGCGCTGGAGGCCAAGGAGAAGATCCTTGCGCGTAGTCATGCTATTACGCGTACGAATCTTGCAACGCTTGATGCATGGATTAGCAAGGAGCCGTTGGTGTCGTATGTCAGGCCCAGGGCCGCGACGGTTTGTCTGCTGAAGTTTGATGTCGATATGTCATCGAGGGATTTTTGTACCGCGCTGATCGAGGGTACTGGTGTCATGTTTACGCCGGGCAGCGCGTTCGATATGGAAGGTTATGTCCGGATCGGATATGCGAATCCTCGCGATGTGCTGGAGCAGGGACTTGCTAGGGTTTCGGGGTTTCTTGGGACGCTAGCGCGAGAGTTAATTATGGCGCGGTGCTAGGGGGACGGGTTGACACCGGGCGGTTTTGAACCTTGCGGGCGGTTTTGAACCTTGCGGTCGGGGTTGATGCCGGGTTGTGGCTGCTTACGTTAGCGCGGGTTATATGTTGGCGGTATTTTTTATTACTATTAGCCAGGTTATTTTCGTTCGCACTCGGGCGGGGTTTTGCGGCGTGTTAACGGCGGTGGTCGAGGCCGGTGCTGGGTTGCTGCTGCGTACGTTAGCGCGGGTTGTATGTGAGCTAAATTTTTTATCACTATTAGCCACTGTCCGTGGCGGGACTTCATTTCTTTGTCCAACGGCGACAAAGAAACGAAGCAAAGAAAACGCCTTTCCACAATCTGTATTAAGTGTCCCCAGCGTGCAGACCACTGCTTTTGGTTCCCGCGTAGAACGGTGCTCGCAAAACCACGGACACTTGAAACCCTCCTTCTCGCGAATCCTGACATCCCCACGCTTCGCCACCAGTGCTCTCGGGCAAGATCAACGACCCACGGACCAATACGGCCTCACCCCTATTCGCGGTTAATAAATTGCGTGATCCGTGCGACCATTTAGGTGAGAGCTAGAGCGACGGACACTTGAACCCCTCCTTCTCGCGAATCCTTACATCCCCACGCTTCGCCACCAGTGCTCTCGGGCAAGTTCGGTACGCCCACAGATCTGTACGGCCCCACCTTGCCCGAGGCTTACTGAAGTTATTCGGTGCGTAGCAATTTCAGGCGCCGTTGTCCGCGCCTGGCGCGGGGCGTTCCACTACTTATCAGTGTGCTAGTGCCAAGCGTATTGTGCGCCACGCACGCCTCTCGCCTAAATTGTGTCCGCGGATCGCGCAGCCCGCCAATGCGTAAGATGCGTGAGGCCGTATCGGTCCGCAGTCCATCGACCTTGCCCGAGAGCACTGGTGGCGAAGCGTGGGGATGTAGGAATTCGCGAGAAGGAGGGGTTCAAGTGTCCGTGGTTTTGCGAGCACCGTTCTACGCGGGAACCAAAAGCAGTGGCCTGCACGCTGGGGACACTTAATACAGATTGTGGAAAGGCGTTTTCTTTGCTTCGTTTCTTTGTCGCCGTTGGACAAAGAAATGAAGTGCCGCCACGCACAGTGGCTAATAGTGATAAAAAATTTAGCTAACATTGAACCCGCACTAACGTAAGCAGCACCAACCCAGCACTGACCCTGACACCGACCATTAGCCTCGCGCCCAAAACCCCGCCCGAGTGCGAACGCGAATAACCCGCGCTAACGTAAGCAGCACCAACCCAGCACTAACCCTGACCACCGACCATCAGCCCCGCGCCCAAAACCCTGACCGAGTGCGAACGAGAAACCCCGTTCATTCCCCGGCATATTTCGCATCCAGCCCATCGTAGAAGGGCTTATCGACCAGCCGCTGCCGCTCCTTGAACGGAACCACCAACTCCGGATCTTCATCGAGCAGTCCATCGGACTTCAACACCTTCAAAGCCCGTTGCATGCCACATACAGCGCTCTGTAGCGCCGCATTGGCATAAAGAACAACGCCAAAACCAAGCTCCGCCAACCGCGCCTGCGGCAAGGCCGGAGTCTTCCCTCCAATCACAATATTAATAAGCTGAGGCTTGCCAAACAGCGCAGGCAGACGCTGAATCTCGTCGATCGTTTCAACTGCCTCAATAAAAAGCACATCCGCGCCAGCTTCAGCAAACCGATGCCCCCGCTCAATCGCAGCGTCGAATCCATCGATCGCGCAAGCATCGGTCCGTGCAACGATCAGCAGATTGGGGTCATCGCGGGCATCGACGGCAGCGTGCAGCTTCCCAACCATCTCACTCGTGGAAATAACCGCCTTGCCGGCGAAGTGCCCGCACTTTTTAGGGCTCACCTGATCCTCAAGCTGAATGGCGTCAGCGCCCGCCCGCTCCAGAGTCCGGACCGCATGCCGTACGTTGAGCGCATTGCCGTAACCAGTATCGGCATCGACAATGAGCGGCAGGTCCACAGCGTCCCGGATACGCGCCGTATGGTCCGCCATCTCATGCAAGCCAACAAAACCAAGATCGGGAAGCCCGAGAAACATGTTGGTCACGCCGGCGCCGGTGATATAGAGCGCGCCGAAACCCGCATCGGCGGCAACGCGCGCGCTCATCGCGTTGAATGTACCGGGCACGAGCAATCCGTGCCGGCTTTCGACCCGCGAGCGGAAGGCGGCGCGGCGTTCAGTGGAAGGAAGCGACATGATTAAAATCTCCGTTGTAAATACAGGCGCATCAGCGGATCGACCACTGACAGGTCGACCCTTTATTCGAAACGATAAAGCATACGCGCCGAGCGTGTGAGAATCGACTCGCGTTGCACCGCGTCCGGAACCCACTCATCGAGCGCGCGCCGGGTGGCGGCGTAGTCCACGAGTGGCTGATGCTGCGTGTGCGGCCAGTCGCTGCCCCATACGAGTCGATCGGGCGTGTAAGCGTCGAGAATCCGGCTCGCGATGCGAGCGCCCAACGTAGTGCCGTCATCGTTTAACGCACTCCGGTACGCCGCCGACAGCTTCACCCAGACACGTCCCGTAGCCGCAACCGACAACAGGTATTTAAAGCCCGGATCGTCGATGGCGTTATTCGGATCGGGCCGCCCGAAGTGATCGACAACTACCGTGCAGCCCTGCTCCAGCAGCGGCCCGACAATGGCGTGCAAGTCTGCCGCCGCACGGTGCACCTCGACATGCCAGCCGAGCGCGTTCACGCGCGCAAGCAACCGCCGCCAGCCGGGCGCATCCAGTTGAGGAAGCGGCAAGCCGACGAGATTCAAGCGGATACCCGCTACACCCGCGCGATCGAGCCGTGCAAGCTCGGCCTCGGTGACCGCGCAATCCACCACCGCCACGCCGCGAAAACGCCGCGGATAGCGCTTGAGCACATCGAGAAAAAAGTTGTTGTCCGTGCCTAGAAAACTGGGCTGCACGAGCACGGCGTGCGAGATGCCGTTGGCCAGCAAATGAGCGGCGTAGGCATCGAGCGTGGCATCGTAGTCCGGCGCGTGACGGCGCTGCTCCGCGAGCGGCAAGCCTCGCACGAAGACGTGGGCGTGTGCGTCGATAGCCGTGATCCGCATGTCGCCGGTGTCGTACCAGCGATCTGCGACCGTAGTGTGTTGCGTCTGCATCGTGTGAATCCGTTCATCGATCATTGTGGTCTCCGCGCTCAGGCATTGGCCGCTACCGTCGCGATCCGGCGGTTCTTGGTTTCCGGCAACATCAGTGCAGCCACGACTACGAGCCCATATGCAATGCCCGCATCGATGCCGAGCGCGGAGCCAAGCGGCATCGAGTTGCCCATGTGTCCGACCAGCACCGGGAAACCCGCAGAGACGATCCGCCCGAAGTTGTAGCAAAAGCCCACGCCCGTGCCGCGGATGCCTTGCGGATAGAGTTCGTTGAAAAGCGCGCCGAGCGTCGCCGGAATGCCGGCGGCGAAGAGGCCGAGCGGGAAGCTGAGCAACAGCATCGCGGTGTCTCCCATCGGCAGGAAGACGTAGAGGTTGACAGTCGCCATGCAGCACACGGCGAACAGGATCACGTTGAGCCGGCGGCCGATCCGGTCCTGAAGCCACGCACTCACGAAACACCCGCAGATGAAGGCCGTGATCACGACGGCGAGATAACCGCCCGTGCCCAGCACGGACAGATGCCGCTCGGTCTTGAGGTACGTGGGTAACCAGGTAGTGATGGCGTGATAGCCGCCGTGCGCCCCCACGCCGATCAACGCGCCCACGATCGTCGTGCGAAGCACCGACCGGTCGAAGATGCTCTTTGCATCGGGCAGGACCTGCTTGATGGACGCGACGGACCCGATCGACGCAGCGGACGCAGCGGCGCGCGGCGGCTCCACCACGTTTCGGCGCAGGTAAAGCACGAGCCCGGCCGGAATCACGCCGATGCCGAACAGCAATCGCCACGCCCAATCCGGTGACACGAACGAGAAGACTACTGTGTAGAGAAGCACCGCGCCCGCCCAGCCGAAACCCCACGCGCTTTGCACAATGCCCATCGCTTTGCCGCGATGTTCCGCGCGCATGGTCTCGCTCAAGAGCACGGCGCCCGCAGTCCATTCGCCGCCAAAACCGATGCCCTGCAACGCCTTGAGCGCAAGCAACTGCTCGAAGTTCTGCGCGAAGGCGCTAAGGAAGGTGAAGAGCGAGAACCAGACGACGGTGATCTGAAGCGCTCTTACGCGCCCGTACCGGTCCGAAAGCATGCCGGCTAGCAGCCCGCCCAACGCGCCGGCCACGAGCGTCGCGCCGCCGATCAATCCTGCCTGCCCCTTGCCGATTCCCCACGTCACCAGCAAGGTCGGGATCACAAGGCTGAACAACTGCGTGTCTACGCCGTCGAGGGCCCATCCGGCAAAGCAGCTCCACAGGGTGCGCTTTTCCGTCGTCGATATCTCTCGGTACCAGTTCATGCTTGTCTCCTGACTGTATTTTTTGGGGCGAGATCGGCTCGCGTGCTTCACCCATGGAGGCATTCTAGGGAGCACCGGGATAAAGATATATGATGCAAATGATCAACTTTCATATCGTTTTAATATGGATACGCGCAACCTGAAGTACTTCCTCGCCGTCGCCGATGCCGGCAGCGTCACGCGCGCCGCCGATCGCCTGAACATCGCTCAGCCCGCGTTGAGCCAGGCGCTCACGCGGATGGAAAAGGAACTGGGCGTCAAGCTGTTCAGCCGGACGCGGCGCGGGGCGGACCTCACCGCAGCAGGGCAAGCGATTGTCGAGGACGTGCGCATGAGCGTCGCGAGGATCGATGCCGCCTCGCACCGCGCCCGCGAGATCGGCGCGCATCGTGCCGGGCGGCTGACGGTGGGGTTCGCCTCGGCGGCGCTGTTCGATGTGCTGCCGCGCGCGATTTCCGCGCTGCGCGCGGCCGTGCCGGACGTTGATCTGGTGCTGCGCGAGATGAGCAATGCCGAGCAGGCGAGCGCGCTTGAAAAAGGAGAAATCGATATCGGCTTGCTGCACACGCCGGTGCCGGTCGCGGGCAAGATGCGCGAAAAGCTGATCGCACGCGAGCGGCTGGTTGCTGTCCTGCCCGAGACGTTTGCGCTGCCCGCGGGCGCAAGCGTGTCGCTGCGCGAGCTCGCGCCGCACGGCCTCGTCTGGTTTCCGCACGGCCAGTTGCCCGGCGTGCGCGCGGGCATTTTGAGCGCGTTCCGGCAAGCGGGTTGCGCGGTGGAAATCGTGCAGGATGCGAATCGGTCGCTGACGGTGCTGGCGTGCGTGGCGGCGGGGTGTGGCGTGTCGCTGCTGCCGCGCTCGGTACGGGCGCTGCAATTCAGAGGAGTGAAGTTGTGCGAGATCAGCGACGGCGCCGCGCTGCCACGCTTCGAACTCAGCGTGATCTGGCCGGCCCGCGCGAGGCCGACTCTTGCCGATCGCTTCGCCGAATTGATCGAGCCTTATCCGGTCGAGTGATCCGAGTGATCCATAACGCCGCTTGTCGCGCAACTCATTGCTCCCCTTAATACCCCGCCTCTTACTCCGGGTTCTTTCAAGTTTCTGACAGAGGCGTCGTTATAGTTAAGGTGCGCATCACCACCTTGGTGTTAATAATCGAAACGCGCAGATTAGATGATGCGTTGGCTCCGCAGCGTTTGATGGCATTATTCGCTATAACTAACCGGTCCAATGTTTCATGGCAGCTTCTTCGTCAAGTCCCAGACATCTGTTTTACGTAGGCGATCCCTTGACGCCCGAAGTCCGTACGCTCATCGACGCGCGCGGCTGGACGATCCGGAATCTGGAACTCGGCCGCGAGCAGGAGAATTTGTCATCGACACCAAGCGGTGGCTTGCTTGATTTTTCAGCGCGCAATGTTCAGGCCAATCTGCGTCTGGCCGAAACGCTGCTGTCGGTAAAAACCATCGGCTGGGTCGCGCTTCTCACGCACGAGCAGCTCGATAACGTCACCATCCGGCGTCTGGTTCGCGATTTCTGCTTTGACTACGTCACGCTCCCAGCCTCGGGCGAACGGATTCTGAACGCGTTGGGCCATGCTTACGGCATCGCGGCATTGCATGACGGCGGCGTGCGTGCGCCCGAGAAAGGCAAGGCTGAAGGCGAAATGATCGGCTCGTGCGAGGCCATGCTCGCGCTCTTTCGCACCATCCGCAAGGTAGCAATGACCGACGCGCCCGTGTTTATATCGGGCGAATCGGGCACCGGCAAGGAACTCACCGCGCTCGCGATTCACGAGCATTCGGCGCGTCGCGGCGAGCCGTTCGTCGCCATCAATTGCGGCGCAATTCCCCCGCATCTCTTGCAGTCCGAGTTGTTCGGCTATGAACGCGGGGCCTTCACCGGGGCGAACCAGCGCAAGATCGGCCGGGTCGAAGCGGCCAATGGCGGCACACTTTTCCTCGATGAAATCGGCGACTTGCCGCTCGAAAGCCAGGCGAGCCTGTTGCGCTTTCTCCAGGAACGCAAGGTCGAACGGCTCGGCGGCCACAGTTCGACGCCGGTGGATGTCCGCATCATTTCCGCGACCCATGTAGACATGCCGACCGCCATGGTCGAGTCGCGGTTTCGTCCTGACCTGTATCACCGTTTGTGCGTGCTGCAGATCGACGAGCCGCCGCTGCGCTCGCGCGGCAAGGACATCGAATTGCTGGCGCAGCACATGCTCGACCGCTTTAAAAAGGATGCTCGCCGGCCCCTGCGCGGTTTTGCGCCCGATGCAATCGTCGCGATCAACAACTATGGCTGGCCGGGCAATGTGCGCGAACTGATCAACCGCGTAAGGCGGGCGATCGTGATGGCCGAGGGACGGCTGATCGGCGTGCACGATCTTGAACTGGGCGAGTTCGCGGAGCCCGCACCGACATCGCTCGCGCAAGCACGTGAAGCCGGTGAGCGGCAAGCAATCGAAATGGCGTTGTTGAGGAATCGCGGACGGCTCGGGGAAGCCGCGCGGGAACTTGGCGTGTCCCGCGTCACCTTGTACCGGATCCTGTCCGCCTACGGCATGCGGGATGCGGCGTCGCTGGGTGTTGATGCGGAATAGTGCATCCAGCGTTGCGGCTTATGACGCGCTTTCAGTTCTCCGTGCATCAGACGCGTTCAAGCGCAATTCGACACCCTGCGCGTGTATCCATCGGAGAGGCCAAAAGTTCTTGCAGCCGGCGAAAAGGCGATAAATCCATCCTATCGCCAGCACCAGTAAGAACGCATCCAGTTTTTCTTCGTCGCGCATCGCACCCTCGCGTATGTTTTTTAGCCTGTTTTTTTGGCCTGCTTTAAGCCGTCTCGAACATAAGCATACTTAATAATTCGGCACCATTTCTGTTCGCAACCGCTCCATCAATCCAATAACAAAAAGCGGACTCACGTCGCACCCCAGCGCCACGCTTCCCGCAGCCGTTCGCGCAGATAATCGATAAACCCGCGCACGCGCGGCGCCAGGTGACGGCCATGCGGATAAAGCGCATGCAGCGGCGCGGCTGGCATCGAATAGCCGGGCAGGACGCGCTGCAAGCGCCCTGCCGCGATGTCATCGCCGACATCCCAGATTGATTTCACCGCGATGCCCACGCCATGGAGCGCCCACGCATGCGCGGCGGCGCCGTCGTTGGTAATGAGCGCGCCGGTCACACGCACCGTGATGCTTTCGCTGCCCTCGAAACGCCATTCCGCGCGCGGCTGGTCACCAATCAGAATGCAGCGATGCCGGGTCAGATCGTCGGGCTGCTCCGGCGCCCCGTATCTTTCGATGTAAGCCGGGGCCGCACACACCACGCGATAGTTCGGCGCCAGCGGCCGCGCGATCATCGATGAATCGGACAGGCTGCCAAAGCGCACTGCCATGTCCACTCCGCTATCGAGCAAGTCGACCACGACATCGGTCAGATCCAGTTGCACGGTCAGTTGCGGATGCAATTGCTGGAAGTCAGCCATGATCGGCGCGATCCACTGCCGCCCGAGCGCACCCGGCGCACTTACTCTCAGCAGGCCGCTCACCGCCTCGCGTCTGCCCGACATCAATGTCTCCGCCTGCTCGACTTCGGCAAGGATGCGCAGGACCTGCTGATGGAACAGCGCACCCTCCTCGGTCAGCGTCTGCCGCCGCGTAGTGCGCTGGATCAGCCGCACGCCGAGGCTCTCCTCGAGTTGGGCAAGCCGCTTGCTGATTACCGCCAGCGACAAGTCGAGCTCCCGTGCCGCAGCGGAAAGACTGCCGGCTGAAACCACGCGGGCAAAGGCGACGAGGTTAGGCAGGTTATCGATCACGGCAGCCCCATTCTTCACGATTTGGAGAGGATGCATCTATGCGCAGCCCGTATTACATCCCAAAACGGAAAGCTAGCATATGACTTATGCGCTCATGCTGCTTTCCGGACGCGAATCCGAGCGCATGTGCAAACCCAAAACGCTTTCAAGGAGAACGCTCATGTCGTTGTTGTCCCGGTTGGTCAGAAGTCGTTCGGGTATCGCCGCACTCGCTCTTGCGGCCTTCGGCGCAGTTGCAACCGCGCCGGCGCTGTCTGCGTCTGCCGCGACCGATACGCTTGTCAAGCCCGCCACGATGATCGTCGATCACAGCCTGCCCAGGGCGCAAGCCTCTGCGCAGATCCTTGCAGCGCGCCGCTACGACACGTTCTGGACCACCGGCGACGAAGCGCTGGCGCGCGCTGCACTCGCGCCCGGCTTTATCGACCGCACGCTGCCGCCGGGCCGGCCTCAAGGCATCGACGGACCGCTCGCGGCATCGAAAGTCGTCCACGCAGCCGTGCCCGACATCCATTGCGATGTCACTCAAATGATCGTGGCCGGCGACCGGGTCGTCTCGCATCTGCATTTCACCGGCCACTTCACGGGCGAGTTCAAAGGTGTGCAGGGCAAGGGCCAGCCAGTCGATTTCATTGCCACCGATATCTACCGGGTCGCCGATGGCCGTATTGCCGAGAACTGGCATATCGAAGACAACCTGACGTTCCTGCAACAGCTTGGCGTTATCGCGAAGTAACGAAGGTCCGCGGCATCGGCCGCTTAGCGGCAGCATCTGCTTTTGTGGTGCCTGCCACGTGCTTGTCTACCATCGAGGAGTCGAAACATGAACAAGCTTGCATCGAAAAACGTGTTGATCGTGGGCGGCAGTTCCGGCATTGGCGCCGCTGCCGCGCAGGCCTTTGCCGCACTCGGCGCCGAGGTCACCATCGCCTCGCGCAACCAGGCGAAACTCGATGCCGCCGCGGCGGACATCAAAAAGGCTGTTGGGACGGCCGCGGGATCGGCGGTGCACATCGCCGTGCTGGATACAGCCGATGAAGCCGCCGTGGAAGCATTTTTCGCCAAGGCCGGGCCTTTTGATCACGTCGTGATATCTGCTGCGCAAACACCGACCGGCCCGGTGCGCGAACTGCCCCTCGCCGATGCATACGCGGCCATGGAGAGCAAGTTCTGGGGCGCCTACAGGGTAGCGCGCGGAGTCGCGCGCGCCGGGAAAATCGCCGATGGCGGCTCGCTCACGCTGGTCTCCGGTTTCCTTAGCGTGCGCCCGAGCAAGAGCTCGGTGTTGCAAGGTGCGATCAACGCCGCGCTGGAAGCGCTGGCGCGTGGCCTTGCGCTGGAACTATCGCCCGTGCGGGTGAACGCGGTGTCGCCCGGTCTGATCGCCACGCAGTTGTGGTCGAAGTTGAGCGATGAGGCGCGCCAAAACATGTTCGAGGGCGCGGCCGCCCGCCTGCCCGCGCGCCGCGTCGGTCAAGCGGAGGACGTTGCCAACGCTATCGTCTATCTCGCGAGCACGGCGTATGCAACCGGGTCTACCGTGCTGGTCGACGGCGGCGGCGCGATCGTCTACGAACCAACTGAAGGTTCGACTAGCCCGCGCAAGCGGCGTGAGTTCTTCGCTCAACGCCGCGTTGCGCAGCATCTGATGCGTGAGCATGACATGCTGCCGTGCGAAGCCGCGCGTGGTCAGGTCCTTCGATACCAACTCCTGCTGCGCGCGGCGAATCCGTTGCGTCGTCCCTTCGGGATCGGCGCCTAACGCCGCGACAGTCTCGCGCAGACTGCTTGGATCGTGCACGGGGACATACGAGACGCCGTCATCGGAGAAATAGTCCGACAGTCCGCCAATACCCGTCGCCACCACCGCCTTGCCCGCCATGACCGCTTCCAGCAGTACCGTGATGCCCGATGCATGATGGTTGGGATGCAACGGCACGACGATCACATCGGCCCATTCGTAGAGCGCGCGCTGCTCGGCAAGACCCGACACCGGTGCGACCACAATGTTGTCCGCCTCGCTGGGTCGGGAAACTTTGCGCTGCGTCGCGAGCCTCGCGCTGAAGCGTTTATCGTTTTCGAACGCAGCCATGAAGGTCTGCCAGTCGCGGTCACGATCGTTACCAATGGCAGCCACGCGCAACGGTTCATGCGGTTGCCAATCCACTACAGGCTGCAACGGAAAGTCATCCGTGCTGATGCCATAAAGAACCACAGTTGCTTCGCGGTTCCAGAATTTTTTGACTAACGCGGCGTTGTCGGTGGTTAGTGTGGTCAGCAGGTTCGCGCGGCTTAGCAGCCTCTTGAAGATGACGCGCTTAAGCAGGCTTAGCGATTCCCATATGTCCAGGAGCCACACGCTTTGCGCAAGCAAGAGCGGCTTATTCGGCCCGCGCGTGAACATCAGCAATAACGCCGCCGATAAATACTCGCGCTCCGTATGCGTCCAGATCACATCGGCTTCAAGCAACGCCGCACGGTTGCGAAACGTGTGAATGAGATCGCAGCCAAGGAGTGCTTTCAAACCGCGTCGAATGGTTCGGAGAACGCGTCCTTCAGGATGATCCTTCGAGTACGAAAGCGCCATGGACTCCGACTCGGCATAGTGATACCCGTACAAACATCCCACGTTCTCGCCCTTGCGATACTGGCCCGGATCGACACCGTAATAAAGATGAACATGTACGTTGACCGGCACGCCGGCCACGGTGCTCTTCGATCCCATATATCCCCCGATAATGGCGCTTGATTTGAAAGCTGGATGCGACGCTAAGTGCAACGCTAAATGCGCGGAAAAACGCATCGTACAGGCACGATGAGCGACGTCGGGCAAGACCTTGAGTCGAGCGATGGTTAGCCCACACAACATGGCCGCGTGCAGGTTGTGTGTTCGCCAGCACTCAGAGCAGGCAGCGGGTCTCTGTTATGTCGATGCGCACCAGTGGCGACGCCAAGCTACCAAGTAATTGAATGAACATCTAATTTGTACCGCGCCACGCTAGTACTCTCGGTAACAAATGATGCGGCTGTTGCAGATCCAACTTGCTTTGCGCAGTTGTGAACACAACCACTCTATTTGCGGACCTCATGCTTGTCTTCCTAGAGGCAGTCCACATTTTCAATCGCCCTTTGCTTCGCGCACTTACCTTCATCCATCAAGCGATGCGTGGACAATACATAACACTTCCGAACATCTAAATAGCACACAACAAGCGGTGCCACACAGTGCCTGTCGTTCAATCGAGTTTCCAGGCACTTCTGTTCGCCTAGCCACATTCATACGCCAACCCGGTTGTTAAATTCCGCTCGCGTCTAAAAAACAAAACCGGGGCGGTCCATGTCAAATCCTGTTCTCGTTCGCGAGCGATCTCGCTTGCACCATCATTGCTGCTGATTCCTTTTCTTCTCAGTCCCATTGCTGCGGCAGCCGCATGCGCCGTGAACGGCCTCGACACGGTTTGCAGTTCGGATGCGCCGAATCCATGGACCACGACCATCGGTACCGGCGATGCC
This sequence comes from uncultured beta proteobacterium, assembly GCA_963708695.1. Lineage (GTDB taxonomy): Bacteria > Pseudomonadota > Gammaproteobacteria > Burkholderiales > Burkholderiaceae > Caballeronia. The sequence goes on from CAVPTS010000013.1 coordinate 327,876, forward strand.
CCGGGTAACGACGACCGCACGGTCGTTGTCCAGAATCCGGCGCGACCATCAACACGCCCGATGCGTCGGCAATCAGCCTCGCCGATAACGCCAACATCACGGTGAAGTCGGGCGGCACGGTCAGCAACAACGCCGTCGAACTGCATGGCTACTATGGCACCGGCACGAACACCATCGAGTTTCGCGACAACGGCACGTTGACCGTGGAAGCCGGCGGCAAGGTGCTGTCCAACGGCACGGAAAATATTGCCGAGGCGGTCAATCTTCAGGGTCACGGCAACGTCATCACGAACAGCGGCTTGATCCAGGCAATCAACGCCGCCGCCATCTGGTTCCAGAACACGATCGGCAGTAACACGGTCATCAATAACGAGACCGGTGTGATCGCAGTCGCCCGTGCAACGTGATCGGTTCGACCGGCGACGCGCCGGTCGATTTCACGAACAAGGGCAAGGTGATCGGCGACATCGTGTTCTGCGGGCGGCGACGACATCATGCGCATCTACACCGGGTCGTCGGTGACAAGGGAGCGATCGACGGCGGCGCGGGCAACAACCAGTTGTTCCTGAGCGGGCTCGGCACGGACACGCTGACCGGCAACATCGCCAATTCCAGACACTCATCAAGACCGACACGGGTACGTGGACCTCAACGGCATCCTGCCGGACGTGCAAAGCGCGGAAGTGGCGGGCGGCACATTGATCCTGACCGGCGATAACAGCACCTACACGGGCCAGATGGTCGTCGATGCCGCCGGCACGCTTCAGGCACGCGCGCAGAGCCTGCCGTCCGCCATCACCGACAACGGCCTTGTGCGCTTCACGCAAACCGATGACGGCACTTATACGGGCTTGTTGAGCGGTACCGGCGCGATCGAGAAAACCGGCTGCGGGCACGCTTGTTCCTCGCGCCCGCTGCAACCGGCGGCAACACGTATTCGGGCGGCACGCTGATCACGCAAGGCACGCTCAACATCGCAGCCGATAACGCACTGGGCGCGGCCACCGGTGGCGTCACGTTCAACGGCGGCACGCTGCAGTTGAACAACGACCTCGACCTCGCCGCAACCCGCGCAATCTCGATCGGCGCGAACGGCGGGACGATCGACACGCAGCAATATTCGTCGACGCTCTCGCAGGCGGTGACCGGCATCCGGCTCGTTGACGAAGCTCGGCAGCGGCGTGCTCACGATGAACGGCGTAAGCACCTACGGCGACACGAACGTGCTGGCGGGCACGCTTGCAGTCGGCGATGCACAACATACGGCTGGCCAGCATCGGTACGGGCACGACGACCGTTGCGGAGGGCGCCACGCTCGGCGGTTTCGGCACCGTGCTTGGCTCCGTGAACGAACTCGGGAACGATCGCTGCGGCGAACGCGTTGCCGGCTTTCTCGGCACGCTCGACCGGCTACGTTCGCGATCCACGGCGACCTCACCAACAACGCCACGATCAACCTGGCGGCTGCATCCGGCACGACGGGCAACATGTTGAATGTGAGCGGAAACTACGTCGGCAACAACGCGCAGTTGATCGTGAACACGGTGATGAACGCGGGCGGCGCGGCATCGAACCAGTTCACCGATCAACTCGTCATTGGCGGCAACGCCAGCGGCAGCACGACAGTGATCGGTGAGGCCAAGCGGGCTGGGTGCGCTGACCGTAGGCGACGGCATCAAGGTCGTCCAGGTGAACGGCAGCGCCGCTGCGGGTACCTTCCATATGCTCGCGCCGGTTCAGGCGGGGGCTTATCAGTATCTGTTGTATCAAGGCGGTCGGGCCGTCCCAGCGACTTCTACCTGCGCTCGGCGCTTGAGACCGTGCCGGTTACACCGACACCGCCGGTCACTCCGCCGGTGACTGCCTGTAACGCCGCCGGTGACGCCGCCTGTTACGCCGACTACAGCCAGTCACGCCGGCCACTACTCCGGCGACCCCGACCGCTCCGACTAGCCCGACGCACACCGATCATCACCGCGGTCGATCCGGGTTCAGCGGCACGCAGGCTAACGCCATCCGCCGTCGATTGCATACCGCCCGGCAGTGGTCGGCTACTACGATGACGCCGTCGCTCAACCTCGACTATGGTTTCTCGATCATGAGCCGGCTGCATGAGCGTGTCGGCGATATCGCGAGCCTCGAGAATGCACAGGGAACGTATGGCAACGGCGTGTGGGGACGTATTGGCGGCCAGAGCCTGAACGCCAACTCGGGCGATCGTTTCTCCGCCGATGAACGCACGTTCTTCGCGCAGTTCGGCAAGGACTGGACGCTCTCGACGAACCCGGCCGGCGGCAGCACGCATGCGGGCGTGACGGTGACTATCGGCTCGACGTCGGCCACCTTCGAAGACAGCGCGCGCAGCCTCAATCCGGCGCTGACGACCGGGACCGGCTCAGTCGAAACGCAAGCGCAATCGCTTGGTGGCTACTGGACCAAGTACTTGAATGACGGCAGCTACTTCGACGCCGTGGCGCAACTGACCCACTATCACAACAAGTACGGCGATGTGTACGGTGGCGGCGCTTCGCAGAACGGCTTCGGCACGGGTCTGTCCGGTGAAGTGGGCAAGCCGTTCCTGATCGGATCGACGACGATTGCCATCGAGCCGCAAGCCCAGTTGATGTATCAGTACCTGCATCTGAACGGCTTCAACGACGGCATCTCGCCGGTATCGAGTACGTCGAGCAACGCGTTGCGCGGCCGGGTCGGCTTCCGCATCTTCAAGGCGAACCTGACGAACGATGCGAAGACGGGAGCAGCAACGCCTTACTTCACCGCCGACGTGCTGCACGACTTCCTGACACCCGGGGAACACGGCGGTGGATGGCGCGGCGTTCAACGGCGCGTTGTCGAAGACGTGGTATGAAGTCGGCGTGGGTGTGACTACGAGCATGGGCAAGTCGTCGGAGATGTACGCCAACGTCAAGTACTCGCGGAATATTGGCGGGGATTATCGTCAGGGTGTGTTTGGTCAGGTTGGGTATAAATATAGCTGGTAATTGCTGAGGGCCGGTGCCGCGGCCTTTGTGGCGAGATTGGAAGCTGTTGTCAAGGTGATTGATGGGGCTTCTGGTTTCGCTCGCGCCGGTGGACGGGGGCGGGATTTGGGGTGGGGCGGGGGCGGTGCTGCGTTGGTGCTGCTCACGTTTGTGCGGGTTGTATGTGAGCTAGATTTCTTATTAGCCACTGTGCGTGGCGGCACTTCATTTCTATGTCGGTGGCACTGGGTTGATGCTGGGTTGCTGCTGCTCACGTTTGTGCGGGTTGTACGTGAGTTATATTTTTTATCACTATTAGCCACTGTGCGTGGCGGCACTTCATTTCTTTGTCCAACGGCGACAAAGAAACGAAGCAAAGAAAACGCCTTTCCACAATCTGTATTAAGTGTCCCCAGCGTGCAGGCCACTGCTTTTGGTTCCCGCGTAGAACGGTGCTCGCTAGAACGACGGACACTTGAAACCCTCCTTCTCGCGAATCCCTACATCCCCACGCTTCGCCACCAGTGCTCTCGGGCAAGATCGGGGCACCCTCTGACGGGTACGCCTCATCCGTGTGGTACGGCCTCGCCATCCCTCTCGCAAATTTTTACAGCGCTACGTCTCGGGCAAGTCCGGTGCGCCCTCTGACCGGTACGCCTCCCCAGTGTGGTATGGCCGCACCCTCCTTCTCGCGAATCCCTACATCCCCACGCTTCGCCACCAGTGCTCTCGGGCAAGGTCGGGGCGCCCTGTGACGGGTACGCCTCACCGTTGTGGTACGGCCTCGCCCTCCCTCTCGCGAATTTTTACAGCGTACGTCTCGGGCAAGTCCGGTGCGCCCCCTGACCTTACGGCCTCACCCGTGTTTACGGTTGGCTGCAAAGTGAGCGTTGTGTGAAAATAACCCTACAGATCTGCGATTGTTAAGTGTGGCCGCTAAGCACTTTCCAGGCCGCAACGCCTTACGATTCCCCTTCCCCCAAGACCGAATACCAGGAGAGATTGCCGTGACTCTAGAATCCGAGCGTCGTGAACGCATCGCCATTGTGACCGGAGCCGGCACCGGCGTTGGCCGCGCAGCGTCGCTGGCATTGCTTCAGGATGACTGGACAGTGGTGCTCGCGGGACGCCGCAGTGAACCGCTGGATCAACTTGCCGCCGATGCAGCAGCGAATACAGCCACTAGCGGCCGCGTCCTGCCATTTCCTTGTGATGTCACCGACCCTGAAGCGGTCAAGAAGCTGTTCGCCACTGCGGTCGAGCGGTTCGGGCGCGTTGATCTGCTGTTCAACAATGCCGGCGTATCCAACCCGCCGGGACCGTTCGAGGACTGGACGGTCGAACAATGGAAGTCGGTTATCGATGTCAATCTGAACGGCATGTTCTATTGCATCCAGCAAGCGTTTCGCGTCATGCGCGCGCAGTCACCCATGGGCGGCCGGATCATTAATAACGGGTCCATCTCCGCCACGTCGCCGCGACCAAATTCCATCGCTTACACGGCATCGAAACATGCTGTTGAAGGCATGACCAAATCGGCTTCGCTCGATGGCAGGAAGTACGACATTGCCGTGGGCCAGATCGATATCGGCAACGCTCAGACCGAGCTTGCCGCGCGCATGGCGAAGGGCGTGCCGCAAGCGAACGGCGAGATAGCCGCCGAGCCCATGCTCGACGTCAATATTGTCGGGCAGTCGGTTCGATACATGGCAAGCCTCCCGCTGGAGGCAAACATCTTGTTCCATACCGTCATGCCGGCAAAGATGCCTTTTGTCGGGCGCGGTTAAAGACGCGAGTTGCCGGGTCACTCGAGCATGATGCTTGCAGAAGCGACAGCGCAAACCCGTTGCACTGTCGCTTGGTCTTTCGGACTTAAAAGTCCTGGGACGTCGGGCGAAGCACAATTTCGTTGATATCGACATCGGCCGGTTGCTCGATCGCGTAAGCGACAGCACGAGCCACCGAGTCCGCTGAAATCGCCTGCTGATAAAACTCGCCCACCACCTTCGCGCTCTCTTCATGCGAGCTGCCGAACTTCAGTTCCGAATCGACAGCACCCGGCAAGATGATCGTCGTGCGTATCGCGCCGCCCACTTCGTGCCGCAGTCCTTCGGAGATTGCGCGCACGGCAAACTTGGTGCCGCTGTAGACGGTGCCGCCCGGGCTGAATACCTTGATGCCCGCCACTGACGAGACGTTGATGAAGTGGCCGCTGTTTTGCTTCTGAAATTCCGGCAGCGCCGCGGCGATTCCGTACAGCACGCCCTTGATGTTGATGTCGATCATGCGGTCCCACTCGTCCACTTTCGTCTCCGACATGGGTGCGATCGCCATCAATCCGGCATTGTTGATCATCACGTCCACGTGGCCGAAGGCGCTGACCGCCCGCTCGACGAGCGCATTGACATCGGTGCGCCGCGTGACGTCGACGGCTAGTACCTCGACCTTGCCGCCCGCTTCCCGCAGGTCGGCCGCGATCTTTTCGAGCCGGTCCAGACGACGCGCGCCCAATACAAGCAGTGCGCCTTTCGCCGAGAGATGACGTGCCGTTGCTTCCCCAAGTCCGCTGCTCGCGCCGGTGATCACGACGACCTTGCCTTCGATTCCATTGCTGACGACATTGCTCATTATTGACACGCTCCTGAAGTTCCGAGGGGCGAGGACCCCTGCGACAGAAGACAGTATGGGAACCGCGAGCCATCCATTCAATGGAAATGTTACGATTTCACAATTCCATTTTTTGGAATCTAACACACGGGGCCTGTATGCAGAATCGCCTGGAGATGTTGCGCATCTATTGCGCTGCCGTTGAAGCGGAGAGCTTCAAGGACGCGGCTACGCGGCTGGGTACGTCGCCCCAGGCTGTCACGCGCGCCGTTCAGGAGGCGGAAGTGCTTGTCGGGGAAATCCTCTTTCACCGCAACACCCGGCGTGTGCGCGCCACGGCCGCCGGGGAAGCATTTGCGCATCGGGCGCGAGATCTCGTGCAGCAGATGGATGAGTTGTTAAGGCCGAAAGATACGGCGATAGATGCCGAGATTGCGGGTTTGGTCAGGCTCACCGCGCCGCGCTCCATCGGCGAAAGATTCCTGATGCCGGCACTTGCGCGTCTCGCGGAGAAGCACCCTCGGATCACGCTCGATCTGCGCTTGTCCGACGCCATCAGCGACCCTGTCGCCGAGCAGATTGATATCGGCGTGCGGATCGGTTTTATGCGCGATAGCCGCTTTGTCGCTCGCCAGGCATCGCACGTTGGTTTCTCCGTGATTGCCAGTCCGAGGCTCATTGCTCGTGTCGGGCGACCCGCTGATCTTGCAGCGCTCGCGCTTCTTCCATCGACGGGATTCGTTGACCGGAGCACCGGACGACTGTGGCCCTGGCAGTTTGCGAACGGACAACAGTTCACCCCATCGGACCCGGCGTTCCAGACTGACGACGCGGAAACCGAATGGCGTGCAGTCGCAGCCGGGCTCGGTTTTGGACAGATTGTGAGCTATCTCGCGCAGCCTTTGCTGCGAACCGGCAAAGTGGTTAGCGTGCTGGATGAACATGCGCCGGAGCCTTGGCCGGTGTACGTGTATCGTCCGCAGCGTGGGCCTGTGCCGGCACGTATAAGGCTAGTATTCGATGCAATGCTTGAGGCGCTCGAGAAATCGGAATTGCAGCACGGGCCTTACGCGCAGCAGTGAGATCCCTTAAGCCGATAGCTTCGACCTTGGCGTGACAGGACCATAGGCGTCTCGCCTGGACGGACACGCAATGTCGAGAACATAGCGAAGCCGATATGTGCGCACCAGGATTATCACCGTTGCGATAATAAACGTATCGACTCGCGTTCTTGTCATGTGCCGCAGTTACACCACGAGGACTATTCTCGAACAAGGACGGCGAACGGGCAGAACAATCAGACCAGGAGCGACGATGGCACACTCGCAGCGGTGGCATGAGCACAGGGTGCAATTGCGCATCGGCAGCATGGTAATTCTTCTTGTACTGCTTGTGCTCAATGTGTTCGTCGTACCTTTCACGATCGCGCCGGACAGCGGTTTTGCGCGGGTGTCGCGAGATGTGCTTTTGACGCTGATCCTTTTGAGCGGAGTGGCGACTGTGTGGGGTCACCGCGCGCAATTCGTTGCCATTGCGCTCGTTGCCAGTGTGGCGATTGCGGTGCGCTGGATGGAATGGCTTGTCCCGCGCGGAACGACGGCCGGGCTGCTTGACGGGACCGCGCTCTTTTCGCTTGGCATACTTTGTGTGCTTATCGGGATCAGGGTGTTCAGTGGCGGCACGGTGACGTTCGACCGGATCCTGGGGGCTATTGCGCTTTACGTGTTGGTCGGAGTCGTCTGGGCGGAGTCATATCAATTGGTCAGTCTCCGGGTACCGGGTGCTTTTACCGGTATTCCGCACGACCTCGATCCGCGGGATCATTCGATTTGGGTCTATTTCAGTTTTGTCACGTTGACTACGGTGGGGTATGGCGACATTACGCCGCTCGCCCATGCGGCGAGATCATTGGCGATTCTTGAGGCGCTGATCGGGCAGCTGTACCCGGCTATTGTGTTGGCGAGGTTGGTTTCGTTGCACGTTGCTGGTGAGGGATCCGGTGCGGATCGGGCGTGATGGGGTTTTGCCGTTCGCACTCGCGGGTTCTTTGGGGCGGGCTACCGGCGGTGGTTGGGGGTCAGTGCCGGGTTGCTGCTGCTGACATTAGCGCGGGTTCAATGTTTGCTATATTTTTATCGCTATTAGCCACTGTGCGTGGCGGCACACTTCATTTCTATGCCGGTGGGACTGGGTCGGCGCTGGGTTGCTGCTGCTTACCTTAGCGCGGGTTCAATGTTGGCTAAATTTTTTATCACTATTAGCCACTGTGCGTGGCGGCACTTCATTTCTTTGTCCAACGGCGACAAAGAAACGAAGCAAAGAAAACGCCTCCCCACAATCTGTATTAAGTGTCCCCAGCGTGCAGACCACTGCTTTTGGTTCCCGCGTAGCACGGTGCTCGCTAGAACCACGCTGCGTTGAAACCCTCCTTCTCGCGAATTCCTACATCCCCACGCTTCGCCACCAGTGCTCTCGGGCAAGCTCCAAGCACCATGAGCATTCACGGTCAGACGCTTGCATGGCAAATTGCTTCGGTATGCTTCGTTACCGCCGAACCAAAATTAATATAGAAATACTCTGTGCTGCGCTGACAACTGCGCCTGAAATCAGCGCCTGAAAAATCAGTGCGCACCGAAATCTTTGCCGCTCTCCGCTGCACCGGTGAGGCCATACTGGTCCCTCGGCGTGTCGGGCTTGCCCGAGAGCACTGGTGGCGAAGCGTGGGGATGTAGGGATTCGCGAGAAGGAGGGCTTCAAGTGTCCGTGGTTTTGCGAGCACCGTTCTACGTGGGAACCAAAAGCAGTGGTCTGCACGCTGGGGACACTTAATACAGATTGTTGGAAGGCGTTTTCTTTGCTTCGTTTCTTTGTCGCCGTTGGACAAAGAAATGAAGTGCCGCCACGCACAGTGGCTAATAGTGATAAAAAATAGAGCTCACATACAACCCGCGCTAACGCAAGCAGCAGCAACCCGGCACTAACCCCCGACCACCGCCAGTAGCACGCCCCATAAGAACCCCGCGTGCGAACGCAAAAATACGACCAACATACAAGCCGCGCTAACGTAAGCAGCAGCAACCCGGCACCAACCCCGCCCCCCCCCGCCCGAGTGCGAACGCAAATACCCGCCCGGTTCACTGCCGAATCGCCGCTCGAACCGCGGTAGCAACATCCCCCCCACGACTGCCATCGCCCGGCTGTGCGCAGCAACCAGTGCATCGTACCCCGCCCCCGCGGTTGCCTCATGCACAGCGGTCTGCCCGCTCACGGCAGCCCCCTTCGGCGGCCTCACCGACCACAACACCGAGACAGCGGCCGCCTCCCCCGGCACGGACTCAAAGCTCTGGACATCGATCGAAACCTGATAGGTCAACGCAGAGTCCACACTTTGCGGATAGCCGGAAACGAGCGCGCCCGGAAATTCCATCGCAAGGTCCGCGGCGATCACCTGACGCACCTGACTCTTAAGCGAATCCGGCCAGCGGGCGAACTCGTCGATCGCGACCTCATTAGCGTTGACCCGCAACACCAACTGCGGACGGTCGACTATGTCCGGAACCGTCACGGCACCAATCGTGATCGCGACCGGCGTCCGGGCAACCTGCCCGCCGCTATCCGCATGCTCCTGCGAGCGCTCGGGACTCAATGTGTAGAAGCTCGCCCTGGGAGAACTCGCACAACCACCAACGAGCGCCAGCGTGAGCACCATCGCCGTCAATGAGAGGGAGCGCATCACTTCTGATCCTCCGTCTTGCCGCGAATCAGCGCTTCAGGATGGCGTTCGAGATAGTCAGCCAGCACGCGGAACGACGCCGCCGTGCGTGACAATTCCCGCATCGTGTCGACGGTGCTCTGCGCCAGCGCGGAATCAGGCCGCAGCGCGCTGTTGGCCGAGTCGAGCGTGGCGTGAGCAGCAGCCAGCGTGCTGCGGGCTTCCGGCGCCACTTGGGTATCCAGCGTCTTGAGAAGCGCATCCGCATCGAGCAAGGTCTTGTGCAGATCCTTTCCGATGCCTTCAAATGGAATCTTGTTCAGCTTCGCGAGGAGACTGGTTATCGAGTCCTGCAGCCCTTGCAGGTTGCCCGGCACGGTCGGCAATTCAGGCGGACTCTTGCTCCAGTCCATCACGACCTTCGGAGCCGCGGGAAAGAAATCCAGCGCGACATAAAGCTGGCCCGTGAGAAGACTCGCGGTTTTCAACTGGGCAGCGCAAGCCATGCGCAATGAGATATTCGGTGAATGCCTTGCGGTCCGGCGAAATGCGCCCTCCCTTTCCGCCCTTCTCATTCTCATAGCGCGACGTGAAGCGCTCCGGGAAAATGTGCACTTCGACAGGAATGCTGAATTGCTTCGTGACCGGGTCAAAGCGCGTATAAATTGCCGTGACTTCGCCGACCACGATGCCACGGAAATCGACGGGCGCACCGACCGACAGCCCACGCACCGACTCCTTGAAATTCAGCACATAGGTGTCGACGATGTTGTCGTGCCGCTTCATCGCCTCGGCACGGTCGTGGAAGAGCTCGAACACGGTTTGTGCGGCAGCCTCGCGACTGTCGGCGGAATCGGGCGGACTCTGAAATGCAAGGCCGCCGATCAGGATCGACACCAGCGACTCGGTGTTGACCTTCACGCCGGTCGTATCGAGCGACACGTCTACACCGCTCGCGTGCCAGAAACGCGTGTTGTCCTGCACGTATTTGTCGTAGGGCGCGTTGACGAACACATGCAAGGTCATGCCCGTGCCGTCAGGGTCGAGTTGATACGACGTGATCTGACCCGACCTGCAGCCGCCGGAAAAAGACCGGCGAGCCAACATCGAGCGAGCCCATGTCCTCGCTCTTGAGCACGAACTCGCGCCCGGGCACGCCGGATCGCGAATACCGGCGGCGATTCCAGTCCGACGAAATCGCGCCGCGCGCCGGTCCGGCGCGCCAATGTCCATGCCGATGAACGAGCCCGACAAGCAGCGTGCCCGATACCCGAGACACGTGCCGCCGGAAATGCGCGGGCGCACGACCCAGAAGCGGGTGTCGTCGACGAGCATGTTGGCCGCGTCGCGGCTCAGTTCTGCGCGTGGCGATGACCCGCTTGTGGTCGGGCGACAACACGACCTTCTTGACCACGCCGATGTCCACGTTCTTGAATTTGATCTTGGTCTTGCCCGCTTCCAGCCCTTCACCGGTGACGAAACTGATGGTGATGGTCGGACCTTTTTCGAGGATCGCCTGCACCGCGAGCCAGCCGCCGATCAATACCGCCACGAGCGGCACCAGCCAGACGAGCTGCACGCGCCAGCGCGAGCGAGGCGTCGCGACCGCTTCAGGGAAGTCGGGCGGCCTATTCATGATCAGGCTCCATCGCGTCCCAGATCAGACGGGGATCGAATGACATCGCGGCGAACATCGTCAGCACGACTACCGCGCCGAACGCGATCGCGCCAGGGCCCGGCCTTGATCGTCGCGAGCGCGTTGAATTGCACGAGCGCGACCAGTATGGTGATGACGTAGATATCGAGCATCGACCAGCGTCCGACCAGTTCCACCAGCCGATAGATGCGCGTGCGCTGCTCGGGCAGCCAGCGCCAGCGCAATTGCGCCGTCAGCACGAGAAAGATCAGCGCGATGATCTTGAGCATGGGCACGGCAATGCTCGCGATGAAAACAATGACCGCGAGCGGCCACGAGCCCGACGTCCAGAGATAGACCACGCCGCTCATGATCGTGTCCGTTTGCGCGCCGAACAGCGAACTCGTGTCCATCACGGGCAGCAGGTTGGCGGGGATGTAGAGGACCATTGCGGCAATCACGAACGCCCAGGTGCGCGCAATGCTGTCGGGCTTGCGGAAATGCAGATTGCGCGCCGCAGCGCGGGCAGCGACCTTCGTGAGCGTGCGCCGCCGGCTTCGACAGCAGGCCGCAGTCGTGGCAGACGAACAGACCCGCGCGAGCGGCCGTCTGCGCCGAGGCGACTGATATGCCCGTCTGCGGCGGAATCCTCGCTATGTGTGCCCCGGGCACGGTCGATGCGCGCCCAGATGTCGTGAGGATCGAACGTCGAGGCGGCAGCGGCAAGCAGCAGCATCACCGCGCCGAACGCCCACAAGGCAGACGCCTGGGACAACGCTTGCGATATGCGCGAGCTTGACGAGCGCGACCAGCATCCCGAGGATCAGCACTTCGATCATGCCCCACGGCGTCACCCGGTGCAGCAGGCGCAACACGATATCGGGCCGGCGAGGATATGCGCCCGTGCGCAGCGGCAAAAGCAGATACGTCACCGCCGCCATGTGCCAGCAGCGGCATCAGCAAGGTCGTGACGAACACGAGGCCCGCGAGCGGCCACACGCCATCGTCGTAGAGCACGCGAGCCGCGCCGAACAGCGTGGTCTCGACCAGATTGCCGTTCACCGAGAGCCCGACGATCGGGAACGCGTTCGCCACCGCGAACAGGACTATCGCCGCGAGCGTCAGCGCCAGCGCGCGGTCGACACTGTTGCGGGCGGGCTTCGATACAGCGTCGCGCCGCAGCGCCGGCAGCGCGCGGTTCCACCGCTGGCCAGCGCCGTCTCGCGCTGCAGCAGATCGCATTCGTGGCAGGCGATCAGACGCGCGGAATTCATGGCGACTGGCCCCCGGTTGCGCTAGCGGGGGCGGCCGAGTCTGCAGCCGGGTTCGCCATGGCCGTGGTCCCGTCATAGGTCGTCGCGGTCATGTGCTCGGCGTCGGTGACCCAGCCGCCGCCCATCGCCTTGTAGAGGCTCACCGCCGAGGTGAACACCACGCCCTTGCGTCTGCGCGTAGCTCAGTTGCGCGTTGAAGAGACTGCGTTCGGCATCGAGTACTTCGATGTAGCTCGTATAGCCGCCCTCAAAGCGCAACCGGGCAAGCCGCGCATAGCGTGCGCAACGCATCGACCTGACTGCCCTGCACGACCAGCTGCTCACGCGTCTTCTGCAACGACACGAGCGCGTCGGCGACTTCCTGGAATGCGACCTGAATCGACTTCTGATACTGGAACAGCGCTTGTTGCTGCTGCGCTTCAGCCTGCTTCACCTGACCGCTGATGCTGCCCGCCGTGAAGATCGGCACGCGTCACCGCTCCGGCATACGACCACACGCGCGCCGGCCCGGTGAAGAGCGAAGAGAACTGTCCGCTCGCCGTGCCGAACAGGCCGGTGAGCGAGATCGATGGGAAATACAGCGCGCGCGCCGCGCCGATCAGCGCGTTCGCGGCAATCAGGTCTTGCTCGGCCTGACGCAGGTCGGGACGGCGTTCGAGCAATTCCGACGGCAGCCCCGCCGGTACGGCAGGCAGCGCCAGATCGTCAAGCTCACGGTCGCGCGCGATCACGCTCCGGGTTGTGCCCGAGCAAGATGGACAGCGCGTCTTCCTGCTGCGCGATCTGCAACTCGATCTGCGGAATCGTCGCGAGCGAGGCCTGGTATTCCGACTGGCTCTGCGCCAGCTCCATCTGGGAAACTTCGCCACCCGAGAAGCGCAACTGGAACACATTGACGGAAGCCGCACGGCTCGCGACCGTGGACTTCGCAATATCGAGTTGCCGGTCGAGCGACAGCAGGTTCACATACGACGACGCCACCGAGGCCACCAGCGTCAGGATCGTCGCACGCCGGCCTTCTTCGCTCGCTAGCAGGTTCGCACGCGCGGCTTCCGTCTGACGGCGCAGCTTGCCGAAAAAATCGATCTCCCAGGACGCGGAGAGCGTCGCCTGGAACTGGTTGAACACCGGGCTGACGCCGAGGGCAACTGCGTCGTGCCCACGCGGCACGCGCTGGCGTTGCGCGTCGAACCCGCGCGCCACCTGCGGGAATAATTGCGAGCGCGTGGTCTCGAACTGCCCGAGAAACTGTTCGACGCGAGCCGCCGCGATCTTCACATCCTTGTTATCGGCGAGCGCGGTGGCGATCAACTCGTTCAACGCCGGATCCTGAAACTGTTCCCACCACGCTGTATTGACGAGATCTTTCGCGTCCGACTCGGCAAAGCGGAATGCGGGCGGTGTATCGACGGCGGGCCGCTCATAGTTGGGTCCGAGCAGGCAGCCGCTGAGCGCAAGCAAGGCAACAAGCGAGAGAGCGGAGGCGCGCATGTCAGTCGCCCTCGCGTCTGGCAGACGGCGTGGCCGTCGGGGCGCCCGCGCCCGGATCCGGCGGGCTCGCCGTCGGACCAGGGGTCTTCTTGCCGCTACTTCTCTCCGACATCGTCTCGAGCACGTAGAAGAACATCGGGATGAAGAACACCGCGATCACCGTCGCGCCAAGCATGCCGCCGATCACGCCGGTGCCGATCGAATGCCGGCTGTTCGCCGACGCGCCAGTGCGCAATGGCCAGCGGCACGCAGCCGAGGATGAACGCAAGCGACGTCATCACGATCGGGCGCAGCCGTTCAGTCGCCGCCGTCACTGCGGCGTCGTAGACGGACTCGCCCGACTCGCGGTTCAGCACCGCGAACTCGAAGATCAGGATCGCGTTCTTGGCGGCGAGCGCGACCAGCATCGTCAGGCCGATCTGGAAGTAGACGTCGTTTTCGAGGCCGCGCAGCAGGATGGCGAGCAACGCGCCAAACAGCGCGAACGGCACCGCCATCAGCACGCCGACCGGCAAGCTCCACTTCTCGTATTGCGCGGCGAGAATCAGGAACACCATGATCAGGCCGAACACGAACACGAGCCCCGAGGTGCCGCCCGCCTGTCTTGCTTCGTACGCCTCGCCGCTCCAGCCGACGTCGTAGCCCGCCGGCATCACCTCATCGGCGACTTCTTCAAGCGTGGAAAGCACCTGGCCCGAGCTGTAGCCCGGCGCCGCGTTGGCCGTGATCTTGACCGCCGGGAAATTGTTGAAGCGCGTGACGAGATCGGGACCGGTCACGAACTTCGTGGTGACCACGGCTTTGAGCGGCACCATGCTGCCCGTCTTGCTGCGCACGTAAGATCTGGTCGAGATCCTGCGGCTTGAGCCGGTACGACGGCTCGGCTTGCAGGATGACCTGCCACAGCCGGCTCGACCGGTTGAACTGCGACACATACAGCGAGCCGAACATGGTCTGCATCGCGCTATACACTTCCTCGATCGGAACCCCCAGCGTTTCCGCCTTGTCGCGGTCCACGTTCACCAGCAGTTGCTGGGACGACGCATTGAACGTCGAGGTGACGCGCGCCAGTTCGGGCCGCTTCTTCGCCTTCGCCAGGAAGTCGTTCACCACGCCCGCGAGTTGCGGGATGGTGGCGTCGCCTTTGCTCTGAATCCACATCTCCGTGCCGCCGGTCGTTCCGAGCCCCGGAATCGACGGCGGGTTGACCGGCAGGATGATCCCCTCCTTCACGTTCGAGAGCGTTTCATACGCGTCGATCAGGACGGCGCGTGCATTTTGCGTCTTGATGTTGGCAAACTTGTAGCGCTCGTCGAAACTCTTGAAGCCGATAAAAAACGTCGACGCGTTGTTCTTGTTCTGGCTGTCGAGCAGACTGTATCCATCGACTATCGTCACGCTGCTCACCGCCGGCTGCTTCATGAAATAGTCGGTGACGTGCTGCGATACGTCCCCCGTGCGATCCAGGCTCGCCGCGTCCGGCATGATGACCGCGCCGAGCAGATAGCCCTGGTCCTCCGGCGGGAGAAATGAAGTCGGGATCGACCTCATCATGACGACCGCGAGCGCGATCATCCCGGCGAACAGCAACAGCGCCACCACGAAGCGCTTGATGACCAGCCTGACCAGCCTCGTGTAGCCCGACGGTCATCCGCCCGAACGCGTTGTCGAACCATCTGAAGAAGCCCTTCTTTTCATGATGCCCGGGTTTGAGCAGCAAGGCTGCCAGCGCCGGCGACAGCGTCAGCGCGACCACGCCCGAGAACACCACGGAGATCGCGATCGTGATGGCGAACTGCTTATACAGTTGTCCCGTGATGCCGCCGAGGAACGCCACCGGCACGAACACCGCGCACAACACGAGCACGATCGCCACGACCGGGCCGGAGACTTCGTCCATCGCTCGTTTGGCGGCGTCCTTCGGACTCAGCTTGTGGACGTTCATGTTCCGTTCGACGTTTTCGACCACGACGATGGCGTCGTCCACCACGATGCCGATGGCCAGCACCATGCCGAACAGCGTCAGCATGTTGATCGAGAAGCCCAGCGCGAGCATGCCCATGAAGGTGCCGAGAATCGACACCGGCACCGCGATCACCGGAATCAACGTGGCGCGGAAGCTCTGCAGGAACACGTAGACCACGATCACGACCAGCACGAGCGCTTCGAAGAAGGTGTGAATGACATCCGAGATCGACGCACGCGTGAACTCGGTCGTGTCCATCGCGATGTCGTAATCGAGGCCTTCAGGAAAGGACTTTTTCATCTCCTCGAGCGTTGCGCGCACCTGCTTGGACACGTCGAGCGCATTCGCGCCCGGTTGCTGATACACCGCGATGATCGTCGCCGGCTTGCCCTGGAACTTGCTGCGGATCGAGTAGTCTTTTTGCCCGAGCTGAGCCCGGCCGATGTCCCTGAGCCGCACGATCGCCGCATCGCCGCTCGCCGCGCGAATGATGATGTTCTCGAACTCGGCCGGATCCGTCAGCCGGCCGGTGGTCGTCACCGCAAACGACTGCTCGACCGGCGTGCCGGTCGGCGACTGGCCGATGCTGCCCACCGCGAACTGCTGGTTCTGGTTGGCGACGGCCTTTTGCACGTCGGAGGCGGTGACACCGAGTTGCGCCATGCGGTCGGGCTTGAGCCAGATGCGCATGGCATAGTCAGGCGTGCCAAAGATGCTCGACTGGTTGGCGCCGGGAATGCGCTTGAGCGCATCGAGCACATAGATGTTCGCGTAGTTGGCGATGTAGGTCGGGTCGTAGCGGTCGCTCGGCGAATAGATGGCGATGACCATCATGAACGCCGACGACTTCTTCTGCACCTGGATGCCCTGCGCCTGCACCGACTGCGGCAATTGCGGCAACGCCAGGTTCACGCGGTTCTGCACATCGACCTGCGCAAGCTCGGGGTTGGTGCCGATCTGGAAATAGACGTTGAGCGTGAAGTTGCCCGTCGATGAACTCGACGAGTTCATGTAGATCATGTTGTCCGCGCCGTTGACCTGTTGCTCGATCGGCGCGGCGACATTGTTGGCGACCACGTCGCCGGTCGCGCCCGGGTAGTTGGCGGAAATCGTGATCTGCGGCGGCGTGATGTCGGGATACTGCGCGATCGGCAGACTGAGCATCGCCAACGTCCCGCCGAGCGTGATGACGATCGAAATGACCGATGCGAAAATCGGCCGGTCGATGCAGAAGCGGGAAATGTTCATTTCGCCGACCCGGTCAGTTCGCCGCTGTGTCGTTAGGCTGACGCTGCGCTAGCGTCTGCGCTTTGTCGTGCGCTGTCGTGCCCTTGCCGCGCTCTTCGTTCGCGGCACTCGGCGCCGCAGCCGGCGGCGCTGTGGTGATCTTCAGCGGCGTGTCGGCGACCACGCGAATCGCGCCATCGACCACGATCCGCTCACCGGGCTTCAGGCCGTCGGTGATGAACCAGTCGTCGCCATGCCACGAGCCGGTTTCCACCACGCGTTGATGCGCCTTCGAGTCGTTATCGACCACCCAGACGAAATGGCTCTTCGATCCCTGCAGCACCGCGCGCTGCGGCACGAGGATCGCGTTCGGGCGCACCGCGCCCGAGACCCGCGCGCGCACGAACTGTCCCGGGCGCAAGGTGCCTTTCGGGTTCGCGAACGACGCCCGCACGAGGAAGGTGCCGGTCTGCGTGCTGAACGCGGGATTGGCGAAATTGATGCGGCCTTGCGACGGAAACACGCGTGCCGTCGGCGAGCACGACGGTGACTTCGAAGTCATCGTTCGCAGGGAACCGCAATTGCTTTTTCTCGATCTGGTCGCGGTACGCGAGCAACTCATTCTCGGAGATGCTGAAGTTCACCCACATCGGATCGAGCTGGTACACCGTGGTCAGCAAGCCCGTCGCGGCGGCTGTCACGTAGCTGCCGTCCTGCTGTTTGGCGAAGCTCGACAGACCCGTGAGCGGAGACTTGATCGTCGTGTAACTCAGGTTGAGTTCGGCGGTCTGGACCTGGCCTTTTGCAGCGATCACTGCGGCCTCCGCTTCCTTTTCATTGCCGATCGCGTCGTCACGTTCCTTCTGGCTCAATGCGTTCTGTGCGACGAGCGGAAGCACCCGGGCAAGATTGGCTTTCGTCACGGTCAGCCGGGCCTGCTGCTGCGCAAGCTGCCCCTTGGCCGACTGCAAAGCGGCTTCGAATGGCTTGGGGTCCATCAGAAAGAGCGTCTGCCCGGCATGCACCAGTTGGCCCTCGGTATAGACCCGCTTGTCCAGGAAACCATCCACGCGCGCGCGAATCTCGACTTCGCGCGAGCTTTCCGTCTGCGCCGTAAATTCGAAGTCGACCGGCGTATCACGCGGTTCGACCGTCATGACCGTCACTTCCGTGGTTTGCTTCGGAAGCTCGGCCGCCGGCTTGTGGCAAGCAGCGAGCACCGCCAACACCGCACCGGCACACAGTCGGCGCAACCAGATGCCCGCGCATGCGTGCCGGTTATCATCATTCTTGATCCGCGAAGCTGACATCACCATGTGAGTCTCCCGTTGGGAACCCGGACTCGTGGAACACAACATGCAAGAGCGGATTGCAGCCGGAAGCCGCCTACGGCGGTGTGCAATAGCCAAAGACCGTGAAGGTGTCGTCGCGATTGACCAGCGTCATTGACATCGAGCCGTCAGTCTTGTCGAGTACGACCGTCCATGCATAGCCGAGCTCGGTGCCCTGCATCAGGATCTGATCCGCGCTGTTGTCGATATAGCGGATCTGGGTCGTGCGCTTGGGTCCCGCGATCGTCTTTTCGGCGAAGTCGATACGCATGAAACGCGGCACGCCGAGGTCGTCCGGCAACCCGCGAAGGCAGACTTCGCCTGGGTCGCAGGCGTGCGCGTCCACGGTCGCGCATATCAGCCGCGTGCTGCCGTCGAAGTCCGCGCCGAACACCGCTGTCGTCGAGCAGAGCAACGCCGCTTGCACCCACCGCCAACGCTGTTCGCCTTAGTCTGGTCATCATGCTTGCATCTCCGCTGGCCGCGCTGGTTGGCTCTACTGAACGGTGTATCCCCGGCCCGTCATGCATGCGCCCACCGCCCGGTTGAAAGTCGCCATCTGCTGCGAGGCCTGTTGATTGTTCGCTTGTTGTTGCCCGGCAGCGGCCTCGTTCTTGCGGCGCTGACGCAGCCCCCGCCGCCGTGCCGGCCACCGCTCCGATCGCCGCACCCTTGCCCGCGTCGCCTCCGATCGCACCCCCCATCGCACCCAGCGCGGCGCCGCCGGCTGCACCCTTAAGCGTGCCGCCTTGCTGTTGGGGAGCCGCCGGCTGGTTCGCACCCTGCTGCGCGATCGCAACGGGATCGACGCCCGTCGTTTGCTTCGCCCACAACTGGCATTCCGCGGTGTCCGTGTTTTGCTTCTGCGCGCTCTGCCCTTTGGCCGGATAGATGATGGGCTGCTGCGCGGCGGCCGCGCTGTCAGCGCCCACACCACCAGGCCAATTGCGACTCGCTGCATTCGTTGCATGGCTTGAGGCCCTCAATGTTCTGCGGTCGACCTGGTCACTCGCGGTCAATGTCTGCGCAGACGCGCGATCGAATCTCCCGGCTCGCCCCAAGTAGCTCCTGATCGCGCGTCCAGCGCGGCGTACATTACCGAGGCGATCGCGCAAGAGGTTCAGTGGCTCTGCCGCGCACGATATTGCGCACTTCACTGTCATCAAACTTAACAATTCTCTGCCCTTGAACGCCCAGACCGGCCATCAAGCCCTGCTGGCCAAAAATGAACGCATAGACATCTGATTTCATAGTCGTAGTGGTCATCGACTTGGCCATCCCCGCATCCACCACCACGACGCTCGGTCCCACACCAACGGACAATCCGGTGCCACTCGTGAGCGCGGTGATTGCCGAGTCGGTCATGAAAAACATCGCCTCCGAAAAGGTTTGTGCGCCTGCTTGCAACCCGTATGAAAGCCCCGCGCGCTCTGTAGTACCCAAGGACCTTGCCGTCCGGACCAAACATCACGCCTTTTCCACCTTGCGCACCGACTAGCAACCCAGCCTTGACGATGTCGGGAAACACGACGACGGCTTTCGCCTGGTATTGGAGATCCTTCGCCTTCGGCGTGCTGTCGAATAGTTGCTGCAGTGCCGCACGCGCTTTCGCTTCTAACTCGGGGTCTCCCCCATTGGCAACGGTCGGGTTCGTCGAACACGCCATGGCAACCAGAAAGAGGGGAATCGCGAGAATAAGCCGAAGGTATCTGATCATGATGCGTGCTCCATTAGAAAATGACGTCACGAAGTAAAACGCGTTCCCGCCTGGCATCCTTTCCGGATCAAGGGTCAGTTTCATAGTGGCTGCCAAATCCCGTTAAAACAATTGGACCTTGGTCCAATAGGATTTCACGCTCCTCGATTACTCGCGATCTCGCTAAGGCTTCGGAGTCGAACTGATCGCCGACGTCACGGCCTTGATAAGAACTTCATCGTTAAAGGGCTTGCGCAGATAGCCTGCGGCGCCCGCCGCGAGCGCCTGTTCGCGAACGCCTGTTTCATCGTGTGCCGTGATGAAGATCACAGGAATACCGCTGCCCGCCAGCCGCTGCTGGACCTCAAGTCCGTTCAGGCCCGGCATCTGTATGTCGAGCACGATGCAGGCTGGACGATATGACGGGATGGAATCGAACATGTCCAGAAAATCGTCGCCCGTTTTGAAGGTGTCCGCCGCGAGCCCGGCGGAACGCAACAGTCGCTTGATGGCCCGACTCACCGATTCATCGTCATCTACGACTGCGACGAATGGTTTGACTTGGCTCATGGCGAATATCCCCAATACAGGCCCTCGGTACCAGACATGATTCGACGCTGGATTGAGACTATGACAATTTGAGGGTCGCGGATATTGGACCTTGGTCCAATATCAGCGCAGAGCGCGAAGAGAGCGGGCGGTGATGGGCGATGGCGAGACCCGTCGCTCCAGCGTCAGGCTGACTGACCGGGTGAAAGAGGGATACAGGCCTTATCGATGACTCGCACCAGGTCGATGAGCGAGTGCGCTTCCATCTTTTCCATCACGCGGGCCCGGTGGACTTTGATGGTCTTTTCAGCGATGCCCAGTTCACTCGCGACTTGCTTGTTAAGCCGGCCTTCGACGAGAAGCGCCAGCACTTCCCGCTCGCGCGGCGTGAGCCGCGCCATACGACTGTGAATGCGGTCCAGTTCAATGCGGCTCGAGAGGGCTTGCGAGGAGACCCGCAAGCGCATTCGCTATCGCGGCAGGAGCTCGGAGTCGCGCACCGGCTTCGCCAGGAAATCTGTCGCGCCCGCCTTCATCGCTCTGACTGTCATCGCGATGTCGCCGCGACCCGTGATGAAGATGATAGGCAATGATCTGTTCAAAGCGTTCAATTCGTTCTGCAATTCGAGACCGTTGATGTCTGGCAGTCCAACGTCCAGTACAAGGCAAGCGCAGCCCTGCAAGATAAGGACAGGACTCAAGGAACTCGTGATGCGGATCCGAAGGATTCGACGCAATATCCAGCAGAGCATATCAGACGCGTCAGCGCGCGGCATACCGCGTCGTCGTCGTCCACCACGAAGACGGTTGGCGTCGCCTCGTTCATGGCTGCCGCCTCGCGCGGGTGTCACTCCGCCGTGGCGCCGGTGGGCAATGTGAAATAGAAGGTGGCGCCGCGATCCTCATTGTTTTCCGCCCAGATGCGTCCTCCGTGCATCTGGACGATCGAGCGGCTAATTGAAAGTCCAAGGCCAAGTCCGTCGCGCTTGGAGGTAAAGAACGGCGTGAACAGTTTGTCGAGCTGTCTCGCCGGCGAGACCCGTGCCGCGATCGCGTACCGCGACACGTATCATGTCCGCGTCATCGAGGGCCGCGCTAATCACGACCACGCGATCGTGAGTTGAACGGGACTCCAACGCGTCGAATGCGTTAAGCAGCAAATTAAGAATGACTTGCTGCACTTGCACGCGGTCGCCGTGAACGGGTGGAAGCTCCGGGGAAATCTTTAGAGTTACACGGATTCCGCGCACGATTGCGTCGCTATGCACGAGCAATCCGACATCGCCGATTACGCTGGCAAGGCAGAGGGGCGCCGCCTCGAGTTCGCCCTTTTTAACGAGCGCGCGAATCTTGCGGATGACTTCGCTCGCACGGTGGTTGTCCTCGACAAGGTCCCTTAATATCTCGCGCACCTCGGCAAGATCGATCGGCTGCGTCGCCATGAAGCGCTGCGCAGCCTGTGCATTGCTCAAAATGGCAGTGAGCGGCTGATTCAACTCGTGCGCAAGCGAACCCGCAAGCGCGCCAAGTGTAGAAACGCGCGTCAGATGGGTTAGCTCCTGCCGGTTACGCTGCAATTCGTATCGTTCGGTTCGATCTATGACAACAGTTAATGTATAAGGCTCACTGCGGGACGAGACGGGATTGGCCGTAATTTCTGCCGGAAACTCGGTACCGTCCTTGCGTCGCGCGACCAGGTCGCGCCCGCCACCTGCTGCCGGCGCCGGGAACGTCACGCCAGCCGGCTTCGCTGCATGGAAACTGGTCTGCAATGCAGGAACCAGCGCAGTGGCAGACTCACCGATCAACTCTTCTTTGGAATAGCCGAACAACTTTTCCGTTACTGCGTTGGCAAACACAATCTGACCAAGCCGATCGGTCATCAGAACGGCAAATGGGAGCAGTTCGAGCGTGCCGCGAAATTGTTCATCCTGCTGACTCTGTTGCTCCGCGGCACAGGGTCCGTCCGGCGGTTCCACAGATGCGTTTTCCCGGACCTGCCGCCCCCCAATGCGCGAGGCCGCTCGACGCAGACGCCCAGCGGCAAGCACCCTGAAATGTGCGCGAATGGACGAGCCCTTCGGCGGTAAAGACCAGCTAAAACTTGATATGTGGCCGGAACCGGTCCGTCCGGGCCGATCGCCTATAAACGGATGCTTGATCGTCTTTTCTGCGGGGATTGAAAGAGCGAAGTTTTGATGCTTCGCCTGTCGGAATTCATCGACCCAACTCATAGGCGCAGCGCTCGCTGCAAACGTCACGCGAGTACGCCTGCGTCTGAACTGCATATACATAAACATAAACATTGCAACGAATGCCACCACTATTGCAACACCGTGAACAATGGTCATGACGCCGTGCTCCCTCAGGCGTTCACGCAGCCGTACACGAACTCGGTGCTGTCAGCCTGGAAGAGTCGACTGGCGCGAGAGCAGTTCGCTGTGCATACGGTAGCGGAACAAGCATCGTGCGACAGACATCGCGACGTAGTGCTTGCCACATGTATTTCCTCTGCGGCGTGCGTCGAGCATGTCCGATATTTTCTTATGCGGCTTATTAGTGCATTGCGTGCCCGGATCGCGTCACAACGCCGGTCCACTTATGGACAGTGGCTTGTGAGAGCAGAACGCGTGCATGTACGGCATCGCTTCTGCTTGGCGATGTCCAGCCAACGTCTAACGGATTGCTTTCCAAGCTTAGGCGTAGAAATTGTTTCAGTAAAGCGATTAGTCTCGGTTATCAAGGCCAATTCGCCATAAGAATCACGGTGCCTTGAACGCTTGTCCGTTGATCGGATGGGACTAAGGTCCAATAGCCCGAGCTTCGCGCCCAGCCTATCTTTAATGACCGACTTTGGTTGCCAAGTCACCCGGTGCTAATCCTGATGTTGTTACTAAGGGTATTGTGATGCGCCCGCTCGTCAGCTTGAGTGGACTGCCCACTATTCAGGTCCATACGAAAACAAGCCGACTACTGCGGAGGGTGCTTTTCGTACTGCGCACAGCGGTCTCGAGTTCGACGTGCGACGTCGGGA
The DNA here is from genome assembly GCA_963708695.1 of uncultured beta proteobacterium. Taxonomy (GTDB): domain Bacteria; phylum Pseudomonadota; class Gammaproteobacteria; order Burkholderiales; family Burkholderiaceae; genus Caballeronia. Next base: position 351,380 of record CAVPTS010000013.1, read on the forward strand.
GGCGTCGACAATGACAATGTCCCAGAAAACTCGCTCTGCGAGAGTCACGACTTTTGCGCTCATCCTTGCGCTGGCGACCGCCGGGTTTCCAGTCCGTGCCGCGGCAGACGATCCCGGCTGGCCGCGCGAGCGTGACCAGGACGGCGCTCACCTGATTCTTTACCAGCCGCAAGTCGACGACTGGAAACAATTCAAGCAAATAACCGCGCGAATGGCGATTAGCTTGACGCCAAAAGGCGGCAAGCCGCAAGTCGGTATTGTGACCTTGCAGATGGACACTGACGCCGACATGGATAGTCGCACCGTTCTCCTGAGCAAACCGACGATAACGGAAACCACCTTCCCGGGCGCGGACCCGGCAACCGCTAAAAAGCTCGACCAGCTGGTGCGCACCTTCCTCAAGCCCGATGCCACGATGACCATATCGGTGGACCGGCTCGTCGCGAGTGTTGATCAACAGGCGAGCGCGTCGGCCGTCCCAGTGAAGAACGACCCGCCCGCCATTTTTGCCAGTTTCGGACCCGCGATCCTGCTTTACATCGACGGTGATCCGGTGCTTGCGCCCGTTGAGAATGGTGCCGATATGCAGGTCGTCATCAACGCCAACTGGCCGCTCTTCCTGGACAATGCCAGCCACCAGTACTACCTTTTCACCGGACAGCGCTGGGTCAGTTCAAGTGAGCTGAAAAGTGGATGGAAAGAGCCGGCGAGCCTTCCCGCCAAGATGTCCAGGATTCCCGACGATCCTCAATGGGCAGGGCTCAAGCCTTACATCGGACCACCAGCCAGTCGTGCGGGCAACGTGCCGGCGGTGTTCGTAAGTAACGTGCCGGCGGAACTCATTGTCTTTGGCGGCAAGCCGGTCTTCGCGGCTATTCCCGGCACCAAGCTGCAGTTCGCAACCAACACCGACAGCGATCTGTTCATCTACTCGCCAACCAGTTCGTATTACTACCTAAGTGCGGGACGCTGGTTTTCGGCGCCTGGCCCGACGGGACCCTGGACGTACGCCACCGACCAGCTACCGGCCGATTTCGCCAGGATTCCGCCCAACAGCCCTGCCGGAAGAGTGTTGAGTTCAGTACCGGGCACGCCAGAGGCCAGGGATGCGGTGTTGCTCGCGCAGATTCCGACCACCGTTGAAATCAACCCGAGCGCAGCCGCCGCTGAAGTCAAGGTGTCGTACAGCGGCGAGCCGGCATTTGCCCCGATCCCGGGAACCGAGATGTCTTACGCGTCCAACACGCCGGCGAAGGTGATAAAAGTGCAGCAACGCTATTATCTCTGTTCGCAGGGCGTGTGGTTTGATTCAGCGGCGCCGGGCGGCCCGTGGCAAACCACTACCGTGGTGCCCCCGGTCATCTACACGATCCCTCCGAGTTCGCCCGTCTACAACGTCACTTATGTAACGCAACAGGTCACGCCGGCAGGCACGGTCCAGGCGAGCTATACCGCCGGTTACCTGGGCGTGTTCATCGCCGGCGCAGCATTAGGCGCGATCGTCGCTCAGGGTAATGGCTATTACTATCCGCCCTACGTCGCCGTCGGTCGCGGACCGTATCCGGTCTACTATCCGCGTCCCGCTCCCTACGGCTACAAAACCTACAACCCTTATACGGGCGCGAGCGGCGTGCGCGGAGGTGTCTATGGGCCCGCAGGCAGTGCCCAATGGGGCGCATCGTATAACCCGTACACCGGCACTTATGCACGCGGAGCGACGGCGTCCGGCCCTTACGGCAGCGCCTCCGTGGGGCAAGCTTACAACCCCAGGACCGGTGCCTACGCCGCCACACGGCAGGGTTCGAACGCCTATGGCCAGTGGGGCAGTTCGGTCGTCACGAAGGGCAACCAGTGGGCGGCGACACAACACACGACCACCGCAAACGGGACCGTCGGCAGCTATCAGAATTCCGCCGGGGGCAAGGCGGTTGCAGGCAGGAACGCGTACGGCAGCGCTGCTGCGGGGAAGACCGCCAGCGGCAATATGTACGCAAGCAAAGATGGCAACGTGTACAAGAACACCAATGGCAGCTGGCAGAAATACGATAACGGTTCATGGAATACGGTCAACAAGCCCACTGCACCGGTCTCGTCCGCCTCGCAGCAAAGGCCGCAATCAAGTCAGCAACAGCGCACTGCCACTGCCCAGACCAATCAGCAACAGCGCAGCGCCGCTGCACCCAGCGGGAATGCTGCTCAAACCAGGCCAAGCGGGCAGACCTATCAGCAGCAACGTCCGACGCAAGCGCCAGCGGTTCAGCAGCGCAACGACGTCCCTCAAGCGCGAGCTGAACCGCCTGGCGGCGGTTCATATGGACAGTTGAATCAGGACATGCAGAACCGGCAGCGAGGTGCGGTTCAGAGCCAACGCTTCTCGCAAGCAGGAAACGTCGGCGCCCGAGGCGGCGGTGGATTCCGTCGATAAGCGGGCGCTCGCCGGAACCTGCGTCAGGCGCAACCAGCAGGAAACTCTTCACGCTTACGCAACCCGGTGATCGTGGGAGAGAGCTCGTCGATGCATAAGCACCGCAAAGGACTCGTGCCGGTATTGGACCAAGGTCCAATACCGGCATTCCCGCTCGTGATCTAGTCTATGCCCTGAGGGCATATGCCCGATTACGTGTTTCCGAACGTTTTTCCAAACGCGGCTGCGCAAAAAAAGCAGAAGAATTTTCATCGCTAATACAATTCACCCGCTGCATAGGGGCTGCCCATGCCCTGGCATGACAAATCCCGGAGTAACTCATGAGAAGCCGTCTCCTATGGTTCACGGTCTTACCGATGCTGCTGGCGAGCGAGATGGCCTCAGCTCAATACCCGGTACTCGATGAGGTCGCAAGCAGGGTCGTCCAGAAGTACCAGGGCTCGTCTTGCGAGCAGTTGTGGCAGGAAAGAGCAAAAAAGGGCCAGCCGAAACCACCACGGGAACAACAGGCCCTGCAGATGCTGCACGACGACCCGCAGATGCGCGCCATGTTTATCGACCGGGTCGCCGCTCCTATTGCGAACAAGATGTTTGAGTGCGGCATGATCCCGTGATCAATGGCGAGGCGCTGCCAGAACTGCTTGAATCAACGAGGCCGCGATGACCTATGAGAAATTGCTGTGGCGCTTGATCGTGGTCGCCTTGTCGGTGTTCATGGCCGCGAACATCAACGCCCAGCAGTCGCACAAGGCACACACGACACCGAAGGCTTCCAGGGAGGGCCTGACATTCCAGCCCGGCCTCGAGCCAAAGGCAATCAACATCCTCAAGGCTGCTAGCGCCAAGCTTGCCTCCGCCAAGTCGATGGCTTTCACAGCGGTGGTCTCGTACGAAAGTCCAAGCCGCCTTGGCCCTCCACTCGTGTATTCCACGCGGTCTGAAGTCAGCATGGTGCGTCCGAACCAGCTGAAAGTCATCACCGCCGGCGATGGGCCCGCTTCGGAGTTTTACTACAACGGCAAGACGATGACAGCTTACGCGCCGGCCGAGAATCTGATCGCCGTCGCCGATGCTCCGCCGACCATCGATGCCGCGTTGCAAGCGGCCTTCAATACCGGGGCCATCTATTTCCCGTTTACCGATGTCATAGTTAGTGATCCCTATAAAGATATAGCCGATGGCCTGACGACCGCGTTCTACATGGGTCAATCGACCGTGGTCGGGGGAACGACCACCGACATGGTGGCGTACGTCACCGGAGATGTCTTCGTGCAGATCTGGATCGGGCGAGACGACAGCCTCCCCCGCCGCATCTATGCCATCTACCTCAATGATCCCCTCCGGCTGCGTCATGTGCTGGAACTGTCGAACTGGGCGCTGGATCCGCTCCTTTCCGCGGATGCGTTCGAGCTCAACGCTACCGGCGCTGCACGCATTGCGTTTGCGCGTCCGGACGCGAGCGACGCGCCAGGGATGAAGCCGCCGCCGAAAAAGCGTGTGTCCACCAAAACTCAGTGACCAAGGAGACGCATCATGAAGACCAGCGTCATCCACCTGTTAAGCCTGCTTATTCCCGCGTTTGCATCAGGTTCCGCTTGGGCGTGGTCTCACGCGAATGCCTACGGCGGCAGTACATCGCACGCCTACGGTTCGGGGTCGACGACCCGCACCGACTCGTGGGGCGGCAGCGAAACACACACCTACGGGCAGGGCACGACTGCGACCGGGCGATATGGCGATACGGCCACCCATCAGGAAGGATCGGGGCAAACGACCGCCACCAATCAGTACGGCGGGAGCGCGACCCATACCTACGGCCAGGGCACCTCCGCCACCAACGCGTACGGCGGTTCGGCGTACCACGCCACGGGCTCGGGGCAAACGACCGCCACCAATCAGTACGGAGGAAGCGCGACCCACACCTACGGCCAGGGCACTAGCGCCACCAACGCCTACGGCGGTTCGGCGTACCACGCCACGGGCTCGGGCTATACGACTTACACCAACTCATCCGGCGCGACGGCGTACCACAGCCCCTATTACGGCGCCGCGTACCCCGCGTACCATCCGCCGGTCACGGTGAACAACTATGGTTCCGGCTGCTACAACTGCGGCGGCTGGTCCACAGCGGGAGCGGCCGCAGCAGGCGCGGCGGTCGGTCTCGCGGCCGGCGTCGCCGTGGCTTCGGCCAACACTGCAGCAGCGACATCCAATGCCTACAATGCCGGCGTGGTGGCGGGGGCGACGAGTGTTGCCGCGCCCTACCCGGTGCCCGTCGCCAGTACGGCCTTCGCGATGGGTGCAGTCTATGCAACGCTGCCTGCCGGATGCATCACGCCGCGAGTGGGTGGCGGCACGTACTACTTGTGCGCCAACACATGGTTCCGGCCGTCCTATGGCGCGAACGGCGTCTACTACCGCGTGGTGCCCGCGCCCTGAAGTAACCGGCGCGGGTTCCATGCGTGCTTGAACGCATCACCCCTTGGCAATTTCAAGGTGCAGTCGATCATGCGGCCAGTCGGAAATTTGTAGTGCAGCTCACACAACCCCAAATTGAGGAGCCAGGGTGAACCACCTCGTAATCGCCCTGATCGTATTTGCGTGCGTATTCGGCAGTGCGCTGCTCGGCCTGCATATACGCACCGTGCTGCCGGCGCACCACCTTAGTGACGATTCAATCGGTGTCGTAAAACTGGCAACCGGTCTGATCGCGACGATGGCCGCGTTAGTGCTCGGCCTCTTGGTCTCGTCGGCGAAAAGCTCATTCGACACAACCAACAGCGAGCTTGTGCAGAATGCTGCCGATGTCATTCAACTCGACCGCGTACTGGCAAAATATGGCCCGGAAACACAGGATATCCGTATGTTGTTAAAGAGTAACTACGCGGGCGCAGTCCGGGTTCTCGCTTCGGGCGAGAGGTCGCAGCTGGCGCAACTCAACAGCCCCGAAACAATTAACCGCTCCGAAGAATTTCAGCGCAAGGTAGAGGATCTTGCTCCGCGCAACGACGCGCAGCGCGGACTCAAGGCACATGCCCTTCAGATCATCGAGAAAGTCTATGCTGCGCGCTGGCTCGCGCTTCTGCAGGCGAAGGGCTCAATCCCGACATCGCTGCTGGTCGTCCTGGTGGCGTGGCTATCCATTATTTTCGGCACATTCGGCCTGTTCGCGCCTCGTAACGGGACGATCATTGTTGCCTTGATCATGTGCGCGTTATCGGCTGCCGGAGCGATTTTTCTGATCGAGGAGATGAGTACGCCGCTTGACGGCATCATCAGAGTGTCGGTTGCACCTATGCGCGACACACTCGGCCGCCTCGGCGAATAGCCGCATTTCGGCAAGCATCCCCGGCGGCACGGGGGCCTTCATGTGCCCAACTACATCAGCGATTGCACCAGCGGTATTGAAGCGCAACCGAGACGGTCTGGAAATTTCCGCCGATAGTCGTAATCAGCCGACGCGACCATGCAAGCTTCCCGGTCCATTGCGTGAAAGCGGAAAAGACACCGTGACGCCATAGCGAACATTGCGTTGCAGGTCGTGGTCATAAGCGCCGTTCACGCTTGTCTGGCCGCCGAGAAAATACGTCACGTCGGCTGCAAGCCATAGCCCGAGGCGAGCCCGCCACGATGATATTCGTTCCGACCGGAACAGCCGAGTAAGTGCGCGGTTCCATTTCCTGCAAAGGGCCGCCGCGGACCACGGGAGCGCCGCAACCGCACTCGCGTGGCGCACGCGCCGGGTCGTCCGCGTCTCCGGGCGGATACCAGGCGTGCAGCCAGATCCGTCAGCTTGCTTCATGTCGGGCTATGCCTCGGTATTGTCATGATCGGCGTCCCTTGTTAATCGCTACCTGAGCAACGCACGGAGAACCTTATTATGTGATGAGGCTTGGCTCTGAGAGGCAGTGTTCATCAGCGCCTGCATTATTCCTGACGGTCATGCGTGTGCTCCCGTAGGCATGAGGCCCTGGCGACAAAAATGTGCGGATGTTCATCGCCAGGCTCGTGTTTCGCGTTGTTACGCAGGCCCGCGCCATTGCGTGCCGGACGAGTCGGAATCGGTTGAAACGGGTGTATGGAACCGGTAGAGATGGACTACTATTAAATGGCGCACGGGTCGCCAGGACGGCTTTGCGTCGACTTTAACCGGAGGTGACCATGAGAATTCTTGCGCTGGTGACATGCGTAATGCTTTCTGCAACGCTCTCTACAAACGTATTCGCGGAGTGCAGCAGAACCGCGACTGGCCGTACCGTTTGCAACAACGGCGAACAGGCCGGCGGATACAATCCGCGCACCGGCACCGCCTGGAAGTCTGAGAGGAATCAGAACGGGGTAGCTACGACTCAGACGAGCAGGGGTGGAGAAGCGAAGACGAAGAATGGCAAGGGTGTATATAAAAGCCCAAGTGGGAAGACGTGCATGAAAACGGCAAACAACGAGGGCTGCAATTGAAGAGGTGCGGCTGCATTTTGGATTTGTGCAGCGCGGCGGGTAAGGATTTTGGTTACCGCGACCAAGGTAAAGCACGGGGTGCAGATTCAGGTTGGCGGGTCGAACGATGGGCGCTGCGCGGAAGAAACTTTTCAGCGAACGTGACGAAGCAAAGTTCGGCCTGACCACGACACTGCGCCGTTGTTTAACAAGCCCTCGTCGCGCGCTGGGGTTCTGCGAAATTTATCTGTGATAAAAAGCAGGTTACTCTGACTATTCTCTGCGCCAATTAATGCTTTCAACTTCAAGTGCAGCACTGCTCATGCTCGGTACCGCCGTCGTGCTGGTTATGCCTGGCCCGACCAATACGCTGCTCGCCGCGGCTGGTCTTAGGCAGGGAGTCAAGCGCTCGGCGCGGCTGACTGGCGCGGAACTCGCCGGCTATCTTGTATCGATAACGGTCTGGGGCCATTTCCTTGCACAGGCCGCGCACTCGCTGACCTGGCTGCCGACGCTTGTGCGTATTGCCAGCAGTCTTTATATTGCGATCCTCGCGGTCCGTATGTGGCGCGCGGCTGTTTTGCTTCCTTCGTCGGCGCAGCAGGCAATTGGCCTGCGGACCCTGTTTGTCGCGACGCTTCTTAATCCGAAAGCGGTTCTGTTCGCCGGCACGATTTTTCCGGCCGCTGCTTTCGAGAGCCTATCCGCCTATGTGGAAGCGATGGCGATCTTCACCGCCCTGCTGATTCCGATTGGGCTCGCTTGGGTTGCGTTCGGCGCGGCGCTGGGCAGTGGACGGCTGACGTGGGTCAGCCCGCCACAGGTGCAGCGTGGCGCGTCGATCGTGCTTGCTGCTTTTTCGTTGTCGTTGGCATGGGCGGTGTTTCATTAGGGCCGGTTTGTTTGCGATCCGGTTCGCGATTTCCGGTTTTTTGTTTTGTTGGTTAGTGTGACTGATTAATCGGGGATCTGGTGCGGTGCTGGGGGGCGAGGGATGTTGGCGTTCGCACTCGGGGTTTTGGGGGCGGCTTGCGGTGGTCGGGGTGGTCGGGGTGGTCGGGGTGGTCGGGGTGGTCGGGGTCGGTGCCGGGTTGCTGCTGCGTACGGTTAGCGCGAGTTCAATGTGAGCTAAATTTTTTATCACTATTAGCCACTGTCCGTGGCGGGACTTCATTTCTTGGTCCTTCGGCGACAAAGAAACGAAGCAAAGAAAACGCCTCCCAACAATCTGTATTAAGTGTCCCCAGCGTGCAGACCACTGCTTTTGGTTCCCGCGTAGCACGGTGCTTGGAGTTGACCCGGTTTCGTGGACACCTATTCTTTAGAACAGGAGGTGTTCACCATGCAGAAACATCACAAGCCGTACCCGGCGGAATTCCGGGCGCAAATGGTAGAGCTGGTACGCGCGGGGCGTACGCCCGAGGAGCTCGCGGAGGAATTCGAGCCCACCGTAGCGTCGATCTACAACTGGCTGGCTCAAGCCGAGCGCGACGCCGGCAAGCGTCACGATGGTCTGACTACAACGGAGCGTGAGGAACTGACCCGGCTACGGCGCAAGGTTCGCCAGCTCGAAGTTGAGCGGGAAATCTTGTCAAAAGCCGCGGCCTGGTTCGCCCGGGAGACCGGAACTTTGCCCGAGAAGGGTTCGAGTTCATGAAAGCGAATCAGGCCACCTGGCCCATTGCCACCATGGCGCGGCTGCTGAAGGTCTCCACCAGCGGCTTTTACTCCTGGCTCAAGCGCAGACCGTCTGCGCATGCGCTTGGCGATGCGGATCTGCTTGGGCGCATTCGCGCGATCCATGCGCGCTCGCGGGAAACCTATGGGATGCCGCGCATCTATGCCGAATTGGTCGAACAAGGCATTCACATCTCGCGCAAGCGGATAAGGCGCCTGATGAACGTAGCGGGCTTGTGCGGCGTGAGCCGGCGGCGCTGGAAGACCACCACAAAGCGTAAGCCTGATGCTCGCCCGGCCCCGGATCTGGTGCAGCGGCACTTCCGCGCCGATGCACCGAATCACCTCTGGGTGGCCGATGCGACCTATGTGCCGACCGTGGTTGGGTTCCTGTACCTCGCGGTGGTGCTGGACGTGTTCAGCCGGCGCGTGGTGGGCTGGGCGACGGGTTGCCGCCTGCGCACCGGGTTGATGCTTCAGGCGCTGAACATGGCGATAAAGGAACGGCGTCCCCACGGAGTGATTCACCACTCCGATCAAGGGTGCCAATACACCTCGATCAGCTTCGGCAAGCGCTGTCGTGAAATGGGGGTGCGCCCCTCGATGGGCACGGTGGGCGACTGTTTCGACAACGCCATGTGCGAAAGCTTCTTCGCCACGCTCGAGTGCGAACTGTTCGCGCGCGTGCGCTTCGAGACGCACAAGCAAGCCCACACCGAGATCTTCTCGTTCATCGAAGGTTGGTACAACGTGCATCGCCGTCACAGCGGCATCGGCTATCGTTCGCCGATCAACTTCGAGCGGGCTTATGCAGAAAAAAACCGAAGGTCGTCTGCAAGCGAGTTGTCCACCGCCGGCCAGCGTCATGGTCGTAATAGGCGACCCGCCGGCCGGCCGTGGACAACTCGCAGCACCTCGTCAAATGGAGGAAAATCACCTATGCAAAACTCAACTGCTTAACTGTCCACCGAAGCGGGTCACCCCCAGCTCGCTAGAACCACGGACACTTGAACCCCTCCTTCTCGCGAATCCCTACATCCCCACGCTTCGCCACCAGTGCTCTCGGGCAAGCTCGAAATTCCCACGGACCGGTACGGTCTCACCCCTGTTTAAGGTTGACTAAAGCTATTCGGTGCGCAGTGATTTCAGATGCGCTTGAGCGCGCCTAGCGCGGGCGCGCTAATATTTTTCTGATGTGCCGGCGCTCAAACTTAGCGCGCGCTGTACGCGCCCCACCTCAGCTAAACGGTCGCGCGGATCACGCAGTCCACTAACCGTAAAGACACGTGAGGCCGTAGAAGTTCGTGGGTCCATCGATCTTGCCCGAGAGCACTGGTGGCGAAGCGTGGGGATGTAAGGATTCGCGAGAAGGAGGGGTTCAAGTGTCCGTGGTTTTGCGGGCACCGTGCTACGCGGGAACCAAAAGCAGTGGTCTGCACGCTGGGGACACTTAATACAGTTTGTGGAAAGGCGTTTTCTTTGCTTCGTTTCTTTGTCGCCGAAGGACCAAGAAATGAAGTGCCGCCACGCACAGTGGCTAATAGTGATAAAAAATATTGCCAACATTCAACCCGCGCTAACTTACGCAGCAACAACCCAGCGCCGACCCCGACCACCGCCAGTAGCCCCCCCCTAAGAACCCCAAGTGCGAACGAAAATACCCTGGCTAATAGTGATAAAAAATTTAGCCAACATTGAACCAGAGCTAACGTAAGCAGCACCAACCCCGACCGCTACGCTCAAAGCCGCCCGCCACGGGCAAAAAAAAAGCGCTGTGCGAACACAACGCTTTAAATTCTAGCTCCGAGGGGATGGGCTAGAACTGAGAGCCTGTATATCTCAACCTCCCGGACCAATGACCCGTAAGGCGTTACGACTTACCCCATAGAACCGCATAGGACCGCGAAGAACCACCTCGAACGGCATCAAACATCGCGCCCTGTGCGCACTCAGTGCATCACTCCAAAAAAGGCATGAACGGCATCATCCGGTGTGAGGCCCGCTTCAAAATATCCCTCAAGGCGATTCGCCGTGTGTTCGTCAAGTTCGAACGGCGGCTGGATAAACCGCGCTGCGACCGCCTGCTCGTACCAAACGCTGATCCAGCCCTTGAGATCAAAAAGCTCGACCATTCCTGAAATTCCTGATTCGTGAGCCATAGGATCTCCGCAGAACTCGACATGGTCAGCCGAACAGCACCCAGGCGCGCTTCAATGAAGCCGATGAGAAATGAGAAGACGGCGGGAAATCTGCCACGCTTCACTGCCAAGCTTCACCGTCACGTTCACTTACGGTCATGATCAATACAAGAGCTTCGGGAAAATTCTGGAAGCACAAGGCGTCACTGCAATCGAAATGCTTCATCCTGGAAAAAGATCCCGCACGCAGACCATCAAGCTGACCCAGGCAATCACCATTCAACATTGCCCAATCTATCGCCGTGCTGATCTGATCACTACACGCATCGCTGCCACCAACTGATTCGCACAGAACCATGTTAGCGCGTTCAAGCAGCTTTTCCAGTCGGCGGAATCGGATTTTTCTCTAGGTCATTCCCGAGGAAGCTATAAGGATTTCCTGACGCGCCCACAAGCGCAATTCATTCCGTGACCAGGCCATGCCTCACGGCATAACGAATCACTTCCGAGTTGTTATTGAGTCCGAGCTTTTGCATGAGCCGCATCTTGTGCGTGCTGATGGTTTTTGCGCTTAGCGACAACGCGTCGGCAATGTCGTTGATGCTGGTCCCGGCCGCGAGCATTTGCAGCACCTGGAACTCGCGATCCGAAAGGATCTCGTGTGGAGGGCCGTCGCTCGGAAGGCGCGTCGAAAACAATGGCATCGACCAGTTTCGGGTCGATAAACCGCCCGCCCGCCGCCAGCTTGCGAATAGCCGCAAGAAGCACTTCAAGATCGCTGTCCTTCGTAACATAACCCGTAGCGCCCGCCCGCAACGCCCGCGATACTACCTGCCCCTCGTTATGAATGCTCAGCACCAGAATCGGCAACGTGGGCTGCTCGGCCCGCACGCGCCGGATCAGATCCACGCCGCTAATGCCAGGCATGGTCATGTCGAGCAACAGCAGATCGACGTGGCAGGCACGCAGTTTGTCCACAACTTCAGACGCCGTGCGCCGCTTCGCCGACCACGGCAATATCGGTCGTCGTCGCCACGATCTGCTTCAGTCCGCTTCGTACGATCGCGTGGTCATCCGCTATAAAAATACTGATCATCGTTCCCGTCCGCCATCCAGCGGTAAATTGAATCGAAACCATCGTTCCGGCGCCCGGTGCACTGTCTATCTGCAACGTCCCGCCTATCAGCCGCGCCCGCTCGCTCATGCCGAGCAAGCCATACGAATAGCCGCTTTGCGCCGATTCCAGGTCAAAGCCCTGACCGTCATCGCTCACTCGAAGATCGAGCGCCAGGCCGCGGCTGACGAGCGTCACCGTCACGCGCGACGCGCCGGCATGCCGCGATACATTCGTCAGCGACTCCTGGACGATACGGAACACGGCCGTGGCATGTGCGTCCGCGAGCACCGGCTCGCCGCCTCGCACGACCAGTTGACACGGCATGCCATTGCGCCGGCAAAGTCTTCAGCAAGCCACTCCAACGCCGACACAACGCCGAAATTGAGCGCCGCGGGTCTCAGGTGGCTCGCTACGTTGCGCACCATCCAGATGGTTTTCTCCACCAGCTCCCGGATGTCGTCGATTTTCCTGGCGGCGTCCGCGTCCGGCGACTAACGCGCATCTTGAGCAGCGCAACATCCATTTTCAGCGCGGTGAGCAGCTGGCCCAGTTCATCGTGGATCTCCATGGCGATGCGTCGTCGTTCCTCTTCCCGAATCGCTTCCAGATACGCCGACAACTCGCGCAATTGCTCGCGCGACGCGAGCAGTTCCTCCTCGGTACGCTTGCGCTCGGTGATGTCCTGGACCGTGCCCACAATGCCCCACGACTCGCCCCTCTCGCGCATGCACGAGTTCTGCCTGAAGCCGTACGATCCGCGTGGCGCCGTCCGGACCCACGATCCGATGGTCGATGCCAAAGGGCTGTCCCGCAACACAACAAGACGCGCACCGCGCGCCTGACAGCGGCCGGTCGTCGGGATGAACTACCGCGAGATACGCGCTCGTAACCCGGCCTGGCCTCCGAAGGTGCTAGACCGAGAATGCGGTAAATCTCGGACGACCAATGCGTGACGCCCTAGCGCACTGTCCCATCCCCAGTCGCCAAGGCGAGCGAGGCGCTGGGCGTTTGCAAGGCTTGCTTCGCTTGCCCGCAGTTTCTCGTCGGCCGCCTTGCGCGCGGTGATGTCGTAGAGCCCTACATAGATCGCAGGAACGTCGCCGTAAGTCGCAACGCGTGCGTTCGCCACCGCCCAGAACGAGGTGCCGTCGGGACGCCTGAAACGCAGCTCTGCGTTATGCAGGTTCCCCTCGTTGCGCAAGTGGCACACCAATCGATCGCGTTCGTAGGGGCTGCATAGAAGTCGATGATATTGCCGATGACAGGTTGCGTGGCATCGAGCGCAAAGAGCTCTCGCATCGGCTGGTTCATGTACAGAATGTCGCCTTCCGGCATGGACGTGATGCACAGCGGCACCGGACTTGTTTCAACAATCGCACGAAACCGCGCTTCGCTTTTCTTCAGCCGCGCCTCGACGCCTCTGCGTTCGCTCAATCTCAAGGTTGAGGCTGGCGTTGGCCCGCGCGAGTTCTTCGGTGCGTTGCGCCACCCGCGCTTCGAGTTCATCGCGGGCATCGCATAAAGCTTGCTGCGTCTTTTCGCGCATGGCAATTTCATGCTGCAACTGCAGGTTGCGCGTCGACAAGCTGCTGCTGCAAGCGTGCGCAATGCCAGATGCGTGCCAATCCGCGCCACCACTTCGTCAACCCGGATTGGCTTGGTCACATAATCGACGCCGCCCGCTGCGAGCCCTTCGACCACGTCGGCGGTCGCGGACATCGACGTCATGAAGATCACCGGAATGTCGCTGGTGTCACTGTTCGATTTCAGCCGGCGGCAAGTCTCGTAGCCATCGATGCCGGGCATCTTCACGTCCAGCAGGATGAGGTCCGGTTGCGAAAACTCCGCGCGTTCGAGCGCCTCCAGACCATCCAGCGCCACGAGCACGCGAAAGCCCTGGTCTTCGAGACTCTCCACCATGACGCTCAGGTTCGCGGGCATGTCGTCTACGATCAGGACTGCGGGCGGGTCCGATCGCGGTGCAAGGTCGATAGCAGTATTCGCTCATGACGCGTGTCTCCCTTCAAGATGCCGCTCCACGAACTGCACGATCGCCTCTGGTCCGATAGTTCTTCGCAAGTGAGCGCAGTTCGGCAGCGAACGCGCCGTAACGCTCGTCGAGGGTTGTCGATGCGTTCGGCCCACAACACGATCTCGCGCATGTTGCCCTGGCGCGCAAGCCGATGCAGGTCCTGCATCTCATGCGAGGGCACGGCCGAGACACTGCATCGCAGTCGTGGCCGGCCGCGGGTGCTCGCCAAGAGGCGCATAATCCAGGTGAGCGCCAGCAGCGCGGCAATCCTCGCCAGCAGCGTGTCGAGATGGATAGGTTTCGCCACGAACGCGTCAGCGCCGGCGCGCAGGCTGCGGCTTTCGTCGCCGCCTGTCGGGCTGGCGGAGATCGCGATGATGGGCACCCGGCAAAGTCCGGCAGAAGCCGCAAGCGGCGCATGGTTTCGAGTCCGTCCATCTCGCGCATCACGATGTCGGTCAGGACCAGCGACGGAGCGCTTCACCTGAGCTTTCTCCAGCGCCTCCTGGCCGCTGGCCGCTTCACATCATGTCGAAGCCGATCTGCCCCAGCATGTCGACCACCACGGCGCGGTTGGTGGCCACGTCGTCGATAACCAGCACGCTCCTGCGCGCTCCCGTCGTAGCCGGTGACCACCCAGCGCCGGCATCGTGGCTGGCGCTGCACGGAAGCGGCGCCGGCACCGCTTCGAGGTCGAACCAGAAGGTGCTGCCCTCGCCTTTGCGGCTCTCGACCAGGATCTCGCTTCCCATCGAACGCATGAGTTGCCGGCTGATGCCGAGCCCAAGCCCGGCTCCTCCACGATGCCGTTGTTCATCGCCGGTTTGCTCGAAGGGTTCGAAGATCAGCTCGCGCTGCATGTCGCCAATGCCGATCCCGGTATCTTCCACCGTGAAGCGGACGCGGCCATCCGGCAAGGGTCGCCACACGCAAGACTCACGTAGCCGCTGTCGGTGAACTTCACTGCGTTTGCCAGCAGGTTGAGCAGTACCTGGCGCAACCGCCGTTCATCGGCACGCACGGCGTTGGGCACGTCGCGCGCGGCTTCGCACACGAAGACGAGCTGCTTTTGCTCGGCCTTCACGCGAATGATTTCCCTGACGTCGCCCAGCAGCCCGGGGAGCGGCACCGCGACAATATCGAACGGCATTTTGCCGGCCTCTATCTTCGCGATATCGAGAATGTCGTTGATCAGCGCAAGCAGGTGTTCGCCGCTGCGCTGGATCACGCCGAGCCCGTCGCGCTGGCGCTCGCTGAGCGTCCGGTCGCGGCCAGGACCTGCGCGTACCCGAGGATGCCGTTCAGCGGCGTGCGCAGTTCATGGCTCATGTTGGCGAGGAATTCGGATTTCGCCCGATTGGCCGCCTCGGCGGTGCGCCGGGCTTCACGGCCCTCGGCGGCTTCCCGCTCGTCGTTATACGCGCGATGAAGGCGCGCGCACATGGATCGAACGCGGCCACTACCCGCTCGAGTTCGTCCGGACGGCGCGGCCGGCGGCGCTGCAGCGTGAAGGTTTGCGGCGCTTGCCGGAAGTCGTAGCTTTCGACGCGTCGCGCCACCGTGGCGAGATGGCGCGTGACGAGCCGCGAGAAAATATAGATGGTGAACAGCGACACTAGAAACGTATTGGCGCCCTGGCTCAGCAAGATCACCAACGCGGTCTTATAACAGTTCGTTGTACAGGTTGGCGAGCGTTGCTTCCACCCGCAGCGTGCCGATCGATCTCCTCGTGACCCTGGATGCGATACACGATCGGAAAACTGCGCACGATCACCGGGCCGCGTGAACGGTTCCGGCGGCTACGACCATGGAACTGTCGCTGGCGATCACCTCGGTGACTTCGGCCAGCCGGATGTCCGGCAAATGGAGAATGCCGTCGAGCTGGAGTTCGAGTTGGGGACGGTCGAATCGCCACAGGGCTTCGCCAAGGCTGCCGCGATAACTTCCGTTGATCTCCGCAGAGCCGGCTTTCAATGAGCGCGACCCCACGGTCATAATCGCGATAGAGCTGAAGCGCCGTCAGGGTCAGGGTGACCGTGCAACTGAACAGAAAGACTGTAGCAAGCAGCCGCAAAACGACACTGCTGCGGTGGCGGTCGACCGAGTCCCAGAGTCCGCCGAAGGTGTTGAGCGCCATATGGGTTTGGCCTCGCCTGAGGTTTCGACGTGGGTATTTTGCGCTTTCGCTGGCGCCGGTGGACGGGTTTTGGGTTTGGGTGGGGGTGGCGGTGGCGCGGCTGTGTGGGGTGGCGCGGCGGTCGGGGTTGGGGCGGCGGTCGGGGTTGGGGCGGCGGTCGGGGTTGGGGCGGCGGTCGGGGTTGGGGCCGGGTTGGTGCTGCTCACGTTAGCGCGAGTTCTATGTTGGCTATATTTTTTAGCACTATTAGCCACTGTGCGTGGCGGCACTTCATTTCTTGGTCCTTCGGCGACAAAGAAACGAAGCAAAGAAAACGCCTCCCCACAATCTGTATTAAGTGTCCCCAGCGTGCAGACCACTGCTTTTGGTTCCCGCGTAGAACGGTGCTCGCAAAACCACGGACACTTGAAACCCTCCTTCTCACGAATCCCTACATCCCCACGCTTCGCCACCAGTGCTCTCGGGCAAGTTCGGAGGACCGACGAACTTGTACGGTCCCACCGCTATACGCGGTTTATGGACTGCGCGATCCGCGTGACCATTTGCGCGCCGAGCGCGCATAGCACTTAACACGTTTTGGTACTAGCACGCTTGAAAAATAGCGGAACGTACCGCGCCAGGCGCGAACAAGCCGCCTGAAATTACTACGTGCCGAATAACTTCACTCAGCCTCAAATAAGGGTAAGACCGTACCCGTTCTTGGGCGTACGGATCTTGCCCGAGAGCACTGGTGGCGAAGCGTGGGGATGTAAGAATTCGCGAGAAGGAGGGCTTCAAGTGTCCGTCGTTCTAGCGAGCACCGTGCTACGCGGGAACCAAAAGCAGTGGCCTGCACGCTGGGGACACTTAATACAGATTGTGGAAAGGCGTTTTCTTTGCTTCGTTTCTTTGTCGCCGTTGGACAAAGAAATGAAGTGCCGCCACGCACAGTGGCTAATAGTGATAAAAAATACTGCCAACATACAACCCGAGCTAACGTAAACAGCAACAACCCAGCACTGACCCTCGACCACCGCCGGTAGCACGCCCTCAACAGTCCCAAGTGCGAACGAAAATACCCTGGCTAATGATGATAAAAAATACTGCCGACATGAAACCCGCGCCAACGTAAGCAGCAGCAACCCGGCACCAACCCCAACCCCCACCCCGATTAAACCCCTCTGCACCCCTGACCACTTAGCGCCAGCTCATAGCTAGCCACCCTTACCGTCAATCCGCGGCGTAGCCAGATACGGCACATATTTGATCAGATAAAGCACCAGGGCAACGAACCAGCACAGCCCTGCTCCATCGATCCAAACCGGCGTCGCAGCACCGGCAAGCCATGGCCCGAACAAGCGCATCAGCCCCGCTGCGATCATCAATCCATAACTCGCTATCTCCACTGCGCCCGCAATAAGTGGACGTCCGGTATGTCCGAGCGCAGTGCGGGTGATCATCGCGATAATGGCACAGCCGATCGCTCCGACGCTGAACGCGTGAATCGCAAGCGTGTGCGGCGCCGCGCCATAAGCTGCCAGCGCAAGCATCGCGAAACCGATCGGAATCCACGCATAAGCCACGTGGAGAATCAACAAAATGGGTCGCGCGCCGACTTTCCAGGAGCGCCATCCCACCATTCTTGCACTGTGAATCGCAGCGGCAGCGCAAGCGCATGCGGCAATCAACAGAGGCGCAGCCTTGAACGCATCGGCAAGAAAAGTCACCAGCACAATCGGCCCAGCGAGGGCCTCGATCAGCCTCCAGCGCTTCATCGCAAAGCCGGGGATGGCGTCCGCCGTAAACATGGGAATGACCCGCCCCGCAATCACCGCCACAAACATCACCACGAGTCCAAGCGCGGCGTAAGCGTCACGTAATGCAAGGTCGCCACGGCCTTGCCACGACCACCAATGGAACAGCGCATTCAGCACCCCGAACAATCCCAAAGCCACCGGGAGAAAAAGATTGCGGCGATTGCGCGCGGCAATCAGGACGCGCAACAACACGAGGGCGACTATCGGCAGGAAGGCGGAATCGACGACTGCCGCGACGGGTTCCGGCCCGGACCAGACCAGCACGCGCCCGGCCGCCCAAAGAAGCCAGAGCCACGCAAGCAAGACGCCTCGCGGCGTGTCAAGTCCGGTCCACGCGCGCACTGCGGTTAGCAGGAAGCCCGCCAGGATCGCCGCGACGAAGCCAAACATCATCTCGTGAACATGCCAGAGCATGCCGCTCAACGCTTCCGAACGACCCGCCATGGGATAACCACGAAGGGCAACCAGCCAGAACGCAATAGCAAGCGCGCCAAAGAACGCACCGCCTAGATAGAACGGACGAAACCCGAGCCGCAGCAAAGGGAGCCCGGACGGCGCTCCAGCTGCGGGTTCGCTGATCTTCATATGACCCTCTGACGATGAACATCACGCCGGAATCGGCGACACCTGATCTCCATCCTGACCCTGCTCACTGAGAGGACAACACCGTTTTCAGGGGCGCAACGGATTAAGCGCACAGCTGTCGCTCGCAGTTTCGCTGCTTACAATATGCCTGCGCCAATGCATTATTAGCCGAAGTGTCAACAATTGAATTGATGTAAATCAGGGATGGACATTACGCTTGTACAGACATTCTTGACGGTTTGCACGAGCGGCAGATTCATTTGCGCCGCGGGGCACATGCACCGGGCAATACATGCACGCGGCGGGGCACGGAGCCCGCACACGCGAATCCAAGTCTATAACCACGGTCGATACAAACCCGCCTTCGCCGGCCAGCCGGGCTCGAATCCGTCGCGACCCGACGCGCGTTACGGGTACTCGGACAAGGTGGCCGTGCTCTCGGAGGACGTATGAACGCCGTTCCCGCTTGCCGGGGGAGAAACCGGATCCTCATCGTTCACCGGATCCGGCTGATCATTTGCATCGCCGCCTTGGCAACGGGTTCAGCTGCGCAGGCAGCCACAATCCAGATTGTTTCCGGGACCTACGGGCAGAACTGCGGAGCACAACGCGGCAATGCGACACGCGATCTCGAGACCCAGTGTGACGGCCGGGCCACTTGCGAATATCGCATCGACGGAAGAACCATCCGCGATCCAGCCGTGGGTTGCCGAAAAGATTTCCTCGCCGAGTGGCGCTGCGACGAAACTGATATTCATATCGCTATGCTGAGTCCGGAGGCCGGGAACGGCAGCACGCTCGTGCTGAACTGCGTCAACCAGACCGGTGCCGGAAAATAGCGGCTCTCGTGTGGGCAATTATTCAACGCATAGCCCCGCGACAACGCGCCGGCTACTGTTATCGAACGGGAAAACCGTAATGTCAGTCATCGACTGATCGTTCGGCGCGCCAACATATCGACCCTGACTGACGGGATGCTGCGCCCGAAGGGAATGCTGATTACACGTCATCGCACGCTGCATCGACTCGCGAAAAAACGACACTAATTTTGCAGAGTCCCGTCGCCGGTCACGTTATGCGATGGCATCATATGCGCCTCGCTTGCCACTCGCTTGCCATCGTCGCAATTCAACAGCTCACGTCAAACATGTCCAACCTGATCGTACATGGCGGCCTCCCCTTACGCGGTGAGATCACGCCCTCAGCCAACAAGAACGCCGTCCTGCCCATTCTTTGCGCCACCTTGCTGACTGACCAGCCGCTGCGCCTGGTCGGCGTTCCTGACATCACCGACGTGAAGAAGATTCTCGAGATCTTCCGCACGCTCGGCAGCAGCGTGTCCATGGACTTCTCTACCGGCATTCTCGACTTGCATCATCAGGCGACCCGCTTCGATCCCGTCGCGCACCGCTTGCCCGAAGAGATGCGTTCTTCAATCATGCTGGTGCCTCCCTTGCTGGCGCGTTTCGGCGTGGCGCGGCTGGAGAACGACGTAAAGGGCTGCACGCTGGGCGTGCGCGAAATTGACCCGCACGTCGAAGTGTTCGAGCGCTTCGGCGCGCGTGTCGAGCGCACCGCCGACTCGCTCATCGTGCGTGCCGAGACCCAAATGGCCGCGAATCATCATTGGTTCGACTATGCATCGGTCACGACCACGGAGAACTTCGTGCTGTGCGCGGCGTCGGCTGCCGGCACATCGACCCTGGTCAATGCAGCATCGGAACCGCACGTGCAGGAGTTTTGCCGCTTTCTTGCGATGCTGGGTGTGGCTATCGACGGCATCGGCACGTCGCGCCTGAGCGTAGCGGGCGGTCACAAGCTCGGCGGCGGAGAATTCCGCTTTAGCGAAGACTTCCATGAAATCGCAACCTTTCTGGCGCTGGGCGCAATCACCGGAGGCGACATCGCGGTGAGGAACACCGCGCCGGAACAGTTCCCGTTGATCGACCGGACCTTCGCGAAGTTCGGCGTGCAAGTCGTCCATGGCAATGGCTGGTCACGCACGGTCCGCGACGGTCCGTTGCGCGTGCGCCGGCCCTTCACGCAGAACATCCTCACCAAGGTCGAAGCGGCGCCCTGGCCCTACCTGCCCGTCGATCTGCTACCCATCTTCATTGCGCTGGGCGTGAAGGCCGAAGGCAGCGCGATGTTCTGGAACAAGGTCTACGACGGCGCAATGGGCTGGTCCGTGGAACTGTCGAAGTTCGGCGCCCATGTATTCCTCTCCGATCCTCATCGGCTGATCACCTTCGGTGGCCTGACGTTGAGTCCCGCCAAAGTCGAAAGCCCGTACATTATCCGCGTGGCGATCGCGCTGTTGATGGTCGCAGCCAGCATTGAAGGGCGTTCGGAAATCATCAACGCACTCCCGATCCGGCGCGCGCATCCCCGCTTTGTTGAAAACCTGCGCTCCGTAGGTGCAAACGTGGAATGGACTAGCAGCGAATAAAAGTTAGAGAAGGCTCGGCGGCATAAATGCGCCAAGCACGTCTCAAGCTTTTTGCAACAAGCGTGGATGAGCTTTGTTAAAGTCCGCTTCGTGCGGCTGCGCCGGCGTTGTCATATACATAGCGGATCATTGCGGCCGTCGGCGGCTTAGCAAAGCGCCACCATTCATCTGAAGAAATTCAGTCTAAATAATGCGAATGCCCTAAAGAACTGCGAAGCGCTGCCGACAACACGCATGGAGCCCGTTTAGATCGAATGTTCACTTTGACTATTTCTGTATAGATGTCAGGCAAGCATCTTTGCGAATAAACTCTCACCTTCCTGAACTGACGTCGAATTGGAAAATCGACTAAACAAGCCCTCAATTCCAGTGAACAAAAAAAACGCGGCGCTTTAGCCGCATCACTCATCATGGAGGCACTGTGATCAGACACGGTCTTGGCGGCTTAGTGCTCATGCTGTGCTGTCTTGGCAGCGCGGTTGCGGCCGGTCCCGATTGCTCGCGTCCTTTTACGCTTGCGCTGCACGATCACGGCCTGCTCTATTCCTCCGATACCGACACCGGCATCGACAAGGATTTCGCCGACGAACTGATCCGCCGCAGCGGCTGCAAGATCAACGTCAGCCTCATGTCACGTGCACGGATCTGGCAGCTGATCGAGTCCGGCGCTCTTGATTTCAGCTTGTCAGGCATCGCCAACACCGAACGCAACCGCTTCGCCTCCTTTGCCTGGTACTTCAGCAATAAATACTATTTGCTGGTGCGCAAAGACACCGGCATGCGCCGCTTAGCCGATTTCGAGCGCAGCGACCAGTTTCAACTTGGCGTCATCCGCAGCTTCCGTTACAGCGATTCCGCCAACAAGCTGGTCGACAAACTGGCGGCGGAAAATCGCGTGAGCCAGGCCGGCGGGCTCGCGCCGCTCTACGAAGCGCTGATCCTGCGGCGCATCCAGGGCATGATCATGGAGCCCTTCGACTATCCGGCCCTGGATGAAAAGAACATCCGCGACGTCACGACCGTCATCGAATTCAACGATCCGGCCGTGCCTCATGGCCTGATCATGTCGAATAAATCTTTGTCGCCCGAGGAGCAGGCGAAGTGGCGCGCGCTTGTGAACGAGATGCGCGCGGATGGGACCGTGCGTCGTATTTTCGAAAAATACTTTAAACCCGACCTCGCCAAATCCATGGTCGATTTTCAGGCACCCTCGTGAACTGGGCACGCCTCGCCCTGCTACCCATACTGATCTTGTCCGCGGCGCTCGGCGTCACCTGGATGGTCTGGGATCACGAACGGCAAGCCTCCCGCAATGAATTGCTCTCCCAGTTCAACTTTTCAATGGGCGACGCAGTCAGCCGGGTGGAGCAGCGCATGGCAGCTTATGAACAGTTGCTGCGCGGAGTGCAGGGCCTGTTCGCCGCCGTCGGCGACGTTGACCGTGTCAACGTCCGCGACTATGTCGGCGCGCTCAACCCCGATGCCAACTTCTCCGGGATTCAAGCCATCGGCGTCATCAAGTGGGTCCCAGCCACGCGCAAGGAAGCCCATGTAGCCGGCATGCGCCGTCTAGGATTCGCCGACTACGCCATCGAGCCCAAAGGCTCGCGCGAAGATTACGCGCCGATCGTCCAGCGCGAACCGGATGTGGGCGGCAATCGTCGCGCCCCGCTCGGCTTCGACGCCTGGGCCGACCCGGTGCGGCGGCTCGCGATGGAAAAAGCGCGTGATTCCGGAATGGCGGTGATATCGGGCAAAGTTCGATTGGCCGTGGATGCCGCCGCCAACGCACAACCCGGTTTCATCATGTACGCCCCGATCTACACCCGGGGCCAGCCGCAAGCCAGTGTCGCCCAGCGCCGTGCCAACCTGGTGGGCTGGGTCTACGCATCGTTTCGCATGCGCGACGTTATCGCGAGCCTGTATGGCGAGCAGCCGACAGGTCTTTCCTTAGCCATTTATGACGGTGTCGAGCTGTCGCCCGCGGCGCTCCTTTTCCGCTCCTCGCAGGCAGGCGGACAGCACTCGCCCGATACCATCTCGGCCAACGAATACCTGGTCGTCGCGGGTCACAACTGGACGCTCTCGATGAGCGCCCGGCACGATTTCAGGGCCCGCTTCGGCCGCAACGCCGAATTGCTCATTGCCGGCAGCGGCACCGGCCTGAGCCTGCTGCTGGCCTTACTCGCCTGGTTGATGGTGACCGGCCGCGGTCGCGCCATGCGGCTCGCCTCCACGATGACCCGCGAATTACGCGAGAGCGAAGAAAAATTCCGGGCTATTGCCGACTGCACGGTCAACTGGGAAATCTGGTGGGGACTGGATGGCAAGCCGCGCTGGATCAATCCCGCCGTCAAGGAATACACCGGCTATACCGTTGAAGAATGCATGGCCATGCACGATTTCTCCGGCACGCTGATCTATTCGGAAGACAGGCCCCGCGTCACACTTGAATTTATCAAAGGACTTCAGGGCTTTCGTGGTGAAGATCTCGAGTTTCGCTGTGTGCGCAAGGACGGCTCGCTCATCTGGCTGTCCGTTTCCTGGGCCCCGATCACCGATGCCAAGGGCGTGTTCACGGGCTTTCGCACCAGCGGGCGAGACATCACCGAGCGCAAGCAAGTCGAGGCCGAACTTCGCATTGCCGCGGTCGCCTTCGACTCGCTGGAAGGCATGATGGTCACCGATGCCAACAGCACCATCCTGCGCGTCAATTCCGCTTTCACCGAATGTACCGGCTACACGGCCGCCGAAGTGGTGGGCCGCACGCCGCGACTGCTTCAGTCTGGCCGTCACGACGCCGCATTTTTCCGCGACATGTGGGACACCATCCGCCGCGTGGGCGGCTGGCAGGGCGAGATCTGGGATCGCCGCAAAAATGGCGAGGTATATCCGAAATGGCTCACGATTTCCGCTGTCACGGGCGATGACGGTGTCGTCAGTCACTATGTCGGCACGCATCATGACATTACCGAACGCAAGATCGCGGAAGAGCGCATCAGGGAGCTGGCCTTCTTCGACGCCCTGACCCGCCTGCCCAACCGCACCCTGCTGCTGGATCGCCTCACGCAGGCCATAGCTGTGAGCGCCCAGGGCAAGACCTGTGGCGCGTTGCTGTTCATCGACCTCGATCACTTCAAGACGCTCAACGATACCCTGGGCCACGACAAGGGCGACGTGCTGCTGCAGCAAGCGGCACGACGTCTGGCTGCCTGCGTCAGCGAGAGCGACACGGTGGCGCGCGTAGGTGGCGACGAGTTCGTAGTGGTGCTCGGCAACCTGAACGAAAACCGCGACGAGGCCGCGAACCAGACCGAGACCGTGGGTGAACAGATCCTCTCTGTACTTGGCAATGCTTATCATCTCGACGAGATCGAATACCGCAGCACTGCGAGCATCGGGGCGACTGTGTTCAGGGGACACCAGACGTCCATCGATGAGCTCCTGAAGCAGGCCGACCTTGCCATGTACAAGTCCAAGGAGCGGGGCCGCAATGCGATGAGTTTCTTCGATCCCGCCATGCAGACCGCCGTGGTCGAGCGTGCCGCTCTTGAAGGGGGCTTGCGCCGCGCGATTGAAGAAAATCAGTTCGTGCTTTATTACCAGGCCCAGGTGATCGACGGTAACCGGGTGACCGGAGCTGAAGCGCTGGTGCGTTGGCAGCATCCTGAGCGCGGTATCGTGGCGCCGGTCGATTTCATTCCGCTCGCCGAGGAAACCGGGCTGATCCTCGCCTTAGGAAACTGGGTGCTGGAGAACGCGTGTGCTCAACTGGCGCTGTGGACGACCCGGCCGGACATGGCTCACCTCACGATGGCGGTCAACGTCAGCGCGCAGCAATTCCGCGAACCGGATTTCGTGGACAAGGTGTTGTCGATATTGCGTCATACGGGTGCCAACCCTAACCGGTTGAAGCTGGAGCTGACCGAGAGCTTGTTGGTGGACAACGTGCAGGACATCATTCAGAAGATGTGGGCGCTCAAGGCTCGGGGCGTGGTGTTTTCACTGGACGATTTTGGTATTGGTTATTCGTCGCTGTCGTACTTGAAGCGGCTGCCGCTGGACCAGTTGAAAATCGATGAGTCGTTTGTGCGTGATGTGCTGGATGATCCTAATGACGCTGCCATTGCCAGGACGATTGTTGCGCTGGCGCAGAGCCTTGGGCTGGGGGTGATCGCCGAGGGCGTGGAGACTGAGGCGCAGCGGGATTTTCTGGCTAGCGTGGGATGTCATGCATATCAGGGGTACTTTTTTTGCCGCCCCTTGGGCGTGGAGCGGTTCGAGGCGTTCGTGAGGGAGGGGGTTGGGGTTTTGGCGCGGTGCTGAGGGGGCGGGGGCAGGGGTGATGGGGCGGGGGTTGTGGGAGTTTTGGGGCCTGTGGTCGGGGTCGGTGCTGCTGAGGTAAGCTCGAGTTGCACGTTGGCTATATTTTTTATGGCTTTTAGCCACTGTGCGTGGCGGCACTTCATTTCTATGTCGGTGGTACTGGGTCGGCACTGGGTTGCTGCTGCTTACGTTAGCGCGGGTTTTATGTTGGCAATATTTTTTTATCACTATTAGCCACTGTCCGTGGCGGGACTTCATTTCTTGGTCCTTCGGCGACAAACAAACGAAGCAAAGAAAACGCCTTTCCACAATCTATATTAAGTGTCCCCAGCGTGCAGACCACTGCTTTTGGTTCCCGCGTAGCACGGTGCTCGCAAAACCACGGACACTTGAACCCCTCCTTCTCGCGAATCCTGACATCCCCACGCTTCGCCACCAGTGCTCTCGGGCAAGTTCGACGGCCCCACGAACTTGTGCGGCCCCACGAACTTGTGCGGCCCCGCGAACTTGTACGGTCCCACCCGTATTTGTGGTTGGTGGCTTGCGTGATCCGCGACCATTTCGGGAGGGGCGCGCAAAGCGCACAATATGTTTGAGCAGAAGCGCACCGGAAAAATTGCGGCACACCCCGCGTCAGACGAGAACAATCGCGTCTGAGATCACTACGCACCAAATAGCCTCAGTCACCTCAAACAAGGGTGAGGCCGTCCCGGTCTGTGGGCGCATCGAACTTGCCCGAGAGCACTGGTGGCGAAGCGTGGGGATGTAAGGATTCGCGAGAAGGAGGGGTTCAAGTGTCCGTGGTTTTGCGAGCACCGTGCTACGCGGGAACCAAAAGCAGTGGTCTGCACGCTGGGGAGACTTAATACAGATTGTGGGGAAGCGTTTTCTTTGCTTCGTTTCTTTGTCGCCGAAGGACCAAGAAATGAAGTCCCGCCACGGACAGTGGCTAATAGTGATAAAAAATATAGCCAGCATTGAACCCGAACTAACGTGAGCAGCAGCAACCCGGCACTGACCCCCGACCACCGCCAGTAGCCCGCCCCCAAACACCCCCCGAGTGCGAACGCTAACAACTGACGCCCACCCCGTCCATTAAAAAAACACATTCCAAAACCAAAAATCATCGCTCGTGGCTATGCAAATGGATTTATGTCCACGCACAATAAGAAACTGCCGACTACGGTGCGAACAATGGAACACGCCCAATTACGCTATTCGCTACGGCAGTTACGATACTTCGTCGTAACCGCGGAAGTCTTGTCCTTCACAGCCGCCGCCAAGCTGCTCCATATCTCGCAACCCTCCATCTCGACAGCGCTCGCGGACCTGGAAGTGTCCTTCGGAATCCAGCTCTTCATTCGCCATCACGCCAGCGGGTTATCCCTGACACAAGCGGGCCGCGAGATGCTCGGACGCGCACGCGATCTATTAAAGAATGCCGAGGATCTTCAGACCGCCGCCAAGGAGATGGACGGCGGCATGTCCGGCGCCATCACGCTCGGGTGCCTCGTCTCGCTCGCGCCGCCTCTCATGCCCGCAATAATGAGCCGTTTCATCGCCGGTCACGCGGGCATCGCATTCCGTACGCTCGAGGCGCATCAGGAAGATCTGCTGCGCGGCCTGCATGACGGTTCGCTGGATATAGCGCTCACTTATAACCTCGATTTGACTGACGACATCGCGTTTACACCGCTGCTTTCGCTGCCGCCTTATGTGATCCTGCCAAAGACACACCGGCTTGCACGCCAGCGCACCGTCGCGCTGGCCGACCTGCGCGACGAACCCTACGTGATGCTCGATCTCCCCCTCAGCCGCGAATACTTCGCAGGACTCTTCGATGCCGTCGGCGGCCGCCCCATCGCGGCGTTCCGGTCGTCGCAGCCCGAAGTGGTGCGAGGTATGGTGGCGAACGGCCTGGGCTACAGCATCCTCAACTTCCCGCTGAAATCGAGCCGCACGGTGGACGGCGAGGACTTCGTAATCAAGCAGTTCAAGGACGAAGTGAACGCGACCACGCTCGGCATAGCCCAATCAAGAAGCATGAAACCGCGCCAGGTCGTCCAGCATTTCGCAGCCTTTTGCGAGACCGAAATCAAACGCGAACACGCAGGCTGAAAAATACCGCTGAATAGGGAAAAACTTTGCTCTACATGCAAAAACAATATTTTGGCTTTTAATTTGACTTGATAGATTGATGTCCATGCGGCGAGCAGCCTGAAGACCGCGTCACTAAAGACAGCGGCAAGCGGTTGCAGCGTTCACTGAACGGGAGAAGGAGGCGCGATGGACTCTTCAACGGCATCCTCGATGGCAGATTCAAAAGCGCCGGACGCTGGACTGGATGTTCTCCGCCAGTTGCAAGCCAACTGCGAGCGCCCGTTCAACGACGCTCGCTCGATGCCGCCCGCCGTCTACACCTCGCCCGGCTTCCTTGCACTGGAACAACAACGCATCTTCCGCCGGGAATGGCTTTGCGTCGGTCGGGCGAGCGCGATCGCCCAGGCCGGCGACTACCTCACTGCCGATATCGACGGCCAGCCGATAGTCGTCATGCGCGACGAGAAGCTCGAGCTAAAAGCGTTTTCAAACGTTTGCCTGCACCGGATGTCCGTCCTGCTCGAAGGGCGCGGCAATGTCAGACGTATCGTCTGTCCCTATCACGCATGGAACTACACGCTGGACGGCAAGCTTCACGGCGCGCCCATGATGGAGCGGCAAAGCGGATTTTGTAAGGAAAGCTATCGATTGCCTTCCATTCGATGCGAGGCCTGGCAAGGATGGGTCTACGTCACGCTCGACGCCGACGCTCCTCCGGTTGCCGAGCAGCTTGCCGGACTGACGGATTTGATCGCAAACTACGGCATGGCGGATTACAAAGAGACGTTCTATGAGGAGCACGTCTGGGATACGAACTGGAAGATCCTGGCCGAAAACTTCATGGAGAGCTATCACCTGCCGATGCTGCATCGGGCAACCGTAGGACCGCATTCCCGTCTGGACGAGATGGAATGCCCGCCCGGCAGCGACGCGTTCAATTACCACTGGATCACCAAGGAGGCGTCCTTGCCGATCGGTAACGCGCACCCTGACAATCAGCGTCTGCAAGGCCACTGGCGCAAGACGACTGCGCTGCTCGCCATCTACCCGACTCATCTCGTCACGCTGACGCCGGGTTACTTCTGGTATCTCGTGCTGCAGCCGCTCGGCACCACACGCGTGCATATCCGCTTCGGCGGCGGACTGGCGCCTGAGTTCATCGCCGACCCGAAGGCGGCCGAGTACATGACATCGCTTAAGGAATTGCTGGACGCGGTCAACGAGGAAGACCGGCGCGGCGTGCAAGCTGTGTTCCGTGGCGTAAGCGCACCGCTTGCGAAACCGGGCCATCTTAGCCATCTTGAACGGCCGAACTACGACTTCGCGCGTTATCTGGCGCAGCAGCTAGCCTGACCATCACACTCACTTGAAAGAGAGCCCGGACACGATGTCAACCCACTCCTTCATCTCCTTCGCGGGCGTGAGCAAGACTTATGACGGCGTTCATTACGTCGTGGAAGGACTCGACCTCGAGGTCGGGAAAGGCGAGTTCGTCTCGTTGCTCGGACCGTCGGGCTCCGGGAAAACCACCACGCTGATGATGCTCGCCGGGTTCGAATCGGCGACACAGGGCGAGATCCGCCTGAACGGAAAACGCCTCGACGACAAACCGCCGCATCAGCGCGATATCGGCATGGTGTTTCAGAACTACGCGCTCTTTCCGCACCTGACGATCGAGCAGAACGTCGCGTTTCCATTGTCGGTCCGGCGCATCGGCAAGACCGAACAGAAGGCGCGCGTGAAGCGCGCGCTTGAGATGGTCGAGTTGCCGCATCTGGCTTCTCGCCGGCCGTCGCAATTGTCGGGCGGGCAGCAGCAGCGCGTCGCCCTCGCCCGCGCGCTCGTGTTCGAGCCGAGCGTGGTGCTGATGGACGAACCGCTGGGCGCGCTCGACAAGCGGCTGCGCGAGACCATGCAATACGAAATCATGCGGCTGCATCGCGAGCTGGGATTGACGGTGGTTTATGTGACGCACGACCAGGCGGAGGCATTGACCATGTCCGACCGCGTGGCCGTTTTCTCCGATGGCCGCATCCAGCAGGCCGCGACACCGACCGAGCTCTACGAGAACGCGCACAACGCGTTCGTGGCGAATTTCGTCGGCGAGAACAACGGCTTGACGGGCCGCGTGCTGGATCAGGATACAAACTGGGCAACGCTGGAACTGCCGGGCGGCGCGGTCATTCGCGGACGCTGCGGGCGTGGCCTCAGGAACGGCGAGGAAGCGATGCTGGCGCTGCGCCCCGAGCGCGCGCACCTGGCTTCGCCCGACGCTGCTCAAAGCGCCGTGGACACCAATGTGGTGACGGCGCGCGTGGAAGAACTCGTGTATTGCGGCGATCACCACCGCGTGCACTTGAAGCTCGGGAACCTGGGTCAAGGCGACGACCTGATTGTCAAAGTACCGAACACGCAGCACCATGATCTTCCGTCCCTAGGCAGTGCAACCGCTGTGGCGTGGCGCCACGACGACTGCAAGATCCTCGCAACGGCCGTGACCTACGGCCCTGCTCCGTCTCTAACCGCTGGAGTCCACTAACATGAAAGCAAAAATCATTCGAACCGGTCTGACGGGCATCGCCGGACTCGCTCTTGCTGCAGCGAGCCTGTTCTCAGCCGCAGCGAACGCAGCCGATACCACCATCTCGGTGGTGACTTTCGGCGGCGCTTATGAAGCGGCTGCGAAGAAGGCATTCTTCGAGCCGTTCACGGCGGCGACGGGCATTGGCTTCTCGACGGAATCGTATGACGGCGGGCTCGCCAAGCTGTCGGCAATGGAACAGGCCAAGAACCCGACGTGGGATCTGATCGACCTCGAGTCCAACGACGCCATCACCGGTTGCGATGAAGGCCTGTTGCAAAAGATCGACCGCAAGTCGCTCGGCAACACGAGCGCCTTTATTCCCGGCTCCATCATGGACTGCGCGGTAGCGGCCATGGTGTGGTCCACCGTCTT
This sequence comes from uncultured beta proteobacterium, assembly GCA_963708695.1. GTDB lineage: Bacteria > Pseudomonadota > Gammaproteobacteria > Burkholderiales > Burkholderiaceae > Caballeronia. The sequence goes on from CAVPTS010000013.1 coordinate 381,555, forward strand.
CGCCTATGACACGACCAAGCTCAAGAGTCCGCCGACCACGATCAACGACTTCTTCGATCTGACGAAATACCCCGGCAAGCGCGGCTTGCGCAAGTCGCCGAAGGTGACGCTCGAGTGGGCCTTGCTCGCCGACGGCGTGAAGCCAGCCGACGTATACAAAGTGCTCGGCACGCCCGCAGGCGTCGACCGCGCGTTCAAGAAGCTCGACACGATCAAGCCGAGTATTGTCTGGTGGGAAGCCGGCGCGCAACCGCCGCAATTGCTCTCGGACGGCGCGGTGGTCATGACGCAGGTGTACAACGGCCGCATCGACGACGCCGTGCATAAGGACCACAAGCCGTTCCAATCGGTGTGGGACGGTCAGGTCTACGACTTCGAGTGGTGGGGCATTCCGATGGGCGCGAAGAACGCCGGCGCCGCGGCGAAGTTCATCGCCTCGGCATCGACGGCAAAGAGCTATGCGGACCTGACGAAGTACATCGCTTACGCGCCGCCGCGCAAGGACGCCATTCCGCTGATTCCAAAGGAACGCCTGAATGACTTGCCGACCGCTCCCGCCAACTTCAAGCGCGCAGTGCAGATCAACGCGAATTTCTGGGCGGATAACGCCGACCAGATCAACAAGCGCTTCCAGGTCTGGCTGACACAGTAAGGCGACTCGTGACCGTGACAGTGACCAGCAATCTGCGGGAGCCGGCTGAAACATCTGTGGGTTCCAGCTCCGGTGCCGACGGCCGCGCGGCGTACGAAAAAAACCGCCGCCGGGCGTCGGCCCGGGCGCTTCTGCTCGCCCTGCCGCTGCTGTTGTTCCTGCTCGCCACCTTCATTGCGCCCATCGCAATCCTGCTTTCACGGAGCGTGGTAAATCGCGAAGTGCCGGCCAACATGCCCGCGTTTTCGCACGCGCTCAATGCATGGAATGGCGAGGGTTTGCCCGATGAGCGCATTTACGCCCTCCTCGCGGCGGACTTGCGGCGTGCATCGCAGGAAGGGGAACTCGGCACCGTGGCGCGACGGCTGAACTTCGCGTTGCCGGAGTTTCGCAGCTTGCTCATGAGGACCGCGCGGCAGTTGCCGGAGGCCGCGCCGCCCGCGTGGAAACCAGCGCTGATCGAACTTGATCCGCGCTGGGGCACGCATGATATCTGGCGCATCCTGAAGCGCTCGGCCACATCGCCGACGCCCGACTACCTGTTGACCGCCGTCGATTCCGAGGTGACGCCTAACGGTTCGATTGCTTCCCTGCCCGCCGATAGTTCCGTGTATCTCAGCGCGTTTGCGCGCACGGTGTGGATCAGCGCGTCGGTGACGGTGCTGTGTCTCTTGTTCGGTTATCCGGTGGCCTATTTGCTTGCCACGCTGCCGCCGGCTCAAAGCAATCGTCTGATGCTGCTGGTGATCGTGCCGTTCTGGACCTCGCTGCTCGTGCGTACGACTGCGTGGTACGTGTTGCTGCAGCCGGGTGGCGTCATCAATAGTCTGCTGATGAGCTCGGGCCTCGTCAGTCATCCGCTGCCGCTGCTTTTCAATCGGACGGGTGTGCTGATCGGCATGACGCACGTCCTGCTGCCGTATATGATTCTCGCGATCTATTCGGTCATGAAGGGTGTCTCGCCGGTGTACATGCGCGCGGCCCAATCGCTGGGCGCGCATCCGGTGACCGCGTTCATTCGCATCTATATGCCGCAGACTTTGCCGGGCGTGGGCGCCGGTTGTTTTCTCGTGTTCGTGCTGGCGCTCGGTTATTACATCACGCCTGCGCTGCTCGGCGGTGCCGGCGATGAAATGATCAGCCAATTGATCGCGATACAAACCAACCAGCAACTCAACTGGGGACTTGCGGGGGCGTTGTCGGCGTATCTCGTGATCTTCACAGCCGTGTTCTATTTCGTATTCAACCGGCTTGTCGGTATCGACCGGCTGCGCTTTGGCTAGTGATCGGGCTAGCTGATCGCTGCAACGCAAAGACGAGGACATCATGCAAAGCCAGCGCCATCTCGTGCTCTCCGAACGCATTGCGTCGAAGTGGTTGCGCGTGCATTCCGCACTCATCCTGTTTTTTTTGATCGCGCCTATTCTCGCCATCGTGCCGCTGTCGTTCAACTCCGGCGCGTACTTTTCGTATCCGATGCAAGGCTTCTCGCTGCATTGGTATAGCAAGGCGCTGGGCAGCAGCGACTGGCAGCGCGCGCTGGTGAATAGCATCGTCATTGGCACGGCTTCCACGATCCTGGCCACGTGTCTCGGCACACTCGCCGCGCTGGGACTAAGCCGCGCGAATTTTCCGTTTCGCTCGGTCATCATGCCGCTGCTCATCTCGCCGATGATCATCCCCATCGTCGTCGTTGCAGCCGGGTTCTATCTGGTCTTCGCGCCGCTCGGACTCGTCAATTCTTACCTCGGCGTGGTGCTCGCGCACGCGGCACTGGGCACGCCGTTCGTGGTGATCACGGTCACCGCCTCACTGCTTTCGTTCGACCAAAGCCTCATACGCGCAGCGTCGGGGCTCGGGGCCACACCGTGGATCGCCTTCCGGCGCGTCACCTTGCCGTTGATCACGCCGGCCGTGGCAACCGGCAGCGTGTTCGCGTTCGCTACCTCGTTCGATGAAGTCATCGTGATTCTCTTTATCGGCGGGCCGGATCAGCGGACCGTGCCGCGGCAGATGTGGAGCGGCATTCGCGACTCGATCGATCCTTCCATTCTCGCGGTCGCCACCATGCTGATCCTGTTCGCCGTTGCGTTGTTCAGCAGCATCAACTGGCTGCGTGGGCGCAGTGCCGCAGCCGCGTTGCCTGGCGCGTGAATCTAGGGTGCCTGTCGAGAACGGACTTGCGTAATTAATCGTTGGAGGGGAGCACTATGCTGGCGACAGAACGGGAAGCGTTTGAGCGTGACGGCGCTGCCGTCTTGCGCGGGGTGTTCAAGGACTGGATGGAACCGCTGCGTGAAGGCGTGGAGTACAACGCAGCTCATCCGGGACCTTCGTTCAGGAACTACACGCCTGAAAAAACCAGCGGGCGCTTTTTCGGTGACTACTGCAACTGGCAGCGCATCGGTCCGTTCAGGGACTTCGTCGAGCACAGCGCCGCAGCTACGATCGCGCAGGCTTTGATGGGCTCGCAGCGCGCGCGTATTTTCCATGAACATGTGCTCGTCAAGGAAGCAGGCGCCGCGAAGCTGACTCCTTGGCATCACGATGAGCCGTATTACTGCGTCAGCGCCGATCAGGCCGTCAGCTTGTGGATTCCGCTTGATCCCGTGCCGCGCGAGACTTGCGTCGAGTTCGTGGCCGGGTCGCATAAGTGGGGGAAACTTTTCAGGCCGAGGAAGTTCAGCGGCATTGCGTACGACCATCAATCCGAGCGGCTTGAAGAGATGCCGGATATCGATGCGAACCGGGATGCTTATCGGATACTGGGTTGGGATCTGGAACCGGGCGATGCCATCGCGTTTAATTTTCTTACGGTGCATGGCGCGCCGGGGAATCTGGCTCAGCAGCGCTCGCGACGGGTCGTGTCGTTCCGATGGCTCGGCGATGGCGCGCATTATGTGGATCGCGGCGGGGAAACGTCGCCGCCCTACCCTGAACTGGCAGGACGGCTCAAGTCTGGTGATCCGCTGCCTGAGGTGGAGTTTCCTTTTATTGTTTAGGGGTCGCCTGGACTACGGCAGCCTGAACGTTCCATCGACGATCGTTACCGTGGCGCCGCCAATCCATGTCTTGCCGGCTGCGTCGTCATATCGGACCGACACCTGGCCCGCACGGCCGAGAGCCGTGCCCTGACGGACGGTATATCGTTCACCCGGCCTTCGCTGCTGCTCGCTCAGCAGTCCCGCCAATGCCGCGTTTGCGCTGCCTGTCACCGGGTCTTCGCCTATACCAAGGTTGCCGCCCACCATCAGGCAGCGCACCTCGAAGGTGGCCGGACCATCGGCGGCATGCGGGCCATAGACTGCGACCCCGTGTGTCCCCACCGCCCCTACGACGCGCGCGAGCGTGGCAGCATCCGGTTCGATCGCAAGGCAGGCTTCGGCCGAACTGACCCGCACGACGAGCCACGGCGCGCCGTTATCCACGCCGCACGGCGGGGCGCTGAAATCCACTGCGTCGGTGCGCAACGCATTGCTTAGTTCCCCGTACAAGTCCGCCGGCAACGGCGTGAGCCGCGCGGGCGGCGCGGCAAAAGCCCACGCGCCGCCGTCCTCGCCGGTCAGTTCCGTCAGTTCGACCAGACCGGCACCGCATTGCTGAACCAGCTTGCCTGGAACTTTCGGCTGATAGCCGCTTTCGAGCAATGCGTGTGCTGTGCCCAGCGTCGGGTGACCCGCGAACGGCAATTCGCTGCGCGTCGTGAAGATACGCACGCGATAATCCGCGGACGCCTCGGTCGGCTTGACGAGGAATGTCGTCTCGGACAGGTTTGTCCAGCGGGCGATCGCCTGCATTTGGGCGTCGTCCAAGCCATCGGCGTCGAACACCACGGCAAGCGGATTGCCTTTGAACGGCACCGCGGTGAAGACATCGACTTGTTTGAACCGTACAGTGCGTGCGGGCATGGAACTCCCCTCGGTGTTGAGTGGCTGGACGCCGATTCTACTGCGATCCGGCTTGCGGAATCGGTGAGCGGAATCGTCCGCCTCCTACATTCCTTCTCCCGCGGCAACCTCGCTGGAAATCCAGTTGCTGAAAGAAAGCATGGCCGGCGTCATGCTCTTCGCTTTCAACGAGGTCAGCCAATAGCTGCCTGCGTCGACCTCGACATCGAACGGACGAACGAGACTGCCCGCGCGCAACTCGCGATCGAACATCGACGCGGGCGCCAGCGCGATACCCGCGCCCTGCATAGCCGCTTCGACCATCAAGCGAGACGAATCGAAGACCGGACCGCGCAGTGTTCGCGGCGCGATACCGGCGGCTGTGAACCAGTTCGTCCAATCATCGACGCGGTACGAACGCAGCAGCGTCTCGTTTGCCAGGTCACCCGGTCCGCCAAGCCGTTTCGCGATGTCGGCAGTACACAGTATGGCCAGCGGTGCATCGAGCAGCTTCATGGCCACGGAGCCGGGCCAGGTTCCATCGCCGAAGCGGATGGCGAAGTCGAGCCCTTCGGTCGCCAGATCGACCCGATTATTGTGCGTGAGCAGGCGCAATTCTATAAACGGATGGGTATCGCGAAACGACTTGAGCCGCGGCATCAGCCAGCCGACCGCAAAGGTCCCGACCGCGCCCACGGTAAGCACCTCATGAAAATGACCGCCTTCAAACTGCTTGAGCACGGCTTCGATACGATCGAACGCATCAGTCAGCACCGGTCGCAGGGCGAGGCCCTCGTCGGTCATCCCCAGACCACGCGGCAAGCGCTTGAAAAGCGTGGTGCCCAGACGCTCCTCGAGCGCTCTCACCTGCTGGCTGACAGCCGCCTGAGTCACGTTCAGTTCAAGCGCCGCGCGAGTAAAGCTCAGGTGCCGCGCAGACGATTCAAATGCCCGCAACGCGTTCAATGGCAGATAGGGTCGCATACGGCGTATCCATTAGATTTTCTATGGTGTGCGTAAACTTAACATCGTTTGCCAAGGCCCTCCAAATCCCCGATATTGGCGGCTCCACAAATGGAGGAACGATGATCACAAGGCGCAAGTTCACGGGTGTCATGGCAGGCGCCATGCTAGGTGTCACGATAGCTGGCGTTGCAAGTACGGCGTTTGGAAAAGTCACGACGGCGAGTGCAGCCCAACGTGTCGCGCTGGCGGAAAAACTCCGCACGCGGCTCGCGCAAATCGAAGCCGGGGTCGGCGGACGCCTGGGCGTCGCGATACTCGACACAGCGTCCGGCCTGCAAACCGGAAGGCGCATGGACGAGGCCTTCCCCATGTGCAGCACGTTCAAATTTCTGGCAGCCGCAACCGTGCTCGCACGCGTGGATAACGGACAAGAAGACTTGAACCGGAGGATTGTCTTTTCCAAAAGCGACCTGCAGGAATACTCGCCCATCACGCAACATCACGTTGGCGGCGCCGGAATGAGCGTGGCGGAACTGTGCGAAGCCGCGATCACGCTAAGCGACAACACCGCAGCTAACTTACTGCTTGCAAGCTTCGGCGGACCCGCCGGCTTGACTGCGTTCGCGCGCAGCCTGGGAGACAAGATCACGCGCCTGGACCGCAACGAACCCACCTTGAACGAAAGCACTCCCGGTGATCCGCGCGACACCACCACGCCCAACGCCATGCTTGCCGACATGCGCAAGCTTCTGCTGACTGACCGGCTCTCGGCGTCATCGCGTGCTCAATTGATGGCGTGGATGATCGCGAACAAGACTGCCGACAAGCGGATTCGCGCGAAGCTACCCAACGATTGGCGCGTCGGCGATAAAACCGGCAGCGGTGATCACGGCTCGACAAACGATATAGCGATCCTCTGGCCGTCCGGCCGCGATCCGATACTCGTGACGGTTTATCTCACCGATACCACCGCCGACGCATCCCGTCGCGATGGCGCAATTGCGGAGGTTGGCTTACTGATTGCATCTTCGCTCTGACGCGGTTGGTCATTTGCACATCACCGTCCGTGCTGCTAGCGCAATGCTAGAGCACGATAGACGGTGCAATGCGGTCTCAGCGGCCCATTGCCCGAGGCCTGAGCCGTCACGAAACCGCCCTGCGTATTCCCGGCTCTCCCCCTTCCAATCGCGCGTCATAAAAACATCAGACATATTTATTCGGCAACCACTGCATTTCCCGCGATAATCGGCATCAGAAACAAACCAGCCGCGCCGATAACCCGATTACAACCACCATTGCGCATCCCATGGCATTCAGCGAACCGAGATCGCCGTTTTTCAAATGGCTAGCAGGATCCGCCCAAGAACTGAGCGCTGAGAATCGGCAGATATTACTTTCAAATCTATTCACCAGGACGGCGTCCATCGCATTGGCATCGATTTGCGAGATCAGCGTTTGCCTGACTGCTTACTATCTCTATCCGGGCATCGGCTATCTCGCATGGACGCTTGCCGTCATCGCGCTGCTGATCGTGCGACTATCGCTGATCGCCATTTGCTGCCAACGCAGCGCGCGCAACGAGCCGACGCCCACTTCGCTATTTCTGCTCGCCAGCATTCTCTGGAGTGCGCTGCTCGGTTTGGGCTGCCTGCTGTGCAACATCAGCGGAGACCAGACACTTTTCCTGCTCGGCAACGTCTGCGCAGTGGGTGTCGTCGGCGGTCTGGCCGGCCGAAATGCGGGCGTACCGCGCCTCGTCCTGATTCAGATCTCGATCATCTTCGTGCTGCTGGGCATTGGCGCGGCACTGTCTCCAGGCTCTGGGAAGATCGTATTGCTCTTCCAGGCGCCGTTCTGCGCCGCGGGATTTTTCACTGTCGCCATTCGCACCAACAGGGACACCGTCGCGCTGCTGCTCGCACAAGAAACCAGTAATCGGCTTGCGCGTCACGACAGTCTTACCGGCCTTCCGAATCGTGCGCGCATCAGCGAACTGCTGCTTAACCGTACCGATGCCGAACCGGCGCTCCGGCATGGATCGTTTGCGGTGCTGCTCATCGACCTCGACGGCTTCAAGGCCATCAACGACAGCCTCGGGCATGCCGCCGGCGATCTCGTGCTGCAGGAATCGGCCAAGCGGCTGCGCGAGGTTTTGCGCGAGGGCGACATTGTCGGGCGCCTGGCGGGAGATGAATTCGTCGCTATCTCCGATGAAGCCTCCATGAGCGAAGAAGTCCGCCTGCTCGCAGATCAGATCGTAAAAACGCTTGCACGCCCGTTCGTCCTTAACGAGGTGCTCGTGCGCATTGGCGCAAGCGTGGGCATTTCGCAGTATCCCGAACATGGAGCGACAGGACCGCAGCTTTTGATATGTGCCGACCGCGCCCTGTACGCGGTCAAGCGCAGCGGTAAAAGCGCCTTTGCCGTATTCGATGCCAAAGCGCACGCCTCCGACGACAGCCTCAGCCTGCTGCGAAGCGATCTGGAAGGCTCACTCCAGGCCTTTGGCCGCGGCTTGCGTATGGAGTACCAACCAATTGTCGATCTCGCGAGCGGCATGATCTCCGGTCGCGAAGCACTGGTCCGCTGGACGCATCCCACCCGGGGTGAACTTTCGCCCGCGACCTTCGTCCCTATTGCCGAGCGCACCGGACTGATCCTTGCGCTAGGCGAATGGGTACTGCGGCGCTCGTGCGAAGAAGCGGCCCAATGGCGCGAACCTGTGGTCGTCGCGGTGAACGTGTCACCGGTTCAACTGCGCGAAGAATCTTTCGCGCAAACGGTGGCGTCGGTGCTGCGTGATTGCCATTTGCCACCCTCGCGCCTGAACATCGAAGTCACGGAAACCGTGCTCATGAGCGACGATGGCCCGACCCGGCGCAACGTGGAAAAACTGCGCGCAATGGGCATTGGACTCGCACTCGACGACTTCGGGACAGGTTTTTCGACGCTATCGAATCTATGTCGCTTTTCCTTCGATACATTGAAGATCGACAGCTCGTTTGTGCGCGAATCGATTCATCGCAGGGAGTCGGCGGCAGTCGTTCGCGGGATCGTCGCGCTGGCGCGTGAACTCGGTATCCCGACCACGGCGGAGGGCGTTGAAACACCTGAACAACTGGCGTTTGTCCGGGCGTGCGGATGCACGAGCGCGCAAGGATTTTTACTTGGACGACCGGAGCGCGGAGAACGCGTTTCATCGATCCGAAGCGACGAATGCGCCTGAGCCGCAGGCGCTTCCTGCGATAAAGTCCAAAAAAAATTTGCCCTAATTTGCTCGTTTACGATACATTGTGCTCGTTTATGAATGATTCAATTCAACGAGACAGACCATGCAAAGAACCCGCCGTGACGCCACAGACGGCCTTCTCCCGGACGAACGCGCCAAGCTGATCCTCGACAGACTACGCACGCACGGCCGCGTGCTGGCTGCCGAACTCGCGCTGGAACTCAACACCTCCGAGCATACTGTTCGCCGCCACCTGCGCGAACTGGCCGACGCGGGGCATTGCAAGCGTGTGTATGGCGGTGCGCTGTTGGTATCGCCGGCGGGACAGACCGGATCGGCGCGCATGCGTGAGGCCGGCGACAGAAAAGCGCGCCTCGCGGCGGTGGCTGCGGGCATTGTCCGGCAGGGGCAGATCATCCTGCTCGATGCCGGTTCGACCAATGTCGCCATCGCCGCGGCGCTGCCTGATAACGCGGGTCTCACAGTCTTCACCAATTCCCCCGACGCCTGCTCGCGCTTGATGGATCGCCCGGGGTTCGACGTCATTCTGATTGGCGGGCGCATGAGTCCGCGCGGCGCCGGATCGCTCGGGTCCACTGCGCTTTTGCAGGTTCAGCAGATCAGGGCCGACCTGTGTTTCCTGGGCGCGTGCGCCATCGATACAGCCGAGGGAGTAGCCGCTTTCGATGCCGAAGAAGCCGAACTCAAGCGCGCGATGGTCAAGTCGAGCGGCCAGATCGCCATTGCCATGACATCGGAGAAGTTAATGACTGCAGCGCCGTATTTTGTCGTGCCGGCATCCGGCATCGAGCATTTGATCGTGGAACCGGATATTTCGGCAGAGCGGCTAAGCGAGTTTGAAAAGCTCTGCGCCAACGTCATCGTGGCGCAATCATGAAGCCAGTCGCCGAACGTGTTGCCACCACAGCGGTATTTCTTGCGAACGGACTTGGGATTGGCGCGTGGGCCGTCGAAGTGCCACGCATCAAGGAAGCCTTGTCGCTCACTGATACCTCGCTCGGCATTGCGCTGTTTGCGTTTGCTTTGGGCGCGATCGTCGCCATGCCGCTTGCCGGGCGTCTCGCGCCGAGCTTTGGAAGCGGACGCGTCACAGCGTTCCTTGGCATTGCATTCGTGATTGCGTTGCCCTTACCCGCACTGGTCCCCAACTTCGCGTTGTTATGTGCCGTGCTCTTTGCATTGGGCGCGGCGAATGGCGCGCTCGATGTATCGATGAATGGACATGCCAGCGCAATTGAAGGGCAATGGGAGGCGCCGATCATGTCGTCGTTTCATGCGGCGTGGAGCGTCGGCGGGTTGCTTGGCGCGGCATCTGGCGCGGCGATTCAGGCAGGCGGCATTGGCACGCTTGGCGGGCTTCTGCTTCCCGATGTAGTGATAGGAACACTTATTCTGAGCGGCGCCATCTTTGCGTTGAGGGATATTGGACCGCGAGTACGAGAGGCGGCTAGCGGCTTTGTATTGCCTAGCGCGGGTGTCATGAAGCTGGCGGGTCTTGCGTTTCTTTGCATGCTGGTCGAGGGCGCTGTCGCAGATTGGAGTGCCGTGTTTCTGCGCTCGGCGCTTGATACGCAGGCAAGCGCAGCGGCGCTTGGTTACTCATCGTTCGCATTTGCGATGGCCGCATGCCGTGTTGTCGGCGATGTGTCCGTGCGGCGATTGGGGTCCAGTGTGGTCGTGGCGATGGGCGGGTTGATCGCTGCGATTGGGCTTGCGCTGGTGCTTGGGTATCCGAATGTTTTTACCGCTTGCGCGGGGTTTGCGCTGGTCGGGATTGGATTGGCGAACATCGTGCCGGTGATTTTTAGCGCGGCTGGACGGTCGACGGCGACACCGGCGGTTGGAGTGTCGATGGCCGCTACCGCGGGGTATGCGGGGTTTTTGGTGGGACCACCGTTGATAGGATTTGGAGCGGGGTTTCTTGGTCTGCGGATCGCGTTGGTGGCGTTGTTGCTGGCGGCGCTAGTCGTGTGTGTTGTTGGCGGCAAGGCCGTGAGTAAGGGGGGCGCGGAAGGGAGCGCGGAACGCGCGGTTTAGATTTTAGTTTTACTCGCGGTGGGGGGCCACCGGGGCGGCCGGAGCTAGGTTGGTGGGGGTTAAGCTTAGCGGTCGAGGTCAGCGCCGGGTTGGTGCTGCTTACGTTAGCGCGGGTTATATGTTGGCTGTATTTTTTAGCACTAGCCACGGTGGGCGTTATTTGCGTTCGCACTCGGGGAATTGGGGGGCGGGTTGAGGCGGTGGTCGGGGTCAGTGCTGGGTCTTTGCTGCTTACGTTAGCGCGGGTTGTATTTTGGCTAAATTTTTTATCACTATTAGCCATGGCATTTTCGTTCGCACTCGGGGAGTCTTTGGGGGCGGGCTACCGGCGGTGGTCGGGGTTGGTGCCGGGTTGCTGCTGCTTACGTTAGCGCGGGTTGTATGTTGGCTAAATTTTTTATCACTATTAGCCACTGTGCGTGGCGGCACTTCATTTCTTGGTCCTTCGGCTGTTTGGACCGGGGACATGGTTGACACATGTGCGGGGACATAGCTGACACTTTCATAATGGAATAACGGGCTGGTTCAGGTCAAGCTCCATGACGCGATGTTGATAAAAATAGAAATCAAACAGGCCGTCTTTTTCGGCATTCGGGCGCGCGGCAAGATCCATTAACTCCAATGAGCGCGAGACCTTGAGCGGGTAGCCGCGAAAGGTAAATCTGCCGTGCCACCCGACTCGCACGACCTGGTCATCGGGGCCATATACGGGGGCGGGCAGCGTGTCCGGGAAGGCGCGTTCGCTCGGTCGATAGCGCTTGATCGGCGTGCTCATCGCGATGCCTTCGTGCGGGCGGTAGTTGTTGTAAAGATCGCGCCAGCGCTCAAATTCGCTCTGCGCTTCACGATGTGTCGTGAAGGTCTTTCCGGCGAGCACCTCGGCCTTTAGTGAGCGATGAAACCGCTCATCCTTGCCGTTGGTCTGCGGATGATAGGGACGGCTATGGCTCACCCGAATGCCCAGGCGAATGAGCCAGATGGCCAGTTCCGTCAATTGTCCGAGTTGCTTGGAGGCGCCCCACGGCGCGCCGTTGTCGGTGTTGATCTGACGCGGCAGTCCGTAGGTGCTAAAGGCCCGCTGCAGGTGCTTTTGTACGGTGGCCGTATCCTCGAACGCGCAAGCTTGCAGAACCACGTTAAAGCGCGAGTGGTCGTCAAGAACGGTTAGCGGATGGCAACGGCCTTCGCCCACAGTCGCAAAGTGGCCTTTGAAGTCCATCTGCCACAGTTCGTTGGGTTGTTCGCGCTCAAAGCGCCGCCAAGCGGTGGCATTGGCCGATGCCTGTGGGGTGATTCTGTCATGGCGATGCAGGATCGAGGTAATCGTACTGGGGGCCGGCGCCTGGGGTGTCAGGGCTTGATCGCGCAGGTATCGACTGATCTTGCGCCCGCCCCAGGCGGGGTTCTGTGCCCGCACCCCGAGCACATGCTGCTCAAGGGTGGGCGCGGTAATTGAGGGATGGCTCAACGGTCGGCGCGAATGATCAGCCAGACCCGCAATGCCCCCTTCTTTAAACCGTTTCAGCCACTTGTATCCAGTCTGTCGGCTAATGCCGAAACGGCAACATAACTCGGTAAATGGCACGCTCTGATGTGACGCAAGTTCGACGAACTCGTGGCGTAGTTTCATGGTGTCTCGCGGGTTCCACGGCATGGTTGAGTCAAGGCAGTTAAATTGCCCGGAAGTGTCAACCATGTCCCCGCACACCTGTCAGCTATGTCCCCGGTCTATACACAACGGCGACAAAGAAACGAAGCAAAGAAAACGCCTTCCCACAATCTGTATTAAGTGTCCCCAGCGTGCAGACCACTGCTTTTGGTTCCCGAATAGAACGGTGCTCGCAAAACCACGGACACTTGAAACCCTCCTTCTCGCGAATCCCTACATCCCCACGCTTCGCCACCAGTGCTCTCGGGCAAGATCGATGGGACGCGGACCAATACGGCCTCACGCGTCTTTACGTCTTTACGTCTTTACGTCTTTACGTCTTTACGTCTTTACGTCTTTACGTCTTTACGTCTTTACGTATTGGTGGATTGGTGGATTGGTGGACTGCGTGATCCGCCTGACCATTTGGGCGCGGGTGCGCGTAGCGCGCAGTACCGCTGGGCAGCAGCACATCAGAAAAATAGTGAAAGGCCCCGCGCTAGCGCGAACAATCGCGTCCAATGACTCGCACCGAATAACTTGATTCGGCCTCGAACAAGGGTGAGGCCGCATCAGTCTGTGGGTGCCGCGAACTTGCCCGAGAGCACTGGTGGCGAAGCGTGGGGATGTAGGGATTCGCGAGAAGGAGGGTTTCAAGTGTCCTTGGTTCTAGCGAGCACCGTGCTACGCGGGAACCAAAAGCAGTGGTCTGCACGCTGGGGACACTTAATACAGATTGTGGGGAGGCGTTTTCTTTGCTTCGTTTCTTTGTCGCCGTTGGACAAAGAAATGAAGTCCCGCCACGGACAGTGGCTAATAGCGATAAAAAATATAACCTACATTGAACCCGAGCTAACGTAAGCAGCAGCAACCCGGCACCAACCCCGACCAAGGCCCCTAGCACGCCCATAAAAACCCGGAATGCAAAGGCAAACGCAAATAACTCGGACAGCGTCCACTAGCACTAGAAAATATCGCCAACATAAAACTCGCGCCAACGTAAGCAGCAGCAACCCAGCACTCCCCCGACCCTAGACCCCACCCCGCCCCCCCTCCCGGTGTCACCGAAATATATCGGCGATTAGGTTCGAAACCGCGCGTATTCGCTCGCTCCCTCGAAGCGCCGGATGCAGCACCATCCAGACGTCCTGATCCAGTTCTTTGATATGCGGCTCAACGCAAACAAGATCACTCGTGGTATCACCAGCCAGCTGCGCAAGCACCCCAAGCCCCGAGCCTCCCATCACACCGTCAAACACACCAAGCACATAACTGCTGCGAAGACTGGGCACCGGCGCCCCGGGCAATGTCGCGAGCCAGCGAGCCGCAGGATGATCCCCCCGACGCTCGTCGTAACCCACGAACGACAGCTTGTTCCACTCCTTCTTCTTAATCGCAACCTTGTGACGAAGATAGTAATCCCGCGATGCATACAAGCCAAAACGAACCTTTCCAATCCGACGCACATACAGATCGCCTTCATCAGGACATTCCGACCAGATAGCAATATCCGCTTCGCGCCGTGCAAGGTTATAAGGCTGTTGCGAGGTCAGTACCTCAATGGCCAGTCCCGGAAACCGCTCCTGAAATGAGCCAAGCAGCTTCATCAGGATATAAGACATCCACTCGACGGCATTGATCCTGACAGTCCCCTCAAGACCATGAGAACCCGTAACGTCTCCCGCGCGTTCGATCTGATGCGCCAGCGCCTCCATCTGCTCGGCCCACGGCAGCACACGCTGCCCGAAAGCCGTTACCGTGCAACCGGATGGCACCCGGTCAATCAGGGGTTCACCTAGCCTTCTTTCAAGCTCCGTCAGGCGCCGCGAAAGCGTCGCGGCGCTCAGATCGCATGCCGCAGCAGCGGATCTCATGGTCCCCTCGCGGGCGATTGCGAGCAAGATCCGCAGGTCATCCCAGTCAACGTGTTCCATTTTTGAAACGCTCGCTTTCAATTTTAGACGTAGCATATCGCGAATCGCGAGGATAGCATTGGACCCCGATAGACCCCCTCCCCTGACCCTCGCCGGGCTCAGGCATGGTCTTTCAAGAAGTTGGCGTTAAAAGATTGGGCCGGCAGGCATATCCTTTCAAATGACTTAAACGCCTAAGCGCCTAAGCCACTAAACACTCGACGCATCAAACGACTCACGGCTATCACTCAGTAGACCGAAGAGCGAACTCCGGAGACTCTATGACCCGCAAGCCCCAGCAAACCCGACGCCACGTACTCGCCGCTACTGCGGTATTCGTCGCATTCTCGCTATCGCCTATCTCGTCAGCGTTCGCTCAATCGGCGAAAAAGCCGACCGTCGCACTCGTGATGAAGTCGCTCGCCAACGAGTTCTTCCTGACGATGGAAACCGGCGCCAAGGACTATCAGGCGCACAACGCGAGCCAGTTCACGCTCATCACCAACGGTATCAAGGACGAAACCGATACCGCGAACCAGATCCGCATCGTCGAGCAGATGATCGTCTCCAAGGTCGATGCGCTCGTGATCGCCCCGGCCGATTCCAAGGCGCTCGTGCCGGTCATCAAGAAAGCGGTGGACGCGGGCATTATTGTGGTGAACATCGATAACCGGCTCGATCCGGATGTGCTCAAGTCGAAGAACCTGAACGTGCCGTTCGTCGGCCCGGACAACGCCAAGGGTGCTGACAAAGTCGGTGAGTACCTTGCCAAGAAGCTCAAATCCGGCGATGAAGTCGGCATTCTCGAAGGTGTGTCGACCACGACCAATGCGCAGCAGCGCACGGCCGGCTTCAAGCAAGCCATGCAGGCAGGCGGCATGAAGGTAGTAGCACTTCAGTCGGGCGACTGGGAAATCGACAAGGGCAACGCGGTGGCATCGCAGATCCTCAACGCAAACCCGAACGTGAAGGCACTGCTCTGCGGCAACGACAACATGGCGATCGGCGCGGTCTCCGCAATTCGCGCGGCCGGCAAGGCAGGCAAAGTGCAAGTGGTCGGCTACGACAACATCACCGCTATCAAGCCGATGCTCGCCGACGGCCGCGTCTTGGCCACCGCCGACCAGTACGCCGCGAAGCAAGCCGTATTCGGTATCAATACCGCGCTGAAGGCAATCTCCGCACACCAGAAGCAGTCGGAATTGTCGAGCGTCGTGGAGACACCGGTCGATCTGGTCACCGGCAAGTAAGGAACAAGACGAGGACACGACGAGCCGCAGCGGCGATGCTTCAATATTCCCGAGCGTCCCCAATGCGGCTTGCAGGCTTCCTCAGCTTTCAACCGAACTGTCCAGACACTGCAGACACGTAACGCGCTGCGGCACCTTCCAGCCGCAGCGAAATCCGCATTCACGCACCGCCCTCGCCTCTCAAAAGCAATGCCAAGCTCAACCGTCCCCTCAGCCGATGCTCCACCGGTGCTAACCATCCACGGGATCGGCAAGACGTATGTCGAACCCGTGCTGATGGACGTATCGCTTCACCTGCGCCCTGGCGAAGTCCTCGCGTTGACCGGGGAGAATGGCGCCGGCAAGAGCACGCTCTCGAAGATCATCGGCGGCCTTGTTACACCCACCACCGGTTCGATGCAACTCGCGGGCGTGCCCTATACGCCGGCCAGCCGCAGCGACGCCGAAGCTCTCGGCGTGCGCATGGTGATGCAGGAGCTGAACCTGCTACCCACGTTGTCAGTGGCTGAAAACCTCTTTCTGAGTCGCTTGCCCAAGCGCGGCTTAGGCTGGATCGACCGCACGAAACTGCGCGAAGACGCCCGGCACGCAATGCGCCAGGTCGGGCTCGATGCCATCGACCCGGATACGCTCGTGGGTGAGCTTGGCATCGGTCATCAGCAAATGGTCGAGATAGCGCGTAATCTGATCGGCGATTGCCGTGTGCTGATTCTCGACGAACCCACCGCCATGCTGACCGCTCGCGAAGTGGATTTGCTGTTCGAGCAAGTCGACCGCCTGAAATCGCGCGGTGTGGCGCTTGTCTACATCTCGCACCGGCTGGAAGAACTGGCACGGATCGCCGAACACGCAGCAGTCTTGCGCGACGGACGTCTCGTGCACGTTGACGCAATGCACAATCTCACCAGCGATAAACTCGTCACGCTAATGGTCGGGCGCGACATAGGCGAGCGGATCGATCTTGGCGAACGCCGGATCGGGACCACCGCATTCAAGGTGCAAGGGATGACGCGCGGTCACGCAGTACGCGACGTGTCGTTTGAAGTGAAGGCGGGCGAGATCTTTGGCATAAGCGGGTTGATCGGCGCGGGCCGGACCGAGCTCATGCGGCTGATCTATGGCGCGGACCGTGCGGATAGCGGCAGTGTTTTTGTCGCGCATCGGGGCGGCGCGCTCAAGAAGCTTAGCGTCAAGTCGCCCTCGGATGCGGTGAGCGAAGGCATTGCGCTGATTACTGAAGACCGCAAGGGCGAAGGCTTGCTGTTGCCTCAACCCATCGCCGCGAACATTTCGCTTGGCAACATCGGCGCGGTATCGAAACACGGTGTTATCGACGCCCGCCGCGAAAACGCGCTGGCGCAGAAGCAAATAGATGCCATGCGGATCCGGACATCGAGCGCCGCGCAACCGGTGTCGGAACTGTCGGGCGGCAATCAGCAGAAGGTAGTGATCGGGCGCTGGCTGGCACGCGATTGCACGGTGCTGCTCTTCGACGAACCGACCCGCGGCATTGATGTCGGCGCCAAGTTCGACATCTATGCACTAATGGGCGCGCAGGCTCGCGAGGGTCGCGCGCTGGTGGTGGTGTCGAGCGATTTGCGCGAATTGATGCTCATTTGCGACCGCATCGGTGTAATGTCGGCAGGGCGCATGACAGGCGTCTTCGAACGCGATAACTGGTCGCAGGATGCGCTGCTTGCCGCAGCGTTCGCAGGCTATGCCGGCCGCGATAAAATCCTCGGCGAACCTATCGAGCCGGACGCCAAGACCCCGGACGTATCTATCACGGAGCACTAGCATGACGACACAAACCACTACGCCGAAAGTACAGGCCGAGCCGCCCAAGAGCGCAAAGCCTATTGGCACGCGGCTGGGGTTCTCGAACTACCTCGGTCTTCTCGGCGCGCTGATCGCGATGATCGCGCTGTTCTCCGTGCTGAGTTCGCATTTTCTGACCTATGACACGTTCAGCACGATCGCGAACCAGATCCCCGATCTCGTGGTGATGTCGGTAGGCATGACGTTCGTGCTGATCATCGCGGGAATCGACTTGTCGGTGGGCTCGGTGCTGGCGCTCGGCGCGGCCGTCACCAGCGTCGCCGCATTGCAATGGCACTGGCCGCCGCTGGCCGCGGCCCTGCTCGGCATGGCCGGTGCAACGCTGACCGGCTGCGTCACCGGCGCGGTGACGGTGGGTTGGCGAATCCCTTCGTTCATCGTGTCGCTGGGTGTGCTGGAAGCGGCACGCGGCCTTGCGTATCAGATGACGAATTCGCGCACCGCTTATATTGGCGACGCCTTCGACTTCCTCTCGAATCCCATCGCCTTCGGCATTTCCCCTTCGTTCCTGATCGCTATTGCCGTGATGATCGTGGCGCAGCTCGTGCTGACCCGTACGGTATTCGGCCGCTATCTGGTCGGCATTGGCACCAACGAGGAAGCGGTCCGGCTGGCCGGGGTCAATCCGCGGCCTTACAAGGTCATCGTGTTCGCGCTGATGGGTCTGCTTTCCGGTCTCGCCGCGTTGTTCCAGATTTCGCGGCTTGAGGCGGCGGACCCGAATGCCGGCTCCGGGATCGAGCTGCAGGTTATCGCCGCGGTTGTGATCGGTGGAACGAGCTTGATGGGCGGACGCGGTTCCGTCATCAGCACCTTCTTTGGCGTACTGATCATTTCCGTTCTCGCGGCAGGCCTCGCGCAAATCGGCGCTAACGAGCCGACCAAGCGAATCATTACCGGCGCAGTGATCGTAGTGGCAGTCGTGCTCGATACCTATCGCAGCAAGCGCCGCGTCATGTGATGCTTGAGTAATGTCTGGATCGTGGCGTGTCTATTGTTTCTTTTGCGGCGCTTCAGGCGTTAGATCGTGACAATGAAGCGCAGATGGGAAGGCTTCCTTTTCTTCCCTATCGTCCCTATTAGCAGCGAGATGCGTGACGCGCGGCGCACATGAAGCGCCTGACACCGGTGACTCGCGTATCCGCCAGCAGGAGAATGAAATGTCCAAAGAAGCAAAGCAAGGCTCAGTCCTCATAGTCGGAAGCATCAATACCGATCTCGTCGCGCGCTCTCCTCATTTGCCCGGCCGGGCGAGACTATCGGAGGGCACGAGTTCTCGGAGGCACTCCGGCGGCAAGGGCGGCAACCAGGCGGTCGCGGCTGCACGTATTGGCGGGCGCGTCGTAATGGCCGGATGTGTTGGCGCTGATGCCAACGGTGCGTTGCGGCTTGCCGCTCTCGAAGCGGAAGGTATCGATTGCAGCGCGGTCGAGACCGACCCGTCGTTGCCCACCGGCGTTGCGATGGTGACCGTTGCGGACGATGGTCAAAACACGATCGTCGTTGTAGCAGGCAGTAACGGCCAGGTCACTCCTGAGAGCGTCAAGCGCCACGAAGCAGCGATCAAGGCCTGCCGATGTCGTGGTCTGCCAACTCGAAATTCCTTGGGATTCGGTGTATGCGACGCTCGTTACTGCTCGGCGGTTTGGCAAGATGACCGTGTTGAATCCGGCGCCTGCGACCGGACCGCTACCTGCGGAGTGGCTGCCGCTTGTGGATTATCTGGTCCCGAACGAGGTCGAGGCTGCGATTCTTGCCGGGCTGCCGGTGGAGTCGCAAAGCGGTGCGCGACGGGCCGCGAAGGAGCTTCAGCGCGCGGGTGCGCGCAACGTTATCGTGACGCTCGGATCGCAAGGCGCCTATTTGCTGCCGGAGGGCGGCGAAGGGACGCACTTCCCTGCTCCGAAGGTCGATGCCGTCGATACGACTGCCGCGGGCGATACGTTTATTGGGGTTTTTGCGGCGCAATTGGCTGCGCGTCAGCCGATTGAAGCGGCGATCGGCCTTGCGCAGAGGGCCGCGGCGATTTCTGTCACGCGCGCGGGGGCGCAGCCTTCGATTCCTACACGGGGGGAAGTCGACGGAGTGGCTTGAGTGGGAGCCAGGTTATTTTCGTTCGCACTCGGTCAGGGTTTTGGGCGCGGGGCTGATGGTCGGTAGTCGGGGTCAGTGCTGGGTTGTTGCTGCTTACGTTAGCGCGGGTTGTATGTGAGCTATATTTTTTATCACTATTAGCCACTGTCCGTGGCGGGACTTCATTTCTTTGTCCAACGGCGACAAAGAAACGAAGCAAAGAAAACGCCTTCCCACAATCTGTATTAAGTGTCCCCAGCGTGCAGACCGCTGCTTTTGGTTCCCGCGTAGCACGGTGCTCGCTAGAGCGACGGACACTTGAAACCCTCCTTCTCGCGAATCCCTACATCCCCACGCTTCGCCACCAGTGCTCTCGGGCAAGATCGACGTCCCACGAACATCTACGGCCTAACCCATGCTGTGGTTAGCGGCAAAGCTATTGGGTGCCTGGTATTTTCAGCGCAGTCATTCGCGCCTAGCGCCGGGCAATTCCCTATTTTCTAGTCTGCCGGTGCCCACACGTATTGCGCGCTTTGCGCCTTGGCCTATATGCGCACGCAGATCACGGAGTCCAGCAACCCATAAAGACGCGTGCGACCGCGTTGGTCCGTGGGCCGTCGATCGTGCCCGTGCTGTCGATCTTGCCCAAGTGCCGTCGATCTTGCCCGAGAGCACTGGTGGCGAAGCGTGGGGATGTAGGGATTCGCGAGAAGGAGGGTTTCAAACATCCGTAGTTCTAGCGAGCACCGTTCTACGCGGGAACCAAAAGCAGTCGTCTGCACGCTGGGGACACTTAATACAGATTGTGGAAAGGCGTTTTCTTTGCTTCGTTTCTTTGTCGCCGTTGGACAAAGAAATGAAGTGCCGCCACGCACAGTGGCTAATAGTGATAAAAAATTTAGCCAACATATAACTCGCGATCACGCACGCAGCAACAAC
Source organism: uncultured beta proteobacterium (assembly GCA_963708695.1). Lineage (GTDB taxonomy): Bacteria > Pseudomonadota > Gammaproteobacteria > Burkholderiales > Burkholderiaceae > Caballeronia. Next base: position 402,009 of record CAVPTS010000013.1, read on the forward strand.
CCAGCATCAACCCCGACCACCGATCAGCCCCGCGCCAAAACCCCGCCCGAGTGCGAACGAAAATACCCTGGCTAATAGTGATAAAAAATTTAGCCAACATAAAACCCGCGCTAACGTACGCAGTAGCAACCCGGCATCGGCCCCGACCGCCAAGCTTAAACCCCCATCCCCGTCCCCCACCCCCTAGCGACAGCGTCCCCGCCCAACTCCCTAACGCCATCCTTACATCAACATTCAAATTAGCGAAGCGCATGCGGCAAGCAAACCCTTAGCGCAATCACGGGCCCGCAACTAATTGATCCAAAGAATGACCCCCAAAGTCAAAACCCTAAAATCGCGAAGCAGAACCGCGCCCAGCTCAATCATTTAACGAAGTATTCATAAAATCTGGAAAAGCCACCAGGCTTGTCCTATTCTCTGATGATGCGGATGACTGATTAATCAGTGCGCCGCACCAGAACGAAAAACAATCGGGAGACATTCATGACCAGATCCCGCAAGTCCCGCACGTCCCTTCTCTCCCTCTTCGCTTGCACCGCACTTGGTTTGATCGCGCCGAACGCGGCAGTGCTCGCCGCCGACGAAACTCAAGGCGCGGCGACCACCGAGGGCGCATCCATGCCCGATGCGCTTCAACCGGTGACTCAGCAGCAACTCGATTCGTCTGGCGGCAACCCGGCCGCGTGGCTTCAACCCAATGGCTCATACGCCGAAACACGATTTGCCCCAGCCACGCAAATCAATACAGCCAATGTGTCGAAACTAAGACCGGTCTTCATCTTTCAGACGGCCGTCATGGAATCGATGGAAACCGCGCCCATCGTCTCGAACGGCGTGATGTTCCTCACCACGTCGTATAACCATGTCTACGCAATCGATGCCGTGACCGGCAAGGAATACTGGCACTATAAACACAAGATGGGCTCGATCACGACGTACTGCTGCGGACCGAATAACCGCGGCGTGGCGATTTTCGGCGATCGTCTGTACATGGGCACGCTCGACTCGAAGCTGGTCGCACTCGATACCAAGACCGGCAAGCTCCTGTGGGAAACGCAAATTGCTGACCCCGAACTCGGCTACTCCGAGACCATGGCGCCGGTCGTGGTGGACGGCAAGGTACTCATTGGCACGAACGGCGGGGAATACGGCATTCGAGGTTTTGTGAAGGCGTTCGATGCCAACTCCGGCCAACTGTTGTGGACGTTCTATACGATCCCCGACACCGGGCAGGAAGGCGTATGGGCGGAAAACGATGCGGCCGGGCGCAACATGAAGCGAGACGTCGCGAACGAAAAGCAGCAACTCAAGGACAAGGGCGGCGATTTTTACAAGACGCTTGGCGGCGGGGTATGGATGACGCCCGCTATCGACAGGAAGGAGCACACGGTGTTTTTCGTGGTCGGCAATCCTTCGCCCGACCTGTATGGCGCAGTGCGTCCGGGAGACAACCTCTATACAGATTCGCTCGTCGCAATCGATCTCGATACCGGAAAATACAAGTGGCATTTCCAGTACATCGCCCATGATCTATGGGACCTCGATGCCGTGAGCCCGCCAATCCTGGTCGACGTACGCGACAAGAACGGCCAGATGGTTCCGGGTGTCATTCATGGCGGCAAGACCGGTTTCATCTATGTGCACGACCGTCGTGACGGCCATCTCATCCGGTTCTCCGAAGCCATGATTCCGCAAGAGAATGTGTGGACGCTACCCACGCCCACAGGCGCGCGCATGCTGCCGGGCGCGAACGGCGGTGTGGAATGGTCCCCCATGGCCTTCAATCCGAAAACGCGGCTGGCGTATGCGGCGAACCTGCATCAGCCGATGACGTATCAGGTCGAGGACGCGTCCTATCCGGGCGGCAAGCTGTGGCTGGGCGGCGCCTTCAAGACGATCCCTTCTGAAGAGCAATGGGGCAAGCTTGTTGCCGTCAATATCGATACCGGCAAGATTGCGTGGTCGTACAAGACTCAACAGCCGCTGATAGGTGGCGTCCTCGCGACTGCTGGCGGCCTCGTCTTCAACGGCGAAGGCAACGGCCTGTTCCGGGCCTTCGACGCCGCCACCGGCAAGAAGCTCTGGGAGTTCCAGTGCGGCGCGGGCGTCAACGCGCCGGCGGTCTCCTATACCGTTCGCGGCAAGCAATACATTGCGGTCGCGGCCGGCGGCAATACGCAACTGGACTACAAGCGCGGCAACAGCGTGCTTGTATTCGCGCTGCCTTAGGCCCCGGATGCCGGGTCCTTGGTTTCATGTTCAAAGGCTTCGTCTTCGAGGCGAGCGGCACGCGCTCGCCTTGAGCCTGTGTGCCAGTTTGTGTTTGGTCCCGTCCACCAGTCATGCCGACGCTGAGGCAGGCAAAGCCAAGGCGGCTGTCTGCGTGGCGTGCCACGGACCGATGGGCAATTCGACCAATTCCGACTATCCGGTTCTTGCGGGCCAGACGGCGCGCTATCTCTATCTTGAACTCCGGGATTTCAAGGCCGGGCGGCGCAGCGATCCACGCATGAGCCCGATGGCGGCCAACCTGTCGCCCGATGACATGCACGATCTCGCCGACTATTTCGCCGCGCAACAGCCAATGCCAATCGCATTCAAAGCCGACCCCGTCAAGGTAGAAGCCGGCAGCAAGAAGGCTGCGGAAATCTTGTGCACGATGTGCCACCTCGGCGGCTTCAAAGGACAGAACGAGATACCACGAGTCGCTGGCCAGCAGTATCAATACGTCGTCAAGCAGCTCCAGGACTTCCGCGAGCGCAGGCGTACCAACGACGCGGGCAGCATGACAAGCGTGGCAAAAGGTTTGTCGGATGCCGATATCGAAAACCTGGCTAATTACACCGCCAATCTTCAATGAGCCGGCTAACTATTCTTTCGCGAGTGTGAGATGAAGAGAACCTCTGGCTGGCATGCAACAGTCCTGGTCCTCTTCCTGGCCGCCATGTGCGGCGTTGTGCAAGCGGATGACCTGAGCGTCAACGAGCAACTGCTCGCGGCGGCGCGAAGCAACGACGACGCCGGCGTTACGCGAGCGCTCAATGCAGGCGCCGCTGTCGATTCGCGTAATCGTATTGGCGATACAGCGCTTATCAGTGCTTGCAAGAAGGGCCTGACACCGATGGCGCGCGTGCTGATAGACCATGGTGCAAATGTCAGTCAAGCCGACGTGCAAGGCGTAACGCCTCTGATGGCCGCCGCATTCGGCGGATACCAGGAGATCGTCGCATTGCTGATTGCCCATCAGGCCGATCTCGCCAGCACGGATCGCGTGGGCAAGACTGCGATCGAATATGCGGCCGGACTCGGCCACACTGCCGTGGTCCAGCAGTTACTCGATGCGGGTGTCGATGTGAACGCTGCTTACCACAACCACTTGACGGCACTCATGTGGGCTGCCGGCTATGATCAGACGCAGACGGTGTCGCTCCTGCTCGCGCGCGGCGCCAGACGCGACATGCGCGACGATCGCGGCCTGACCGCTATGGACATCGCAGAGCGGACCGGGTCGAAGCAGGTAGCGGCGGTTTTGTCCAAGGAGTAAATGCGGCTTTGGTGATGATATGGCCAGCGTCGTTCCGGTCTAGCAGCGCCGCTTGGTTACGACGACCTTGGCTTAAGGCTCAGCTCGTCGCTGCGTACATCAATGCGCATGTTCAGGTTGACGAATCACACGTGGCGCGCGGGATGTTTTATAGGCTTTGCGCAGGTACGAGCACAGCGGCTTCTCGATGCACAGAAAACTGAGGATCGAAACGCCCGTCAAACCAACCAAAAAGCCCACGAACGGCGCCGGCGATGTGGCAATGCTCGGGAACACCATCTTTGCGTATCTGAAAAGCGGTACATGCAGGATGTAGAACGCAAAGCTCGCCTCTCCAAGCAATACCATCGACTTGCTACCAAGCAGGCTGCTAAGCGGACCCGTCGCGCGCGCCAGGCAGTAAAGCAGCAGGGCGAAAGCGGGGAAAAGCAGTACCTTGGCGTGCAAATGACTGGCTACGACGATGACTGCGGCCGCTGCAGCCAAACTGGCTAAAGCAGCAATATCGAAGAAGAATTTTTTCTCCGCGGCCCCACCAAGGAAGAGCCGCGCCATGCAAATTCCCGCAATAAATTCACCTATACGAAGCGCCGGGACAAAGTTGACCAGCTCTCGCGGCCAATGCTCGCTTTGCAGGGACGGCGGCAAGAACGAAAGCGTGAAAGTCGGGATCACCGAAATCAGCCAGCAAGCAGCAATCAAGCTTAAAAGTACCCTGGCACTTCGATTTTTCAGATACGTGAAGAGGAAGGGAAAAAACGCATAGAAGACCGCTTCCGCAGAGAGCGACCATCCGGGCGTGTTCCAGGCGTTGGCAGTAGTCGTGGTCCAGGCTTGCAACAGCGACAGTGAAACGACCCCGTAAAACGCAAGCCGTGCATATGTAGCAGCGCTATGTCCGTGTAAGGAAACAAGGTTTGCATAGACCAGCGGCGCAAACACGATCCAGCCCAACAAGTAAATTGGGTAGATTTTGGCAAATCTGGAAAAATAGAATTGCCTTATTGCAGGTGCCTGGGCGCCGGCCACTTCCAGATGCGTGTAGGTAAGGATAAATCCAGAAAGAATGAAGAATAATTCGACGGGGTCGCCCGAATTTTCATAGAAATGGCGAGGCGCTATCCCTAACGATGCAACTACGCCCGCTGACAGGTGATACAGCGCAACGCTCAACGCTGCCAGGAAGCGAACGCCGGTTAATGCAGGAATGAGCGGCCTTCTTGCAACTATTGTCATCAGTCGTAGGGTTCGCCGCGTGCCCCAGCTCGCTTGGCGGCCCTATAGTGGCCCCTAAAAAAATCGAAAATTAATGCGAAAGCGCGACTTTTCGTGAAAATAAAAGCAGCGTGCCGACCGACTGCTTGCTTCGCAAAAGTAGCGCCAAACCCATCTTGGCCGACAAAAAAGCGGAAGGCGCGGCCACCTTCGGCAGTCCAGCAGCGCATGGAATTGCACCTTTCCCTTTCGATAAAGCCCTTGGAAAAAGCAAGCAGGCCGGTTACCCGCTACCATTCACTGAACACGTACTCAGCCTGCGTAACACATAGCGGAACCGCCGCTATCTCCGCTTTCGAGACGGGCTTATCTGCCTTTCTCTCTCCCGGCAACCTACGCTTGGGAATAACGTTTTCGCTTGTTTCCGGGTGGAATAAACATGCCGGCCTCGCTGTTCCAGAAGCGTACGGCCGAGCTATCCCGACGTCTACTGCGTGACCACTATCAAAACGTTCTCCAATGAAATTCAGCGATCTGTCGTCTCCCGCCTTCTTCGAAAACCCGTATCCTTTTTACGAGCAGCTACGCAGTGAAAGCGCGCTTGTTCCACTTGCGCCCAACGTCATGCTGACGGGCCGATACGCTGTTATAGATGCGCTGCTCCACGAGCGGCGCATGGGTAAGACTTATATGCCCAGCGTGCTCGCGCGATATGGCGAAAGCGGACGCGAACAGCCCGTGTTCCAGGCGCTAAGCCGCATGTTCCTCATGATGAATCCGCCGGCTCACACGCGTCTGCGCAGTCTCCTGATGAAGGCATTCAACGCACGCCAGATCGAGATGCTCCGCGACATTTCGCAAAGCACCGCGGACAGTCTGATCGACGCGTTCGAGCCCGGCGCGCAATTCGACCTGATCAGCGACTATGCAATGCCATTGCCGGTGAACATCATCTGCCGGCTGCTCGATGTGCCGGTCGAAGAAGGTGTAAGGCTAGGCGCTGCGGCAAGCCAGTTAGCCAGCGCTCTGGACGCCGCGCCGATGGACGCCGCGCGCCTTGCGCAGGCGAATGAAGCAACGCTCACATTGGAACGCTATTTTTCGGGCGTAGTCGACACGCGGCGCGCGAAACCGGGCGGCGACCTTGTGTCCTCGCTGATTGGCGCGGAAGAAGCGGGCCAGTCGCTAACGCAAGATGAGATCGTTTCGAACGTGTTGCTCCTTTTTGTAGCCGGGCACGAAACCACCTCGAATATGCTTGGCAATGCGCTAATCGCGCTGCACCGCCACCCGAAGCAACTCGATCTGCTCCGGCGCGACAGATCGCTCATGTCCAAGGCCATTAACGAATGCCTGCGGTTTGACAGCTCGGTGCAAATGGTTGTGCGCACGGCGCTTGAAGAAGTGCAAGTGGGTGAACTGACTCTCGCCCGAGGCACAATGGTTTTCATGATGCTCGGCGCGGCCAATCGAGATCCCGAACAATTCGACAGGCCGAACGAGCTTGACATAGAGCGCGCAATTCATGGCCGGCCGCTCTCATTCGGCGCCGGGATTCATCACTGCCTGGGCGCACGACTAGCGATGCTCGAACTTGAAACCGGGCTGGGTGCGACACTCACGCGTTTGCCGGATTTACGCGTGTCGAACCTCGACCGGCTCAAGTGGCGCCCGCGCAATAACCTGCGCGGGGTGGAGTCGTTGGTGGCGATCTATTGATCGCCTGACAAGCGCTCGGGCGATTTTGGCTTAAGTCTTCTTCAGTCGCTATTTTCATGCCCTGGAAATAGCGCACGCATCTTCGCTAAGTGTCTTTAAGCGATGGCCCGGCTTAAGCCTTGATCGTTTGCGAACTGGATCATGCCCGGTTCAGGAGTGGTGCATCGACCTGTCGTGGTCCGCGATTCCAGTGGAGCCCGACATTACGAGCGCTCCTTAATGCCGCCCCATGCCACCGTGCATATGCATGCCCCCGCCGGAGAATGTCGTTGGTCCACCGTGAAAACCGCCTCTCATGGGTGCACCGACGTGCACATGGTCCATTTGATGGAAATGGTGGAAATGAGAGAAGTGGTGAAACCGGTCGATAAAGATAAAACTCGCACCCGCGCCAATGAAAACGGGCGGCCCCCAGTACCACGGATCGGAATACGGGTATTGCGCAACCGGGTAGGTCAGAACGCTGCCGTCCGGACCTTGCATGATCTGCCATGTTCCGTCGCTTTGCAGACACGCGCGCCCCACAATCTGCTGCATCGTGCCGTCTATCTCGGCCTCACCTGCTATTGCGCGGCAATTGGCGTCGACGGCCGGCGCAATTGAATCGTCGTAAGTTTGTGCAAACGAGGGCGCGGACAAATAAAACCCGAGGCAGGCTAGCACTATTCCAAAGCAAAATACTCTACGCATGATGGGCTCCAGCAGTACCCGGCGCCGTTTGATGCTCATTTTTAACAGCATCGCGTGATAGAGCGGCTTGCTTGGCGCCAGCCGGTACCCAAGCGTTTGCGCTTAGCCGCGCTAAGTCAGCCGCCAAGTCAGGTGCTCCGTCAGCCGCTCCGCTAGCCGCTCGTACCGGGTTATATGGATTAAACGATTGAGCACGCGCGATTATTCCGGCAGCTCCGACAACACGAGATACACCTGAATTTCGTCGTGGAAATCCTTAGAGCGGGGAAACTTGGCAAGCGCTTAATTTGGCATAAGCTTAATATCAGGCAACCCTCGTTGAGCCGGCGTCACCCCGCCTGCAGACGGTGCTTTAACAGTGATGGAACGCTATCCGCCTCCTTTGCTTTGTCCGGATGCCCTGCGCAAGCTTGTCGGCACAGCAGGCAAACTGTTGCGCAAAACAATCGCATTTTTCGTCGCCCTGCTGTTTTGCACGGCCGCTGCCGCAAGCCCTACCGCAGTGCTCATTCCGCTCAACGGCGCGGTCGGACCTGCAAGCGCGGATTTCGTCGTGCGCGCCTTGGCGCGTGCCGCTGAAGATCACGCTCAACTGGCGATTCTCGAAATCGATACCCCCGGCGGCCTCGATCAATCGATGCGATCGATCATCAAGGCCATCCTCTCCTCGCCTATTCCCGTCGCGGCATTCATTGCGCCAGGAGGTGCCCGGGCGGCGAGCGCCGGCACGTATATCGTCTACGCAAGTCACATCGCGGCGATGGCGCCAGGCACCAACCTCGGCGCGGCAACGCCTATCCGTCTCAGTGCCGGTGAGTCCCCCGAACCCGCCTCCCCAACCTCACCTGCTTCGGGCGCGTCGGCTTCTGCCAGCGCGAACGCGCAATCCACCGAGACCACCAAGCAGGTGCAGGACGCCGCGGCGTATATTCGCGGTCTCGCGCAATTGCGCGGCCGCAATGTGCAGTGGGCCGAGCGCGCGGTGCGCGAGGCGGTCAGCCTGTCGGCGAACGAGGCCCTCGCGCAGAACGTGATCGACCTCACCGCGCTCGACGTGCCCGATCTGCTCGCCAAGCTGAACGGCCGGCATATCCGCACCATCACCGGCGATCATCTGCTCGCGACCTCGGGTGCTGTCGTCGTGTCCATCCAGCCCGACTGGCGCAGCCGCTTCCTCGCGACCATCACTGATCCGAGCGTGGCGCTCATTCTCGTCACGATCGGCATGTACGGCCTGTTCTTCGAATTTGCGAACCCCGGCATCGCGCTGCCCGGTGTGGCGGGAGCGATCAGCCTGATGATAGGTCTGTTCGCCTTGCAGCTGCTGCCTGTCGACTTTGCCGGACTGGGCCTGATTCTTCTGGGCATCGCCTTTCTCGTCGCCGAGATGTTCCTTCCTACATTCGGCACGCTCGGCTTCGGCGGCATCGTCGCGTTCGCGATGGGCGCGCTCATGCTGTTTCATACCGATGTACCCGGCTACGGCATTCCAGTCGGCGCTCGTCGCCGGCCTGACCATCGTCACCGCCCTGTTCGTGTTCGTCGTGTCAAGCGTCGCGCTGCGGGCGCGCCGACGGCCCGTGGTGAGCGGCGCGGAAGCGCATGCTTGGCAGCATCGGCGAGATGCTGGAAGACGTGGCGCCGAGTGACAGCGGCTGGGCTCGCGTGCACGGCGAACGCTGGCGTGTATCTGTCACGAAGACTCCGGCACTGCTCGCGCGCGGGGAGCGAGTCCGCGTGCATCGGGCGCCATGGCCTCACGCTCAGCGTGGCGCGACTGGACGAAGTAAAACAAGGAGAAAAATAATGATCGGATTCACGTTTGGCTTTAGCGGCGATCTTGCTGGCGCTTAGTCATCCTGATCGTGTTTTCGTCGATCCGAATTTTTCGCGAATACGAACGCGGCGTCGTCTTCATGCTCGGCCGCTTCTGGAAGGTCAAGGGGCCGGGCCTCGTCCTGATCATTCCCGCGGTGCAGCAAGTCGTGAGAATGGATCTGCGCACCGTCGTCTTCGACGTGCCGCCGCAAGACGTCATCACCCGCGACAACGTCTCCGTGAAGGTGAACGCGGTGGTCTATTTTCGCGTGGTCGATCCGGAGAAGGCCGTGATTCAGGTCGCGCGCTTCTTCGAAGCGACCAGCCAGTTGTCGCAAACGACCTTGCGCGCGATCCTCGGCAAGCATGAACTCGACGAACTGCTGGCGGAACGCGAGCGCCTCAACGTGGACATTCAAAAGGTGCTCGATGCGCAGACCGACGCGTGGGGCATCAAGGTGTCGAATGTCGAGATCAAGGACGTCGACTTGAACGAGACCATGGTGCGCGCGATTGCCCGGCAAGCCGAAGCCGAGCGCGAACGGCGCGCGAAGATCATTCATGCGGAGGGCGAACTGCAGGCGTCGGAAAAGCTGCTGCAAGCCGCGCAAATGCTCGCGCAGGCACCGCAAGCCATGCAACTGCGCTATCTGCAAACACTGACCACCATAGCCGGCGACAAGAATTCGACCATTGTTTTCCCCATGCCGATCGATCTGATCAGTTCGCTTCTTGAACGGCTCAAAGGGGCCGTCGCAAACTTGACTTGGCGTGAGGCGCGAAGTCTCAGGCCGGCCCGGCGGAGAGGATCAAAGCTTCGTGGCGCTCGCCACCGAACGCGCCATCACCGCGGCCGCACCCAGATAGTTTGCCGGATCGGTCAGCTCTCGCAGTCGCGCTTCGCCGAACGCATCGCGGATCTTGCTGTCTTCCATCAGCACGTCGTAGAGCGTGCGGCCGTTCTCGATCGCGATGCGGCAAGCGTCGTAGACCACGTCGTGCGCATGCTGCCGCCCGATGCTCGGCGCAAGGCCCATCATCACCGCCTCGGCGACAATCAACCCGCCCGTCAGGTCGAGGTTCCTGCGCATCTTGCGCTGCATCGACCACCAACCCGCGCAACATGAAATTCGCCTGAAACAACGCGCTGGCGCGAGAGCAGGAAGCTCTCGGGCACCGCGCTCCATTCAAGGTGCCAGGGTCCAGTGGCACGCTCGAAGTCGTGCATCATGCCGTCGAGCATCAACGCCGCGCGCTCGCGCAGCATCTTCGCCGCCGCGAACATCAACTCGCTTGAAATCGGGTTGCGCTTTTGCGGCATCGTCGAACTTGCACCGCGTCCCGGCACGAAAGGCTCGGCCACTTCGCCGAATTCCGACGCCGCCATCATCATCACGTCGAGCGCGATCTTTCCGAGCGATCCGCCAATGCTTGCCAGCAGCGATACAAGTTCGCACAAGACCATCGCGCGCGACATGCCAGGTGATCTCAGGGTCGCGCAAGACCAAGTTCTTCCGCAAACAGCCGGCGCGTTTCGAGCGCCCGCTCGGGGTCGTTAAGCGAAGCCAGCGTGCCCGCCGCGCCGCCGAACTGCGACCATCAGCGCTCGCGGTTTTGCTTGCTGGAGACGCTCGGCATGACGGTTCAATGCCGACAGCCATACCGCCGCGCGAAATCCGAAGGTGACCGGCAACGCATGTTGCAAATGCGTGCGGCCGGCCGTCACCGTATCGGCATGCTTGCTCGGCGAGATCGCGCAATGCGCCGCGCACTTCATCGAGCTGACGTTCGATGATCGCCACGCCCTGCGCGCATTGCAGCATGGTCGCCGTGTCCATGATGTCCTGCGTGGTCGCGCCCCAGTGCAGATAGCCGCCCGCTTCACCGCACATCTCGCTGACCTGCTTGACGAGCGGCAGGATCGGATAGCCGACGATCTCCGTTTCCTGGCGCAACGCTCCAGATCGAGCCGTGAAAAGTCGGCGCGCGCGGTGATCTCGCGCGCGGCCTCTGCGGGAATCAGGCCGGCTTTGGCCTGCGCGCGAGCAAGCGCCGTTTCAGCATCAATACAGCGCGCGAGATACGCGGTGTCCGAAAACACGTCGCGCATTTCCGGCGTGCCGAACATGTCGCGAAAGAGAGCCGAGTCGAATACGGTGGTTGACATTGCGTGTTCCTTTTAATGATTCAGGCGCGCGAGCCACGGTCGCAGCGCTGTCTTTTTCTTCGAGTCCAAAGCCTGCTGCGTCAGTCGGGCGCACGAGTCCGCCGCCCACGCCGCAGCCCGCCGGATATCCGCCGAACGGCTGGAATACGCCGGGATACGCTTCGCATCCGCCTAGCTCCAGGCCGACCGCAATGTGCAGGTTGATCAGATGACCGCCGTGCGGGAATGCCTGCGCGCGGTCAAATCCGTGGCTTTCCATCACGTCGATCATGCGTGCGTATTCAGTCAGCCCGTAAGCAAGGCCCGCGATCCATCTGGAAGATGTCCTTGCCCGGCCGCATGCCGCCGAAGAGCACGCAGGTTCTTCACGTCCGGCACGGAGAACAGGTTCTCGCCAGTCGCGATGCGGCCTTCGTAAGCCTGCGCGACCTGACGATTCAAGTCGTAGTCGAGCGGATCGCCGATCTCTTCGTACCAGCGCAGGTCATACGGCGCGATGGCTTTCGCGTAGGCGAGCGCCGTGTCCAGATCGAAGCGGCCGTTGGCATCGACTGCGAGGCGCTGGCCCTTCGCCCGCGACCGTCAACGCGGCTTCTATGCGCGCCATGTCCTGCTTCAAGCGTCGCGCCGCCGATCTTCATCTTGAACGCATCAAAGCCTAGTTCGCGATAAGCGCGGAATTCATCGGCGAGACGCTGCGTGCTTTCTTCCGGATAGTAGTAACCGCCCGCCGCATACACATTCACGCCTTCGCCTTTCCTCTGTCGTCCGAAATGCCGCGCGATGGTGACGTGCGCGGGTTCATCGGCGAGCTTGGCGTTCAAGTCCCACACCGCCAGTTCGATCGCACCGGCAGCCGCCGCGCGGTCGCCGTGGCCTCCGGGCTTCTCGTTGCGCAAGATGGTCTGCAGAACCCTGGCGGCATCGAAGCGCTCGCCCGATGCATCGAGCAGGGTCTCGGGCGCCGCGCGCTGTGTCAGGCGCGGGATCATCCGGTCGCGCAGGATGCCGCCCTGCGCGTATCGGCCGATGGAATCGAACGCGATAACCGGTGACCGGTTTGCCGTTACGGATCACATCGGTTTCCAGCGCGACAAGCGATACATCGTGTTCGGCGAAACTGACGAGCGCGTTCGCTACGTTTCCTTCCAGCGGAACGGAGATTTCCTTGATCGCGGTAATGCGCATGATGATTGTCCTTGAATGTTGACTTCAGATGACCTTGCCGGCACTCGATCCGAATACACGCCGGTATTCACTCGCGCGCAGCGCTTTCATCGAACTCACCGGTGGACTTTGCAATGACCAGCGTCGCGACGCTATTGCCCATTGAATTGCAGATGGAAACCGCCTGCGACGTGAACCGATTGATACCAAACAGGATCGGCAATCCTTCGATGGGCAGCAGTCCCGAAGCCGTCACCGTGGCAGCGAACACAATGAACGTGCCGCCCGAAACGGTCGCCGCGCCTTTCGACGTCAACAGCATCAGCAGGAGCAAGCCGAATTGCTGGTGCAGGTCCAGCGGCACACCATAGGCGTTCGCGAGGAACATGACGCACAGCGACATGTACACCGCCGTGCCGTCGAGATTGAACGCATATCCGGTGGGCAGGACGAGCCCGACCGACTGGCGCGAACAACCAAGCCGTTCGAGCTTTTCGAAGAGCCGCGGCAGTGCGCTCTCTGAAGAAGCCGTGGCGAACAACAGAAAGATTTCTTCCTTGAAATAACGCAGGAAGCGGAACACGTTGAAGCCATAGATGCGCAGCACGATGCCGAGCACGACAACCACAAAAAACGCTAGCGACAGATACATCACGATCAGCAAATAGCCTAGCGAAATCACCGCGCTCATCCCGCTGCTGCCGATAGCGAACGCGATGGAGCCGAATGCGCCAAGCGGAGCGAACTTCATGATCACATCGACGAACTTGAAAAAGCAGTCCGACATCCGCGAGAGCGCATGCTCGACGCTTGCGCGCTGCTCGGTGTTGAGCATCAGCACGGCGGCGCCAAAGCCAATCGAGATCACAAGCACCTGCAACAGCGAGCCGTTTGCAAACGCACCAATGAAGTTGTCCGGGAACAGCGTGAGCAGGAAATGCTCGAACGAAACCGACGCCGCCTTTCCATAGGTAACCTGTGCGGCCGCGGCGGCTTCCGGGCTTTGCACGAGATGCATGCCCGCGCCCACACCCGACAGATTGGCGATCACCATGCTGATGACAAGCGCTATGGTCGAGACGACTTCGAAGTAGATGAGCGCCCGCAAGCCGATGCGGCCCACGTTTTTCAAATCGCCCGCAGCCGCAATGCCGAGCACGACGTTCAGGAACACGAGCGGCGCGACGATCATCTTGATGAGCCGCAAGAAGATATCGCCGAGAATTTTCATCTGCACCGCGAGATGCGGCGCAATAAAGCCAAGCGCGAGCCCCAGCAAGATGCCCACGACAATCTGAAATCCCAGTCGCGCATAGAAGGGCTGGCGAGGCTTGGCCTCGACGCCGCCCCCACCCTGCCGCCGTGTTCGTCATGTTCGTGTGAACAGCCATCGTCGTCTCCTTTTCCGTGCGGATCGAACCGTCGGGATATTCAATCAATAAGTCCGTACATATCTAATATGTACGGACTATATTATTATGGTGGCGAACTCGTCAACTTCGGGTTTACGCGTTAGTCCCGGTCGATTCGACATTTGCTGCGGGCAGCGTCTTGGCAATCCGCCCTGACCCGGCTAGGATGGCGCGCTCAAGCTTGCCCGGCCCGGCAAATGCGCAACCCGACCAGAAGAACAAGGAAGGTTTTATGAAACCCCGGTATGTCGAACTGGCAGACCAGCTGATCGAGGCAATCGGCAACGGTACCTTTGCCGTCGGCGCGGCATTGCCGAGTGAAATGGATCTGTCGACGCAATACGGCGTCAGCCGCGCGACCGTGCGATCCGCGCTGCAGAAGGTGCAGGACCTCGGCCTGATCTCGCGGCGCAAGCGCGCCGGCATCCGTGTCGAGGCGTCCAAGCCGCGTGTGGCCTTTGAACAATCGCTGTCGAATGTCGAAGACCTGATGCAGTTTGCTGTCGTCACCGAGCGCCGCGTTCTGTCTATCGGCGAGATCTCCGCAAGTCCGGCGCTTGCGGCACAACTCAGTGTGGAAGTGGGATCGCGATGGCTGCGCGTGGAGATGTTGCGCGTCGACCCAAGCAAGGCCGAGCAGCCGATCTGCTGGACCGAGGTCTATCTCGACCCTGTGGCGGGCGCGGCCATCCGGCGCGAGTTGCGTAAAAACACGGGGCTTATCTGCGAGATGGTCGAGGAACGCTGCGGGCGCGCGGTGCAGGAAGTGCGTCAGGAAATTCGCGCGGTCGGGGTGCCGGCTCGCGTCTGCGAAGCGCTTGCCGCTGAGCCGGATTCGCATGCGCTGGAAATCATTCGGCATTACGTCGATGAGCGCGGACTCGTGTTCGAAGCGACCATTAGCGTATTCCCCGCCGAGCGGTTCACCTATGCGCTCCGCTTGACACGGCACGATTAAAACCGCCGACGCGCACTCGAGCGGTCATCGCGTTGGGCGCAAGATGGAAGCGCGCTGCGATCTTGTGCTGAGTACAGCAAACAAACTGAATCGCTTTGACGAAGTGAGTGTGGCGCTTCGATGTTCAAGCCGCCCGTCGTTGGCAGCCATAGATCCGGCACTGCGCATTACGTTAGCCGCGTGATAAAGCATTCCCGTCAAATTACCCCGACGCGGTCGCTACTCGCGAAGAACGCCGTGGGATTTGCCGATGGCCCAAGCGAGGCAGAAACCTCTGCATTGAAGCGATGCTTCCCACCAGGTGCGACCAACCGCGACCGGATCAAGCACAACCCGCAAGCCTCTACCTGCCGCTAAATGCACCTTTACATTTTCGATTTCGTTCATTAGCATTCGAATGCGAACATTATCGGTTCGATAAGATTCTTTTTTCAGCCAAAAGCAACGAAACAGCCACGCCCAAATCCATGCCGTCAGGTGCGCACGACGACACATCGCCGCTGGAAGCCCCGCATCACCGAAGTTATAGTTAAACCAAAAACCATTAAACATGCCGCGCGCAACGCGGCGATCCATTCGAATCAGTGGAGAAGACAATGCAGGAGCAATACATCCTGGCGCTCGACCAGGGCACGACGAGTTCGCGCGCCATGGTGTTCGATCGTCAGGGCAATGTGGTGTCGGCAGCGCAGAAGGAATTCCCCCAGATCTATCCGCGGCCGGGCTGGGTCGAGCATGACCCTCAGGAAATCTGGTCGACACAGGCCGGCGTCGCTGCCGAAGCGGTAACGCGAGCCGGTCTCAACGGCGCATCGATCGCGTCCATCGGCATCACCAACCAGCGCGAGACGACCATTGTCTGGGATCGCGAAACCGGTCAGCCGATCTACAACGCGATTGTCTGGCAGGACCGCCGCACCGCTGATTTCTGCGACGAGTTGAAGGCGCAGGGACTCGAAGATAAAGTCCGCGCCAAGACGGGCTTGCCTATCGACTCCTACTTCTCGGCCACCAAGATTCGCTGGATCCTCGACAACGTAGAAGGCGCTCGTGAAAAGGCCAGACAAGGGCGGCTCGCATTCGGCACGGTGGATAGCTGGCTCGTGTGGAATTTCACGAAGCACAGCCTGCACATTACCGACGTGACCAACGCGTCGCGCACCATGCTCTTCAATATCCACACGCTCAAGTGGGATGAAGAACTGCTCGACGCGCTCGATATTCCGCGCAGCATGCTGCCGGAAGTTCGTCCGTCATCCGAAGTATATGGACCCACCAAGACCACGGTATTCGCCTCGAAAATTCCGCTTGGCGGCATCGCGGGCGACCAGCACGCCGCCCTCTTCGGTCAGATGTGCACGCAGTCGGGCATGGTGAAAAACACCTACGGAACCGGTTGTTTCCTCGTGATGAACACGGGCGACAAACCTATCGAGTCCCGCAACAACCTGATTACGACTATTGCGTGGCAAATCGGCGACCAGGTGAACTACGCGCTGGAAGGCAGCATCTTTATCGGCGGCGCGGTGGTGCAGTGGTTGCGCGACGGGCTTGGCATTATCAAGACTTCCACTGAAATAGAAGCTCTTGCGCGCAGTGTGCCGCACAGCGACGGCGTCTATCTCGTGCCGGCGTTTGCCGGCCTGGGTGCGCCTCACTGGAACGCACACGCGCGCGGCACGTTGTTCGGCGTGACACGCGGTACGACCTCAGGGCACCTCGCGCGTGCCGCATTAGAAAGCATTGCTTATCAGTCTATCGACGTGCTCAAGGCCATGGAAGCCGATTCCGGCATACGCATTGGTGAATTGCGCGTGGATGGCGGCGCAGTCGCCAACGACCTGCTGATGCAATTTCAGGCCGACCTCCTGGGGGTGGACGTCGTGCGGCCGCAAATCAGCGAGACTACCGCGCTCGGTGCGGCCTATCTGGCCGGACTCGCTGTGGGTTACTGGAAAGACGTGGATGAATTGCAGAGCCAGTGGAAGCTGGACCACCGTTTCTCGCCGGCACTCGCCGCCGAAGACGTCGAGCGTCACATGCACGGCTGGCATCGCGCGGTGAATGCCGCCAAGGCGTGGGCCGACGCGACTTAGGCGAAGTGGCAATCGGGCGGTTGCCTTGGGCTGCGTCAGCCTCTGCGCTTCACGTTGCACTTAGCACGTTGTACTCCGCACGTTGCACGCGCTCCTTGTACTTCGCCCTGCACTTCACGTTGCACTCGCACCTTGTACTTCGCTCTGCGCTTCACGTTGCACCGCATTTACCTACTCAGCCAAGCGCCTCACGTTAGTTCGTCCGGCGCTTGGCCGCGCCCGCACAGACCGCGCTCGGCGTCATTGACCATTAGAGACCGAAGGTGCCGCGGGTCCGCTTGTCGGCATCTGTGACGTAGAAGTTCCGGTCTCAGCCACCCCACCGTACGCGCTGGAACCATTGTCGCCGGCATGCACGCGCGCTTCCGCCGCCTGTATGTCCGCCGGATACGTGGGGTCGCGCGCGATCGGGCGATAGCCTGCGTTTTCCAGCTGGACCAAGTCGGCGCGTACCTCGGCACGCGTAACAGGATCAGGGTTGGACGAGACTTGCGCGAACGATACGGCGGGAGCAGCCATAGCAACAGCAAGCGCTGCGAAAACCAGTGTTTTCATGATGATCTGCCTCTCTGAAAAATGAAGCGTTAGCTTCGCTCAGCGTGAACGAAGCCTATGATCTCCGCCCTGCAACAGACGATAACCATAGACGTATTTTGAGGGAGAGGCACTGACCTAAAGCTGACGCCCAGATGACAAGCTTGTCATGTTGCACCTGCCCGTCGGTGGAAAATAAGGGTCCTGTAAGCGCCTCGTATCTTTCGGGAAGCGTTGCGTGGCACCTCGCGCTACATGGAATGATGTCGGCCGGCCGATTTACGGCAGGCGCATCACCGCTCGCGTTTGTCGTCCGCCGATTCACGCCGGGAATGTTTCAGCGTGTCGAATATTCCCCACACGGCAATCGATAACCCTATTCCGAACCCGCAAGCCAACAATACATAAGTACTCATCCGTGACCTTGAATTGGGTGGTGTGGCGCTTAAAGAATGCAAGCGCACGCTAGTCACGCGTGACGGATGGAACCGGGTACGCAATGACATCGCCTTAGCGGATAGTACCGATGCATTCTTTCAAAACCCATGCCGAGTTGCATGCTTGCGCGACTTACGCCACGGTTTCAGTCGGACTCGGGTATGGTGTCGAGCCCCGCCCAGCTAACGCTGGACACCCCTTTATCCATGCTAAGCCGGCTAGCAACCGCCTCGATTTTCGACTGATACTTGGGGTGGGTCTCAAGCGTTGCGATGACTTCTACCTGCTTTGAACTGTCGTCGAGATCTCTGCTACTGAGTCCTTGAAACGATAGCGGCGCCGACACCATCGAGTTGGTTATGACGGCACGAATATTCACTTCGTCTTGTTCGCGACAGACAACCGTGAGTACATACCGGCGCAGGAGGTCGGCAGAAGCTACGGGCGCCGTATTGATCGCACGGCCCACCTCGCGCAGCACGGTATTTGTAAACAGCACCACCGCCGTCCCCGCAATAGCAGGCCCGTAGTGCGCCGATCCGCAAAGAACACCGACCGCCGCCGAGCACCATAAGGTAGCCGCCGTATTGATTCCCTGAATGGCGCCTTGCTCGCGCATGATGACACCGCCGCCCAGAAATCCCACACCGGACACGACATAGGCCGCCATTTGCGTCACTGTTGCGGTGCCGTTGCCGGTCAGTGCACCCAGGATCACGAACAGGCACGCGCCGCTGGTCACCAGCGTAATGGTGCGCAGTCCGGCGGTTCGCTGCCGCATCTGTCTCTCGAGACCGATGACGACGCCGCATGACAACGCAGCGAGCAGAGGGAGAATAAAGTCGAGCATGAAGCGAGTCTTTTGATTTGTATTTTCGAATGAATTGCCCGACTGAGACGGCGTGACGCCCTTTGTCGATCTGCACGGGCCGCAATGTCGGCTGCAGGATCACCGTATTGAGTACGTGTGACAGTTAAATGACAACGTCAGGAATCGGGCCGAACGACAAACACCGCGAGTGATGGCTCGCGGCGAGGTTCCGGCCGGACGCAAGCAATCGCGACGGCCGGATGGCGGAAAAAGGCTGCACCAGGGAGGTACTGCGACGCGCACCTTCGGCCTGCAGGCAAGACGTAAGCGGCGGTCGGGCCGGGAAATATCGCATGACCGAACTGACGGAAGTTTCGCGCTGAGTCCGCAAGCGGAAAAGTGGACCGTAAGACTTGGATTGCGTTTAACGGACTCGCCAAGCCCACCGCTTACACATCTTTCCACTGGCGGTACGTCGCCGCCTGGCCGCAATAGACGCCGTCACGATTGACGAGATTCCAAACCGTCACGTTCTCGATCCAAAAACGTCTTCCCGACTTGGCGATGCGCAGGCCGCGGTATCCGCTCGCATAGCCTTTGGTTCTCACCGATTCCAGCAGGCTATCGCGTTCTTCCCGGTTAGGGTGCTCGGCCGACAACCGGGAGCGAAGCGCCGTCATCTCGCTCCACGTGTATTCAAAGCACTTCTGTGCCGCCCGGTTTGCGTAGATAAAACGCGGGTCCGCATCCGTGTTATGCGCCACCACGCAAAATGGTGCGTCCTCATATAGCCATCGTGCGGCATCGGACTGCAAGATGTCTGGATCCAGCAATGGAGCGCCGACCAGGCGGAGATGGCTTTGCGCAAGCAGATCGCAGAAGCCGGGGTCGCGAGCGAGTGACGTTGTCATGGTTCAGGTTTGTTGAAAGGTGCGGGTGACATGGCCCGCACATTTTAGCCGCGCTTCCACAGCCTCAGTCTTGTCCGGCAACCGCGCGCAGCAACGCCGGCGTCTGCTTCAACGGAGCATACAACTGCGGGTCGACTTTATAGTCGTGGCCAAGCGTCGTGGTGACGTCCTGATAGTCCACATGCACCACATGCTGCCCATCCTCCCAGACAACTGTTTTCAGCGGCAGTTCCAGCGCGGCGTGCGGATTAGCCTCCATGACCGGCGTACCCGCCTTCGGATTCCCGAACAGAAAGAGTCTTGTGGGCCGCAACGTCATCCCTGCATCCAACGCGGCGGCGCTCTGGTCAATCTCGGCGAAGAGCGTCACGTTATGCGCAGTCAAAGCAGCCTTGAGCCGGGACACGGTCGTCTGGAAGTCATATTTGCTTTGCAAGCTAAGCACTGAGGACGGATGTTCTGCAGAGGTATCGGCTTGGGCGGTCATGGTACGTGTCATCCAGTAAATAGCCAGAATAGCCACGCGGCAAGCGCGCGATGCAGTGCGGCGGGCTTGCCGTGTGGTGCTGTCAGTCATCGATGAGTCCTGGGCCATGGTTCGGTCACTGAGCCCGCTTCGACGCAATCTCAGGATAGAACCGTTCCACTGCTTGCGTGAACGTCGCGCGCGAAAACTGTCCCAAATGCGCCGATAACAACCGCCCTTGCGAGTCGTAAAACAGCGTCGTGGGATACGCGGTAGCCGCAACGGCCCTTGCAACGGCCAGCCCCGGATCGAGCAACGCGTTCTTGATCTGAATATTACGTGAAGTCAGGTAATTGCTTACGGTGTCGCGCGTCTCGCCCTGATTCACGAACACAATATCAAGACCCGGGGTGTCCGCCTGCGCTTGCGCCAACACCGGCATTTCCGCCTGACATGGAGGGCACCACGTTGCCCACAGGTTCACCACAGTCGGCCTGCCATCGCCCTTGGCGAGCGGCTGGTGCATGCCGTCCGTATTAATAAGCGAGAGAGCCGGAACACTCTCGGGCAGTCTTGAAAAATCCATTGCCGCGGTCGCAGCGCTCCAGACCACGCCGCCGGCCACGACTGCGGCGAGCAAGGGGACGCGCATTGAACGGCGGCGCAATAGAAACCAGGAAACCACACACGCTCCGGCGATCAAACCCGCGACCAGGTCGAATCCCTGGTCGCGGAAGTCGAGAATCTTCAGAAGGTCGTCTTTGTATGCGGGAAGGTAGCGCAAGGCAAACGAGAGCCGCGCCACGACCAATCCGGTGAACACACTAGCGAAGACTGCGCCGTCCACATCGGCTCGGCCCCGGCGAAAGAGCCATCCGGCAAAGAGAGATACCACGACGCTGACAAAAAAAATCAGCGGCGGTATGGGTAACGTAAAAAGGCCCACATTCATCTGATACTGCCGGGTTATTGAACCATCGAATAAATCAATGGAGACGACGATAGGCATTGGACTGCCCGGCCTCGACTCCTCGTGAACACTCTCGTGCGCAAGAAACGGTAAGCTGTTGACTAACACAGCCGACTCGCCGGGCTGTGCGGCGTTCTTACGTCAACATCAGGAGTGTAAGCGGAACGGCCGGACGCTCTAATACCCGGAAGTCTCATCGGCATGCTCATTCGTCTCAAGCGCTTTCGTCCGGCTGGCATTGACTCACAAGACGACCCGCCAAAGCCATCGCTCATTGCGTACCTTTAGTCGCACGTGAGCATACGCTCGAGTTCGCGCCGAACGGTTCGACCACAACCATCATGGGCTGCCGGGTTATGCTGTAATTTTTTATCGTGGAGAGCGGTGGTGTCGTGCATCTCCACGAATTCATGCATACCTCCAGCTGCTACTTTGACGCGCCCACGGCATAACTCTCTTATTGGAGCCGCCTTGCGGCAGCTCAATACTCGCCTCTAATTTGAATATAAACTTCTTGATAAAAGTTCGAATTTGATCAGGATGACAAAATAGTGAAAAATAAAACCTCAATGCATTTCGTTACGGCTACGCTGGTGGCTCTCGGCGCTTTGCCGCCCGCGCTTGCCGCGCCGTTTATCATCGCTCATCGAGGCGGGACCGGGGACACGCCGGAGAACACGCTGCAAGCGTTCAGCACTGCGCTCGAAAACGGCGCGAATGCGCTATGGATGACCGTGCAGGTTACGAAGGACGGCGTCGCAGTCCTCTATCGCCCGGCCGACCTTGGCTCTCTTACTGAAGGCCATGGCCGTCTCGACGAAACCACGATTAACAATCTTCGCAAGCTCAACGCAGGTTATTCATTCAGCCGCAAGGACGCCTCGGGACAGGTCAACTATCCCGTACCGCGCCAATCCTCTGCGCATTCCGACGTTGCGTGAAGCACTTGCGGCTATTCCGGAAAACGTGCCGATCATGCTCGACATGAAACAAACGCCCGCAGCGCCGCTCGTTGAAGCCGTTGCCCGAGTGCTTGACGAGACGCAATGCGTGGTCGCGCGTTCGCCTGTATTCCACCGATACTGAAGCGATCCAGTTAATGAAATTGCACCGCCAGGCGCAAGTGTTTGAGACACGCGATGCAACGCGGGATCGTCTGGTCGATCTCTCGCTTGGCGGCACCTGCGATAACCCGCCTCCCGCCGGGAGTTGGGTCGGAATCGAGTTGCACCGTCAGGTCGAGGTCATCGAGCGATTCACGCTGGGAACCGGCGTGTCGAAGGTCGATGCACGCTGGTGGACACCGGCCGCCGTCAGATGCTTCAAGACTAACGGAGACGTGAAGATCGTCGCGTTCGGCGTCGACTCGGCCGATGCCTACGCAACAGCCGCCAGCTCTTGGAATCGATGCTGTGATGACGGACTCACCGCGCGCCATGCGCGTCGAAAAGAAATAGCAGTAGACCGATAAACCAGTCATTCAAAAATCCGGCGGACCGTCGCCTGACGCGAACGATCCGCCAACCTCGTCACGCACAGCTCGAACCCATAGAGCTTTTCCGGGTTATCAACCAGGATCTTCCTGCGCACCGCGCTGTCGGGCGCCCAGTGCGACAGCAGCGCCAGCATATCGGCGTCGTCGGGAACAGGCTTGCGGCCCGGATGCGGCCAGTTGCTGGCCCACAGGCAGCGCTCGGGATGCGCCTCGTACCAGCGCGCTGGCGAGCTTGCTGACATCGTCGTAATGGGGCGGTCCGATCTTCGAGGTTTCATACGGAGCCGATAACTTCACCCAGGTCCGGCCCTGCATCGAGCAGCGCTGAGCAGGCTTCGAAAACCAGGGTGATCGGTTGCCACGGGTTCCAGAAACTTGCCGATATGATCGATCGTCAGCAAGCACGGCAGCGCGTGCAAACGCGCTTCGTATTGCGCGAAATCGCGGCCATCGAGTTGAAGGTTGATCACCCAGCCAAACTCCGCAATGCGGCTTGCCACCACTTCCAGATCGTCCCATCGCAAGCACGCCGCCACTGCCCGGAATCATCATGAAGCGCACGCCTCGCACCCCTGCGTCGTGCATGGCCTGCAACTCGCTCATCGGCGTGTCGGGCTTGAATCACTACAATCCCGCGCGCCGCGCCGCCGGACTGTTCCAGCGCATCCAGCAAGCAGCGGTTGTCGTAGCCGTAACCGGTCGGCTGCACGAGAATCGCGCGCGTCAGACCCAAGTGGCTTTGCACGGCCGCGTAGTCGCTGCCACGACGCCTGCGGTGGCCCGAAAGTCGAGGTGCTCGCGAGCGGATAGCGATCGAGTTCGTAGATATGCACGTGGCAATCGCACGCGCCTTCGATGCATGTCGGCGAAGCGTCGTTCACGGTCGGTCTCCTTGCAAAGCGCCGGAAAAACCCGGCAAACGCGCGAGTCGCGCAGCGCATGTGCGGCGTTGACGGCATGCTCGGGCATCACGCCATCAAGCAGCGAGCGAACCTGGCGCACCGTGTCCATCGCCTGGTGCTCGATGGCCGACGGCGTCAGTCCGCCCACATGCGGAGTCGCGACAAGCTTCGGATGCGCTGCCAGCTCCGGGCTCGGCATCTGGTCGGCGCGCACGGCCCACGTCGACCGCTGCGCCGGCGATCAAGCCGGCATCGAGCGCACTGAAGCAGCGCGCTTTCATCGACAAGTTCGCCTCGCGACGCGTTGATGAAAAATGCCTCGGGCCGCATGCGCGCGAACGCTGTGGTATTGAACAAATCGGCCGTCTCCGGCATGGCGGGCGCAAGGCAGACAACGTAGTCGCCACGCTTCAACACATCGTCGAAATGAAGCTTGTTCAATGCCCGGCTGCGTGATCGTTGCCAAAGGATCGAGTCACCACTACGCGCATGCCGAGCGCCATGCCGAGTTCAGCCAGCCGCTGCCAATGAAGCCATAGCCGACAATGCCGAGCACCGAGCCGCGCAACTCGCGTCCCATTGCAATGACAGGCGCGCGATGCTGCCAGTACGCCGCCGCCGCCGCGCTAATGCCGCGACTCAGATCGATCATCACGCCCACGACCCACTCCGCGACCGATGTATCGAAGCCCGGCGTCGCCCGCGTCACGAGCACACCATGGCGGCTCGCGGCATCGACGTCGATATTGCGGATATCCACCGCCACGCGGCAGAACGCAATCAGTTCAGGCAGTTGGTCGAATAGCGCAGCGGGCGCGGCAGAATCGCGGCTCGCCACGACAATTCCTGCCCCTGCGCTTCGCGGATAAGTTCGTCGAGTGACAACGGCCGGTCGAGCGGATTGAGCTTCACCTCACCCAGCGCGCGCAGTTCGGCAAGCGCCCGCTCGCCGTAGTAGTTCTTGAGCGCATCGGGCGAGTGGGTCAAATAGATCTTCGTCATGTCGATGATGTCGCCTTTTTGGCGCGGGACGGTTTGGCAACCGACTGACGCGCGATTAACGTAGGTTGAAAAAGAAAATCGGCAGCGGGCAAATCAGGCTGCGTCGAACGCGCGATGGCGCGTTCGACCATGGTGCCGGCCATCTCCGTCAACGGCATCGCGACGGAAGTCAGGCCGGGATTGGTGAATGCCGCGACCGACAAGCCGTCCATGCCCACGACGGATACATCTCAGGTACACGCAAGTTCAGTTGCTGCAGCCCGGACATCAAGCCGATCGCGAGCATGTCGTTGACAGTGACAATGCCCGTGGGCATTGGCCGCATGGCGGCGACCTGGCTGGCCATCGCGAAGCCCAGGTCCGGCAGTTCGGAGTCCCCGAAAGCTTCGGAGACCGGCCTTCGACCACGCTCGCGCATAACGCGGCCCTTCGCGTGACACGCGTTCGCGGAACCCCGTCGATCTTGTCGCCGCGGCTAAGCGTCTTGCCGCCGGGCACGAGGAACGCAAGTCGCCGATGGCCATGGGCAATGAGATGGTCGGCAGCGAGATAGCCCGCCTGATAATTGTCGGCCGAGACGTGATCGACGAGCGAATGGCTGCCGCTGTTTGCGC
Source organism: uncultured beta proteobacterium (assembly GCA_963708695.1). GTDB lineage: Bacteria > Pseudomonadota > Gammaproteobacteria > Burkholderiales > Burkholderiaceae > Caballeronia. The sequence continues at coordinate 426,938 of CAVPTS010000013.1, forward strand.
TGCGGTCATAGCTGACTACGGCGAGTCCGCGCGCGACCGCTTCGTCGAGATGGCGTTCATCATTGAGTGACGACACGACGATCACCGCCCGCACCCCGAACGACAACAGGTCGTCGAACATGCGCGCTTCCTGCTGCTTGTCGCGATGCGTATTGCCGAGCAGCAGCCGGTAGTTGAAGCGCGATTGCGCTGCCGCTTCCACATTCAGCGCGAGCTGACCGTACATCGGGTTCGCGGTAGAGGGCACGAGCAAGCCGAGCATCGGCGTATGTCCGGTCTTCAATTGGCGCGCCGCGCGATTGGGGCGGAACGAAAGCGTGCGGATCGCTTCCTCGACGCGCGAATACGTTGCCGCACTGAGCTTCTCGGTACGTCCGTTAAGCACGTTCGAGACCGAACTCGTCGATACCCCCGCAAGCGCTGCAACGTCATGAATCGTAGCCATGGTGTGTCCGTATCAGGCCATGTTGAAATGCCGCGGCAGCCACAGCGAAATGGACGGCACGAGGATCAGCAAAACCAGCATGACCACAAGCAGCGCCAGATACTTGAGCATGCGGCGAGAGACGTCCTCGACTCGCGTGCCGGTCATCGCGCAGGTGGCACAAAGGCCGAGACCGAAAGGCGGCGAGAACAGGCCGAGCCCCATCGCAGTGACGGCGATCGTGCCGAAGTGCAGCGGGTTGATTCCGACCTGCACCGCGATAGGCACGAGCAAGGGACCGAAGATGATAAGAGCGGGCGCGCCTTCCAGCACCGCGCCGAACACGATCATGATCAGCACCGATACCGCGAGGAACGCTACGCTTCCGTAAGTGTGCGCAAGCGTCAGCATGCCCGCCGACAGCATGGCGGGGATCTGCAGGATCGTCAGCGCGAACGCCACACTGGAAGCAGCCGCGATGATGAAAAGAATGCCCGCTGCCATTGCCGCTGCACGCACGAACAAACTTGCAATGGCACGCGGCGTGAGTTCGCGAAACGTGAGCCCGCCAACCACAAGTGCATACACCACGGCGAACGCGGAGACTTCTGTGGAGGTCGCAACGCCCGAGGTCACGCCCTTGCCGATCATGATGACCATCACGAGCGCCACCAGCGCGCCGCCAAGCAGCCTGAAAAGGGGCTTGCGGCTGGCGAAGGCCGTGCGCGGATCGACCTTCTTGCCGAAGATCACGACCATGGTGGCAAGCGCCATCGCCATCACGAGCGCCGGCACGATCCCCGCAAGAAAGAGCCCGCCAATAGAGATGTTCGCGACAAAACCGATGATGATCATGTTGATGCAAGGCGGAATGGTTTCGGCCATCACGCCCGAAGCGGCCAACACTGCGGCGGTCTCGTTCGGGTCCTGGCGCGTGCGCCGCACGGCCGGCACGACAATGCCGCCGACCGCGGCAATATCCGCGAGCTTGGAACCCGACACGCCCGAAAAGAAAGCGGTCGCAAGAATGGCGATGAGGTTCATCGAGCCACGCACCCGTCCGAAGATCCGCACCAGCAATTCGATCAGGCGCGAGGACATGCCGTTGACTTCCATAACAAGCCCGGCCAGCACAAAGAACGGAATAGCGAGGAGGACGAAGTGATCCATGCCGGCCATCACTTGCTGCGAATAGATGATCATCGGCAAGCTCGGGTCGCTGATGAAGTAAAGCAGCGCCGAGAGCGCCAGCACGAACGCTATCGGAACGCCGACCATCAAGCCGCCGATGAAGCCCGCAAGCAACAAGATCCACGGCGCGATGGCGTATTGCTCGAAGGCGGCGTTCCATCCCCAGATGGCAGCCGCCGCCGCGCAGCAGGCCAGCAACGTCAGCCATGTGGTGCGAGTCGCGCCGGTGATCGCGCTCGCCACGGCCACGGCGGTCATCAGCAACGCGCCGAGCAGGACCGGCAACACGTTGATCCATTGCGGCAGACCCATCGGTGTGGTCACGTTGGCGGAGTCATCCAGCAGCAGCCATGCGGAATACGCGAGGCCGCCCGCGGTACCCGCAATGACCCAGTAGCCGGTTTGCAACGCGGCAGGCCGCCATGACTGCGGCAGCAACGCCCGGAAGAAATCGATGTTCACGTGCTGCCGCCGGGCCAGCACGGTCGCGCCGCCGAGGAACACCATCATCACCATGAGACTGCGGGCAACCTCCTCGGCCCAGTCGACGGGATGATGCACGAAGTATCGAAGGATGACCGAGACGAACACCACCAGCACATCGACGCCAAGCACCACGGCGCACATGCGTTCCACAAAAGTGCACAACGTGGCGAGCAATTGACCGCTGGTGGTCAGTGTGCCGAAGCCCCACGTGCCGGAGGTGATGACCGGCCCCGCCACTTCCGCCGGACTATCGGCGATGCGCAGCTCGGGGCCTGCCATCTTGCTGAGTGATTCGTTCATGTGTCGGTTCTCGGTCCATGTTCCGATAGCTGCGTCGGCTCGCTTAGCCCGCCGGATGCATCCTCAGGCGCGCGCGGCATCGATTGCGGCGAGTACGGGCGCCGTCACCGGATTGCTTTGCGTGAACGGCACCCAGAGTTTGTCGCGCATCAGCTTGCGAATATTGTCGCGTTCCGCATCCGCCATCGGATAGAAGGTCATGCCGGCCTTCTTGAGCGAGGCGATTGCGTCAGCGCCCTTGGTTGCCGCCGCCTGCCGCTGATAAAGACTCGCTTCGTGCGCGGCCTCGCGGAATTGCGGCTTGATCGCGTCCGGGATCTTCGAGAGACCGCGCTTGCCGATGACCGTTATGCACGGGCTGAACAAATGGTTGGTCTGCCAGCTGTTCTGCACCACCTCGTTGAGCTTGTTGGCGAGCACGCTTGCCGCGTCGTGTTCGAAGCCTTCGACCACGCCCGTCTGCACCGCCGTGTACACCTCGTTGAAGGCTATCGGCGTGGGGATCGCGCCCATCAGCTTGAAGGTTTCAATGAACGCCTGCGTAGGCAGGACCCGTAGCTTGACGTTCTTCAACTGGCCCAGATCCTTGATCGCCGGCTTGGTGTACACGCTGCGAGCATTGAAGTGAGACCCCCAGCCGATCACCGAACAGCCCGTGCGCGTCTGCAGCAGCTTGTCGTAGACATCGGCAACACCATGATCCACGGACCGCCCCACGTGCGCCCAGTTATCGAACAGGAAACCAAGATCCAGGAGAGCGAGTTCGGGAAGCGCCGTCGCCCAGATCGAGCTGCCGGTGATCATCATGTCGATGGAACCCAGGCGCACTTGCTGGACAACATCGGCCTCCTTGCCCAATTGCCCATTCGGAAAGAAGTCGACGCGGATCTGATCGCCCACACTCTTCTTCAAGTTCGACTGAAGGCGCTGGTAATAGATATAGTGCGCGGAGTTTTCGTCGGCCGTCATCGTGGATGAAAACCGCAATTCGACGGGCGCCGCTGCACGGCTCAAGTTAGGAACCGCTAATGCAGCCGCTGAGGCAGCCGCGGCGGCGCCGGCGGTCTGGATAAAGCGACGACGTGAAGCCTGCATGTCATTGTCTCCGTCTGGTTTTCTGGTTTAGTAGAACGTTTTACTAAATCGTTTTACGGATCATAGGGACATTCATTGCGGCCTTCAATATCCGAGGGTTAACACGGTTTATCAGGGAATACCCCGCGTGAACGGCGGGGCCTGCGCGCACACATGCATGCACGAACACAGTGCGATTGCGGCCTTAGCAGGTGCACTCGCAGGTGCACTCGCGGTGCACTCGCGCCCGAAGCTGAGCATGCAACCCGGCCAAATGCACAGCAAATCAAGACGCTTGGCGCATGGCACGCTTATCGCTTAGTGAGAAGTGCAAGGAGCCGGCGCATCATCGGCTAAGCACACAATCTGGAAATGGATGACTAGGGTTCCGGTCTGCTTGAGATTACACAAGCGTTAAACAAGCAGATGCTGGTCCGAGAGTTGTCGACCTCAAGCGAGGTTACACGGCGGGATAAAAGCCCGGGAGAGAACGCGATGTTTCGCGCTGCTCCTTGGCCGTCCGACTGTCCGTTAAACGTCTCTTCGAGGTCCACCTCATGCGCAAGCTCGTTCGCTTTCTCGGCATGGCAGCCGTTTGTTTCACCACTTTCGCCACTCTCGCCTCCACCCCTTCGCACGCCGCAGGCCGCTCCGACTTCAAGGTCTGCTGGACCATCTACGCCGGCTGGATGCCTTGGGGCGAAGCAAAGACCCAGGGCATCGTGTCGAAATGGGCGAAGAAATACGGCATCAATATAGACGTCGTTCAATTGAACGATTATGTCGAGTCCATCAATCAGTACACAGCAGGCAAGTTCGACGGCTGCGCCATGACCAACATGGACGCGCTGACCATTCCCGCATCAGGCGGCGTCGATTCCACTGCGCTGATCGTCAGTGACTATTCGAACGGCAACGACGGCGTGCTCATCAAGGGCAAGGACAAGAAGGTCGCGGACCTCAAGGGTCAGCAGATCAACCTGGTCCAGTTCTCCGTCTCTCACTATCTGCTTGCACGGGCACTCGAAAGCGCTCATATGAGCGAGCGCGATCTCAAGGTGGTGAACACCTCGGACGCCGATATCTCCGCTGCATTCGCCACGCCCGCCGTGCATCAGGCCGTGACATGGAACCCGATGCTCGCCGACCTCAAGGCCCAGCCGAACGTCACCGAGGTCTTCGATTCCAGCAAGATTCCCGGCGAAATCATGGACATGATGGTCGTCAACACGAAGACGCTGCAGGACAACCCCGCACTCGGCCGCGCACTGACCGGCGCGTGGTTCGAGATGGTCGCGCTGATGCATGCAAACAGCGCAGACAGCACGGCCGCCCTCACCGCGATGGCCAAGTCGTCAGGCACCGACCTCGCCGGTTTCAAAGGTCAGCTCTCCACCACCGCCCTCTTCTACACGCCCAAGGCCGCACTTGATTTCGTCACGAGCCCGAACATGCCGACCATCATGACGCGGGTCGCGAAATTCTCGTTCGATCACGGCTTGCTCGGTCAGGGTGCGCCCAGCGCGGATGCGGTCGGCATGGCCTTCGATAAGGGCGTGATCGTGGGCAGCAAGAGCAACGTCAAGCTGCGCTTCGATCCGTCCTACGTCGCGATGGCGGCGGCCGGCAAGCTCTGAGTCCGCATCTTCCGCATCATCTAAAGGCGCGCCCCATGCGACTCATCAATCGACATCCCAGCCGAAGCGGCGGCCTCATGCTGCTGTTGTTGCCCTTCATCGTGCTGGTGGCGATCTACTTCACCGGGTCGTCGATGCGGCTAAAGCTCAACCCCGACGACAAGCTGTTGCCGAGCGCCACGCAAATGAGCGAAGCCGTCAAGCAGGTCGCTTTCACCGAGGACAAACGCACCGGCGAATATCTGCTCTGGGATGACACGGTGTCGAGTCTCAGGCGGCTTGGCATCGGCCTCGTGGTGAGCGCGGTGATTGCGTTGGTGGCAGGTATTGCAACCGGTGCAGTGCCACTTGTGAGCGCGACGCTTTCACCCTTCATTACCGTGATTTCGATGATTCCGCCGCTCGCGGTGCTGCCCATTCTCTTCATCGTGTTCGGGCTCGACGAGTTGTCGAAGGTCGTGCTGATCGTGATCGGTATTACGCCCATGATCATCCGCGATCTGCATTCGCGTACACGAGAGATCCCGGTGGAGTTATGGGTGAAGGCCCAGACTCTGGGCGCAACGAGCTGGACGTTGATCCTGCGTGTCATCGTGCCGCAATTACTGCCGCGTCTCCTGGTAGCGCTCAGGCTTTCGCTCTGCTCCGCATGGCTCTTCCTGATCGCGGCGGAAGCCATTGCGTCAACCGATGGCCTCGGCTACCGCATCTTCCTGGTGCGCCGCTATCTGGCCATGGACGTGATCCTGCCGTACGTCATGTGGATTACCTTACTCGCCTGGCTGATGGACGAAGCGCTCAGACGCCTGACGAAATGGGTATTCCCGTGGTACGCCGGAGGCGCGCGATGATCGAAGTGCGCAACGTCTGGAAGGAATACGGCGATCAGGTCGTGCTCGAACGATTGAACCTCAGCATTGCAGAGGGCGAATTCTGTTCGATGGTCGGCGCGTCGGGCTGCGGCAAGTCCACATTCCTGCGCCTGTTGCTAGGTCAGGAACGCGCGACGCGCGGCGATATCCTGCTCGATGGCAAGCCATTGCCGGCTGAGCCGGATGCGCATCGCGGCGTGGTGTTTCAGCGCTACTCGGTGTTCGAGCATCTGAGCGTGGTTCACAACGTCTTGCTTGGGCTGGAGCTGCCGCAGGCGAAATTCACCGGCCGCTTGTTCGGTGCGCGCCGCCGTGCGGCTCTCGACGAGGCGGTCGCCATGCTGGAACGCGTCGGCCTTGGCGCAGCGCTCGACAAGTATCCGCAGCAACTTTCGGGCGGCATGCAGCAGCGTCTCGCGATTGCGCAGGCGCTGGTCATGAAACCTCGCGTGTTGCTGCTCGACGAGCCGTTCGGCGCGCTCGACCCCGGTATCCGCCGCGACATGCACGAACTGCTGCTTGGCCTTTGGCGCGAATCGAACCTCACCATCTTCATGGTCACGCACGACCTGAAGGAGGGGTTCACGCTGGGCAGCCGCGTGCTCGTATTCGACAAGGTGCGCGTCGACCCGCAAGCACCCGGGGCCTATGGCGCGCGCATCACCTACAACATTCCGCTCGATCACAGCCGCGATAGCGCGTCATCCCTCCATGTGGCGCAGGCCGCAGTGGAAGGCGCTAAGCGTGTCGATGTGATCCCGGCTTAAAGGAAACTGATGATGGATTGTCTGCTTGAAGAAACCGTCCCTGGCGGCGGTCATGCGTCGCTGATCGTGAAACGCGGTCAGTCGTTGCGTCTTACCGACTTGCGCGGCGGCGCGAACGTGAGTGTCATGCTCTTCAACGCCGCTGAAAAAAGCGAACGGCTGAATCTCCCCGATACCCTCAAGTGCCAGCACACCGCGAAACTCACGGCCGGTCATTGCCTTTACTCCGACATGGGCCGCGTGCTCGCCGCCATCGTCGCGGATACGTGCGGCTGGCATGACGCTATTGGCGGCGTGTCGAACGCGGAAGAAGTGAACGACAAGTACGGTATGGGCCGCTATCAGGAACTGCGTAATGCGTTTTATCGCAATGGCACGGACAACTTGCTCGTGGAACTCGGCAAGTGGGGACTCGGCATTTCGGACTTGCTGATGACGCTAAACCTCTTCAGCCGTGTCGATGTCACCGGCGCGGGCGCGTTGAATTTCGTCTCGGGCAATTCGAAAGCCGGCGACTACGTCGAGTTGTATGCGCCGATGAACACGCTCGTCGTGCTCACCGCGATCCAGCATCCGCTCGACCCGAACGCCGACTACGCGCCCAAGCCGGTCAAGCTCGCACTAAGTCAGGCGGAGCGCCAGGTGGCGGAATTCTGCCGGACATCGTGTGAAGAAAACGTGCGCGGCTTTATCAATACCGATCGCTTCTTTCTCTAAGCGGACCTGACACCATGACAACAACGCTAACCGTCAGCAACAAGCTTCCCGAACACGCCGTCTTCCGCGAAACGCTTGCAGCCGGAGAACCCTGGCTTCACGAAGTGAAGGCGGGTCAGACGCTGCGCATACTGGATCTCGAAGGCAATCAAGCGGTCGATACGCTGTTCTATAGCCTCGCCGATCCGCGTGAGCGCTTCGATCCGCAGCGTACGCTGCGACGCCAGAAGAGTCTGTATCTCACCACCGGCACCGTGCTTTATTCCAACCTCGGCAACCCGATGCTGAGCATTGTCGCGGATACCTGCGGCCGTCACGACACGCTTGGCGGCGCTTGCGCCCAGGAGAGCAACACCGTGCGCTACGCGCTGGAAAAGCGCTACATGCATAGCTGTCGCGACAACTACCTGCGGGCGTGCGCGCACGACGGGCGGTTATCGAAGAAGGACATTGGCGCGAACATCAATTTTTTCATGAACGTACCCGTCACGTCCGACGGCGGCCTGACTTTTGAAGACGGCATATCCGCGCCGGGGAAATACGTCGAACTGCGCGCGGAGATGGACGTGATCGTACTGATCTCGAACTGCCCGCAACTGAACAACCCGTGCAACGCATACAACCCGACACCGGCGGAGCTGCTGATATGGAACTGAAGCACTGGCGTGACTGGCTTTATTTCGTGCTGCTCGTGCGCTCGGGCCGCTGCTGCAACCGCACGCGAGAAGAGCTGACGCTTAAGGTCAAATAAGCACCCGACGCATCTTTGCCGTGGACGACCGCGGCATGCACACCCACGTGGCGGGACGGCCCGCCCACGCATCCGCCATCTCTCATGTTCGAGAAAGTCCTTATCGCCAATCGCGGCGCCATTGCATGCCGCATCCTTCGAACCCTGCGCCAGCTCGACGTGGCAGGCGTGGCTGTCTATGCCGAAGCGGACCGCGCCAGTCTGCATGTGAGCGAGGCCACGATCGCGCACTGTCTCGGCGACGGTCCCGCGTCCGCGACCTATCTGGATGCCGGCAAGATCCTCGACATAGCGCGCCGCGAGAACGTGCAGGCCATCCACCCGGGCTACGGTTTTCTTTCGGAGAATGCGGAGTTCGGTGAAGCGTGCGAAGCGGCGGGTATCGCGTTCATCGGGCCCACGCCTGCGCAACTGCGCGCGTTCGGTTTGAAGCACACGGCCCGCGCGATCGCAGCGGAGCAAGGCGTGCCGATGCTCGAAGGCACCGGCCTCTTGGACGACCTCCAGACCGCGCTGCTGGCGGCAGCGAAGATCGGCTATCCCGGTCATGCTGAAAAGCACGGCGGGCGGCGGAGGTATCGGCATGCGGGTGTGCTGGAACGCCGATGAACTCAGTTCGAATTTCGATGTAGTGAAACGCCTCGGTCAAAACAATTTCAGCGACGCGGGCGTGTTCATCGAAAAGTACATCGAACGTGCGCGGCATCTGGAAGTGCAGGTATTCGGCGATGGCTGCGGCAACGTGATAGCGCTTGGCGTGCGCGATTGTTCGGTGCAGCGCCGCAACCAGAAGGTGCTGGAAGAAACGCCTGCGCCATGCTTGCCCGAAGGCATGTCCGAAGCGCTTTGCGACGCCGCGATAAAGCTTGCAAAAGCGGTGGCGTATCGTTCGGCGGGCACCGTCGAATTCGTCTATGACAGCGCTGCGCAACAGTTCTATTTTCTCGAAGTGAACACGCGCCTGCAGGTTGAGCATGGTGTGACCGAACAGGTTTGGGGTGTAGACCTTGTGCGCTGGATGATCGAACTGGCGGCGGGCACGCTCGCGCCCTTGAGCGACCTCGCAGCCATGTTGAAGCCGAACGGCCACGCGATCCAGGCGCGGCTTTACGCCGAAGATCCAGGTCGCGATTTCAAGCCGAGTCCGGGCCTGCTGACCGATGTCGCCTTTCCTCCCGCCGACGGCCGCGCATTACGTATCGATACCTGGATTGAAGCCGGTTGCGAAGTGCCGCCCTACTTCGACCCGATGCTGGCGAAGATCATTGCGTGGTCGCCGACACGCGATGCCGCGCGCCACGCTCTCGCCCGTGCTTTAGAAAGCACGCGCCTCTATGGCGTGGAGACGAACCGCGACTACCTGCGCCAGATTATCGACGATACCCCGTTTGCTTCCGGCGAACCGTGGACGCGGTGCCTCGAAGGGCTGCGGTATCACGCGAGCACGGTGGAGATCGTGAGCGGCGGCACGCAGACGACTGTGCAGGATCATCCCGGGCGCCTCGGTTATTGGGCGGTCGGCATTCCCCCTTCCGGTCCGATGGACGATCGCGCGCTGCGGCTCGGCAACCGGCTGCTAGGTAACGACGACACCGCCGCCGCGCTCGAAATCACAATGAGCGGGCCGACTTTGCGTTTCAACACGGACGCTGTCATTGCCATTACGGGCGCGAGTTTGCCCGTCCTGCTCGACGATATCGCGCAACCGTTGCACACCACGTTCTTCGTTGCCGCCGGCTCGACGCTCGCGCTCGGCACCATTCGCGGCGCGGGCGCGCGCGCCTATGTATGCGTGCGCGGCGGCTTCGACGTGGCAGTCTATCTCGGCAGCCGCAGCACCTTCACGCTCGGCCAGTTCGGCGGCCACGGCGGCCGTGCGCTTCGCGCAGGCGACGTGCTGCACCTGAATCCGTTGCAGGACGCGAGCGCAGGCGCTTCCCTGCCCTTCGTTCCTGAACTCGATGCCGTGCGTACGCTGCGTGTGATCTACGGTCCGCACGGTGCGCCCGAATACTTCAGCCCGCGCTACATCGAGCAGTTCCTTGCGACCGAATGGGAGATTCATTTCAACTCGAGCCGCACAGGTGTGCGCCTGATCGGCCCCAAGCCGGAATGGTCGCGAGAGGACGGCGGCGAGGCCGGGCTGCATCCATCGAATATTCACGACAACCCTTATGCGGTCGGCGCAGTCGATTTCACCGGCGACATGCCCGTGATTCTCGGACCCGATGGTCCGAGTCTCGGCGGTTTCGTATGCCCTGTGACGATCATTGAAGCGGACCTCTGGCAGATCGGGCAGTTGAAGGCCGGTGACAAGGTACGCTTCGTGCCGGTACAAATCGATGCAGCCCGCAAGGCCGCGGCGGCTCGATTAAATGAACTGGAGACGCTGGAGCCTTACACCGCTGCCGTATACACGACGGCTCAAACGCTCACTTCGCCCATCGTTCTCGATACCGGAACAGATGCGCAGCGACTGGTCGCGCGCCTCTCGGGCGACACTCATCTGCTGCTGGAAATCGGGCCGCCCGATCTCGATCTCGTCTTGCGTTTTCGCGGCCATGCGTTGATGCAATCGCTCGAAGCACTGGCATTGCCGGGTGTGATTGACCTGACGCCGGGCATCCGTTCTCTGCAGATTCACTATCAGCCGGAACGTCTGCCGCTTAAGCGCTTGCTCGAGACAATCGAGCAGAAGTGGCAGGACGTATTGCTCCAAAAGGACTTGCGCGCACCATCCCGCATCGTGCATCTGCCGCTTTCATGGGACGATCCCGCGTGCCGTCTCGCTATTGATAAATACATGACCACGGTGCGCCGCGACGCGCCGTGGTGCCCGAGCAATCTCGAGTTTATCCGCCGCATGAACGACCTCGATTCCATCGATGCCGTGAAGCAAATCGTCTTCGATGCGAGCTATCTGGTAATGGGTCTCGGCGATGTCTACCTCGGCGCGCCGGTCGCGACGCCGCTCGATCCCCGTCACCGGTTGGTCACGACCAAATACAACCCCGCGCGCACCTGGACGGCAGAGAACTCCGTCGGGATCGGCGGCGCGTATCTGTGCGTCTATGGCATGGAAGGACCCGGCGGCTATCAGTTCGTTGGACGCACCTTGCAGATGTGGAATCGCTATCGCGCGATCGCTGATTTTGCAGGGCGTCCGTATCTGCTGCGCTTCTTCGATCAGATCCGCTTTTACGAAGTCGCAAGCGACGAGTTGCTGCGCATCCGTGCAGATTTTCCGCTGGGGCGTTATCCGCTGAAGATCGAGGAGACAGAGTTGTCTCTCGCGGAGTATCAGGCGTTTCTCGCTCGCGAAGCCCCGGGCATTGCGCACTTTCGCGCGCGCCAGCAAGCCGCGTTTCAGGCTGAGCGCGAGCGTTGGCGTGAAGCGGGTGCATCGGAGGAAAGTCTTGAAGCGCCCGTACCCGAAAGCGTGGAAGCCGCGCCGCTTGAAGAGGGTCAGGTCGCGGTGGACAGCGAGATCTCCGGCAATCTCTGGCAAGTGCACGTTGCCCCCGGCGAGGCGGTTGCAGCGGGGGACGTGCTGCTCATCATCGAGTCGATGAAAATGGAAATATCGGTGTGCGCGCCTTGCGCGGGGACCGTCGCTGAAGTGTATGTCGCGCCGGGTTCGCCTGTGCGTGCGGGCCAGCGGGTCGCGATCATCGAACGCGTTTAACACACGTCAGGAAAATAACCATGCCCTCATTCGACTTGCGCATGTCTACGCTGCGCGCTGCTTATCGTGCAAAAGAAACTACGCCGCGCAAACTGATTGGCGAGTTGCTCGCCAAGGCCGCAGCGCTCAATCCCGAGTTTCATCTGTTCATCCATCTCTTGAGCAGCGCCGAAATCGCGCCTTACCTGGACGCTCTCGAAGCGCAGGAGATCGACGCGCTGCCGCTCTATGGTATTCCGTTCGCAATCAAGGACAACATCGATCTGGCCGGCATTCCGACAACCGCAGCGTGTCCCGCTTTCGCCTATACGCCCGCCGAATCCGCCACGCTCGTCGCTCAGTTGATTGCGCTCGGCGCGGTGCCTGTCGGCAAGACGAATCTCGATCAGTTCGCCACGGGCCTCAATGGTACGCGCTCGCCTTACGGCAGGTGCCGCAACAGCGTGCATCCCGACTATCCGTCTGGAGGATCGAGTGCGGGGTCGTCGCTGGCCGTTGCACTCGGCGTGGCGAGCTTCGCGCTGGGGACCGATACGGCAGGCTCTGGCCGCGTGCCCGCTGCATTGAACAACCTCGTCGGCTTGAAGGGAACGAAGGGGCTGCTATCGACGGCAGGCGTCGTGCCTGCTTGCCAAACGCTCGACTGCGTCACTTACCTGACTGCCACGGCGCGTGAAGCCAGCGAGCTGCTGGCGCTGACAGCGAAGCATGATCCTCGCGATGCTTATAGCCGCACTAATCCCCAGTTCAACGATGCGAGCGCATTCGGCGAAGTATCTGCGTTTCGCTTCGGCGTTCCTGCCGTGCTCGAATTCGCAGGGTGTGCCGAAAGCCCGGTGCTTTTCGCCCATGCCCGCGAAGCACTCGAATCGGCTGGCGGGACCGCTGTCGAAATCGACTTCGCACCGTTTGCCGAAGCAGCCAGGTTGCTTTACGAAGGGCCTTGGGTCGCTGAGCGTTATAGCGTCGCGGGCGAGTTGATGGAGACACAACCCGACGCCGTGCTTCCGGTGATTCGCGACGTGCTCGCCAAGGCGCCCGGCACCACGGCTGTCGATGCGTTTCGTGCGCAGTATCGGCTGCAGGCGCTCAAGCAGATTTGCGATGCCGTCATGGCCGAGCTGGACTTCGTCCTGACGCCGAGTTTTCCGCGGCCCGTTACGTTGGCGGAGCTAGAGGCTGATCCTATTGGTCCCAACTCCCTGCTTGGGTATTACACCAACTTCATGAATCTGCTCGACTACGCGGCTGTTGCCGCGCCGGCCGGATTCATGGCGAATGGTTTGCCTTGGGGCGTCACCGTATTTGGACGGGCGTTCACGGACCAGTATTTGCTAAGTATCGCTGATCGATTGCAGCGCACGCTTGGCTTTCCTATTGCAGGAGGCAGCGCTGCCGATGCCCAGCCGCTGCCCCGACAAGCTCATGGCGATCGCGCCCGCGTGGTGGTCTGCGGCGCGCATATGGAAGGATTGTCCTTGAACTGGCAATTGCTTCGGCGCGGCGGGCGGCTGGTTGAACGCACGGTTAGCGCGGCTTCTTATAAGCTGTTTGCAATCGAAGGCGCTTTGGTTCGGCCCGGGATGGTTCGCGTAGCTGGTGAGAGCGGCGCAGCAATAGAAGTCGAGGTCTGGGAACTGCCCAGCGCGGAATTGGGCTCGTTCCTGACAGGCATTCCAGCTCCGCTCGGGTTAGGGAAAGTCGAACTCTCCGATGGCCGTTGGGAGACCGGTTTTATCTGCGATGGCTTCGGACTCGAAGGGGCGCGAGAGATCACGTCGTTCGGCGGATGGAGGCAATGGATCGCCGAGACGAAGGCCGTGCCTCCCGTCACGGCCGATTCCGAAGCCGCCGTCAGAAGAAAATAAAGTCGTCGTTGCTATCGGGTATGGCGTTCAGAAGGCGCTGGAGTTTATACCCGCCGACGAGTCCCGCCAGACCGATGAGAATGGGGAGCCAACTTCGCTTGGCATCGGGCGATGGAGGCGGCGAGGAAGGACATGGCATCGCGAGCTTCCGGGTCGAACGGCGCATTCAACGCGTCGCCGTTGCGTTCGGCGGCAGCAATGAAGCCAGTACTTCAGAGAGTTCCGTCGTCCCGAAACGCCGCTCGCTTACCCCTTCTTGCACATCGATACGGCCGGCATTGTGCGCATCGTAGAGCTCGGTGATGAGCTGCGCGTGGTTCGCACCAAGTCCTGCGCGCAGCAGCATCGAGGTCCACTCGCCGCGCGGCAATTCCCGCGCGGCAATCTCGCGACCGCTGACATCGCTTAGTGCGCGCGCGACATCGAGCGCACTGACCCGCTCCGGACCTTCGATGCTGACAATGCGTGGCGCGCTGCTGCGTACATCGTCGAGCAACAGTTCTGCGGCGAGCCGACCCACATCCTGCGCCGCCACAGTCGGAAAGCGTTTGCTCAGCGGATGATGCAGGCTAGGCAAACTACCCGTCGCCAAAGCTACCGGAATCACCCGCGCCCAGTTCTGCATATGTTCCGCCGCGCGCAGGAACGTCAGGTTTTTAACGATTGGCGTCAACTGCGTTTCGAGTTCGTGGAAGAGCATGGTGATGCCTGTGCCGCCATCCAGTTCAGCGCCGTAGTCGGACAGCGCGAGTACGCGCGACGGTGGATTTTCACTCAGTGCATGAGCGGCGACTTCGATCATGCGACGCATGGTAATGCCGGGTTGCACATCGCCGGCCGGCAACGGACATAGAATTTGCACCGCATGCGCGCCGTCAATAGCACGTGCTACCGACCCTGGATTCGTCAGATCCGCGAGCACGATTTCGCAACCCGATTGCGCGAGTTCTTCGCCCTGCCGCTCGCTGCGGACCACCGCCCTCACCGCGTGCCCTGCATTGCGCAAGGCAACTGAAGTGACACGCCCTACCTTACCTGAGGCTCCGAATATCACGAACACGTTCAACTCCCTTCTGGCTTAATTGTCGCTATCGTAGGGACGCGCGACGTTTCGTTCGCGCAAGCAAGGATCACAATGCGCAGATCCGGATGATTGTTTCTGCGACCGTGCCGGAACTCAAAGCGTCGAGCAAACGTGCGCAAAACGCAGCACAATGCACGCTGTTGCCGACCTCCACCAAGGAGCTGCCATGAACGCCGTGACACCACTGCCGCTGCCCCCTTCCGGCTCCCGCATCAATTTGCGTTCCAGCACCGGTCTCGGCTGGAACGGTTTCGGCGCAGCGCTCCTGGGCATTTCGGCGGGCAGCACCGGATTCCCGCCATGCCGCATCACCGGGTCGGCGTGCATGTCGGCGCGCCGGTAATGGCGCGCTGCATGTGCGAACGAACGCCGCTATGCGCGCTTCCAGGCGCACGGCGACGCCGATGTGATACCCGCGGGACTCGAAGGCCAGTGGACCGACGAATCGGACTGCACGATCCTCAGCATCTGGATCGGCGAGTCGTTCGCGCGCAAGACGCTGGAGCAACTCGACCTTAAGCCCGGCGAGGAGCAGATCCGTCCGCAGTTTCAGATGCGCGACCCACGCTTTCAGCATCTGGCGTGGGCATTGCGCGCGGAACTCGAAGCCGACGACGCCTCCGATCCCTTGTATGCAGAAAGCCTTTGCACAGCGATGGTGGTCCGGCTGATCGACGGAGGAGCCGGCGCCGCCGCGCTCGACGGCAAGCGGCGCACGCTGGCGCCGAGAATGGCCGCGAGAATGATCGAGTTCATCGAAAGCAATCTGGAGCAGCGCTTGACGCTCGATGAGCTGGCGGCGTTGGCTCAGTTAAGCGTGCCGCATTTCAAGGTGCTGTTTCGTGAGACGCTCGGCATGCCGGTGCATCGTTATGTAGTAGAGCGGCGCGTAGAACGCGCGAAAACTTTGCTATTGCAAGGCAAACTCAGCACGAGTCAAGTGGCGTTCGAAACGGGCTTCGCGCATCAGAGCCACATGGCGCACTGGATGAACCGGTTGCTTGGCGTTACGCCTCGCGAGCTGGTGAAGGCCAGCGGCAAGACCATTCACATCGCGGACATTCCTCGTAATACCAAGCGGCTTTCACGTTGATTCAATGACCGATATTGTAGACACCCGGCACGCGTCCCCGTCCCTGCGATCCACCGATTACGGTCTTTGGGCGCTCACCTTCAGTTATGTTCTAAGCCAGTTTTTTCGCAGCTATGTGGCGGTGATTTCCACGCAGCTTATCGGCGATTTTCATTTCACGCCGCAGATGTTCGGCTGGTTCTCCGGCGCGTTTTTCCTCATCTTCGCTGCAGCGCAAATCCCAGTGGGAATCATGTTCGACCGGTTCGGCGTGCGCTATCCCACGATGGCGCTGATGAGTATCGGCACGCTGAGCGCCGGGCTTTTGTCGATCACCACCGATCCACGCCTCGCGATCATCGCCCAGGCGGGAATTGGAGTGGGATGTGCGCCGGTATTCATGGGGCTGCTCAATCATGTTTTACGGGGTGGTGCCGGTCCGCGCGACGTTCGCGCCATCACGACCGCTAGCGCTATTGGCATGTCCGGCGGCCTGCTGGCAGCTTTCCCGTTGAGCTGGGCGACATCGAGCGTCGGTTGGCGGCCGGTCATTGCGTTGTCCGCTGGATTCATGCTGCTGGCGACAATCGGCGTAGCGCGTTTCGTGCGCCAGCGAGGCGATCATCCAGCGCCGAAAACGCTGCGCCCAACGCAGCGAACGTCGACCTCCACGGGCGGCACGTGGACGCTGATGCCGGTCTGTCTGGCGATGTCTGTGGGAGGTACGTTTCGCACATCGTGGGGCGGCCCGTATCTGTCAGACGTATTCGGCTTCGATGTCATCGCACGCGGCAACGCGATGACCATCATGAGCATCGCCGGCATCGGCGCGTCCTTTTGTATTCCACTATTCGTGCGGCTTTGCTCGCCCAGGACACTGACTTTATGTTGGCTGGCAGCCGGTGTTTGCGCGGCACTATTGCTCGCGTTCGCGCCGGCACAAAGCCCGGCTATCAGCGTCGCCGCAATCTGCTTGCTGCTGTCCGTGGGCTGCATTCATCCGTTGGTCATGTCGCAGGCGCGGGGGATTATTGCGCCGGCGAAGTTGGGGCTAGGCTTGGGATTACTCAATAGCCTGGTGTTCCTGGGCGTCGCGCTGGCAAGCAGTGTCTTCGGTTCGATAGCGGGACATGCGCGCTTTGCGGGCGTGTCGAACGCGGACTTGTATTCGCGCTTGTTCATGGTGACGGCGGTGCCGCTTGTGATCGGCGCGATCGCTTACTGGTTCAGTCCCGCCGGAGCCTTGGCGCGGCGCAAATAGCGGCATGTGCGCGCGTGGACTCATTCACGGCGCATCCTCGGTCAGCCTACGCATGCACCTTCTCGCGGGATGTCTCGCCCAAGTGCAATCGCACAAAACCGACGTGCTCGCGAAGAACATAAAAAGCGTCCGCATACGCAAGCGGCATCCGCAATGTATTCAGCGACTCCTCGATCTCGTCGAGCTCTGCCAGCAGCGCCTTTCGCTCCTCCTCCGTCGTGCTCTTCAAAGCCCCGCGCTCTATCGCGATCAACGCGCCGTAGTACCGGTATATCCGCGACCTCACGCGCCAGCCATAGAGCATGGGGATCAGCCGCAAAGCCGGAAAGAACAGGACGGCAACCGGCAGCAAGAGAACCAGGATCCGGTCTGTGATGCTTGCGACCCAAAAGGGCAGGACGCGATAAAGAAAGCTCTTTCCTGATTTGTAATAGCGCGTGGCGTCTTCGCTGATGGTGTATTCGCGGGAGATCGTACTGGGAAATTGCCCGGCTCTTTGCATGATTCCCGGCTTGCCGTGCACCTCCTGCGCGGCTTCAATAAGCAGGTCCGATATGGCCGGATGCAGGCTTGGCCGTGCCACTATTTCGGCGGTCGGCCCGATCAGGTGCAAGGTTTCGCGCGGCACCTTTCGCCGGAGATCGAGAACGCCCGGGGGCAAATCGATCTCGTCGAGATACGGAAACAGCACGCGTATAAGCGCTGGCCTCCGCAAAATCCATGACAGAAATGCCCGGTATGCCAAGCAGCCTGAGCATCAGCGCACGCGTAGTCGAGTCGCCGCTCAGCAGCGCAGCGTCGATTTTTCCCGCGACCAGTTGCTCGGCCGCCTGCATGCCGTCGAGCGGCAACAACTTGGTGTCTCCGCCGGGCTCGATGCCGTTAGCCTCGAGCAGCTGGAGCGACAGACTTCGCGTGCCGCTGCCTTCGCGGCCGATCGCGATTCGCTTGCCCTCGAGCTGCGACAACTGCGTCATGCCGTAGCCGCGATAGAACACCACCATAGGGATGTAGAAGACGCTCCCCAGCGACATGAGCGACGACCTTGCGGCCGCATCCGACACGCCGCCTTGCACGAGGGCAAGATCGACATGCTCCTTGGGGTCCATCAGCCGCTGCAGGTTTTGCACCGAACCATCGGATTCCAGCACCTTGAGGGTGATGCCATTGCGCGCCAGGATCTTCTTGTACTGCCTCGGCGGTGATCAGAAGCGAGCTGTCGTGTGGCCCCGCGCTGATGGTGATGGTTTTTGGCGGCGCCGGGTCTGCCAGCCAGACGATGAGCCCGACCACGACGACAAAAAACAAAGCGATGGGGAGGGACGTGAGTGAAAGCTCGCGCCAGGCCACATGAGAGTGGTCACGCGGGAGATGCGGGCGATATTTTTTCATGAGAACCCGTCGGAGAAGCGTCAGTACTTTGCGGAATGCATCATCCTGTTGTCAGGCATGCGCTGCTACGGCCCACGAAACTTTCGCCATCCATGATACTCAATGATCAGGCCCTCTGGATTGAACGCGTTGCGCCGCGAGCCGGCGCATCGATGGATTGCTTCACTCGGCCTGTGAAGGATGACAGCGCCTTTCCCGTCGTTGACGCGTTTCAAACGTCAACGCTAGTGTCGCGACAAGCGATCCGCGTTTTTGTGAGCTTCAGGAATGCGACCTGCCTGAGAGCACAAATCGCTTCGATGACTTGGGCGGCAGATCGTCGCCGATGACCCCGAACTCGATGGACAGGCGTGTATAGAACACGTGCACGTTTTCGGCACGCACGACTTCCAGGATGCGTTCAGCCTCGTCTTCGGTCACCGCAAGAATGATCTGCAACGGTTGATCGGCGAGTTTCAGCACATGCGCCGCATGATGCGCACCCGCGTGGCCGATGCCTTCGGCGCAATTGATAACGGTCGCGCCATGTATCCCGATCTGGCGAACCTCGTGCAACAGCCATTCGCAGATTGTCTGGTGGCCGTGCTTCTTGTTCTGCTCGGTATAGAACGTCAGTTGATAGCCGTTCATCATTCACCTCCATCGCGCAGTAGGTACTTTCGGCCCTGAGCGCTCCTAGACGCGTATGGCGCCGAGCGGCCCGTGCTCGATTTATTCTAGTTCATGGGCCCTAAGGCACTTGAGTGTGCAGTGCGTTGCGCCACTCTTTCTGCGCTCTCACTCTCGGTCACGGGCATCTCGTTGAGCCGGTTGCACGGCGCTCGTGTTTAAGGCTGTTACGTTTGCGCTTTTGCTCCAAGCACTTCGTATTCGATGGGACAGCGTGCATAGAAAAGTGGAATACCGCCGCGCTTGAGGCTGTCGAGCAGCGCATCGACATGCGCATCCTCGGCTACCACGGTGATCGCGACCGGCTGGTCGACCAGCTCAAAAAAACGCGCCGCGTGATACTTGCCGCGTGCGTCGATGGCTTCAGTTGCTTCGACCACGGTCGCGCCATGAACACCGGCGTTCTTCGCCTCGCTCAGGATCCAGTCGACCACGGACATATGGTTCTTGCGGTGGCTCTGGTTGCCAGCGAACACGGTCAGCTGACTACCTTTCATGTTGCGCTCCGATGGTCCTAAGGGACAAAGACAAGTGTCGAGCGACGACAGGCGCTCATGGGCAGCCTGTAACTAACCGGCAAGCCGCGCTTAGCCGGCGAAGTTCGCGCTTGCACCAGCCCGTCGGTTCGGGGAGAAATTCCGTCCCTACTAGATTCAGTGTAGTTCAAGAATTTATCGGATGATGTGGTGATGGCGCGCTGCAAGCGTCCCGTGCCGCGGAAGCCCTTCCTTTCACGAGGCCGACACGCACGTACTTAGCAGCACAGGTCATTACTACAGGCGCCCATCGCGCTCGACAGAAGCACGATGCATATCGACTGCGGCGGACTGCGGCGCTTGTGTCAAACTCTATTGTCCGATCACATCAACTGTAAATCCCTCTAAGGTTTCAACGTGGAACACATTGTTTTCCGGTCTGCTCTTTTATCCGACGTCCCTGCAATCGTGGCGTTATTGGCCGATGACGCGCTCGGCAGCCATCGAGAAATTACGGGAACACCGCTCGACCCGCGCTACGTCGCCGCCTTTCAAGCAATAGCAGCCGATGCGAACCAGCGCCTGATAGCCGTTGTCGATAATGACGAGGTCATCGGCACGCTGCAAATATCTTTTATCCCCGGGATTGCCCGAATGGGTGCATGGCGGGGGCAAATTGAAGCGGTTCGAATTGCGAAACACAGACGCGATTCCGGACTGGGTCAAAGGATGCTTGAATGGGCGATCTCGGATTGCAGGTTGCACGATTGCAGTCTGGTTCAACTGACGACCGATAAGAGCCGTGCCGACGCACGCCGGTTCTATGAAAAGCTCGGTTTTACCGCCAGTCACGAGGGATACAAGCTGGCCTTATGAATCGGTTTTACGCTCTTGCAGGGCATCCCTTAGTGCTTGTTCATCGCAGCCTCGCGCCTTGCCGTTGAATGGTGCGTTCAGACGAAAAAAGCGCCGAACTATAAAGCTCGGCGCGCTTAGCTGATCAACCTGACGTTCTGTCGCCGACTAGGCAGCAGCCGCTTCAACGGCCAGTTTGACGCGCAAGGCTTTTGCCGCTTCCACCATGTTGGCGAGTGCCGCCTCGGTTTCAGGCCAGCCGCGCGTCTTCAGGCCACAGTCCGGATTGACCCAAAGACGTTCAGCCGGAATGACTTCGCACGCCCGTTCCAGCAGTCGCTGCATTGTCTCCACGCCCGGTACGCGCGGCGAATGGATGTCGTAGACGCCCGGCCCAATTCCGTTAGGGTAACTGAACTCACCGAATCCATCGAGCAGTTGCATTGCCGAACGCGACGTCTCGATCGTGATGACGTCCGCATCCATGGCCGCGATCGCAGGCAGGATGTCGTTGAATTCCGAATAGCACATGTGCGTATGAATTTGCGTTTCATCGGCTACTGGCGATGAAGCAATCTTGAATGCGCGGACAGCCCATTCCAGGTATTGCGCCCAATCGCCTTTGCGCAATGGCAGGCCCTCGCGGAACGCGGGTTCATCGATTTGAATCACGCGAATACCCGCTTTCTCCAGATCGCTTACCTCGGCGCGAATAGCCAGCGCGAGTTGCAGCGCTGTCGCCGAACGCGGCTGGTCGTCACGCACAAACGACCATTGCAGCATGGTGACCGGCCCCGTCAGCATGCCCTTCATCGGGCGATCGGTCAGTGACTGCGCGTAGCGCGTCGTTTCGACAGTCATCGGCTCAGGACGATAAATATCGCCGTAGATGACCGGCGGCTTCACACAGCGCGACCCATAGCTCTGGACCCAGCCGTTTTCGGTGAACGCATAGCCCCACAACTGTTCGCCGAAATACTCGACCATGTCGTTGCGCTCGGCTTCACCGTGAACGAGAACGTCCAGACCCAGCGCTTCCTGCCGCCGGACGGCCGTTTCAATTTCTCCGCGAATGCGCTCAAGATAATCCAGTGCACCGATCTCGCCGCGCTTGAAAGCCGCCCGCGTTTGGCGAATAGCCGGCGTCTGGGGAAATGAGCCGATAGTCGTAGTCGGCAACGCTGGCAGCCGCAAGCTTTGACGCTGGATGCCGTCACGCACCGCAAAGGCACTTTTGCGCTCGGCCATGGCATGCGTGACCGCAGCGACTTTCTTCTGGACCAGCTCGTTCACCACTGCCCTGGAGTCACGGCGCGCGGCGAGCGCGACATCGGCTACGACGAGTTGATCTTCCACCGCGATTTCACCCTCGTTCAACGCGCGTGCAATCACGCTCACTTCGCTCAGCTTCTCCGTCGCAAACGCCAGCCATGATTTGACGTCGGCATTGAGCTTCTTTTCAGCATCCAGCGAGACCGGCACATGCAGCAAGGAGCAAGATGGCGCCACCCAAAGCCTGTCGCCAAGTTCGGCTTGCAAGGACTCGAGCGATCGAATCACCCGGCGCAGATCGGTGCGCCAGATATTGCGTCCGTCGACCACGCCAACCGACAGGACAACATGCGCCGGCAAGGCCGCACGCCATGTGTCGAGTTGCTGCGGGGCACGCACCAGATCGATATGCACGCCATGGATTGGCAACTTCGCGACGAGTTGTGCGTGATCGGCCGCTGTTTCGAAATAGGTTGCGAGCAACACCTTGAGACCGGCGGCGCCGAGCACGTCGTAGACGGCGGAAAACGCTTCGAGCCATTCACTGTCGAGGTCGAGACAAAGCGCCGGTTCATCGAGTTGAACCCATTCGATTCCGCGTAGCTTCAGCGCGTCGAGAATGCGCGCGTAGCGGATCACGAGCTTGGGCAATAGTGACAGCCGGTCGAAACCCGCGACGTGACTCTTGGACAGCCACAGGTAAGTAATCGGTCCAATCAGCACCGCCTTGACCGGCAGATTCAACGCAAGTGCCTCGTCGATCTCATCAAGGAACCATTCAACGCCGCCATTGAACTTTGTGTCAGGTCCCAGTTCGGGCACGAGGTAGTGGTAGTTGGTATCGAACCACTTGGTCATCTCCATTGCCGGCTGCGCCTTGTTACCGCGCGCCAGTTCGTAGTACTGGGTCAGGGACAACGTCGAAGGATCGAAGCCGAAGCGGTCCGGCAGCGCTCCGAGCAGCGCGCTCAGGTTGAGCATCTGGTCGTAGTATGCAAAGTCACCCACCGTCACAAAGTCCAGCTGCGCTGCCCGTTGCGCCTCCCAATGACGGGCGCGAAGGTCTTTTGCAACGCCGAGCAGGTGGGCATCGTCGGATTCACCGCGCCAAAACGATTCCTGCGCGAACTTGAGATCGCGATGCGCGCCGATGCGTGGAAAGCCGAGAATATGAGTACGGGCCATGAAAGATCCTTGACTGGAATGTTTGGAATTCTTGAGAAGTCTCGATTAGCCCGAAGTCTGCGAGTTGATATAACATTCATCAAGCGATATGTTTTCATCATCGTATTAGTTTCATTCATATCGGGTAAGCGTCGAGCGTGAACCGCAACCTCATTAGAGAATCCAAATGCTGGAGCTACGTCATTTCCGGTCGCTGGTTGCGATAGCGGAATCAGGGAAATTAGTCGCCGCCGCCGAGCGGGTTAATCTGAGCCAGTCCGCGCTGTCGCATCAGATCAAGGACATGGAGGCTCATTACGACGCCTCTTTGTTCGAGCGCACGCGGCATGGCCTGCGCTTCACCGCTGCGGGCGAGCGTGTGCTCGAACTCGGACGCGGCGTGCTGGCCGCGATCAGTGCTGCGGAGCGCGACATTGCCCGCCTCAAGAGCGACACGCGCGGCGAACTGCGCATCGTGCTGGAGTGCCACACGTGTTTCGACTGGCTGATGCCGGTGATGGATGAGTTTCGCCAGCGCTGGCCTGAAGTCGAAGTTGATCTTGTCGCGGGCTTTCATGCGGATCCACTGCGCTTGTTGCTGGATGGAAAGACTGATGTGGTGATTGGTTCGCGGCCTGAGAGCAAACGCGGGTTGCATGTCGCGCCGCTATTCCGGTTTGAAATTTTGGCTGTAATTGCCAACGAGCACCGTCTTCGGAGTAAGCGCCGTGTGACAGCGGAAGATCTGCGGGGCGAGACGCTTATTACATATCCGGTGCCCGAGCCTCGCATCGATTTGATCCGCCAGGTGCTGGAGCCTGCGGGTATCAAGCTGGAGCGCCGTACGGCCGAGTTGACAGTCGCCATCATGCAGCTTGTTGCAAGCCGCCGTGGGATTGCAGCATTGCCGAATTGGGGGGTTAAGAATTATGTCGATCACGATTACGTGCTGGCGAAGCGGGTTGGACCGACGGGGCTGTGGAGCGAGCTTTATGCAACATCATTGAGGTCTTTTGCTGCGCGGCCTTACTTTGAGGATTTTGTCGGCATCGTGAGGGATATTTGTGCTGCGCAGTTGGATGGAATTGAGCTGCTCTGATTCGTTCGCACTCGGTCAGGGTTTTGGGCGCGGGGCTGATGGTCGGTGGTCAGAGTTAGTGCTGGGTTGCTGCTGCGTACGTTAGCGCGGGTGGTATGTTGGCTAATTTTTTTATCACTATTAGCCAGGTTATTTTCGTTCGCACTCGGGCGGGGTTTTGGGGGCGGGCTACCGGCGGTGGTTGGGGTCAGTGCTGGGTTGCTGCTGCTTACGTTGGCGCGGGTTGTATGTGAGCTAAATTTTTTATCACTATTAGCCACTGTCCGTGGCGGGACTTCATTTCTTTGTCCAACGGCGACAAAGAAACGAAGCAAAGAAAACGCCTCCCCACAATCTGTTTTAAGTGTCCCCAGCGTGCAGACCACTGCTTTTGGTTCCCGCGTAGTACGGTGCTCGCTAGAACCACCGACACTTGAAACCCTCCTTCTCGCGAACCCCTACATCCCCACGCTTCGCCACCAGTGCTCTCGGGCAAGTTCGATGGACCTCGGACCATTACGGCCTCACCCGTATTTGCGGTTAATGCGCTGCATGATCCGCGCGACCTTTTAATTTAGGCGCACGCATAAAGCGCAATTTGTTTGGGCCCGAGCACACTAAAAAAAAGCGGAGCGCGCCGCGTCAGACGCGAATAACCGACCTGAAATTAGTACGCACCTAATAGCTTCAGTTAACCTCACGCAAGGGTGAGCTCATACCGGTCTGCGCGCGCATCGATCTTGCCCGAGAGCACTGGTGGCAAAGCGTAGGAATGTCAGGGTTCGCGAGAAGGAGGGGTTCAAACATCGGTGGTTCTGACACCGTTCTACTCGGAACCAAAAGCGATGGCCTGCACGCGGGGACACTTAAAACAGATCGTGGAAAGGCGTTTCTTCGCTTCGTTTTTTGACCTACGTTGCCACGCTCGCAATCTTCTTCGCTTACTGCTCTCCGATCTCCTGGCTCACACGCTGGTGCTAAAAACGCTTGAGAACCGCTTGATATTGACGCAACTGGAAACGGGCAATCGGGTATTGTCCGCCGTGTTGATGTCGCATTGCGGCCGGCCTGAACGTAAGCGCAAGATTCGAGGCGCATCACAAGGCGATGCCAACGATGATGATCGGGACACCTCTCAAGGAGTTCCGATCTATGCTTCCATCTCCGAACCCGCACATCGTCTTACCTATCGCATTCCGTCGCTTGGCCTGGTCGAACTTGCTGGCGCAATCCGCCGAGCAGATCAGTCTCGCCGCCGCGCCGCTCGTCGCCGTCTTCCTGCTGGGCGCAAGCGCTGCGCAAACCGGTCTGCTGCAAACGGCCCAGACCCTGCCGTTTCTGCTGCTATCCCTGCCGATGGGCGTCTATGCCGACCGCCATTCGCGACGCGGACTCATGGCGAGCGCGGAAGCAGTCCGCGTACTTGCAATGATCGCGATCCTCGCACTGATTGGAACTCATCTGCTCACGCTGCCGCTGCTCGCCATCTTCGGGTTTATCGGCGCGGCGGGTACGGTCGCATATAGCGTCGCTGCGCCTTCGCTCGTTCCTTCTCTCGTGCCTCGCGCAGCGCTGCCGGCCGCGAACGGACGTATCGAATTGGCGAGAAGCGTCGCGTACTCGGCGGGTCCGGCAATCGGCGGCGTGATCGTGGGGTCCGTGGGCGCGGGTTGGGCATACGCATTGGCGACCATGCTTGTCGGCGCTCGCCGTTGCGTTGCTACGCGCGTTGCCGGTTTCAGCACATCCGGCCAGGACCGATCGGCATTTCCTCGCCGAGATCCGCGAGGGCGCCGCTTTTGTATTCCGCGACCCGCTGTTTGCGGCCCATTCTGCTTACCGCTGTTTTCTTCAACCTCGGCTATTTCGTGTTGCAGGCGATCTACGTGGCTTACGCGGCGCATCATCTGCATATGTCGTCAGCGGTGATCGGGCTGAGCCTGGCCGCTTATGGCGCGGGCATGGTGGCCGGTGCGCTGGCGGGACCCGAAGTGTCGCAGGCGAGCTCTGCTTTGGACGGACACTCGTGATCGGTCCGCTGTGCGGTTTTCTGCGTCGGTGCTGATGAGCGCAACCCTTTTTTTTCCGCATGTATGGATGGCCTGCGTGAGCTTCTTTCTGCTCGGCGCCGGGCCGGTGATGTGGACCATCGGCTCAACGACGTTGCGTCAGGCAATCACGCCTCACGCCATGCTCGGAAGGGTGTCGGCCATCATGAGCACGGCAACCTATGGTGCGCGGCCGATTGGCGCGCTGCTGGGCGCAGCCCTTGCCACACAAACAGGCGTGAGCGCATGCCTGCTGATGTCTACCGCGGCTTTCGCGATTCAGTTGGCGATTATCTGCATGTCACCGGTCACGCAACTCGAAGCGCTGCCGGAAGGTGCGGCGTCTTGACCGCACCTCAGGGCCGGACGAAACCGGTTGAAACCGGTTGAAACCGCACTTCCCGGCTTTGTTCATTAATCGTCGACCCCGGAACGGATTTTGCTGACGCAACATTAATGCAAAATCCGAAAGAGAATGGAGAAAGCGATGCGAAAGGAAACGCCGCACTCGTCGACCGACACACTCGATACGGTGCCTGACACATCCAGTCCCGCTTATGCGACCCGCCACCCCGTCACCCGCGCATTCGATACCTTCGCAAGCGCGGTGACACGATGGGCCGGCTCGCCGGTAGCGTTTGGCATTGCTGTTATCAGCATCCTTGTCTGGGCCGTGACCGGGCCAGTTTTTCATTACTCTGAAAACTGGCAACTCGTCATCAATACCGGAACGACTATCGTCACCTTCATCATGGTGTTCCTGATTCAGCAAAGCCAAAACAAGGATAGCGTGGCGCTTCATCTGAAGCTAAACGAATTGCTGGCTTCTCACCGGTCTGCGGACAATCACCTTATCGGCATCGAGGACGCAACCGAAGAGGAACTTCGACGGCTCGCGGCCGCTTATCTCAGGATGTCCGCCGGAGAAAATAAAGAGGCGCTGACTCGCACTTCATCCGGGACCGCCTAATGGTCCAAGCCGGTCCGCACTGGCCTCATCCCCTCCCCGCTTTTGACGCGGGCGCGTTATGTTCTATCGTCGTGGTAACAACTGGCTTCCAACCAGGTTCATATAAGAAACAGTGAACCATTGCCGCGGAGGTTGTGTGGAAGAGAAAGTGCGGCACTTGCTGGCGCAGATCACCGCGCTTGAAGATGAGCTGAAGAGCGTGTTGCATCGGGCGTGAGGTGCCGTTATTTTATCGCTCAAAGGCAAGCGGATCAAATTCGATAATTCGGTCAGGGAGAGGCATCGCCTGTCGAAGACGGGGTTATTGCACTGGCTCGCCAGGAGCCGTCCGCCCACCGTCGTGGTCGCGCCCGTGATTTATGGTTTGATCGTGCCGTTGCTGTTCCTCGACCTCGGCTTGACGCGTGTATCAGGCAATCTGCTTTCCCGTGTACAGGATCAGCAAGGTCAGGCGTTCGGACTACATCGTGATGGACCGGTGGCACCTGAGCTACCTGAACTTCATGGAGAAGTTCAATTGCGCGTACTGCGCGTACGCGAACGGCTTGCTTGCGTATGCAACCGAAATCGCCGCGCGTACCGAGCAGTACTGGTGCCCCATCAAGCATGCTCGAAAAATACTCGGCGCCCCGGCAAGGGCTCAGCGCTTCCTGGCCTACGGCGATGGCGAGAATTACCAGCAGCGGCTGGCCGAATTTCGCGACGCGCTGGCAGCCGACTCTGACAAGCCGGATGACCCTGACGACCACCCTGACGCCGCCAACGAAAACGAACCGCCGCGGTCCAATAACACGCTGCCGGAAAGCGCCGATGTGAAACCCGCTTAACGCGGGTTCCAAGAGCGTCCGACTGTCCCGGTCATTGCACCTGCCGCAAGACCGCGCCATGCTCACCGTATCGTAGGGTTTTCGCAAAACAAAGTATCCCGGCACCTTCGAAACATGATGATGATCTCCGGTGGCAAATATGACCGCCAGATCATGGCGCAAAACACGTGCTCGTACTGCCAGTTCTTCGCCCGACATGCCGGGCAAGCCGACATCCGTGATGAGCAAATCCACCTGCCTCTTTCTGAATCAGCGCCAAAGCCGCTCGTCGCGTCGGCAGCCTCGTGGACGACATGCCCCAGCGCCATCGAGCAACTCGCTCGTATTGGAGCGAATCAGGTCATCGTCTTCAACGAACAAGATGCTTAGCGACGCGCCCGGCAGGCGCACTGCGCGTGACCGCCGGACGGCACGCTCAAAGGCGCCGGCGCCACCGTGAGCGCTGACCGCACGCTGGCGTTTGATTCGCAAGCACATGCCGGATCTTTCTCGCAAGCGCCTCGCGCGTGTAGGGCTTGCCGAGCAATTCGACGCCGGCATCCAGCCGGCCGCCGTGAACAATCGCGTTTTCCGTGTAGCCCGACGTGAACAGCACCGCAATGCCGGGCATGCGTTCCCGCGCGCGGCGAGCGAGTTCGGGACTTCGCAGCGGACCGGGCATGACGACGTCGGTGAACAACAGATCGATCGACACGCCGCTTTCGATGATCGCCAGCGCGCTGCTGGCGTCGTTCGCCTTAAGCACGCGATATCCCAGCTCGGACAACATCTCCACCACCGTCACCCGGACTTGCTCATCGTCTTCCGCTACCAGGATCGTCTCGGCGCCGCCGAGCACCGGCGTGCGTTTCCATCACCGCCCCGAGGTCTTCCTTGTCGTGGGTCCGCGGCAAATACAGCTTCACCGTCGTGCCGTGGCCCGGTTCGCTGTAGATCTTCACGTGTCCGCCGGACTGCTTGACGAAGCCATAGACCATGGAGAGCCCCAGCCCCGAACCCTTGCCCTCCGGCTTGGTGGAGAAGAACGGCTCATAGGCTTGGGCCAGCACTTCGGGCGTCATCCCGCAGCCGGTATCCGTCACTGCGAGCATCACGTATTGGCCCGGCGCTCACTTCGGCATGATCGCGTGCATAGCGGTCGTCGAGGAAGGCGTTGCCTACTTCCAGCGTCAGCTTGCCCGCGTTGTCCATGGCGTCGCGCGCGTTGATGGCGAGATTGAGGATCGCGTTCTCGACCTGCGTCGGGATCGACGAATGTATTCCACAGACCGGCCGAAACAACCGTCTCGATCTCGATGGCTTCGCCCAGGCTGCGCCGCAACATGTCTTCCATGCCGGTGATAAGCCGTCCGATCTTGATCGTCTTCGGCTCGAGCGCCTGCCGGCGGCCGAATGCCAGCAACTGGCTCGCCAGCTTCGCGCCGCGGCTGACGCCGGCAAGCGCATTCGCCAGGCGCCGCTCTGCCCGCTCGTTGCCCGCCACGTCCGACGCGAGCAGTTGCAAGATTGCCGGAAATGACCTGCAGCAGGTTATTGAAATCGTGCGCGACGCCGCCCGTCAGCTTGCCGATGGTCTCCATTTTTTGCGCCTGCTGGAGCGCGAGTTCGGTACGCCGCAGCGCTTCTGCCGCTTCGCGATCCGCGGTGATGTCGCGGCCCACGGCATGGATGAAACGGTCATCGGGCACGGCCGTCCACGACAGCGTGACATACGCGCCATCCTGCCGCTGATAGCGATTGACGAACTTGAACGTGCGGATGCCCTCGCTCGAGTTCGCCCAATTCGGCGAGCGTCGCGACGCGGTCATCGGGATGCACGAACTCAAGGAACGAACGGCCGAGTAAGGTTCTTCTCATCCCAGCCGAGGAGTCTGCTGCCAGGCCGGATTCACCGCCACGATATTCGACTGGAAATCGGCGACCAGCATCATGTCGGTAGAAAGCCGCCACATGCGGTCCCGGTCGGCAACGCTTTCCGCCACCTGCTGTTCCAGCGTCTTGTTCAGGCGCTCGAGCGCGCGTGCTGCGGACTTCTGGTCTTCGATGTCGGTGTTCGTGCCGATCCAGCGGACGATGCGCCCGGCGTTGTCGCGAATAGGCAGCGCCCGGGCGATATGCCAGCGGAACACGCCATCGGCTCGGCGAATGCGGAACTCGCATTCGTAGGTCGTGCCCGATGCCACCGCGTCGCGCCACTGTCGCAATGGCGGCCGGCAGATCGTCGGGATGAACGATCTTGCCCCACGCCTCGCCGTCCAGACTGCCCTGCGCCGCGCCGCTGTACTCGTAGACCCGGTCGTTGAACCAGTCGAGTTCGCCGTCGCGCCGCGCGGCCCAGACCTGGTTCGGCATGGCCTGGGCGAAGGTACGGAATTTCTCTTCGCTTTCATGGACCGCGCGCTCCGCCAGCGAGGCGGTCCGTCACGTCGGTTCCCTGAATGAAGATGCCGATCACCTCGCCGGCTTCGTTGCGCACCGGCTGATAGACGAAGTCGACATAGCGCTGTTCCGCAGGCGCCCCGGGCAGCCGGTTGAGCACGATGGACTGCGCGCTGCCCGAGACCGGCGTCCCGGTGGCGTAGACCTGGTCCAGGATCTCCACAAACCCCTGCCCGCGAAGCTCGGGCAATCCCTCCTGCACCGGCTTGCCGAGGATCGTGCGGTCGCCGACAAGTTGCGTGAAGGACGCGTTCGTCAGTTCGAATGACGTGTTCGGGGCCGGTCAGCATGGCCATGAAGCCCGGGCGCCTGTTCGAACATCCGGCGCAGCCGCTCGCGCTCGCCGCTCAGCCAGCGCTCCGCACGCACCTTCGCGGTCGTCTCCACCACGATCGCGATGACGGCGACCGGTACGCCTCGTTCATCGAGAATGGGCGAATAGTCCAGATTCATCCACACCTGCTCGCCGCGGCCGTGGCGGTGCAGCGTGAGTTCCTGATCCTCGTATCGCAGCGTTCGGCCGGCTAGTCCGACCTTCATCACGTTGTCGTTGAAATCCGCGATCTCCGACCAGCCTTCGCGCACTTTCGAGCCGAGAAGCTGTGGATGCCGTCCGCCGGCGAAAATGGAATAAGCGTCGTTGTAGAGCATGACGCCGTCCACACCCCACAGCGTAACGATAGGCACGGGCGACTGCAAGAATCAGCGCGACGGTGCTCGTGAGCGTTTTCGACCACCCTGAGACCGGTCCCAACGGTGAGGCCGACCAGTCCCTTGATGCAATGATTTTCGCCACCTCGCCGCCTCCGGTCGAGAAAGGCGTGACTCGGGTTGGCGGTCGGTTGTCTGTCGTTCATGGGCTGGATTCGCGAATAACGTTTCTATGGTTTGTTGGTATACGTTACCGATTTTGAAAGCGAGTTCGATAAGCCGTCATCTTACCTTCCGGCGCATGGTGATCTGGGCGTTGCGGTGGGCTCAGGCATGCGTTTCAGGCAACGCCGGTGCGTAAAAAATGTACTGATTTTCTAGTTGGTTTCGCAAATCGGTTTTATCAGCCGATTTTAATAGTCGCATTCGTTTTGGTTTCGCCGATCCCCGCTGAGTTGCGGTCTTGCCCTTTCGCGTCCTTTCGCGCCCTTTCGCGCCCGTCGCCCGCCCGTCAACGCCTGGTGTTCCTCGAGAACCGTGGATTTGAGCGCAAACGATTGGTGCGGTTCGGACGGGGATGCGGCGCAACGCGTGCTCGCAGGTGCGTCTTCCTTTGCCCGGCGCAGCGGCAGCGTGCCGCGGGCGCGGACTGGAAATTGCTTGATGACAGGCAGTCCACGATCGATGCCAGTCAACTGCAATGAAAAAGCCAAAACTTGTCCTGTCGACGAACCAGCTGAAAAACCGGCGTTCAGGCGAACTCATGGGTGCCGAGGATTTTGCGATCTACGCGTCGTATCAAATCAACGCGGGCGGATTGTTTGTAGGAACACTAAAGGTCATCAGGAAGACCGACGGCCGAATGTTGTTCCCGTTCCAGGGCGCGGAGGTCCTCGGGCCCTATCCGACGCGGCAGGAGGCACGCGAAGCGGCGGTGCGTCATGGTGAACAAATAGTCCAGAGTGATATTGCGAATCCGGAGAGTTAGGTTTTCGCTCGCCCTAGGTTATTTTCGTTCGCACTCGGGCGGGGTTTTGGGCGCGGGGCTGATGGTCGGGGTTGGTGCTGGGTTGGTGCTGCTTACGTTAGCGCGGGTTGTATGTTGGCTAAATTTTTTATCACTATTAGCCGGGGTATTTTCGTTCGCACTCGGTCAGGTTTTGGGCGCGGGGATAATGGTCGGTGGTCGGGGTTGATGCCGGGTTGCTGCTGCTTACCTTAGCGCGGGTTGTATGTTGGCTAAATTTTTTATCACTATTAGCCACTGTGCGTGGCGGCACTTCATTTCTTTGTCCAACGGCGACAAAGAAACGAAGCAAAGAAAACGCCTCCCCACAATCTGTATTAAGTGTCCCCAGCGTGCTGACCACTGCTTTTGGTTCCCGAATAGAACGGTGCTCGCAAAACCACGGACACTTGAAACCCTCCTTCTCGCGAATTCTTACATCCCCACGCTTCGCCACCAGTGCTCTCGGGCAAGATCGGAACACACGCAGACCGGTACGGCCTCACCGCTGTTTGAAGCCTGCTGAAGTTATTCGGTGCGTAGTCGTTTTGGCGCGATTGTTCGCGCTAGCGAGGGGCGTTCCACCATTTTTTCTGATGTGCTGGTGCCCAGGCGTACGGCGCGCTACGCGCGCCTCCGCTTAGCGCCCCCGCTTAAATGGTCATGCGGATCACGCAGTCCACTAACCCGCAAAGACGCGTGCGGCCGTATTGGTCCGCGGGACATCGATCTTGCCCGAGAGCACTGGTGGCGAAGCGTGGGGATGTAAGAATTCGCGAGAAGGAGGGTTTCAAGTGTCCGTGGTTTTGCGAGCACCGTTCTATTCGGGAACCAAAAGCAGGGGTCTGCACGCTGGGGACACTTAATACAGATTGTGGGGAGGCGTTCTCTTTGCTTCGTTTCTTTGTCGCCGTTGGACAAAGAAATGAAGTCCCGCCACGGACAGTGGCTAATAGTGATAAAAAATTTAGCTCACATTCAACCCGCGCTAACGTAAGCAGCAGCAACCCAGCATCAACCCCGACCATTGCGTCAGGCCTCGCGCCCAAAACCCCGACCGAGTGCTAACGTAAGCATCGCCCGCTCATTCACGAAATAAAAATATAATCCGCAAAGCCCGGTATGGCTCCCCCAGAGTACCGATGCGTACAACCGTGAGCCCAAGGAAGATCCATGACCGCAACCGAAGACCCAAGCGAGTCAAACGAGCGCCCCCACGGAAATGTTCCCGTCCTGATCGTCGCCATCCTCGGATCGAGTATGGCCTTCATCGATGGGACCATTGTGAACGTCGCGCTTCCCGCGCTGCAGAGCGGACTGCGTGCAACCGCAAGCAATCTCCAATGGGTGGTCGAAGCTTACGCACTGTCGCTATCGTCGCTACTGCTCGTCGGCGGATCCATGGGCGACAACTATGGGCGCAGGAAAATCTTTCTCCTCGGTGTCATCCTGTTCGCCATCGGTTCCGCCTGGTGCGGAATGGTCGGCTCAGTCGATGCACTGATCCTCGCGCGCGGCGTTCAAGGGATCGGCGCGGCGTTCCTCGTGCCCGGCAGCCTTTCGCTAATCAGCGCCGCCTATCCGGCGGCGCAACGAGGACGCGCCATCGGAACCTGGTCCGGCTTTACGGCCATCACCGCATCCGTCGGCCCGGTGCTCGGTGGATGGCTCGTTGAACACTTCTCGTGGCGAGCCGTGTTTTTTATCAACGTGCCGCTCGCTGCGCTAGTCCTCTGGCTGACCCTGCAGCGTGTTGAAGAAAGCCGCAACGCCGCGGTTGCTCGCACGCTCGACTGGCCCGGCGCATTGCTCGCATGCGTAGGCTTGGGCGGCATAACCTTCGCATTGATCCAAGCCTCAAGCGGAGGATTTTCGGTGCTCGTCGCCGCAGTGACAGGCGTTGCTGCGCTAACAGGCTTTTTTATAGTCGAGGCACGTTCGAGCGCACCCATGGTGCCCCTGACGCTCTTCCGCTCGAGGACCTTTGCCGGCGCGAACCTGATCACGCTTTTCTTGTATGCGGGACTGGGCGGCGTACTCTATTTTCTTCCGCTCAACCTTATACAAGTGCAGCACTATTCAGCGACCGAGGCCGGCGCTGCCCTGCTGCCGCTTATCCTTATCATCTTCCTGCTATCGCGATGGTCGGGCGGCCTGATCGCACGCTACGGTTCGAAAGGTCCGCTAACGATCGGGTCGCTCATTGTCACTCTCGGGTTCGGCCTGTTGGCATGGCCCGGAATAGGAGGATCGTACTGGACCACGTTCTTCCCGCCGCTCGCAATCCTTGGCTTGGGCATGGCCGTTTGCGTCGCGCCGCTCACCACTTCCGTCATGAACGCCGCACCGGAAAATCAGTCAGGTGTCGCCTCCGGCGTCAACAACGCAGTATCCCGCGTTGCCGGACTGATAGCCGTTGCGCTGTTCGGCTTGATCCTGTCCGCCACATTCAATCATTCCCTCGACGTCCACCTCGTTCCCCTCAAGCTCTCACAACCGTTGCGCCAGCAGATCGACGAGCAGCGTCCGCTGCTCGCGGCAGCAATCAGTCCGGACAAGCGAGTAACCCGCACCGTCGACGAGGCGTTCGTGGCGGGATATCGGATTGTAGTGAGCGTTGCTGCCGGCTTGGCTCTGGCGAGCGCAGTCACTGCAGGACTGTTCCTCGAGACGCATAGAGCGGCAAAGCAACCCGCGCGACGGGGCAAGTAGTTTGCGCGTCGTCAGTCTTACGAGGCAGGAAAGAACCCGATGTAATCGAACGCCGGCACGTCTGCCAGGCAATAGAGCACGCCCAGTGCTCCAATCGAAGTCAGCGTTTCCACCGTCTCGCGCCGATTCGATGTAATGCTCCACTGCTGCAAAGCCTCGCTTGCATCGTCCGCGTCACGAGCACGTTTCAATGCCGCAAGCGAGCGCTCACGAGGCGGCGAATAGACAGCGAAACCCTCGTTCGCAAGCGCCGCGGTGTTGATCTCCAAATAACCGCATGCACGGGCCTTCGTCCCGACATCGCCCACGTCCGCAGCCCGCGACTGAGCTATCAGAGCGGCCGTCTCGAGATCAACTATTTGTTGCGCCCTCATCAGGAGCGGTTTATCGGAAGACCACGCTTCAGGCGGACACGCCTTTTGCTCAGGCTTTAACTCGATAAACGGGTTGACCTCGGCAGGATAGATCCGGCAAACATTCGGACGCTCGTCGTACACACCGCAACTCATGTTCGCTTGCAGATGCGGGCACGCACCGTCAAATGACGCGGCGAGGATCACGACAATCCGCGCGGGCATCTCGGCGCTCGACGCAGCAAAAGATCTACGCCGCTTATGCTGCGCCTGCAGGTTGTCGGCAGCGGGCTCGTCGGACCATGGAACCGCTTCGCAAAGGAATTGGACATCTCCGCCGCGCGCAAGCCAGGCAAGCGCTTCGTCAACGCTTAGTGGCAGCTTGAGGTCGTGGCAGCACTTGCCGCACATCGTGCATTCAAAGTTGATATCCATTGTGTTTGCGCTCCTTCCGCAAGGCATCTGTAATCGGTCGTCAAGCTATGTCGCATTGGTTGGTTGGTTGGTTAAAGGGCCATGTGCACATGCTAATTCGACGATTTGAAGCAATGGGTTACATTGCCCGCGATTTTTTTTGTTACGACCACAGTGCAAGATCGGCGCGACCAGATTCTATTCTTTTTATGAGTGGCGTGAGTGGCATGCGCTGCTCTGCGAGAAGCTCGCGATAAATTCACGCCGCAGCAAATACGGCATGGTTTTGGGCCGGCTATGGTTCGCCGCTTCCTGTCTCTGTCTTGTCTTTACACTTCCCAAGCAACCGATTGCTTCGGCCTTTTGTCCAGGCCACTTCCCTCGCAATGGCCCTGCAGTGAACAACAAAGCGCGGCGTACGCGAGAGCCGCTCGCGACGCCGCCATCGCAGGGTTAAACGCAGGGCCGCTTGACCGGGAAGGCATTCATGCTGCAGCGCCGCGCGTCACATTCCCTCCACGAGGCTTAATAGCCGGCAAAAGCGCGCCTCTCATGGAAAACCCCGGCTTATTCATTGTCCGGGAACATCGGTTTGTGGTCACACTATCGGTATCGTGAACCTGCAGTGGCTCGATGTCGCCGCTGCCCATGATTCGGGGGAAAATCGAGTGAGCCTCGCACCGCCATCGGCCGAACATAGGGATCGACGCGCCTCGACCTGTCTCTCGCGGCGAGCGATCTCCGGCGATGTCATAAATTAATCAGTATAGCTATTGGAGTTTTGTTGAAAAGAAGCCGCCCTTGGCGGCCGCGGATCACCTTGCATCCGCGTGTGGGGGTCCGGTCGTGATCGATGGCGGCGGACCCTGGTAAGTCGTCATTTCAGGAGGAGAGTTCCATCATGCGTATCGGTCTGCCGAAAGAAATCAAGAACCACGAATATCGGGTCGGGCTTACGCCTGCGGGGGTCCGCGAATTGACATCGCGAGGTCATGAGGTTGTCGTCCAGACAGCTGCGGGCGCGGAGATAGGTTTATCGGATGATGCGTACAAGACTGCGGGCGCGTCTGTCGTAGAGACAGCGCAGGAAGTATTTTCGACTGCGGAGATGATCATCAAGGTGAAGGAACCGCAGCCCGCCGAGTGCGCCATGTTGCGCGCCGGCCAGATTCTCTACACGTACCTGCATCTTGCCCCGGACCCGGACCAGACGCGAGCGTTGATCGACTCCAAGGCCGTATGCATTGCTTACGAGACCATCACGGGTCCGGGCGGCGGCTTGCCTTTGCTTGCGCCAATGAGCGAAGTCGCGGGCCGCATGTCGATCCAGGCGGGCGCGGCGCATCTGGAGAAATCAAAGGGAGGCATGGCGTTGCTGCTCGGCGGGGTTCCCGGCGTGGCGCCTGCACATGTGGTGATCATCGGTGCAGGCGTGGTCGGTACGAACGCCTTGCAGATTGCAATGGGCATGGGCGCCCGCGTGACCATCATCGACAAGAACCTCGAGCGCCTGCGCGCACTGGATCGTGATCTACGGCAACCGCGTCACCACGCTATTCTCGAACACACAGACAATCGAGGATTCAGCGCACGCCGCGGATCTCCTGATCGGCGGCGTGCTCATCCCCGGCGCGGCCGCGCCGAAGCTCGTGACCCGCGACATGATTTCGCATATGAAGCCGGGCGCCGTGGTTGTCGACGTCGCCATCGATCAGGGCGGTTGCTTCGAGACGTCCCGGCCCACGACCCATACCGATCCGACTTTCGTCGTGGACAACGTCGTTCATTACTGCGTGGCCAACATGCCGGGCGCGGTTGCGCGAACCTCGACATTCGCGCTCATGAACGCGACGATCGGCCACGCGCTGGCGATCGCGGACAAGGGATGGAGGCGCGCGTTGTCTAAGGATCCAGCATCTGCGCGCCGGGTTGAACGTATGCGAGGGGCAGGTCACTTACAAGGCTGTTGCGCGCGCCCTCGGATATAGCCTACGTGCCGGCTGAAAGTCTGCTTACGTGACCGTGCATCGGCCACGATGGAAAAACCAATGCCTCGCGTTTCATCCGCGAGGCATGCGTTGTTTTATTGATGCGCCGCCGCTCCCGCTAACAGCGCATCAAACATCTTTGAAGATTTACTGACCCGTGTACCCGACCGGAACCGTCGAATTGGCCTTGGCAACCGTTGCGTTGCTCGAGACGATGTATTGCGGCACTTCAGTCAGCGTCAGCGTCACTTTGCCGTTGGTATAGGGCAGCGTGCTGACATTGCCGTAACCATCGATCTTCGTCACATTGCCCGACGCACCGGCGTCGTCCACTTGAAGCGAGTAGCTCGTCGAGTAGGTCTGGCTATAGAGACCGCTGCTGCCGGCCACTGCGCATTGCTGTGTGCCCATACGGCGGTCACGACCTTGCCGTTACCGAGTTGCTGGAACGCATACGCAAACGTTCCTGACGGCGTTCCCGTGACGCGGCCAAGCGTATTGGTGCCGTCGAGTGCCCGTGTCATCGTGGCGAACGCCAGCGCTTCCGGCTTCGGCGACAGGTTCGATGCACCGAACGCGCCCTGCGCGTCGTTCAGGTCGAAGAACGTGCCGTAGCCCAGGCTCGCCCGGATAGTCCGGGCCGATAGAACAGCGTGGTCATTTGCGCGCCGCCACCAAGCGTAATGATGTGAGCAGCGCACGCCAACAGCAGCATGAGCAAACAACTGGTTCTGCGACGGCACGGTAGGTCCGTAGTTGACGCCCGGATCGTAGCTGGCGCCAGCTTCGGTGACGAACAGCTTCATGTTCGGCTTGCCGGCCTGCATGACGGCACGCAACTGAGTCATCTGGTTGTCGAGCGCGTTGGCCTGGTTCGCCGGGTTCGGATCCGAGTCCTGCAATTCAGGCGGATGCGCCGGATAGGTGCCCGCATTCCAGTAGCCATGCGTCGAGACTGCATCGATGTAGTTCCACAGTCCGAGCGCCCCGAACGTTCTGCAGGTAGCCCGTCGTGCACGTGTCGCAATTGGCGGGAAACGGGTTGGTCCGGTACCCATCACGACGGCGTTCGGATCGGTCGAGTGCAAGCCCTCGATAAGCGGCCTTGTACATGGCGACGAAGTTCGCCTGGCTATCTGCCCATCCGAGGCTCGGCTCCCACGTCACCTGGTAGTAGTTCTTCTGCTGGTTCGGATAATTCGCGGCCCGGATCAGGCTCGTATCGGTACCGACCTTGGCCATGAAGCTCTGGAACTCAGGTCATGTTCGACGGCGCGTAGTAGCTGTCGTTGAACTGACCCGTCTTCGAATCCCATGCCGGCAGTCCGTCGAGACGCACAATGCGCATCTGGTCGGGATTGGCCTTGTAGAACGGGTCGAGGTCATTGACGCTCGGCGTATACGTGTTGGGGCCGTTGGGTTCCATGGCCGACACTTCGACGATCGTCGATGGTCCAGGAAATGCCCAGATCGTGCAACGCGGCAATGTTGCCGTTGAAACCCTGCATGCCGAACCGATGCTGGTCCTGATGCGCATACGTTACGGTGCCGAGAACAGACGTCAGGTTAGGCAAAACGCCGAACGTCGCAATACCCATCGGACGCGTGCCCTGGTTCGGCAACGTGCCGCCATTGAGACTGCAGCGTGGCGGTCAGCGCGCCGTAGCCGGACCACGTCGACGTACATCGAATCGTGGCGGTCTGCACACCGGACTTCACTGCGAAGCTGCCCTGCGTCTTGATCGCGCCATTCGAGTCTGCAACAGACCATACGACCGTATCCGCGCTCGGCGAGTTGGTCGTGATCGCGAGCTTGAACGGTGCGTTGTTCTGGAAAATGCGCAGGCCATCGGTTGTCGGCGTGTCAGCGCTGATCAATCCGTTCGCGGTGCCGCCGGCCGTTTGAGTCGGCGTGCCGCACGAGATGGCCGAGCTGCCCGGCTGGTGCGGGTCGTCGCTGGCGGAGTTGTCGCGGGGGGCGTTGTAACTGGCGGGGTGGTAACCGGCGGAGTGGTCACCGGCGGCGTTGTAACTGGCGGCGTCGTAACCGGTGGTGTCGTAACCGGCGGTGTTGTGACGGGAGGCGTGGTCACCGGCGGGGTGACGGTGGTCCCTACGTGGACCCAGCATGACTTTGCCGTAGCCGTACGCGGGATCCGACTGCGAGACAGCGCCGACATAGCACCCCACGCCATTGGTAAATGTACGCGGGCTCGTCAGCATGCTTGATGGCGCGTTCGGCGGCACCGCGCCGAACACGACCGACCCTGTCCCTGAGAACGTGCAATTGTCGTTCTCAGATCCGCATAGCTTGTATTGCACGCCGGCGACGGTGATGCTGCTGGCTTGCGCCTGGGCGTTTTCGACACCAAACGCCGCCAGCATCGTCGCAACTGCAACCGGAAGTAGTCTTAAATATCTCATCATAGTCCATGTGTAAAGCAAAAAACCGAGTTTTCCCCGAGGATTCAGCAAGATCGACTGGAGTCGTCCCGCGTTTGCGTTCTTGACGCGCTGAGAGAGTCGAACCAGAGAACGCGCTGATCACGTTCATTGCAGTTGAAGCCGAGCTATTTGACGTATCGATTCCAAAACCGGATTACAGATATCGCGGCCTCAACCTCTCTTGCTACAGAGCTTTCCATGAAGTCGCATTCAGATTTTTACCCGTCCTCAGTGAACACATAAATCTCTCTGTAATCCTAATCACCATGCAATCTCCAGCACCCGCGTCGATGCGTTGTCGACGTCGGAGTGAGAGAGCTTGGGCTGGTCCCCGTCGCGCAGGAGTCGGCCAACGCAACCGCGAATCGTCACGAGGTCTGCTTTAGCCAGGCTCGTCCGGGGCCCGGTTGATCAACGTCGATCAAAATGCCGGACATTCCCGAGGACGCTGCCAAACAGCCGAAGACCGGCTCCCCGCAGAGAGCACACGATTCCCTTCCGCCCGTTTCAGACTCACGTCGTTCTGAAAGAAAACGGTGAGGTGGGCGAAATTTCCGCGTTAGTAATCTGTTGCGTCGTTAATGTGACAAACAGACCGTCACACTACTTGTCCAATAAACATAATTAGAACCCCTGATTGATCAACCAGCGGCTCATATGTCTACGATCGAAGACATCGAAGACACATTAGCCGCGGCAAAAATATCGATGTCCCGCGCACTCCCTCGCCGAACCATGAACCGCCGTGCGTCCCTCTGTAAGTGGGAGTCTGCAGCGCGCACACTCGCTCAACCGGCATCGGACACCCGATGTCAGTGACAAAGTAGTTCAACAACGCGAAGCTTTAGCTCACATCAAGAGGCTGGATAGATGCGGCTCGTGCCTCTATCTCTTCACGTTCGGGCGGCGGCGAGCACCTGCGTCTGACAGCTGATCCCGCATAAGCGAGCGCGACAAACAGTTCTCCGAGTCACCGGCGGTCTGCGCCGTGGCACTCGACTTGCACAGGAAGTAAATGCGCCCTGATGCAGACCGGGCTTCTGCCCATCACAGGTAGTACTTACAGGCTGTTTGCGTGGACGAATTATATTCGCAAAAAACGTTTCATTCATGTAACGCGAATAAACTCTGCGAAATAAGTAATAGTTCCTCACGTGACAGACATCGGATCTGATAGATCTCACGAAGCACGCGCTCCCGAAATTTTCTTCTCACTTTCCGCATCCACTGCGCAAGAATCAATACATAACTAATTAGAATTGTATGAAGTTACTTTTTGTTAAAATTACAAGTAAATATACCCGATACCATTTTGTCAGATTAATTAATTAAATGATTTAATTGGAGGTTTTAAGCGGAAACGCTTGTGCCGGTCACGCGAAAAGCCGACGAAAAGTCGCGACCGGGGCGGACCGAACGCGGAGAAAATTTGGACTTTATGCGGAGCCAACTATCGCGCGAGATTGGCCGTGAATGAAATATCATCGTGCGGCGCTCGTTTGACCATCTTGCACTTTCCGGGTACCTGAGCGTGCTTCATCGCTCGGGCTCGCTTCTCGCTCGCGGATCCTCCACACCTACCGTGCCATCATCCGCTGCAGCGATGTCTTCACGTCCGCCCATTCTGAATCGATGATGCTAAAGCGCACTGAATTACGCTTGCGGCCGTCGGGCATGATGCGCTCGTGGCGGACGATCCCTTCCTGCTTCGCGCCAATACGTGCGATCGCCACTCTCGACTTCTCGTTTAATTCGTCCGTGGTGAATTGGACCCGCACTGCATTCACGACTTCGAACGCGTAAGTCAGAAGCAAATACTTCGCTTCAGTATTAACCCCGGAGCGTTGCGCCGAGCTACGTAGCCACGAGTGGCCTATCTCCAGCCTTCTATTAGCGCGATCGATTTTCCAGAAGCGCGTGCTGCCGACAACTTGCCCGCTCTCACGCTTGATAATAACGAACGGCATGACAGTGCCTGCCCGTTGTCCCGCTAACGCCGTGGCAATGTAACTGTCGACTGTGTCGGGACCCGGAACGATCGTCACCTTCATGTTCCACAACTCGCCGTCTGCCGCGGCCTCAACTAGCGCCGCGCTATCAGCTTCTTGCAAAGGACGAAGCTCGATAGTGTGGCCCGTCAACGTAGGTTGATTGAAATTGGAAGCGTTAGCGTTCATAGCCGGCGAGATATGCTTAAGTGGCGTAAATCATAAATCAACCAGGTGCTATCGGTCTGCCTGGACCGCAAGCGTCGCGGCTCGACCAAGCTTAGATCACAACTGGCTTTGTGTTTTCTGCATCCAGGTCACGATATCGCCAACCACTTTATCTTCTATTCCGTAGTAACCATGCGGAGATAGGGACGCACAGTCATCGCGGGAATGCTGAACGCCACCGCTCTCGGTCAATATGGTCGCGGGAGCGAAGCGGATAGATTGTGCAATTTCCTTGGCCATCGAGGGCAATGCGACCTCGCACCGGTCGTCCGTATTCGCGACAACCAGCGCAGGAACACGGACATCGCCGGGATGGGCGTCGAAGACCGTTTCGTGAGAGCCGCCCGCAATGGAAACGGATTCAGTAAGAATCAGACCCGCGATCTGTGTTCTCCCGGCATGCGACGCTGCGTTCATGGCGGCTATGGACCCTTGGCTGGTACCCAGCACCCATACCGGAACACTCGCCTGCTCACGCGCAAACGCAACTATGTTTCTAGTGACTTCTGCGTAGGCAGCACTGCTGCGCTGTCCTCGCATGGACTGGTGATCAAGAGCATCGACTAAAACTATGCCGTAACCTTTTTCGCGCCAGAGGTCGCTTGAGCGCACCACAAAGTTCTTTGCGTTTTTAACGTATCCGTTTTTACCGATCTCCAGCTCGCCCGTGCCTCCGGCGAACATGATGACGATGCCCTTCGTCTGGCGTTTAGCCGCGGAATATAGAACCCGCTGGACGCCGCCGCTTTGCAGAGGCAGGTCCCGCACTATGCCGTCGGACGCCAGCGTTGTCTCGATCGTCTGCGCACTGGCGGATGTCAAGTCAGACGGAGATGCCTCATGTGCCACCGCATGGATAGCTGAAAGACACCAAATGGCCGCCCATAGAACGCGCAAATGCAAATAACACGGCCGATATAGAAACACTGAATCCTCCTTGTCAGGCCGGAACGCCTGAGTCGTTTTACTTGACGTGGTTCCGTCCGCTCGGCCGGTTCAATATGATCAGTATTGCTATAAATATTCTCAAGCTCGGATATCAGCCTTGCCGGCCCGGACGGCGGCCAAGCATCGAAGATCTTGACAAGGCGGACCTGGAAAAAACGACTTGGTCGCAGCATTTCCGAGTAGCTTCCTTAGCCGGAGCACAGGATACGAAGCAACGTGCGGAAAGTACAATATTTTTGATAGATTGCTGCCTTAGTCAATACATTGGACGAGGCACCTTCCGCCGTGGGTCGATTGAGTAATCGCGCCCGTCGGTCCGACGACGCCGGCATTTTTTCCCGGACTCCATATAGCGTCGATTATTTATTTCCAGTCCGAATTAATTTGAATAGCTGTCGAATACTTCACTTTCCCGCTCCACGCCCGCTCAGAAACGCCATCTCAAAAGAGCATCTAATTTTTCGCAAACGTTTGCAGTGTCAAACATTGGGCTTGATTCTTGAGGAACCGCAACCAGACTACCCGTAGCAAGGCTCGAAGCAACTTTTAGCCTGGTAAAGAACGGTGACGCCAATTGCATCGACATCGTCGTTTTTTTGGAAACACCTGTAATGCACGTCACTTATTACTATATATTACCGCCCAATACAAAGCTGTTACAGCACACACTGCCGGGGAGGCAGCAAAGCGGATGAAGGCATTACGAATACTACATAGCGAGTCGTCCAAGGGCTGGGGCGGTCAAGAGCATCGCACGCTGAAGGAGATGACAATATTGCGTGCGCGGGGCCATCTGGTTGAAGTAGTCTGTCCGATCGAGG
Source organism: uncultured beta proteobacterium (assembly GCA_963708695.1). Taxonomy (GTDB): domain Bacteria; phylum Pseudomonadota; class Gammaproteobacteria; order Burkholderiales; family Burkholderiaceae; genus Caballeronia. The sequence continues at coordinate 470,871 of CAVPTS010000013.1, forward strand.
CCCGCCTCGGCGTACGCGCCAAAGAAGAAGGGTTCGTCGTTCACCATGCCCGGATGAGAGGCGGAGCAGACATCACGTCCATGATGACGATAAGGACATTGCTTTCACGCCGTAAGTTCGATGTCCTCAACACGCATAGTGGCCACGACAGCATCGTTGCGGGAACAGCGGGCCGGCTTGCGGGCACGCCGTTCGTGGTCCGCACGCGACATCTCGCGTTGCCTATCAGTTCGCTCGCCAACTTACACATGGATTCCACATCGCGTCATTGCGGTGAGTCGCCACGTGCGGGACTACCTGATTTCCGCGGGAGTGTCGAAGAGCCGCGTTGAAACCATCTACGACGGCATCGTCAAGCCGCCAGCCCTTTCGCATTCCACGTTGCGCGCGTGAACTCAGGCTCGGCGCGGATGCGATCATCGCCGGCATGGTTGCCATCGTGCGCGACAAGAAGGGCCATGAAGATCTGATCGATGCGGTCCGGCCCATGCTTGCAGAACGTCCGAACCTGCATGTCGTGATGGCCGGCGACGGGCCGTGGTTCGACAAGATCAAGAATATTGTCGACGGCTATCGGGATTAGCGATCGTATTCATCTGCTGGGCTTTCGCACGGACATTCCGAATGTGCTGCGGGGCTGCGATTTCTTCGTGCTGCCAACGCATCAGGAAGCGTTGGGGCAGTCGTATATCGAGGCCATGGCGGCGGGGTTGCCGGTCATCGGAACAGACGTCGATGGCGTGCCCGAACTCATCACACACGGCGTTAACGGCCTGCTTGTGCCGCCGCATGACATCGTGGCGTTGCGAGCGGCAATGGCGCGCCTGATCGATAACCCCAGGCTGAGGACGCAACTCGGCGTTGCGGGACGCCTTCTGACCGATGCCAGCTTCACGGTCGACGGCATGGCCGACGAAACCATCGACTTCTACGCCGCGGCATCGCGAACGCCGGCCGCAACGCGTGAGAGCAGCGAAGCGCGAGCGGTGCCCGTGCTGATGTACCACCACATCAGCACGTCGCCCGGGAATGATCACGGTCTCGCCGGATCACTTTGCGGCACAGATGGCATACCTCGCGAAAGCGGGCTATAGGACTGTGGGCGCCGGGCAATTGAGTGCGTATCTGGCCGGTGAGCGTTGCCGGCGAAAAGTCGGTAGTCCTGACCTTCGATGACGGTTATCTCGACAACTGGGTGCACGCTCATCCCGTACTGCAAAAGCATGGTTTTACCGCCCTGTGTTTTCTGGTTACCAGTTGGCCCGGCGACGGCGCGCCACGCGTTCGAACGCGCATTCGGGCGGCGAGCTTCCTGAGTTGCTGGGTCATCGCGAAGGCGACCTGGCTATAGAAAGGGCGAAGCCGATCGCACGATCCTGCGATGGTCCGAGATCGATGCCATGCGTCGCGCGGGCACGTTCGAATTTCATAGCCATACGCACAGCCATGTGCGCTGGGATAAGGTCGCGCTCAATCGCGAAGAGAAATGTGCGAGCCTGAGGCGCGATCTCCTCGATGCACGCGCGGCGTTCGATATCCGTTTCGGGCGAATCTCTGACCACCTGTGCTGGCCTCAAGGCTTCTATGACGACGACTACCGGCAAATCGCCCGTGAAACCGGCTTCCGACACTTCTACACGTGCGAGATGGGTCCGAACGTCAGCGGGCAAGAAGAAGCCGCGAGCGATCGATTTATCGGCTTGAAGTGCGTGACCGGCCGCCGTCGTGGCTTGCGTCGCGATTATGGGTGCATAGCCGCCCCCTGCTTAGCCGGGCATATCTCGCACTCAAGCGGTGAGTCGTTCTCTATGAACGAACTACAACGGCCTGGGACTCGATAGCATAGAGTCCCTCTATAGCCGCGGCATCAATTGTCATGAGTGTGTCGCCATACAAGTGCCATGAACGTTTGCCCTCAAGAACATTGCTCACGCTCGCGCACTAAACGACGTCGCTTGAGCGCGACCGCCCGCCCCGCCCTCACTTGTCATGTGCCTCGTGATGCTCCTGGTGCTCCTGGTGCTCGCTGCCCCGAGCCGGTTCCGGATGGGATTCGGCGTGAGGATGCGGCTCGGCCCGTTGCGCATTTTGCTGAACTGGCGGTTGTGCGGGATGGGGCCGATCCTCATGCGCCACGGGTGGTTCGACAGACCGCGCATGCTGACCTTCATAATCGCCTCTCGGTTGATTGCCAACTCGTGGAGCCGGCTGCGCGCTAGCGTGCTGCTGTTGCTGTTGCTGTTGCTGTTCTCCTGGCGCATTCTGCACGCGCGTTTGTTGCTGCCTGACGCCTTCAGGTTCGTTCTGAACCGGGTGCGGCGCTCGCACCGCAGGTTCGTGACCCGGGTTTTCGACGGACGGGCGCGGCACATTGTTTTGGGCTGCCAGAGGGACGCGCTGCTGCATAGGTTCCCCTCCTCCTTGAGCGCTGCCTCGCGGGACACGCCGCTCGTCCCGCGCGGTATTCTGATCGATATTCCGAACGGGAGCGCCTTGCTGCCCGACCTCGTGAGCTGGTGATTTGCTTACCAAACGATAGCCTTCCGGCGAAGCAGATGCGCCGCCATTCACCGAGCAAGCCCGAACTGAACGAGTAGAAATACGCGGCACAAAATGTATTGCTGCCATGATGTTGGAGGAATGGGTGAAGAAAAAGATGAGATTTACCACCGCAGAGCTTGACCAAATACTCCCTCTCCTCCACCTCGAAGACATCCAGTGGTCTTATGACTATCGTCCTTCACCACAAAAAGCTTTGTGTATATTCCTTGCGCGCCTATCCTGGCCCTTACGCCTTCACGACATGGTGGAATGGTTTGGTTACTCGCGGTCGCAATCATCCATAATCTTTAACGACGTTGCTATCTTCCTTTACCAGCGCTTTCGGAACAAGCTATTCTTCGATAGGCAACGGCTGACTCAAGCAATGTCTCTGGCTTGCCGGCCCGACAGTCGCTTCACACGGAGATTGGTACGTCTTGGTGGACAGTGGGTTTGAAGCCGAGGTTGTGGCAACCTGGAGAGACGAGCAGGTACACTAGAGGAATACCTCTGAGGAGCTTGAACACCGAGATATGATATTTCTCATCTACCATTGTCGCGCGGATCGGTTTGGCTCAAGGGGAGAAGTTCACTACCACCTAATTTATATAGAAATTTCGACGAGAAGAGGAGACATTTTAGCGCCAGGTCTAATATCAAAATAAATAACATGCATTCACTCTTGCCTACTAGTCAAAAGAGCTAATACAGCGTCTAATTTCTTAAACTGGTTTGTTCTCCCTTTGGTAATTAGGACAAAAAGCGCCTTGAACCGTTGCCAGCTTGCTTTATACCTCATACAAGACGCTCTACCTGCTCTGTATCATGCCTAATAGCAGCTGCAAGCTCGCTCACGTGTGAGGGATACACCTCCCCAATACTTCGCTCAACTGACGCGCTCAAACCCTGACTGAT